>NZ_PKUU01000014.1 GCF_002899675.1 Clostridium sp. chh4-2 | reverse complement strand
GCGGACATGATAAGAGATAGGGGCTGCAAACGATCCCCTATCTCTTATCATGTCCGCCGCCCGCCCAGGTTCCCCCTTCTTTCCGGCGTTTCTTCCGAAACTAAATAAAGATTTGTAATTCCGCCATTTTATTTCATTTTGGGTTTGAATAGGATTGATCCCAGATAACCAAAAATTAAAGCCCCTGCAATTCCAGCTGAGCTGGAAGTAAATCCGCCTTTAAATACCCCTAAAAATCCGTCCTCTGCTATCGCTTCTTTAACGCCTTTCCACAAGGTATTGCCAAATCCCAAAAGCGGCACTGTCGCTCCTGCTCCGCCCCATTCGGCAAATGGCTCATATAAGCCAACTGCTCCCAAAATGGTTCCCGTCACTACAAGCATTACCATGATGCGGCCGGGCATCAATTTTGTTTTATCCATGAGAATCTGGACCAGCGCGCAGATTACGCCGCCTACCAGAAATGCTTTTACAAACTCCATTTTCCACGTTCCTTTCTCTCTTATAATCTGTCAGACAAGTAATACTACAGCTGTTCAATCACCACGCCCTGTGCAATGCCGGGAATGCTCTGGCCTTCGTTAAAGCTGACTGTGGACAGCAGCGCTCCCGTCGGCACAAATAAAACCCGTTTCCATGTGCCGGACTTGATTTTAGGCAGTATATAGGCGCATAAAGTTACGGCAGAACAGCCGCAGCCGCTTCCGCCGGCATGGGTATCCTGTGTTTCTGCATCATAGATTTCGATTCCGCAGTCCATATGGCGTTCCGTAAGATCGATTCCATCCTGTTTCATGAAGTCCAGAAGGATTTTCCGTCCTACTTCACCCAGGTCTCCGGTTATAATCTTGTCGTAATATCCTGCGTCCCTGTCAAAATCCTCCAGATTCTGCTTGATGGTATGGTAAGCTGCCATGGCCATGGCGGCCCCCATGTTCATGGAATCCTTGCTTCCCATATCCACCATACGGCCAGTGGTAATTCCTGTAATTTTAGCCATTCCATCCTTTTTCTGTTTGGTTAAAACAGCGGCTCCGCAGCCGGTCACTGTCCAGGTTGCGGAATACGGTCGCTGATTTCCATATCCAAGAGGAAAGCGGAACTGTTTTTCGGCTGTTGCGAAATGGCTGGAAGCCATGGAAAGCACCTGGTCCGCATATCCTGCATTTACCGCCATCGCTCCCAGCTGAAGCGCTTCACCCATGGTAGAACAGGCGCCGTACAGTCCGAAAAGCGGTATTTCCATATCCACGGTTCCAAATGATGTGGCTATTAACTGGCCTAACAGATCCCCTGCGAACAGATAGCGGATATCACGTTTTCTGTAACCGCCCTTTTCAAGGGTCAGTTCTGCAGTCTGTTTTTGAAGAGCGCTCTCCGCCTCTTCCCATGTGTTAGCGCCAAACATGGCATCCTGCTCCACCACATCGAATAATTTGCCCAGAGGTCCTTCTCCCTCTTTTTTGCCTGCAATCGATGCCACACTGCCTATTACGGGTTCATTTTCAAAATATAAGCTGGCTTTTCCCTTTTGCATTTCTTTCCCTCCTGTCCTGTTTTTTCCTATGCTCCGACCACGCCCATAGCCTGTAAGATCCAATAGATAACGCCCAATATCCAGGAACTCAAGATTCCGTACAGAATGACAGGGCCGGCAATTGTGAAAATCTTGCATCCGATTCCGAACACCTGGCCTTCCGCTTTGAATTCGATGGCGGGCGCAACCACTGAATTGGCAAACCCGGTGATGGGAACAAGAGCCCCGGCACCTGCGAATTTAACGATTTTGGGGTACAGATTTAATCCGGTCAAAATGACGCTGGAACCGATCAGAATCAGCAGCGTCCAGGCCGCAGAAGTTTCTTTATCCATTCCCCTTCCCATTAAAAATGTGGTTATGGCCTGTCCGATCACACAGATAATGCCGCCAACTAAGAACGCCTTGCACATGTCCAGCCATACATTATGCGTCGGAGTGATTTCCTTCACGTATTTATCAAATGCCTGTTTATTCACTTCCATAAAAATACCTCCTGTGTATTTGTTATCATCCCATTCCGCGGGAGAAATAGATCAGAGATCCGGTCAGTTTTCCAACTCCCAATGCCAGTATGATATATTGGATTCCCACGGCCAGGTGGATTCTACGGTTCATAACCGGAACCGCCTTCAGGGTTTCGGCCAGAGACATGACCAGACATCCTACAAACACTCCCACACAAAAGCCGAAGATTCCGAGAAAAAGCTTTCCTCCCATCAGCACCGGATATTCATAAAGGTCTGCCAGATTCCCTAAAATACCGCCCAAGATAATGGTCGTTTCATATAGAAATATGTGCTGGTTCGTCTGCGTTTTTCCGATCAAACGGGGAAATACCCCGATAATTGCTAAAAAGGCGAAAACGCCTGCTGCCACAACTCCCCCGGCGCACAGGCCGATAAATCCCATGATACAGTTTTTAAGAAACATCGATACCGGACTCCTTTCTTCCGTCATTTTGGATCAGAGTCTTGCTGATATTATCCTCGTACAAGCGCATTTCCACTTCCAGCGGCGTGGGGTCTGTGTTGATCTTAAATTTGGCAAAATGATTGAAGAATACGATGATACCGAATGCCAATCCAACCGAATAGGTCAGTTCAAGAACCGTAAAACCGCTTGATTCCATTCCGGTTATGATCTTATAGACCTCTTTAAACACGTCTCCCACGCTGACGTCATTATTAAATGTCATGATGGCAAAGGCCGCGCCGGAAAAGCTGACCGCACAGACGAACAGGGTTTTAATCCACTGCCACAGACGGCGGTCCGGCCTTGGATGCTGGTAATCGATGATGAATTCTGTTTCACCGATATTGTTGACCTGGATTGTGGAATCTAAATCGGTGATCTTTTGGATCACGTCAATGGTCTGCATCACATACCGCTTATCCCGATCTTCTTTGATTGACTTGATCTTCAGCGCATTGCATTTGCTGGTCACGGAATCGTCCGGGCTGTAAAGCGTTGCAACATCTTTTAATTTCACATCCTTATCGTGAACTTCTGTGATCTGGCTGATATTCAGATATAAAACTTTGGACATATTTCCATCCCCCTTACCAGTGTTCCTTCCATTACAGGATCACCGCCTGTTCCAAACATAAGAAACCAAATTACGGATAAAATAATAAGCAGGCAAACGACCAACGCCAGAATGCCTGCTTTATGCTTCAAAAATTCCATAAATACTCACATCCTTTTTTTGTTCTATGAGTATTATGTCTTTCCGCCTTAATTTTATGCTTATAACCGTTCACGCATTTTTTTCAGAATCCTTTTTTCCAGCCTGGAAACCTGAACCTGGGAAATGTTCAAATCCTGGGCAATCCGGCTCTGGGTCTGGTTATAATAGTATCTCCGGATAATAATTTCCTGCTCCTGTTCTCCAAGAATTGACAGAAGATCCTTTAATACCATATTGTTTAAAATCTGCTCCTGCGCTATATTTTCCTCCATCAGTTTATCAATCAGATAAATATTGCTTTCATCATTTTTATTGACTGTTTTATAAAGGGATTCCACTTCCGCCCCCGCCTCAATAGATGCGGCCACTTCTTCACGGCTGGCCCCGATCTGCTGAGCAATTTCGTCAATCGTAGGATCTCTGCCCAGAGAAAATGCCAGGCTTTCCCTTGTGCATTTCACCTTTGCCCCCATTTCCTTTAAAGAGCGGCTCACCTTAATCATGCCGTCGTCTCTGAGGAACCGTTTAATCTCCCCAGTAATCATCGGAACCGCATAGGTGGAAAATTTCACCTCAAAGGAGGTGTCAAATTTATCGATGGCTTTCATTAAACCAATGCATCCTATCTGGAACAGATCTTCCAGCTCGTAACCTCTTCCCGCAAAACGCCTCACAATGCTCCAGATCAAACCTACGTTTCCGAGCACCAGATTGTCTCTTGCGTTCTTATCTCCTTCGTGAGCCATATGAATCAGATTCATGGTCTCATCCATAGATATCACCCGCCGATTTTCTTTTTCATAGTGACAGATGTACCCTGCCCTAATACTGATTCCACCAAAACTTCATCCATAAATGCTTCCATGAATGAAAAACCCATTCCAGACCGCTCTCCGGTCTTATCTGAGGTGTACATTGGTTCCATTGCCTGTTTCACATTGCAGATTCCGATTCCGTCGTCCTTTATAACCAGGGTCAGGGTATCATGATCTATCTCTGCCCTGATATGTATGATCCCCTCCTTCCCCCGGTATCCATGGATCACCGCATTGGTGACCGCCTCGGATACCGCTGTTTTCACATCGTCGATTTCCTCCAACGTGGGATTCAAACGGCTCATAAACACCGCAATCACGACTCTGGCAAACTCTTCATTTTTAGACAGGCTTTCTATCTCCATCTGAAATCTTTCCACTTGCTCCATTTTCGCCAACTCTCCTTCCTTAACCTGCGATCGCAGCTTCTTTCGTCTCGTAATTTTTCACCAGTTTGATAATGCCTCCTACGGTCAGAATCCTGATCACCTGAAGTCTTGCCCCGTAGATGGTGATGTGGCCCCCGCTCCGTTCCATCTGCTTATACCGGTTTAACAGCACCCCGATTCCTGAAGAATCCATAAATTCCGTTTTTGTAAAATCAAACACCACCTTTGTGATATAATTTTCCGACAGAAGCAAATCCGTCTCATACTTCAGATTTCTGCAGTTGTGATGATCCAGTTCTTTCGGAAGGTGCACAATCAGCACCTGCCCTTTCGCTTCATAGGTAAAACTCTGTTCCGTCATATTCATGCCCCGCTTTCCTTTCTTCCCATATTTCTACAAAAATTGCAGTAAAAAAAGAACACTGCAAAAGATTTTATCTTCTGTAGTGTTCTTTCTTTTTAATAACCTCTTTCTGTTTTGGCCTGTTCCGCCAAATCCGAATTGGAGTAATTCATAATCACTTGTCCAAACAGCTGGTTGGCATTCTCCATATCACCCATGGCCTTATAAATCACCGCCATATTAAAGATAACCTGCGGATTATCCGGGTGAATAACCAGACTCTTATGATAATAATCCAGCGCCTCCGTCTGTCTTCCTGCCGCCGCCGACTGTTCTCCCAGTTTTTGAAGCTCCTGGTAGCCGTTGGCATCCATATCCGCCTTGATCTCCCCAATCACCGCCTGTACGGACGCATCCGTAATGACGGAAGGGTCCAGGTCCGCATACAGCTTTACAGCCGTTGTAAAATCATCGGTTTTATAAGCCTGCAGGATTCCGATCAGGGTCTGGTACTGGTTCAAAATCCCTCCGTTATCATTCATAACTGTTTGAAGGGCAGCTTCCGCGTCGTCTTTTAGCTTCTTATATTCTTCCACTGTGCTTTCCATCTTGGTGATTTCCAGATTCTTACTGTTAATCTGTTCCAGATAGACCTGCATCTCCTTGTTATGCTCAATGTTGATGGCCTTGGTGCTGGCCGGCATAATCAGGAAGAATATGACCGCAGTTCCCAGACAAAGCCCCACCAAAATGTTGATAATGGTCTGCCATCCCGTATTTTCCTTATATGTTGGAGGAATGATGATATCGTCGTCCTGCATCTGCCTGTGGGAAAATGCATTCTTTAATTTCTTTTTCTCAATCTCCGCCCGTCCCGTATTCGCCTTAACAATGGACATATACCACAGGGCCTTCGGATTGTTTTTATCAATCTGCAAAACCCGGAACAGCGACTTTCCGGCCTTCGTATAATCGGAATGCGCCATATACAATAAGGCTAACAAAAGGTGCGCCTTTAAGAAGTTAGGATTGATCTCCACAACCCTTGTGAGCTGCAGCACTGCCAGATCGTCGCTTCCCGTTTGGGCGTGCCATAACGCCTGATTGTACTTTTTCACATTCTGGCTTGCCGTCTCCAGCCGCCCCGGCTTTCTCTGCAGTTCGTCCAGATACCGGTCCGCCCGGTTTTTTTCCGGCTGGATATTCATGCTGATCACCCATTGAACCAATGCGTCAGCCGTTTCCCCAATCTCATAATAGATGAGCCCGAGAAGATTTCTGGCATCCGTATGGGCTTTATTAAAATGCAGGCTTCTCTTCAGGCAGTCGGCAGCGCCTGTCAAATCTCGTATCTTCGCCTTTTCCAGCCCCAGGTTATAATAGCTATTGGCAACCTGGCGGCATTTTTTTCTATAGTCCATCCTGTTTCCGCCTATTCCTTTAATTCTTTCAGCATCTCCATCATGATATCGCTCATATCAGTTAAATCGCTTTTTACAATTGCATCTTCCACTTCTTCCACGTCCAAACTCGGTTTGAAACGGGCGATTTCCTCTTCAAAGTTAATCATATTACCTCTCATTCCGCCGCTGAGGGCGGCCGTTTAATCCCTTTGATTATTTAAATGTTACACTCCGGTCTGCCTGAAAGCACTGCCTTGATCTCTCCGATCAAATAGAGCGATCCCACGCAAAACAACAGCTCCCCGTCCTTTTTATGGGAAATTGCCTGCGCAAATGCATCTCTCACATTGCCTGCATCCGTGACCCGGCTGATTCCATTGCTGCAAAACAGCTCTGACAGCAGTTCCGTATTCAAAGCCCTTTTACTGTCCATATGAGCCAGAAAAACTCGTTTTATAGGCAAAGACTTACAAAGAGCTTCCACCATACCGCAGTAATCCTTGTCCGCCACAACTCCGAATAAAAGACTGCATTCCATGCCCTTGTCCTGAATAATCTGAGATGCCGCTTCGATAAACGCCGCAATTCCTCCCGGATTATGGGCTCCGTCCAGATAGATATCAGGCATCACCTGTTCCATCCTTCCCGGCCATCTCATGTTGCCAATTCCTTCCTTTAATATGGAACGGTTTAAAGGCTCCGGCAAAAGAACCTGCAGCGCCTTACAGGCCAAAGCCGCATTCATCCGCTGATAAGGCGCCGGATAAACGGCTTCCACATCCAGGTCATCCGCACAAACAGGATAACTGGGCGAATTCATCAGAGCCGCCCTTTTCTCAATCACAGCCGATGCCTCCGGCACGCTGCTGTCATAGATCACCGGCACATTCGCCTTAATAATTCCCGCCTTCTCCCCTGCGATCAGTTCAATGGTTCCGCCTAAATATTCCGTGTGTTCCAGGCTGATGGAGGTAATAATACAGGCCTCAGGCCGTCTCACAATATTAGTAGTGTCCAGCCTGCCTCCCAGCCCGGTTTCCAGAATCAGATAATCAACCCGGTTCTCCCTGAATATGCAAAGCCCCATGAGAAAAAGGAATTCAAAAAACGTGGGGTGGCAGTACCCGTCTTCCATCATCTGCCGGGTAACCTGATAAACCCGCTCAAACGCTTTCTGAAATCCGGCCTTGTCCACCATGATTCCATCTAACAGAAACCGTTCCCGGATATCAATCAAATGAGGGGATATGAAAGTTCCCGTATGATATCCGGCCTGTCCGAGAATTGAAGTCAGATAAGCGCAGACAGAACCTTTTCCATTAGTTCCCGCCACATGGATGATCTTCATACCCTCATCCGGATTTCCCAGCTTTTCGGCGAATCTCCTCACATCATCCAGAGAATTCTTCTTTTTTGTCCATAAAGGTATATTAAGCAGATACTCTTCCGCCTTAATCTCTTTCATCGTTTTCCTCATTCTCACATCATTTTACTTATGGTATGTCTGTCTTTCCTATCTATTATAATATAAAACACCTAAGTTGCAACAAAATTCTTTCGTGGGGAATCGACAAAACAGGCAGTCTGTTTATGATCTTTCCTCCTTTACCGCTTCAAGCGCCGCCCCGGTGGCATGAATGGCCGCAGTGTCAAACAGAGGAACATTCGTATCCTGCTGCCTGACTAAAAGCCCGATCTCCGTACAGCCCAGAATCATGCCTTGGGCTCCTTCAGCCGACAGGCGGTCTATGATCTCCACAAACCTCTTTCTGGATTCCTCTGAAATGATTCCCAGGCACAGTTCCTGATAAATCACCGTATTGACAATTTCCATATCCTCATCACAAGGTATGATCACGCGAATCCCGTTCTGAATCAGTTTATCTTTATAAAAGTCCTGCTGCATCGTATATTTTGTGCCGAGCAGTCCTACCGTATGTATTTCCTGTTCTATAAGCTTCTTAGCCGCAGCTTCCGCAATATGGAGAATTGGTATCTGAATCTTTTTCTGAATCTGTGGAACCACCTTATGCATGGTATTGGTGCAGATCACGATGAAATCAGCCCCTGCCTTTTCAAGGTTTTCAGCCGCATCACCCAGAATTTCACCGCTCCTTTCCCAGTCTCCGCCCGCCTGGCATTCCTCAATTTCCTGAAAGTCGACGCTGTACAGCAGGCATTTGGCGGAGTGGAGCCCGCCCAGTTTTTCCTTTACCACCTCATTTATGATCTGATAATACGTCACTGTGCTTTCCCAGCTCATGCCCCCGATCAATCCGATTGTCTTCATCCTTTATTCCTCCCTGCAAATTCCATTTCCGTACACGGCCAGTACTCATTACCGATCCGGAAAGCCTTATCATTGGTATAAAGAGGTACGAATCCCACAGACCTGTAACACTCAAAGGCGATGGGATTGTTGGTAAATACTCCAAGAGTTACCTTATCCGCTCTCAGGATATCCAGTGAATACCGGACCGCCAGACGGATCATCTCTTTTCCATATCCCCGTCCCCGTTTCGAATCATCCACAACCACAAATCCGAGACGGATTACCTTTTTTCTGTTATCCGTAAATCTCATGATAAAATGCCCCACAGGCACTCCGGCATCATCCATAGCCGTCATTTCCCAGAAGGAATCATTATAAGCTTCCTTCCCGTAAAATTCATTCAGCTTATCTTCTGTCAGCGGATAACAGCCGTCAAAACGGTTGGCCGACCACTGATGAAAGGATCTCTCATCCTTGATCCAGGTCACGATATCCCGCGCATCACACGCCTTATATGGTCTTAATCTGAGCATTCTGTCTCCCCTTTAAGTAAATGAAATCGGCAATACCTTTATAATATGATATTGCCGATTTCCGCTTATATTACCGAAGCTGCGCCAGACGTTCCTTAACCTGTTCCATCATCTGCGTATACTTCTCCAACTTTTCCTTTTCCTCTGCGATCTTAGCTTCCGGCGCCTTGCTCACAAAGCGTTCATTGTTCAGCATGCCGTTTACACGGGACAGCTCCTTATTCAAACGCTCCTCTTCTTTTTCCAGACGCTCGATCTCTTTTCCGATATCAACCAGCTCTGCAAACGGCATATAGATCGCCGCCTGAGGAACCACTGCGGACACCGCGTCGTCTGCAATGCCATCTTTATCCTTCTGCAGGTAAACATCGCTTGCATAGCCCAGCGTTGCAAAGAATACCTTGCTGTGCTCAAAGATGTCTAAAATCTCCTGTTTCTCAGAAACCACATAAACCTTTGCCTTCTTGCTCGGAGGCACATTCATGGATGTACGGACATTTCTGATGGCACGCACTGCTTCTTTAATCGTTTCCACAGCCGTTTCTTCCTGCACGAAATTCCACTCTTCCTTGAATACCGGCCACTCTGAGATCATGATGGATTCCTCTCCATCCTGCAGATTACAGAAGATCTCTTCCGTAATAAACGGCATATATGGATGAAGCAGCTTCAGGGAATTGATCAAAACTGTTTTCAGGGTCCAGATGGCTGCCGCCTTGGTGATATCTTCATCATTCCACAGTCTCGGTTTTACCATCTCGATATACCAGTCGCAGAATTCCTCCCAGATAAAGTCGTAAACCTTCTGAAGAGCGATTCCCAATTCGTATTTATCCAGGTTTTCCGTTACATCTTTAGTCAGCGTATTAACTTTGGAGAGAATCCATCTGTCCGCCATGGTAAGGTCATCCAGGGAAACCTGATTAACAGGAGCCTTTTCGATGTTCATCATGATGAAACGTGAAGCATTCCAAACCTTATTGGCAAAGTTTCTGCTGGCCTCCACTCTCTCCCAATAGAACCGCATATCATTGCCGGGCGCATTGCCTGTAATCAAGGTCATTCGAAGCGCGTCGGCACCGTATTTATCGATTACTTCCAGCGGATCGATGCCGTTTCCAAGGGATTTGCTCATCTTGCGTCCCTGGGAATCGCGAACCAGACCATGAATGAGAACCGTATGGAACGGGCATTTACCGGTCTGTTCAATTCCTGAGAATACCATTCTGATAACCCAGAAGAAGATGATATCATATCCGGTTACCAGCACGTCGGTCGGATAGAAATATTCCAGTTCCGGTGTCTTTTCCGGCCAGCCCAATGTGGAAAACGGCCATAAAGCGGAAGAAAACCAGGTATCCAATGTATCTTCATCCTGCTTTAAATTGGTGCAGCCGCATTTCGGGCAGGCATGGGGAGCCTCTTTTGAAACCACGATTTCCCCGCATTCCTGACAGTAATAAGCAGGAATTCTGTGTCCCCACCAGAGCTGACGGGAGATACACCAGTCACGGATTCCTTCCAGCCAATGAAGATAAGTCTTTCCAAAGCTTTCAGGCACAAATTTCAATTCGCCGGTTTTCAACGCTTCGATCGCCGGTTTTGCCATCTCTTCCATCTTAACAAACCACTGCTGTTTTACCATCGGTTCAACCGTTGTTTTACAGCGGTCATGAGTTCCTACGTTATGGGAGTGGGGAACAACCTTTACAAGCAGCCCCTGAGCCTCCAGATCGGCCACCATGGCCTTTCTGGCCTCATAACGGTCCATCCCATCGTATTTGCTTCCCGGAAGGTTAATGGTGGCATCGTCATGGAGGATACAGATCTCTTCCAGATTGTGACGTTTTCCCACTTCAAAGTCATTCGGGTCATGCGCAGGAGTGATCTTTACGCATCCCGTTCCAAATTCCTTATCCACATATGCATCCGCCACTACAGGAATCTCCCTGTCCGTAAGAGGCAGCTTTAACATCTTTCCAATCAAGTCTTTATAGCGGTCATCATCCGGATTAACAGCCACCGCAGTATCGCCAAGCAGTGTTTCCGGCCTGGTTGTTGCGATCTCTACAAAACGCCCCTCTTCTCCCACGATCGGATAATTGATGTGCCAGAAGAAACCGTTCTGCTCCTCATGCTCAACTTCCGCATCGGAAATGGAAGTCTGGCACACCGGACACCAGTTAATAATCCTGGAACCTTTGTAAATATATCCTTTTTCATATAATTTAATAAATACTTCCTGTACCGCCTCAGAACATCCCTCATCCATAGTGAACCGTTCTCTGTCCCAATCAGCGGATGATCCCAGCTTATGCAGCTGCTTTACAATACGGCTGCCATATTCTTCCTTCCACTCCCAAGCCTTCTCCAAAAATCCCTCGCGGCCCAAATCATGTTTATCAATGCCCTGGCTCTTTAACTTATCAATTACCTTTACTTCCGTAGCGATGGCCGCATGATCAGTTCCCGGCTGCCAAAGAGCTTCAAATCCCTGCATTCTCTTATAACGGATCAGAATATCCTGCATGGTATTATCCAAAGCATGACCCATATGCAGCTGGCCTGTAATATTAGGCGGCGGCATAACGATTGTAAATGGTTTCTTATCCTTATTTACCTGTGCGTGGAAATACTTATGATCCAGCCATTTCTGATATAGTTTTTCTTCGATTTCCGAAGGGTTATATGTTTTCTCCAGTTCTTTCATCGTATACTCCTTTTCATTTTTTTATGTTAAGGGTGAAGGCATTTTCGAAAATGCCTTCACCCTTGATGTAAGAAAGAATCCCGCAAGCGGGATTCTCCGCCTGCGGCGGGTCGCTTCAGCGACATTATACCTCACCGCTGCAGTGCGATCCTGCCCGGAGGGCTTTTTTATGTCATAGGACGAACTTTCCTATGATATAAAAAAGCCCCTTGTACAGTTTCCTGTACAAAGGGCGAAAATCCGCGGTACCACCTTTATTCTGCCAAATATCCGGCAATCTCATAAGTCCTTTAACGATGACCAGTCGAAAATGCCTACCTCCTGCACTCCAGCACAGCCTCTCAGCACTCCAGCTCCAAAGCTACTTCCACCCGCACTATCCCCAAACCGCCTTCCAGCCAATGAACGGTTCTCTCTGTCAGGGTCACGCATGTACTCCTCTTCTTCCAAGCTTTTCCATCTATTATGTTCTAATGCTATTATCATAGTGGGTTTAAATTATTTTGTCAAGGCTTAATTTCTGCCCTAAGCCATGCTGCGGTATTCCTGTTTCCATGCCTGAACCATCTGAGCGGCCCCCGCCATCCTCTTGATGGGGTCCTTCTTAAACAGTTCATTCAAATCCTCAATCTTATCCGACTCCGAAGCAATTTCACGTGCCTGGCTAATTCTGGCATCCCACTGGCGCGCCATCTCATCCGTCACCAAGGACTGAAACCTCTCTCCCAGCACAAGGGCCGAATCCATCTTTGTCAGAAAATAAAGCTTTTGTATAATGCTTATGTCCTTTAAAAACCCGTAAGACATTTTATAAGCTTCAAATGCTTTTGAAAATTGGAATACCCTTGCATAAGCAGTTCCCAGGTTGTTATAAATCTTACCTGAAAATCCATCCCCCATTTCCTTCAGCTCCGGGTCCTCCAGCATCTTTTTATAAACTGCAATGGCCTTTCCGTACTGGCCGCAGGCAAACAGATAATCGGCTTTGTTCTTCTGGTAGTCCATCGGCTTCATCTTCCTGATGGTCTGAATCTGCTGGCGCAGCTTTCCGATCTCAACCGTGGTATAATAGTCACATTCCTGAAGAATGATTAACAGCATATCATCCGGATTCTCACCGCTCTTCTTCCAGCGGTCCAGCTTTAAAGCCGTAAATCCCATATCCAGCTCATCCCTGATAAATGCGATCAAAGGCTCATCCACAAAGTCATCCAGAACCAGCATCAAATGATTATAGATCACATAACACAGTTCCTGGGACGAATAGATATGAATCCCAAGATTTTCTATGTAATACGGATGTTTTACCGGTTCCTGCCGGCATAAGATTAAACTCATATCATAACCTCTTGTCTGATGGTGGCATCGGTGGCCGGATACAGCTCACCAAACCCTTTATCCTTAATCACAACCGCCATGGTATTCCTGTCCAGAAATCCAATGCTGACCGAAACCCTGGTAGTTCTGGCCGGCCGTTCAGGGAATCCTTCAAGCGGAATGCGTATCAGCTTCTTCTTTTTCGGGTCCTGGGGCGTAATCATAAATTCAATGGCATTTTGACTGTCCGTAATAAAATCCATGGTGCTCTTGCATTCGTACCAGTTATCCCCGGCAGATGCAACCACCAACTGCCCCTCTTTATCCCGGTGAAAAATGTTGACCGACACCGTGGCTTCCAGCCTTCCTTCACAGATAAAAATGTAAGGATAAGAAGTCTTTTCCTGTCCGTAATCCGCCGCCTTATAAGCCGCTCCTTTGGCAAATACACTGCTCTCCCCATAGACACGGCGTTTGGTGCAGATCATCTTCATAAATTCCACAGCCCAGTCCTGGGTCTCAAATCCTTTGCCGGTCAGAAAAATGGAGGAGAACAGCTTTTTCTGAAGAAGCCTGTCCCCGCAGGCGCATAAAATCTTATCCGCCAGTTTCCCTCCTGCACTGCTGGAAAGGATGTCCAGGCTGAACCCCTCGTCCAGATCCTCATATTCAGCGATAACCGTAGTCTGACGAAGCCCACGCTGAACCTTCAATTCGTAATATCTTAAATACTCTTCCGACAGGTCAAACATGCCCACCTGGTTGCTCCACACTTCCCGCTTCTGGCTCAGGATATAATAGATAAATCCCTCCGTATGGCTGATCACATGCAGTTTCTTTCTCGGAATACCTAAAAAATCAGCACATTGAAGCAATGCGTCAATTAATTTGGCATCCACTTTTCTCAGTGCGATAACAAGCTGTTCAACCGGAGCCTTTTCATGCTTTTCCAGCGGAAGTTCCAGCACTTTTTTTAAATATTGTTTTAAGAGGTCAAGTCCCTCGTATCGGATTCCTCCAATGGTTGCCGTACCGTCCTTTTTTACAAGGCTTAAAAGTTTATCGACAATGGTTCCTTCCCCGATCAGCGTAAAACCATATGCGTCTTCACCGACACACCACTCTTCTTCATTTTTTTTCCTGCAGATCACAGTCGGTATTGTAAAAGCCTGCTCGTCTCCATAACAACAGATCTGCGTGTAAGTGTCACATAAATCCAGTCCTATTATCAGTCCGTCCATAGACAGCCCCCTTATTTAAATATCCTGTAATTGTCCAGCAGCCTCTACATCAGGGAAAATAATTCTTCCGCAGTAGCGATTTTCACCAGATATTCCTGCATTTTCTTTTTCAGGCTCTCTTCTTCCTTCAGACTTAAACATAATCCCATATCATTCAGACAGGCAAACCGGCTGTCCGATTTAGGGAATGCAGACATATCGCATGAGATGCTGCCTTCTTTTGCCAGAACACGGGTTCCGTCTTTCATATCATAAATCTGGTATTCCATAATTTCGCCTTCGAAAAGGATTTTTTGCTTAATAAAAATCCCCTGATACACTCGTTTCATCTCTTCAGCATGGAATTCTTCTTCGTCCGGCAGAATCCTGATATTCAGTTCCACCTTAGAATCCTTCTTTCCGCAATACTGAATGATTCCCTTATCCATAATATCCTCCGGAACGGCAATATGTTTTGCCAAATCCTTGAAATAGGCAAAAACCATCCCTTCAGACAGAATAATATTAATAACCGTTTCACATAACTTTTTCTGCTCATCCGTCAGATTCGGAAGCGTAGAATAGTATTTTGTCAGCGCCAGCAGATAAATGGTCGGAACCTTATCCTTTTCAATCGTTCCATGGATCGCCCCTTCCAGATAGCTGAACACCTTGTCGTCAGACGGAAGCTCCTGTATAAAATACTCCGCGCTCTTGACCGTAAAATATGCTTTTAAAATGCTTTCGGACGTCTTTTTTCTGGATGCGTACAGATCGAATACCTTGTCGATGTTCAGCATCGTATCGCTGAACAGCATCTGGCCCAGAAGCCGTTCCTCCAGGTCATACGTCTCCACACGCTCCACAATCCCCTGCTTTAACACCCGGTACATCTGGGCCGCAGTTCCATTGTAATGTTCACAGAGATAATCCATCACCACACTGTCGCTGAATCCGGCATCAAATACGCGGTAAGACAGGTGAAGCAGCAGGTCATCCTGATCAAATAAACTCTGAAGAATCATCTTCGAGCACATTTTAAGAAGATACTTGTCCGAAATATTCTCGGCCCCATACTCCTTAATCAGCTCATACGCTTCCCGGATATATCCCTGCCTGATGTAGGTTTCACACACGCTGATTCTCTCAGCCCTTGTGACGGCCTTCATATCCATCATGAGCAGATAGCTGCTGCTCTTCTCCGCCTTATCCTCTTCTTCCTCTGCAGCCATGCGGGCATAATAGGATACAATCTTACTGAGAATCTTCTTTTCATACAGCGGATGAAGCCTTAACTGGCCTGCCAGCTGTTCTAAAAGGCGGATCTGTTCCTCGTCCGGCTCATCCATCTCCAGAATCTTTCCGCATTCCTTTAAAAGCAGCATATTGTGTTCCGGATACACTTCAAAACACCGCTGCTCCAAATCCGGCTTATCCATCACCGGCGTCTTCACATAGGCGATTTCCGCATACCGGTTGCCGTAAGCGTCCTGGAACAGGATATGGCTCTTTTCGGAGAACAGCGGCACATAAGCCACTCCCTCCGTAATCGCATATGCCTCTTCCTCTAAAAGTTCTTCGTGGCAGACAATTACATATTTCATAGCCTGATTCCTGCAGCTGATCCGGTAAGACCTCAAAATTGCAGGCAGAACTTTAGCCACCGGTTTATCGATCATATCCTTATATATCATATGATCATAGATAACCGCCAGCCGGCGGTTAATCTGAGCGGAAAACAGCTGGTTCATGGCAAACTGTTCGATCTCCCGCTCATAATCTTTATAAATGGCAGTATCAGAATTCACATACATCAAAATATTCTGATAAAGCACTGATTTATTATAAGAATCCAACTCATTATCATAAGAAAAATAAAGCAGTATTTCCCTTGGAAGCGCATGATTGTATTCTTTCGGAAGGGAATACAGATAGTACTCATAAAGCCTCGTTAAACTGATCTTCTCTGATAATGCCAGTTCATACCAGGCAAATGCTTCCGGCGTTCTGAGGCCGCCCTTTACCAGTATGCCGCACAAGGCTCCGAGAATTTCTTTCTCCGGATAATATTCGTACAGCGCCACCAGGATATGATACAAAATTTTATTATAGTATTTTGTAATATTAGCGGTCTGGGCCACCTTGAGCGCCAAGTCGGAAGAAATCACATCTTTTTTAACGCCGTAATTCAAGGCCTGCAGCTCCATGCCCTCTAAGCTCTTTAAAAACTCAGGATTCTCATTCAGCAGCTTACATACCTTTGCATATAATAACGGGCTGCGGCAGCCGCGGGCATAGATTTTCTTAATTCTGGCCATGAGATTGGCAGAATTTTCCGCAAGGCTCTCATCCAGCTTTAAAAGCAGGAAAAACAGGTAATGGTTCTGTTTCCGCTCTTCCAGATATTTATTGAGAAGACGGATCAGGGACTCCTTCTGCCCTTCATTGGGATGAATCAGCAAGTTGAGGTACTGATAATAGCAGTAATTCTCCACATCTTCCAATCTGGACATCAGAATGCTCTCTCTGCACTCGTCCAGGATCATGCACGCCTGTTCTTTATTATCCGTCAGGAACAGCAGTTCCGCATACATCAGGTTCAGACGGTTATCCGGTTCGTAAATAGCCCTCACCTGCTCCAGCTCATGAATCATCTGGTTGAGCACAAGCGCGTCTTCATAAACGCCGCTTTCATAGTCCAATCGAAGGGAGATATACCTCTCCAGATCCTTCCTGGCAACCCCTGTGGATTTGTCCGATACAACCACCGTTTCATCGCCCAAAGCCTCCACTGGTATGGTCACCGTCTTATTAAACATGGTCAGAAACACAGCCCCGAAATTTCTGCCTTTATGCAGTCTGGATGGCTGAATCCTGAACTTAAACTCGCATTTATTATCCGTAAAATCTGCATTTGTAATAATCTTCTGGGGAAGGAGGATGAAATCTCCATCCGCTTTTGCCTCCATATAGGCATAACCCCAGGTATTTTTCTTAATCACAATCTTATCATCCGCCGGTTCCGGAAGATCATCGTAAAATCTTGTTTCCTCCGGGATCTCCAGTTTAACCGGCTCTTTTACCTTCAGAAAGACAAGAAATTCTTCCATCTGGTTATGTCTGTTCACACGCCCTTTTAATCCGTCATATACAGCCCGGATTCCGATATCCTGCATAAAAGGCGCCTCTATAAAATCCTGGTATTCAAACAGTCTGAGCGCAGTATCCCAGTCGTTCTTCGCCAGCCTTCCAAAATCCTCCGCTGTCTCCAAACCGCCCAAAACTTTGCCTGAATTGCCAAGTTCCACACGAAAAGAATAAGGAATCTCCTTTTCACCGCCATTGGTCACCAGATAAAAAGATCCCTTAATTATGTCACCGTGTTCCAGGTGACTGCTATTTATTTCATAAGTTATATGATTTCTGAGTCCTCCGAATGCGTAATTCTGTATGCACACCCTCTCACTGGAAGAATACATGAGACCTTTAATATGCAGGTTATTCTCACTTGTAATATAGACTTCCTTTTTTGTGACTTCCCCAGCTCTCACCACTTCATCAATGGTGTCCGGGCTGCATATCATCTGAGGTACTTCTGCGTCAATAATCCCTTTTGCCAGTCGATTGATTTTCTCTTTCATGGTACCACCCGTCTTTTATCATCACTATTTATCATATCATATTTTCTATTGATTTAAAAGCATATTTTGTCGAGCTTTGTCGTGCCAGAATTTGACAGTTTCTCTAAACCGGCATCCTACGCATTCTCCTTAACCGGTATTTTTTCGTATTTATACGCTGCCGTTTTTCTCATATTCACATATTTTTTCATCCCATCCTTGATTTAACGGGTGAAAATTGATATGATAGTGATATTACAATGATGAATCAAACGGAGAATGACTATGCTTTCTGAACCCATGACTTTATACAAACTGATGAACCTGTACATGCTGAAGCAGGTAAATTTTCCACTGACAAATTCCCAACTGTCAGATTTTTTTCTGGATCACGAATATACCACTTATTTTACGCTGCAGCAGGCGCTGAATGAACTTTTGGAAGCCGGTCTGGTCCGCGTTGAAAGTATTCACAACACATCCAGATATGAAATCACAAAAGAGGGTGAGGATACCCTTTCTTTTTTCGGGAAAAAGATATCTCCGGCCATCATTGAAGATATGGATCAGTATTTAAAAGAGAACCGCTTCCGCCTCCGCAACGAGGTCGGCATGGTCTCCGATTTCTATAAATCCACCAACCAGGACTATATCGTTCACTGCGAAGTCCGCGAAGGTAAGAATCCGTTAATCAGCTTCGATTTATCCGTTCCCGACAAAGAACAAGCCGAACTCATGTGCAGCAATTGGGAAAACAAAAGCCAGGAAATCTATTCCTTCGTGATGCGCACCCTGATGAGCAATTAGGGAGGAATCTTTATTTAACTGAGAAAGAAACGCCGGAAAGAAGGGGGAACCTGGGCGGACGGCGGAACTAATAAGGAATAGGGGATTCGAGTTTCGACCCTAAGAGGTACTAAGGCCGCCAGAAACGGAAAAAGGCAGCGCGGTGCCCATTCACGATGAACTCCTGATGACTTCATCGTTCAAGGGGCACCTCAAATACTGATTCGGAATTCAGTATTTGTCTGCCTTTTTCCGTTCCTGCCGGCCAAGTACCTCTAAGGGTCTGCAAACGATCCCCTATTCCTTTTTAGTTCCGCCGCCTGCCCAGATTCCCCCTTCTTTCCGGCTGTTGCTTGGCTAGCTAAGGAAAAAAGATTTGGGAGATAGAGTAGTTTTTTACATCAACCGTGAAGGAATTTTCAGAAATGCCTTGAGGATTTAATGTAAAGGGTGAGGTCTTTACGCTAAATGCCTTGACGTTTAAAGTAAAACCTGAAAGCATTTCAGAAAATCCCTTCACGATCTACGTAAATGTAGTGCTATATAAATACCTACGCACCAAAATTGTTTTTAACCAGGCTAGCGAAAACCAGCCCGGAATCGGGAGGCGGAGCCGGAAGCCAAAGGTCGGAGGGGCCGTCCGGGCCGGGGAAGGAAGATGCAGTCAGATCGGATCGTATGGAACCCCTTTAGAACAACTTAGGCCCGTAAGGGCAGAACGAGGCAGGTAGAAGCTGATTTCCGTGTCAGTTTCTAAGGCGCCCTTGAGCAGCGAAGTCATAAAGAGTTCACTGCGAATGGCGCCGGCCTGCCTTGTTCTGTCCTTACGGGCCTTAGTTGTTCTTAGGGGCGAATCCCGAATCCGATCTGGCTGCATCTTCCTTCCCCGGCCCGGATGGCCCCTCCGACCTTTGGCTTCCGGCTCCGCCTCCCGATTCCGGGCGTCCCCCTTTCGCCAACTACGTTAAATAACAATTAATTTATATTTTCTTCCGTCAGAGACTCAATGAAATCCCAGATTTCTTCCCGTCCCTGCTTGCTTGTAGCTGAAAATGGGAAGATTCGGACTTCCGGGCCTGCGCCGAGGCCGGTTCTCAGCATTTTGATATGCTTTTGAATTTGGCTTCGGTTTATCTTGTCCAGCTTTGTTGCAACAATGATGGGCTGGTAGCCGTTGGCCAGAATCCAGTCATACATGGTTTTATCATTATTGGACGGTTCATGGCGGATATCGATCAGAAGGAACACGGCCTTCAGCATCTTGGACTTATGGAGGTAATCTTCAATCATCTTGCCCCATTTGGCTTTTACCTCTACGGCCACCTTGGCATACCCATATCCGGGCAGATCCACGTAATAAAAAGCGTCGTTGATCTTATAATAATTAATCGTCTGCGTCTTTCCCGGCTGGGCGGATGTTCTGGCAAGTGATTTCCGGTTCATCAGCGCATTGATCAGGGACGATTTTCCAACATTGGACTTTCCCGCAAATGCAAATTCCGGACATGTGTTCTCCGGCAGCGTGCTGGTGATACCGCAAACCGTCTCCAATTCTGCGTTCTTTATAATCATTCTGCAAATGCCTCCTGTATTACTTCCCGCATATGTTTTACATATACGATCTTCAGACCTTTCGTGATCTCTTTCGACAGTTCTGCTATATCCGGGCGGTTTTTATCCGGCACAAGCACCTTTTCAATGTGCGCCATCTTAGCCGCCAGTATCTTTTCTTTCAGCCCTCCGATTGGAAGAACTCTTCCTCTCAGGGTAATCTCTCCGGTCATGGCAACCTTGGCTGAAACCAGCTTTCCGGTCACAGCGGATAACATGGCGGTAGCCATAGTGATTCCTGCCGACGGCCCATCCTTTGGAACCGCCCCTTCCGGGATGTGGATGTGCATATCGTGCTTTTCAAAATAATCATCCGACACCTGATAATCCGGGCAGATAGACCTCACATAGGTGAGAGCCGTCTGAGCCGACTCCTTCATCACGTCGCCCATCTGGCCTGTCATTGACAGCTCACCCTTTCCAGGCATCACATTCACTTCGATCTGAAGGGTATCCCCGCCCACGCTGGTCCACGCAAGGCCTCTTACAATACCGATCTCGTCCTCCTCATTGGCGGACTCGAAAGAAATCCGTTCCTTGCCCAGATACTTTTCAAGATTGCTTTCCGTGACTTTCACCACGTCTTTTTTATTCTCCAGGAATTCTCTGGCCGCTTTCCGGCAGATATCGCCGATCCTCCGCTCCAGATTACGCACTCCCGCTTCTCTTGTATAATTATGAATGATCTTTTCCAGCACCCGGTCACTGATCATGAGCTGCTCTTTTTTGAGGCCGTTGCGCTCCAGCTGCTTTTCAACCAGATAGTCCTTAGCAATATGGAACTTTTCATTTTCCGTATAGCTGGTAACCTCAATCAATTCCATACGGTCCAGAAGCGGCCCTGGTATGGTCTGAGTGGTATTAGCCGTAGCTATGAAAAGCACATTGGATAAATCGATGGGCAGTTCAACATAATGGTCGCGGAAACGCACGTTCTGCTCCCCGTCTAAAACTTCAAGAAGAGCAGAAGAGGTATCCCCTTTATAATCGCTGCTCACCTTGTCGATCTCATCCAAAAGCATCAGCGGATTGCAGTATCCAGCCTGACGCAGACCGTCTACAAGACGTCCCGGCATAGCGCCCACATAGGTTTTCCGGTGTCCGCGGATCTCCGCTTCATCCCGGATGCCTCCAAGGCTAATGCGGACATATTTTTTGTTCAGCGCTTTCGCCACCGAACGGGCAATGGAAGTTTTTCCTGTTCCGGGAGGGCCCACCAGACAGATGATCGGGCTGCTGCCTTTTTTTGTCAATGTGCGGACCGCCAGATATTCTAAAATTCTCTCTTTCACTTTTTCCAGGCCATAGTGGTCTTCATTCAGAATCTTTTCCGCATTTTTCAGGTTATTATAATCTTTTGTCATCTTCTTCCAGGGAAGGTCCAAAACGGTTTCTATATAGGTTCTGAGTACATTGGCTTCCTGGCTTCCGCTTGGCATATTTTTAAAGCGGTCAATCTCCTTTTGGATCTTTTCCACCACTTCCTTGTCCGCTTTCAAGCTCTTTAACTGCTTCAGATATTCATCCGCATCCGAAGCCGGATTATCTTCGCCCAACTCCTGACGGATAATTCTCATCTGCTCCCGCAGAATATATTCCTTCTGGTTTTTGTCAATGCTGGCTTTCACCTTAGCCTGAAAGTCCCGTTTGACCTGAGCAACCTGAATTTCCATAACCAGGTTATGTACCAGAACTTCATACCGGTGCACAAGCAGAAGGCTTTCCAGGATATCCTGCCTCACCGTATAATCCCAGGGCAGCTGAATTGCAATCTGATCCATCAGCTGTCCCAAATCCGGTATGGAAATCAAATTAGGCAGAATCTCTTTGGCCGCCTTAGGATAAGCCTTTCCATACTCTTCCAGCTTTTCTTTCAGAATCCGGGCCATGGCTTCCTGAGACACCAAATCCACCTCTTCATAATTGGAACTGATGCATTCCACCTCACCCAGTAAAAACGGTTCTTCCGATTCCAGTCCAAAAAGCTCCGCGCGCTGAAGCCCTTCTACCATTACGCGGACCACGTTACCAGGCATTTTTACCAGTTGTTTTATCAAAGCAACGGTTCCGAAATGATAAAGCTCATCCATCCCCGGGTTCATCTCATTGATGTCTTTTTGTGTTAACAAGCAGACTTTCTGATCACTGACCATGGCTTTTTCCACGGCAGCAATTGATTTTGCCCTGCTGATATCAAAATGAATGATCATTCCGGGCAGAATCGTCAGTCCTCTAAGTGCAATTACAGGCATTGTAATGATATGGTTCTCCATTACTCTTCCCTCCTTTTCGTGTTTTCGTTCGCTTAGGATTATTTATGCGAAAAATGGGAGCTCTGCTCCCATTTTCTAAATTACTCTATGCAATACTGTCTGTTCTGTCTTTTTTCAATCTCTGTGCCAGTGTTTTTCTCGGCACTGTGGTATCGCGGTAAATGATCTCCGGCTCACCGCTGCCGTCCACTACATCTTTGGTAATCGTACAGATTCCGATATTGTTATCCGACGGAATTTCATACATCAGTTCCATCATCACGGATTCCATAATAGACCTCAGCCCTCTCGCTCCTGTCTTTCTTTCGTGAGCCAGCGTTGCGATCTCTTCTAAGGCATCCTTCCTGAATTCAAGCTTCACATCGTCCAGTTCGAATAACTTCTGATACTGTTTCGTCAGAGCGTTCTTAGGCTCCGATAAAATACGGACAAGAGCTTCTTTTGTCAGCAGCTCTAAAGATACCGTAATCGGCACACGTCCGATAAATTCAGGAATCAGACCGAATTTTACCAGATCCTGAGGAAGGGCCTTTTTCAAAAGCTCATCCAGGTCCGCCTGGTTTTTATCCACGATTTCAGCGTTAAAGCCGATTGATCCTGTGCTTAAACGATTTTCAATAATCTTTTCCAAACCGTCAAATGCTCCGCCGCAGATGAATAAAATATTGGTCGTATCGATCTGTAAAAGTTCCTGATGGGGATGTTTTCTTCCCCCCTGAGGCGGTACACTGGCAACCGTACCTTCAAGGATCTTTAACAGGGCCTGCTGCACACCTTCACCGGATACATCTCTCGTTATGGAAACATTCTCCGATTTCTTTGTGATCTTATCAATCTCATCGATGTAGATAATGCCGTATTCCGCCCGGCTGATGTCGTAATCAGCAGACTGGATTAATTTCAGAAGTATATTTTCAACGTCCTCGCCCACATAACCTGCTTCGGTTAAAGCGGTAGCATCTGCAATGGCAAACGGAACGTTTAAAATCTTAGCCAGAGTCTGGGCCAGGTATGTTTTACCGGAACCAGTCGGTCCAAGCATAAGGATATTGCTCTTCTGTACGTCCACATCCAGATTTTTCTTGGATGTTATTCTCTTGTAATGATTGTATACAGCTACCGACAATACTTTCTTCGCCGCTTCCTGTCCAATCACGTATTCATCAAGAAAACCTTTGATTTCCTTTGGCTTTAATAGGTTAATATCTCCAAAATCAGGCGCCGGATCATCATGATCATCAAATTCTTCTTCCAGTATCTCCGCGCAGAGATCAATACATTCATCACAGATAAATACATTGTTGGAACCTGCAATTAATTTTCTGACCTGATCCTGGCTTTTACCGCAAAAAGAACATCTCACTTTATCGTCTGCTCTGCCTGGCATATGCACACCTCATTCTTTCTGCCATTTCGCAGCAAACTGCTAACGGCTTGTAATTACACTGTCAATCAAACCATATGCCTTTGCTTCTTCCGCTGTCATATAGTTATCTCTGTCCGTATCCTTTTCGATCACTTCATAAGGCTGGCCTGTATTTGCCGCAAGAATTTCATTTAACTTTCTCTTGGTCTGAAGGATCTTTTCAGCGACGATCTGAATCTCTGTCGCCTGTCCCTGCGCTCCGCCGGACGGCTGATGAATCATCACCTCTGCATTGGGCAATGCAAAGCGTTTGCCCTTTGCTCCGCCTGCTAAAAGGAATGCTCCCATACTGGCAGCCATACCGATACAAATGGTTGATACATCGCATTTGATATAATTCATTGTGTCGTAAATTGCCATTCCCGCTGTTACGGAACCTCCGGGACTGTTGATATACAGACTGATGTCTTTATTCGTATCTTCTGATTCCAGGAATAACAGCTGTGCGACGATCAGGCTTGCTGAAACATCGTTAACCTCTTCTCCCAGAAAGATAATTCTCTCTTTCAACAATCTGGAATAAATATCGTAGGAACGCTCCCCACGGCTGGTTGACTCTATGACATAAGGTACTAAACTCATATGAACTTCCTCCTCTGCCCGTTATTAATCATGTTTTAACAAAGACACAGGTAGATCCCCGCTTAAAAAGCAGGAATCTACCCCTTTATCTTATCGTTCCATTAAACCAGTTTTGCTTCTGCAACAATCATGTCTACAGCTTCCTGAACAGCCAGGTCTTCTTTTACCTGGTTAATTCCGTTTTCGCCCATGTAAGATTTAACCTGGTCGGTTTCCATCTTATAAGCTTCTGCCATAGCTGCAATCTCTTTATCAACTGCTTCATCATCAACCTGGATATTTTCTGCTTTTACAATCGCTTCTAATACAAGTCTTGTCTGGATGCGTCTTAACGCCTGTGGTCTCATCTGCTCCTGAAGTTTATCAATCGTCATGCCTGTGTACTGCATGTACTGTTCAAGAGATAATCCCTGGCTCTGCATTCTTCTTGCATAGTCTTCGATCATGTTGTTTACCTGACCCTCGATCATCGGATCCGGGATCTCCATCGTAGCGTTAGCAACAGCTTTTTCCACTACTCTGTTTTCATTCTCAGTAGCAGCCTGTTTCTGTTTTGCTTCTAAGAGCTTTGCCTTAACATCTGCTTTGTATTCATCTAAGGTTTCAAATTCTGAAACTTCTCCTGCGAATTCATCATTCAGCTCAGGAAGCTCTTTGAATTTGATCTCCTTAACGGTAACCTTAAATAACGCCGGCTTTCCAGCCAGGTTTTCAGCGTGGTATTCGGTTGGGAAGGTTACGTTAACTTCGCACTCTTCACCGATGTTTTTACCGATCAGCTGCTCTTCAAATGTATCAATAAAGGAATGGGAACCGATTGTAAGAGGATAATCATCGCTCTTTCCGCCGTCAAATGGAACTCCGTCCACAAAACCTTCAAAGTCGATTACAACCTGGTCGCCGTCTGCAACCGGTCTGTCTTCAACTGTAATTAATCTGGAGTTCTGTTCCTGAACTTTCTTCAGTTCTTTTTCCAGATCTTCATCAGTTACTTCTGCAGCTGCCTTTTCAACCTCAAGTCCTTTGTATTCGCCTAAAGTAACTTCCGGTTTTACAGCTACTGTTGCTGTATAAATAAATTCTTTGCCTTTTTCAATCTGAACAACATCGATTTCCGGTCTGGAAACGATATCAAGTCCGCTTTCTTCCATAGCGCCAGCATAGGTAGAGTCGATTACTACATTAGCAGCATCCTCATAGAATACCCCTGGTCCATACATCTTTTCGATCATAGCCTGTGGTGCTTTGCCTTTTCTGAATCCAGGAAGATTGAACTTGTTTTTATTCTTCTTAAATGCAGTTGTCATCGCTTCTTCAAACTGTGCTGCAGGTACTTCAACTGTCAGCTTGGCCATGTTCTTTTCTAATTTTTCTACTTGTAAACTCATTATCCGGGTTCCTCCTTGAATATATAAACGAAATAAAATTTTCGTATGTGAATCGCCATACCGTCAGGGCGCTACACTTCAAGTTAGCATTATATCATATTCTTCTTCTAAATACCAGTACTAATTTAATTTTCTAACTGAAGGCTTCTCAGCTTATCGATCACATACGGAGAGATCGGCCGGATCTCCATCTCAGGCCTTGCCAGGTAAAAGCCCTGGAACAGGTCCACGCCGTATTCCAGAAGAAGTTTCAGCTCCCCTTCTGTCTCAACGCCCTCGGCCAATGTAATAATTCTTCTTTTCCTTGTATATTCCATCAGGTTCTTTAAAAGCATCTGGCGGTTGACGTCTTCATGGATATTTCTCACCAGATTCATATCGAACTTAACGATGGCAGGATCGATCTGCAGCAAAACGGATTCACTGTTATATCCTGCCCCGAAATCATCGATGGCAATCATAGCGCCCCATCTTTTAGCAATGTTTATCTTATTTTCCAGGCAGTTCTGATCCAAAGGCTCACTTTCCGTCATCTCAATTACCAAACGGTCCAGATACTGACCATACGTTTCCTCAATCATGGAAATATCCGCGTCAGAAAGCGTGGTACTGGCAATTGAATTGATAAAGATTTTTTCCTCCGCGCTCACATTCCCTGTTTTTACCTGGGCATCATAGAACTTCATTCCGGCTTTCCATGTCAGTTCTTCCATCTGCGGAAGTTTTGCCTGAACCCGGGCCAGATTGAGAATCTCATTGATTCCCCTCAGGTTTTTCAGTTTCGGCCGCATCAGCATCTCGTAACCGAATACCCCTCCGTCTCTGGTTACAATTGGCTGGAACGCAAAATCCACCAGCTGCTTTTCAAATAATTGGTTCAATTCCTCTCTTCCCGACAGCAGGTAGGAATTATTCGTATAGCTTTCCGGATCAAATTCCAGCGCGATTCCTTTAACGCTGTGTTTTACGGTATACATGGCAAAATCAGCATAATTCAAAAGGACGTCGAACTGGTCCGCATTGTCCGGATACCAGGCAAAGCCCGCAGAAACCCTGAGCGGAATGGCATATCCGTTGATGACCATGGTGGTTTCTTTTAAAGAAGTCATAAACTCTTCCATTCTTCTGCGGATATCATCTTTTCCGTTTTCCGTATAGAGGAAGGTTACAAACTCATCTCCGGAATACCTGGAAACAATTCCTCCCGACGTTTCCAGAATGTGAAGCTTGTCGGCAAACAGGCGGATATACCGGTCGCCTTCATCGTGACCGTAAGTATCGTTAATATACTTTAAATTATCCAGATCCCACATCACCATAGCCGCACAAGAACAGCTTTTTTCTTCAAGCATCCACTCAATCCGTTCACGGAATGCACGTCTGTTATAGATATCAGTTAAGAGATCATAATCCCTCTCTCTTTCCAATTTAATCTTTTCCTGCATATCTGAAGTCACATCTGACAAAACGCCCAGCAGGCGCCCGCCGTTTTGTTTTGCTGTAATCAGCTTTAACCATTTAGGCCCTTTGTCCGGCAGATAGTAAATATGAGGCTCGCACTCCTTGTATTCCGCCTTAAATTCCGCCATTCTCTCATCAAATTCGGGCTTTTCCATATAGATATACAGATCTTCCAGACTTCCCCAGCCCATCATTTCACACAAAGAACGGCTGCAGAACACCTGGTTATCATTGGCATTTATCTCAAAGACTCCAATTGCCACGTTGGCATTTTCCAATATGGAGGATATTCTGGACGCCGCCTGAGCCACATCCTGACTCAATTTCTCAATCGCATCGGTCAGTTCATCGATTTCACTGATATTCAGCCGCTTTAATTTCAGCCTGCTGTAATCCTTATTCTCCCTCAGTTCCTCCACCAGATTGCGGATCGGTTTTGTAACCACATTACCGGAGATAAAGCCTCCCAAAAAGCTTAGAAAGATCGGTATCAGAAACGAAGTTAAAAGTCCGGTTCTCATCGTATCATAAAAGGACAGAAGATCCTTTCGTTCCACCATACCCAGCATGACCCATTCATCCGTTTCAAATGGGGTATTGTTGCCGTAAATATCCAGCCTCTCTTCCGCAATGTACCACTGTTTTCCATCAGAAGAATTTATGGTATCTATATTATCTTTTTCGTTATAAGTATAGCTTAAATCCGTGCTGCCTGAAAAGAAACGGTTATATAAGGCGCCTGATACTGTCACTTTATGGACGTCTTTCGTTCCCGCTTCCCTGACGCCCAACAGAAGAATCCCTCTTCCGCCCGCCTCCAGCTCGTTGTAATCGAGCAGTGACTGAATCTGCGTCATGGTCATATCCATACCTGCAACACCTATAATGCTTCCGTCTTTTAAGATAATCGGTATGGAATAGGTGATGACGTCTTTATCCATCTTATTCAAGCGGATTCCCTTGCTGAGATATCCATAATTGGCCGCCTCGTGGTACCCCGCCCCATGTTCCAGCGCACTGTTGTACGGTTTGAAAAAATATTCGGAATTGACATCATTTTCATCCAGCGCATATCCCAGTTCCCAAAAACTGTCCAAAGCGATGCCAAAGGATTTCGATACGGAGGGCAGTCCCCTCTCCAGTAAAAGGTCGGAGTTGTCCAATGCGTAGCTGCTGGTGTCATAATCCCTGATATAAATACCGGACCGAAGCCCTGCTTCCTGGTTCACTGCAGCCGGACCGTCAAGCACTACAAACACTCCGGTCGCATAGCTTCTGTGGAGAAGTTCGATTAACTGCTTGGTGATCTTTTCCGTCACAAGCCGGTTCAGCTGCGGATCAGTTTTAATATCCGCCGCCTGCTTTCCTTCCCGGTCCAGCACATTTTGTATTTCATCAGTTATTACATCTGTGTCCGCTATCACATTGATCCAGCGGTGTATGATCTCTTTTTCCAGGTACAGCCGGCTGTTTTCCGTATTTTCCCGCAAAATATCAATCGCATTCGTTTTCAGATTGCGAAATACTCCGCCAAATGTGATCACGGCAAAGAACAAAGCCGCCTGCATCATCATGATCACAAGCAGGGGAAATAATAATTTTGTACGGATTGACTTCGACCTATCTGCCATTTTATTCTCCAAAAGCTTTTAATTTATTATATGTGTCATCGTACCACTGTTCAAAGTTCTCATCAGAAGCAAATGGTTTCACTGCCTCTTCTCTGGTTTTTCCTCCGGCAATGGCTTCCTCCACTTTAGCCCGGTCATCCTGAGCCTTCTGCTGCATGCTTGTGTTCAGCACTGCCCGAGCTTCCGTTCCGGATTTAAACGGTTTTGTAGTGTACAACTCATAATTTCCTATCACGTCCAGCCCGATATCCAGGCACTTTTTAAGCGTTGTGCTCTCCTGGTCCATATCGTCTGAAAAGAACTGTTCCAGTTTCTGACCGTCTCTGGCATCCTTTTTAACCGGAAGATATCCTGAGTTAGCTGCAAAGGACAGGTTGATATCCGTCTGAGTAAACCACTTGAGGAATTCTATGGTTGCATACTCCTTCTTTTCTTCCGACTTTAAAACCAGCATTCCGGCTCCCTGCTGAACTGCATACGGCTGCGTGCCCTCAAAATTCGGCAGCGGATAGATATCATTTTCAATTGCGCTGCTGGTTCCGTCTTCTGTTGTCACAGTGGTAGGAAAATAAGTGACTCCGCTGGTAGACCCCACAAAAGCCAGCAAGTCCCCGGTTTTAACATCATCACTTCTAAACTTTCCATAGGCAGCATAATATCCGTTGATATAAGGAATATAATAATTATCCCAAAGTCTCTTCATCGTAGCTTTATCAAAATCTATGGTCACTTTATCACCGTCTGTGGTAAAGATCTCATGCCCCAGCTGCATGCTTCCTATAATCATGTAGTTGGCAAATGCATCCCTGCCGAAAAAGGCCTTTCCATCCTCAGGTTCTTCGGTCAGGCTGTCTGTCCACTTATAATACTCTTCGGCAGTCTTGGCAATGCCTTCCCATGTGGCAAACGAAGCGTCAGTGGCCCCAGTGGCCGCCGCAAATTCATTCCAGTAGGTCGTGTTAATAGCAAATACTTCTGTGGACTTTGCAATTGGGAACAGTTTGATCTGATCCTCGGTAGGGAAACGTCCCTCGTCAATGTAGGCGTCTTCATACTCAGCGATCTCATCCGCGGTAAGATATTTGCCTATATCAACGGCCATGCCCGCTTTATCAATCTCATATGCCGTATCCGCATAAGTTGCAAATGCATTGGGCAGCTTATCAGATCCCACTTTTCCCTCCAGGCTGTCTTCCACTGCTTTACTTAAATCATTGATGCTTCCGCGGTTAAATGCCTCCACCACGATCCCTTTCTCCATGCCGACGCTTTCATTAAATTCCTTTACCAAAGCGTCAAATTCTTCCAGCTGAGCTCCATTATAATAATGCCAGATCGTGATAACAACGGGATTCTTCGCTGACAGACCATGTTCATTCTTTTTAGAACACGCTGCGAGTCCAAGCGCAAGGAAGCAGACCAGCACCGCTTTTATCATTTTTTTCATTAGACAATCCTCCAATTTTTTCCATATTATTTCTATTCTATCACGCATTTGTCATCTATGCAATTACGTCTGAAAAATCGAATTTTTCAGATGGAATAATTCAGCCTTGTATTAAACATTTTTTCATGTTACCATACCTTTATCATTATAAATATGCTGTGTAAATGGAGGGTTTTATGGAAATTGAGCGAAAATATCTGATAACATCCCCGCCTGAAAACTATACGTCATACCCCTTTCATCAGATCGAACAGGGATATCTGAGCACTTCACCGGTGGTAAGAGTGAGAAAAGAAGACGATTCCTATTATCTCACCTATAAATCAAAGGGGCTCATGGTCCGTGAGGAATATAACCTCCCTCTGACCCGTGAATCCTACGAGCATCTGATTCAGAAGGCGGACGGCAATATTCTGACAAAAAAGAGGTATCTGATTCCCTTGGAAGGAAACCTTTCTCTGACCATAGAGCTGGATATATTTGAAGGCGCTTTTGAAGGGCTTATGCTAGCAGAAGTGGAATTTGAAAACGAGCAGGACGCCGCTTCCTTTCTTCCCCCCGTCTGGTTTGGCAAAGATGTAACCTTCTCCGGCGAATATCAAAACAGCCGTTTAAGCCAGATGAAACGCTGAAAAAGGACACCGCAGCATTTTCCCATTTGCTGCGTGTCCTTTTTTATTTTCATTTTTTATCTGGCTGTTAACTGTCCTAAAATCTCTTTTTCCGCAAATAAGGCGGTAGCCCCTCCCGTATGCCAGAACACCACATTGCTTCCCTGCTTCACTTTTCCGGCAGCGATATAGTCTATCATGCCTGCAAATGCTTTTCCCGTATATACGGGGTCTAAAAACAGCCCTTCCTCCCGAGCCAGCATCCGTATAGCTTCGGTTGCTCCCTCATTGGGGATCTCGTAGCCGGGAAGATAATACTTTAAATCCGTATGGATATCTTGGTCTTTAGAAACCAGCGGCTCTGTTTGGATCAATTTCAGGCTTGCATTGGCTAAATCCTCACATCTGGACGGATATCCGCTGTCTTTCGCGCTTACATTCACGGAGATAATCTCTGCCTCCGATCCGATCAGTTTTTTTCCGGCCGCCATACCTGCCATGGTTCCGCCAGTTCCGGTGGCATGGAAGATGTAATCCATTGTCAGATTCATCTGTTCCAGCTGTTCTTCCAGTTCCACCATTCCTTCCACAAAGCCCAGGGAACCGACAGGGCTGGCTCCTCCCATGGGAACATCATAGCACTTATGCCCCTCCTGTTCCAATTTGGCAATATGCTCTTTTGCCAATTGGAAAGAACGCTCTTCAGCCTCTTCTTCCTTCTCCCCTTCCATCATCTCCACAATGTGAATTTCAGCATCCATGATCCGGTCTAACAGCAGATTGGAGCGGATATCCTCTTCGTCCGGTTTTACAATTGCCACCAGATAAATAATGGGATGAAGGCCGTACTTGCGGCAGGCAGTCACCGTCTGCATCGCATGATTGGACTGGGTGGCCCCATAGGTGAATACATACTCGCAGCCCTGGTCTGCCGCCTCTCCAATCAAATATTCAAGCTTTCGGATTTTATTGCCTCCAAACAAGCTCATCCCGGTAAAGTCATCCCGCTTTATGTACAGATTCACTCCCAGTTTTTTCGATAAATTCTCCAGTTTATAAAATGGCGTTGGAAAAAATCCTAATTTCACTTTCGGCCTTTGTTTCAGCCTTTCCCTCGCTTCTTTGCAGCTAATAGCCATAGTCTTATATCCCCTTTCTCAATTGATCAATCCATTTTTCTGCCATTTCCCGGTTTGACGGGTAATACAGATGCGGAAATCCTGCCGTCATATGTTCATTTTTATGGAGACAGCGCCAGCTTCTGCTGCTGAGCGGCTTAACCGCCAGCATATCATCTCCCGGCAGAGTGCTGTCCCAATAATGAAATTCATGGGCTTTTATCCTGTCCTTCTCATCGGACAGCTCAATATAGCCAAACCGTGAAAGACGTTTTGTCCGGTAGGCGTCTCCATGAATCGCCCCCGCCATTGGATAACGGATTCCGTCGCTTCCCTCCAAAGTGTCATGAAGGTACATGAAGCCTCCGCATTCTGCCAGAACATATATGCCGCTTTCTATGGCTGTCCTGACAGATTCCAGCATCGCTTTATTCTCTGACAGCTGTTTTGCATAGAGTTCCGGGTATCCGCCGCCCAGCAAAACCGCATCCAGGCGCTCAGGAAGTTCTGAATCTGCCAACGGGCTGAATTCCACCAGTTCAGCTCCCAATTCCTTCAGCAGCCTTAAATTTTCCTGGTAGTAAAAGCAAAATGCCTGGTCACGGGCCACGCCGATTCTCACCTTTGTTTTTCCGCTCTCTTCCGGTTCTCTTCCGGCCGCCGGCAAAGAAGGCGCTTGGAATGCAATTCTCAATAATCCATCCAAATCCAACGTTTCTTCCAGTTCCTCTGCGATCCTGTTAATTCTTGTCTGTAAATCCTCATATTCCTGAGGCATCACCAGACCCAGATGGCGGCTATCCAGCTTCATCTCTTCATTTTCCCTGATATAGCCCATCACACGGACTCCCAGTTCCTCTATCATAGGAGTCAGTCTGGCGGCCATCTCTTTCGTGGTCCGGTTCAGAATGACTCCCTTAATCTTTGAATCCGGCACAAATTCCAAAAATCCTTTGATAATTGGAAGAAGGGAAACGCTGGCTCCCTTTCCATTTACGATCAGTATAACTGGCGTTTCCGTAATTCTCGCAATATCGTAGGAACTGGCGCTGGTGCTGGTTCCGGCCAATCCGTCATAATATCCCATCACCCCTTCGATTACGGACAGATCCGCCCCTTCAGCCGTACCGGTAAAATGGCGGACAATCTGATCTTCCTTCAAAAAGTAACTGTCCAGATTCGCGCCGGGCACTCCAAGAACATATTTATGAAACATGGGGTCAATATAGTCCGGTCCGCATTTAAATGACACACATTTTTTATTTCTGTTTTTCAGGGCCTGTAAAAGGCCGCAGGTGACAGTCGTCTTACCGCTCCCGCTGGATACTGCCGCCAGCATAATCCTGGGGCAACTTTTATATTCGTTCACTGGCTCCTCCTTCAAATCTGATGGTACGCCTTATCAACCCGAGGGCCAAGGTAATCCCTCCGCCTGGCCGTTTCCCCGCCAAAAGCTCATTCTGTCCGCCTTCGGCTAACGCAAGAACAGCGGCCCGCTCACATACATTGCCGATCCCGGTTGTCTTTTTCACAAAATCTGAATCCGAAAACTCCCCTTTTGCAAGCGCTAATTCCTCCGCTGAAAGAAAAACCGCCGGAACTCCCAGGCTTCCGGCAAACGCCAGCAGGCCTTCTTCATCCTGCTTCAGCGCAATGCTGGCCACAGCCGCGACGGCGGCCCTGGATATTCCCAGTTCATTCAAAAGGGCGTCTGCCCGGTCCGCTATCTCTGATTCCTTCGTTCCTCTCCGGCAGCCGATTCCGATCACCACGGATTTGGGAATCAGAAAAAGGGCGCCTTCTTCCTTTTTGTCCTTATATGTGACACAGATCCTGTTTTCCGTCTGTTTCCCCGGTTCCAGACCTTCCGGAAGTATGCCGGACGTCTGAAAATCACTGAAAAAGCCAACGGTCTTTCCATCCAGTATATCGGCTGTAATCCTTTTTGCACAGGTAAGGTCTGTAAGTACCAGTCCGTTCTTTCTCGCAAACTCATCCACCGCAAACCGTCCGCTCACATCCGTAGCAGTCGTAATAACCGGAACTGCGCCTGTAATCCGCGCTGCTCTCTTGGTCAGATCATTGGCTCCGCCCAGATGGCCGGACAGCAGAGAAATGGCGAACGTTGCGCCCGCGTCGATCACCACCACGGCAGGATCTTTGGCCTTGCTTTTTATGTAAGGTGCGACCGCACGGACTGCGATCCCGGCCGCCCCGATAAAGATCATTCCATCCACAGAATGAAATACATGCCCGGCCCATTCCGACAGAGTGGATGATACGGACTGCAAACCCGCATGTTCATATTCCCGGGTCATATACCGTTCCTGGATAAATCCCCGGCACTCGTCTCCATCCTTTTGAAGTTGTGCCATGAGCAAGGAGCACAGTCTTGCACCCTGTTCCGTAAAACTAATAATCGCCAGCTTCATTTTAACCTCAATTCTGTCCTGCGGACATTTACTGCCGGCTGGAGAACGTAAAATAATTTTCCTGCCTCCAGCCGGTATGCTTTTTAATTATATGAAATTTTCCATGTACTTGCAACTTCTAATCCGTTCGTTTTTCATGAAACGGTTTCTTCCATCGCTTCTTTTTTCATCTCCCTTTTCCGTTTCGTCATAAGGCCGCCGATTCTGCCGCTTTCCTTGGCCGTCAGACTTCTCCAGCCGCTCTTTATCACCTTTTCATCCAGCCCTAATTCGGTGGCGATCTCAAATTTCAGTTTATCTTCCGGTTTCATATTTTTCGGATCAAATGGTTCCTCATTTTTCTTTTTAGACATAATAAACGGGTACACTCCTTTCACTAAGCGCTGCTTTTTAATACGCTTCGAAAGGAGTATACCCGTTTCTACAACCACCTATTCAATTTACATGTATTCCGGTTCAACCGGAATAATAATCGCCGCTATAAAATAAACCAGAATTCCGGTTCCCGAACATGCCAGAATTGCCCAAATCAACCGGATAATCGTGGCATCGATTGAAAAATATTCCCCGATTCCTCCGCAGACTCCGCATAACATCTTATCTTTTGTTGAACGATATAATTTTTTAGGTTCCATAAAATCTCTCCTTCCGCCGCTTAAACGGCTTTCCCTTCTATGATTCAAAGTTTACAATGATTTCTCCTGCCGAACACTCGAGCTCTGCCGTTTTCCCGGCGCCGTTGTCAATCTTTTCTTTAGCATTCATGCCCTCATAAACGGAACCGCCAACCTCAAGGCTTCCGGCCCGGCATCTCAGTTCATAATTATAATCCTCTTTGCTTCCGGCCAGCAAAAGTTCGATGGACCCGGCTTTCGCTTCTGCCTCAATTTCATGGGCAACCTCTGCCCGGCAGTAAATGGATCCCGCGCTGCATTCTGCGGACAGAGAACCCACTTTACCTCCGGAAACGGTCAGCTCTCCCGCCTTCACTTCCACTTCCAGAGAATCCGCATAAATTTTATCAGCTTCTATCGTTCCTGCTCCGATCTCCAGTTCTACTTTGTGGAATGTATAATCTCTCGGAATGGTGATCTTAATATTTCCTCTTTTGTCATGGCTTTTCAGGTCAGTCATTTTCCAATTCCGCCCCAGCTTAATCTCCAATTTATCATCTTCTCTGAAGCAGTCATAAAACGTGTCATCCGCAAATGCCACCTGCACCTCTCCGTTGGTATCCCCTTCCACGATCTCTATTGTTCCGACTCCGGCTTTCAGTTCCAGTTTCCTGATATCCCCAAATGACATTCGGTTGGCCTCTGACACCGCAAGAGATGGGTCGTCGTGTGAACTGTCCGGTTCATCCCATGTATGATCCCAACGTTCCAGGTTATGATCCACATGGTCGACAACATCCATCCAGTGATCGCTCCACAAATATGATTTTTCATAGTTTCCAATTGCCATCGCACCGCCCAGCACTGCAGCGGCGGCCGTCATCCCGCCTCCCACAAAAATGCAGATAATACCGGCAATTAAACACACTTTAATTAACTTCTTCATAAATACCCTCCTTTTCTACCGTTTGTTTCTTCTGTGAACCAGCCTGCTGATACCGTCCGTAATGCTTCTGAACAGGAATGGAAGGAACTTTCCATAAAACAGAATGCAGACCACTACGCTCAGTAAAGTAAGACCAACCAGCAAAATCGCAATCCCTAAAAACAGAAATGCCGCAGCCGGACTTGAAAACAGCATAATAACTGCTCCCACGCCGCAAGCGATCGCTCCTATAAACAGCCCCAAAGTAATCACCGCTGCTAAAACCACGATACCCAGAAACGCCGCGGCCAGCCCTGAAACAGCTCCCAAAATGCCTCCTCCGATTCCAAATACCGCAGGCACCGCCATACAGATCAGCACAGCACATAAAATCACCTTTAATACGCTGTTCATGCCGGACTGCTTTGTTTTTCTCTGCTTTGTTCCACACTCCGGCGGTATGTCATGGACTTCCGGCAGCTCATACCTCTGAGCCATCTGATAATTAGGATCTTTAAAGCGCTCATCCTGATATCCATTCTCCGTAAATTCTCCGCCTTCTTCCAAGCTTCCGGTTAAATCCGAACGGATAATCGCCGCAATCCGTTCCGGACTTCCGAATTCTTTAATCACTGCTTCCTCATTCTCTTCCCCAGCCTCTTCCAAATAATCTCTGTAATACGCTAAAGCATCCGCCTTGTCTTCCTCTGGGATATCCTGAAGCAGATATTCTAATTCCTTCATAAATATCTCTCTGTTCATCATCCTGCCTCCTCAAATATTCTGGATATCTTCTGGGAATAGCTTCCCCACTCTCCTTTATAGAGATTCAGCTGGACTCTTCCCTTTTCGGTAATCTTGTAATATCTGCGGTTCCTGCCGTCAATTGCCAAGTCGTAAACTTCCAGACACTCTTCCTTCTGCAACCGTCTGAGCACGGGATACAAAGTCGATTCCGACAACTCAATCGCGCTTCGGACATCCTGAGTAATCTTATACCCATACGTTCCTTCCCCATCCTTTGATACCACCGCCAAAACAATCGCATCAAGAAGGGCCGCTCCTGTATTGAATACCATATACATGCTCCTATTCTTCTATAATATTATTAGCCGCACTATATTATATATCATATAGTATACTTATACTATACGCCATATAATATTGTATGTCAATATAATATTATATTTTTTTAATATTATCTGTTTCATCGCTTAATTTTACATCAAGCCTCAAGGCATTTCGGAAAATGCCTTCCCCCTTTACATTAAAACCTCAAGGCTTTTTCAAAAATGCCTTCACCCTTCGTATTAAATCCTCAAAGCTTTTTCAAAAATGCCTTCACCCTTTACATTAAAACCTCAAGGCTTTTTCCGAAATGCCTTCACCCTTCACATAAAATTCCTCAGCCAGCCAAAGCACAGCCGGAAAGAAGGGGAACCCAAGGCGGGCGGCGGAAGAAATTCGAGAAATGGGGATCGTATGGAACCCCTTAGTTGTACTTAGACCCGCAAGGGCAAAAAGAGGCGGGTACAAACTGAATTCCGAATCAGTTTGTAAAGCGCCGCTGAGCAGTGAAGTCATCAAGAGTTCACTGCGAATGGCGCTGGCCCGCCTCTTTTTGTCCTTGTGGGTCTTAGTACATCTTAGGGGCGAATCCCGAATCCCCATTTCTCGAATTCCTTCCGCCGCCCGCCTTGGGTTCCCCTTCTTTCCGGCGTTTCTCCTCCCGCCCCCGGCCCCGGCCAATCCCCCACTTTGAAGCCACACCACAAAAAAAGACCCCACCGCCGCAAAGCAGTGAGGTCTTTCCATTATTCATCTTATTCTTCAGAAGAAGCTACAGCATCGATGTCAACATCTGCAACATCACTGTCATCTTCCACAGGAGCTTCAGCAGCTGCCTGTAAAACTTTCATGCTCAGGCTGATCTTTCTGTCTTCTTCGTTGAAGTCAACAACCTGTGCTTCGATTTCCTGTCCAACATTTAAAACATCGGAAGGTTTCTCTACGTGTTCTCTGGAAATCTGAGATACGTGAAGCAGGGCATCTACGCCTGGCTCTAATTCCACGAATGCGCCGAAGTCGGTCATACGTGCAACTCTTCCGATCACGATATTGCCTACTGCATATTTCTCAGCTGCGTTAGCCCATGGATTCAGTTCCGGGAACTTCAGGCTCAGCGCAATCTTCTCGCCGGTAATATCTTTGATTAAAGTCTTAACCTGATCTCCGGCTTTGAAAACTTTCTTAGGGCTTTCCACACGTCCCCAGGACATCTCGGAGATGTGAAGCAGTCCGTCTGCTCCGCCAAGATCGATAAATGCGCCGAAATCGGTAACGTTCTTAACAACGCCGTCTACTGTGTCGCCAACGTGGATTCTTTCGAATAATTCTTTCTGAAGAGCAGCTTTCTTAGCTACCATCAGCTGTTTGCGGTCGCCGATGACTCTTCTTCTCTTAGGATTGAATTCAGTAATCACAAATTCAATGTCTTTTCCTGCGTACTTGGAAAGATCTCTCTCATAAGTATCGGAAACAAGGCTTGCAGGAATGAAGATTCTGGCTTCGTCAATCACAACGCTTAATCCACCGTCAAGTACCTGAGCGACTTTAGCGGTGAGAACTTCCTGATTGTTAAAAGCCTCTTCTAATTTCTTGTTGCCTCTGTCTGCAGCAAGTCTCTTATAAGACAATGCCACCTGGCCTTCGCCGTCGTTAACTTTAACGACTTTTGCTTCCATCTCTTCACCTACGTGTACAAGAGTTGTCAAATCAACATTTGGCTCATTGGTATATTCATTACGAGTGATAATACCATCGGATTTATAGCCTATATTCAAGACGATTTCATCTTCTTTAACATCGATGACCTTACCAGTGACAACCTCTCCTGTACGTATTGTTTTTAATGATTCTTCTAACATTTGTTCAAAACTTAACTCTGACATTAGTATGAACCTCCTCAATAATATAATTGGGGGTTGAAGCCCCTGCTGTAATACCTACGCTGCGCACAGAAGTTACACTTTCAGGATTTAAATCGCTTAGTGTCTGGATATAGCAAGTGTTTTTACATTCTTTTTTACAGATGTCGTACAGCTTCTGAGTGTTGGAACTGTTCTTTCCGCCAATCACAATCATGGCATCCACTTCAGACGCAATACGTTTTGCCTCCACTTGTCTTTCCTGTGTTGCATTGCAAATCGTATTTAAAACAAGTATATCATAACCCTTTTTTGAAATTTTTTCAACTAATTCTTGAAATTTATTGTAATTAAATGTCGTCTGAGACACGATACACAGCTTTTCGCCCTCCGGAAAGGCCAAATTATCAACTTGCTCGGGTGTTTCCAGCACAATGGTGGATGCATCTCCCCAGCCCTTGATTCCCTCCACTTCCGGATGGTGCTCATTTCCAATGATGATAACTCTGCGTCCCGCCGCCTTTTGCTCTTCAACAATCCTGTGGATTTTCGTGACAAACGGGCAGGTTGCATCTACAATGTCAATATTTTTTGATTTCAAAAGATCATAAATATGTTTTCCTACTCCATGCGAACGGATTACAACGATTCCGGATTCCAGATTTTCAAGCTCCTCTAAAGAGTTTAAAACCTGAACTCCCTTTTCTTCTAAATCTTTTACAACCTCTTCGTTGTGTATAATAGGGCCATAGGTATAGATGGGCCGGTCCGCTACCTGAATCTGCTCATATACCTTTTCCACAGCGCGCTTTACACCAAAACAGAAACCGGCTGTCTTCGCAACGATTACTTCCATCCGGCCACCACAAGCCCGCGTGATACCGCTACCTGGATGATGGCATCGATTACCTGGTCAATGCTCATATCCGATCCATCCACCAGAATCGCATCCGGCGCCTGCATAAGCGGGGCGATCTCCCGGTTCATGTCACGCTGGTCCCTCTCTATTATATCTTGCTCAATTTCTTCCAAATTACACACAACACCTTTTTCTGCCAGCTCTTTATAGCGCCTTTGGGCCCTGACATGGCTGCTGGCGGTCAGGTAAATCTTCGCATCCGCATTGGGAAGCACACAGGTTCCGATATCGCGGCCGTCCATAATTACGTCAGAAGACGCCGCCAGATTTCTCTGTAAATCCAGCAGTTTTTCCCGGACCGGCCGGTAAATGCTGGTGGCAGAAGCCATATTGCCCACCTCTTCGGTACGGATCAGTCCGGAAACATCCTCGCCGTTTAAGATCACCTGCTGCACGCCGTCCTGATAGCGGATTGTGACATCCACATCCTTACAGGCTTCCGCGATTTTGTCCTCTGCGGACGGATCAATTCCCAGCCTTAAAAAGTGCAGGGCCAGAGCGCGGTACATGGCGCCTGTGTCCACATAGATAAAGCCCAATTTCTTAGCAACTGACTTAGCGATTGTACTTTTACCGGCTCCTGCGGGACCATCGACAGCGATATTAAAATTATTTTTCCTCTGCATATTCATGCATCCTCCCTCAATTTATCCATAAGTCAGACCGCCGAACCTGCGGCCCAGCCGGTTGACCATGCCACCTGAAGATTGAATCCTCCCGTCACAGCGTCCACATCCAGCACTTCCCCGGCGAAATAAAGCTGTTTCACCAGTTTGGATTCCAGAGTTTTAGGATTGATCTCCTTAACCTCCACGCCTCCCTGGGTGATGATCGCCTCTTTATAGTCTCTTAACGAGACGAGAGTCAGACAAAAATGTTTTGTCAGATCAATCAGTTTCTGCCGTTCCTGCCGTGTGATCTCATTGACCTTTTTTTCAGGGTTTATTCCGCTTCGTTCAATCATGACCGGTATCATCTTAGACGGATAAAGGTGTACCAGGGCGTTCTTAAAGCGCTTGTTGATCGCGCCTTCAAACTCCCTTAAAATCCGGGCATCCAGCTGCTCTTCCGAAAGAGCTGGCTTCAAGTCGATGGACAGGGTTAATGGCCCTTTTTTCAGTTCCTTTGCCGCATAGCTGCTGGCGCTCAGTAAAACCGGGCCGCTGACACCGAAATGGGTGAACAGCATCTCGCCAAATTCCCGGTATAATTCCTTTCCGCCCTTTAAAATAGTCACTTCCACATTCTTTAAAGCCAGTCCCTGAAGGTCTTTTACGACAGTTTCCTTCGTTTCAAACGGCACCAGAGCAGGAGATAATTCCGTGATGCTGTGCCCGGCCGATTTGGCGAACTGATATCCGTCTCCGGTGGAACCGGTGGTCGGATAAGACAGCCCTCCCGTGGCTACGATCACGGCATCCGCGCTGACTTTTCCCCGGTTCTTTTTCAGAAGAATTCCCTTGCAGATCCCGTCTTCCACAATCAGTTCCTTCACTTCCTCATGAAGGTGGATCTCCACGCCAAGCTCCCTGAGTTTCCGGGAAAAAGCGCTTATAATATCAGAGGACTTGTCCGATACCGGAAAAACACGGTTTCCGCGTTCCGTCTTCAGCGGACATCCCGCCGATTCAACCAGGTCCATGACGTCATAATTGTTAAATCCGTAAAAACTGCTGTAAAGAAACTTGGAATTGGTCACCACACTCTGAAAAAGAGTTTCCATATCACAGGCGTTGGTCACATTGCAGCGCCCTTTTCCGGTGATAAATATCTTTTTTCCCAGTTTTTCATTCTTCTCATAGATATGGACTTCGTGGCCGTGGCCGGCGGCGGCGATTCCTGCAGCCATGCCGGCCGCCCCGCCGCCTATAATTACTACTTTTCCCATATTAATCGGCCTGAATCATGTGAATTGCAAATCCACCGATTTCTCCCTCAAAATATACGAATGTGCAGGCGCCGTTTTCATCAAACTTCTTGGTTTCTTCCACAAACTTCATGCCGCGGGCTGCAAAGAACTCCATAGCCTTTTCACAGTTGTTCACCGTAAAGCCGATATGTCCCTTAGCTCCGCGTCCGTTCTGCTTCATGATCTCCACCAGGTCTCCTGAGAAATAAGAAACAGGGGTCTCTCTTTTTGGAAGTCCCATCAGTGCTGCAAACTGGTCTGCCCAGCCGCTTCCTTCTTCTGCATTTGCCGCATTGATTCCCACATGGGCAACCTTCATATCAAATAATTCTACTGCATTTTCATTCATAATATTCTCTCCTTCTTCCGTATGGACGGTTTTTTATATAATTTACACGATTTTGTCCCAAAATACAACCGGGAAACAGTGCCTATGCGAACAGTTTCGCAATATCCTTCATCACCTGGCTTACCTCGATGTGCTGCGGACATTCTTTCTCGCAGTGATGGCAGGAACGGCAGGCGTCCGCCTTCACTTCCAATGCATCGTATTCCACTTTTGCCTTATCTTTCCCCCGGACGCCAAAGTTATTATATGTTTTGAAAATTTCCGGTATATTCAGGCCAAATGGACATGGCATACAGTATTCACATGCAGTACAGCGCACCAAAGCCATCTTGTCAAAGATCTCTTTCGCCTTCACATAGCAGGCCCTCTCTTCATCTGAAAGCATTCCTTTTGAGCTGGCGTCCGCGTATTTTAAATTGTCCTCCACCTGTTCAAACGTGCTCATTCCGCTTAAAAGAAGGCTGACATGCTCCTGATCCCACACAAAATCAAGAGCGTGTTCCACCGCGGTCTTTTCCACGGTAAACGCTTCCGCCACATGGTTGGAAAGCTGCACCAGACGGCCTCCTAAAAGGGGTTCCATGACAACCACTCCCAGGCCCTTGGAAGCCGCATATTCCAGTCCCGTCTGGCCTGCCTGATAATCGGTATTGATGTAATTATACTGGATCTGGCAGAAATCCCAGGCGTCCGTATAATCGATAATCTCCTTAAATGTCTCATAATCATCGTGGAAAGAAAATCCCATATGCTTAATTTTACCTGCTTTTTTCGCCTCGATCATGTGGTCTACCAGATGGAGTTTCTTCACCTTTTCCTCAAATCTTCCTCGATCCAGCGCATGAAGCAGGTAAAAATCAATGGATTCCACATCCAGCTTCTGAAGCTGTTCCTCCAGAACCTTTTCAAAATCTCCCTCTTCCTCCACCTTCCAAACAGGAAGTTTGTCGGCCAGATATATCTTTTCCCGGTAACCGTCCTTCAGAGCTTTTCCTACGATCAGTTCGCTGGTTCCATTCATGTAAGGATATGCGGTATCCACATAATTCACCCCATTGTCAATTGCATGACGGATCATGCGGATGGATTCCTGTTCATCAGCCGTTCCATCCGGAAGAACCGGAAGACGCATAGCTCCAAACCCCAATGCGGAAACCCTAACCCCTGTGCTGCCAAACGTGCGATATTGCATACTTTGCTACCTCCTGTATTTTAATTTAATAGTTCCCCTGATCCAAACACGAAAAGGCTGCCCGGTTGGCAGCCATATTCGTCCTGTACTTTAAATCTCAGCCGTAATGAAGATGTCATAAATCGCTTTGATGGCATCTTCAAAATCGGAATTTTTAACACCGATGATGATGTTCAGTTCACTGGAGCCCTGATCGATCATCTTAACATTGACCCGTGCGTGGGCAAGAGCCGAGAAAATACGTCCCGCTGTGCCTCTCGTCGCCCTCATACCGCGTCCAACGACAGCGATCAGAGCCAGGTCGGATTCCAGATCCACAAAATCCGGTTCCACCGCGCGATGGATTCCGGCGATTACAGACTGTTCAAATTCTACGAATTCATCCTGATGAACGAAGATGGTCATCGTATCGATTCCCGACGGCATATGCTCAAAGGAAATGCCGTAGCGCTCAAATACTTCCAGCACCTTTCTGCCAAATCCCACTTCGGCGTTCATCATGGCTTTTTCAATATTGATTGAACAGAATCCCTTTTTGCCTGCCACACCCGTAATGGTATAGCGTGGCTTCCGACAGGTGCTTTCCACAATCAGAGTTCCCTTATCTTCCGGCTTATTGGTATTGCGGATATTGATCGGGATTCCCTCTTTTCTCACAGGGAAAATAGCGTCTTCATGAAGAACGCTGGCTCCCATATATGCAAGCTCTCTAAGCTCTCTGTATGTAATGGTTTCAATCACTTCAGGGTCTTTGATAATTCTCGGATCCGCCACTAAAAAGCCGGACACATCCGTCCAGTTTTCATACATATCCGCATGAATTGCCTTAGCCACGATGGAACCTGTCACATCGGAACCGCCCCGTGAAAATGTCTTAACCGTACCGTCATGTAAAACAGAGCCGTAAAATCCCGGAATAACGGCGTGATCCGCGTGTTCCAGGCGCTCCGACAGTTCTTTATTCGTTTCATCTGCCAGGAAATTGCCGTGTTCGTCAAAGAAAACAACCTCTGCCGCATCCACAAACTCATATCCCAGATAATTTGCCATAACAATGCCGTTTAAATACTCGCCGCGGGAAGCAGCGTAATCTCTTCCGGCCTTTGCAATAAAGTTCTCTTCAATGGTTTCAAATTCATGATCCAGGTTCAGATTCAGATCCAGGCCGTCAATAATCTCCTGATAGCGGGATTTGATTTTTTCCAGAATCTTCTTATAGCTTCCGCCGGACGCCGCAGTATCATAGCAGCGGTAAAGCATATCCGTTACCTTCTCATCTTTATCGTTTCTCTTGCCGGGTGCGGACGGAATTACGTATCTCCTGCTTTTATCAGAACGGATGATATCCCCTACTTTTTTGAACTGTCTGGCGCTGGCTAATGAACTGCCGCCAAATTTCACAACTTTTTTCATGGCTTCTTTCTCCTCACAGTAAGCGTTGCGGCTGCTAAAGGGCCGTATTATCGAAAATAATACTGTAAGAATTAAATAATGTCAATACTTCTGAAGATTTTCTGCTATACCGCTTTTTCATAGCACGCATGAATAAAATGCATCACTGGCTCCAGATTATCTACCGTAACAAAATCCGCGCCCTCTCTCATCACCCTGATCAGCACTTCATCCCGTTCTGTTTTCTGCCGTTTGTTCATCATGCTGCTGAGAATCATCTTTGCCATCATCCGGTATACGGTTCCCAGCTGGTCGTGGCGGTAACCGCCCGGCAGATAGAACACAGGGCAATGGCTGATCCGGTTGTCGTCGGCCAATTTCTGCGTCGTCTTATCCTCTGTGAATAAAATTCCCACCGCGCCAACCGCCTGTATCCTAAAGTTTCTGGCCGCCTGTTCATATCCCATGATTTTACCTGCGCAGATCCATCCTAAAAAGACCACTTCCGATTGAGATCCTAGGCTTCTCTCCGCTTCTTTTATCGTATATGCAGGTACATCCAGCATCCTGCCCAGTATTTTCGCATACTTCCGGGTAAATCCGGTATGAGATTCATATACAACCGCTTTTATCATATTCAGGCTCCTTTCAATTACAGATCATTATAGCAACTCTTTTTTTAAAGGCAAGCCTAAATTATAATCTTTACGAAACCTTAACACGCGCCCGGTAAAGTATGCTGCGCCCTCTTTTCCCGGACCGTTCCACAGTTTCCAGATAAGTCAGTACGTTTAAAGCGGTCTGTGCCTGGCGCAGGGTGAGCCTGGCGGACTTGGCATACTCCGCAGAAGTAAATTCCTCCGGCAGCGACTCCGGCAGAAAAAAACCGTAGTCCGGGGCGGATGCAATGTACAGCTCATCTTCCAGCTCCACCGGAATCCTGTCATACCGGCTGGAACCTCTTTTTTTATCCCTGCTCCAGCCGTTTAACAGGCGGTATTCTTCCATATTAATCAGCATCAGCCTCAGATGAAGATTGGGGTGGTTTAAATACTGCTTGATCTTATACAGTTCGTAAAAAGCGTGATAATAAGATCCCTTTTTGGGGGATTTCCGCTTATCGGTCACCTCTCCGGTCTCTTCGTCGATCCAGATCACCCATTTCAAAGCCGGAATCGGATACACTATGGTCACGTCATAATTTTCCAAAAATACATCCAGCTTCCTTCTCAGCTTATCAAAACTTCTTGTCTGTATCTCCGTAATCTCTCCCTCGGCCAGAATGTCTGCCACAAAACCGCAGCACCTCTTCTCATGATATTCTTCCCTGGGGTCCAGATAATGCTTGAGCACCGCATGGAGGGTCTTTTCCCCCAAAGTGCCGATTCCCTGGCGCATCCGCTCTTTTTCGATGATTTTATCACAGGAATTGTGAAAAAGATTCCTGTCTTCTTGCGTTATAATCATAAATCCTGGTTCTTCTTCCTGTTGTCAAAATATACGAAACGGTCAACCGCATCCAGAATATCCGCAAAATCCTCCCGCGGAGCCAGATCGATATATTGTTTCAGAATTTCATTTTCCCGGTCCTTATAGGGGCCGTAAAAAATGTCATATAAATTATGTCCCCTCATATAAATCAGGAACTCTTCCATATGGTCTTTCAGATCTTCTATGCTATTAAGCCCTTTTCCAAGAACCTGTACGAGATGCTGACCGCTCTTCATCCGGTACAGATACTCCTTCCATTTCCCGAATAAAATGCGGTAAAACTCCTCCTCATCCTTCACGATTCCAAGTTTTGCCATCACCGACGGATTCAGGAAATAATTTTCAAAGGAATAGTATTTCAGGATCAAAACATTTCTTCTCGTAACCTTGGGAAGTTTATCCACATCCTCTAAATTGCGGTCGTCATAATATTTACACAGCTGCTTTGCCAAAACCTCCGGGTCTTTTCCGTCTCCGTCCCGTATCATCAAAAACTGGTCGCGGAAGGACACCTGATTCATGTATTTTAAATTGGCATACGTTTTAATATTGGTACAGCTGTTTGTCGTTATGATGGAAACCCGGGCCAGATGCCCTTCCTCGTCGTAGATCTCCGAGTAGTATTTTTCCAGCAGAAGGGGAAGACGGCTTTTATCCTGCCTGCCCTCCACAATGAATACAAAGCTGACGTTCATAAAATCATTGGCCGCATAGCCCAGATCGTCCAATATGGCGTCAATGCTGCTCTTTTCCTTCACCACCGCATAATATTCCTGGTCCAAAACCACCTGACGAATCTGTTTTGTGTTAAAGTTGAACAGGAAATTAGGCGAATAGGTGGTGAATATCACCTGGTTTAACTTGGAAAGACGGTATAAAATCTCTCCGGACATCTTCTGAAGCTGCGGATGGAGAAATATCTCCGGATCTTCCACCATAATAATGCTGGGCGTTCGGTTGCCCTCTTCGATATAAGTTTCCAAAAGCGACAGCATATAGATGCTTTTCATGCCCTTGCTCATATTTTCCACGGTTCCGCCGGACATCCGCTCCTTGTTATAGGAAATGGCCTGAACCTTAAAAAAGCGGTCAATATCGCAGTCCATCAGATACTGGATCTCTTCAAACCCGCCGTTTTTATGGAAATTCCGGTTCACCCGTCTGGCAAAATCATCCAGATTCAGCTGGTACAGCTTATATTCCAAAAGCCTTGCCGTCTCAAACGCATTGAGCTCCTCCGGTTTTTTCTGGTTGATTAAGCCGATGCACTGAAAACAATGGTTGCATCTTTTATTCGCGGTAAAGATACACCGGTTGGAACGCATCTGCTTTAAAAGTTCATCCTCCTGAAACATCAGAAGGTCTTCCTGCAGCTGCCTTACCTCTCTTTGGGTATCGATAAAATAAATCTTTGGAAATACCTCAGCCACATACCGGTTGTTCTTTTGGAATCCGTCGAAATAGCGGATAGTTCCCTGCTGGTTTACCACATATTTGAATTCCAGCATGTGATCCCGGAACGAAGGCAGCTTTTTTAAAAAATCCCGTTTCCAGGCGTCAAAGCGTTTATACTGGCTCACCACGCCATTTTTATGGAGCATGTCAAGATCCTCGTCCAGAATCTCCAAACGGGCCTCGATCTCTATATTCTGCAGTTTTTCATTAAAGTCATCAATTGTAATCTCATAATCTCCGGACAGCGCGCGCACCGCATTTAACACAGCTGTTTTTCCGGTATTATTCTTTCCGACCAGAATCAGCGCGTCTTCAATATCCGTAATCTTCATATCCCGTATGGTATTAAAATTCTTGATATGTAAGTCTGCCAGGCGCATAGGCTACTCCTTCACTTTTTTCTAACAGTATATCACATTTTTCCTTCCAAATCATAATAAAACAGATACTGCTGAATAATTCCCAAAACGCCCCGGTACCTTTCATAGGGGAAGCCGTCCGGATAACTGCGGTCCAGAATCTTCTTTATATGGGTATCCACCGGAAATGCATCCACATGATGAAGGCCGAACAGGCAGATGCAGTCCGCCACCTTTTTACCGATTCCGAACTGGGCGGTCAGCGTCTGATGGGCTTCCTCATAGCCCGCCGTCCTCAAAGCAGCCAGATCCAGGGTTCCTTCCGATACGGTCTGCGCCATCTTCAGGATATATTTATCCCGGTATCCAAGCCCCATGGTGCTCAGCCCTTCCATGCCCGCTTCCAAAACCGCTTCCGGTTCCGGAAATGCATAATATTCGGCACCTCCGTCTGAAATGCATCTCTTTCCCAGCCGGCCGCACAAAACTTCTATACTGTTTCTGATCCTGGATACATTGTTGTTTTGGGAGATCAGAAAGGTGATGATCATCTCCCAAAGATCCTGCCGCAGAATGCGGATACCAGAACCGTATTCCACCGCTCTCATCAGGTATTCATCCTTTTTATCCACTCCGGCTTTTATTTTCCCGTAATCGGTCTGAAGATCCAGATAAGGATACCAGACCGCTTCAAATTCTTCCCGGCTGCAGGAAAAGGCAAACAATTCTCCCTTTTGCTCGATTTCCACATATTTATCAGACACAGGAACCGAAAAAATCCCATCATCCGATTTTCTCATCCGGAAACACTGGCCGGAACTCATAATCTGGTTTAAATCCAGATCCTTTATTTTCACTTCGTACATGCTGTCCTCTCATCTATTTCTCATCGTTATCGTCAATTATCCGTCTCACTTCTTTATCGCATACGATTGCCGCAATTACACTCATAAATGCCGGTTTTAGGAAACGCAGACACAGTTTCCCAAAACCGGCATCGCCTTATTTATCAATCACCGCTTCCCGCTGCACGTCCTTACAGCAGATGAACCGCCACAATCAGTCCGGCAAATACAATGGATACCATGGAAGTCAGTTTAATCAGGATATTGATGGACGGGCCCGACGTATCCTTAAACGGATCGCCAACCGTATCTCCCACCACCGCTGCTTTATGTTCATCGCTGCCTTTTCCGCCTAATTCGCCGCTTTCAATGTATTTTTTCGCATTATCCCATGCGCCGCCCGCATTGGCCATCATGACAGCCAGCACAAAACCGGTCACCGTATTGCCGGCCAAAAGCCCGGCCACGCCGTTGACTCCCAACAGCAGCCCCACCACCACGGGCACGATGACTGCGATCAGAGCCGGAGCCAGCATCAGCTTCTGGGCTGATTTCGTGCACATATCCACACAGGACGCATAGTCCGGTTCGGCTTTTCCGTCCATCAGGCCTGTAATCTCCTTAAACTGCCGGCGCACTTCCAGTACAATGGACTGGGCCGCTTTTCCCACCGCTTCCATGGTAAGGGAAGCAAAGAGAAACGGCAGCATTCCGCCGATCAGCAAACCGATCAGAACCGTGGGATTGGTGATGGACAGATCCAGTGTTATCCCAGGGCTCAGCTGTTTTACCTTATCAATATAGGAGGCAATCAAAGCCAAAGCCGTCAGAGCAGCAGAACCGATGGCAAAGCCTTTTCCTGTGGCAGCAGTGGTATTGCCCAGCGAATCCAGGGCATCCGTTCTGTTTCTAACCTCCGGGGACATGTGGGTCATCTCAGCAATTCCTCCCGCATTGTCCGCAATGGGACCGTATGCATCCGTAGCCAGGGTGATTCCCAGCGTGGAGAGCATTCCTACTGCGGAAACTCCCACCCCGTAAAGCCCGATATTAAAATTCCCGGCTCCTCCTGAACAATAATAACTGATCAGTACCGAAGCGCCTACAATAATAACAGGAACCACCGTGGAAAGCATTCCGAGGGAAAGTCCGCTGATAATCACAGTCGCCGCCCCGGTTCTGCTGGAATCGGCCAGCTTTTTAGTCGGACGGTAAGAAGCCGACGTAAAATACTCCGTCACTTCGCCGATCGCCACCCCGGCCGCCAGACCGGAAAGCACAGCGATATAAATTCCTCTGTTTCCCGGAAGGAGAAAATGGATGACCACATACGCCCCTGCCACAATCAAAGCTGCACTGATATGAGTGCCCAGACGAAGCGCCTTTAACAGGCTTTTCTGGGAAGCGTCTTCCTTCGTTTTTACAAATAAGGTTCCAACCATGGATGCGATCACGCCGAAGGCCGCCAGCATCATGGGAACCGCAACTCCCTTCACTCCAAATCCGGCCGCTACCGCCAAAGCGGACGTGGATACGATGGAACCCACATAGGACTCATAAAGATCGGCTCCCATTCCGGCCACATCCCCTACGTTATCCCCCACATTATCCGCAATAACTGCCGGATTACGGGGATCATCTTCCGGGATTCCGGCTTCCACTTTCCCCACTAAGTCGGCGCCAACGTCGGCCGCCTTGGTAAAGATACCTCCGCCCACACGGGCGAATAAAGCCATGCTGGACGCGCCCATGCCAAAGGTCAGCATATTGGCCGTGATCTGTGCGATCCGGTCCGCTTCCGGCAGCGCGCGAAATACCGTATTCAGAATAAAATACCAGATAGTCAGGTCTAAAAGCCCCAGCCCGACCACAGTAAATCCCATCACAGATCCGGCCGAAAACGCCACTTTAAGCCCCCGGTTCAGGCTGTGGGACGCCCCTTCCGCGGTACGGCAGTTGGCCATGGTGGCCGTTTTCATCCCTATAAAGCCTGACAGTCCTGAGAAAAATCCACCTGTCAAAAAGGCAAAGGGCGTAAAAAAGCTTAAAAACCCGCCGGCAGCCATACACAGCAGTATCACAAATACCACGGCAAAGAAAATACCCACGCCCAGATACTGCCGCCTCAAATAGGCTCCGGCCCCCTTTCTCACCGCAGTGGAGATTTTGATCATCTCAGCGTTGCCTTCTGGCTGATGTTTCACCTTTATAAACATGCAGGCAGCGTAGATCAGAGCGGCTAATGAACCAGTTGCTACGACATACATAACATTCATGAAATCCCCTCCTCTTACCACCATTTGTATAATATAGTTACTTTCACTTCTATTATATTCTCTTTTCTGGGCAGATTCAACAAATGGAGGAGATTTATTTATTTGGTGAAGGATAAGCGTTACCGTTCACAGCCCTGGCGGCAGCGGCCGCCGGGAATATAAACAGCAACGGAGAAGCCGAGAAGAGGAAGCCGGCACTTTTTCTTGCCAGCTCCCTCTTCCGCCATAATATCATGAAATCTACAATCGGTCATTATTATCCCGCATATATTTATACTCCGCTACGGAACGGTCAAATCCCTGGATATGGCTGAGCAGCCACTCCAAAACCTTCTTTTTCACCTGCTCTACAAATGCATCCGTAGGGCCTTCCTGCTCTTCCAGCATATCGTAAAGCTCCTGTACCGACTGGCGCAGCTCCTCATGCTTCTTTAAATGTTCTGCCATTCCGGGATATCCGATTTCCTTCTGAAGGTTCTCTTCCTCCTTAAAATGAAACTCCGTATATTCCGCCAAATGGTCCAGCATCTTGATGGAATCCACTTTATCCGGCTTGTTCTCCGCCTTTATCAGCAGATTATTAATCCTCTCAATCAGCTCTTTATGCTGGGAATCTATCATCTTATTCCCCGTAATTAATGAATCATCAAAACTTGCATACATCAGACATTCCCCTTTCTGCTACTCCATTTTTCTTATTGCTATCTTATCATAGTCATCTCTTTTTTTCTGTGATATATGCAACACTGCTGGCATTTTTCGCAAAAAATACCGTTATTTTTACACGCAAAGTCCGGACCATGTCATATATATAAATTATATTCTTTCCAAACAGGAGTGACCGCCATGCTTGAAACCGCAACTGTGCTAACCCCACTTCACTATATCTATCTCGTTGGCGTTATCGTTATATTAGCTGTTATGATCTGCCGAAAAGATACGCCTTTAGTCTGCATCGCTTTTCTTTTTTTATTAGGATTAGTCGGGCTCGGAAGCGTCACCGGAGCCATTCAGGTGGTGTTTAATTCCATTCTCTATGCCGCAATTCAATTCATGGAGATTATCGCCACCATCGCTTTGGTGACCGCGCTTTCGAAATGCCTTGCCGATCTGGGAAGCGACTATCTGTTAATGAGGCCCATGTCAAAAATCATGAGCACTCCATCTGTGACCTGGTGGATTCTCGGAATCACCATGCTGCTGTTTTCCCTTTTTCTGTGGCCTTCCCCATCAGTCGCATTGGTGGGAGCAATTATGCTGCCGTTTGCCGTAAAGGCCGGATTAAAACCTTTGGCCGCCGCCATGGCCATGAACTTATTCGGCCATGGAATTGCGCTCAGCTATGATTTTGTCATTCAGGGTGCGCCGGCTGTTTCCGCCGGAGCTGCCGGCATCACGACCAGCAGCATTCTTTCTGAAGGAAGACCGCTTTTCATTGTCATGGGAGCCGCTACTGTGGCTTCTGCTTTTTTTCTGAACCAGAAATCCATGGCTGAACGCCCGGATGTAGTGGCGCTTTCAGGAAATGAAGTAAAACGCCATGCGCCTGTGCCGAAAGCCGCCGTCATTTTGGCAGTTCTCACGCCGGCCGCATTTATAGCCGATATCATTTTTATGCTGCTTCTGGACTTAAAGGGTGGAGACGCCACCAGCATTGTATCCGGAACCGCCGTTCTCTTAATGTGTGTGGGGGCGATTTTGGCATTCCGCAAACAGGCGCTGGAAAAAGTTACGGATTATGTTACGGATGGATTTCTCTTCGCAATCCGCATCTTCGCGCCAGTTATTGTCATCGGCGCTTTCTTCTTTTTAGGAGGGGAAGGCATCTCAACCATTATGGGCGGACAGTTTAAAACCGGCATTATGAATGACTGGGCAATTTGGCTTGCCAACAACGCTCCGTTAAATAAATATATGACTGCCTTCATACAAATGATTGTAGGCGGTCTTACAGGGCTTGACGGCTCCGGCTTCTCAGGGCTTCCGCTGACCGGTTCCCTGGCTCACACCTTTGGTTCGGCCATGGGCGTTTCCGTTCCGGTTTTAGCCGCTTTAGGGCAGATCACAGCCATCTTTGTCGGCGGCGGAACCATCGTTCCCTGGGGGCTGATTCCGGTAGCAGCCATCTGCAATGTCAATCCCCTTGACCTGGCGCGAAAAAATCTGCTGCCGGTTATGATAGGCTTTGCCTGTACGTTTTTAACTGCCTGTTTCTTGTTGTAAAAGCCCTGTGACAAAAAGCTGCAGGGACCACGACGCCGCAGTGCGGCGGGAACGGAGGTATTATATGTGTGGAATCGGAGGTTTTTACCACCCGCATACCGATTATGATAAACACCCGGAGTACTATAGGACAATATTGGAAAACATGAACAAGGTCCAGCGCCACAGAGGGCCTGATGACAGCGGAATCAGTCTGACCGCCCATTTCGGCCTGAGCCATGCCCGCCTTTCCATCATCGATCTCACCACAGGCCACCAGCCCATGTTCAAACGGGCCGGCGACTATCTTTACGGGATTGTATACAATGGAGAACTGTACAATACAGCCGAGCTGAAGCAGGATCTGATGGGAAAAGGATGGCATTTCACCACCACCAGCGATACGGAAGTCATTTTAACGGGATTTATTGAATATGGACCTAATTTTGTAAAACGGATGAACGGGATTTTCGCATTCGCTGTTACTGATCCCATCCATCAGTCCCTGTATCTGTTCCGGGACCGGAGCGGGGTAAAACCGCTTTATTACACTCACAGAGGCGAGGAAACCATCTTTGCTTCAGAGTTAAAGGGCCTGTTCGCCCATCCGGATATCAAACCGGTCATAGACCGCAGAGGCCTCAATGAAGTTTTCAGCATCGGCCCGGCAAAAACTTACGGCTGCGGAGTATTTAAAGGAATCGACGAACTTCTGCCCGGACACTATCTGCTGTGCACTCCAGAGGGAAATCATCTGACCCGTTACTGGCAGCTGAGCAGCCATCCCCACGAGGACAGTTATGATACCACAATTGAAAAAACAGCTTCTCTGATCTACGATTCCGTCAGCAGGCAGATGGTTTCCGATGTGCCCATCTGTACATTTCTTTCCGGCGGGGTGGATTCCAGTCTGGTATCCGCCATCTGCGCAAAAGAGCTGAAAAAGCAGGGAAAGCAGCTGAACACATTTTCCTTTGACTTCACCGGCAATGATAAGAATTTTAAAGCCAGCTCCTTCCAGCCGTCCCAGGACCGGCCCTATGTGGATAAGATGGTGGAATTTTTAGGTTCCAACCACAACTATCTGGAATGCCAAAGCGAAACCCAGGCCGATCTTTTATACGATTCCGTCAAAGCCCACGATCTGCCCCCAATGGCCGATGTGGATTCTTCCATGCTGTACTTCTGCTCTCTCGTGAAAAACTACAACAAGGTAGCCCTGACCGGAGAATGTGCGGACGAAATCTTCGGCGGCTACCCTTGGTTTCATAAAAAAGAATGTTTTGAAGCCAATACATTTCCATGGACCATGGATTTAAACGCCAGAAAAGTCCTTTTGAATGACGATTTTCTGGATCTGCTCCAAATGGATGACTACGTGGCCGCCACCTATGCCAAATCAGTGGCCGAAACGCCACGCTGCGCAGACGATACTCCGGAAGAAGCCAGACGCAGGGAAATCTCCTATCTGAACCTTAAATGGTTCATGCAGACGCTTCTCACCCGAATGGACCGCACCAGCATGTATTCCGGCTTAGAGGCCAGAGTGCCCTTTGCGGACCATCAAATCATTGAGTACGTGTGGAATGTGCCCTGGGATATTAAAACAAAAGACGGTGTGGTAAAACACCTTTTAAGAGAATCGGGAAGAGGTTTGGTTCCGGATGAAATACTGTTCCGCAGAAAATCGCCTTACCCCAAAACCTATGACCGCAATTATGAAGCTCTTCTGGTTCAGAGAATAAAAGAGATGATGCACGACGGTTCTTCACCTGTTATGCAGTTTTTAAGTAAACGGAAAATTCAGGAATTTTTGAATTCGCCTTCCGATTACGGAAAACCATGGTATGGACAGCTGATGGCCGGGCCGCAGATGCTGGCCTATATACTGCAGGTTAATTATTGGTTAAAAGAATATAAAATTGATGTGCAGTGTTGAGTAATTAAAGTAAAGGGTGAAGGCATTTTCGAAAATGCCTTCACCCTTGATGTAAATTAATAATAACGGTTACTTCATAAAATTTATCTTAAAGGAGGATTTACTTAATGTCATTTGATATAATCGAAATACTAAAAGTGATTTTTTTAGGAATCATAGAAGGAATTACCGAATGGCTCCCCATCAGCAGCACCGGACATATGCTTCTTGTCGACCAGTTCATTCACCTAAATATGAGCGGCTCCTTCAAAGAAATGTTTTTCGTATTCATCCAGCTCGGCGCAATCCTGGCCGTTGTATCTCTGTTCTGGGAAAAAATGTTTCCTTTTCAATTCCACAATAAAACGCAGCCCATCATTAACGCAGAAATCTTCTCCCTCTGGTTTAAAGTCGCCGCCGCCTGCATTCCCGGAGCCGTTGTAACGATCCTTTTCGACGATTACATAGAAGCCCGGCTTCACACCCCGGCCGTGATTTCAGCCGCTCTGATCGTCTACGGAATCGCCTTCATCGTTATAGAAAACTGGAACAGATCCCGGCAGGCATCGGTCGATACCTTAACCGGCATCACCTATCCTATCGCCCTTACCATCGGCCTGTTTCAGGTTCTGTCCATTATCCCGGGCACCTCCCGATCCGGAGCAACCATAATCGGCGCCCTGTTAATCGGAGTATCCAGAACTGCCGCAGCTGAATTCACCTTTTTCCTGGCCGTCCCCGTCATGTTCGGTCTGAGCTTCATCAAGCTGATCAAATTCGGCTTTTCCTTCACCAGCGCAGAGCTGCTCACCCTTGCCCTCGGTATGGCTGTAGCCTATGCCGTATCCGTGCTGGTTATAAAATTCCTGATGGCCTATATCCAAAAACACAATTTCAAACTCTTCGGATGGTACCGCATCATTCTGGGCCTTATCGTCCTGTTATACTTCACATTGATATAGTTTTACATGACCTCTGCACTTCTTTTTTCATCGGCCAAAAATCACGAAAAGGGGAGCCGCCCGTCGGAAATAAACTCAGGCAGTTCCCCTTCATTAAGACCTTACAAGTCGTCCACCAAAGCGCTGCTCTTGGCGTAAGCCGTACTCCTGGCCTCAAAGAAATCCGTTTTTATCATATTTGCATTGCTGTACTGACTCACCCAGCTCATAGACGCCGGTTCCTCTTCGTGGCCTTCATAGATCGGATCAAACCCGAGATTCTGGCATCTCAAATTGCCCAAGTACTGAATATAATCCGTAATCATCTGTTTATTAAGTCCCGGAACTCCGTCTCCAATGGCATAATGCCCCCAGCTTATCTCCTGCTCACAGCCCTGTTTTATCATATCCCGGTAAACATTTATCAGATCATCCGTAAACAACTCCGGCTCCTCCTTTTTCAGTTCCAGAATTATGCTTCGAAACAGCCACAGATGGGTGTTTTCATCCCGGTTAATGTATCTGATTTCCTGGGCGGAACCCGGCATTTTATGGTTTCGTCCAAGATTATAGAAAAACATAAAGCCGCTGTAGAAATAAACGCCTTCCAAAATGTAGTTGGCCACCACGGTCTTCATAAATGTGACCGGGCTTTTATCTTTCTGAAATTCATTGTACAGGTTTCCGATGAATGTATTCCGTTCCAGCAGATACGGATCATTTTTCCACTGATACAGTACCTCCATCCTCTTCTGAGGCTCGCAGATCGTGTCCAGCATGTAACTGTAGCTCTGGCTGTGAACCGCCTCCTGGAATGTCTGGATGGACAGGCAGAGGTTGATCTCATTGGCAGTCACATATTCTCCGATGGCAGGCAGATTGGCAGTCTGAATGCTGTCCAAAAAGACCAGAAAAGAGAGAATCTTGTCAAATGCCCTCCGCTCCTCCTCCCTGAGGCCGGGATAATCCTTAACATCCGTGCCCAGATTGATCTCTTCCGGCACCCAGAAATTGTTCATGGCCTGGCGGTACCAATCGCTGACCCAGCTGTATTTCATATTGTTGAAGTCATTGAGATTGGTGGTATTTCCATTGATCATTCTCCTGTTTCTCACATCGATGTCTCCATCCGGATTAAACAGCGGTTTTTTCTTTAACTCGAGCATACTTCACATTCCTCCACCTCCAGGCTCTTAGACCTGATATAATAAATCGTTTTTACCCCGCATTCCCAGGCCAGAATATAGAGATTCAGCACCTGACGGAACGTGTATTCATTGGTAATATATAAATTCATACTCTGCGCCTGGTCCACATGGCGCTGGCGCACTCCGCCTGCCCGGACCGACCATTCCTGGTTGATATAATGGGCATTTTTATACTTCCAGAACGTAGACGGCGATAAATCCGGCGCCACTCTTGGCATCAGGCCGTTTTTCTTTTCTTCCAGGAAATAGCGTTTCATAATCGGGTCCAGCCCCGCGGTGGTTCCGGCGATGATGCTGGTGCTGCTGGTGGGAGCAACTGCCATCAGATAGCCGTTTCTCATGCCCCAGCGGATCACCTTTTCCCGCAGACCGTTCCATTTTCCATCCGTATATCCACGGTCTTCAAAATATTCTCCTGTCTGCCAGGCGCTGCCCGGAAACAGGCTGTAGCTCCCTTTCTCCTTGGCATTCTCACAGCTGGCCGATATGGCCGCATAGTTGATGGCTTCAAAGACTTTGTCCACAAATTTTAAATGCTCATCCGACTCCCAGGAAATCCTGTTTTTAGCCAGCATATGATGATAACCGCTGACTCCCAGCCCAATGGGACGATAGCTTTTATTGGTCACTTCCGCATAGGGAACCGGAAAGAAATTCAGATCGATTACATTGTCCAAAGCCCGGACCGCGCTGGCTGTAATCTCAGCGATTTCCCGTTCGTCTGTCACATCAATTCTTCCAAGAGAAAGGCTGGCTAAGTTGCACACCACAAAATCTCCCGGCTTCGTGACGGTAACCACTACCTTTTCCCCGTCCACAGTTTCCACCCGCTGCTCCACCGAACTGATCGGGCTCATATTCTGCGCAATTTCCGTGCAGAGATTGCTGCAGTAGATCATGCCTTTATGTTTATTGGGATTCGCCCGGTTCACAAGATCCCTGTTAAATGTAAACGGAGTTCCCGTCTCCACCGCGCTTTTAATGACAAGCCGTATAATATCCTTAATCGGAATCACCCGCTTATGAATTCTGTGGTCTGCCACGCAGTCCAGATATCTCTGCTCCCATTCCTGTCCATAGCAGTCTTCCAGCGCATAGCCCTTCACGCTTTCGATCTCATGAGGGCACATCAGATACCAGCTGCCTTCGATATTATCCTTAGCCTGTTTCCAGAAGTAATCCGGGTAACAGACTGCCGGAAATACATCGTGGGCTTTCATCCGGTCGTCCCCGTTATTCGTCCGAATAGCCAGAAATTCAGGCAGATCCTTATGCCATACGTCCAGATAAACAGCCACCGCGCCCTGGCGGACTCCAAGCTGATCCACAGCCACAGCAGTATCATTGGCCAGCTTAATCCAGCGGATCACCCCGCCTGCCGCCCCTTTAAATCCCCGGATGGTGCTTCCTGCCGCCCGCACCTTGCCAAAGTAAAGCCCCATTCCGCCTCCGAATTTGCTGACTCTTGCAAAATTATCGATGCTGCGGTAAATTCCGTCCAAGCTGTCCGGCACCGTGTCGATAAAGCAGGAAGAAAGCTGGTGATAAGGCTTTCTGGCATTGGAAAGGGTTGGAGTTGCCATGGTTACTTTAAGGGAACTGAGCATTTGGTAGAAACGCAAAACCCACTGATCTCTATCCGCCTTTTCCTTCATCGCCAAATGCATGGCAATTCCCAAAAACATCTCCTGTGGTGTTTCTAAAGGCACATTTGCATGATCCCGGATCACATATCTCCCAAGCAAAAGCTCCAGTCCTGAATAATTAAACAGATTGTTATTTTCTTCATTCAAATATCCTTCGTACCGATCGATTTCCTGTTTTGTATAATTTTCCAGAATATAATTTCCATAAAGTCCTTCTCCGGTCAGGTAAACGATCTTATCATAAAACTTCCTGATCTGATACAGGTCCAGCTGGGGCTTCAGATTGAGTTTAAACTGAAACATTAAAAATCTGGCCGCGATCATCTCCCAGGCAGGAGCTTCCTGAGTTGTCAGCTCCACCGACGCCTGGATTAAAATCCCCAGATTTTCTTTGCTGGTCATTCCCTCTTTGTGAAACGCACATACCTTTGTCAAAAGATGTTCCAAATGATAGGTAAGATCCGTAAATTCTTTCTGAATCTCCTTAAAAATCGTATTCAGCTGCTCCATTCCCGGAAAATATCCCATCAGCTTCTGACGGACATCCCGTTCCTTACTCCGCTCATTGCGGTATAAAATAAAGCTTTTTACCGCCTCATAATAATTCATCTCGATCAAGGTTTTCTCCACCTGATCCTGAATCATCTCCACCTGGAGAGGCACCCCTTTTTCCATCAGCGCCGCAACTTTGGATTCGGCCGCCGATGTGATCCGGTCCATCTCCTCCTTCGCGCATTCCTGATTAACGCTGGCAAACGCAAGGGAGATCACCCTCCGTATCTTCTCCGGCATGTAAGGTTCCGTCTGGCCATTTCTCTTAACAATTTCCATTCTATATTACCATCCTGCATCATTATATTGATATTAGTTATCGTTATTAATCAATATACCACAAGATATAGTGTCACGCAACTATAATTTGTAGATATTGGTATGTTTTTTGACAATATACATATGCGAAAGATGGGATCGGAGAATTGGCCGGGGCCGGAAGGACTCACTCACTTGTCCTTCCAGCCCGGTCAATTCCCTGATCCCATCTTTCATGTTGGTTTTTAAACCTGTTTAAAACCAATCAGTCTCTCTGAAGTCATCAGTTATATTTATAGTATCGTCATTTCTATTTTTATCATTCTGCATCAATAAAGGATTTATGCCTTTTTATTTTTCAAGAAAAATGCCTTAACATACGGCATTACCACGCTGAGGACCGCAACCACGATGAACATGCAGGAAACCGGTCTCGTAAAGAAAGACATCCATCCGTTTGTGGAATAGCTCAGCGCCCGGCGCAGGTTCGTTTCCAACGTTTCTCCCAGCACATAGGCCAGAATAAACGGTGTCGGCGGAAGATCCGCCCAGGACATAAATACTCCCACAAAAGCCATTGCAACCGTACAGACCACTGCAAAAATATTGCCGGTGCTGATATAAGCTCCCAGGAATACGAGAACCAGAATGGCCGGATACAGATAGTGATACGGAATTTTTAAAATACTTGGGAAAATAGGCATGCCCACTATTTCAAAAATCAATACGCATGTTGCCGCAAAAATACAGGCCAGATAGATCATATATACGATATTCGTATAGTTTTTCAGCATCAGAGGGCCGGCCACCACGCCTTGAACGGTCAGCGCTCCCAAAAGCAATGCGGTGCTTCCGTCACCTGGAATGCCGAGAGCGATCATGGGCACTAAAGCCCCGCCTATGGACGCATTATTGGCAACTTCAGGAGCAATTACGCCGTCAATACACCCTTTGCCAAATTCTTCCGGATGTTTTGATGACCCTTTCGCCTTCGCATATGCCACCACATTTGACAAAGCCGAGCCCATGCCGGGCAGAAAGCCGATAACTGCGCCGATTCCCCAGGACTGGAGAATCGTCCCCACATTGTTCATCAGATCGCGGCCGGGCCAGCGGAATCTGGAAACCTTTACCAGTTCTGAAGCCGCCGCTTTTTCATCTCTCGCATATTCCATAAGGATTGTGCTGCCTGCAAATATTCCCAGCATCACGCAGGACAGTCCGATTCCTCCGGTCAGATAATAGCTTCCGCCTGCGAAGCGCTGTGTTCCGCAGATTGGAGCGGTTCCGATGCATTTTACAATCAGCCCCAGTCCTGCTGCCATCAGGCCTTTACACATGTTCTTTTTAGACAGGCTGATAATCAGCGTGATCGCACAGAAACCCAAGCCGAAATACTCCCAAGGCCCTAATTTAACGGCCACATTGGCAAGGAGGGGACAGCATACCATGGCAAGAATCAGGCTTGGAACCGTACCTATGTAATTTGCCACCACACAGGCGCTTAATGGCCTTACGGGATCACCTTGTTTTGTGAATTGGTAGCCGTCGTAAACCGTGGCTACGGAGCACACATCTCCCGGAATTCCCATCAGAACCGAACCAATAAAGGAACCGGAAGTTCCACCAACATAGATCGAACATAAAAACGCAATGGCCACAACCGAATTCATGGTATAAGTCAGCGGCAGCACCAAAGTCACGGCCAGACCTCCGCCCAGGCCCGGAATCGCTCCCATCACCACCCCAATGGCAATTCCCAGAAATACTAATGCCAGGCATGACGGGGAAAACAATGTTTGAAAGACGGAAAAAAATACGCTCATGACAGATTCCTCCTTACCATAATTTTCGAATCAGCCCTTTTGGCAGCCCCAGAGCCAGAACTTTATAAAACACAAAATAAATCGCTGCAGTTATTGCGATGCAGTAAACAAGCTTGATCCAAAGAGGCAGCTTTTTCTTCCCTGCAAACATTGTCATACTGACAAACAGCATGACCGGCGTTGCAATTATAAATCCGGCCAGGTATAAAGCCGCCGCATACAACACGAACAGTCCTGCAAGAAATACGAGACGCTTCGCCTGTTCCCGGTTCATAAAAGGAGCTGCCGGTTCCGCCTTTTGAACCAAAAGACCGATACTGCTCACCAATATAAGCAGGGTTCCAATCATAGGAAACAGCCTGGGCCCCGGTTCTCCGATATTAATGCTGCTCGCCGGTATCTTTATCATCAAAGTTGCAGCCAGCAGAAAGGCACCCAGAATCAACATGGAAACGCCGATTTTTTTATCCTTTTTCATTTCTCTTCACCTTCCTCCGCCTACAGCGGTGCATACAGATCGACAAAACGGCTATTTACTGCTCACGTCATAGCCCGCAAGCCGGCACATCTCCTTAATGATTTCGGAATCTGATTTCCAGTCGTTTGCAGAATCTTCCACATTTTTCCAGGTGTAGCCGTTCGCCAGATTCTCTCTGAGTCCTATGCATTCCTCGTCGTCCTGCATTCCCTTCAATGCAGCGTTAATGTTTTCTGTCAGCGTTTCATCCATGCCGGCCGGTCCGAATAAGTACATTCTGGTCTGCAGCGCCACATCATAGCCATTTTCTATAAAAGTTTCTATATCCGGATAATAGGCACTCCGTTCCTGATTACAGATTGCCAGAACCTTCATATCCCCTGATTTCACATACTGGTCCGCTGCCGAGGCCTGGATAAAGGAACATTGGATGTTGCCGCCTAACAATGCCACGATGGTGTCCGCCTGTGCTCCTGAGTCCACAAATTTAATGTCGATTCCGGCTTTGTCTGCAAACAGCAGTGTTTCCAGCTGTCCAAACCCTCCGTTTTGATTGCCGAAAACAACGCCCGGGTTACTCTTGCAATACTCCACAAGCTCTTCCAATGTGCTGTACGGAGCTTTTGAAGAAACCACCAGCACATCCCCGTCTCCTCCATTTTCCAGTTCTCCGATCACGGTGAAGTTAGCCGGATCTGCCGGATTTTTGTCATAAATTCCCTGATAATATTGTATCAGCATCGTGCAGTGGTACTGCATCAGCGTATTTCCGTCCGGTTCCGCCTTCCTCACCGTTTCATATGCAACGGTGCCGTTTCCGGTAATATCGTTTACTACGGTAAATGCCTGTCCTGTCGTTTTCTGCAGATAATTAGTGGTAATACGGGTAAAGTTGTCCGTACCGCCTCCCGCCGATGCCGGAACTTCCACAGTGACCGTGCTGTTTGGCCAGCTTCCCTGCTGCTTCGCATCTTTTTTATCATTTGTTCCTGCCCCCGCACTGCCGCATGCTGCCAGCGCTGCTGCCATCAATCCTGCTGCTGCCGCTACTACTATCTTCTTCATATTAATTTCCTCCCTATTCTTCTTCCAATAAGCTTACTTTTGTAACAATCTGATACCATTTTCCTTTTTCCGGGCGGATTACCATGGTGTCCGGCGCTCTCTGCCTCGTCTTTTCCACAACTTCTTCGATCCGAAGCAGTCCCTCTTCTCCCATCTCTAAAAAGGTATCATGATGGTGGGGAAAGATCGCTCTGCCTCCGATCGCCGCATATAAGCAGGCTATTTCATCTGTGCTCTCTCTGGGCAGCTGCGCAATTGAGATGTCGGGCCGGTACTCTTTTGCGTGCATAGCCGCATCCACATCGGCTCCGCCTCCCCAAACCAGAATGCGGAAACCGGAGGGCAGGGTTATAAGATAGGACAGATATTCATAACTCCCCGCAAGGTTCATCGCCATAGCATCCGGTTTTAAGTTCTCCTTCTGCAGATTCTCCGGCCAATTGGACGGCCGGTCAAACTCGCCCAGCTTCGTATGTTTTCCACGAAAACATTCCATTTTAAAATCTTCGGTAAAAATCGTATCCCCGGAACCGCACAGATTCATCCGGTATCCCGGAATGTCAAAGTATTTTGCCAGCTCAATTCCCGATAAATTTCCTGCAAATATCTTAGAATCAAACCTCCTGCTCACCTTCCCCAGGTCCATCACGTGATCAAAATGCGTATGCGATATTAATATGTAATCCGCAGCTTCCACATCATCGGAACTTTTTACCCGAAACTTGCTATCATCGATAAACGGGTCGATCAAAATCCCCTTTCCGTTTGGAAGCTTTATTTCATAACAAGCATCATTAAACCAGCGTATCCTGAGATTTTCTAATTGGTGTTCCATTTGTTTCCCCCTTTCGTTTTGCTGTGATGCCATTGTAAACGCAAGGAAACGGTACTGTAAATTTGCAATTCTTTCATTCAGGAACATATCTTTCATTTCCAAAAAGATGTTCATGATTAAAATTTGGGTTCATTCAGGCTGCAATTTGCGAAAGATATGCGCGGAGCCGGGAGGCAGAGCCAAAAGGCAAAGGTCTGAGGAAGCAGCCGGAAATAAGAAAAAAGCCCAGGCGGGCGGCAGAAGTAATCTGCGAATTCTGAATCTCATTTCGCTGATTGCTTCTGCCGTCCGTCCGGGCTTCCCCTTCTTTCCGGCCTGACTTAGTCCTCTGAATAAAATTTATTACAGACCTCTTATTGGCTTTTTCTAAGACTTTTGAACACTTCGATATTTTCTTCGATTCCTCTTCCGGCTATATACTCGCGGTTTGTCCGGTCAATTATGGCTTCAGCGCGTTTCCGTTCTTCCGCTCCCAATCGGCGGAATACTACGCCCTGTTCTTTGAGAAATTCGATATTGGCTTCCTGGTGCTCTTTGTATAACTGCTTTGCATAATCCCCGGCCTCTTTGGAGCTTCTTCTTAATATCTCCTGCTCTTCCTCATTTAAAGCATCCATAGCTTTTTGGGTGATCATAAAATTGCAGTCGGAAAACAGGTGCCTTGTTTCCGTGCAATAGGGAGCCGCATTATAAATTCTGTTGTTTACAATGCTTTCCATGTCATTTTCAACGGCATCGATGGCTCCGGCCTGAAGGGACGGATAGACCTCGTTCCAGGCGAGGGGTACCGGCTGGGCTCCCAGCCTTGAAAATGTTTGAAACAGCAGATCGCTTTCCGGCACACGGATTTTCAAACCTTTTAAATCGGAAATGTCTTCTATCGGCTCTTTTGACCAGATATTGCGGTATCCTTCGTAGACTTCTGCCAGACTGATCAGACCCGTCTTTTCTTCCAGCTTTTTCAATATCTTTTTGCCTGTTTCGCTTTCATAGATGGCCGTGGCATGTTCTTCGTCCTCAATAACAAAGACCGGACCTAACATGGAAAAATAGGGATCAAAATCTTCCAGAGTTCCCATGCTGACCAGACACATTTCCACCGTACCAAGCTCCATTCCTCTGAGGAACTGGGTCTGATCCCCTAAACTGCTGTCGGGGTAGATCTCGATCAGAATTCTGCCGTCCGTTTCCTCAAATACCAGGCTGCTCAGTTTATTTGCGGCTTTTACCATATCGCTGTCTTCATTTTTTGTCATCGCCAGCTTTAAAACCTTTTCCGGGCGTTTGTCCTCACTTCCATCATCAGAAGTCGCCTGAGGCTCTTCTTTCGGCACTGTCTCTGTCTTATTGCAGCTGCACATAACTAACAGCACTGCTGCAATCCATAAAAACTTTATCCATCTTCTGTTCATTTTTGTTTCCCCATCACTGCTTTTTCTTATCTCTGTACTGAGTGGGCGTACAGCCCATATACTTTTTAAATACCCGGTTAAAATTCTGAATCGTATTAAAGCCTGTTTTATAGCCGATTTCCTTAATAATAATATTGGTCTCTTCCAGAAGCTCCATAGCCCGGCCAATCCGGTAGGAATTTAAGTAATCCGTTATGCCGGTTTTCACGTATTCATTAAACAAGGTGCTCAGATAGGCCGCATTAATGCCCACCGCCTCTGCGATTCTGTTTAAGGACAAGCTGCTGTCGCTGTAATTGTCCTCCAGATATTCCTTTGCTTTTAAAACAATCTGATACTGTCTCCTGTCATACTGCTGCCTCAGATGGGCGAGGACACTCTCTTTTAAATTCATGAGATACGATTTTATCTCATTTTTATCCGTTAAGAGGGCCATTTTTGTATAAACATCCTCTTCTTCCGCCCCGAATACCTGGCTGGTTTCCATCTTAAATTCCAGGACTTCTTCCACAAACAGATCTAATATCTGAGAGCACCATCCATATACCACTTCTTTGTCTTCATCCGGTTCACAGATATCCGCGATCATCCGGTTCAGCAGTTCCGAAGCCGCCTCGAATTCCCCGGATGAAATATGTTTTGCCACATGGCGCAGTTTTCTATATAAATCCGCCTTGTTTTCCTCCGGCATAAGATTATTCTGTCCTTCTTCTTCCGGTTCTCCCTCCGAGTAATAGAGCTGATACTGAACTTCTTCATTCGCATCTTTATAGGAATAAAACAGATCGCTGATATGGTTGTACAGCTTTCCGCATCCGGTTACGCCTTCCAAAGACATTTTTCGTATATACCCGGACAATTCCTCTCTCAAACCCGAGATAAAGGACTTAATCTGAACGACTGATTTATCTTCACTGAATTCCATTACAATGACTCCGCTTCTTTCCCTCACCAGAAACATGGCGGTTCCATATCCGCTAAAGTCTTTTTGGCTGATCAGCCGCTGCATTTCCTTAAAGAAGATGCCGTACTCCAGATCGCCTTTCATCATCTGTTCCGGCCCCGTCACGCGGCATACCACTGCCATATAGTTACCCCTGACGGTAAACGGGCTCGATATATCGGCGAGCGTTCTCTCGATCCCGGCTTCTTCGATCTGCTGTCCATCCATAATCTCATTCATCAGACGTTCCGTAATTTCACCGCTTACATTTTTAATCACCTGTTTCATCTGGGCCGAATCTTTTTCCATAAATTCAAACGCATGGCTCACGTAGTCAATCTCATTTTCACGTTCTCCGTTTTCCTCCAGACCGGAGATCCTTCCTGAAATATTGGATACCATACGGCTGATGGGCTGATATAGCTTTGAGACTATGAAAAAGGAACAAATGACTGCGATCACCACGAATATGAGAAAAGAGGGAAAGATCCTATTCATCATATCCCTTACCGGAATTCCCGCCTGAGGCGATCTGCCGTACCGGTAGTTCCATCCGGTATAATCGGATGTCAGACTGATAACTTCCGATTTTCCATCGGGTTCAAACCCATTCCAGACCATTTTTCCGTTCTGGCCGGATATATTTACCATGACGGCACGGTTCAAATGATCGTAAAGCAGGGAATTGACAAGATTGCCGCTGTTTATCTTTATCACAAGTGTGGCCATCGGCTCATCCAAACGGTAAAATACATGTTGATACAAACAGAGGTCCTTCTCATCTGCCATCAGATAATTTCCGTGAATGGTCTTCTCTTCCTTGAGCGGGTGAGCCGTTTGGAAACAGTTTTCCAGTAATTCCGCCTGGCCGAACTGATCCCAGCTGTTCATCTCTCCATCCGCTGCGTAAACCAGCCCGCCTGTTCTTTCATAGAAATAAATATTATCAATTAAGTCCGATTTGGACGCCGTTTCTTTTAGCAGCTGTAATACTTTGGTATTCCTCTCATACTGTTCCTCGCCCGGAACAACCGCTGCATCCACAATCACGCCTTCCGATGCGATATCGTCCAGTTCCTGAGCCAACTGTTTCAGGGTCAGATCAACTGCCATTATCATCTTATCCAAGGTATTATAATCCGACTCTTCCAGCTGCTTTTCAAAATTTTCGCAGGTGCTTCTATAAGAAAAGATAAAGAAAGCACTGATCAAAATCAGTACCAAAAGCAGAATCCAAAGCGAAAATTGATAAAAAATACTTCCAATTCTATATTTAAACCGTTTTTTATTCATTTCTTCCCCTTTACGTTCACTCCACACGACCTAAAGATAATTTTATGTTTATTTTGGATATCTGTCAACAAAAGGTGGAATCGGTTTGATCCCATAGCCAGCAAAGTTGGTATAGAAGGGCTTTTTTATATCATAGGAGCACCTTCCTATAATATAAAAAACAGGTGAGAACTCAGATCACCGATCCGGTTCCTCACCTGTTTGTCTCTTAACTGTCCGTCAGCTGTTCCGACGTTTTTTCAGTTCCTGTACATTTAATTCCACTTTCGACTTATTCAGAGGATATACAACCCACAAAAAGAACGCCACAATCAGAAAACCAATGGCAGGCACAAGGGTTGAAGTAGTATAGATTCCATTAATAACCGCTTCAGTCTGAACTTTAGCTGCTGATTCATAGCCGATAAAATCCAGTGCCCAGCCTCCGATGCCTCCTGCCAGCGCCTGTCCCACTTTCCTGGCAAAAGAATATACGGCATATACGGTTCCGTCTTCACGGACACCGGTCTTAACTTCCTGGTCATCGATAACATCTGTGATATTGGCCCAAATGACCGTATTAAAATATCCAAGCCCCAGATATCCGATGCAGGTTATCAATAAAAATATCCACATATTTTTTATGCGAAGAAAATAAAGTGCTAAAAAGATGATTCCCGATGCCAGAACCCCTGTTGCAGCGGATTCCTTTTTTCCGAACCTGCTGCTGATTTTTACACTTAAAGGAGAGATAATCAGCAGAACGCCGCCTGTGCTCAGCATCGTAAAACTGGAAATACCGGCGGCATTTTTAAAATATTCCGGGTAAAGGAAATTGTTCATGGAGCTGATCAGCAATTGGCTCAGCATCAGGAAGATTGCCGCACCGATAATCCCAAGCAATGCCCGGCTTTTAAAAATCGCAGCAAAGGTTTCTATAAGTGTAATCTGTTTTTTATCCTTATCATGTTCAATATGCACCCGTTCAGTAGTCATCTTATAACAGATGAAATAACACAATACCGCGCAGATGGCAAATACGCCTGCGATCACGGTAAATGTACTTCCTCCGCGCACGATCTGATTTCCCTCCGCATCCGTTGTATAGATTAAAAGAGGGGTAGCCACGCCGATTACCAGTGAAGCAAGGGTTGCTCCTATGTTGCGGAACGTGGAAAGCGCGGTCCTCTCATCCGGGTCTGATGTTATGGCTGAGGCCATGGAACCGTATGGTATATTGATGGATGTATAAAATATGCTTCCCCATAAAAGATACGTAACATACATATACACCATCTTAATCCCCATTGGAGCTCCGGCCATGGCAGACTGGTACATCAGGAAGCTGGCTAAAGCCACGGGTCCGGCCATTCTTCTGAGCCAACAGCGGAATCTGCCGTCTTTGGCCTCTTTCACCGAATCCACAATGCGTCCCATGGTTACATCCGTAAATGCGTCCACGAACCGCGCCACCAAAAACAGGGTTCCCACCGCGCCTCCGTTAATTCCCAAAACCTTTGTATAGAATACCATCAAAAATGAACTGGCAAAAATAAACGTAAAGTCATTGCCAAAATCCCCGAACATGTATCCGATCTTATCCCGTAAACCAAATGCCCGTTCTGTGTTTTTATTTTTATCCATATGGCCGCTCCCTTCTAACAACCGCTTTTATAATTCAGCGGCAGGCTCTCCCAACGCTTTTTGTAAAAGAAAGCCGCTTCCTTTGGCTGGCGCTGGCGGGTAAAGATCCCTTTCTTATTACCATTTACCCTCATAATCCCTTCTGTTGTCTGAAAATCTGCAAAGTTCCATACCTGCTCTCCTCTGACAAACTCATAGGAATCGAATACGCGGTGGCACATCTCAAGATATTCTGTCTGGTATTCCTGGCTCCACATAACAGAAGGAAGCTTATGCTCCGCCACGTAAGTATCCGCTCCGTACTCGGTGAAAATAAATGGTTTGTTCAGGTTCTTCGCCTGCCACTGGTCCATTTCCCTGCGGAATGCTTCCTCCGCATCACTTATTTCATATCCTCCCATCTGATACCAGCCATAATACCGGTTCAGGGCGATCATATCCGCAAATTGATAGCATTTACATGTATCCGGCAAAGAATTCATGATCATAGCAAATGTACGCGGGCGTTTCTGCACATCCAGTTCATGTGCGGCCGCAAACACTTTTTCAAAATAAGGCACCGCCGACGCATCCGTTGTTTCAGGCTCATTTAAAAGGCTCCAGGCGATGACGCAGGCATGATTTTTATCGCGGGCGATCATCTCTTCCACCGCTTTAAGATGGTTTTCCAGCAGCAAAGGCGTGGTGTCTTTTTGGAAAAACGCGGTCTTTTTACCTGTGGACGCTTCCATAAAGTTCATCAGACTTTCAAACAGCCCCACAGCAGGCACTTCATCAATGATTAAAAAGCCTTCCCTGTCGGCCATTTCATAGATCTCATCGCTGTACGGATAATGGGACGTCCGGAAAGAATTGGCTCCAATCCATTTCATGCACTCAAAATCCCGTTTCATTACCCCTATATTGAATCCTCTGCCCACAATGTCACTGTCCTCGTGCTTGCCGAAGCCTTTCAGGTAAACAGGTTTTCCATTAATTAAAATATCCCTGCCTCTGACTTCCACGGTGCGGATTCCAATTTCTTCCCTGTACTCATCCACGATTCCCTCTTCATTCCGGATTCTTACAACAAAGGTGTACAGATATGCATCTCTCACCTGCCACAGGCGCACATTCCGGATATTCAGAATCCCGTCTTTGCCGGAAGCGCTTGCCGCCTCATTGCCCTCCTCATCATAGACCGTTACCGTGACGTCATTTGTGCCGGTTGTAACCGTTTTATAGGAAACCTCCGCGTCCGACCCCACAAGCTTATGATTTACTGTAAAATCGAAAATATATTCTTTCGGATATGCAGTCAGCTTTACCGGACGCTGAAGACCGGAATAATTGTAAAAATCGAAATACGGTTTGTTCATCTTTACACCGTTTTTCAACGTCACGGTCTGTCCGCACGGAATATTAGTTTCGCTCAATTCATTATTGACTAAAACCACAACCCGGTTCATCTCCCGATACCTGGCAGCCTCAGTTATATCTGCCGTAAACGGCAGAAAGCCGCCAATGTGGGAAGCCACATGAATTCCATTAACGAATACTTCCGCTTTGTGCGTCGCACATCCAAACCGGATTCCCACCATTTTTCCCTTGTATTCTTCCGGAATAAATACTTCTGTCTCATACCACATATCGCCTGCATATTCCCTAATTGTCTTATCCGTGTAAAAGTCCTGGAAGCTGGCCGGAACTGGAATCCGCTCTTTTCCCGGGATTCCCTCTGTCCACCCCTTTTCTTTTCCCTCTCCTTTTGGGTCAAGGCAAAATTTCCACATACCGTCAAGGCTTAACACACTCCTGGAAACCGTCTGTCTCGGATACAGCATCGAATACTTTAACATAATTTTCCTCCTGTTCTCTGTTTTGGCTTGGTTTGGGATTTCCTCGTTTGGAATTCCCTTGTTTTGCATATATTTGCTTTATCTGAATCAGAGATTACCATATTACACGTTAAACAATTCGTATTTTTTTCATCACAATTCGTATTTTTTTACTATTAACTTGATTTTAGCTAAATATTATACGATAATTGCAGAAGATAAATAAAAACCTGCCTGTGAGCTGCCGTTCCGGTCAGGCAGCTCACAGGCAGGAAAACTCAGGGGTACATTATGGCATCTTACGATTCGGTTTTATCATTTACCAGAAAAATATTGGACAACTTTAAAATTCCTTCTTATATATCCGACGGTGATTCCCTGCAAAATCTGCCCTTGGACGGCCATCTCAGAGAACAGCTGTTTCATGGATATGACTACAAAAACGCAAGCAGAAATACGATCAATTTATGCGGGGAACATATGGTTTGTTTTTCTCAGGATATGTTTTTCTGCCGGTATACCATTATGAGGCTTCCCAATCAGGAAAAACCGGTCTTTTTTCTGGCCGGCCCCTATATCTTTCAGACAGTGGACCAGCATTTTCTGCTGAATATCCAGCAGACCCTGGCAATTCCGTCAAGCCATATGAAATATTTACAGCGTTACTATTTATCCGTACCTTTCATTGAATTTGAGGATTATCTCCGTTCCACGTTACTTCTCTTAGCAGCCGAATTATACGGAGGCGCCGGACAGTTTGATATCAATTACTGCAAAGGATTTCTGGATGATGCGGAGACCTTTCACTATTCTCTTACTGCAGCCAATCCGGATGCTCTGGATCTTCTGGAAAAGCGGTATCAGGAAGAAAACCGCCTGTTAAAAGCGGTGACCGCAGGTAATTTTAACGAGGCCCAGCAGATGTTATCCCAAACGTCCCTTCTCCAGTACGAAAAACGCCTTCCGAATCATCTTCGCGACCATAAGAACCATCTGATTATTTTTAATACGCTCATGCGCAAATCTGCCGAGATAGGAGGGGTTCATCCCCTTTATTTGGATGATATTTCCTCCCAGTTTGCCCGAAAGATCGAACGGATCTCCAGCGATGCCCAATACTGCATGCTCATGCGGGAAATGCTTCGCAAATACTGTATGCTGGTCCGCTCCTATTCCACAAAAGGTTATTCTCCCATCATCCAAAAAGTGATGAACCATATTCCTTTAAACCTTGCGGAGGATCTCAGTCTCAAAACATTGGCCTCACTTTTTACGGTAAGCCCTTCTTATCTCTCTTCTCTTTTCAAGAAAGAGACCGGCAGCACGCTGACTGAATATGTTAATCATAAAAGGATAGAGCAGGCTTTGTTTTTATTAAATTCCACTGACCTTTACATTCAGACCATCGCTGTTTCCTGCGGAATTCCTGATCTTAATTATTTTACAAAGGTATTCAAAAAACAGACGGGAAAAACGCCCAGTGAATACCGGGCGCTGATTCATGAAAAATAAAGGGAGGACGCACGGAATTGGGCGGCGGGACTGGTTAAAAGCAATGTGCTATTTGCAGTTATTTTTTAACAGCCGCAACCTTTTCGGCATAAGCTTTCTGCACGGCTTTCTCAGCCACCTCTCCGCCGGCTTCCTTAAATTCTTCCACGTAGGTATCGAAATAATCGATAGGCTTAACTCCGGTAATAATATCGTAATAAGCCTGCTCTGTTAATGTATCCAGCGTTGCGATTACATTTGAAAATTCTTCTACAGGCGGCGCATTGAAACGGTAATAGCCGTTTCCGGTTACATCATGACCGAATTTTGTTTTCTGAGGTGTGATGTTTTCCGCCACTGTAACCGTGCTGCCGAATCCAACCTGCAAAACGCCTTCTTTTCTCAGTTCGGTACCGTTCATCAGACGGATCGGTCCGTGTTCAGACATCTCGTAATGCTTTCCTTCAATTCCGTAGTTTACTAACATTACATAATCCATATCGGCATAGTAAGCGTCCAGCATAGCTAAGAATGCATCCACTTTACGAGGGTCAGACACACCCTTTGTAGTTAAACAGGTTAAACGGCCTGTCAGGTTCCATCCTTCTGTACCTGATTTTCCCTCCGGCCCTACAGGAGGCGGCCCGATCACGATATCGGCGTCAGGATTAAGGCTTTTTAATTCCTTCATGCAAACGCTCCAGTTGCTTTCATCAGAGGTATCCGTGCTGGCCTGCAGGTAATGCGAAGGCTGGGCGGAAGTCAGGCCGATTCTGCCGTTCATAAAGGAATGGGACAGCCAAGTATAACCGCCATGATTTTCACCTGTGATAAATTCTTTATCCAAAATGCCTTTTTCATACCATTCATTTAATTTTGCCAATGCTTTTTTTGCATCTGGATGAATATATGGGAAGAACGGGACATTGTCGTCGCCAAGCTGCATCTCTTCCACTTTAAATCCAGGGCTCCCGCCGGTTACGCAGCGAAGTCCGTAAGCGCCGAACACTGCTCCAAAGGTACGTTCAGCCATACCCGCCGTATCCTTCCTTCCGTTCCCATCCGGGTCGTCCTCTACAAAAGCGGTGAGAACTTTTTCATAATCTTCAAGTGTTTCCGGCACTTCCAGCCCCAGCCGGTCCAGCCAGTCTTTTCTCCAGAACATAGCCATGGGAACTGCATCCATCGGGTTGGTTACTCCATAGTTTTTTCCTTTGTAAATCATAGTGCTCCATAACGTTCCGTCATCGTGTTCATCCGCCACAGCCGCATAATGGGGCGCTTTTTCGCGGATTAATTCAATCGGGATTTCACCAATAATGCCGCCGTCTACATAGGTAGGAAGCAGCGATAAATCATTTACCACCAGCACGTCCGGCATTTCTCCGCCGGCAAAACGCACATTCAGATTCTCCTGAAACTTATTGGCATCCACATACCATGTCTTCAGATCAATATTAAAACGTTCTTCTATCATTTTAACGACTTCCGCATCATCATCCACCTCTGCCGAAGTCTCTCCAACCAGCCATTCCATCTGAACCGGTTCTTCTTTTACATCTGCTTCTGTTACTTTTGCTGTAGTTGATGCCGCTTCCTTACCAGAAGATCCGCACCCTGCCAATGATGTAACCGCAATCGCCGATACCATGACGCCAGCCATAATCTGCTTTAATGACTTTCTCATACTTTCTTCTCCTTCTGCCACATAACAGCTAATAAGTCTGATAACCATCCCTCTGTTAAGGCCGTTGGCGCCTTCCCCTGCCTTACCACCCGGGTGATTACTCTGAATTCATGGTATCATACAGATTTTGCATTAGCAATTAGGAACATTTTGTGAAATACCACTTTTTTTAGCGTTGAAATTGCAAGGTTTTTCAAAGTATTTATAATACTATTTTGTAAAACTATGGTATTTTTCAAAATATTGTCATTAAACCAGTGATTTGTGCCTCTCCTTCTGTTTTTGTATATTCTGTCCGTTTATCCAACCGGTAACAGTCAAACAGGGCGCGGTAATCGCCCGCGCCCTGTTTGACTTCTCTGTACTCCCCGTTTCCGATGAGCCTTTATTTAAAATATTTTACGCCTGATTCGAAGATCTTCAAATCCTGCTCTCCATAGATATTCATGGCAACCGCTTCCCCTCTTCGTTCTGAGTGAGCCATCTTGCCGAGAATACGTCCGTCCGGACTGGTAATTCCTTCGATTGCCATGTAGGAACCGTTCGGATTCCAGAATTCATCCATCGTGGCATTTCCCAGATCATCCACATACTGAGTTGCCACCTGGCCGTTCTCAAACAGGGTCTTCAACCACTGTTCATTCGCCACAAAGCGTCCTTCTCCGTGGGATGCAGGGTTGCAGTACACTCCGCCCAGCTCTGCCCCGGAAAGCCATGGGGATTTATTGGAAACAACTTTTGTATAAACCATCTTGGAGATATGGCGTCCGATGGTGTTCATGGCCAGCGTAGGCGAATCCTTATGCTGTTCCACAATGGTTCCCTCCGGAACAAGCCCCAGTTTAATCAACGCCTGGAAACCGTTGCAGATGCCTAACATCAGGCCGTCTCTTTCATTTAACAGCTTTTCTATCTCTTCTTTGATCACTCCGTTTCGGAATACTGCGGCAAAGAATTTAGCGGAACCTTCCGGCTCGTCACCTGCGGAAAATCCTCCCGGGAACATGACGATCTGAGCCTTTTTAATTTCTTCTTTATACGCTTCCACAGAATCACGGATGTCCTGGGCACTCAGGTTCTTAAATACCTTTGTCACCACATTGGCGCCTGCCCGTTCAAATGCTTTGGTGCTGTCGTATTCACAGTTGGTTCCCGGGAATACAGGTATGAACACATTTGGCTTAGCCACTTTATTTTTGCAGACATAGATCTCTTTTGCATCGTAAAGCGTTTCGGATACCGGTGTCTGTTTTACGTCCGACTGGGTAGGGAACACATCTTCCAGTGTCTCTGTCCATGCCTTTAACGCTTCTTCCATAGAAATCACCGTATTGCCGTATTCAAATACGCCCTTATCGGTCACTTCACCGATTACGGTATAGCTGATAGCCAGCTCGCCCACTTTGCCGTCCGGAACTTCACATACGATATCGCCCCAGCCTGCCGCAAAGAAATCTCTCGGGTCCACGTTATGCTCAATCTTAACGCCCATCTTGTTGCCGAAGGCCATCTTGCTCACAGATTCTGCCATACCGTGACCTTCCACAGCATAAGCGGAAATGATTCTGCCCGCCTTAATATCTTCAAATAACTTTCCGTATCCATCCATCATCTGACTGTATACAGGAAGGTCATATTCATCCTTTTCAATCTTAAATACCACAATCTTGCTTCCGGCTTTCTTAAACTCCGGAGTGATAACATGTTTATGGCTGGCAATGTCAACCGCAAATGATACCAGTGTCGGAGGAACGTCGACATCGTTAAATGTTCCCGACATGCTGTCCTTGCCGCCGATGGATGGAAGGCCAAATCCGATCTGAGCGTTGTATGCGCCTAAAAGGGCTGCAAACGGCTGGCTCCAGCGGGTTGGATCTTCTGTCATTCTGCGGAAATACTCCTGGAATGTAAAACGGATCTTCTTATAATCGCCGCCTGCTGCCACAATCTTGGCAACAGAAGAAACGACTGCATAAACAGCGCCGTGATACGGGCTCCAGCTGGACAGATACGGATCAAATCCATAGCTCATCATGGTTACGGTATCCGTTTTTCCTTCCAGAACCGGAAGTTTTGCAACCATGGACTGCGTCTCGGTCAGCTGATATTTACCGCCGTAAGGCATGAAAACGCTGCCCGCTCCGATGGAACCGTCAAACATCTCCACAAGCCCCTTCTGAGAGCACACATTCAGCCCCTTTAACAGGCTGATCCAGGTTTCTTTCACGTCGGAAACTTCTTTGCGGTCAAACAGATTTCCTTCCCGTCCCGGAACCTCTAAAACGACTTTCGCCTCCTGATGGGCTCCGTTGGTATCCAAAAATGCCCGGCTGATATCAACGATTGTTTTTCCTCTCCAGCTCATCACAAGTCTTGGCTCTTTTGTTACTACGGCCACAGGAATCGCTTCCAGGTTCTCTTCTTTTGCATAGTCTAAAAACTGCTCCACATCCTTAGGATCGATGACAACTGCCATTCTCTCCTGGGATTCAGAGATTGCGATCTCAGTTCCGTCCAGTCCCGCATATTTTTTCGGAACCTTATCCAGATCGATCTGAAGGCCGTCCGCCAGTTCGCCGATGGCTACGGAAACGCCGCCTGCGCCGAAATCATTACATTTTTTGATGATTTTGCTCACCTCTGCACGGCGGAATAATCTCTGGATCTTGCGCTCAGTAGGAGCATTACCCTTCTGCACTTCTGCGCCGCAGGTTTCGATGGACGCTTCCGTATGTACTTTGGAAGATCCGGTTGCGCCGCCGCAGCCGTCGCGTCCGGTACGTCCTCCCAACAGGATGATGATATCGCCCGGGTCTGAAGTTTCACGGATTACATTTTTCCTCGGAGCCGCGCCCATCACCGCGCCGATCTCCATTCTCTTAGCCACATAGTTGGGATGATAAATCTCTTTTACATAACCGGTTGCAAGGCCGATCTGGTTGCCGTAAGAGCTGTATCCGCTGGCCGCTCCTGTTACGATCTTTCTCTGAGGCAGCTTGCCGTGAAGCGTTTCAGCCAGGGATTTCGTCGGGTCTGCGGCTCCGGTCACGCGCATCGCCTGATATACATAAGTACGTCCGGAAAGCGGATCGCGGATTGCGCCGCCAAGACAGGTGGCCGCGCCGCCGAACGGTTCAATTTCCGTAGGATGGTTATGGGTCTCATTTTTAAAGTTTACAAGCCATTCCTCTTCCACACCGTCGATCTCAACCGGAACCACAATGCTGCAGGCGTTGATCTCATCAGAAACCTCTAAATCCTCCAGTTTGCCTTCCATACGGAGTTTTTTCATAGCCATGAGCGCCAGATCCATCAGGCAGACAAATTTGCCGCTCTTTCCGCGCAGCACAACCTCGCGGTCGGCCAGATACTGATGATAGGTGTCTTCGATCGGCTTTTTATAGTCGCCGTCTGTAAACGTCACATCCTTTAATTCGGTCTGGAACGTGGTATGGCGGCAGTGGTCAGACCAGTAAGTATCCAGCACCCGGATCTCTGTCATGGACGGATCTCTGTGCTCTTCTGTTTTATAATAATTCTGGATATGAAGAAAATCTTTAAATGTCATGGCCAGGTTTAAAGAATCATAAAGTTCTTTTAACTGTTCCTCGGCAAAATCGGAAAATCCCCGGAATACAATCACGTCATCCGGTGTCTCAAATACGGTAACCAATGTCTCCGGCTTCTTTTCATCCGTTTCCCTGGAATCCACAGGGTTGATGCAGAAGGATTTGATCGCCTGAACCTGTTCCTCAGATAAGGAACCTGAGATCACATAGGTGGATGCGGAACGGATCACCGGCTCTTCATCCTCTTTCAAAAGCTTCACGCACTGCTCAGCGGAATCGGCTCTCTGGTCAAACTGCCCCGGCAGATATTCTACGGAAAATACCAGATCCCCCGCTTCTTTTGGAAATTCTTCCTCATATACAAAGTCTACAGGAGGTTCTGAAAAAATAGTAACCAGCGACTGTTTATAAACCTCTTCTGATAAGTTCTCAATATCGTAACGGATTAATACACGCACGCCGGTCACCGTGTCAATGCCGAGATAGCTGGCTATCTCCTCTCTCAATTCCCCGGCTTTTACTGCAAAATCCGGTTTTTTCTCTACATACACTCGTTTTACGCTCATTGTATCCTCCTTAGTTTGTGACACTTTAACAAATTTACCTGAATATAATAATACCATAAGATATATAAATAAGAGAAATTAATATATCTTATGGTATTGATTAGCTTGATTAATATATTCTATTTTTCTTTATCCGTGTAATACAGATGTCTCGGCAGGCCGTCCACCATCATCGGCGTCAATTCCGCCTGAATTAAAGGCCTCACATAATTCACAAACTCAGAAGTCACGAAATCGCCGGTTTCATTAATCCACTCTCTCGGAACTTTCTTTTCCACATTGGCTACTTTATGTACATCATAAATATCGGTTACGCAGATATACGGATCATCGGAAACACGTTTCAGAATAATCATCTTTCCCGTCTCTCCCTCAAACGCCGCCTTTACCGCAGCACCGCCTACCTGAAATGCCTCTGTAATGTCCACTCTGGACACGATATGGGATGCGCATCTCTGAAGAGAATTGAATTCAATGGCCCTTGTCTTGCATCCGACTTCACGCGAAATCTTCTCAGACAGATATCTGGCCGTTCCGGTCAGCTGCCTGTGCCCAAATGCGTCCACATAATCGATTCCTTCCCGCATCTCGCACACATAGCGCCCATCTGCCAGCTTCACGCCTTCTGAAATAGCCACCACAACGGATTTCTTCACCTTGTGGAGGTTGGATACCTTCTTCATAAATTCATCCACATCAAAGACTACCTCAGGAAGGAAAATCAAATCCGGCCCCTCACAGTCCTCTCCCTTAGCCAGCGCCGCCGCTCCGGTCAGCCATCCGGCGTTGCGTCCCATAATCTCCAATAAGGTCACGTTCTGCTGGTCATACACCAGCCCGTCCCGGATCACTTCTTTTGTAATGGAGCCGATGTACTTGGCCGCGCTTCCGAATCCCGGCGTATGGTCCGTGGCCGCCAGGTCATTGTCAATGGTCTTTGGAACACCCATGAAACGGATCTTGCTACCGTTTAAAATCGAGTAATCGGACAATTTTTTAATGGTATCCATGGAGTCATTTCCCCCGATATAAAAGAAATACTCAACTCCAAGTTTGTCCAGTATCGCAAAAATCTTGTCATAAATAGCCGTATCGTCTTTGATCTCCGGCAGTTTATAACGGCAGGAGCCAAGATAGGCGGAGGGAGTTCGTTTCAGCAGATCGATATCCAGATCGCTGGTAATATGGGTTGACAAGTCAACCACCCGTTCCTCCAAAAGCCCTTGGATTCCGTGGAGCATGCCGTAAACGGTCTTCGCTCCCCTGTCTTTAGCCGTCTTATACACGCCTGCAAGACTGGAATTAATTACTGCGGTCGGTCCACCTGACTGACCTACGATTACATTACCTCTGATATCACTCATAACTACTACCTCCTGAATATTATTCTTCCCCGAACTATGCCTTTGCCAGCATTCCCTGGAGGTTTTTCAGCAGTTATTTCTTCTTTGTATGATAAAGGTGGCGTGGTATTCCACCAACCATAACCGATGGATAGTCACCCTGAATTAAAGGCCTTACATAATCGATAAATTCTTCAGTCACATAAGTCCCCTCTTCGTTAATCCAGGATCTTGGAACCAGCTTTTCCCCATTCGCAATCTTATGTACATCATAAATTCCGGTAGCGCTTTGATAAGGATCATCCGAAACCCGGTCTATTACAACCATGCGCCCCGTATCCCCTTCATCTGCTGCCTTAACCGCGGCGCCGCCAACCATATAAGCTTCATTGATATCCACACGGGAAGCCAGATGAGAGGCGCTTCTCTGCAGCGTGCTGAATTCTACAGCCCGTGTCTTACAGCCAATACTGCCGCTGATAACATTAGCCAGATAATGTGCAGAGCCGGTCAGCTGCTTATGTCCAAATGCATCCACATAATCCGCATTGCCCGACAGCCCGCTTACATATTGTCCGTCAGCCAGCCGGATACCTTCAGATACCGCCACCACAACCGTGTCCTGCTGTTCCAAAAGGGAGTTCACCTTCTCCATGAACTTATCCATGTCAAAAGGAATTTCCGGAAGGTAGATCAAATCCGGCCCGTCGCAGTCCTCACCGGCGCTAAGGGCTGCCGCCCCAGTCAGCCAGCCGGCATTTCTTCCCATAATCTCAATAATTGTCACTAATTTCTTCTTATAAGAGAAACCCAGGCCGTCCCTGATCACTTCCTTGGTCGAAGTAGCGATATACTTAGCCGCGCTTCCATAACCGGGGGTGTGGTCGGTAAGAGCCAAGTCATTGTCAATGGTCTTGGGAACACCCACAAACTTCTGCGTCTGGCCGGTTAAAATCGCATAATCGGACAGTTTTTTTATGGTGTCCATCGAATCATTGCCCCCGATATAGATAAAGCTCTCTATCTCCAATCGGTTTAATATATCGAAAATCTTAACGTAGATTTCCTGGTTTTCATGAATGGCCGGCAGCTTATAACGGCATGTTCCCAGAAATGCAGACGGGGTTCGTTTTAAAATCTCGATATCCAATTCATTCTTAATGTGTTCAGATAAATCTATATACTGTTCATCCAGAAATCCCTGAATACCAAACAGCATTCCATATACCTTTGGTGCACCGCGGTCAATGGCCGTCTTATAAACACCAGCCAGACTGGAGTTGATAACCGCCGTTGGACCTCCTGACTGGCCTACAATAACATTACCTTTCACGCCAACTACCTCCCTAATTTAATTTTCCTTATACATCCCCTTTTTACTCTTTCGCAGCTAAAAATTGCCATGTATCTATTATATCCCAGATACATGGCAAACGCAACTTGATATTCATTCCATACGGCTATTGAATGCGGCTATTCCTGTTCTTCCGTCAAGTCCCCTGCGGACTGCATCACATTGACCGCGTCCAATGTTATTTTCATAATCTCCCTGATTTCATCCTCAGTCATCCTCATCCTGGCGGCCAATTCCGCCAGCGTAGCCTCCCGGCCAAGCTCCTCAGCCATGACCTGAGAGACCTTTTGAAGCACATTTACACGGGCCGCTATCTCTTCCTCGGTCCTGTTTTCCGCCATCTGCTCTTCAATAGCCATTTCCAGCGCCTTTTTGATCTCCTGTTCCAGATAATCCTGAAAATTACCGGTTTCAAAACTGCCCGCAGCCATGGTTAACGCCATGCTGGCTTCCTGTACCAAATCCCCCATGGGAAGTCCCTTGTTCTCATATTCTTTGGCATACTCCAACGCCTGTTTTAAATTTCCTTCAATCAACCGGGCTTTTGCGTCTTCCCTGCCTTGGCGGAGCTGATCTAAAAGAAGAATTTCCTCCTGTTTTGTACAGGGAATAATCTGCTCCAGCTCTTCCAGATACATTTGATAAAAATCGTGTTCCATTTTATTTTCCTCTCTTCTATTCGTGAAGGCGTCTGATTATTTTAAAAATCACTGCGCCTTCCATCACTAATGGGGCATTGTGGGAAAAAAATATGATTCCGTCTGTAGGCGACAGGATCTGGCTCAGAATCTCCCCCTCGTAGGGGTCCAGAATCTCCGCCAAAACGTCTCCCCGGCGCACTTCCTTTCCCGGCGCCGCCATGCTCTTGTATATTCCGGCCATATCGGTTTTCACGCTCATCAGGTCCTCTTCCCTGATCACGCTGGCGATATAGCCGCTGTGGCTGGTATACCTTAAAATTCCCATACGGGTCAAAAAACGCAGTACAGAAGCCACAGCCTGTCTGGCGGAAGCTTCATCAATATGATCCGTGGCGCTGGTATAAAGGGAAAATGCATTGGTATCCCAAATCTGCCAATTATAATTCAACGTAGCCGTATCATAAGGCCTTGGTTTTCGTATTACCACATAAGGGAGTCCGAATAAATTAGCCAGGCTCGCGCTTTGAAATCCTGTTTCCATCATCCTCACATGGGGAATAAAATCTCCTTTCATGTAAAAGCTGGTAAACTGGATGCCATAGCTGTATTTCTGAACCACGTCAAACACGCCTGCAGCGATCCTTTGGGTAGTCTCGCCCTGTGCCTGCCCCGGAAACATCCGGTTGATATCCGAATTATCCACGGTCCAGAACCGTTTCCCAATATTCATGGATGAATGATTCACGGAAGGAATCACCAGAATCTCGTTATTGGAGACAATGGCCCCCTTTTCTTCCAGTTCCTTGAGCGCTTTTACCAATTGGGAGCAAACGTAAAGCTGCTGTATCTCATTTCCCCGGATCGCCCCAACCACGCAGGCCGAAGGCTCCCCCTTACCAAAATGATACCCATAAACGTTCAAATCATCACGATAAGAACCCTTTAAACTGTAAATGATCTCTTTTCTCATCTGTAATCACCCCCTAAAATCCGGGCAATTAAAGATCCCGAGTTTACCACCGGATACTCCCTGAGCGTAAACACCATTCCGTCAAATGGAGCGTACAGAGTTTCCGCCACCGTACCCTGCAGAGGATTCAAAATCACACCGATAGCATCCCCTTTTTTTATATTATCCCAATGCTCCACATGGGGCATAAATATCCCCGGCTCATTAGCATTGATAATGCCAACCTGACCGTCGGTGGAAATGATAGGCTTCTTAGGTTCAATTACCTCCCCATCCCAGATTCCCATCTTCTTCATCACGCAAAAGATCCCGTCCGTCAGCTGATGGCAGTAATCTTCCGTAATCCTCATTCCAACCCCCATTTCCACAACAAGGGTGGGAACCCCTATGGTATTCAGACTGTGAGCCAGCGTCGCCTCCAAAACAGTGGCCGCCGCATAAACCCAGACATAATCAATATTCAGAACTTTTGCATATGGAAGCAGCTTCTCAGCCGTTCCCTCGCTCATGCGGACCTGGGGAATCTCCCTCAGAAAAATGTTGCTGGCATGGATATCGATGCACAAATCCGCCCCCGCAATGTCCTCAACAATCTTGGAAGCCACATATTCCGGCACCGACCCGCTCTCACTTCCCGGAAAAATCCGGTTCATATCCAGATCAAACATAGGAATTCCTCTGGTGACCGAATCAATCCCCAGAGGATTCAATGCGGGAAATATATCGACAATGCCTTTTAAATGCTCCTTGTTCTCATTAATTCTCCGGATCAGTTCATAGCAGACATACTGCCCTTCCAGTTCATCACCATGAGTTCCCGTCACAACACATATTCTTTTTTCATGTCCTGTCAGCGATTCCGGCATCAAGGAATTTTTTTTAACCTTCAGCTTCTCATCCACCGGAAGGCCTACTGAAACCACTGTTTTAACCATGGCAATCTTCCACCTTTTCTCTATATTTACTTCTGCCGGTCTGCCGATCCATGAAAGCAGGTCCTGTTTCAGACCCCTTTCCCAGTTCAGGTAATATTTTATCATATGAGATACAAAATAGTAAATACCCATTCACCGTCTTCCGGTTCCGCATCTATTTACTGCATAGTATCTTTACAATATAATAAAAAGGCACCCAAATGATCTTCGGGCACCTTTACCTTGTTTTGACTATAATGCATCCTTTCAATTTTGTCAATTCCTGCTATCATATCCAAACTGCCATTTCTGCAATTTTATCCAAACTGCCTCTGTAAAGCGTGGCGGAACCTCCTCAGCACAGATCCTCAGAAGTTACTATTCAGAGACCACCGGAGCTGTGAATCGTAACCCTTAGACGGCAAATATCAAAAGTCAAGTACGTTTGGGTATTTACAATTCATCGTTTTTCTGATAAAATGGCCTTGTTTTTATAAGGAGGACTAATAATGGACATTAACTACGAATTATATAAAGTTTTCTACCATGTTGCCATCACTTTAAGCTTTTCCGAGGCATCCAAACAGCTCTTTATCTCCCAGTCCGCAGTCAGCCAATCCATCAAAGTATTAGAAAAAAAGCTGAATCAGACCTTGTTCATCCGAAGCACCAAACGGGTCCAGCTGACGCCGGAGGGGGAAATCCTTTTAAAGCATATTGAACCAGCCATGAATCTGATCAAAAAAGGGGAGAATCAGCTGTTAGAAGCCAATACCCTGAACGGAGGCCAGCTCAGAATCGGCGCCAGTGACACGATCTGCCGCTATTACCTGATTCCGCATTTAAATCAATTTCATAAGATGTACCCCAACGTTCATATTAAAGTTATGAACCAGACCTCTATCGAATGCGCAAAACTGTTAGACAACGGCCAGGTTGATTTCATCATTACCAACTTTCCCAACTCCGCCTTGTCCAACAGCCTGAATACAAGGATCATCAATGAATTCTGTGATGTGTTTGTGGCACATAAAGACTATTTCCCTCTCCAGAGCAAAAAAGTGAGCCTGAGGGAGCTCCAGACATATCCGATTCTGATGCTGGACCGCAAAAGCACCACCAGCGAATTTCTGCATCACATGTTCCAAAAATACCAGTTGGATCTCGTCCCTGAAATCGAGCTCAGCAGCAACGATCTCCTGATCGATTTGGCCCGTATCGGACTTGGAATCGCATTCGTTCCCGATTTTTGCATTCCCGACAATGATAAAGATCTATTTGTCGTCAAACTGGACGAAAAACTTCCCGGACGCCAAATGGTTGTGGCTTTCAACGAAAATCTCCCAATCTCCCAAGCCGCAAAACAATTTATGGATATGCTCTAAAATTGTTATTTAACGGGGTTGCGAGAGGTACGCAGGGAATGGGGAGGCGGGGCCGGAAGGAAACGGTCTGAGAGGGAATCCGGGCCGGGGAAGGAAGATACAGCCAATTGGGATTCGGGATTCGCCCCTAAGAACTACTAAGGCCCGTAAGGACAGAACGAGGCAGGCCAGCGCCATTCGCAGTGAACTCTTGATGACTTCGCTGCTCAGCGGCGCTTTAAAAACTGAGACGGAAATCAGTTTTTACCTGCCTCGTTCTGTCCTTACGGGCCTAAGTAGTTCTAAAGGGGTTCCATACGATCCCAATTGGCTGTATCTTCCTTCCCCGGCCCGGATTCCCTCTCAGACCGTTTCCTTCCGGCCCCGCCTCCCCATTCCCTGCTGGTTTTCGCTAGCCTGGTTAAAAACAATATTTGTGCTTAGGTACTTACGTAGAGCCACATTTATATAGATCGTCAAATATAGATCGTCAAAGGTTTTTCAAAAATGCCTTCATGTTTTACTTTAAACGTCAAAGCTTTTCGCAAAAAGACCTCACCCTTTACATTAAATCCTCAAGGCTTTTCCGAAAATGCCTTCATCCTTGATGTAAAAACTTACTTACAATCCCCCCAAATCTTTTTTTCCTCAGCCAGCCAAGCAACAGCCGGAAAGAAGGGGAAACCTGGGCGGGCGGCGGAACTAGAGAAAGACAGGGGATCGTGTGCAGACCCTTAGTGATACTTGGTCGGCAAGAGCGGAAAAAGGCAGACAAATACTGAATTCCGAATCAGTATTTGAGGCGCCCTTGAACGATGAAGTCATAAAGAGTTCATCGTTCAAGGGCGCCGCGCTGCCTTTTTCCGCTCTTGGCGGCCTAGTATTACTTAGGGTCGAAACCCGAATCCCCTGCCTTTCTCTAGTTCCGCCGCCCGCCCAGGTTTCCCCTTCTTTCCGGCGTTTCTTAGTTAACTAAAGATTTACGTTTTCCAAAATTCTTTTACGGTGGATTCTACTTGGTTTAGGCGGACTACCTGATAGTGATCCCATTCTCTTGGAAATAGCTGTTGGTAATCCCTTTGGAGAAAGCGTTCGTCTAGGAGAGCGATCACCCCGCGGTCATTTACAGTGCGGATCACTCTGCCTGCTGCCTGCATTACTTTATTCATGCCGGGGTATTGATAAGCAAAGTCAAAGCCTTTTTTCTCATGTTCCTCAAAATATCCTTTTAAAATTTCCTGTTCGGTGCAGACCATTGGCAGTCCTGTGCCGACGATTATCGCCCCGATCAGCAGATCTTCCTTTAAATCGATACCCTCGGAAAAGATACCTCCCATCACGCAGAGTGCGGCCAAAGACTTTTCACGGCCTGATTCAAAAGAACTTAAAAATGTATCCCTTTCCGCTTCTCCCATATTGGTTTCCTGCACAATGTATTCAAATTCGTCCGATAATCCCGGCATCTGTTCCATGATCGATTCCACCGCATGCAGGTATTGGTAGGAAGGAAAAAACACCATGTAATTGCCGGGTTTGCCGGACACAATTTTTCTGATATATTCTACGATTTTCATGTATTCCGGCGCATTCCGGCGCTTATAGCGGCTGCTGACATCGGATGCAATCATTAAAAGCCTGTTTTCACGAGGAAATGGAGACATTGCATATACTGCATACTCTTCCAGATTTCCGCTTAAAAGCTCTTTGTAGTACAGAACCGGAAGAAGGGTTGCGGAAAAAAATACGGTGCTGTTTCCCTTATCCAGACAGTTCTTTAAATTATTCGCCGGATTGATGCAGAACAGCTTCAGCTTAAACTTTCCATCCGGCAGATATTCGGTATAAATCCGGTAAGAATCGTCCACACCTTCAAATAAGTTCAAAAAATCACGAATCTGAAAATAGAAGTCCAGCACTAGATCCCTGTCCTCAAATTCCGGATTATCTTCCATAAATTTTTCCAGCTCACCAAACATTGTCATAACCGCCATGACAAAATGATTAATTTCCGGTAAAATCACATAAGAGGGGCATTCCCGCTTCATCTCAAGAAGAATCGCATTGCACCGATCTAAAAGCTTAGAAAGTTTGGACGAACGCTCTTTGATAATACGTTTCACCAACAGCACATCTTCTTTTACAATTTCCGCACTGTACATCTCCCTGGCTCTGGATACGAGGTTATGGGCCTCATCCACCAAAAACAGATACTCCCCTGAAATTCCTTCTGAAAAATAGCGTTTTAACTTCACATTCGGATCGAAAACATAGTTGTAATCACATATAATTCCATCCACCCAGTTACTGATATCCAGGCAGAATTCGAATGGACACACCCGGTATTTTTCTGCATATTCCAATATTACTTCCCTGTTTATCCCTGTTTCCTGGTGTATAATATCGTATACAGCGTCATTTACACGGTCAAAATGTCCTTTGGCGTAAGGGCATGCATCCGGATTACATTCCGCTTTTTCCAGAAAGCACAGTTTGTCCTTTGCGGTGATCGTAACAGTTGAAAAACAGAGGTTTTTATTCCGAAGAATAGAAAAAGTTTCCTCTGCCACACTTCTCGTAATTGTCTTAGCGGTAAGATAAAACAGCTTATCCCCTTTTCCTTCTCCAATGGCTTTTAAAGCTGGAAAAACCGTGGACAATGTTTTCCCAATTCCAGTTGGCGCCTGGATGTAAAGATTCCGCTTCTGGCTGATTGCACGGTAAACGGATACCGCCAGGTCCTTCTGTCCTTCTCTGTATTCAAATGGAAATTCCAGGTCGTGTATGGATTCATCCCGCCAGACTCCATGCTGGTATAAAAATCTGGCCCATTTCACATATTCGTGAATCAGTCCATCAAACCACTGGGATAATTCATCAAAACCTTTCTCTTCCTGAAAGCGTTTAATCTCCTCTGTTTCAATATTACAGTAGGTCATCTGTATTTTAATAGAAGACAGCTGATGGTCATGGCACCAGATATAGCCGTAACACATAGCCTGGGCCATGTGCACAGGAACCGGCTCGGTCAAATACTGCAGATCCATATAAACGCCTTTAATTTCATCTATGATCACACCTGACGGCCGTTGAATCACTCCGTCAGCCCGCCCTTCCAATACAATCTCATATTCATCTTCATCGACCGTATGGCGCAGCGCCACTTCCGCTTTATAATCCGCGCCCATACGCTTTTGTATCTTTCGGTGCAGCTTGCTGCCAGCCTGCATCGCATCTTTTTGTGCTCCGGCTAAACGCCGGTTATCCAAATCTCCGCCTCGGAGGACAAATTCAACCAGGTTGCGGACAGATAATTTAATACTCTTTTTCTCTTTATTCATCCCATTTTCTCCTCCGATTATTTTACACTAAAAAAGCAGGAATTGTAACCCTCTGTTTACAATCCCTGCTCTCTTTTCACTTATGCTTTTCTAATTTCTATGCGGCTGTCTCTTTACCAGCTGACTTTTCATTTAAAAACTCTTCAAACGCTTCATTATCTCCGCTAAACTCTACAGTCAAAACCCGGGTTAAATCCAAGCTCAATACGCCCAAGATGGATTTTGCATCAATTACTACTCTATTATAGTATACATCAATATCAAAATCACATTTGGAGGCAGCTGCAACAAATTCCTTTGCATCTTTAATCGTTGGCAACATAATTTTTCTTTGTTTCATAAACAGGACTCCTTTATTAAAATAAATGCGATTTAAAAGTGTTGGCTTATTTATATCATGATTGGCAAATCTTGTCAAATTTCATTTCTTCGTCATTATTTTTAAACTTATTAGTCATTTTTTCTCATATATGGATTGTATATCAATTGTCATTGTGCATTTTGTTCTTCAACCGTGATATTGGTAAAAAAATATTAACTTTTTCGTTTTATTTCGTGACACTTTTCTACAAATGGCAAATGGTAAATTTATGTAAAATTTCTATTAGATTCTCGATAAATCTCCGTATGACAAGATTTTAAAATTTTTTTTAAAAAATATTTTAAAACAATTGACAATACTTTCAGAATATGATATTATTACCAAGCGTTGTTAATGACGCATCGCTCTTAGGGGAATAGTTCAATGGTAGAGCAACGGTCTCCAAAACCGTAAATGGGGGTTCGAGCCCCTCTTCCCCTGCTTCCTTTATGGGAATAGATGTAGCAATCTAAAAGTGTGGAAGATGCCTGTAAGCCTTTATTTATAAAGGGTTGCAGGCATTTTTGTTTTGTCTCTGTTTTATCTGCTTCCGTCAAATCAATTTCTCTGTTTTTGATTACCTTTTTATAAATCCTATTCTGTTAAAATTTCAAACAATATAAAGCACCAGCATCCTTAGCTCCGGTCTGCTCCCATAATTTTACTAAAAAAGGCATTTATAAGAATAATCTGCTCTGATTTTCCAAAATAAAATCTTGTCTTCTCAATCCCAGAGACTCCATCTCATTCAGACCTGTATTTCTTTTTCTTTCAATTCCCGCTTGTTTTAATAATCTTTTTAACTGAACAGATGTTATCTGAAACGTCTTCCTGACAAGTTCAAAATTCCCGCCGCTTCTTTGATAGACCCTCACCACTTCAGATGCAGTCCAGTCACAGATTATAATATCATCGAATTCTCTCATCATCCTATCAACTCCTGCTCATTCTATATAATATGGACTGTAGATCTTAGCCGCAGTCTCCAAGCTGATTTCCGCGTCACATGATCTCCCATCGTATCGGAATAGATCTAAGGGATTCTCATACCCTTCCGATCTGTTTTGACTGGCTTTAACCTTTATATACTCCTTTAGCGTCCTCATAAACTCCTTATCACCGTCTTATGCGATTTTTATTTCCTGATTGTGCCTGCTTTCTCTTATGCTTTCCGCATTCTCAAAACCATAAACTACAGTTTTCTATGGCTTTATTTTTTAATTAATCAATATTTTCAGAACATACGTTCGTCTATTTCTTATTTAATAGTAACACCACCTGCTTTTTCTGTCAAGAACATTTGTTCGCTCGTTTTTTCAAATTAAAAAAATACTGCTTCCAGCGCCAGTGCGAATATCTACGCAGAATCTGACACGCTGAAACCAGTATTTCTCTAGTCTGGCAACAATCTATTTGCATGATTTTTTACATCAATCCTCAAGGCATTTTTCAAAATGCCTTCACGTTTTACTTTAAAACAGCTCCATGGCCTCTCTCACGCTGCTGACCCCCAGCAAATTAATCTTGCCTTTTTTCTTCATCTTATCCAAGCACACCTGAGGCAGGATACAGGTCTCAAATCCCAGCTTGACGGCTTCATTCACCCTCTGTTCCGCCATGGACACCGCCCTCACTTCTCCTGACAGCCCTACCTCTCCAAAAACAATGGTTTTGCTGTCTAACGGTCTGTCCTTATAGCTTGAAACAAGAGCCATGACGATGGCTAAGTCGATTGCAGGCTCATTCATCTTCATGCCGCCTGCTATGTTGATATAAGCGTCCATATGGCCCATCTGGTAGTGACACCGTTTTTCCAGCACAGCCATCAGCAGGTTCACCCGGTTGTAATCCGTACCAGCTGCGGTTCTTCTCGGCATATTAAAGCTGGTTTCTGTCACCAGCGCCTGCACTTCCAAAAGAATGGGCCTGGTGCCTTCTAAGGAGCAGGCTACTACAGCGCCGGAAGCGCCCTGGGGGCGTCCGTTCAGCATGAATTCCGACGGATTCTCTACCTCAGCCAAACCGCTTTCCTGCATTTCAAAAACACCGATTTCATTGGTGGAGCCAAAACGGTTTTTAACCCCTCTTAAAATGCGGTAGGATGCGTTTCTTTCCCCTTCAAAGTACAACACCGTATCCACCATATGCTCCAGCACTCTCGGCCCTGCTACAACGCCTTCTTTGGTCACATGGCCTACGATAAAAATTGCAATTCCCATGCTTTTTCCGATCTGCATCAGCAAATTGGTGGATTCCCTTACCTGGCTTACGCTTCCGGGGGCGGCCGTGACCGCTTCGCTGAACATCGTCTGGATAGAGTCGATGACAACCACATCCGGCTTTACTTCCTTTATCGTCTCTTCTATGTTTTCCAGGTTTGTCTCACACTGGAACAGCAGCTCTCCCGTAATTCCGCCGATTCTGGCCGCTCTCATCTTGATCTGCTTTAAGGATTCCTCGCCGGATATGTATAAAATCTTATTGTTTGAAGCAGCCAGATTTCTGCACACCTGCAGCAAAAGAGTGGATTTTCCGATTCCGGGATCGCCGCCCACCAGCACCAGGGAGCCTGCGACAATTCCGTCCCCGAGCACACGGTCCAGTTCTTTGAATCCGGTGGGAATCCGGTCCTTTTCTTCCAGAGATATCTCATCTATCAGAACCGGCTTTGTTTTAAGCAGGCCTTTGCTTCTGGAAGCGGTTTCCTTTTTTGCAACCGGTTCTTCCACCAACGTATTCCATTCTTTACAGGCCGGACACTGACCCATCCATTTGCTTGATTCATAGCCGCATTCTTTGCAGAAAAAAGCGGTTATCTTCGCTTTTGCCATAATTTCCTCCTGATCTTCCGCTCAAAAAAGCATCATCTACTTTAAAAGGGGCCGCTGCAATGCAGCGCCCCCTGTCCTATCACAAACTAACGTTTTACAATCTTAACACTGGCCGCGATTCCCTCTTCCAGTTCTACGCTGGCAACCAGCTTACCGCTCATATTGGTTTTCATTCCGCCAACAATCACATCATCTACGTAAACTTCATATTCCGTATCGTCATCCAGCTGAACCGTTAACTGGGCGTCTTTGTTGCCTTCCACTTTAAATGTAACGCCGTCGTCGGTCACTTCAAAATCTTCCACTGTGGTTCCCGGCACTGATTCATATACAAATATTCCATTACGTTCCAGTTTGGTTATCTCATAGAAAGTTTTTACTTTATATAAATCACCATGAAAATCATAATCCTCAACTTTGGTCTTTTTCTCCAGCTTGTAGTTTCCAAAACTGATCGTTCCGTTTTCTCCTGTACGGATTAATTCTTCGATTACTGGCATGTGTTTGCCCTCCTGGTATTCTTTTCTATTACTTATCTTCCTCTTTTTAGCGGCCGGAATGAAAATCCCAGCCGCTGTCAACACCCATCGGCGTATCTATAGTATACATCATACGCCTTCTCTTGGCTAGTGATTTATCAAGACCTGAGTCGAAAATTTCAATCCGTTTTCCTCATCCTTATCTACCAGAACCGTATCCCCTGCTTTAACATTTCCATCCAGAATCTCTTCTGCCAGTTTATCCTCTAACTGGTTCTGAATCGTCCTGCGCAGAGGCCTTGCGCCGTATTTCTCATCATAACCTTTATCGATTAGGAATTCCTTAGCCTGATCCGTAACTTGTAATTCGATGCTCATCTGCTGCTTTGTCCGCTTCATGATGCTTCCCAGCATGATGGATACGATCTCCTTCATGTGATCCTTATTTAATGGATGGAATACGATAATATCATCAATTCTGTTTAAAAATTCCGGTTTGAAGATCCTCTTCACCTCTTCCATAACCCGGTCTTTCATAAACTTATACTTTTCATTCTCATCGGAAGCGGAACCGAATCCCAGCCGCTTCGGTGAGATGATGTTTTCAGCCCCGGCGTTGGAGGTCATGATCAGGATCGTGTTTTTGAAATCAATTTTGCGTCCCTGTGCGTCCGTGATATGGCCGTCGTCCAGGACCTGCAAAAGGATGTTAAATACATCCGGATGGGCTTTTTCCACCTCGTCGAACAGAATTACGGAATACGGGTTTCTGCGGACGCGTTCGCTTAATTGTCCGCCCTCTTCATATCCCACATATCCTGGCGGGGAGCCGATCATCTTGGAAACGCTGTGCTTTTCCATATATTCGGACATATCCACCCGGATCAGGGAGTTCTCCGTGCCGAACATGGCCTCTGCAAGCGCTTTTGTAAGCTCTGTTTTGCCCACTCCCGTAGGTCCTAAGAACAGGAAGGAACCAATAGGGCGTTTCGGATCTTTCAAGCCCACACGGCCTCTTCTGATGGCCTTTGATATGGCGGTGACCGCCTCTTCCTGTCCCACGACCCTCTGATGGAGAATGGATTCCAGTTTTTTCAGGCGCTCCGACTCTTCCTCTTCCAGTTTTCTTACGGGAATCTTCGTCCAGCCGGATACGACGTCAGCAATCTCGTTCTCACCTACTGTCAGGGTTCTGGTGGTCTTTTCCTTCTGCCATTTGGCGCGGAGCTTTTCGATCTTTTCCCTCTTTTTCTCCTGCTTTTTCTTAATATCACCTGCTTTTTCATAGGCTTCGGCCTTGATGGCTTCTTCCTTCTGCTTTTCTAAGACTTCAATGTCCTTTTCCAACGCTTTAATATCTTCCGGTTCGATAAAATTGGTCAATCGGATCTTTGAAGACGCCTCATCGATCAAATCGATCGCCTTATCCGGAAGGAAACGGTCGTTGATATAGCGGGCCGACAGCTTCACTGCGGCCTGGAGGGCCTCATCCGTAATCTTTACCTTATGGTGGTCTTCATAGCGGCCTCTCAAGCCTTTCAGAATCTCAAATGTCTGTTCTTCCGTCGGTTCTTCTACGGTTACCGGCTGGAAACGGCGTTCTAGCGCTGCATCTTTTTCAATGTATTTTCTGTATTCTTCAATGGTTGTGGCGCCGATCAGCTGGATCTCTCCTCTCGCCAGGGACGGTTTCAAAATGTTGGACGCGTCAATGGCGCCTTCCGCCCCGCCGGCCCCGATGATCGTATGAATCTCATCGATAAATAAAAGCACCCGGCCGTCTTCCGTCACTTCACTCAATACTTTCTTGATTCTCTCTTCAAATTCACCACGGTACTTGGAACCGGCCACCATTCCTGATAAATCCAGGGTAACCACCCGCTTATCGGCAATGGTTTCCGGAACGTCTCCTCCGGCAATCATCTGTGCCAGACCTTCCACCACGGCAGTCTTACCTACTCCAGGTTCTCCGATCAGACAAGGATTGTTCTTAGTACGGCGGCTTAGTATCTGCACCACCCTCTGAATCTCCGGTTCCCGTCCGATCACAGGGTCCAGTTTTCCTTCTCTGGCAAGCTCAGTTAAATCTCTGCTGTAGCTGTTGAGCACAGGCGTGCTGGACTTGCCTTTCGCGCTTCTGCTGCTTTGAAGCTCTTCTTTATTGGCCGGGGCATCTTCTCCCATGGCGGACAATACGTCAATATAGATCTTCTGGATATTCACGCCCATGGTGTTTAAAAGTCTGGAAGCCACGCAGTCATTCTCACGGATCATGGCGATCAGAAGATGTTCGGTTCCGATTAAAGGCGCTTTAAAGCGTACCGCCTCCCTATAGCTGTTTTCAATCACCCGTCTTGCGCTGGGCGTATATCCATTCTGCTCTTCCATGCGCACCATATTGTTGGGTGCGATCAGCTGGCTGACCAGTTCGATTACTTTCTCTTCTTTTACGTTGTTTGATTCCAGTACTTTGGCCGCCACTCCGCTGCCTTCCTGCATCAGGCCGATCAGCAGGTGCTCGGTTCCAATATAACTATGCCCCAGCTCTTCTGCAGCATCGACCGCAAGGGTGATTGCTTCCCTTGCTTTCGCTGTAAAACGGTCTATCATAATTTGTGTCCTCCTTTATAGAATGTCAGGTAATTCTCTTCGCAGATAGGCAGCTCTTGCCACATCTAATTCCTGCTTATCCAGCGGTCTGTCTGACAGCTTCTGTAAATTAGCCGGCTGGATTCCCAGCATCAGCCGGTAAATCGAGCACTCTTCATTGGTTTTAATCAGGCCGTCCGCAATTCCGGCCAGCAGCTGAGACAGAAATGTCATGGCATCCCGTCCTGACAGCCTTCTGGCATATTTTAACACTCCATAGGATTTATATGCCTCGTCTTCCCGCTCTAAGCGGTGATTTTTTAGCGCCATCTGCCTTACCTGGGTTTCCTGGTTATTCAGCTGTACCGCAGCTTTGCCGACCAGGTCAACGATCTCCTTTTCCGTAAGGCCCAAGGTCTTCTGATTGGAAATCTCAAACAGAGCACCGTAATTCTCCCTGCCTTCTCCGTAAACGCCTTTAATGCTGACGCCAAACCGGCTCAGATCGCTGATTAACGCCTGGAATTTTTTGCCCATGGACAGGGTCGGCAGATGGATGATTACAGAAGCCCTCATTCCTGTGCCCACATTGGTAGGGAAGGAAGTGAGATAGCCGTACTTTTCATCAAATGCATAATGAAACCTGGAGTTGATGTAGTCGTCCGCCTGATCCGCCTCTTTCCAGGCTTCTTCCAGGTGAAGTCCCGGCTTCAGCACTTGAAGGCGGATGTGGTCATCGCCGTTTAAGATCAGGCAGATATCCTCTTCCTGCGATATTATGATCCCCACCGGCTCTTTTTTAGACACCACTGAGGAATTCAGCACGCGGCGTTCCCTAAGGGCCCGCCGATCCAATTCGCTGAGCTCTTCCAGATCGCTGTATTCATAAGTTTTCCCATTTAATTCGCTTAAATCTCTAAGGCCGTATTCCAAACGCCGGATCATCTCCTGGCTCTGTTTTGCGGAAAGTTTCTGGGGAAATGCATATTCATCCCAGTTTCTTGCAAGCCTGACACGGCTGCTGACAACGTTGGGTTTTGCCTTATCCACTTCTTCAAACCATTTAGCCATCTGCGTTCCCTTCTCTCAATTCCTTTATTTTATCACGGCACTGGGCCGCAAATTCGTATTCTTCTGTTTTAAGCGCTTCCTGAAGCCTTGCATTCCAGGCCTGAATCTCTTCTTCCAGGCTGTCATATTCCACATCCGTCTGTCCGGCTGTGTTCTCATCCTTTTGAGACTGGTAAAGGGGACGCTTGCCGATATGGGTATCGCTTCCCTGAAGCTGTTTAATGCTGTCATTGATCAAAAGATCAAAAACTCCATAACAGTCAGCGCATCCAAAACGGCTGTTTTTCACAAACTCATCATAGCTGGTGCCGCAGGTGGGGCAGACAATCTGATGAAGCTTTTCTTCCTCCGGACTGCTCTGTTCATTCCCCAAAAGCCCTGACAAGAGCTTTGCAAGAGGAAATTCTCCGTCAAAAATGGCGGAATACTGTCCAAAATCCATCTCTTTCGCGCACTGGGTGCAAAAATTATGCTGTGTTTTCACTCCGCCTATCACTTCTGTATATTGAATGCTGGCTTCTCTGATTTTACATCTTTCACATAACATATTAACCTCGATTCCGCCGCTTGCCGCGGCATAAGTTTAATTGACAGGCAGCTTTAAAATACTGGTACGGCTGCTCTCAGGCTCACTCCTTGGAACTGTTGGAAAACAGGTCATATAATTCGTCGACCAGTTGATGAACCTCGTTCCGGCTGACATTTTTACAGATTCCTCTGGCTAAAACAACCGCCATATCATCCCGCATCTCACTGATCGCCTGCATCTTATCAATGTCCAGCGATATAACAGCGCCCTTGCGGCGGTCCAGCTTCACAAAGCCCTCCTGCCTCAATACAGAATATGCTTTGTTGACCGTATGCATGTTGATTCCTATATTGTCTGCCAGCTGGCGCACCGACGGAAGGGGGTCTCCTTCCCGAATCCGCTCTGTTGCTATCCCGATAATAATCTGATTGCGAAGCTGGATATAGATTGCCTCATCGCTGTTAAAATCAATATTTAATAGCATAGTTTCACCATCTTTCGTTATATCTGTTATAGTTATATTAGCACACCGTATTCTTTTTGGCAATATCTAAATTTTTCAAATTCCACAACTCCGCCGTTTTCCGTTGATACAGAAAAGAATTCCCCTCGTGGGATTCTCCTCCTGCGGCGGGTTGCCTCAGCAGCATTATACCTGATCGCCGCAGTATGAACCCGACCGGAGGGCTTTTTCTATCATAAGAGCGCTTTCTTATAACAGAAAAAACTCCGCCCCCAATCAGATATATAATTCTGCATTCTGATTGGGCGCGAAGCCTTTTTCCTATGTATAACTGCTTCTAAAACCATCACGGTTTCCTCTATCTGGATTTGCAAATCTCCCGGTAAAGCCCGGCCACTTCCTGATACTGGTACAACGCGTCATAATCCTTTCCGTTATAGCTGATTCTGCGCGTCGTTACTGCTCTCGGATTGCGTTTCGAGATTTCCCGGACAATCTCATTTCCCACATTTTCTTTCATAGAAACTGTCATTCCGTCGCCGCGGCTGTCCACTACAAACAGAGTGGGATTCAGACGCTCCCCGTTGACTATCGGTTTTGCCTCAAAAAAAATTGCGGCCACATCAACGATCCTATAAAGACCGCTGTATTTAATCGGCATCATAAGAGGCAGTTTAAACCAGTTGTTCGTGATTATACCGCTGTCAAACTTGGACTGTTTTGTCAGCTTTTTATCAAGACATGCGACATATGCTTCGCCGTTCAGAAATTCTCTGTCAAATTCATTCAGTTCCGCTTCCGTATAACCGCTTTTTTTCATATAATACTTCATATATCCTGCTGTATGCCTCTTATCCAGAAACACACCGGGAACGATGAAAACTGCGCCCAGCACCAAGCCCCCTGCCAGTAAAACGGCTACCGCTGACAGACCTAAAATCGTATATAATGCTGCCGCTAGTATAATCGCAATTACAATAAAGCAAACTCCCGCCGCAATCAGGCCGGCTCCTGCCCCGCCTCTTGACCGGGTGTATTTTAAATGGCTTCCCTCCCGGCTCATTTCCTTTTTCAACTTCTCATCCATCTGAACTATCATTCAAAGGCCCTCCGTGTGTGTATTTTCCTCTTGTATTGTATCAGATGGTTTCCAAAATTACAATTACGAGTTATACTTGAAGTATCAAACCGGAGGCCGCACATAGACCGAAAGGCTGGACGGTTACATAAATTCGCCAAGGAGGGATTGGATATGGGACTTACATTTGCAAGGCAGGCTTTTTCCAACATTATGGCACAGATTGACGCATTCCAGGAGAATCTGGACGATGATAAGGAAGTTGCGGTTCTCCTCGCATCCTTCGGTTCATCGCTTTTAATGACGGTAACCGGTATCGGCTTCCAGAATCCGGAACTGGTCTATTTCTATGGCTACGTGGACGGAAAACCGTCGCAGCTGATCCAGCATGTCACCCAGATTAACTTTCTGCTCACTTCCGTAGATAAGGAAGACCCGGAAAAACCGCCCCGCCGGATCGGTTTCATCGCACCTTCCGATGAAGCTTAACGTACCAAGTTCAGATATTGTTTTTCCAGAAATTCTCTGGCCGCAGCCGCATTGTCCGGAGTGGTATCTTCAAGAGTTGCATGGATATATGGCTTTTTCTCTTTCAAAAAGCCAAGGATTCTGTCGTAATTCATCACTCCGGTTCCGGCTGCCACAGAAACTACCTTACCGTCTTCAAATCGGAAATCCTTCATGTGCATCACTTCCACATAACTTCCCAGATCTTCTACCGCCTCTTCGATCACCTTATCATAATCCATATAATTTTCGCCGGAAAGGAGGTTGACCGGATCTAATATGACTCTCAGGTTCGGAGAATTGATCTCCTCCAAAACGCGCAGCGCCCGCTTAGAATTATACACAATATGGCACCATACCGGCTCAATTGCCACCAGAACGCCCATCTTCTCGGCACACTCCACCACAGGGCGCAGGTTTTTGATGAAAACAGCCAGCGCTTCTTCACTTTTACATGCCTCTTCATAGGTATATGTGGTATTGGGAGCTCCTGTTTCCGTTCCTACCACTCCGCATCCCAACTGGGCCGCAAAGCGCACGTGGGCCAGATAGGTTTCCTGGATCTTCTTTAACGCCTCTTCGTCCGGATTGGCCAGGTTTAAATAACATCCCAGCACGGCGATGTCCATATCATGTTTGGAAAATATCTTTTTCAAATGCATGGCAAGGCCGGGAGTGAGGGCTTCCGGCTCCACGGAATGCTGGGTTATGGTTTTGCCAAGGGCCAGATGGACGCAGGTAAATCCCTGTTCCTTAGCCATCACCAGGCGTTCTTCCAAAGTTCCCGGATTTGTATCATGTAAACGGATTCCTAACTGCATAGTTTTATTCTCCTCTCAAATCTCTAATGCCTGGGACAGTGCCAGAATTGTAAGGGACTGGCCGTAAGCCATAGGCGCGATCAGTATGTTCTTATAATGCTCTTTATTGTATCCCATTCCAGTTCCGCCGGATACATTTAAAACCGTTCCGTCCTCATCAATGTTTTTAAGGATGGCATTTACCGCCCGGGAAGCGCAGTCCAGGTAAGCGTCGTCCAGAATGCCCATCTTGATTCCCTTTAAAATTCCTGCCGTAATGGCTGCGGAGCCGGAAACCTCCTCATAGCTGGTCGGATCATCCAGAACGGTGTGCCATAAGCCACTCTTGCTCTGGAGTTTCTTTAAAGCTTTTACCTGCGCCTTATAGGTGTCCACGATATACTGCTTTAAGCCGGCGTTCATAGTGCCTTTGAACATCTCCACATATTCCAGAATTCCTGCTGTAAACCAGCTGTTTCCTCTGCACCAGAACACGCCGCCGAAGTTATTTCTTTCGTTAAATGTCCAGCCGTGATAGAATAAGCCGGTATTCTTATCATACAGGTATTTGATATGCATGAGAACCTGATGGCAGGCCTCTTCCACCCAGTCTTCCCTCTGGTATTTCAGTCCCATTTTGTTCAGGAACAGCACGGTCATGAACAGGGTGTCGATCCACATCTCATTTTCATTTAAACGCACGCCCTGGCGGTCGCCGTTGGCGCTGGTCACATGCTGGAAGCCGCCCTCTTCGGTTCTCGGAAGGCAGTTCATCAGCCATTCGGCCCAGCTGATGCAGAGTTTTTCAAATTCTTTGTCCTGATAGCTTTCGTTTAACTCCACCAGCGTGAGCAATGGGGTCGTGGTATTGATATTTTTAGAAGGAAGTCCCAGCTCCATGTTTTCTCTGTACCACTGGCAGAGAAATTCCTTGTATTCTTCACTTTTTTTCGCTCTCATCAGTTTCATGAGGCCGTACAGTCCTACGCCCTGAGGCCAGTCCCATTCCCTGATTCCAAAATCGCGTTTAAAGAAGCCGATCGCCTCTCCGCCGCCTTCTTCCAGTTCTTTTTCATTATCCGGTCCTTCCAGATTCAACAATTTATCCACTACCAGATTTAATTTCTTCTGAATTTCTTCACGGTTTAATTCCTGCATTTTTCTTTCCTTTCTGCCGGATGAGCGGCACCCTTTTCCTTTATTCCCTGAATTTATGGCATATAAAGCCAAATGTTTTATGCTATAGAAAAATAGTTCTGTTTCCTATATAATAGTCCTATCCACTACAGACAGGAGGACCTTACTTTATGGAGGCCGTTATTTATTTTGCTGAAACCGAAGGCATTGGCTTAGAGCGGATGATCCGCAAGGGCAAATTCAACATGCATGTCAAACATTTTCATAACCAGTACGAGATTTTTTACCTGATTGAGGGGGAACGCCGTTTTTTCTTCGATAACCGGTCTTATCTGGTAAAAGGGGGAACTCTGATCCTGGTGGATGAAAATGCCATCCATATGACCATGGCTAATTCCGATCAGGAATTCGGCCATGACAGGATTATCCTTTATGTAGACAGGGATAAGATGAAGGAGTATGACCAGATGTTCTCCAATCTGAACCTGGTAAAGTTCCTCCATCAAAACTACGGCGTGTTTCCGCTGAACAAAAAACAGCAGCAGGACTTCATCGATCTCTATCTGAAACTGCAGTATGAATTTGACAACAAAAACCGCAATTATAAGGCCATGATCGATATGGAGATCATCAAGTACTTCATTCAGTTCATGAGGGAAAACCACACTCCCGCCCTTCAGGATGAGGATATGGTCAGTTCCTCCAAATATAAAAATATCTACGCGGTAGCCGATTACATATCGGAAAATTTTGACAGGCAGCTGACCTTAGACGCCCTTGCCGGCCAATTTTATATCAGCAAATACTATCTCAGCCGGACGTTTAAAGAGATCACCGGCTATGGAATCAATGAATATATTAATATTCACCGCATCCAGCGGGCGAAACGGCTTTTAGAGGAAACGGACATGAGCATCTCTGAAATCTCAATCGCCCTGGGCTATGAGAGCATGACCTATTTTGAAAAGATATTCAAAACCTACATGACGCTGTCTCCACTGAAATACCGCAAAACGCTGAATACGGTGACTTATACCAACAATCTGCCCGGTTAGTCAAGCAGTCCCAGAACCCCAGGCAGCCACAGGCTGAAGGCCGGAATATATGTGATGAACATGAGCGCTGCAAAGATCACCAGGAAGAATGGAACGATTCGTTTTAACACGTCTTCCACTTCCAGCTTTGCCACACTGCAGCCGATAAAGAGCACGTTTCCTACCGGAGGTGTTATGGTTCCTACGGAAAGATTCATAACGATCATAACGCCGAACTGAACCGGTGTCATTCCAAGGGCCTGAACGATGGGCAGAAAGATCGGTGTAAAGATCAGAAGCGCCGGCGCCATGTCCATGAAAGTTCCCACGATCAGAAGGAAAATATTTAATATAAGGAGAATTACGTATTTGTTATTGGAAATTCCAAGGATCATTTGACTGATCGCTTCCGGAAGTCCTGTAAATGACATAACAAAGGACAGTACTGAGGAAGCTCCGATAATCAGCATGACGATGGTTGTCATAAGGCCTGCTTCCATCAGGATTCCCGGGATTTCTTTTAACTTAATTGATTTATACAATACTACCGACAGGAAGAACGCATAAGCAACGGCGACGCCGGAAGCTTCGGTTGGTGTAAAGTAACCGGATAAGATACCTCCGATAATAATAACGATCAAAAATAAGCTTGGAATGGCATCCCAGATAGTTTTTAACACAATCTGTCTTGTCAGAGTTTCCGTCTGGTAGATATAATTGTGCTTCTTTCCGTAGATAAATGCCACCACCATGCACAGCGCTGCCCATAAAAGTCCTGGAATCCAGCCAGCCATGAATAAGACGGCAACGGATGTTCCGCCGCTGGCAGCAGAATATACGATAAATGCAGTGGTTGGAGGGATCAGCTGGCCTACCGGAGCAGTTGCCACGTTAACGGCCGCAGCGAAACCGGGATCATATCCGTTTTCTTTCTCAAGCGGGTTGAGAACGCCGCCCATTGCCGTCGCTGCCGCCACACCGGAACCTGAGATGGAACCGAACATGGCATTTCCCGCAATATTGGTAAGAGCCAAAGAACCGGGAACTTTTCCCATCACCAGCATTGCCAGATTGATCAGCCTTTTGGCGATACCGCCGTTGCTCATCAGAAGGCCTGCCAGAATGAAGAACGGAACCGCTAACAGGGTAAAACTATCCATACCGCCTACAATTTTCTGAGCGGAAACAAACATTCCAAAATTCGGTGTTAAAAATGCCACAATCGTAATCAATGCGGAAGCGATAATACTGTAAGAAACAGGTATGGAATACGCCAGCATCAGGAAGAATACGATTATCAGCATGAGAGCTGCCTGAATTTCCATTTATTCTACCTCCTTTAATTTCTTAATAAATCCAATCATGCGGTTTGCACTGTAGATCAGAGTCAGGAACCCGCAGATCGGAAGCCCTACATAATAAAGAGGCATAGGCATCTGAAGGGCCGGTGAAATCTGTCCCATGGAATTGACTGTTACCATAATTCCTCCTGCGATAAATACGGTAAGGCATAAGAGGATGACGATGATTTCAATCACAATCTTGGTGAATATGGAACCTTTCTGTGTAAATCCCTTTGTTATGATGTTGATGGAGATATGGCGTTCCTGTCCATAAGCATAAGGAACTCCCAGCATCGTCATCCAAATCAGGGCGTATCTTAAAAATTCTTCTGAATATTTACTCGGGCTGTTCAGAATAAAACGGGTGATGACCTGCCAGCAGCAGCCAAGCACCATAATTCCCACCAAAGCGGCAATGGCATATCCTAATATTTTATTTACTGTCTTCATGGCTGTCCTCCCCTGCATATTTCTGAATATCATCATACAGTTCTTTGTAAAACTCTCCCTTTTGTGTATATTCCTGGTGAAGAGGCTGTACGGCTTCGATAAATGCGGTCTTATCGATATCGTAGTAGATGTTCATTCCCATTCCCTTCGCTTCTTCAATCGCTTCTTCCATCATATTTCTGTATAAGCTTTTGAAATTTTCATTGCTCCGGTTCAGACATTCCACCAAAAATTCCTGCTGCTCTTTTGACAGCTTATTCCAGGTCTTTGTGCTGATAATATATACGTCAGGCGTATACTGGTGCTCGGTGTATGTATAGGATTTCGCCACCTCTGCATGTTTATCCACAGTGAGGGCCAATTCCGTATTTTCCGCACCGTCTACAATTCCCTGCTGAAGGGCCGTATAAGTCTCGCTGGCCGCCATCGGTGTGGGAGATGCCCCCATCAGTTCCAGCATTCTCATGGATGTGCTGCTCGTCATGGAACGGATCTTCTTTCCCTTTAACACGGAAGGATTATCCGCTTTCACATCTTCTTTTAAGTAAATATTTCTGGAACCGTTGGCATAATAACCGATTACCAAAAATCCGTCTTCTTCGTTCATTTTAAATAATTCTTTTACTTTTTCGCTTTTTTCCATCGCTTCATAATAATGTTCCTCGCTGGTGAACAGATAAGGAAGGGAGAATATGGAATAGCAGTCGTTAAACTGTCCGATCATACTGGAACTGACTTTTGCCATATCCAGCACCCCCGCTTTTACCATCTCCACTGCGGACTGCTCGGTTCCCAGCACACCGCTTGCATAGATATCCACTTCCAGGTTCATGGAAGGGTCTTCTGCTGCAAACTCGGCTACTTTTGCAATACAATCTGCAATTTCAGAATCCTTCGACTGGTTATGAGACATTTTCAGCTGAATTTTATCACTTCTCGTTACTCCTGACACGGATACAAATATCGATCCCGCTACTGCTATGGCTGCCACCGTCACGACAATTCCAAGCGTTTTTTTGACATTCTTCATAACTATTTCTCCTTGATTTTGGAATCGTAATTTACAGGTAATTTTATAAATTACACACATATTGTACAACATTAAACTCGAGTTTTTTGTAATATATGCACTTCTCTTACGTTTTTTATTGTAACATAAAAAGAAAAAAGCATGTTGCTCAATATTGCTCAGAACATGCTTTTTTCGAAATATATTGCGGTTTTGGATAACCGAATCACTGAATTTATAGTTACTATTTACAAACCCGGCACGGACGGCAGAGACCACCGGGGCTGTGAATCGTAATAATTTATATCAAAATAACTCCTAAAAGTGCACTAACTAACAAAACTTTTGGTATGCTCACCTTACATTTCACCAATAAAAATAAATCCAACACCCCGATACCAACCGCCACATAGTTCACTGCCGAATCAATATAATAATTGGTCATGGACAGGGAAACCATCACCGCTAAGATCAGACCGATGCAGACCGGCCGCACTCCAACCATGATCTGCCCCATCCTCCGGCCGTTTTTAAACCGTTCAAAACAGGCGGCGGCGAATAAACACACCGTAAACGTGGGCATCAGAACTCCCAAATTTGCGGCGACGGCTCCGGCGATTCCGGCCGTTTTGATTCCTGCAAAGGTGGCGCAGTTAAGGCCTAACGGCCCGGGCGTCATCTCGGCTATTGCCACAATATCCGATACCTCTCCGGCATTCATCCATCCGTGGGATACCATCTCGCTTGAGATCAATGGAATCATGGAAAGCCCGCCAAAACTGGTAAACCCTATTTTAAGAAAGCTCCAGAACAGCTCAAGCAATACCATCTTTGGACACTTCCTTTCTCTCATAGACTTCGCAGATTACAATCCCGGCAGCCATCCCGATTACGACAAGGGCCACACAACTGATTCCGGCAAATAAATACAGCAGGAAGCCTATCAATGTCAGGCCGTAGCAGACAGGATAACGAAATGCCCCTTTCCTAAGCCCCAGCACAGCGCTCCCTATGATGGGCACTACAGCAGCCCTGACGCCTGTCATGGCGCTCATGACCCACACCTGATCCATCACCAGGCTGTAAAAATAAGTGATCACCGTCAAAACCAGCATTGGCGGCATGATCATTCCGATCACACATGCGATTCCGCCGAGGACGCGTGCCTCATGATACCCGAACAGAAATGCCACATTTCCTATCATTGTGCCCGGGAGGCTTCTTCCCACGCTGGTCATATCCAGCAGATCTTCACTGGTTAAACGGCCTTCTTTTTCCACATACCGTTTCTGCATCTGTGCTACAATGCTCCAGCCGCCTCCGAAGGTAAAACATCCTAATTTAAAAAACTGCCCGAATAATTTTACGGACCTCTTAACTGAAGATTCCATTTTTTTCACTTTATCACCTCGGAATAATAATAAACCCTCAACCTTATGTAAGGTCAAGGGTTTTCTGCCACTATCCTTCCACCGGAAGCCAGATTTGGCGGTATCTGGTATAATTTTCCCGCTTGTTCATGGATAAAAACGTACGGGCAATGGGATCTCCTGCAACTTGAATCCTGTTTTCCTCCACATATTTCTTCAAATGTTTCAGATACTCCGTAGCCTGGACCTCTTCTCCCGCGATTTTCACAACTGTGTACAGGCAGTCACAGGAAGGGTATCTGACAATTCTCTCATTTTCCTCAATTCCGAAAAATTCCGCATCCTTTTCAAAGATCCCCAGGGCTGAAATGCTGTGATCCTTTCCGCTTAACACTGCCTCCCACTCATTTCTCTGTGCCGGAAACGCAAATGGCGCCAGATTCACCCATTTTTGAAATTCTCCGTATTCCTCCGGTTCTATGATTAAACAGTCTCCGTCCATGAATTCAAACCGGTACATATCAGGCCGTTTTTCCCTCCTGATGCACCACAAATCCCCTTCCAGGCGCTCGGAAAGGCCGTTGACTTCTTTCATATATTCCAGCATTCTCTGCTTTACGGCGATCTCACGTTCCAAATCCTCCAAACGTTTCTGATAGCATCCCAGCACGCCTTCCATATTGTCGGAATTGATCAGATACTCCGTTTCCTTTAAGGAAAAACCATAATTATGGTAAGATCTGGCCCTCATCAATGCGGTGATATCCAGATGGCCGTAAAGGCGGTAACCGCCGCCTTCTTCCCGCCTGGAATTTAAAATCCCTTCTCGTTCATACAGTCTCAAGCCCTCGGCCGATATCCCGAGCAGTTTTGAAACCACTCCAATTCTATACTCCATTTCCCTAACTCCGGTTCTTATTTGATCCGCTCCCCATCGATGAAAACATGGTGTACGGTCGTTGCCACTTCAAAAGGAGAACCGTCCGTAATCACCAGGTCCGCATCCTTACCGCATTCGATGGAGCCCACCCGGTCCTCCACGCCGATGTGTCTGGCCGCATTGATGGTAATCGCTTTCAGCGCATCAAACGGTTCCATTCCCGCTTTTACCGCAAGACCTGCACAGAGCGGCAGATACTGCTGCGGAATCACAGGGGAATCCGTAATAATGGATACTTGGCAGCCTGCAGATGCCAGAACTCCAGGCGTGGTAAAGGACTTATTCTGAAGTTCAAACTTGGTCGCATGGGTTAAGGACGGGCCTACCGCCATCGGATAATCTTCCTTCACCAATTCTTCCACGATCATATGGCCTTCCGTGCAGTGTTCCAATGTAAGTTTTACGTCAAATTCTTTGGCAATCCTGATAGCCGTAAAGATATCGTTGGCCTGATGGGCATGTGCCTTCAGAGGTATCTCCCGGTTAAGCACCGGAATCAAAGCTTCCAGCTTCATGTCATAGGCCGGCCTTTTTAACACGTCATCACCGGCCGCATCTTTGCGTTCTTTATAATCTTGGGCCTTTAAAAGCATCTCTCTCAGCTTGGAAGCGGTGGACATTCGCGCATAATTATTCTTTTCTTTATATCTGCGCTTAGGATTTTCACCAAACGCACACTTCATGGCCACAGGGTCCTTGATAATCATATCATCCACACGTTTTCCGGCAGTTTTTACGGCGATAAAGGTTCCGCCCAGCACATTGGAACTTCCCGGACCTGTCGCAACGCAGGTTACACCGGCTTCCGCCGCCATTTTTACGGAAGGGTCCATAGGATTAAAACTGTCGATTCCTCTAAGCTGCGGAGATAAAATATCGTTCATCTCATTATAATCCTGGCCTTCAAAACCAATTCCATATCCATCCAGCCCCAGATGGCAGTGGGCTTCCACAAATCCCGGATAGATCTCAAGTCCCTCTGCATCCAGCACCTCAGTCCCCTCCGGAAGATCAAATCCATTACCAATTCTCACAATTTTTCCGCTGTCAATAAATAGATCCGCCTGAAAAGGCTCTTCCTTTACCGCGTCATGAATCAAACCATTTTTAATACAAAGCATAAAAACTTCCTCCTTCTTTTCTTAGTCCAAACCAACAAAAACGGAATCCAGCGGCCCAAGGCTCTGAAATCCGTTTTTGTTAATTGCATTTATTTAGATGTCCAGAACTTCAAAATCATCATCATCGTCCTCCACAACCGGTTCAGGAACCGATTTTCTCACCGGAGCGCTCTTTGCCGCCGCCTTAGCAGTTGGTGCCGGTTTTGCGGCAGGCGCTGCCTTAGGCGGTTGTGCCGCTTTAGCTGCCGGAGCCGCTTTCGGTGACGGAGCTGCCTTTGTTTCCGGCTCCATCCGATCCGGATATGAAGCTGCAGTCTCAGCCTGTGCCAGCTTGGCGGCAGACGCCGTCTTTTTCTGACCGCGGCTCTTATGGGCAGGAACACTTGATGAATGTTCAAACCCATCTTCCTCTTCTGCCTCTAGCCCTCTCAGATAGCGTTCCTCTTTCGTTGTCCGTTTTTTGAAAAGGTCGTCCTCATCATCTTCTCTGAAATCCTCATCGTCATATGGTTCATCATGTCCGCCTTTTCTGAACAGCAGAACCAGAATAATGATAAATAATACGACGCAGACAGCAATCAGTGCCATAATAATGATAAACCGCATATCGTAATCGTGTACCAGCTGGTTATAATCTTCAATCTGGCTGATCACGCTCTGTGTCTGATTTCCGGCAGCTGAATCGAAGTAGCGTTGCATGGTGCGTTCCTTCATATCATAGCGGTAGAAGTTCTTTTCTCCGTCCGCATTCATCGCATAGACTACGCAGTATTCATTCTGTCCGTCTCCGGCCGCGATCCATCCCTGAACCTTTTCGCCTTTGATTGTGAGGGAGTTCTCAACTAATCCGGCAGGTACGGTTACGCCTTCATCAAGAGGTACTATCGTTACTGTTTTGGCAATAGTCTCAACCTTAATTCCGCCCGCATTGGCTGTACCGGTCTGTCCGGCAGGCTGCGCTTCCTCTGTCTTAGTTACTGTGATCGTGTAATTCTTTACGGTTTCCCCGTCTTCCGCAGTCACCTTGCAGACAAGCTTGTTCTCGCCCACTTTCAGGTTATCATTGCCTGAGATCACCACTTTTGCCTTGGAATCCGAAGACGGTGCGCTGACAATAATTTTATCCACATCCACACCGACTGTGGCCGTATACTCTTCTACATCAGCTGAAAAAGCCGGTGTCAGAGTGCCTGGTGATATCTGAAGGGATGCCAGAGAGGCGTCCTTGGAATAGCTGGCGAGAGGCGTAATCGTAACCGCCGAACTTCCCTGCTTATTCACAGTAACCGCCTGTCCGTCCAGATCATAAATCTCCTGGTCGCTGATCGTTATATTCGCCTTCCCTGCCTGTGTCGCCTTAAATTTCAGGGAAAAACTCATCTCTGCCGGTTTAGCGGTGTCTGAAGCTCCCGATACTTTAATAGAACCTGCACCGCCGCTGGCCCCTGTGCCGCTCACAAACTCCAGAATACTGGAGTCGTAAGCGAGCATCACATCCGCCTTGCCGAGTTTTCCGTCGCCGGTTGTTATCTTCATCGTAACGCTGAATTCATCTCCCACTTTCACCGTAGGATCTGAAAATGCAATCCGCGCCGTCGCTGCAAAAGCGGTCAGCATCTGTATATTCATCATAAGCAGAACTGTAATCAGAACTGCTGCGGCTTTTATCCGCTTTAATCCATTTCTGTTCATAATATCTCCTATTTTTCCTTTGTTATCCGGCCGGACTGATTATCACCACATCGCTGCCTCCAGGCGTACCGCCTGTGCTGGTTCCAGGACCTGACGGTCCCGAAGATCCGCCGGGGCCGCCGCTTGGATCAGGAGTTCCGGTATTAACGGAACCGTCACCCGTAGGTCCGCCGTCTCGTCTTACCACACGGATTACATATTCTCTCACCGTACCGTTTTCAGCCGTTACTGAAATCCTGATATCGTTGTTGCCTTCCTGAAGCTGAATTGTACCCGAACCGCTGATGCTGGCCGCTGACTGGATCGCTGTCGCATTGACCGTAATCTGAGATACGGACGGCGCTACAATCAGGTCGTACTCTGTTGTATCCTTATTAAAGGTCGGCGTCAGTGAGAATCCGTTGACTCCAAGGCCTGACAGCTTGTTATTCGGACTTCCGTCCGCAGTCGGCCTCGGGCTTGCTTCCGCCGGCATATTTTTAAATACAGGAATTTTAAATTCCAAAGCTGATTTTTTCAGCTCAGAACTATATGCAGACGCATATAATGCAGCTTCTGAAGCAGCTCCCTGTACGTTTGTCATATACTGATGTTTATACAGGTTACTTCCCTGTACGTTAAACTTTTTCAAATAGAAGGTATCCTGTCCCACTTTTACATAGTTGTTGCCATAATAGGAAGAGCCGCCTAAAATCGCCGCTTCCGGGCTGTTCCACGGCCGTCCGTAATTGCCGGACTGGGATGCATACCACAATCCGCGCTGTATCGGAGTCATACTTCCCGACGCATACGCTTCTATATTAAAGAAGTTATAATATCCTTCATAACCGGAACATCTTCCTGAAATGGAATCGCTTGTTCCGCCTTTTCCCTGTTCCTGAATGATCATAGCCGCAAGAACATAAGGGTTAACGCCAGACTGGGCTCCTGCATTCATGATGATATCCACATAGGAATTGCTGCCTGATGAAGGCGGAGTTCCTGTTCCCGAATTATCACCGGGGCTGCCGGGGCTTGAATTACCGCTGTCCGAATTTCCCATGCCGGGTGACATTCCGGGGCCGATGGAGGTGGTTACCACATCCACGTATTTCCTGCTGATGGACGCCTGAGGCGGCCCGAGGCTGATATCCGAACTGTTTCCCTTGGTGGGCGCTTCAAAACGGACGCCGCCATTACCGGATGAACCGGAGGAAGAGCCGGGTGAGGAACCGCCGGAGCTTCCCGAAGAGGTTCCGGGAGATACGCCCGGCCCGTAACTGCTGCCTGAAGACGATCCGCCGCTGCCTGAAGAGGAAGAACCTCCCGGGCCATAGGAAGTGCCGCCCGAACTTCCCGAATTTCCCGATCCGCCCGCCGCGGTACCTGATAAAAAGGTTCCTGCAACCATCAGTTCCAGTCCTTCTTTTGTATGGGCAGACGCGTCATAGCTCTGGGATAAAAACTGAAAAACATAGGTTTCGTCCAAGAAATTTCTCGGATCCATATAATAACGGATAATCCCTTCCGACGCCGCCACCCAGGAAGATGTATCAAATCCCGGCCAGGAACTGCTGTCCCAGTTGTAAGCGCCGTCCGCAATGGATTTCCACGATGAAATACTGTTTTTATGTACAAGGTTTCTGCCCACAACCGCTTCATTCTGAATTACAGTTTCCCACTCCAAATTGGTGTGCTGGGCTGTAAAAACCCACTGGGGATACTGGGCATGAAGCTGTCTTAACCCGGTTTTATAGCTTTCCGGGAACCCCTGATTCGTCAAATACGCTTCAAAATCCTTGTCCGACTGATAGGTGACCGGAAATTTCACATAGCTGTTGAGGACATAACCGGTAGTTTCCGCGCCATTACTGGCTGAAAAACGGATTTCATACCATAATGCTCCGTCGGAAGCATTCTTTTCGCCGATTACGGTAACCGCCGTACCCTTTGATAACTTGGCGACTGCCGAATACGAGGTTCCCGGGCCGCTTCTCACATTCAGGTTGGAGGCATTGACCGAGGCACTTCGCGGAGTATAGGCATAACTCTCCATGGGGGGCTTAATTAAGCACAGAACCGTATTCGCACTGAACGACAAAGCAAGCGCCAGTGCAGCTCCCCTTATGTATCTTAACTTTTTCATGTATTTTCTCCTATGTGCCATTTAAAGTTACATAATCTTTCCATTTATGGCATTAAACCCATTATAATGAAAAATGTTATGCCCTGTCAACAAATTCAAAAAAAGTTCACATAATTGGTATATATTGTAAGAAAGTTTTAAATTATATTCCGCATTCTTTCTCAATCATACAATATCCTTCCATGCAAAGCTGCTGCGCAATGCTTCCCGGCCTCAATTTCTCCACAGCTTCCTGATAAGTAAACCACTCTGCCTTATCCACTTCCTGTGAAATGTGGAAATCCGCCTTTTTTACTCTGGCCGTAAATCCCAGCATCAGCATATCCTTCCGTTCAAATGGGTAGCTGTTCACGTATGTTATCTTATATGGTTTCAGCCCCAGTTCCTCTTCCACTTCCCTGGCCGCTGTCGTTTCCCCGCTCTCACCCGGTTTCATATAACCGGCAATGCACACATAATTCGTTTCCGACACATACCCCTGACGAATCAGGGCAATTTCATTTTCTTCATTCACCACCAGAGTAATCGTGCAGGTGTATGATAATGCGAACCAAGGACGGCCGCATTCCGGACAATAAGGCACAAGCCCCTCGTCCCCGATCTCTTTTTCTGTTAATTTTTTTCCGCAGTCCGGACAATAGGTAAATTTCATGTTTATTCTCTCATTTCTTCCAATAACTGTTTTGCTTTTTCCCCGGCCTTTAACGCCGGATCTTATAACTCAAAAAACAGCCGGACCCTGCGTTTTATGTCCGCAGGCCGGCCGTTTTATTACTTATTATACCGGATAAGCTTTGCTTTTTGTGTCAGCTGCCGCCGGGTCAATCTTAGACTGCTGTGCTTCTCTGTACTGGAAGAATTCCTTTGCTACAGCCGGGAACAGCGCATAGGATAATACATCTTCATCCTGCTGTTTCCACTGAGCACATTCTTTCTCAAACTGAGGAAGCTGTGCAGGGATTAAATCTGCAGGTCTGCAGGTAATCGGAGCTTCGTCTCCAACAACCTTCTTCTGAACCTCAGGATTAAATGGTTTTACAGTCTGTCCGAATTCACCCATAAGGATCTTCTTGGACTCTTTCGTAACCATCTTGTAGCGTTCGCCGCTGATTACGTTAAGAACTGCCTGGGTACCAACAATCTGTGAAGACGGAGTAACCAGAGGCGGCTCACCGAAGTCTTTACGCACTCTTGGAACTTCTTCCAGAACTGCTGTAAACTTGTCTTCCTGTCCCGCTTCCTTCAGCTGTCCTAACAGGTTGGATAACATTCCGCCAGGTACCTGATACTGAAGTGTTTTGATGTTAACACCAAGCATCTTAGGACTTAAACGGCCGCTCTTTAATGCTTCTTCACGGATTGGTGTGAAGTATTCACAAATCTCTGCCAAAAGCTGCTGGTTGCAGCCTGTGTCATATGGTGTATCTCTGAATGTCTCAACCATAACCTCAGTTGCCGGCTGGCTGGTTCCAAGAGCGAGCGGTGACATTGCGGTATCGATGATATCGCAGCCTGCTTCTACTGCTTTTAAATAAGTCATAGAAGCAACACCTGATGTGTAATGTGTATGAAGATCGATTGGAAGTTTGGTGGACGCTTTTAATGCAGCTACCAGTTCTTCCGCTTTGTATGGTGTCAACAGACCGGCCATATCCTTGATACAGATAGAGTCAGCGCCCATATCTTCGATCTCTTTTGCAATGTTTTTCCAATAGTCCAGAGTATAAGCATCGCCAAGAGTATAGCAAAGAGCTACCTGAGCATGTCCTTTTTCTCTGTTGGCAGCTTTAACTGCTGTCTGAAGGTTACGGATATCGTTCAGACAGTCGAAAATTCTGATGATATCAATACCATTGGCGATTGATTTCTGTACGAAATATTCCACAACGTCATCTGCATAGTGGTTATATCCCAGAATGTTCTGTCCTCTGAACAGCATCTGTAATTTTGTATTTTTAAATCCATCTCTTAATTTTCTAAGTCTGATCCACGGATCTTCTTTTAAGAAACGAAGGCATGCATCAAATGTTGCACCGCCCCAGCATTCTACTGCGAAGTAGCCAACCTGATCCATCTTATCAACGATCGGGAGCATCTGCTCTGTGGTCATTCTGGTTGCCAGCAAAGACTGATGGGCGTCACGAAGGACGGTTTCCACAATCTTAACCGGTCTTTTCTCTATCTCTGCCATTATGTTACCTCCTATAATAATTCCAAATTTATCTCACTCCAAAGATTGCCATAAAGGTACCTGCTGCTACTGCAGTACCGATAACACCTGCTACGTTTGGTCCCATCGCATGCATCAGCAGGAAGTTTGTAGGATCTGCTTCAGAACCCACCTTCTGAGATACACGTGCTGCCATCGGAACTGCGGAAACTCCTGCCGAACCGATCAGCGGATTCACCTTTCCTCCGGTTGCCAAACACATCAATTTACCGAACAGAACACCTGCTGCAGTACCGACTGCAAATGCAATCAGCCCGAGAGCAACGATCTTTAAAGTAGTAACCTTTAAGAAAGCTTCCGCACTTGTAGTTGCGCCTACGGATGTTCCCAGAAGGATAACTACAATGTACATTAAAGCGTTAGAAGCTGTTTCGGACAGCTGTTTAACAACGCCGGACTCTCTGAACAGGTTACCGAGCATGAGCATACCAACAAGCGGAGCGGTTGACGGAAGAATCATACATACCACGATGGTAACGATAATCGGGAAGAGGATCTTTTCCAGTTTGGAAACAGGTCTTAACTGTTCCATCTTAATCTTACGCTCTTTTTCCGTTGTGAATAACTTCATAATCGGCGGCTGGATAATCGGAACCAGCGCCATATAGGAATAAGCCGCTACTGCAATCGGTCCCATGAATTCAACCTGTCCCAGTTTACCTGCCAGGAAGATGGAAGTAGGGCCGTCTGCACCGCCGATGATGGAGATAGCTGCTGCTGCCTTATCGTTGAATCCCATAAATATTGCCAGAAAATATGCGGAATAAATGCCAAACTGAGCTGCTGCACCAAGCAAAAAGCTCTTAGGGTTGGCGATCAGCGGACCGAAGTCTGTCATCGCACCAACACCCATGAAAATCAGGGAAGGCAATATACTCCATTCATCCAATACATAGAAATAATGAAGCAAACCACCCACACCGTTTGAAGTATCTTCAGGGCTAGCCATAATCTCAGGATAGATATTGACTAACAGCATACCAAATGCAATTGGTACCAAAAGCAGTGGTTCAAAACCTTTTTTAATCGCGAGGTATAAAAAGATACACGCCACACCTATCATAATCAGGTTTCCACCTGTCAGGTTTAAAAATGCTGTCTGCTGAAGAAGGTTTGTGAATGTTGTTGTTATATAATCCATCTTAATCCCTCCATCCGGAATCTGCGCTAATTCGCATCATTCCTAGTTTAATGTAGCAATTGTTGCGCCTGCTTCTACTGAATCACCTACTGCTACATTAATACTAGCAACTGTTCCATCCTGAGGAGCTACGATTTCATTTTCCATCTTCATTGCTTCCAAAACAAGCAGTACTTCGCCGCGTTTTACAGCCTGTCCAACGCTTGCTTTTACCGCAAGGATCTTTCCTGGCATAGGAGCGGATACTGCTACGGAACCTGCTGCGCCTGCTGCTGCCTTAGGAGCTGCTTTCGGTGCCGCTTTTGGAGCTGCCTTAGGTGCTGCGGCCGGAGCTGCTGCTGCGCTTCCTGTTCCTTCTTCTACGGTTACTTCATAAACATTACCATTAACTGTAATTGTATAATTTTTCATGATGATAATCCTCCTAATAGATTAAGCTTTTTTCCATTTTGCCGACGGTGCTCTCTTGATTGAACGCACTACCAAACCGTCTGACGATGTATTCGCGGCAGCTGCAATCGCTGCTGTGATAACTGCTACCAGTTCCAAATCATCAACCAGTTCCTCTTCTTCAACAGGTGCTGCCTGTACAGGAGCCGGTGCCGGTGCTGCCACAGATTCTTTCTTCGCATTGTTTTTCATCTTCTGCTCAAATGCGTTGATGAACTTAAAGCATCCGATCAAAAGACTGATGAAGATCAATACGATAAATACGGTACCCATACCCATCAAGGTATTCATTCCCGCTTTTGTCAGGTTTTCTCCGGTTGTGTAAACAGGAGAGAATGACATGGCCGTATATTCAGACACCTCTTCATTGATACCGATATTAACTTTCACTTCACGTTTTTCAAATGTAGCAGATACTTCGATGCTGTATCCGTCTTCAGTTTTTGTAACTAAAGTATCGTCTACAGATACAAATGCGCCAAGATCATCTTTTACACTGTTCCAGGAAGCAAGACCGGTAGCCATAGCCGTATATCCGGATTTCTCTGCCTGAGCCAGAGTCATAGCATACTGCTCGTCAGTCATATTGGCAAACTGCGAAAGCGTATCCTTGGAAATCTCCTGCAGCGTCATTGCCAGTCCCGGCTCTACAGAAGAACTTGCATCATCCTTCGCTGTGCTGCAGGCGGATAAAAAGAGGCAGGTTACCATGCATAATGCTAACATTACTCGTTTTATTTTCAGTTTCATATACCTGTCACCTCATTCTAAACCGTACCATGTTTTTTACTTGGACGATCCTCTCTCTTTGTGAATAACATTTCAAATGCTGCGATCACTCTCTTTCTGGTGTCTTCCGGATTTACAATGTCATCCACATATCCTCTCTTAGCTGCTGCGAGAGCGCTTGACTGCAGTTCCTGATACTGAGCTGCCTTCTCCTGAATGAGAGCTGCGCCGTTATCCGCTTTGCCGATTTCATCTGCATACATGATCTTAACAGCTGCTGTCGAATCCATCATTCCGATGGTTGCGTCCGGCCATGCATATACGATATCAGCGCCGATCGCTTTGCTGTTCATGGTTAAGTATGCGGTTCCATAAGCTTCGCCTGCGATAACAGTTACTTTAGGAACACTTGCGTTAGCAAATGCATAAGTTAAACGTCCTGCTGCCTTTGCCATATTCTTTTCGCTGCATTTCGTTGCGGCATATCCTTTTACATTGACAAGTGTCAGTAAAGGAATGTTGAACGCATCACAAAATGATACAAAGTCTGCCGCTTTCTTACATCCTCTGGATGTCAGCACAGCGTCATATTCTGCAGCCTTATCACCTTTTTCATCATACTTTTCACTGCGGTTTGCCACGCAGCCAACGGTTGTACCATTCAGGCGGATAAAACCGGTTACCATGGAAGGTTCGTAAGCTGCTTTTACTTCCATAAAGAAGTTATCATCTGAAATCATGGTTAATGCAAGGCTGGTATCACCAACACAGTTCTCAAGGCCTTCACAAACCCTGTTTAACTCGTCGGTGCATTCATCATAAGACATATCATCTTCGTTATTAGCTGGAAGAATTGATACTAAAGCTCTGATCTGGTTTAATATGGAGGCTTCATCTCCTGTAAAATCTACCAGGCCCACTTCTTCGCTCTGGAATGCTGCGGATGCGGTGTTGCACTTCTCCGTATAATTGTCATCAATTGCATTCGGTGAGTTTACGAATAATTTGCCTTTTTTCTCTTCCATCAGCGTAAAGTCCGTGATAGCGGCTGATACTGCCATACCGCCGCCGCATGTACCGAAAATTGCTGAAATCTGTGGAATAACCCCAGAAGCCATGGTCTGACTCAAATACAACTGGCCAAAACCGTTAAGAGCATCGGTTGCCTCCTGTAAGCGTAAACCTGCGCAGTCGATCAGTCCGACTACCGGTGCCCCCATCTTCATAGCCAATGCATAAATATTGGAGATTTTTTTTGCGTGCATCTCGCCTAAAGATCCGCCTAAAACAGACGCGTCCTGGCTGTACACATACACAAGGTTGCCTTCGATGGTACCATAACCGGTTACTACACCGTCAGCAGGTGTTTCTTGTGCTGTCATGTTAAAATCGGTGCTTCTAGCAGTTACATAAGCCCCAACTTCAACAAAACTGTTCTCATCAAGTAAAGAATTAATTCTGTTACTTGCTGATGATTGTGCTGAATTACTCATTTTGCAGTCCTCCATTTTTAAATATTTTGATGGTGATTGTCACGTTATTAACGAAACAACCCCACAGTAAATCCAATTTCTGCCGATTATAATTGTATAACGTTTACTGCAAAATATCAAGTAATATTTGGTTAAATATTCTAAAATTGCGGACAAGTAATCCCGCTTAATAGTGAATTTGTGATTTTATTCAGGCACCACTTAAAATTAATCTTTTCAATTGTACTGCATGCATAAACCGGATACACCTTTATATTCTCCCCATTCAGGCTGTAAGTAACGCTTCCCACCGGGGTATTGGCGTAAACAGGCGCTTTTAAATTCTTCGGAATCCGGCAGGAAACTTCCACATGTTCCTGGTCATTCATCAGCACTCTCAGTTCCTTTTCTTCCGGTTTTAACAGGAGGGAAAGCTTGCATGCCGGGTCCTGGCTGATATCACCATTTTCGGAAATCCCCATGGAAACGGTAACCGGCTTTAAATCCACTTCTTCAAATACGTCCTTATACCGGTAATTGTCCAGACCGTATTGAAACAGGGTCCTGGCATCCGACCACTTATATGTTTTATGGGGCGGCCATCCGCACCCCAAAAGCGCGATAACGAAAGTCCTGTCGTCCTTTCTCACCGCCCCTACATAGGAATATCCCGCCCCTCCGGTAAATCCGGTCTTTCCCGACAGAGCACTGTCCATCATGGACAGAAGCGCGTTATGGTTGACACAATTAAAAGACCTCTTTCCCCCCACATCTGTAAAATAATAATTCTGGGTTCTGGTTATCTCCAGAAATTCTTCTTTTTTAGGCGAATCCATCACGCAGTATTTCATGATCCGGCTCAGATCCGCAGCGCTTGTGGAATGCATCTTTTCCTGCCCTTCCATGCTCACCTTCGCGTCCAGCCCGTTGGGCGTGATAAAAAAGGAATCATTGCAGCCTAAATCACGGGCTTTCTGGTTCATCATAGCCGCAAACCCTTCCACGCTTCCGCCGATATGTTCTGCAATCATCACCGCTGAATCGTTATGGGATTCCAGCATCAGAGAGTATAAAAGGTCCTTTAAATAAAACTCTTCCCCGTTCCGCACCGAAAGATGTACCTTGGGCTGGGCCGCCGCATTGGAGGAAGCGGTGACCACATCGTCTAAACTGCCGTGTTCCAGCGCCAGGATACACGTCATGATCTTGGTGGTGCTGGCCATGGGCCTTTGCTGCTCCTCATTTTTCCCATACAAAATGCGCCCGGAATCGCCGTCAATTAAAACCGCAGACTGGGAATACAGGTTAAAATCCTCCTTTTTTCCTTCCTCCTCTTCCCCATAGGAAGTAAACGCCGCGGTTTGAACCATCATCATTATTATCACGATCAAAAAAACCGTTATTTTCCGTATCATTCAGCCACATCCTGAACTCTGCAATTAATTTATCCTATTCGTTATTTTTTCATTTTATACGCCGTCCTGTCTTGGATTTTAATGAGGAATCCGCTATAATAAGGAGTACAAGTGTTCGTTATCAGGAGGTGATGATTTGGAACAGAGCCGTTTAATCTTTCATATTGATGTAAATTCCGCCTTTTTAAGCTGGGAATCCGTCCACCGGCTTTCCATAGATCCTGAGGCCTTAGATCTACGGCTGATTCCCTCTGCCGTTGGCGGAGACGCTTCGAAACGCCATGGCATTGTACTGGCCAAATCCACTCCTGCGAAAAAATATGGTATAACCACCGGGGAACCGCTGGCACAAGCGCTGAAAAAGTGTCCCCAGCTTCTCGTGGTTCCCTCTCATTTTGAATTGTATACCGCCTATTCGAAGAAATTAATTCATCTTTTGGAAGAATATACGCCTGATATCGAGAAATTCAGCATTGACGAGGCATTTTTAGACATGACGGAAACCATCCATCTGTTTGGAGAGCCGGTGGAAACCGCCAACCGGATCCGGGAGCGGATTAAAGACGAGCTGGGATTTACGGTAAACATCGGCATCGCCCCTAATAAGCTTTTAGCAAAGATGGCCTCGGATTTTGAAAAGCCGGATCTCTGCCACACCCTGTTCGCCGATGAAGTTCCCCAAAAGATGTGGCCGCTGACTATCCGAGAATTATTTTTCGTGGGCGGGGCCGCGCAGCGTAAGATGGAAAGCATCGGTATCCACACCATCGGAGAACTGGCCCGCTATGACGTCAATCTATTAAAAAACCTTTTAGGCGAAAAATACGCAATTTTGATCCACCAGTATGCCAATGGAATCGATGACGATCCCGTAGCCCCTAAGGAACCGGTCAATAAAGGTTACGGCAACAGCATCACTCTGTCCCGGGATGTATCGGACTTTGAAACGGCCAACCAGGTGCTGCTCTCTTTGTGTGAAACTGTGGGAGCCAGGCTGAGAGCCGATCATGTGCTGTGCAGTTGTGTCTGCGTGGAATTAAAAGACTGGGAATTCAAAACCCAGTCTCATCAAATGACTTTAAATACTCCCACCGACTCCACTCAGGATCTTTACCGCAGTTCCTGCCAGCTGTTAAAAGAATTCTGGGACCGCACCCCGGTCCGCCTGATGGGCGTCCGCGCCACTAAAATCAATGATGACAGCTATTGCCAGCTAAGCCTTTTTGAAACGGAACAGTCCAGAAAAATGAAGGATCTGGAAAAGACCGTGGACCAGCTCCGCAGCAAGTTCGGAACCGATATCATTAAGCGGGCCAGTTTTCTCCAAAAGGACTCCATCGTGGATCATGCGGCCAGTAAAGCCAAGCATTTAAAGAATTAATGGGTAAGAATGAATTGGTACTTGGCAAAAGCTTGCATACGCAGAAGGAGGGGACGAACCATCCCGCTTTCCTCAACAGGAAAATATTAGAGAAATGACATAAGACCTAAATGAGCGAGTGATTCAACGAAGGGAAATAAAAGGATCGTTCGTTTCCCGCCGCTGAATCACGCGCTCATTTTCTTATAGAGTGGTATTTATAGAATGATAAGTAAATAACCGTCATATTTAGATTTAGAGAAGGTAATCGTTGATTTCGTATTCGGAGTCGTTAATTTTCAGAGAGCGGATGAAAACGGCAGGGTCTTCATCTTCGGATTCTTCAAGAGTACCGTATACAGTCAATCTGGCTGAGCCGATCTGTTCGGAATAGCTGGTTTCCTGGCCTATTTTCGCCGTGTCGGCCAAGGACTCTGCAAGTGTCAAAAGCACGTCTTCCACTTCTTCATCAATCCGGTATTTCAAAAATTCTGTTTCCAGTAATTCATACAATTCTTCGTTCATGAATCAATTCCTCCTGTCTTTTTTACTCATCGGCCATCTCCGGGCGGCCGCACAGCCTTCCGGCGTCTATGCCTGTTCCCTTGGATTATGACATGTGTTTATTTTCTTGTCAATTATGAAACGCCATGTTAAAATCTTTAGCATGGAAAAAATAATTAATTACAAGATCGATTCTATGGCAAATGGCCTGACGGTAGAAGGCTTTTTAAGGAAAAACGGATATTCAAAAAATATCATCATACATTTGCGAAAAACTGAAATGGGGCTTACAATCGGGGGAAATTTAATCTATACAACACACCGGCTGAAGGAAGGAGAAGAACTGGTTGTCAAGCTGCTGGAAAATGAAACCTCGAAACAGATCGTTCCGGTTTGTCTGCCCTTAGATATCGTATATGAAGATGAAGATATTCTGGTGGTGAATAAAGCGGCCAATATGCCGATTCATCCCTCTCAAGGTAATTACGATAATACGCTGGCCAATGCGGTAGCTTATCATTTTGCTCAAAAAGGGGAAGATTTTGTCTACCGGGCCATCAACAGGCTGGACCGGGATACTACCGGACTCTTAATCATTGCCAAACATATGCTGAGCGCAGCCATTCTTTCTTCTATGGTAAAAGAACGCCTGATTCACAGGGAATATCTGGCCATTGCACAAGGACAGATCTGCGAAAAAGGCATAGTTACCGCACCGATCGCGCGGGTAGACGGTTCTACCATCGAACGTTGTGTCAACTTTGAAGCAGGTGAATTTGCCCGCACCCATTACTGGCCCGTATTCTATCATAAAGATCACGACTGCACTCTTTTGCGCCTTCACCTGGAAACCGGACGCACGCACCAGATAAGAGTCCATATGAAATATATCGGTCATCCGCTTTTAGGGGACTTCCTCTACAATCCGGATTACCATTTAATAAAACGCCAGGCGCTCCACTCATACTGCCTGAAATTCCCCCACCCCATAACCAAAACCCACCTTCTCTTTCAAGCCCCACTTCCCAAAGATATGAAGGATGTGCTAAATCTTTTTAGTTAACTAAGATACGCCGGAAAGAAGGGGAAACCCAGGCGGGCAGGGGAAGGAAGTTTTTACATCAACCGTGAAGGCATTTCTGAAAATCCCTTGAAGATCTATGTAAATGCGGTTCTATACAACTACCTAAGCACATCTATTGTTTTTAACCAGGCCAGCGAAAACCAGCCCGGAATCGGGAGGCGGAACCGGGAGACGAAGGTTGGAGGGGCCGTCCGGGCCGGGGAAGGAAGATGCAGACAGATCGGATCGTATGGAACCCCTTTAGAACTACTTAGACCCGTAAGAACAGAACGAGGCAGGTAGAACCTGATTTCGGTGTCAGGTTCTAAAGCGCCGCTGAGCAGCGAAGTCATAAAGAGTTCACTGCGAATGGCGCTGGCCTGCCTCGTTCTGTTCTTACGGGTCTTAGTAGTTCTTAGGGGCGAATCCCGAATCCGATCTGGCTGCATCTTCCTTCCCCGGCCCGGACGGCCCCTCCGACCTTTGGCTTCCGGCTCCGCCTCCCGATTCCGGGCGTACCCTCCCGCCACCCCCGTTAAATAACAATCTACCTTCGCAATCCCTTCGGGTAATGATTTTTGAGTGTGTTGCCTACCATTTTGGCCCAGCCGATTGAATATTCATCTGCCAGCATGAGAACCCAGCCTTTGGATGGTGCATCCAGGCAGGAGGGCCTGGTTTCGTCGGTGCGGAGGACTTCGCCCCTTAAATACTGCGCCATCGCTTCTGAATTGGAATCCAGGCTGTACCACTGATTTGCCTGGTTTTTATTCAGGCTGAGAGCCAGGGCATGAGACGGTTCGAAGCGGTTCTTTTTAAGGGTTCCCATGTGAAGGCCTGGGCGCACCACTTTTAGGCCTTTAAATTCCGGCATTTCCGGCGGGATAAGGTAGAGCTGGTCTCCAAATAAAACCACTTCTTTTCTGTCGGCGAAGCTGGGGTCTGTAAGCGTCTCCCGGCAGAAAGTTTGATATTCTTTTAACGTGATTTTATCTCTAACATAAGCCGGGTTTGTGACCTTTTTACAAAAGAAGTCCGACTGGTCTGATTTTTTAAGGACTGCCAGATAGTGACCTTCTCCTTCCAGTTTGTGAGGCCAGATCCGGAATGTTTTGGATAAAAGGGCGCTTCCGCCATCGGTCCACCGGGGCTGTCCGGGTTCAAATCCTTTGTATCCATCCACTTGTTCGATGGAAAACTCCGGATGAGAATCCAGGAACTTCTGGATGGTTCCTTCATTTTCTTCCGGCGAAAAGGTACAGGTGGAATAGACCAGACGACCGCCAGGCTTCAGCATAAGCGCTGCGTTATGGAGAATTCCGCTTTGGCGGTCTGCACACATGATCACATGGTCCGGGCTCCACTGGCTTCTGGCGTCCTCGTCTTTGCGGAACATGCCTTCCCCGGAACAGGGAGCATCCACCACAATTTTATCAAAAAAAGACGGGAAAACACGGGACAGCTTTTCCGAATCTTCATTTGTGACAACAGCATTTGCAATTCCCATGCGCTCCACATTCTGAGACAGGATTTTAGCTCTGGCCGGATGGATCTCATTGCTCAGCAGAAATCCCGTTCCGCCCAGCCGCTCCCCGATGTGCGTAGTCTTTCCTCCGGGAGCCGCACACAGGTCTAAAACCCGGTCTCCCGGTTTGGGGTCTAAAAGCTCCACCACAGCCATGGCGCTGGGTTCCTGGATATAATAGACTCCGGCCTCATGATATGCATGTCTGCCCGGGCGGTCCTCCGGCCCGTAGTAATAGCCTTCTTTTACCCACGGAATCTTTTTTAACTGAAACAGTTTCCCTGCCTCTGCCGATGCATCCTCAATACCGGCTTTCAGCGTATTAAAACGAAGCCCCTGCACCCGCTCTTTTTCATAGCTTTGTGCAAAGGCTTCGTATTCATCTTTTAACAATAATTTCATCTTATCTTGAAATGCAATCGGTAAATCCATCGCTGACTACTCCATTATCTCATTCATATTTATGAATAAGTTTATCAGATCTCCCGAGTGAGGTCAACTGAAACCTGATTGAATATCTATTCATAACTGGCTCTCAGTTCAACCGCCGCCACCAGTTTGGCATCATTGGGAAGATCCCCCGGTACTGCTAAAATTTTGTCATTTAAACTGATCTCCTGCTGCTCATCTTTGGAATTGTACCAGGTATACTCAGCGACAACCTGTTTTTCTTCTCCCACGATCAGTTTATTCGCTCTTCCAACCCTGCAGCATTCGCTTTTTTCTTCCTCTTCCACCTGGCCGCTTCTGCCAAAATATAGGATATCCCCTTTTTTTACCGGCGTTTTCACATAAGTGTCTCCGGTATCGCCGTTTTTAATGCAGAGAACAGGCTCTTTACCCGTTTTAGACATAAATACACATCCAAAACCAACCATCATCATAAAACCAAACAACGTTTGCGATTTTTTCATATCCTCCACCTCCTGCAAATGACGCCGGATACATAAAAAGGACAGCCAATGATGACCGTCCATCCAATCCGACTGCTAAATTTACTATATCCTATCACACAGGCTCCCGTTAGTAAATGTATATTTTTCCAATATTCCTGCTAATTTATTCACGATTTTAATATGTTTCATCAGGCATCCGGACGAAATCACTTCATAACCTGTCAGGATGCACAATTAAGGAAGACTCCATGGCTGACATTTTGTTCTGTCATTTTGTTCTGTCATTTTGTTCTGTCATTTTCCCAACAGTTCCTTCCCCCAAAATATCAGAGCCGGTACAATATATTATAAATCCCTGCGCACAGAGATTTTTCCACGCACAGGGATATAAGATGTCCTATAGTAATTATCAGGAAACCAGCCCTTCCGCTTTCTTCAGGGCTGCATCAATATTAGAACAGAAATTTTCCTCGCCCAGTTTCTCCACAAAACCGGCTCTTTTCATCACGGAATAGGGATACTCGTTGACATGAGACAGTAAAAGCGTAATTTTCTTTTTTCCGCACCGTTCCAAAAGTTTTTCCATATTATGTATAGCTGTGATATCGATAGAAGGAACGCTTCTCATACGCAGAATCACAACCTTTGTAGTTTTTCCGGCTGTTATGTTCATAAAATCGTCTATTGTTGCAAAGAAAACAGGCCCTTCAATCTCAAACACCATCGTATGCCTGGGCACCTTTTTCAGGCTCAGGCTTTCCAGATCGGGGGATGGATCTCCATCTTCCTCTTCATTCAGATATTCCCATTCCCTGACCTTGGTTACCTCAGACATTCTGCGCATAAATAAAACTGCTGATATTAAAACTCCCATCTCCACCGCAAACAGCAGGTCCACCAGAATGCCGGATAAAAATGTACCGATCAGCACTGCATTGTCGGATTTTGGCGCATGTTTGAATAAATATAAAAAGTCACGCCAGCCGCTCATATTATATGCCACCTTAATCAATATGGCAGATAAAACCGGGATCGGTATGTATCCTGCCAGTGGCATTAACAGCAAAAGAATCAGCAGCACCACAAAACTGTGAACCATGCCGGCCACCGGCGTCCTGCCGCCGTTTTTCACGCTGTTAGAGGCTCTTGCCACCGCTCCGGCCACAGGCACGGCGCCGAAAAATCCACAGAAAATATTGGCAATTCCCTGCGCAATCAATTCCTGGTTGGAATTGTGCCGTTCTCCCAGCAGGCCGTCGGTGACCACACAGGCCAGTAATGTGACAATCGCGATGAGAATAGCTAACGTAACAGCCGAAGGAATCAGCGCCTGAATCATGTCAAAGTTAATGGAAGGAACCGTGAATTCAGGAAAATGGGAAGGCAGTTCCCCATATACGCTTTTGATCGTCGCCACGTCCAAATGGAGAAACTGAACCAGCGGAGTTGTTATCAGTATTGCAGCAAGAAATTCCGGAACCTTAGGCAGAAACTGAGGCAGTACGATCAAAATGGCCATCGCCAAAAGGCCGGTGCATAAAGCCGTCGGATTCACCGTACGGATTACAGATGCATATGCTATAAATTTATCGATCACCTTGACCGGTATCTCCCCCATCTCCAGCCCCAAAAACCCTTTTAACTGTCCTGAGAAAATACCCATGGCAATCCCTGCTGTGAAACCAAGGGTAATGGTTCGGGGTATGTATTTAAGCAGCATTCCGGCTCTTAAAAACCCCATAAGAATTAAAAATATTCCGGCCATAATTGTGGCCGCAGCCAGCCCGGACAAGCCGAATTCTTCCACTATGGTGAATACGGTCATTACCGTGGCCGCAGTGGCTCCGCCTATATTCACTCTGCTTCCGCCCAAAGCGGATACCAGAAATCCGCCTATAATAGCAGTATAAAGCCCTTTTTCCGGGCTCAAGCCGGATGCAATCGCTAAGGCTATCGACAACGGAAATGCGATGACCGCCACAATTATGCCGGAAATCACATCCTTTGTCAACTGCTGTACACAATACCCTTTCATACAGGTCATTATCTTTGGTTTGAACTCATTCATACGTTTTCTTTTCCCCCCGGAAAATTTTTAGATTTTAACAAAATAATTATATACTACGGTGAATTGCTTCCGCAACTATTTTGGGGATTGTACGAAAAAAAAGCCTTAGGAATTGAAGTTTAACTTCAAACCCTAAGGCTTTTTCAAAAATGCATTGGTATCCGATGTAAAAAATGTCCTTGTATCCGGTATAAATTACAGATTTACCTTGAAATCAGGTGAACCGTCGCCGTTTACTACATAATATGCAACGTTCTTTTCCGGCTGTACATAGATCTCTATCGTCTCGATTGCAACACCTTTGTTCTTGCCTGCGAAATCCTTCTCAGCAGCTGCCAAGATATCCTTAGCCGCCATTTTGTTTCCATCGTATTCGATAAATACGGATGCTTTAGGCTCTGCCTTTTTAGCAGGTGCCTTTTTCACAGCTTCCTTCTTAGGTGCTGGTTCCGCTTTTTTAGCAGGAGCTTTCTTAGCCGCAGCCGGAGCTGCCTTTTTCTTTTCTGCTGGTGCTGCTTTCACTTCTGCTGCTTTTTCAACAGGTTTTGCTGCGGGTTTTACTTCTGCCGCTTTTTCAACCGGTTTCGCTGCGGATTTTACTTCTGCTGCGGCCGGTTTCACTGCTGCTTTTGTATCCACCGCTTTCACTTCTACTTTCTTCTCTGTTGCTTTGGCTGCCATAATCTTATCCTCCTCATGGTTAAAAATTGTTGCCATTTTACGGTTGTCACAATGATCTAGTCACACAGGTGTAAAATTTTTTGCAAAATATTAACTTTATGGAATTATAAAACGAAAAATATCATTTGTCAACTAAAGTGAAAGTTTCATCCAGCCATTTTTCCCTGGCATTTTGTTCCAGTTCATCTTCCAACGCCTGAAGCTGACGGGCATATTTTAAAAATGCCCGGTTTCTTTCTTCGTAAATTCCCACATCTTTTTTATAGCAGACGCGGTGTTCCATGCTGGCCCAGAGGTCCATTGTCATCGTTCTGATCTGGACCTCCACAGGGAAATATTCCATATTCATCACGTGGTAAATGGGAACGCCGAAAACGATATGATAGCTGCGGTAGCCGTTTACCTTTGGTTCTTTAATATAATCGGCTTCTTTTATAACTTCTAAATCTTTTTGTCTCTTCAAAAGTCCGGCGATCCGGTAGACATCCTGGACAAAATAACAGATCACCCGGATTCCGGCGATATCCAGCAAATTCTCTTTCGCCGTCAGATAGTCCACTTCCAGACTTCGCCGTTTCAGCTTATCCTGAATGCTTTCCTTTGATTTAATCCGCTTCTGAATATGGTGAACCGGTTCACTCTGAAACGTATATTTATAATCGGAAACCAGCGTGTCAAGACGTGCCGATATATTTCTCATCGCATCATTATATGGGTGAATCAGTTCCATATATTCCTTATCTGAAATTCCTTTTGCCGTATTGGTACTGACCATGGACCCTCCTTCTTTCCGTTCTTCCAGTCTGAATTAAGGGCGTCAGGCGGTTTGTTAATAAAAGCCCGGACGCCCTTACCCTATAAGAATAGAAAAAAGTTGTGTCTTTTATGTGATAATCAGCTGTCTAAAGACAATTTTTCGATAACATTTTTCAGTTCCGAGGCGGAATACAGCAGCTTACTTTCTTCCACCAGATCCAGAGGGATGTCAAGCGGCGTTTCGGCCCCTTCTATCCCCACGATGGTAGGAATGCTAAGGCAGATATCGTGAAGGCCGTATAAGCCGTCTAAATACACGGAAATGGGCAGTATGGAATGCTCATTCCTCACAATGCTCTCCACGATCCTGCTGACAGCCATGGCAACTCCATAATAAGTCGCTCCCTTCCTTTCGATAATCTCATAAGCGCTGTCTCTCACATTCTGGTAAATCTGCTCCATGGCCTCCATGTGGTTGAAATGTCCCCGAAGCTCACAAAAATGGTTCAAATTAATTCCCGATACATTGGCCGAACTCCACACAGCCAGCTCACTGTCCCCGTGTTCGCCGATAATGAATGCATGCACACTTCTGCTGTCCACGTCCAGATGACGGCTCAGCAGATATTTAAGACGGGCCGTATCCAGCACCGTCCCGGAACCGATCACCCGGTTTGACGGATATCCGGACAGCTTCAATGCCACATAAGTCATAATATCAACCGGGTTAGAAACGATTAACAGGATGGCCTCCTTATTTCTGCTGCTGATCTGCGGAATAATGCCTTTGTAAATGTCCACATTTCTGTTTACCAGATCCAGTCTTGTCTCTCCCGGCTTTTGATTCGCGCCCGCCGTGATAATGATCATGGAACAGTCTTCCACATCGTCATAGGTGCCCGCATAAATCTCCATAGGTTTGGTAAACGGAAGCCCATGACTCAAATCCATGGCTTCCCCCTCCGCTTTTTTATGGTTTACGTCAATTAAAACTAATTCTGAAAAAATCCCTTTCTCCAGCAGGGAAAATGCGATGGACGTTCCAACAAATCCACATCCCACAATTGCTGCTTTTCTAACATTTATCATAAACAAAACCTCCATTCTGATCACTGTTTTTCTCTACAGTCAAACTATAACAGAAAATGGAAAATATTTCAATAATAATATTGATAATCATTACTATTAATTAAAAATTGAGCTTTTACAGCAAAAAAACAGCCGGATTGACGAATCTTTTCCATTCTGTCAACCAGCTGTTTTTCACTTCAATCACCGGATCAGTCTATGTAATGTACCTGGCCAGTTTTTACCACGTCTTTTTTATCCTCTTCAACCGCATAGCCAAGAGCCGCCATTCCATAGACAACATGGTCCTCCGGAATCTCCATCTCATCTAAAAGAGCTCTGATCTTAGGCTGGTCGCAAATACCATGCAGCTGGTTAATCCAGACGGAACCGATGCCCATGGAATGCGCGGCAAGAAATACATTTTCAAGGGCGCAGGCATCGTCATCCCGTCCCCAGCGGTTCTTTACACTGTTGGAAGGAATCACAAGAGCGGCCGGTTTATACAGATCATACCCCTCTCTTCCCAATTCTTCCCGAATCGCCTCCGCTAAACGCTGAATCAATTCACCGTTTGTAACTACAGTAAATTTCCAGGACTGGCGGTTCATGGCGCTGGGCGCATAAAGACCTGCTTTTACGATCTCTTCAAGATCTTCTTTAGGCAGTTTTTCATCCTTAAATGCCCTGATACTCCTTCTGGTTAAAATGTTCTCCATCACCTGATTCATGGCAACCTCCATTCTGCCGTTTTACGGCTATATGATAATTTTACTCGTCCCATCCTTTGCAGACATCCACCCATTTTCTGTTCTTGGAATAGATCTCCAGCTCCGGTATTGTCAAACCAATCGCGCTGTTAGCGCTTCCTGCGGCAGGATATACCACGTCAAACCGCTTCATAGACTGATCCAGATAAACCTCTACCCCATCGTTGACTGCGAACGGGCAGACGCCTCCTACGGCATGGCCGATCAGCGGCTCCGCCTCATCCACCGACAGCATCTTCGCTTTCTGGCCAAACTCCTCTTTGTATTTTTTATTATCGATTTTGGCGTCTCCGGCCGTCACCACCAGAACCACCCTGTCATCCACATGAAATGACAGGGTTTTTGCGATTCTGGCCGGCTCGCAGTGAAGCGCGCGGGCCGCCAGTTCCACGGTGGCGCTGGATTCCTCCAGCTCGATCACTTTAGATTCTATTCCTGCTTCTTTAAAATATGCCTTTACTTTATCCAGTGACATGATGTTCGTCCTTCTTCCTACTGTTCCTTTAACCGTTTTTCTAAAGCCTCCACAAAGGTTTCCAGCACCTTTATTCTGGCGTAGTATTTACAATTTCCTTCCACAACAATCCATGGAGCACAAGCCGTTGAGGTGCGGATCAGCATCTCATCCACAGCCACTTCATACTGGTCCCATTTCTCCCTGTTTCTCCAGTCCTCTTCTGTGATCTTCCAGTTTTTCTCCGGGTTGTCCATCCGCTCGTGGAAGCGTTTTTCCTGTTCGTCTTTATCGATCTGCATCCAGAATTTAATGATTACTGCGCCGGAATTGGCCAGCTGGGCTTCCATCTCATTGATCTCCTTATATGCCCGCTTCCACTCCTGGGTGCTGCAGAATCCCTCGATCCGCTCCACCATCACGCGCCCGTACCAGGTCCGGTCAAAGATGGCCACATGACCGTCTTTCGGCATCGCACGCCAGAATCTCCAAAGGTAATGATGGGCTTTTTCAATATCATTGGGAGAAGCGGTTGGAATCACTTCATAGCCTCTCGGGTCCATCTTCTCCGTCAAACGCTTGATGGCGCCGCCCTTTCCGCCTGCATCCCAGCCTTCGAAGGCCAGAACCACGGGAATTCTCTTTTTATAGATTTCACTGTGCAGTATCTCCAGGCGTTTCTGCAGAGATTTCAGCCGTTTTTTATATTCCTCTTTCTCGTAGCATTTATCCAGATTCACCTGACTGAGCACGGAGGTTCTCATCTGGGCGGTGCTCTCCGTCTGGTCTGAAACCTGCGGCTTATCAGCTGCCGTCTCTTTGCTTCGCTGTGCGATTGTCTCTTTCAAGCGGTCGGCCACGCAGGTTAAGATCTTTACCGCCGCGTATTCCCGGTCCGTAGCCTCTATGATGGTCCATGGAGCGAAATCGGTGTCCGTTTTTTCCAGCATATCGTCATAGGCTTTCAGATATTCATCATACTGTTTATGGTGTTTCCAGTCCTCTTTCGTCACACGCCATCTGGTTTCCGGAGATTCTTCCAGTTTTTCAAATCTCTTTTTCTGCTCTTTTTTAGATATATGCAGGAAAAACTTGATAATCAGCGTTCCGTCAAGAGACAGCGTCTCCTCAAACGAAACAATATCCTGATAGGCATCCCCTTTTTCCTTCTCATGAACGCCTGAATCGATTCTCTCCCGCAGCACCTTATCGTACCAGCTTCTGTCAAAGATGTGGATTCTTCCCTTGGCCGGCGTCTTTGTCCAGAATCTCCATAGAAATGGATGCATCGTCTCATCTTCTGTCGGTTTTTGAATGGTAAATACCTTGAATCCTCTTGGGTCCAAAGGCTGAATCAAACGGTTGATTAACGTTCCCTTTCCCGCAGCTCCCCAGCCTTCAAAGATCACCATAACAGGAATATTAAGAGCTCTGGCCTCTCTCTGAAGCCTGGACAATTCAACATCCAATGCATTCAAAAGTTCCTTTGCCTCCTGTTTTCCCATATCTTTAGTCAAATCAATTTTTTCCAACATAAGCAAGTCCTCCTATCTCAGACTCTCGGCCTGACTCCGCCCGAATACATCAACTGGTAACTGTTTTTAACATTCTTACATTTAATAATAGTCCAATTTTTTGCAAATGGCAACTTATTTATTCTTTCTTCCAGGACAGCAAAACCCCTGTGACCACTCCAACGGCCGCCGGAAAAATCCACTCTAGACCGATCTCATAAAAAGGCAGGGCCGCCAATGCCTTCCCTAAAACAGGAATCCTGATCCCGGCCTGTTCTAATGCAGCACCCGTACTGATAACCCCTGTAAACAGCACCGCCGCAGGATAGACAAACCGGAAATGCTCCCAGAGGCGGTGGCTTAAAGCCAGCACAATCAGGATAATTGCCACCGGATAAATCGCATTCAATACCGGCACTGAAATCTTTAAAATCTTAGTCAATCCCGCATTAGAGATCACCAGGCTGATTCCTGCAAAGATGAATACCCATAAACGGTAACTCACAGCCGGTATGATCGTACAGAAATATTTGCTGCAGCAGCTCAAAAGCCCTACACAGGTATTCAGACACGCGATGAAAAAAATGGCCGCCAGGAGGATCGTTCCACCTCTCCCAAACTCAAAGCCTACCATCTGGTTCAGCGTCCTGGCCCCATTTTCGGCAATGGGAAAGGTTCCTCCCGACATGGCTCCAATATGAGCCAGAGCGCTGTATACCAAAATCAGAAGCACCCCAGCAATCAATCCGGCGCGCACGGTTTCTTTCATCACCTGTTTCTCCTGCGTCATTCCTCTGGCCTTTATATTGAGGGCAATGATGATGCCGAAATTCAGGGCGGCTATGGTATCCATAGTCTGATAACCGTCCAAAAAGCCCTTTGAAAATGGATTCGACGCATATGATAAAACAGGAGCCGCATAGCTTCCGGCCGGTTTCACCACGCAGCCTGCAAATATGACCAGGATCAATATCAGCAGACATGGGGTTAAAATTTTACCCAGGCGGTCAGAAAGTTTATCCGGCCTAAGTGCCAGCAGCAGCGCTATACAGAAAAACAGGATGGAATACCCCATCTGGTATGCGGACAGAGGCGCTCCCTGCGCTGCAAATGGAATGACCGCCATTTCAAAGGATGTGCTGGCGGTTCTGGGAATGGCAAGGCAGGGGCCGATGGAAAGATAGCACAAAAGGGTAAAGACAGAAGCAAACTTAACCCCTGCTCTCCCCGCCAGTTTCTCCAAACCTCCGGATCTTGCCACCGCGGCAACCCCTAAAACAGGAAAACCGACCGCACTGACCGCAAAACCGGCCATAGCGGTCCAAGTGTTAATTCCTGCCTGAGCGCCCAAAAAGGGCGGGAAAATAAGATTCCCCGCTCCAAAAAACATTGAAAATAAGGTCAATCCGATTATTAAGTGTTCCATAAATGCTCCGCTTTCTGTATCTTTATTTTCTTTCGGGAATGTGACGGTTCTTACTATAATAGATAGTATGCCTTTAAAAGGACTTCTTTATTAAAAATGCTTAATATTATGAATTATACCAAATTATAGATATTACCGCAATTAAAAGAATTGAAAAGGGGATGCCGGTTGGCATCCCCCAAAAAGATCATTTATTAGGATTCTTCATCCTTTTTCTTTGATATTGTCAGATATGCTGCTAACAGAATTCCGGATAGCATTGCAAACACTCCATTCATTCCCGTCTGGTTTCCAGTCTTAGGAAGCGCTGCCAACGGAACTTCTCCGTCATCAATCAGGATATTTTCACCTGTCGTGATGTCATTCGGCATACTCGCTAACGGTACTTCTGTTGGATTGATGGTTGTGCTTCCAGGACCGTTTCCGGTATCGCCGCCATTGCCGTAGCCCGGGGTAGTGCCGCTGTTTCCGCCGCCACCGCCGTTGCTGCTGCTGCCTCTGGATGTGATGGTAAGTAAACCGTTTATATAAGTAATCTCATAGTTTCCGGTTACCTCTTCACCATTTGCCATAATCACTGCATGACTGGCTACATTATCGCTGGTTCCCACAGTTGTCTGGCTTCCTGTTACGTTTACGTCAACCAGCTGCTGTCCTTCTGCAAGAGATCCGCTTGTAATCTCTGCTGAAGTATTGGTAACTGCGCTGCCGTCATAGCGTTTGCTTGCACTGCCTGCAGTAATGGTGATCGGCCGTTTGCTGATAATTACGTCCGCTCTCACTGCCGCTGTATCTGCATAGTTTGGATTTGATGCCTTTACATATACCGCATATGATCCGGCTTCTGTGAACACCGGCACTTCTGCTGTAAAGTTAACTCCGTCCGTAGAATAGTAAAGCGTTGACCCGGCTCTTAAAGCTTCCGCCATCTCTAATCCGTAGCTCTTTCCGTCGTATTCAACGGTTCTTCCGGTTACGTTTACCGCATTATCTGAAGCGGATACTATGGTTAAAGTACCATCCACAACATGAACAACATAATTATCGTTATTCATATACACAGCTGTGATGGTGATGCTGTCGCCTGCGTCGTCTTTACCTGCATCTTCTGCGGTTCTTACATACTGTATGGTTCCAAGATGGTTATTGTCTACAAGTCCGGTGACCATACCTGTAAATACAGGATCGGCTTCTCCATACGTTTTGCTGGAAGAATTAACGGTAATTGTAACATCCTTAGGATTAATAATCAACTCGGCTTCCTGTGTTTCAACTGTATAATTTTTGTTGACACCTAACTCAATGTAGATCGGATAGCTTCCCTTGTCATCACCAGAAGCGCGGGTGAGCGTATAGTCCAGAGAATCATCTCCTACTAATCCGGTTACCACTGCCGTGAGTTCAGGATCATTTTCGCCATATGTCTTTGACTTATCAACGGCTGTGATCTGGACAGCTTTTGGCTGAATGGTAAGCATTCCATCTTCCACGGAGATCTCATAGTTGCTGTTGCTTCCTATAACCGCAGTAATTTGGTACTGGCCGGCATCATTTCCCGGTTCACGTCTAAAGCTGTACTGGATCTCTTCATCTCCGATTGTTCCTGTTACTTCAGCCGTAAATTCCGGATCCTCTTCGCCATAAACCTTTGATTTGTCGTCCACAACTATTTTTACTGCTTTCTTACTAATTGTGAGTGTTCCTGGAACTAATTCTACCTGATAGTTATCATTTTCCTCGTAGCTGGCTGTTAAGCCAATGGAATCACCAGCGTTATTCTTGCCGGCATCTTCCGCTAAGCGGTGGAATCCAACTGTTCCGAGATCATTTTTTGCAATCAGGCCGGAAACAGTACCCGTAAACTCAGGATCATCCTCTCCGTAAATCTTTGTCTTATCATCGACAACAATCTGTGCAGGAGCTTTGTTGATGATTACTGTTCCTGTCACAACTTCCGTATCTTCATAATTACGGTTTGTCGCTTTTACTTCGATATCATAAGTTCCTGCATTCACATAAACAGGGGCAGTTTGGCTCCAATGATCTGTTCCTTTTTCACGGTACAGGATCGTTGAATTTGCTTGAACAGCTTCTGCTTTAGTCAGTCCATATGAATTTCCATCATAGGTATTTGTACTTCCCTCTACCTTTACCAAATTGCCGCTTTCCGCTTTATCAATTGTAAGAGCACCTTCCGTCACTGTAACCAGATAATTAGCATTTTCCTCATAGGATGCGGTAATTACAATATGATCTCCGGCTTCTTTCTTATCCGCATCTTCCGCTCTACGGGCGTAAGTTACAGTGCCAAGATCATCACCTTTTACCAAACCTACTACGTTTCCGGTAAAGACAGGATCAGCTTCTCCATACTTTTTGTTCTTATTGTCAACGACAATTTCTGCCGGTATTTGCCGGATAATAACGCTGGAGCTTACTTCCGCAGTTTCTTTAAAATTCGGATTTGTTGCCTTTACCAGCACTTCATAAGTACCAGCATTTGTAAACATAGGCGCTGTCTGACTCCAATCGTTTGTACCGGCCTTATACCAAATTGTAGAATCTTCTTTTAAAGCTGAAACACTCTTCAATCCATGGGCTTTTCCGTCGTAATCCTGGGCACTGCCTTCCACGTTTACTCCATTGCCGTCAGCAGCCGTAATTGTAAGTTTTCCTTCATTTACAACCACTTCATAGTTATCATTAGGAGTATACTTCGCGGTTAAAGTGATATCATCACCAACATTACCCTTTGCAGCATCTTCTGCTGCACGTTCGAAGGTTATACTGCCTAAATCTCCCTCTGCTGCCAGTTTTCCAACGGTTCCTGTAAAGATTGGATCATCAGCCCCAAATATCTTCGACTTACTATCTACGGTGATTGCCACCACAAGCGGATTGATTACGACAGTTTCGGTCACTTCCGCAGTATCTGCATAGTTCGGATTGGTTGCCATCACCCGCACTTCATAACTTCCGGCATTTACAAACTCAGGTGCTTCTGTTGTCCAATCGTTCTCTCCTGTCTTATACCAAAGAGTAGAATTCTCCTGCTGTGCGGAAACTGATTTCAGGCCATGGCGCTGTCCGTCGTAGGTTTGGCTGCTGCCTTCTGCAAACACCAGATTACCTTCTGTGGCCTTTTCAATGGTCAGCTTTCCTTCTATTACAGTTACATTATAATTCTTATTCTCCGTATAGAATGCAACTAAACGGATATTATCATTTACGTTATTCTTTCCAATATCCTCTTTGCTGCGGCCAAAAGTCACGATTCCGAGATCATCTTTTTCTACCAGTTTACCAACAGTTCCATCAAATGCAGGATCATTCTCACCATACAGTTTGACTTTATCGTTAACAGTAATCTCCACATCTAACGGGGTGATTTTTATAACACCTGTAACTGGCTCAGTATCCATATAATTTGGATTGCTGGCCTTTACTTCCACCGGATAAGTACCTGCATCCGTAAAGGATGGGATCTCCTTGCTCCACTGCCCGCCATCGGTTCTATACCAGATAGCAGACCCGGAGATCAACGCCGTCACTGATGTTAAACCATGGTTCTGTCCGTCATAAACCTGCTCGCTGCCTTCTACAGTAACAAGATTTCCTGATTCAGCTTTTGTTATCGTAAGCGTTCCGTCAACTACTTCTACTCTATAGTTGGCATTTTCCTTATAAAATGCTGTAATTGTGATATGATCGCCTGCATTTTCTTTGCCCTCGTCTGATACAGCGCGGCCAAAGCTTATCTTACCAAGATCATTTTCATCAATTATTACGCCTTCTATCCGGCCTGTAAAATCAGGGTCACCTTCACCATATTTCTTGCTGGTGCTGTCAGCAGTCAGCTTAATATCCAGCTGTTTAATGGTTACCGTACCGGTTACGGCTTTTGTATCCTCATAATTTGCATTGCTGGCCTTAACCTTCACTTCATAGGTTCCGGCATTCACAAAGGTTGGCTCTTCTGTGCTCCAGTCACCCTCTCCTGTCTGATACCACAAAATAGAATCTGCGATTTCTGCAGATACGGATTTGAGGCCATGGGACAGTCCGTCATAATCCTGGATGCTGTTTTCCACATTCACTCCGTTTCCGGTTTTCGCTTTGGTAATTGTAAGCTTACCGGTTTTAACTTCTACATCGTAATTATCATTTGGAGTAAAGAATGCGCTTAACGTAATATCATCGCCTGCATTTTGCTTATGTTTATCTGCTTCAATACGTCCAAACTGAACGGTTCCCAAATCTCCGTCAGACACCAGTTTACCTACCGTGCCGCTGAAGCCCGGATCCGTCTCGCCAAATGCTTTCGTTTTATTGTCAACAGAAATTTCTACTTTTGCTTTGTTGATAACTACGGTTCCGCTGACAACGTCTGTTTCTGCAAAGTTTTGGTTGATTGCCTTTACTTTTACTTCATAGCTTCCTGCATTCACAAAGACTGGCATCTGTTTGCTCCACTCTCCGCCGTCAAACTGATACAGAATAGTAGATCCCGGTTTTAATGCTTCAGCCAATTCAAGTGTATGTTCTTTTCCGTCATAAACCTGAATACTTCCTCTTACATTAACTCCATTTCCATCTGCAGCCGTAATAATCAGCTTACCCAAGGTAATATCAACCACATAATTGTCATTTTGTTTATAGTAAGCAGTTATGGTAATATCATCGTTGACATTATTCTTGTTTTCATCACCGGATGCTCTGACGTAAGTGATGTCTCCTAAATCGCCGTCTTTCACCAACTCACCGGTTTTTCCGGTAAATACCGGATCGCCCTCTCCATATGTCTTCGTTTTGCTGTCCACTATGATGGAAACCGGTTTTTTATCAATCTGAATGACTGCATCTTCAATCGCCGTATCCTCATAGTTCTTATGAACCGCTTTTACCTGCACCGGATAAGTGCCGGCATTTACATAGGACGGCGGTGTTTCACTCCACTCTTCCTCATCCCCAGCACGGTATAACAAGGTCGATCCGCTTTGCTTTGCCTCAGCTTTTAATAAGCCGTGGGACAGTCCGTCATAAATGGTTACGGAACCGGAAACATCAACTGAATTTCCTGTTAACGCCTTTGTGATTATAAGTTTTCCAGGTTCTACCGTAACATTATAATTAATGTTTTCTTTAAAAACAGCCGTAATGGTAATGTCATCACCGGCATCTCCCTTGCCTTCATCTCCGGTTTTACGTACATAGGTTACCTCACCTAAATCTCCATCGGATACAAGCGCCCCTACCGTTCCGGTAAAATCCGGGTCTGGCAAGCCATATGCTTTTGTCTTATTATCCACATGGATGGTTACGTTAACTTTATCAATCTGTACCGTTCCCGTCACAATTTCCGTATCCTTATAGTTCGGATTGGTTGCCTTTACTTCTACCTTATACGTACCGGCATTTACATAAGCTGGAGGTGTCTGACTCCATATATCTTTACCATATTCTCGGTATAAAACAGTAGAACCTGGCTGTACCGCTTCCGCTCTTTCCAGACCGTAAGCATTGGAATCATAGGTATGTGTGGAACCTTCCACAATAACGCTGTTTCCATCAGCTTTATCGATTATTAATTTGCCTTCCTTCACTGTAACGTGATAGTTTGCATTCTCCTGATAGTTTGCAACGATTGTAATATCATCGCCTGCATTTTGCTTGCCTTCATCTCCATCCTTGCGGACATATACAAGATTTTCCAGGTTCTCACCAATTACTAAACCATCTACAGTTCCAGTAAACACAGGATCAGATTCGTTAAACTTCTTATACTGATTATCAACGGTTATGGTCACTTCAGCCGGTTTTATAATTATGGTTCCAACAGCAATTTTCGTATCCATGAAGTTCGGATTCTCCGCTTTCACTTCAATTTCGTAAGTTCCCGCATTTACATAAACAGGCGATGTCTGACTCCATTCTTCAGTTCCCTTGACACGGTAGTAAATAACAGAGTTCTCTTGTTCCGCGGCTGCCTTAGTCAGGCCGTATTCCGTTCCGTCGTAAATGGCTTCCGTCCCTTCTACGATTACGCTGTTTCCACTCTGCGCCTTTCCAATACTAAGCTTTCCATCTATTACCGTCACAGAATAATTGGAATTAGGCGTGAATTCAGCAGTGATTGTAATATCATCTCCTACATTATTTTTTTCCTTATCCGCTTCAGCCCTGACATATCTGATTTCTTCCAGATCGCCGTCTGCTACAAGGCCGGTTATCGAACCTTCAAATATTGGATCTCTAGCGCCATATTCCTTTGTTTTATCTGTAACTGTAATCATCACTGCTTTGGGGTTGATGACAATCGTTCCGGTGGCTGCTTCCGTATCCACGTAATTAGGATTGGTTGCTTTTACTTCCACCGGATAGGTTCCTGCATTCGTAAATGTTGGCGCCTGTGTGCTCCATGTTCCATTCTCAGTCCTATACCAAATGGTTGAGCCTTTTGCATCTGCTTCTGCGAGCAAAAGCCCGTGAGCCTTACCATCGTAGGTCACTTCATTACCATTCACGTTTACACTATTGCCTTTTTCCGCTTTTGTAATGATCAGTTTGTTTGAAATGACGTTTACCTGGTAATTATCGTTTGGAGTATAGTACGCTGTGATGGTAATATTATCACCAACATTTTGCTTATCCATATCTTCATCAATTCGGCCATATGTCACGATTCCAAGGTCATCCTTTGATACCAATGTTCCTACGGTTCCAGTAAATTCCGGATCTTGTGTATTATAAACTTTCGTCGCTTCAGAAACTGTAATGTCCACTTTCAGTTTATTAATGGTTACAGTCCCGGTCACAACTTCTGTTTCCTTATAATTCGGATTGGTTGCTTTTACATTGACGCTGTATTTACCTGCATTAATGAATGTCGGAGGAACTTCCGTCCATTCTCCTTCCCCAACCTGGTATAAAAGCGTAGATCCCGTTTTCTCTGCAACGGCCGTTTCCAAGCCATGCGGGGTTCCGTCATAATCCTGTACACTGCCTTTTACAGTCAGGCTATTTCCACCTGTCTGTGTAATCGTCAGGATACCGAGAATAACCTTTACTGCATAATTAGCATTTTCCGCATAATCCGCAGTTAAATGAATAAGATCGCCAACATTTTGTTTGTCTTTGTCGTTTTCTATTCTTCTGTATTCGATTTTACCCAGATCCGCATCATTTATAAGGCCATTTACCGATCCGCTAAACTTGGGATCATCGGCTCCATATGGCTTAGATGTGTTATCCACGCTAATGGTAACTTGCTTTTTGGTAATCGTCAGCTTTCCTGATTTCCTGCTTATGTCGTACTGGTAAGTCACATCATTGCCGTTCTCATCAAGGATTACCGGATTTCCAATCACTTTATTTAAAGCTGTACCGGACGTGCCGTATTCGGTGATAGTTCCCTCAGTCCTCACTGAACCTTCTTTCAGGGAATGGCCGGGATGCAAACCATCTACCTGGAAATCAGGCTGTGTCAGCGGGGTTCCGTCATAGACTTTTCCACCATCTTCTGCAGTTATGGTTAATTCATAATTTTTTGTGAAGTTGGCCGTATAGGTTTCACTGACAAAAAGTCCGTCAACCTTCTCAGGCGTAAATTTTGTTTTGGTGCTGACAACATTGGATTTGCTGTCGGTCCAGTTCACAAAATGGTAACCTTTACCAGCCGTCGCCAAAGAGCCGTTAACAGACCCTGTAGCCGGAGCAGTTGTTTCTTCTTCCCTGTCAACCGTACCGCCTTTTGACGCTTTGTAGAATATGGTTACTTCCGGATTCTCAGTGAATTTAGCATAATAAGATGCTGCCTGATAAGAACCGCTTTCTTTTTCCGGCACGAAGCTTTCTTCCGATCCAACGAGTTCCGTACACGCTTCGTCTTTATACCAGCCGCCAAATGTAAAGCCCTTATCAGCCGCTGCTTTTGCTCCTGCTGCAATTCCGGTTGCCGGAGCCAGCTCTTCACTGAAAGTGGATACTAACTGAGCATCGCCGTGCTTATAGATTTTGCCGCCGTTCAGCGCCGTGTAGGTAATCGTCACAGGCTGCTGTTCCTCAACGGATGCTTCAAATACAAAGGTTCTGTCCGTATCTGCCAACTGCAGATTCTCTTTGACTGACACACGGTCATCTGCCTTTTTATCACCCATGAGTGAACTCCAGCCGGAAATTGAATATCCTGCTTTTATTTCCGGAAGCGCCTTAACAACAATTGTCTCTTCCGCATTGTCCAGTTCCTTATTTGTATATTCTCTATAGCCGTCAGCAGTTACCTGGTTGTTTGGTGTTTTAACCGTATAAACGGTATTATCGTTTGGAACAGCACCAGCCAAACCGGTTGGTGTTGTATCGGATACACGGTATTGTACGGAATACTTACTTGTCAGATAGAAATACACGGTGCTTCCATCTGCAACATTATCCAGGTTCTCCATATTGGTCTTATCATAAACTTGGGACATGCTGCCGGTCGCGCCAAGGCTTTGCTTCACATAGATCCGGTTCAGGATATAGATTTCATCAGCCAATTCCTCGACGGTCAGATCAACACAATTATACTGTTCATATCTGTAATAAACCGTATCCTCATGATGCAGTATACCGTCTGTAAATACTTTGACGTTAACATGGCCCTGTTTTTTATCGGAAGCTTCATACCCGTCAATCCTGTTATCGTAAGTTCTGATTATGCCGTCGTCGTATACATTTGCTTTCAGCTTCGTGAATTTCGCATAATACGTCGCGGATTCTAATTCCTGCGGTACAAACTTTTTAGTTTCCGTTATCAGCTTTGTGCCGGCCGCATCGCTGTACCAGCCGTCAAATACATAAGAACCACCGGTGTTCTGGCTTACCGAATCACTGGCTGTTGAACCAGCCGACGGGCTCAAGATGGAAATATTTTCTGAATCTCTGCTTAAACTGCATCCTGAATCCTTTGCTTCGGAAGGGATAATCTGATAATTAACTGTATAATGGTTCAAGTCATAATACAGCTTCATGGTTTGGCCTCTTTGCAGATTATCAATTACCACCTGAGACATTTTGCTGTTAAACGTATAGCCGGTAAACCTATCCGCATAATTTGCAGTCTGTAAAATCAATTTTGAACCGAGAAGGCCGCTCTTATCAGCTGATTCTGTTTTTATATAAGTACCGTTTTCCTGCTGCTGCCAAAACTCGATTTTGAATGGTACATAAACTGCCAAAGCCCCTGGTTCCGACCATTTGGCTGTAAAATTAATTGTTTCCGCACCCTTTGCCAACTTATTAATCAAATCAGCAAGCGGCACCGCCGTATTAGGAGAGTAAACAGTTCCTGACTTATCGCCCTCCAGCTGCCATCCCAAAAAGCCAACCCGTTCATCGCTGTGTACCGGAATACCGGACGGTATATAAACAGTGGCATTGTTTACGATATTATACTTATTGGAATCAACCGGTGCATTCGAACCACCGTTCGCGTTATACTTTGCATTGTAATTGATTAAATCTACCGTCACTTCCAATGTGGTCAGTACATTTTCGCCTTTAGCAACCACAAATTGTTTTTCTGCATCCTTACGGGTCAGATTTCCGTTTTTTACAATGATCTGTAAATTTCTGTATCCTGGTTCAATCTCATATCGGAATGTTACTTTATTATCGGTTCCCTGCGAAGAATAACCAATTGGCTTGCTGCCCTGCACATTCGTCCATTTATTACCATTCTCTTTATTTTTATACTGCAGAGTCACACCCTTTGATATTTCTCCCGGCATTATCTCAGCCCAGCTGGCTGCACGGAAGTTTCCGCTGGTAATTGCCAGATCAGACATCACATCAGAAAATGTAATCCGGTAAAAGTATCGGTATTTATATTTATTTATACCTACGTAATCTTTTACAACCTCATACAGTTCAATCCTGATCTTAGCTGTTACATCCCCTTTATCATCTTTAAGTTCAAATAAAGAGCTGGCGCCTTTATTATAGCTTACCGGAACGGTTACATCCACTCCATTCACCTGAAAACCATTTAACTGCCAATTAGTCTGGGAATAATCACTTATCAAATAAAATTCCAACGTACCCCCACGTGAAATATTGGCCACACTTGAAGGGTTGTAGGATGAATTATGGAAATTTCCGTTGGTCGGATGATTATGCATTGCAATGTATGTGGGATCGAATGTAAATTGTGTAATCTTTTCATATGTAACGACTACATTCTTATCCTCATTTACATTATTGACTTCATACCGATAGGATCTGCCTTCCAAAAGCTTTTCTGCAGGCTGAATTTCCTTATTATTGACCGTAACCTTTGCCCTGTATCCGAGACCAAGATTTACCATAATATCAGCTTTTTCTCCGGCTTTCACCGCTGATGGTCCTAATATTTCGTTTTGGCTGATATCATCGCCTTTTTCCTGATAAACGATCTTATATTTGGTTACAGTCTTTTCATAATACAGCCTGATCTTTTCATTATCCTTCAGCGCATATGCAAGACCGTCTCCACTAAGGGTGTCATCGCCATAGAATACCGTATCTCCCGATCTTGTAACGTAAGTAACAACACCATCGCCAACCTTAGCATTTACAAATTCATATCCTGCGATCTCCGGCACGTTCTCTGCAATTGTACCTGCCGGAATGTAACCGGTTTCTTCTTTCTCACTTCCGTCTTCTGTTTTTACCAACGTTACTTCGATTCGTTCATTTACAGGCACATACCACAGGTACAGCTGGTTGTTCACTAGTGGAACCGCTGCGCCGGAAACCGTGACTGCTTTCAGGCTCTCTCCATCAAGTGCGATCTCTGTCACTTTTGGAGCTTCATATCTATTTTCCGCTGTTGCCTTTGAAAATTCATAGGTTTTGCCATTTGCCGTATATTTGTCATTGACAAATGTCTCAACTGCCTGTGAACTGCCGTTATCCGCAATGGTTAAGGATTCATGCTTTTGTTCCAGTTCTGTTTCCTGATAATTATCAAAGGAATTGATAAACACGGTTAACTCACGGGAAGCTGCATTTTTCTTTGTAAATGTAACCGTATAAGTTGAAAAATGTTTCGCTTCGAAATCCACGGCCTCAATATTTTCTTCACCAGGCACTTCTTCGGAAGCAACCATATCTAATTCTACTTCATTGCTATGGTCAATCTCTACATGCGCAATATCAACCTTATCGGCTTCTGCAGACTTCTCTTCAATTTTAGCTCCAGAGAATGAAACCTGAACAGTACCTTCGTTCCATGTCAGTTTTTCGCCCTGATAAATCAGATCAATTTCATAAGATAAAACTTCCAGTACTTCTTCGGAATTCTTTTCGGCTTCTTCTGAAACCTTTTCTTCAATCGCTTCCTGTTTTTCTGCTGTAACCGCTTCTGCTACAAATACCGTGCCTTCAGGAATAATATTTTCTTCGGCATAAACAGAAATAACTACATCGCCTATGGTTATCGGTTCTGGAGTAAATTCAGGATGAAGAACCTCTTCGCTGGTAGTAATATCAATAAAAACCTCTTCGCCAACTGATTCCACCAGATATTTATTGCCTCCAACTGATTCTAATTCTTCACCATTAGCACTTACACTTTCAATGGTATAACCGGCCTGTGGTTTGACTGTAAAGGTTAAATCCTGCCCATCTTCAACTTTCCCGGCGCCGTTTATCATAACCGCACCGTTTTGATCCACTTCATAAGTGACCTGATGATAAGTTTTAGTCTGCTCGATTTTTTCTTTCTGAACTTCAATCCGGTCCAGATCTTTTACAGATACAATAATAGCTGCCGCACCCATGCCATTATAACCCACTGTATCATATACGGTTGAATCAATGATGCCGTAACTCACTTCTGAATCTTCACTGCCGTCTTCATCAGTAATATCATCCTCATCAATGATTTCATCTTCACTGATAATCATATCATCCGCTGGATTTTCACCGCCGTCTGCCTGCTGAATTTCAGGAATCTGAGCATTTTCTTCCATGTCAGAGGTATCTTCATTTTCTTCTGCTGAATTTACATCATCTATCAATTCAATCGAAGTGGTCACGCGCGGTGCGTATTTAGAACTAATGGATGCCTGAGCGCTACCATCGGAAACGTCGTCAGAACCGCTTCCGCTGTCATCTGAAGCATCATCTCCGCTGTTACTATCATCAGAGGCCTCTCCGTCATCTGAAACATCGTCTCCACCGTTGCTGTCATCGGAGACTTCTCCATCGTCAGAAACATCATTTCCACTGTTGCTGTCATCGGAGGCCTCTCCATCATCAGTAACATCATTTCCGCTGTTGCTGTCATCGGATACTTCCCCATCATCAGTAACATCGTTTCCGTTACTGTTGTCATCGGATACTTCGCCATCATCAGTAACATCATTTCCGCTGTTGCCGTCGTCGGAAGCCGCTCCACCGCTCAATTCATTATCAGAATTATCCTCTTCAATACCTGGCTGATTCTCATCTGCACGATTCTCAGAATCAATACTCCCTTTGTCTTCTGTTATTTCCTCGTCAGCTGTCTCACCATCTTTCACCTCTGCGTCTGTACCAGGCTGTGCACCAGGCTCCGCTGTATGCCCAGCTCCACCACTTCCGGAACCGCCGCTTCCGCCTGCCGGCTTATTGCTCTCAGTCTTTGGAGCTTCCGGTACTTCTTCCACCACTGCACTGGAATAAGAATCCACAAAAACAGCTTCCGTCATATATCCGCTGATATTCACTGCACACTCATAATAGTCTTCCGTATCATTCATGAGCAGGAATATAACTTTTTCATTGTCTTTTACAAATACTCTCAAACTGACATCATCACTGTTTGAGTCATAATAGGGCTGAATCTCTGCGATTCCACTGCTAAATAGGCTGTGATACTTTGCCACAAGGTCGCTGTTCCCTTTAAACTCCATATTTTCTAATGCGTTACTTCCAGATGCCAAAACGGCCGCTGTCTTAGCCAACTCGCTAAGTTCAGCCGCATCCAACTGAAAGATAACTGCATCGCTGCTCAAAATCCGCTGTTCTCCCTGACTTTCTACAGCAGCTAATGCCACAGACACATTATTAACTACATTAATAAAGGTCATCGTAAACGCAAGGACAAATGCCATAATCCTTTTGCGCTGATGCAGCAATAAGTTTAACAACTTATTATTAGCTTTTCTTCCTTTCATACCCATACTCCTTTTCCTCTTTTTTGCTAAATCCGATGTATTGTATATCAGTATAGCAGACTTTGGTAACATCCAGGTTACAAAACCTCTTTTTATCCCTTTTCTTCATTTTATCATGTATTTTTTATTTTGAAAGATTATTTTTGGAAATTTATATCTTTTTTTTATTTTTCGTATTTATTTACATTAATTGTTACACAATTATGTTACATTTATATTTTTTTTAATTTTTGTAACCTTTTTACGTAACCATTTCGTGTTATCAACAAACAAAAGACTACAGCAATCTTACATTTGCAGTAGTCCTTTTGTTCTTAATAACCATTTGTCAACTTTATATTTTATTAAACATTCTTCACCGTAGCAATATCAATCAGCGTAAGCTTCTTCGCCCGATTCTCCAAACTGGTTGCCAAAGCCGCCGCCGTATCCAGAGATGTCAGCACGCTCACACCTGTTTCAATCGCATTACGTCTGATGATAAATCCGTCCTTGCTCCTGTCCGCTCCCTGATGAGGAATATCAATTACCAGGTCGATTTCATGTCCGAGAATCAGATCCAGCAGGTTTGGCGATTCCTGCTCCAGCTTTCTTACCGGGAACGCCTTTACTCCGTTCGCATTGAGCACTTTAGCGGTTCCTCTGGTGGAGAATATCTTGTAGCCTACCGCCTGGAATCTTCTGGCAATATCCACCACATTCTCATGTTCCGACTCGCGGACCGTAATGATCATGTTTTTATGTTTCGGCAGCTTGATACCTGCGCCTTCAAAGGCTTTGTATAAAGCTTCGTTAAATGTCTTTGCAATACCGAGACACTCTCCGGTTGATTTCATCTCAGGTCCAAGGCTGATATCAGCGCCGCGGATCTTTTCAAATGAGAATACAGGCATCTTAATCGCAATATATTCTGCCTCCGGCTGAAGTCCGGGAGTGTATCCCAAATCTTTGATCTTATGGCCGCAGATTACCTGCGTTGCCAACGGCACGATCGGGATTCCCGTAACCTTGCTGATATACGGAACTGTTCTGGAAGAACGCGGGTTTACTTCTATTACATATACGTCTTCTCCCGATACGATGAACTGGATATTGATCATACCCTTTACGTGAAGGGCTCTTGCCAGTTTCGTCGTATAATCAACCAATTTTCCCTTTACGGCGCCGTTAAGGCTCTGAGCCGGATAAACGGAAATACTGTCTCCGGAATGGACGCCCGCTCTCTCGATATGCTCCATGATACCCGGAATCAGAATATCGTCTCCATCGCATACGGCATCCACTTCGATCTCTTTTCCTACGATGTATTTATCCACCAGAATCGGATGATCCTGAGCGATCTGATTGATAATTCCAATGAATTCATCCACATCGTGATCTGAGATACAGATCTGCATTCCCTGACCGCCCAAAACATAGGAAGGTCTTACAAGAACCGGATAGCCCAGCCTGTTGGCAACCACTTTGGCTTCTTCCGCTGTGAATACGGTGTCTCCGGCAGGTCTTGGAATCTGGCATTCTTCCAGAATCTTGTCAAACAGTTCCCTGTCTTCCGCAGCATCCACATCTTCCGCAGCGGTTCCCAAAATCGGAACTCCCATCTTCATCAGGGCTTCCGTCAGTTTAATAGCGGTCTGTCCTCCGAACTGAACAACTGCTCCGTCCGGCTTCTCGATGTCCACAATGCTTTCCACGTCTTCCGGTGTTAACGGCTCGAAATAAAGCTTGTCGGCGATATCGAAGTCCGTGCTCACGGTTTCCGGGTTATTATTTACAATAATTGTTTCATATCCTTCTTTTTCAAATGCCCATGTGCTGTGTACGGAACAGAAGTCAAACTCAATACCCTGTCCGATACGGATCGGGCCGGAACCAAGTACCAGAACTTTCTTACGGTCCCTTGTTTCCTCCACTTCATTTACACTACCAAAGCAGGAATAATAATATGGGGTTGCAGCGGCAAATTCTGCTGCACAGGTATCCACCATCTTATATGCCGCGGTGATTCCGTTGGCTTTTCTCATGGCCTTGATCTCGTCTTCCGTCACTCCGGTCAGTCTGGAAATCACATTGTCCGGGAACTCGATTCTCTTGGCTTCTTTTAAAAGTTCCAGTGTCAGAGGTCCCTCTTTCAGAGCATTTTCCATCTCCACTATTATAGAAAGTTTATCTATGAACCAGAGGTCGATCTTGGTGATCTCGTGGATCACTTCATAAGAGATTCCTCTTCTCAAAGCTTCTGCAATCACCCAGATTCTTCTGTCATCCACTTTGGACAGCTGCTCTAACAACTGATCCTGGTCTAAATCGGTAAAATCATAGGACATCAGGCTGTCCACATGCTGTTCCAGTGAACGGATTGCCTTCATCAGGCCGCCTTCAAAATTGGTGCAGATGCTCATAACCTCTCCGGTGGCCTTCATCTGGGTTCCCAGCGTACGCTTTGCGCTGATAAATTTATCAAATGGAAGTCTCGGCATCTTAACAACGCAGTAATCCAGCATTGGTTCAAAGCTGGCGTATGTCTTCTTTGTAACCGCATTTTTGATCTCATCCAGCGTATATCCCAACGCAATCTTGGCTGCAACCTTAGCGATCGGATAACCGGTAGCTTTGGAAGCCAGAGCGGAGGAACGGCTTACACGAGGATTTACTTCGATAACACAATATTCAAAGCTGGTTGGATGAAGGGCATACTGCACGTTACATCCGCCCGTAATTCCAAGTTCTGTGATGATGTTAAGGGCTGAGGTTCTTAACATCTGATATTCCTTATCTCCCAATGTCTGAGAAGGAGCCACTACGATGCTGTCTCCCGTATGAACGCCCACAGGGTCGATATTTTCCATATTACATACGGTAATTACGTTGCCCGCTCCGTCACGCATTACTTCATATTCAATCTCTTTCCATCCTGCGATACAGCGCTCTACAAGAACCTGTCCCACACGGCTTAAACGAAGGCCGTTTTCCAGAATCTCAACCAGCTCTTCCTGGTTTTTCGCGATTCCGCCACCGCTTCCGCCAAGTGTATAGGCAGGACGCAGTACAACCGGATAACCGATCGTATTGGTAAATTCAATACCGTCCTGTACATTTTCCACCACCTTAGATGGCGCAACCGGCTCTCCCAGCTTTTCCATGGTGCTCTTGAATTCCAGACGGTCTTCCGCTTTTTTGATGGTGCTGGCCGTCGTACCGATCAGGCGCACATTGTTGGCCTTTAAGAATCCGGCTTCTTCCAGCTCCATAGCCAGGTTCAGTCCTGCCTGTCCGCCCAGGGTAGGAAGCACGCTGTCAGGCTTTTCTTCCAGAATCAGCTGTTCCACCACTTCCAATGTCAGCGGTTCGATGTATACCTTATCTGCAATGTCCTTATCCGTCATAATGGTAGCCGGATTGGAGTTGAGCAGAACGACTTCAATTCCTTCTTCTTTTAAAGAGCGGCAGGCCTGTGTACCCGCATAGTCAAACTCTGCGGCCTGTCCGATAATGATAGGGCCGGAACCCAGCACTAATACTTTTTTGATATCAGGATTCTTTGGCATTATTTACTTACCCCCATTCCCATCATGTTTATAAATCTGTCAAATAAGTAACCGGAATCCTGTGGTCCAGGACATGCTTCCGGGTGATACTGTACGGTAAAAATGTTTTTGCCCGTATATTTAAGTCCTTCATTGGTTCCGTCATTGACATTGACAAATGCAGGAGCTGCAACCGCAGGGTCCAGACTGTCCATATCAACCGCATAGCCGTGGTTCTGTGAGGAGATATAAACCCTTCCCGTCTCCAGATCCTTTACCGGATGGTTTCCGCCTCTGTGGCCGTATTTTAATTTGTAAGTATCGGCTCCTGTCGCAAGAGCCATCAGCTGATGTCCCAGGCAGATTGCAAATACCGGCACATCGGACTCATACAGTTTTTTAATCTCACGGATAATCTGAATATTCTCTTTTGGATCTCCAGGGCCGTTAGAGAGCATAATTCCGTCCGGATTGGAAGCTAAGATGGTTTCTGCTGTTGTATCGCATGGGTAAACCGTCACTTCACAGCCCCGTTCGTTTAATGAACGCGCAATGTTTTTCTTCGCACCCAGATCTAAAAGGGCAACCTTCTTACCGTCTCCCGGCAGCACATAGGGCTCTTTGCAGGAAGTGGCTTTTACCACGCCTTTAACGGAATACCCCTTCATACGGGAAATCGGCTCGCTTAAATCACCATACTCTTTTGTGGTGATCATGCCGTTCATGGTTCCTTTTTCTCTTAAAATTTTCGTAAGGTGTCTTGTATCGATACCACTGATACCTGGAATATCATGTTTCTCTAAGAAATGCTGAATGGTATCCTCGCTTCTGAAATTGCTGGGGATTCTAGATAATTCTCTGACAATATAGCCGTCTGGCCAAGGTTTTAATGATTCCATATCTTCATGACAAATACCATAGTTGCCAATTAAAGGATAAGTCATCACAACTGCCTGCCCTGCATAGGACGGATCGGTGAGTACTTCCAGATAACCGGTCATTGAGGTATTAAATACGATTTCGCTTATTACTTCTTTTGTCGACCCGATACTCGTTCCTTCGAATACGGTGCCATCTTCCAGTATTAAAAAAGCTTTCATGTGCGGTACCATTTCCTTTCTTAACGCTTGTTTTCATGGACTTTTATTTATGCCCAAATTGAATAGATTATACATTATCCTACGACATATTTCAACTACTTTTTACAAGAATTTTGTCTCTTTTTTTATACAAGAGCAGTGCCTGAAAATATGATTCTAAAACAAGTCACATATTTGATTATATCAGATATATTAATAGTAATCATCAAAAACTGGAGCATTTTATGAAAAACTATAACAGAAAGCCGATTCTTTCTGCCGCTTCTACCGACAATCCGGACCAGGGATTACTTCAGATCAACGTGGTGAATATACAAAACAACTTTCCTATTGAAAATGCCACCGTAAGAATCGCATACAAAGGCGATCCACAGAGTACCGTTGAACAGGTAAGCACCAATTCTTCCGGCCAGACCGAGCAGGTCGCTTTAAGCGCTCCTCCCATCGATTACAGCCTGCAGCCCGGAATCAACCAGCCCTACTCCGAATATACCCTGCAGATAACAGCGCCCGGCTTTAAAACCACTGAAATCTCCGGCACCGAAATTCTCCCTGACGTCACCGCCATTCAGCCGGTGCGCTTAGAGCCGGAATCCGACCCCGAAACGGTGGAAAATCCAATCGTAATTCCGGACCATACCCTGTACGGTAATTATCCGCCTAAAATTGCAGAAGCTGAGATTAAGCCGGTAGGCGAAAGCGGAGAAATTGTACTGAGCCGCGTGGTTGTTCCACAGACGGTAGTCGTACATGACGGCGTGCCCACCGATTCCACCGCAGCGAATTATTACGTTCCGTATCGGGATTACATCAAAAATGTGGCTTCCAGCGAAATCTATGCCACCTGGCCGGAATCCACCATCGTGGCCAATGTGCTGGCAATCATGAGTTTCACATTAAACCGCGTCTACACAGAGTGGTACCGGAATCAGGGATACGACTTTACAATCACCTCATCCACCGCTTTTGACCATAAGTTCATCTATGGAAGAAACATATTTGACAGTATTTCCGTCATCGTAGACGAGATTTTTGATAACTACTTATCCCGCCCTGAAGTCAAACAGCCCATTCTCACCCAATACTGTGACGGTCGAAAGGTGACCTGCCCCAATTGGATGACCTTAAAGCCAAAGCGTATACAAAAAATAAACCTGCATGCTTATTTTATCCATTCTCTTCTTATATAAGCGTTTCTAATGATAATATTCATTGCTAACTCATATGGTATGTAGTACACTGATCATATTACAATTAATGTGTATCAACAAATTAAGGAGGTATTAAATGGCTAAATTTCGTATTTGCAGACATTGCGGCAATCTGGTTGGAATGATCAATGACTCAGGGGTAACGATGATATGCTGCGGGGAACCCATGGAAGAACTGACCGCAAACACCACGGAAGCTGCTCATGAAAAACATCTGCCCGAGGTTACGGTTGAAGGGGATACGGTTTCCGTTAAAGTCGGAAGTGTGGATCATCCTATGGTACCGGAACACTATATTGAATGGATCTATCTTCAGACGGAACACGGCGGACAGAGAAAGGCATTGAACCCAGGGGATGCTCCTACGGCAGTATTTTGCGTTGCGGAGGATAAACCGGTTGCTGTTTTCGCCTACTGCAACCTTCATGGACTCTGGAAAACGGATTTGTAATTCTTTGTTTTTACATCAAGGGTGAAGGCATTTTCGAAAATGCCTTCACCCTTTAAGTTAAAACGTGAAGGCTTTTCTGAAAATGCCTTGAGGATTAATGTAAAACGTACCCGTCTACATTTTATCTTACTCTTCCCATATTTCCATTATTATTTTATGAAAATTTTAGTATTTTATATAATCTTTATATACTAAATCATTTTATTTCCCTTTATTTTCTTGCATTTATTTCTCAAAATGATATACTGTTATATAAATAGTTTAAATTCAGAAAAGAGGAATATTTATGTTTGGTTTTTCAAAAGAAGCAACCGTAGAAAATTTGGAGAAGTTAGTACAGGGCAAAAAATGGGACAAGATAAAAAAGAATTATCTGAACGGTTCTCCTGAGACACGTATCAATTTGGCAAAAGCCTGTTCTACTTCAAGCAGCGATGATTCTGTCAATATTCTGACAGCCCTGTTGGATGCGCCGGAAGAAGCTGTGAAGATCGCCACGTTACAAGCGCTTGCAAAAGTTGGTAATGATCACTGTGTCACACAGATCCAGCATATGATTTCAAGTGTTTCCCCTGATCAGACTGAATTAAGAAATGAAATTCAGGCTGCGCTCAACGCTCTGCGCGGCAAACAATGATTTCATACAAGATACGCCAAGAGGCGGGAAAGAAACAAACGTTTCTCTCCCGCCTCTTGTCTTATACGGCTATTCATTACCGTTTATACCGGTCTTGATTCAGTCTCTTTTTGGCTTCTTCCACCGTTTCACCGTTTCTTGTAAGATAACGGCCTACAAAAATATCCTCGATTTTGATATAACCGTTAATAACGGTGTCTTCAATTTTCCCAAAAGTGCCGACAACTTTCTCTGCAATTTTATCGTTTGCTTTTATTAGCTTCGATCTTTCCATAACCCGTAACCCTTTCTTGACAATTTACTTATCACGGTTGTCTCGTCTTCACTCTTTTACGCCCTTAATCATTGGAATTAAACAAAGCAAAATGACAATTCCAACAAGACCAATCACAATACCCATAACCATTTTATCCCATACCATGCTGTAGCACATTCCAACACCCAGCGCTAAGGCGCCTGCTGCTCCGATGAGAACCGTAAAAACTGCTTTGGCCGAAAAATGAATCGGTTCTTTTTGTTCCATCTTTCTCCATATTAACAAAGTTATAAGCCCGAGAATCAGACCAATGCAGCCGAAAATAATGCCTGGTTTAAATGCATCCCACTCCGGGATGAGCGCCATGCACATACCGATTGCAAACATAACAATGCTGACGGTTCCCAGCACCATTGCGATAAAACTACTTTTTTTCATGTAAAGCACCTCCTATTTTTTTGATTAAATCAACTGTTGTTGTTTTAATCTGAATATAGTATAATGCTTTAGAGGTCTTAAAAACAATCATCAATTTGTCTGTAAGTGTTGAGATAAAGGAGTTTTATGAATACACCAAACAACAAACGAAAAAAAGAGTCCATAGAGCGAATTGAGAAGGTCTTTATCGATCTTCTCCAAACAAGAGAGCTGAATGAAATCAGCGTATCAGATATTTGCAAACGGGCCGGATTAAACCGCACCACATTCTATGCAAATTACACCGATATTTATGGATTGGCCGATTCTATACGGGATAAATTGGAAAACAATCTGTCTGACCTGTACCAGAATGAAATTACACAGGGATTTAATAGTAACAATTATCTGAAATTATTTTACCACATCAAAGAAAACCAGATTTTCTACCAAACATACTTCAAGCTTGGATATGACAACAATTATAAAATCTTCACTTATGATACTGCTCTCGCAAGGGAACATTTTCAGAATAAGTTTATTGAATACCACATGAAATTCTTCAAAAGCGGCATTACGGAAGTCATAAAGTTATGGCTGCAAAACGGCTGCCAGGAAAGTCCCGAAGATATGTTTGAGATTATAAAAAGCGAATACCGGGGGCGGGTTAAGTAGCCCATCAATTTATTGTATCCCGTAGGGCGGGTAAGCACTGTAATTTTACAAATCGCAGTGCTTATTTTTGTGCTGTTAATAAGCAGCATTCCGGAATCCGTTATTTTTCACCGCCTGCACGCTTCCCAGTTCCTCCAACGGCACTTTTGCGATCCGGCCTGCGGCCTCCGCTTTTTCTTCATCTGTCAGATCGCCGAAACAGATTTCCTGGTCATTTATCATAAGAATGCTGGTATATGTCATTTCTTTCACTTTAACCGCCCCCTCTCTGATAAATTGTATGTTCACCTGTTTGTACTTGTTGACTATATGTATTTTTTGAATCTCTTTTCACATACACTCAACAAGGAGATGATTAAATGATAAATCAAAGAGACCCTATACCCACATGCGTTCAATCGAACGGCGTCTTAACCGGCGCCGCCTACATCCGGGTCAGTACGGACGGCCAGATGGATTTGAGCCCGGAATCGCAGCTGGACGAAATCTTAAAATATGCCGAAACTCACGGTATCCGCCTTCCCGACGAATACATTTTTATGGAATCAGAAGGGCGCAGCGGAAAAAAGGCGGATAACCGGCCGGAATTTCAGCGCATGATCGCAACTGCAAAAACAGTGCCGAAACCATTTGATTGTATTCTGGTGTGGAAATTCAGCCGTTTTGCCCGCAATCAGGACGAAAGCACCTTTTATAAAGGGATGTTAAGAAAAAAGCTGGATATCGACGTGATCAGCATATCCGAGCCGGTTCTGGACGGCATGTACGGCAGACTGATCGAAATGATCATTGAATGGCAGGATGAATTCTATTCTTATAATCTGGCCCAGGACGTTTTTCGCGGCATGAAGAAAAAAGCACTGAATGGGGGGAGTCAAAGCCGGCCTCCTCTCGGTTACCGCATTCCCTATCACAATGCCGGTCCGGAAATCGTTCCGGAGGAAGCTGCGGTAATCCGATTGATTTTCAATCAGTATGTAAATGAGAAAAAAAGCATTTACGCCATCACCAGATTTTTAAACAGCCAGGGGATGAAAACCGGCCAGGGAAATCCTTTTGAAAAGCGCTCCGTCGAATACATTCTTCAAAATCCCGTTTATGCCGGCATCATTCGGTGGAACCGGACCTGCGGGGAAACACATTCCATAAAAGATCCGTCCCAATGGATTGTCAGCAAAGGCATCCATCCTCCCATCATTTCAGAAGAATTATATAATAAAGCAATGCTCCGCTATACTCATGATACGCGCCGGAAAAATTCCCAGCCGGCAGAAGCCGGCAAACACTGGCTCAGCGGCCTGCTGAAATGTTCCTGCTGCGGCCGTTCGCTGTCGGCCTGTATCCGGCACAGAAAAACATGTGACTGTTACACCTTTCAGTGCTATGGATATTTAAAGGGAAAATGCTCTCATAACAGTTACGTTTCAGAATCCTCCGTCGCCCCCGCCGTATTAAAATCTTTAAACGAGATTTTAGAAAACAGTACGGTTACATACGAATTAACGCGCTCTAAGGAAAAGTCAGAAAACCTTCAGCTGGATCTGCTGAACCAGGCGCTTGCCAGGCTGCCGCTGAAAGAAAAGCGGGCGCGGGATGCCTATATGGACGGAATCGATACAAAAGAAGAATACCGGCAAAACAAGCGGACTCTTCAGTCGGAACGGGAACAGCTTCTCCGCTCCATCTCCCAGCTTCAAAACGCCCAGGTCCAGCTCCACTGCGAAACAGCTCCTCCTCAAAATCCGGAACAGATTCATAACATAATCGATATCCTCCAATCAGACCGCTTCTCCATGCAGCAGAAAAACCGCGCCCTGAAAAGCATCGTCGATAAAATCATTGTGGACCGGGACAAAATGCATATTGATATCTATTATCACCTTTACAGATAATTTGCTCAGAAGGTCATTCAGCCGGCAGTAAAATGCCCATACGTATACGCATTCCCCATTTGGATGACCCAGTGGGGCTCCTGCTCCCTCGGCGAGCGGGGCTACAGCCCAATCGAGATTCTCCGGCATTTTTACGGCGACAGCATCTATATCAATACAGCGGAACAGATCTCCGGCATTCCCGCATCATGGCCCGGTTATGATCTGACCATCGGCGCTTCCGGCCCCAAGGTTCAGCAGGTCCAGGAACAGTTAGACGCCATCGCCACCGTATACAGCGCAATACCACATATAAACCCGGACGGAATCTACGGCCCGGCGACAGCAGCCGCAGTCAGAGAGTTCCAGTCCATCTTCGGGCTTCCTGTCACCGGAGTCATCGACTTTGCTACCTGGTATAAAATCTCCCATATTTATGTGGGAATTACCAGAATCGCAGAATTAAATTAGATCATGAACTAGAATACACCAAAAAGGGAGATGCCGGACACATCTGTGCCCGACTTCTCCCTTTTCCTCTTTCCTCTTCTGCAGTCCTATCAAGTCCGGACTAATTTTCATCCCCAAACCTCAAGGTAGCGAATAAAGCTGCCGCAAAAAATACCATTCCTGTGACGAAATCCAGCAGGCCAAATTTTGACCATGGAATTGCGGACAGGATTACCATAGGGGAAGACAGCACAAGGCCCAGAATCGCGCTGTATGTAACACTCTCATACCGTTCAAACAGCCACAACAGAACCTTTGCGCATAAAAACATGCCGGTCATAATCCCAAGTCCCAAAGGAATCAGGCTTTTGCTGCAGATCCAGGCGCCTGCCAGATCTCCCACAGCGGCGGCCCGGACGAATCCATTGATCAGAGCAAGCAGCGGCCGGTAATAGCCCAGCATCATAAAGATCATGGTTCCGCTCACCCCAGGCACAATCATGCTGAACGCGCCCACAATTCCCAGCGCATACAGTATAACCACCTGCTTTACGTTCAACGTCAGAATCACGTCTATCCCCTCTGTCCGCTCCATGCAGCCCATCAAAACTGCCAGAGCAAAAGCTGCGAATAAAATGAGATAAGATGATTTTTTCCCGTCTTTTCTGACCGCTCTCCTTGAAACAGCCGGAATGCCTCCGAGAATTAAACCGATGAATGTCAGATTCGTCTGAAGCGGCCAGACTTCAAACAGCCACTCAATCACAAAGGACAGCCCCAGCACCCCGGACACCGCTCCAATCACATAGGGCAGCAGTGTTTTTATACTCCTTTTCGTATCCTTTAATACCTGTGATATGGCTGACAGGATCTGATCGTAGACTCCCATGGAAACCGCCAGGGCGCTGCCGCTCACTCCGGGCATAATGTTGGCCACGCCTATGACCATGCCCTTTAAAACCTCGCTCACATATTCCATTGCACTCCCTCCAAATCAAGCCTTATTTTTCAGCATCATGATTTGAGCGCATAAAAATAAGGCATCTTATGATGCCTTATTCTATGCGGGAATTCAGATATTATAACCTCTGGCCTTCAAATAGTTCTTAATCGTATCCACCGTGCCGTCGATTCCTATCTTGGATGTATTGATGATAATATCGTAATTATCAAAATCCTCCCAGCTTCTTCCTGTATAATAACGGTGATAATCCCGCCGTTCTTTGTCAATCCGTTTAATATTCTTCAGCACATCTTTAGGGGCATACAGCTCTTTCTCAGTGATGCGGGCAATCCTCTGCTCCAAATCTGCATAGAGGAAAACTCTCACAAGACCTTCCATGTCCTCCAGCACATATTCCGCACAGCGGCCTATGATCACACAGGATTCTTCTGCCGCCAGCCTTTTGATGACTGCGGACTGGAACCGGAACAGATTATCTGAGGATACCAGATCAGATCCATAAGAAGGTTCTGATTTCTCCGGAGTCAGACTGCTGACAATACGGTACAAAAGTTTGTTGCCCGCTCTCTCATCATTCAGATGAAAATAGCTTTCTTTAATCCCGCTTTCGTCGGAATCCATGCGCAGAATGTTCTTGTCATAGAAATTCACATTCAGTTCCTTCGCCAGTTTCTTTCCTACTTCGCGCCCTCCGCTGCCATACTGTCTGCCGATGGTAATAATCAATTTTTTATCTTCCATAATTGTCCCCTCCTGATCCATTTGAGAAACAACCGGTTACTCCTTAATTATACCATAAAGCCCTCCGGCAGGGAACTGTTTATGCGCTATAGGCGGTGAAAGAGGTCAGGCGCGGACCATAAATGTATTGTATCCGTAGTTACGCAGGTTCTGTTCCATCCGGGCCGCATTATCCAGGCTGAGAAACGCCCCTACCCTCACCTTGTAATAATCGTCTTCATACACAAGAAATGCCGGGAATCCTTCATCCTGAAGCTTTTCAAGCATCTGCTGAGCCAGCTCCTGATCTCTGTAAGCGCCTGTCTGAATCTGATAATATTCCGGCAGTGCAGTTTCTTCCGCATCTATGGCAGCCATGATCCCTTTGGCGATCCCCTCCGCTATAGCCTCAAAATTGCGGTCGAAAAATAAATTATCCGCCTCATTATCAATAAATCCCACCTCTACCAGAACTGCCGGCATCCTGGTCCGGCGGAGCACCACCAGCCCCGGCCTCTCGATAATTCCCAGGTTCGCAAACCCCACTTCCTCTAATGCGGAGTTGATATTTTCCGCCAGCAAATTGGCAGTTCCCGTATTTTCAAATACCAGGCTTTCTGCTCCTGATCCGGTCGTCGGGGTGGGCATGCCATTCCTATGGATGGAAATAAAGTAATCCGCATTGGAACGGTTCGCCATCTCCGCCTTTTCAAACGGCGTATCATAGGTGTCATCCACCCTTGTATATAAAACCCTAACATTTTGACCCTGCAGCACTTTTCCAACCTCCAGCGTCAGGTTTAATGCATCGTTTTTTTCCTGTCTGCCGAAATAAGATGCACCCGGATCTCTTCCGCCATGCCCGGCATCCAAAACCACTAATTTCTGTCTGGCCACTTAAACTGCTCCTTTCACATACTTCTATGTACTATTACTGTATGTGAAAGCTTGAAAATGTTGCCATTTCCTATTCCCTGACATCCACTCCCCGCGGTCCCACATGGGTGGAAAATACGATTTGTGTGCTGGTCTTTCCATACTTTTGAAGCTGACCGATAAAGATATCCAATTCCATGGTGCTTTGAAACGCCACCTTCAGAAGCATGGAATAGTCGCCGGTCACACAATTGCATTCCAGCACATTGGGCACCTCCTGTGCATATGCATAGAATTTAGGTTTATCTTCAGGAACTACGTCAAGATTGATAAAAGCGATGATATGATAGCCCAGTTTCATAGGATCTACCGCGGCATGATATCCTGAGATAATCCCATCCTTTTCCAGCTTTTCGATTCTGGCGGAAACTGCCGGTGAGGACAAAAATGTCTTCTCTGCAATTGTCTTTAACGAAGTTCTTGCATTACCCTGTAAAATTTTAAGTATCTTTCTATCAATATCATCCATACTGCTCTAATCCTCCTGATCTGCCGCATATGTAAAACGAGAAAGAATCCCGCCCGAAGGGCTTTTTATATCATAGGAGCGTTTTCCTATGATATAAAAAAAGCGTACAAACCCATCAGGGTCCGAACGCTTTTGCTCGTTTCGCTTCAATATTTTTTCTAAAAGCTAATATAACTGTTTCTTTTCCAGTTGTCAACCTTATTTTTTAAAGATTGATATTTATATTTTTAAGGATTGATGTTTATTTCACCATGAAACACTTCCACTGCAGGTCCCGTCATGTATACATGATTTGACTCGCGGTCCCATTCGATCATCAAACTGCCTCCTTTTAAGGCGACTTCCACCGCATTGTCCGTGTACCCCATCAGAATGCAGGCCACCGCACTGGCTGTCGCCCCCGTACCGCAGGCCCACGTCTCTCCGCTGCCCCGCTCCCATACCCTCATCTTAATATGGCTCCGGTCGATCAGCTGGATAAATTCGGAATTCACCCGGTCCGGAAAACGGGGATGATTTTCATAGGACGAGCCGATCCGTTCAAGATCCAGGGCATCCGTATCCTCAGTAAAATAGACGGCATGAGGATTTCCCACGGAAATACCTATAAATTCCTGTTCTTTTCCGTCCACAACAATCTTTTCGGGCAGTTCGGAGGTGAGTTCCGGCACGCCTAAATCAACTTTCACGCCGGTTACGGTGTCGCCGTCTAAAGTCAGTTCCAGGCGTTTGATTCCGCCCTTAGTTTCCACCAGCATCTCCTTTTTTCTGACAATCCCGTGCTCATATGCATACTTTCCCACGCACCGGATTCCGTTGCCGCACATCGCGCCTTCGGAACCGTCCTCATTAAACATGCGCATCCGGCAGTCCGCCAAGTCGGAGGGACAGATCAGGATCAGGCCGTCCGAACCAATTCCAAAATGGCGGTCACTGACCATGACGGCTGTTTTCTCCGGGTCTTTTACCTCTTCTTCAAAACAGTTGACGTAGACATAATCATTGCCGATCCCCTGCATCTTTGTAAATTTCATATTGGTCCTCATTTCTATGCTAATACTAGAGATTAATTAAACTCATCACCATCTGGGCAGTTTCCACCATATTGGTTCCGCTGTCCATGCTGCACTTTTGTATGTATCTGTGCGCTTCCATCTCTGTCATGTTATTTCGTTCCATCAAAAGAGCCTTGGCCTGTTCAATCAGGCCGGCCTCCTCTTCACTACGTTCCTTCGGCTGCTGCCTCTGCTTTTTCTTTCGTCTGGTCTGGGCCTGGATCATCATCTCAAGTGTGCTCACCAGATCATGCACCTTCAGCGGCATCGGCAGGCAGACGACCCCCTCCGGCTCATGGCCGGCCCATCTGCTCGGTGATGCAACCAACAACATCTCAAATCCCTTAGGAAGGCAGTCCTTTAACTCCTGATACTGCATATCTTCAAACCGATACCCGCTTACCACAATCCCATCATTCAGGCTATCTGCATTATTAAGTGCCTGCGCACCGGACGTACAAACAGCGATTACTTGAAACCCGCTTCTCATCAGTATATTCTTTATACTTTTCGCATCTTCTGGTTTTGAAAATGCTACTATTACATTGGTCACATTCTCACCTCCAAGTAATCGAAATTAAAAGAAACAGGCACTTAAAATTTATATAAGTATTCCCCTATTTCCCAATCGGTTACCTGGCTGCGGAAAATACGCCATTCCTCTTCTTTTGCTTCTAAATATTTGGTATAAATATGTTTTCCCAATACTTCCTGGAAAAATGTATCTTCACGGAACGCTTCAATGGCTTCCCCTAATGTTTCCGGAAGCTGGTCAATTCCTCTCTCTCTGCGCTCTTCCTCCGTCATGTCATAGATATTCTCATTGACGCTTGCCGGCGGAGTCATCTCTTTCTTGATTCCGTCCAGTCCGGCCGCCAGGCATGCCGCCAGAGCAAGATAAGGATTCACCGCAGAGTCAGGGCTTCTCAGCTCCAGCCTGGTACTCCTTCCTCTGGAACATGGGATGCGGATCAGCGGGCTTCTGTTGGAGTTGGCGGACCATGCGATATACACCGGAGCATCGTATCCCGGCATCAGTCTCTTATAGGAATTCACAAGCGGATTTGTTAGAATCGCCATTCCCTTCATATGGTACAGCACTCCGGCCAGGAACTGATATGCGGTTTTGCTCAGTCCCAGCGGATCATTTTTATCTTCAAATATATTATTGCCAAATTCGTCGGCTAAAGACATATTCACATGCATTCCGGAGCCATTTACACCTGCTTTTGGTTTCGGCATGAAAGTGGCGTGAAGGCCATGGCGCTTTGCTATGGTTTTTACGGCCATTTTAAACGTCATAATGTTGTCGGCGGTCACCAGGCATTCCGCATATTGGAAATCAATCTCGTGCTGGGCCGGAGCGATCTCATGATGGGACGCTTCAATCTCAAATCCCATATCTTCCAGATTAAGAACAATATCCCTTCGCACATTTTCCGCCAGATCAATGGGACCCACGTCAAAATAACCGGCCATCTCATGTGTTTTTGTCGTCGGCCGTCCCTCTTCGTCGGTATGGAATAAAAAGAATTCGCATTCCGGTCCCACATTAAATGTAAAGCCCATATCCTTAGCTTCTTTTATCACCTTTTTCAGCACATAGCGGGGATCTCCCTCAAACGGGGTTTGATTGGGACGGTAAACGTCGCAGATAAACCGAGCCACCTTCCCCTGCTGGGGCCTCCAAGGAAATATCTCAAATGTATCCAGATCCGGATGTAAATACATATCGGATTCTTCAATCCTCACAAATCCCTCAATCGACGACCCGTCAAACATGCATTTATTATCCAATGCCTTTCTCAGCTGGCTGACTGTAATCGCCACATTTTTCAGCATGCCGAAAATATCCGTAAACTGAAGACGGATAAACTCCACATCTTCGTCTTCCACCATGCGGATGATATCCTCTTTACTGTATTTGCTCATTCTTTCCTCCATCCCGCCGCACAAGCAGCATTTTAATCAGCAGAAACCTGTTTTACAAAAATATGGTCTCTTGATCCGGCCATATTCACAGGGTTTTTACAAAGAATCACCTAAAACAAAAAGGATGTTCAATAAGGTCATTGAAACACCAATGACCTTAAATGTAACACCCTTGTTCCATGTGTAAAATATAACAGTTGACTTTTCATTTGTCAATATTTTCGTTTAAATTTATAACTGTCTTTTATAATTCAAAGCGCGGATTGCGTTCAGTATCGCCAATACGGAAACTCCCACATCGCCAAATACAGCGGCCCACATCGAAGCATATCCCAAAGCGACTAAAATCAAAACCAGGATCTTAACGCCAATCGCGAATATGATATTCTGTTTTACAATTCCCATGGTCTTTCTGGCGATCTGTATGGCATCCACGATCTTAGACGGCTCATCGTTCATGATTACAACGTCCGCAGCCTCCACAGCCGCGTCTGATCCGATTCCGCCCATCGCGATTCCCACATCCGCCCTTGCGAGTACGGGCGCGTCATTGATTCCGTCACCGACAAAAGCCAGTGTCCTGTCGCCGTGCTCACCATTTAAAAGTTCTTCTACTTTGTTCACCTTATCGCCCGGAAGCAGGCTTCCGAACACTTTATTGATACCAAGTTTATCTGCGACCGCTTTTCCTACTTCTTCCTTGTCGCCGGTAAGCATAACCAGGTTCTTCACCCCATGTCTGCGAAGACCTGCAAGGGCATCCGGCACATCCTCACGAATCTTATCAGAAATGATAATTGCACCCAGATATTCATTTCCCCTTGTCAGATACAAGGTGGTTCCAATCAGGCTCTGATGGGCAGAAGCATTCACTCCCTGTTCCTTCATCATCTTCTGATTTCCAATATAGATCTCGGCATTTTCCCCATTGATCTTTAACGTTGCATGAACTCCCTGTCCCGGAATCTCCTCTATGGTTTCTACTTCATCTCCATTAATGGTTTTGCCATAGGCCTCTTTTACCGACAGAGCAATGGGATGATTGGAATAAAATTCTCCCATAGCCGCGATCTTCAAAAGCTCATCTTTTGAAAGAAGCACCGGCTCCACGCCAGTCACTTCGAATTTTCCCGTAGTCAGGGTTCCTGTCTTATCAAATACTACCGTATCCAGCGTGGATACTGCCTCCAGATAGTTGCTGCCTTTCATCAAAATACCATTTTTTGAAGCGGCGCCCAAACCTCCGAAGAAGCTTAGAGGTACGGAAATCACCAGCGCGCATGGACAGGAAACGACCAGGAAACTGCAGGCCCGGTAAATCCAGACCGACCACTCTTCCCCCAGCAGAAGCGGAGGAACAATCGCCAGCACCAGTGCCAGAATCACCACGATCGGAGTATAAACTCTTGCAAATCTGGTGATAAATGCTTCCGCTTTCGCCTTTCTGGAACTGGCATTTTCCACAAGCTCCAAAATCTTGGCAACTGTGGAATCATCGAACAGTTTCGTCACCTTCACTTCCAGTACGCCGTTCAAATTGATGGAGCCGCTGACAATATCAGCCCCTTCTCCCACTTCAACCGGCATGGATTCACCGGTCAGAGCCTTAGTATCCAGGCTTGAGTTTCCCTTTGTCACAATTCCGTCCAGAGGGACTTTTTCTCCCGGCTTTATCACGATGGTATCACCGATCTCCACTTCGTATGGGTCCACCTGTTCTTCCTGTCCGTCTCTTAACAGATTGGCATATTCCGGGTTAATATCCATCAGTTCCGTAATGGACTTTCTGGACTTATTCACAGCATAATCGCTGAATAATTCTCCTACCTGATAGAAAAGCATTACCGCAACGGCTTCTTCCATAGCGCCTACGGCAATCGCTCCAAATGTGGCGATGGTCATTAAAAAGTTTTCATCAAATATCTGTCCGCTCTTAATATTATGCGCTGCTTTCAGAGGAATATCATATCCTGCGGCCAGGTAAGAAAGAATAAATGGAATCCATGCCAGAGACGTTTTTCCCTCCATCATAAATCCTACAGCCAGAAATACAGCGCTCACCAGCAGACGTATTACCATCTTTTTTTGTTTTTTTGTCATACTATCACCAGTCCTGTTGTCATATTGTTATTAGTCTGCTCACGAATACTCAAAACAAACCCTTCCATCAGCGGATTACCTTAAATTCTGCTTCCGGTTCAATCTTATCTGCCAGTACTCTGGCCGCTTCCACGATGCGGTCCTCTTCTCCGTCTTCCGCTTCGATAACAAGGCGCTGAGTCATAAAACTTAAACTGGCTGACTTCACTCCGTTTAATTTTTTAACGCCTTCTTCAATTTTGGCCGCACAGTTTGCACAGCATAATCCTTCTAACTTAATTATTTTTTTCATATAAGACCTCTTTCCCCGCTTCCTGCGGCTTGTCATTGTAATATTTTATTCGCTGATATGTTCCATACCTTGAGCTAAAATTGTCTGGATATGGCCGTCTGCCAAACTATAAAACACGGTTTTGCCATCTCTTCTGAACTTCACAAGGCGCATCTGCTTTAACACCCTCAGCTGGTGGGAGATCGCTGACTGCCCCATCTGCAGCAATGTTGCGATATCACATACGCACATCTCCGACTGGCTCAGCACATATAAGATCTTAATTCTGGTCGAATCACCGAATATCTTAAAAAATTCCGCCAGATTCATCAGCTGGCCTTCGTCCGGCATCACCTTCACCACCCGGTCCACAATATCCTCATGCACATGCATAAATTCACAGGAATCGGCTTCCAGTTCCAGTTCTTCTCTCTTATCCTCAGTCATCTAACTCCTCCTCTTCTTCATCTATATTCTTTCATTCATCATATGAATAACTGTTCATATGTTTATATTATCACTTTTTTCTGTTTTGTCAACAGGATTTGTAATTTTTTTAACTTTAATAGCGGAGGGACACACGGAATCAGGAGGAGGAGCCGGAAAGAAGGGAGCACCCGGGCAGTCGGCAGGAATGAAAAAACATAGGTGATCAATTGCAGACCCTATGTTTTTTCATTCCTGCCGACTGCCC
>NZ_PKUU01000013.1 GCF_002899675.1 Clostridium sp. chh4-2 | reverse complement strand
TGTCATGCTTTTTCCGTCACTTTGGTCAACCAGTCCTAATTTCGATAAAATCCTTTTATGTTCCCAACCGCTTGAAACTGTATAGATCCTGGTCGTATCCACGTTGGCATGTCCAAGAACATCCGCCAGGCGGAGCAGGTCTTTCTCTATCCCATAAAAAGTGAAGGCAAACAGATGCCTCAGGTTATGCGGATATACCTTTTTGGAATCCACCTTTGCATCTTCACACAGCGCTTTCATCATCGACCAGATATTACTCCTATCCAGCGGACGGCCGCTTTTTGTAACAAATACCGGCCCGCTTCCAATTCCGGCTTCCCTGCAGTATTGTTTTAAGACGGTAATCAATTCTGGCGGCAGGAACACGATCCGGGATTTCCCTTTATTGTAAATCCTCAGGCACCCTTCCTTCAGTGCCTCCACGGTGATGAACCGGTGCTCGCTCACACGGATTCCGGTGCTGCAGATCGCCTGCATCAGACAGCTGATCCTCTTATTTTTCTTATCCTGCGCCGCGTTTACCAGGCGGAAGTATTCTTCTCTGGATAACTCCTTTTCCTGCTGGCAGAACAGATTTCTCTGGACCCGGACCTGCTTTACCCGGCAGTCCCCCATCCCTGCAAACGTCAGGAAGTGATTCACCGCAGCCAGAATCGAATTTACGCTGCTTGTCTTATAGCGTTCCGTCAGATCCTGTTTAAATTGGATCATCTTATCTTTACTGACCTCCAGGTCTTCCGCCAGATAAATGAACAGTTTCTTCAAATCCCTGATATATTTTTCAATCGTCGCCCTGCTTCTCTCCTGTTCGTAAAGATACCGCTCAAAAACCGGGATCATTTCCATGTTTAGTTTCATTCTGTCCACTCCTTGTTTTCGTATTTTTATGGATATTCATTTTAAAATATACTACTTCCATGAAAAAAACAAGGTTAATTATAAACTGATTTTAAAATGCTGTCGCACAAGCGGAGTCATTCCTTATGGCTGAAGTGTAATCCCAAGACCAACGAACCGGCACTATAAAGACGTTTTTATTAAATAATCCCACTTTCATAAAAATTCGTTTAGCAAAACTTATAGTTTCAAAACCGTATAACACTAAAATCTTATAAATCAAAAAAGCCCACAGCAATTGTCAAACACTCAATTGCCATCGGCTCTCCCATTTCCTCTTACAAATTAAAACTGCCCCGTAAAAGGCAATTTCCTGATATAAAACCATTTCAACTATTTACCAGCTGCAATAATAGCTACTACAATCTCCATATAATCACCGCAATATCTTTCATACATCGGTTTAACAGCTTCCTGGAACCGTTCTTTCTCTTCAGGAGACAATTCTGTGATCTCGCTGCCGGCTGCACGCACTTTTTCTTCCGAAGTTTTTTCTCTTTCAGCCCAAAGCTGTTTTTCATACTTTGCTGATTCCAATGCGCATTCTTTAATGATAGCCTGGTCCTCCGGTGACAGTTTATCCCATGTGGACCGGGACACTAATTGAAGTTCCGGAACACGGTTGTGCTCATCTATTGTGAAATATTTTGCTACTTCATAATGATTGGTTGACTCATAAGACGGCCAGTTGTTTTCGGCGCCGTCGATAGCGCCCGTCTGCAATGCGGAATAAACATCTGCATAAGCCATAGGAACCGGATTCGCGTCAAGAGCTTCGATCATGCCCCTCATCATCTCAGATTCCTGAACACGGATCTTTAATCCTTTCATATCCTCCAGTTTTTCGATCGGACGAACGGAGTTATAGAAGTTTCTGGCGCCGCCGTCATACCAGGATAAGGCTGTCAGATCGGAACCGTCAAAGGAATTGATGAAATCTTCTCCGATTTCACCGTCCAGGACTGCCCACATATGATCTGCGTCACGATACAGATAGGGGAGAAGGAGAACATTTAACTTAGGTACCAATTCTGCCAAAGGGGATAAGGACATGCGCGCAAAATCAATCCCGCCAAACTGAAGCTGTTCACAAACTGATTTCTCATCGCCCAGCACACCGCCTGCCTGTATATCAATCTGTATTCTTCCATTTGTCTTCTCATTGATTAATTCTGCAAATTTATAGGCGCCTTGTGTGGTAGGATAATCTTCTGCCTGGTTTTCCGCATATGTAAATACAAATTCAGGCGTTCCAGATGCTTTTTCAGATTGAGTTCCCACCTGCTTACCGGAACCTACGCAGCTTGTCAGTAATACCGCCATAGCCGCCCATAACGCAGTGCTTAAAAGTTTTTTTCTCATGAAAACATTTCCCCTTTACCCTTCAGTATACCACACCAGCTTCAATCAGTCACCTACACCGAAATCTGTATTTTCGTACAGCACTTCCACAGAAGGATCTTCCTTCAGCCAGCTATATTCCTCTATAAACCATTTTACCAACTCAGGGTCCTGCTTAACCGGGGTCGTATTGTTCGTAAACACATTTATGGTTCCCAGCTTAAAATGCTTTTTCACCATTCGGATATCATAATCAATCATTTCCTTAGTCTGCCCCTTGATTCCAACCATAATACATGGAGAATCAAAATATCGGGCAACTTCTTCCGGCGAACGGAAATCCGCATGTTTATTCAGCACTTTTTCCCGAAATTCTTCATTAAAGGTTTCCACTCCTATTTTAAATGTGATGGGAACGCCCATAAACTCTTTCATCCATTCCAGCTTGTTCCGGTAAATCCAGTGGCTTTCAAAGAATAATCTTCCGATCTTCTTTTCTTTTACAATTCTCCTGATTTCTTCCAGCGTAGCCTTTGGCAGTTCGAAACAGCTGCCGGAATTAATCACTTCCAAAACTCCGGTTTCTCCTGTAACATGGGACAGAATCTCTGAGTTTAAGGATATCATTTCCTCCTCATTTTTAGAGTTGTCGTCTATATAATCGCAAAAGGTACATTTTCCCCATGCGCAGGGAAATGCTTTCAGCAGAACAATTTCCCTCTGATTTTTATCTGTAATAATGTTATACCGTTCCACGGGAACGCCCTCCTCTCAAATAAGCCTTCATGTCGCTTGTCATGCAGGACAGAAATACTAACACAAGGGCCGCCGAAATAAACCGGTCCGCATATTCCGTCACAATCTGTACCACAAATGCGCTCACCACCAGATTGCAGCCCAGATGCTTCAGGCCCTGGACAATAATCGAAGAGCCGGAAGAGGTGACACCTCCAAAAACATAAGCAGAAATAACCGAACTCACCATCGTTCCGGGCAAAGTAATGGCTGCTGTTCCAAACGGCATCTTCATTCCGCGAAATGCGGATGTCTTAAACAGCAGTCCTGCCATCATTCCTGTAATCATCCCGGACGGCATGAAATAAAGGGCGTACACATCAGAAGTAATCCCGCTGATAAATGCCCCTCCGGCCGCTACAGCCATGCCATACCAGGGACCCAGAAGGGCTCCGGCCAGAATTGTTCCAATGCTGTCCAAGTACACCGGGAGTTTCATACAAAGGGCAATATAAGCTCCAATGATGTTGAGCGCAATGCAAAATGCCCCAACCGATAACTGCATAACACGGCTTTTTTTCATCACAGGCCACCTCCTGTCACCATGATCTGATCCAGTACCCGCCGTATTTCTTCATCTTTTCCTTTAAAGACCCGGCTCAGAAACATGGTCATAAACTCTTTTTCATCCACCTCAGTCAATATGCGGCTGTTGGGACCCTTATGCCAGAAATCCATAGCATCCACCACAGTCTGTCCGATACACATCCCTTCGGTTTCCACTGCCGTGTAACTGTCAAATCCTCCGCATATATCAGGGTTGATAAAATAGACCACCGCCAAAGGATCATTGATCACACAACCGATTACACGCTCATATTTCCAATGGAAATCAAAATAAAAACGGGTTATCGATTCGACCAGCTCTCCGGTTCTTTTATCCAGAACCTTCATATATTCCAATATATTAGGTGTTAATACAATCTTTCGGGTCACATCCAGACCGATCATATGAATCTTTTTTCCCAGTTTTTCATAAACATAACCGGCCGCATGGGGATCACACCAGTAGTTGTATTCCGCCACCGGCGAGCAATTGCCATGGCTCTTATAACTTCCTCCCATGGAAACAAACGTATCCAGCCGTTCAAATGCCGCCGGATCTTTCATAAGCGCCTTGGCAACGTTGGTCAAAGGCCCGATGGCGATGATGGATAAATTTTCCTCATTTTGAAGAGTCTCCAAAATGAAATCCACCGCTCCCATTTTCCATTCCTTTTCTGCTTCAAGCTTCAAACCGGATTCTCCCAGTCCGTCCATTCCATGTGTATCCTGCGCGCTCACATATTCCCTGGCTAAAGGCTTTTCTTCACCGCAGTATACCGGAATATCTGTCCTGTCCATAAATTCCAATATTTTCAAAGCATTTACCGCCCCTATATCCGGCGGCACGTTACCGCAAACCGTAGTGATTCCTACTACGTCCAGTTCCGCTGAAGACAAAGCCAGCATAAGAGCCAGGCTATCGTCGATTCCGGGGTCACAGTCAATTATTATCTTTCTTTTTTGCATTGTTGTCTCTCCTTTTCATCTTCATTCTGACGGACATTTCTGCCCATAATTAAGAAAAGAAAAGCAGCAGGCAAGAATTCCATGTACAGGATTCTCCGCCTGAGGCGGGCCGTTTATCGGTATTATGCTTAACATAGTTGATATAAAAAAACCGCATCCTCTAAGGATGCGGCAATCAAGCACGCCGTATTTCTCCGGCCACCTATTTTTCTGCATACACAAAATACTATGTAGGCAAAATACTTTCTGCATACATAGACTGATTTTTGCGTTTCAATCCTTAGTTTTTTATACTGGGAAGTTTTCGAACCAGTCCAGAGCATTGCCCTGATTTTCAATGCAGAGAAAGTATATCAAAATTTATTCTGTTTTGCAAGCATATTGCTCAACCTGGCAACGATAATGTAACCGTTCAGCCGGCGCAGATATCGGAAGGCGGAACGGTTACGTTTTATCATATAGAGCTAAATATTCACCGATATTTTCAATCTCACCAATAATTGAAACAAATGTAAGTTTCAAGTACCATTCTGGAAATATATCTGAACGGAAATGCAGCATTTCAAAACCATTGATTGTAAAACAATTCTTCTTTTCATCAACAAGAGTATCTTTCATTCGTAACTTTAATCCTGAATCCAAAGCCGCAACCGATATTATTTTATTCGTTTGGAGTTGAAATAACTGAATTATTTTATAAAATTTCATCCCATTAATTTCTACTATTGCTTCCGGGTCATCGATATATTTTTGGTATATGACCTCTAAGGACTCTGTATTTTCCGGATCATAAGGATTTTTCAAAATCTCAAAATGTGAATGTTTCTTTTCCTTCATCTGGTATTCCCTACTTTAATTCCACTCAACTGCAGCTTAGAATTTTTACAGCACAATTTTTTCCGTTTCCCAAAGTGCCCCATAATACGGCTTGGAACAGGCAGCCTCTTTCTCTATTCGACCGACTGCTAAACATAATGCTGTCTCAGCAAGTTTGTCATCAAAAAACTGATATTCAACAACAGGAACAGCCCATTCCATATCCCGGATAATATATATGATAAAGCCGTTAGAGTTACCATACCAGCCCAAATCTAATATATAATTTTCCGGAAACTTGACTCGCAGTATATCTTCATCATCCATACATCCGGAACAAAACCGCACTTTCCCAGATTTAAAATTTACGGATTCAAACATCATTTCACCCTCACGTAAGTGCCTCAATTACAGAGTTTCTCTGTCAAGTCCGCCTGCGAATTGTCACTTAATAAGCTAAGATCTCATATCCATCTTCCGTAACCGCCACAGTCACTTCCCACTGCGCGGACATGGAGCCGTCTTCCGTATATACAATCCAGCCATTGTCATCGTCCACAAACACCTCATCCGTCCCCATATTCACCATCGGTTCAATGGTGAATACCATTCCGGGAACCATAAGCATCTCCGTGCCTCTGGGCGTCACATAGCTCACATAAGGTTCCTCATGGAATTCCAGCCCGACACCGTGGCCTCCGATATCCGCTACCACAGAATATCCGTTTTTCACCGCATGTTCATGGACCGCCTGGCCCATATCGCCCAGAAATCCCCATGGCTTTACTTCCTTTAATCCTAATTCCACACATTCCTTCGTCACATCCACCAGCTTCTTCAACTCCGGATGAACTTCTCCGATACAGAACATTCTGGACGAATCTGAAAAATATCCTTTATAAATGGTGGAAACGTCCACATTGACGATATCCCCCTCTTCCAATATGTCCTCTTCCGACGGAATCCCGTGACACACCTGATTATTGATCGAGGTACAGACGCTTTTCGGAAATCCTTCAAAATTAAGGGGCGCCGGAATTCCTCCAAGCTCCGTGGTCTTTTCATACACCATCCGGTCGATCTCTTCTGTAGACATTCCCGGCTTTATATTCTGTGCCACATAATCCAGCACCGCAATATTGACTTTTCCGCTTTCCCGGATTCCGTCAATCTGTTCTTTTGTCTTAATGATGCGGTGAGACGGCACGATATGTCCCTGTCTCTTATATTCCTTAATCTTCTCATCAAATTCCGCATGGCAGATTTTATATTTTTTCCCGCTGCCACACCAGCACTTATCATTCCGTCCTAATACTTTCAGCATAGTTTCCTCTCTTTTCATTCGATACTACTATAGTATCACTTTTCCCTTCAATTGCAACCATGCTTTTTCTCATCCATCTTCCCTTTTTATAGAAGCCAAATGACAGAACGGTTCCGATCACCCATCCGATCGGCCAGGACATCCAGATTCCATTGGTCCCAAACGGAATCATCAGAACATAGGCCAGAATCACCCTTAAAATCAGATCGCTGAAGGTGGCGATCATAAACTCTTTCATGGATTCCGATCCTCTCAGCACACCATCCGCCAACAGTTTTATGGAAATAATAAAATAAAACGGCGAAACAATTTTCAAAAACGCGGCCCCTGTCTCCATGGCCAGCTCACTGTCCCGATTCATAAATAATCCCAGCATCCCTCTGCTGAACAGGAAAAATGCCGCAAAAAACGGAACTGCAATCGTAAATGCCAGCTTCATTCCGGCTCCCAGCCCCTTCTTCACCCGGTCGTAACATCCGGCTCCCATATTCTGAGCGGTAAAACTGGAAATACCGTTTCCAAGCGTAGTAAAGCTGGTAATGGTAAATGTATTCAGCTTCGTTGCCGCAGAATATCCTGCGATCACAGAAGAGCCGCAGGAATTAACAAGACTCTGTACGAAAATATTTCCAACAGATATGAAACTCTGCTGCAAAATGCTGGGAACTGCGATCAAGCTGATCTTTTTCAGCATCATAAAGGAAAACTTAGGCACTTCTCCCTCCGTTTTCACCATTTTTAACCGACTTCCTAAAGTGACGAGCGCCAGCACACACGCCGCTCCCTGCGCTGCAAAAGTAGCCCAGGCCACACCGGCCACTCCCCAGTGAAATACGGCCACAAATAAGGTATCCAGCACGATATTTCCTATAGAAGAACCGATCAGAAAATAGAGGGGAGTTTTGGAATCCCCCAACGACGTGAAGATACCGGTGGCCACGTTATATAAAAACAGGAACAGGAATCCTCCGATATAGATTCTAAGATACAAGTCTCCATCCGCAAATATGTTCCCCGGCGTGTTAACCATAATCATCAAGCTTCTGCTGCCCAAAAGCCCTGCCACAGAAAGCGCTGCTGAGAGAACTAAAGAGGCAATCAGCGTGGTAAAAACCGCTGTTTTCATCTGCTTATACTGCTTTGCCCCGAACAACTGGGAAATCACCACCGAACAGCCGATATTGCTTCCCACCGCTACCGCCATGAAAATCATGGTGATCGGATAAGATGCCCCTACTGCCGCCAGCGCGTCCTCGCCCGCAAATTTTCCTGCGATGACGCTGTCTGCGATGTTGTAAAGCTGCTGGAAAATGACGCTGACAAACATTGGAATGGTAAATTGCCACAACACTCTTTGAGGATTTCCCTCCGTAAGATCCTTTATCATACTTTCCTCTCTTTCGCCGCCATAGGCGGCATTTAATCTGGGAGTTTGGACTGCTTTTTATCCAAACTCTGCGAGTGAAAGAATGTCCCTTCTTTCACTCTGCCCTCTCTTTCGCCGCCATAGGCGGCATTTAATCCTTAATTGCTTTTTAATCCGAAATGGATTATACTATGAATCAATCAATAAATAAAATCAATGGTTTCTATATACTCCATAGATATTATCGATGATATTTGCTGCCATTCACAGTCCCTGCAAAACTTCCCAAACCCAAACGAACGACATCGGCCGCCGGGACTGTGAACAGTAACTGATATTTTCATGAATTACAGAAAGGAATAATCATGGCCGTCAATTTCGAGCTATACCGCACCTTCTATTTTGTAGCTAAACATAAAAATATCACCGCTGCCGCCAAGTCCCTCTATGTGACCCAGCCAACGGTAACCCATGCAATTCAGCTTTTAGAGCGGGAATTGGGCTGCACCTTATTTCTCCGTTCCCAAAAAGGGGTCACGCTGACCCCGGAAGCAAAGATACTTTTTGACCATGTCTCCGCGGCCTATGAACATTTAATGGAAGCGGAAGAACGCTTAAACGCCTTAAAGGAACTGTCCACAGGAACGCTCTCCATCGGAGCCAGCGAAACCACACTCCACAATTATCTGATCCCTTATTTAGTCCGCTACAGAAAAACATTTCCTCAGATACATCTCAGAATCTCCAATTCCAACACCCCGGAAACAATCAATGCAATCCGGTCCGGAACTCTGGATGTTGCCGTCCTCGTGATGCCAAAGGGAGATCAGAATCCGGAGCTGGACGTCACGCACCTGTCCGGCTTTACTGACATCATTGTGGCAAATAACGATTATAAAGAGCTGAAGGGCCGCCTTGTTTCACTGAAAGAGCTGCTTTCCTATCCGCTGGTCTGCATGGGAAACGGCACCGTCACCCGGGATTATTTAAACCAGCTGTTTGCCGATCATCATCTGGAACTGAGGCCAGATATCGAACTGGCCACTTCCGATCTGATCGTTCCTATGGTGCTAAACGGGCTAGGCATCGGCTTCGTCCCCGAAACCTTTGCAGACAACTATCTGACAGATAACTCCCTGTTCCAGATAAACCTAAAAGAAACGCTTCCCAAACGGGAAATCTGCCTGATCAGCAAACCGGATGCCCCCCTGTCCATTGCAACAGAAAACTTCAAAAAAATGCTGTGCGGATAAACGCACAGCATTCTAAACGATCAGCAACACATCATCTATATTTCTTTAAATTCTTTTACTCTCTCAAATTCCGCCTGAATCTCCTCAGACGGCTCCTTCGTCGCCAGACTTACAACCGCAATCACCGCGCAGCTGATGGCGAAACCAACTACCAAAGAATACAATCCTGTCGCAGTACCAAGAGTCGATCCGTTGACAAGAGGTATGTAATCCCAGATGATTACAGTCAGACCGCCGCTGACCATACCGGCAATTGCACCTGCCCGGTTGCAGCGTTTCCAAAACAGGGATAAAAGCACCAGCGGGCCAAACGCCGCTCCAAAACCTGCCCATGCATTTGACACCAGCCCCATAATGCTGTTGTTCGGGTTCAATGCGATAAAATAAGCGAGCACAGCCACGATGATAACCGTAAAACGGCTTAACGTAAGCACTTTTGAATCTTCCGCCTTTGGATTTACCACTCCCTTATAGATGTCTTCAGACACAGAGGCCGCCGTAACAAGCAGCTGGGAATCAGCCGTTGACATAATCGCAGCTAAAATACCGCAGAGGAAAATGCCTCCGATAAAAGGAAAGGCCAAATCTTCCGTAAATAATTTCATAATAATTTTAATAAATACATTTTCAGCCGAACCGGCAGCTTCTGTTCCTAAAATTACAGGCATCAGATATGCGCGGCCGATCACGCCCACCGCACTGGCAAATCCCAATGAAATGGCAACCCACACAATGCCGATCACTCTGGATTTTCTCAACTCCTTCTCAGAACTGATAGCCATGAATCTTGTCAGAATATGAGGCATTCCGCAGTAACCCAGCCCCCATCCAAGGCTTGAGATAATGCTGACCGCGCTCAGGTTTTTACCGCCGCTCTGGAACAGATTCAGATAAGAAGCCGTCCCTCCCGTCACGCCGCTCTCCCCGATCATAGCAACCAGATTAGAAGGAGAAACAATGATCAGCGCCAGAATCGGCACCAAAAACAGTCCGCATAACATCAGCATTCCCTGAATAAAATCAGTCACACAGACAGCCATAAAACCGCCTAAAAACGTATAAACCAGAATAACAATCGCTCCGATAGTAAGCGCTACCTGATAATCAAGGCCGAATACCACATTGAACAGCTTGCCTCCCGCTGCCAGGGCGGATGCCGTATAAACCAGGAAAAAGATTACGATAAATACAGATGAAACCGTTAAGAGAATCTTTGATTTATCCCGAAACCGGTTTTCAAAATAAGCCGGAAGCGTCAATGAATTATTGGCTTCAATCGTATATCTTCTAAGCCTGGAAGATATCAGAGTCCAGTTAAACACCGTACCGATAAAAAGGCCGATGGCAATCCAGCATTCTCCCGTTCCCGCCAGATAGATGGCGCCGGGCAGACCCATTAACAGCCATCCGCTCATATCGGAAGCCTGGGCCGATAAAGCGGCAACCCAGCCGTTCAGTCCTCTTCCTCCTAAAAAATAATCTTCCGTATTTTTAGTCTTTTTTGCATATCCCGCACCGATCATAATCATACCGATCAAGTACACCCCAAAAGCAATCAAGACCCACACAATTGATTTATTACTCATACTGGTTCCTCCTAAAGTGCATTTTAAAACCTATTCTACCATAAGAAAGAAAAAATTTAAACTAAAAATTATTTATGCGTTATAATAGAAGAAACGGAAATAGAAGAAATGCAAATGACACCGACGTAAATATCATCCAACAGAAAGGATCAGACCTATGCCAAATTTCTCACACGAGCTCATTCCCCTCAACACAATATCCGGCTTCTCTGTCCGCCCCGGCCTTTATGAAGAATACGGAGCCCATCTCATCCCAGGAGGAGTCAGTTTTACCATCCATTCCCACCAGGCCACATCCTGCGAACTCCTCCTGTTTCATCACGAGGCCATGACTCCCTATGCCCGGATTCCCATACCGGAATGTTACCGGATCGGCAACGTGTATTCCATCATCGTATTCGATCTGGACATTGAAGATCTGGAATACGCGTTCTGCATCGACGGGCCATACGATCCTGCCAAAGGCCTTATCTTTGACAAGACAAAATACCTGTTAGATCCCTATGCAAAAGCGGTAACCGGACAGGGCACCTGGGGAAGCAAACCCGAAAGCGGATTTCAATACAAGGCCCGGGTTGTGACCAATAATTTTGAGTGGGGCGACTGCAAACAGCCCCAGATACCTTTAGAGGATTTAGTGATCTATGAACTTCATGTGCGGGGTTTTACCAAGCATGAATCCTCCGGCGTGGCTGCGTCCGCCCGCGGTACATTTGCAGGCATTATGGAGAAAATCCCCTATTTAAAAAGCTTGGGAATCAATGCGGTGGAGCTGATGCCCATATTTGAATTCGACGAGATGAGAGATCCCAGGACTTGTGAGGGAGAAGTGCTGCTGGATTACTGGGGATACAACCCGGTCTGTTTCTTCGCGCCCAACACCAGCTATGCTTCCGTAAAGGAATATAACCGGGAAGGCCTGGAATTAAAAGAGATGATTAAAGCGCTGAATCAAAATGGAATCGAAGTTTATCTGGACGTGGTATTTAACCATACGGCGGAAGGCAATGAGCACGGCCCCTTCTTCTCATTTAAAGGATTTGACAATCAGATTTACTACATGCTGACCCCGGAGGGATATTATTATAATTTCAGCGGCTGCGGCAACACCTTAAACTGCAACCACCCGATTGTCCAGCAGATGATCCTGGACTGTCTCCGCTATTGGGTGATCCATTACCGCGTGGACGGCTTCCGGTTCGATCTGGCCTCCATTTTAGGAAGAAGCGAGGACGGAACCCCGCTAAATAAGCCGCCTCTTCTGGAAAGCCTGGCCTATGATCCGATCTTAGGCGAGGTTAAACTGATCGCAGAAGCCTGGGACGCAGGCGGCCTCTATCAGGTGGGCACCTTCCCGTCCTGGAACCGCTGGATCGAATGGAACGGAAAATACAGGGATGATGTCAGAAGTTTCCTAAAAGGGGATGAGAATAAAACCCACGACGCGGTTTTGAGAATTACCGGTTCCCCTGACCTCTATCCCCCAAAACAAAGAGGTTCCAACGCCTCCGTCAATTTCCTGACCTGCCATGACGGCTTCACCCTTTACGATCTGTACAGCTACAACAGGAAACACAACGAGAAAAACGGCTGGAACAACACCGACGGCGACAACAGCCACAACAGCTGGAACTGCGGGGAAGAGGGTGAAACCAATTCCCAGGAAGTAACAAAACTGAGAAAGAAAATGATAAAAAATGCATGTGCAGTCCTCCTCTGCAGCCGCGGAATCCCCATGTTTTTATCCGGAGACGAGTTCTGCAACACCCAGTTTGGCAACAACAACGCCTATTGCCAGGATAATCTTATCTCCTGGCTGGACTGGAACCGCCTGAAAGAACACCAGGATATATTCCTGTTCTTTCAAAAAATGATCGTCTTTCGCAAAAAGCACCCGGTCATCACCCGGGATACTCCGTCCTGCTCCATGGGATTTCCATCCATCAGCATCCACAGCTCTATGCCCTGGCGGCAGCCCGAAAATTACGAGCGCACCTTCGCCGTCCTATACGCCGGGAAAAATGCCTCCGGCACAGACGACGCCGTCTATATGGCCGTCAATGCCTACTGGGAAGAAGTTGCCATCGAACTTCCGGCTCTTCCCAAGGAATACTGCTGGCTGCTGACCGCCAATACCGATACTCAGGAGGAGGAAGACATCAAAGATCCATTGGCCGGACTTTCATTTACAATGCCGCCCAGGTCAGCCGCTGTTTTTTCTATGGCTGAACGCCAGTTTCTTTGATCGACCCGATTATTTCGGAGGTTAACCGCTCGCATAACTCCATTACGGTATGAATCTGTTCCTTGGTGATTCCGTCAATGTGAATACCTCCGGCCACACATACATTACATCCCACAGCCCGACTCAGCCGTTCCGCCATTATCTTCATCACTACCTGGTCTTTATGTTCCGGAAGCGCGGCTTCCCGGACATTTCCACCGGCATCACAGCAGACGGCCGCTCCGATGTGCGGGGTGTCACCTCCGGATAAAAACACAAGCAGATCATTTCCTGCCTCAGTCAGATGTGCTTCTGTTTTTATCCGGCCTTGCTCTGCGGTAAAATCCATTTTCATTTCATCCATATCCTTTCTGTCACAAGGATGGGGCGGCGCGTTATCCTTCCCATCTCACAAAATTTTCATACTCATATCCCATATGATCCATGATCTTCCCAACAATATGGTTAGTGGCGTCTTCGATGGACTCGGGGTGATTATAATAACTGAGCATCGGAGGCAGAATCGTCACTCCCATCCGGCTCAGTTCCAGCATATTTTTCAAATGAATGGTGCTCAAGGGCGCTTCTCTTGCCACCAAAATAAGCGGGCGTCTCTCCTTTATCATCACATCTGCCGCCCGCAGAAGCAGATTTTCACTAAAACCATTCGCAATGCCCGCCACGGTTTTCATGCTGCTTGGGACCACCACCATGCCGCCGCATTTCCAGGAACCGCTGGCCATTGGCGCGCCCAGATCATGATTATCCCAGATCCGGTCCGCCCATTGCCGCAGCTCCTCTTTCTCCATCCCGCATTCCTGTCTGAGGGTCATTTCCCCGCCCTTTGTGATCACCAGATGAATCTCCGCCTCTTTTATCTCTTTCAGCGCTTTTAATAACGCCACGGCTATGGGCGCCCCGCTGGCCCCGCTGATTCCCACCGCCCAACGTTTTCTATCCATACTTATCCCCTCTTTTCCAAACGATTAACTTTACAAAGACTCCAAAAACACCTACAATATATTCCATAATGGAATTAATAGATGAGCAAATACAACAAAACGGAGGTATTCCGAATGAACATTCTCAGGCTGAACTACCTGATAGCGGTTGCGGAAAGCGGCAGTTTTTCAGAAGCTGCACAGCAGCTATATACCACACAGTCATCCGTATCAAAACAGATCATAGCTTTGGAAAAAGAGCTCCATGTCCGCCTTTTTGACCGGACCAGCCGGAAGGTTGAACTGACCGAACAGGGAAAAATCGTTCTTTCCCACGCAAAAAAACTGACCGCAGGCTACAATGACATGATGGCCCAGCTTTCCGCATATGAGCAAAGCTGTCGAGGACACCTGTCCATCGTCTCCATCCCGGTCATGGCACAATATCAGATCACATCCATACTGGCAGATTTTAACCGTCTTTTTCCCGATATCACACTGAACGTGAAAGAGATGGAAACCTTTGAGATGCTTTCCGCCTTAGAAAACGGATCTTACGACCTGGCCTTTATGCGCAGTGAGATGCTGGACGATTCCTACGAAACATCCAACATCTGCAAAGACCGATTTGCCACCGTTCTTCCCCTGAACCACCCGCTGTCATCCAGAGAGGAAATCTCCCTTTGCGAACTGAAAGACGAATCTTTTTTACTCTTAAACAAAGGCACTCTCCTATACTCCTCCTGTATAAATGCCTGCCAAAAAGCGGGATTTTCTCCCAAAGTAACCTATACCGGAACCAGAATTGAAACGATTGTGGAACTGGTCATTCAAAATATGGGCGTTTCCCTCATGATGGAACAGGCCGTTTCCTATCTTCAAAACCAAATGATCCGAATCGTCCCCCTTACGGAACACATTGACAGCTATATTTCCCTCGTCCGGCTGAAAAACCGTACCATGTCTCCGTCCGCCGCCGCATTTTGGAACTATGTAAAAAGCAGGAATTCCTGATTATTCCAGCCACTTTTTATAATCCACCTCTAAAAATTCAGCCCGCTTAAACCGCTCTTTCTGGCCAAATGGAACCGTGCAGTCAAAAATCGTCTTACAGCTGATCCCACGGTCCGCAATGCCGGAATAATACTCCGGGGACTGGGACGGATCTAACGGATGGCATCTGACGCCCGGAATCATAATTGTATCCACATTTCCCTGATACCTTGTATTCAATGCCCAAAGCACATCATTTGTATCGAAGATATCCACATCCTCGTCCACCAGGAATATATGCTTCAGCTCCGGAAACGCGGAAAATGCCAGCAGCGCTGCCTGTCTCTGCCTTCCCTCATCGCTCGGCACGCTCTTTTTAAACTGTAGCACAGCCATGTATTTGCCGCCTCCGGCAGAATGGGCGTAAACATTCAAAACTTTCCCCGGCATCGCCCGTTCCACCAAATCCAGAATGCTGGCCTCCGTAGGAATTCCCGCCATGGTAACATGCTCCTCGCTGGGCCCGATACAGGTCTGCATGATGGGATTCTGTCTGTGTGTCACCGCTTTAACTTTGATCAGCCAACACTCGCTGCTGGCCGGCCCTGTATATCCCGGAAATTCCGGCATGGCATATCCGGTGCGGCTGTTCTGGTCTTCCTGAACCCGGATTCCCGGCTGGACTTCCCCTTCAATCACGTATTCCGCATTGGCGATAGCATGTTCCGCCACAGTAACGCAGGGAGCCAGCTCTACCGCCTTCTTTCTAAGAGCCCCGGCGATTGCCAGCTCATTATAACCCAATGGGGTTGTAGGCGGTTCAAAACAAGAAGCTATTTCTATTGCCGGATCTACCCCGATGCTGACAGAGATCGGCAGCGGTTTTCCCAGCTCTTCCGCCCTCTCTGCCATAGCTCCGATATGCCTTGCTCCCGGCGTGAAGAAAATGCTGAGCTCATCCTTCCCCTGAATACATAAACGGTGAATGGTCACATCTGAAATCCCGGTATCCGGATGGGTTGCATAACACATTCCCATAGTAATATAAGGCCCTGCATCCTGAGGCGTATTGGTAGGAGCAGGCACCAGCTTATTCAAATCAAAATCCGGCTCAGAAGCCAGATGCACAACTTCCTGGCATTTCGGCTTTTCCGATATAACCGCCGGCTGAATGGGATGATTAACGCTGTCTCTTAAAACCCAGCCCAATTCTTCCGGTCTGCATCCTAAAAACATAGCAGCCCTCTGCCGGCTTGCTAAAAGTCCAATGGCCACTCTCGCTCCGGGATGGCCGTTCACCCGGTTAAAAATCATGGCCGGCCCCTGTTTAGTCGGCCGCTTCACCGTCCCTCCCGCCCCAATATAACGGTACACACCGGACAACTCCGCCATAGGCTCCACCGGAACATCAGTTTCCACCAGCTGACCTTCCATCTTTTTCAAATATTCCAATGCGGTTCTCAAATCACAAATCTCTTCCATTATTGCCTCCTGACATTATCTTTTATAGATGTTTTCCTTTAACCTCTATTATAAATTCCCGCCTTCATGGAGACAATTCAGTTTTAGCGCTCATCTATTCCAATATAGAATAGATAAACCCTCGCATTAAAATTGTTGTTTAACTGAGTTGGCGAATGGTACGCACGGAATGGGGAGGCGGAGCCGGGAGAGGCAGGCCGGAGGAGCCGTCCGAACCGGGGAAGGAAGATGCAGCCGTATGGGATTCGGGATTCGCCCCTAAGAACCACTAAGGTCCGTAAGGACAGGACGAGGCAGGCCAGCGCCATTCGCAGTGAACTCTTTATGACTTCGCTGCTCAGAGGCGCTTTAAAAACTGAGACGGAAATCAGTTTTTACCTGCCTCGTTCTGTCCTTACGGGCCTAAGTAGTTCTAAAGGGGTTCCATACGATCCCATACGGCTGCATCTTCCTTCCCCGGTTCGGACGGCTCCTCCGGCCTGCCTCTCCCGGCTCCGCCTCCCCATTCCGTGCTGGTTTTCGCTAGCCTGGTTAAAAGCAATGTTATACATTGGTATTTACGTAAAGCCAAATTTATATAGATCACGAAGAGATTTTCGGAAATGCCTTCAGGTTTTACTTTAATCGTCAAGGCATTTCACAAAATGACCTCACCCTTTACATTAAATGGTGAAGGCATTTCTGAAAAAGCCTTCACCCTTGATGTAAAAATTTACGCTACCATCCACCAAATCTTTTTTTCCTCAGCCAGCCAAGCAACAGCCGGAAAGAAGGGGAAACCTGGGCGGGCGGCGGAACTGGAGAAAGGCAGGGGATCGTGTGCAGACCCTTAGTAATACTTGGTCGGCAAGAGTGGAAAAAGGCAGACAAATACTGAATTCCGAATCAGTATTTGAGGCGCCACTGAACGATGAAGTCATAAAGAGTTCATCGTGAATGGCGCCGCGCTGCCTTTTTTCGCTCTTGTCGGCCTAGTATTACTTAGGGTCGTAACCCGAATCCCCTGCCTTTCTCCAGTTCCGCCGCCCGCCCAGGTTTCCCCTTCTTTCCGGCGTTTCTTAATTAAATAAAAAATTTAATCTTATGCCTCTACAAATACGTCTTTTCCTAAACCGCAGATCGGGCAAACCCAGTCGTCCGGAATATCTTCAAACGCTGTTCCCGGTGCGATACCGCCGTCCGGATCACCTACTTCAGGGTCATACTCATATCCACATGGTTCACAAATATATTTCTTCATATTAAAATACCTCCTGTTATCTATATTTTCTTCTTTTGATGTTTATACTATACCAGAGATCATTCGATCATTCTGTTGCATTTGCAACATTTTTAAAAATTAATGAAAATTTTTTATCACCCTCTAGTATTTGCTCTTTCACTGATTTTATTTATCCTTCTATTCCCACTTTTCTCCAATTCAGCCGTCATTTTTCTATGACACCTCAAATTCATAACGGAGAATGGTCTGATAGATATCCTCTTCCGACCGGCACTGCTCCAGATCATGAATCAGCGGAGTGGTCTTCACCATGCGGACCAGCGTGACCACAGCCGGAATATGCTCCTTAGAATCCTTACTGGCCAGGAAAAATACCACCTTTACCGATTTATCCCCGAACTGCACCGGCTGTTTATTAACCAAAAGGCTTAAACTGGTCTGATGGATTCCTTCATTTCCCTTTCCGTGAAGCAGTGCAAACGCCCCGTCCGACACCGCGTAAAAGCCCTGTTCCTCTATAAAATCAATGGTATTCTGCACATAGCTTTCTTCTATAAAAGACCGGTCCTGCAAAAGCCGTGCGCTCTGTGCCACCGCCTGTTTCCAGGTCAGCTTTAAATCCACCAGGCGGATGCAGTCAAATTTCAGGAAATTGGTAAAATTCTTGGCGCTGTTGACCGATTTCACCGTCTGATACCCCAATTCCTTTTCAATCACTTCCATAACCCGTTTCCGGTTTGCCTCATCCAGAAATGTCAGTTTTTCCTCTATGGAATAATAGCTGGACAAAATCATTTTTCTTGGTATCCCAAGCTTATCGAGAGCCGCGCGGTCCTCCATCTGCAGAATCGGATTCAGCAAAATACACGGTTTCGGCAGTTTATTGTTGAGCTTCACGGTGGTCAGCACATAATCGATGGCCGCCCAATCCGGATAAGAGGTGATCTTATAGAGCGGAATAGTATCAATAATATGGAGCTGGTACTCGCTGAGCAGCGACTCCTTCAGCATCGTCGTGGTGCCGTATCCATGGCCGCAGACCAACAGCACCCGCTTATAGGGCGCTCCCTTCATCCTCTTAATGCTGGCCATAAAACAAATGGTCAGATACACCAGTTCATCTTCGCTGGTGATCTCACACAGCGTATCCAATTCCCTGCAGACTTTTGAAAGGATTCCGTATAACTGCTTCTCTTCCTCACCCATCAGCTGCATCATATTGTCCCTGATATCGATGTGGTTTTCGATCCTCTGAATCAGCGGTACCATGTGGTTTAATAATCCTTCCAAAAGGGTTTTATCCTTATCCAGAGGCATTTCCAATTCCTTAGACATCCGGGAAATGAGGGAAAATGTAACCGATTCCGCCCGGAGCAGATCCACATTTCCGTTTAACCCGGCAAACTTATTGGTGAAATCAAACAGTTTTGCCATGAGCCTGATATTGTTTTCCCCCACCGGCATGCCCAGAATCTGTTCCAGCTTCACCGAAAAACGGTCAAATTTCTCCTTATCATATTCCGTTTCCACGGGAAGATCCAAAGGATATTCCTTATTGTGGATAATAAACCAGATCACGACCATGATATTGGACATATACCAGGAGTAGGACGCCTGGGTCAGCGTGCATTTTAATTCCTCCAACAGGGCATTTACGGCCAAAACCACGTTGGGTATGGAAATCCCTTCAAATGCCTTGTGTATAATATGAATGCAGTAAAATTCATAGGAATTATAATTAGTAAATGGATTGATCAGATAATTGATATATTTCTTAAATTCCTGGTTCAGCAGGCTGGTTCTCTTCTTTCTGGGACCGGCCAGATAAAAATGATCGGAGTACTCAATGCTAAGGCCATCCTTTTTCAGTTCTTCCTCTAAGGCCGCCATATCATTTTTAATGGTGGATCTGGACACCTTAAACAGCTCGCTGAGCTGGTTAATCTTTAAATCTTCATTTCTGAGCATCAGAATAAGAAGCAGAATAGACATCCGCTCCTTGCTCGTATAAACCACTTCCGATTCTTCTTCCAACAGGCTGATATCCAAGTCCTTGGGATAAATCAGCATTCCTTTCGAGCCCTTTTCAATAACAGGAAGTTTTTCCAGAGACAGGGCATCGTTGATCCGGTCAATATCATACCGGATGCTGCGTTCCGACAGCTTCAGCGCCGCCGCCGCTTCCTTATAGGTCGTCTTCCTGCTGATGCTCAAATACCGTACAATGCTAAGCATTCTTCCACTAAACATAAGCCCCCGCCATTCCGAATGTAAATTATGATAGAAAAAGTAATTGTGAAAATACGGAACAATTACCAGAAAGAGGAGAATGCTCCCCATCTCCTCTTTCCAAATACTCCCCTTATTAATGAAACCTTACTGAAATGTATCCTGAATCTTCTTCATTACAGCGTCTGATTTCTTGATTAAATCAGAAACTCCCATTTTCAGAACCTTTTTCCCTTTAAAACGGTCCAGACCTTCCAGCGCCACGTCATTTACCAAAACCACGCATACAGCCTCATCGATATCCTTCTGGGTCAGCTGGTTTTCAACGCCTGCGCCTCCCTGTGTTTCAATCTTCACATCGATTCCAAGCTTCTGTCCTGACAGTTTAAGAGCCTCCGCTGCCATATAAGTGTGTGCTACCCCAGATGGGCAAGATGTAATTCCTACTACTTTCATATATTTTCTCCTTCCGCCATTTCCGGCTTATTATAATTCATCAAATGTGATTTCGTCTAATCCGTCATCGTCTGATTCCACCTTTGCAGGTGAATCGTCCATGTTGTTCTTCTTTAATAAGTTTACCATAAGTGCGGTCACTAATCCACCTGCTAATACGGAAATTACATACCAGATACGTCCTTCTACAACCGGCAGAACGATAATTCCGCCCCAAGGAGCATGATTCAATACTCCGGTTAAGAAAGGAATGATGTTTCCGACAACAGCGCCCACAATCAGAGACGGGATAACGCGCAGCGGATCATTTGCTGCAAATGGGATCGCTCCCTCAGTGATTCCCACACACCCCATGAGGATTGCGGCTTTTCCTGCTTCTTTTTCTTCTGCGTTATATTTTTTAGGTGCTAATAAAGTTGCGATTCCCATACCGATAGGAGGTGTACAGATTGCTACGCCAACGCCGCCCATTAAGTAAGGAAGGGTATCCACCTGTGTCTGTGCAAATAAGGTTGCTACTTTGTTGATAGGGCCGCCCATATCAAATGCCGTCATAGCGCCCAGAATAGATGCTAACGGAACCTTGCCCACGTCGCCAAGACCGGATAACCATGCGGTCAGTGACTGCATAATAAATGCGATCGGAGTACCGATACCCCATACGATAATACCGCCTGTAATAAATGTTCCTACCAACGGGTAGATGAAAATGGAACCCAATGTTTTCAAAGAAATCGGAAGCTGAATTCTCTTTAACTGTTTTACAACCACACCGGCGATTAAACCTGCCGCCATACCGCCCAGGAAACCTGCGCCCATGCTGTTGGCAAGATATGCGCCGATCATACCGGGAGCCAAACCGGGTTTATCCGCTATGGAATAAGCGATGTATCCGCCGAGAACCGGAACGAATAAAGTCAGTCCGCCAAGACCGATCTGTGCCAAACCGGCCAGCCAGCCTTCCGTAGGAGTTGCAGCTCCCGCCGGATTCAGCATAACCGAGATAGAAAATAAAATACCGCCGGCTACAATAAATGGAATCATATGGGACGTACCCGTTAATATATGTTTTTTAAGAATCTTAATCTGCTCTTTCATATTAATTACCCCTCCAAAACTTCTACAAGAATTTTAAATACCTCATCTTTTGTGCTGTTTCTCAGTGATTCCCTGAAATCCTCATGCATCAGCTTTCTGGACAGATTCGCCAGAATCTTCATGTGGGTATCCCCTGCTTCTTTGGCCGGAACTGCGATCAGGATCACCAGATCGGCCGTTTCCCCGCTCTCCTCATTCCAGATCACCGGCTTAACCGTTCTTCCAAAACAAACGGAAGCTTCCAGCACATGATCGGTCTTTCCATGAGGCAGACCCATTTCAAATCCTACGTAAGTCGGCGCGATGGCTTCCCTTGCCAGCACATCCTCAAAAAATACTTCTTCATCCGTAATCTTTCCCGCCGCGTGAAGTTCCTTCACAAGAGCTCTGATTACATCCTTTTTCTCTGCTGCGTCAATATCAAATACAATACAATTTTCACTGATTAACTGATTCATACCTTACCTCCAACCTATTTCTTTCCAAGCGCTTTGGTTTCTCTCGTTCTTACATGTCTTATCATAAACTCCCCGGGCCCATTTGAACAGATAGAACATTTGCAAAAAATTTTTACACAAATTTACCCCCTGCCCGCTGCAAATAAGAACGCGCCGGCGGCCGAAAACCATTCCCTGATTTTCAACCGCCGGCGCGCCCGGCTTACAGACAGGCTCCTGTATCCCGCCTATCTCTCCTCTTCCCAGATAAAATTTTCCCGGGTCATATCATTTAACATATCGTCAATATCCGTCCTATACCTGTGATCCGGCCGATTCCTCTCCCACAGCCGGTATGCGCTGCTTCTCCTCACTTCCTTAGCATCCACAGCCTCGCCGCGGCAGTAATCATAATAAATATCCGCATACAGCCCGGTCATGGCTTCCCGGTGTTCTTCCGGCAGGTTTTCAAGCTCCCGATCCACCTTTCCCGCCATCACCTCTTTTAAAAACCAGCGGCTGTATTCATTAAAATGGAGCAGGTTCTCATCGATTTCCCCTTCCTGCCGCCTGGCCCATGCTTCCACATCCACAGATTTCACATGATAGCTGAGGCTTCCATCCTCCCCCCATTTCATCACGCCGTACTGGCAGGGAGGCATGGCAAAGGAGGTATTGATGATCTCACTGATTCCATATGCGTCCACATCCGCTCCCGGCTCCGGCCTATGCTTTTTTATCCTCTGTAAATGCATATGTCCGCTTAAAAACACCGGAACATCATTGGCCTCTAAAAGATCCACCACATCCATATTATCGTCCATCTTGCACTCGGTGGTATACAAACGGCTTTGATCCAGAATGTTGTGATGGGCGGCCGGTATCACCTGAATCCCCAGCTCTTTGGCCGCATCAAACTGCTCCTGCATCCACAAAAGTGTCTCCGGCTTTATCCTTCCCACCACCAGATTTTTCGGCTCATACTGACAGGAATCCAGCATCATCAGCCAGTTTTTATCATCCAGCTCCCATATATAACTCAAAGAATTTTCATCCCTGGCCAAAGCTTCCTCATAACCGAATTCGCCATAGATTTCCGCAAATTCCTCCGGCCCGATGTCTTCCGCCTTCCCGGCCTCTTTCCCTATGTAAGATTTCGCATTTTTCGTATTGATATCATGATTTCCCGGAATCACGACTACGTCAATTCCCGCTTCCTCCACACGTTTCAGCTTCTCAGCCAGCTGCAGATGGCTTTCCTTTTCCCCATAAAAAGTCAGATCGCCTCCCAAAACCAGCGCCGTAGGCTCTGCCTCAATCACTTCATCTAAAAATGCATCAATAATAGGAGAAACATAAGGAATAATCTTGCCGTCGTCCGCCGCAACTCTCTTTTTAAACGCCTCGCCGTCATCGAATAAAGAATCCGCAAGCAGATGCAGATCGCTGGCAAATATAATCTCCGGCGGCCCTTTCGGCTCCTCTTCCACCTGTTCCGGTTCCGCTTTTTCTGTCCTATGCCACCCCTTTTTCCATGCAGGAATCGTTTCCTGCGGGGCCGTCTCCTCCTTTCCATCGGAAGGAGTTGCCTCTTTCGTCTCTTCCTCCGCCTCAGAAGGCGTAGCCTCCTCATATCCGCCCGTTTCCGTAGTTTCCTCTATCACAACCGGATGATTCGGCTCCGCAAGCTTAGATACGATATATACGATTCCAAAACAGCCCGCCAACAGAAGAATATAGGTGAGCAGAGTTAAAAATCTATGTAATTTCATATTTTACCTTTCCATCGTTCAATTCCAAGGTATTATCTTAGCATACAACTATGGGTTAGTCAAAAAATATGGAGGGTTTAAAACTTAATATTTGATTAAGATTCATGTAAGCATTTATGCGGCTTTCCGGGAGTATTTGTTGCTATCGTGTTGCTAACGGATTAATTACCTTTACTGAAACCTTGGTGATGTCTTCCATTGCGTTTCTGCATGTTTGAATTCAGCCAGCAGCCGTACGGCGCATATTCCCTATAGGATAACTATATTATTGAATAGTTGAATATTTATTAATAAATTAGTAACCGTTCATCCTGCCGGAGCAGGCGCAGGTATCAGAAGGCTGAACGCTTACATAAATTATTGTATTAAATAATAAGAATATTGAATTTGTATGAAAAATAAGGTATAATGTAGTACAAACTTATATAAAAATATTGAATAGCCTGATATTTTCTTCCAAGAGGATATTATAGGCACATAAAAGTAGGGGGGAAAGTTATGGCTTTAATAAAATGTCCTGAATGCGGGAAACAAATATCGGATCAAGCAGAAAGTTGCCCTAATTGCGGATATCCTATTCACGGCTCGAAGGATCTTAAAGAAGTAGTTGAAATACAAAAAACAATACAAAAGATAGAGAAGGCCAAAAAAACTAAAAATATTTTGATTGGCTCACTCATTGCAGCAATACTCATAATAGTGATAGGCGTTTCATATTATCAGTCTACTTCGTTAGAGAGAAGCAAAAAGAGATTGGAAGATTCAAAACAGCGGTTTGAAAATTCGGTTCAAGAATTAGACGAACTGGAAAGACAGCTGGACGAAAATCAAAGACTGATAGATCAATATAACAATAGTAATTAAGCCGCCATTCATGAAGCATTGGAAGGCGCAGATCCGGCGCAATCGCCAGATCGTACAATAATACTGCAGCCAATGTTGGGATACAGAGTTACAAGGTTAGTTTTTGGGGAGGTCATAATGGCTTCCCATTTTTTATTTTTCCCCTGATCCCGGATACTGGAGTGCTCATCCCGTTCTAAAGTAAACGTAACCGGCACTATAATCATACGGGTACCATATTTATTCTCCAAACAAAACTTTAAATATTATTAAAAAAAGTGAGAATTTGTACTATTTTTGTTATATAATTAATAGATAAAATAGGAAAGGAAAAGTATGAATACATTTTTCATACAGGAAATATTATGCCCTTTGTTCCAGGCATCTGTACTCAATGCGGTGCCACCATATCTGTAGATAATGAAAGTGATTGTATGGTATGTCCATACTGTAAAACACCGTTTATTTCTGAGAAAGCTATTCACAATTTTAATAATATATACAATATTAACGCACAAAATGTATATATACAAAATGGCTCAGCAAATAATGATTTTGATATAGTCGCCGGCGTTTTAAATAGCTATAAAGGGAAAAGCAGAGATATCATCATTCCACAGGAGGTATTTGAAATTGAAGACCACTGCTTTCCTAGCAATATAAAAAATGTTGAATTTCCAAATAACCTGGAAAAAATCGGATCTGCTGCCTTTGATCAATGTTATATGCTGGAAAAGGTAGAACTTCCTAATAGCGTTAAGTTTATAGGAAGTTATGCATTTAGAGGCTGTACAAGTCTGACTGATATTTCACTCCCTAATACTTTAAAAGAGATAGGAGCAGGCGCTTTTGAAAATTGTACCAGCCTGCTGAGCATTACGATTCCCAATAGCGTAATCCGGATCGGAGAATCTGCATTTCGTAATTGCAGAAATTTAAAGACCATAACTATTTTAGGTGATTTAAAAACAGATATCAGACACATCTTTCCTAAATGTGAAAATGTTACGAAAATAGTGATCGAGGGTGAAATGATACGCGGTTCTTTCGGTGAATATGATAGTTTTCCCAAACTTCAGGCAATTACCAGCAGCAAAAAGCAAATAGAGGTAATGGCCCTTAATAATCCCAGTTCGCCTATCTATAGCGTATTCTTCTCAAAATTAACGGAAGAACAAAAAGAAAATCTGGCCTTAGAGTACCTGGGATCAAAATTTTCTATGGATTATCTGCGCTTTCATAAGAGATGTATTCATTGTGGCGGTAATATCGCAAAGTTTCGTGGTTATTGTAAAATATGTGGTAAACCGGTTGAATAGGATAGCAGATCATAATTAAGAAACAGATATGAACTATATTTTTAAGCAAAATTTATTTATATCACCTGAACTGAACGTTTTACTGAATAAACGAAAAACACCTTATCGTTCAACGCTTCCTTTCTCAGCTTTCTGAATCAATTCCATCATTTTTTCTACATCAAAAAATCAGGTCTGGTAAACCCAGACCTGATAACTTATAATATTACATCTTCTTATTACTCTTCCAATTCCACTACCCAATCAGCCTGTTCAAACAAACCGCTCCATACGGGCGAATGCTCATCCGGTATGCATTATTTTCTCCAATGGCTTTTTCCATATAAGCCACATATTCATCCACAACCTCGTTAGGAAGCATAGCCATAATAACGCCAGCAAAACCGCCTCCATGAACCCGGCACGCTCCAACCTGCTTTTCTGCGATAAACAGTTCTGTCAAAGCGAGAGCGACTGTAATCCCCTGCTCCTGGTAATTGCTGTTGGTAAAGCAGTTCTGAAGCCATTTCCAGGAAGAATTTCCGGATGCCGTGATATTTTTAAGGAAATCATCAAAGCGGTTTTCTTTCAATGCCGCCACTTCCGCCTCTACCCTTTTGTTTTCCTCGAAGAAATGAAGAGCACGTAAAACAGAACGATCACCTGCAAATTCACGCACTTTCTGAAGATTTTCAATAACATCCTGTTCCGATATTTCCGAACAATATTCTTTTCCAAAGTATTCAGCCACCTTTTTCATCTCTATAGGTACAGAAGAATAATCCTCGCTCAAATCCGCATGGCCTTTTCCCGTATTCACGATAATCAGGCTGTGATTATGAGCTTCGAAATCAAATGCGATCTTTTCCACCACCGGAACCGCCGGTTCCATGAAATCAATGGTGATTAAGCCGCCTACCGCACAGGCCATCTGGTCTAACAGGCCTGACGCCTTATTCCAGTATTTATTCTCCGCATATTTTCCGATATGGGCATATGCAACCGTGTCAATTCGTCCTTCATTAAAGAACTCATTAATCATGGAACAGAGAAGCATCTCAAATGCCGCCGAAGAACTCACTCCCGCAGAGCTGATCACATTACTGGTAATATAAGCGTCAAATCCGCCAATCTCATACCCCGTATCCTTAAAGCCTGCCAGCAGCCCCTTAACCAAATCAATGGTTCCCGCCATCTTTTCGCTGGGTTCCAAATGGTTTAAATCAATGCTGAAACTCTGATTAAATGTTTCGCTTATAATATTCACCTTAGAAGAATTGTTCTTCGCCGCCACCCCGACACAATCCAGATTAATACTTCCGGCCAGAACCTTTCCATGATTATGGTCCGTATGATTGCCGCTAATCTCTGTACGGCCAGGTGAACTAAACAAAAGCATATCCCGAGAAGCAAATGCTTTCGCAAATTTATGTATCAGATCTTCATAGCGTGCTAAGTTATCGGCAATCTTGTTTTCCCCGTACAACTCCGCCATCAAAGCCTTCGCCTTATCCTCCTGCAATAACTGGATCAACTCATTTTCTTTCATGATCGTATTCTCCTTTTCCCTGAATGCCAACTGTATTGAGCCACTCGTCCGGCCAACCAGTCATTGACAAAAGTATATCACAGCCAGCCATACAAGGACAATATAATATTCTCCGAAAATGTTATATTTTTTAATCATCTATCCCCCCCCAACTGGCTAAAGCTTTAAATTGTTATTTAACGGGGTTGGCGAGAGGGACGCACAGAATCGGGAGGCGGAGCCGGGAAAGGAAGAGCACAGGGGCCGTCCGGGCCGGGGGAAGGAAGATGCAGCCAAATGGGATTCGGGATTCGCCCCTAAGAGCTACTAAGGCCCGTAAGGACAGAACGAGGCAGGCCAGCGCCATTCGCAGTGAACTCTTGATGACTTCGCTGCTCAGCGGCGCTTTAGAAACTGAGGCGGAAATCAGTTTCTACCTGCCTCGTTCTGTCCTTACGGACCTAAGTAGCACTACAGGGGTTCCATACGATCCCATTTGGCTGCATCTTCCTTCCCCCGGCCCGGACGGCCCCTGTGCTCTTCCTTTCCCGGCCCCGCCTCCCGATTCCGTGCTGATTTTCGCTAGCCCAGTTAAAAACAATGTTATTGAATTGGTATTTATGTAACGCCTAATTTACATAGATGATGAAGGGATTTTCAGAAACAACTTCGGGTTTTACTTTAAACGTCAAGGCATTTCGCAAAATGACCTCACCCTTTACATTAAATGGTGAAGGCATTTCAGAAAAAGCCTTCACCCTTGATGTAAAAACTTACTCTCCCATCCATCAAATCTTTTTTCCTCAGCTAGCCAAGCAACAGCCGGAAAGAAGGGAGCATCCGGGCGGCCGGCAGAAATGAAAAGGCATAGGGGATCGTGTGCAGACCCTTAGTGATACTTGGTCGGCAAGAGCGGAAAAAGACAGACAAATACTGAATTCCGAATCAGTATTTGAGGCGCCCTTGAGCGATGAAGTCATAAAGAGTTCACCGCGAATGGCGCCGCGCTGCCTTTTTCCGCTCTTGGCGGCCTAGTATCACTTAGGGTCGTAACCCGAATCCCCTATGCCTTTTCATTTCTGCCGGCCGCCCGGGTGCTCCCTTCTTTCCGGCGTTTCTCAGTTAAATAAAGATTTCCTCATAATTTCTTAATCAATTTTATTTTTTGTTTATAGCGTGGTCAAACTTTCGCCACAATTTCAGGCTATACTTATAAATGTAATAAGGAAGCCAATCCTTTTCATTTATATAAGCTTCGGTGCATGAGTAATCAGACCCCAGCCGAAGCCCCTTATCTTCAATGAAGATAAACTTTTTCATACTCAGCCCGCAAAGTTCCCCCACTTTGCGGGCCCTCCTTATGTTTAGGGTACTTTTTTGTTAGGAACGAATTTTGCCTGGTTCATGACTGGGTGCTGCAGTTTTATGGCTCCTTTGTTTGGACAGGCCATCACGCAGCTTCCGCAGTAATAGCATTCTCCCGGATAGACGACAATCGGATGTTTTCCCTTTTCAGGGTTTGGAAGGAAGATATCCACCTGGCACACGTTGGCGCACTGATTGCAGCCTATACATAAGCTGTCATCAAATACAATGGGCCTGGCGCTGCAGGGAACTACGGATGCTTCAAATTCTTTCATTCTGACTTTTCCTCCTTACCTATATAATCCTGATTTCTCTTTTCATACTCCGTTTCCACATCACCGAAATATCCCAACGGCACGCGTCCCCGCACCGGCTTTCCGTCTTCCATGCGGATGGTGTAAAAACAGCGGTCCTCTTCAGGGTCTTCCTGAGGGAAATCGCTTCTTTGGAAGCAAAGCGGTTTCGAACTGGATTCCCGGAACAGACAGGCCTGCAGGATCATCCTGGAAACTTCCAGAATATCCAGCACCTCGTGGGTTCTCATCAGATCATGAGGATTTTTGCAGGAAAGCTGGGGCACAATCTCCTCTTCATAGCCGTTCAGCACGTTTAAGCCTTCCTCCAGCAGCTCTCTGCATTTGATTTCGCCGCAGTAATTCTGCATCGCTTTGGAGATTGCCATGTTCAGTTCTCTCCACTCCAAACCGTCTTCCACATTCAAAGGCGCATAAAGACGGGCTTTTTCCTTTTCAACCACTTCCCGGTCCGCCTCAGTGATATCCACATTTTCTATGGCGTCGGCCGCCTTTCTTCCCGCATAATATCCGGTGGCCGCAGCAAAACCGCAGCAGTCGGATGCGAACAGCTGGTCTCCGGCCGCATAGATACCGTCGATATTCGTCTTCAAATCCCAGTCATGCATGATGCCGCCCGGTGCTCCGAACAGCTGTCTCTCTTGTCCTAAAAAGCTGGCCGACTGCCATCCGGTTCCATAGCTCTGAAGCATATGCCTGGTGGGGTCAAATCCGCGTTCCGTGTAATTTTCCAGAATCGGAATCTTCGTCTTTCCTTCCTCTCCCACCATCATGCCCCAGATCACTTTCCGTTCCATTTCCGGCATACGGCTTAAATCCGCATAAAATGGGAGCTTATACCCCCGTTTCATCAGTTCTTCAAAGTCCAATGTCTCTGGTCCGCGGTACTCGTATTTGGCCTCGTCAATCACTCCGCCTTTTAAGAAAAATTTCTGTCCGGGAGCCGGGTAGTACCGTTCCGACACGGTTTTTAATTCATTTCCATCCCGGTCAACGTAAGGAATCTCCACGCCTCTGGCATCCACCATGGTAGCCGCATACCATGTATTATGGTTATTTCCGGCCCCGTAAGGAGGAAAACTTCTGCCTGCTGCGGAAAATTCCCCTTTTACGGATTTTTCCATCATCGTAAATTCGATTCCTGCCCGGTATCCCATGGCATGACCGCTTCCGATACTTTGGGTCGGCCGGAATTCACATAATCCGACCAGATCCGGGTTGAACAGCCACACTCGGGCAGGACGTGACATGGTGAGTATGGTGGCCTTGGATTGGAAAATCATAAATTTTCCGGTGCGGACATTCATTCCCATAGCTCCGGTTCCACGCTTCTTTCCGCCGATCACTGCCGTCAAAAGTCCGGTAGCCTCCGTCCGGTCATAGACCTTCACGCCCAGACGCAGCAGTTCCTTATAAAGCGCCGGTTTAAACGTGCTCCCCCACACTCTCAGGGTGAAACGGTTTTTATAATCATAGGCAAACATCAGCTTTGTTTCATCATCCCTGAATTCAGCGCCTTTAAACTCATCTTCCGTATCCCGGATTTTGCCACCAAAGGATTCCATATCCAGAAGGCGGTCATATCCTTCCCTGCATTCAATATAATGGGCGATTCCATTGCTGTAATAATCCTGTTCTTCTATATATGCTTCCGCGATTTCCTTGGGCGTTACTTTGGAACAGGGATTGCTGCAGGCGGATTCCCAATGGTCAAATCCGCTTCCCGCAGAACCGCTTCTCACCGTAGCTCCCTTTTCCACCAAAACAACGGATTTTCCCTTTCTGGCCGCCGCGATCGCCGCATAACAGCCTGCCAGGCCGCCGCCAAGCACCAGCACGTCGCTGTTGACAACCTCTTCCTGATCCGTTTCATTGCCATAAGGCCATTTGTATGTACTCATTGATTTTCGTCAACTCCTGTTTTTCTATTTTCTGATTTTTGCCCCTTTATCATTGAGGCTGACCACCACCAGCACAACCGTGGATACCGCATAGGCGATCATCAAGGATAAATCCACATTGATAATTCCATATAAAGGACCTGGAATACCGATGAAAAATGATACCACACCCACGATACCGCCTGCAACCGCCGCCGCAAATGCCCCTTTTCTCGTAGCCCCTTTCCAGAGCAGACCGCCTAAAAGAGGAATTAAAAGACTTCCCATATAAGGATAGTTAAATATAATCATAGCGTCCAGAATATCCGTCATCTTAAATGCAAATAAAATTCCCGCAATGCTTCCGCCAAACACGGCAATCTGAGAAATCGTCTTAGCCTTTGGAAGTTCATCTAAATTCTCCACCTCAGGATGCAGAAACTTATTATACAAATCCCTGGAAAATGAAGCCCCTAATGACAGGATCACACAGTTTGCACTGGACATAGCCGCTGAAAGAATGGCCGCAATCACGATTCCTGCCAGCACTGGAGGTAAAACTCCGGTAGCCGCTATGGTAAAGATTCCATCCGTTACGCCCGGGAACAGTTTAACCGCCGCAGCTCCCACGGTAGAACACAAGGTTCCGATGATGATAACAATAATTCCTCCGCCGATGCAGCCTTTGGTAGCCGTTTTCGCATCCTTAGCCGACTGTATCCTGGCATAAGCGTCGTAAGACACTGAGATGGAAAGGAAAAACGGCAGTACAAGATAGATAAATTTCGTAAACATGCCGGAAGGAATAAATGGCGTCGCATAGATTTCCCCAATGCTTCCCCCCGCATGCACATACTGGATCAGAGTCGCAATAGCCAAGATCGGAATGCCGATCACAATGATGGTAGTCTGGATCACATCGGTGAGAACCACGCCCCACATACCTCCGATGGTGCAGTAAATCAGGATTACCACTGCGGTAATCACAACGCCCACTTTAAACGGAATGCCAAAACCCGCCAAAATTCCTCCACAGGCCAAAAGCTGAGCGATAAAAATACCGAGAAGGCTGGGAACATTGCTGAGCCATGCCCACAGACGGATTCCCTTGCTGTCGCCATACCGCTGTGCAAAGAAATCCAGGGGCACATACCCTTCCTGCTCCCGCAGCCTTCTAGTCGTTAAAAGCCCGGCCAGAATCAGGCCGCCGCCACAGCCGATGGAATAATAGATTCCAGGCCAAATTCCATAGTTATAACCATTTGTCGCACTGCTCAGCACAATTCCAACCCCGATTTGTACTGCCGCCAGTGTAATGGCTGTCATAATACTGTTCAGATTCCGGCCCGCTACCAGAAAATCCGATGCCTTTTTATTTTTTCTGCTGGCATAGATTCCTGTGCCTATCATGGATAACAGGTAAATGGCACAAACAGTCACAATAATTGTATTGCTGCTCATAAAAAAATCCCTCCTAAAGTTTTTAAAATTATGCTGCAATTCACAGCCATAGTGGGCACTGCCGTCAGTCCAGGCCCGGGCTGTGAATTGCAACATAATTTTACCATTTAACGCGTTAAATTGCAATAGACATTTTGCAAAATGCAAAACGCAAAATGCATAATACCTCAGTCATCAAAAGTAAAATCCGTCTCAGCGCATGATATGATCCGCTTGAACCGCGTATTTCTGTATGTTACAATAAATGCAGACAACCATTTTATCACCAAATGTAACGATTCAGAGGGGTATCTTCTTGCATGGCCCATGGCCATACAAGAAGCATCGGAGGTTCCTCCGATGTGAATATTGATACAAAAATCCGCTTACAAGCAAGCTTGACACTGATTTTTGTATCAATATTCCCGTCCTCTAAACCGTTATCACTGAATTACACAAAACTTGCTGAAATGAGGAATTCTATGGCATTAAATAAAAGCACACTATCAGAACAGATCTATCAGATTTTAAGAGATGATATTTTAAAACAGAACATCCGCTGTGGGGAAAAGCTGACCTTAAAGCTTTTGATGGAACGTTTCCAGGTAAGCTCCACCCCTATCCGGGAAGCCCTGACCCGCCTTTCCCAGGATCATTTAGTCAGCTACTATTCCAATATCGGGGTCAATGTCATCGATTTGAAGCCAAAAGATTTAAAAGAGATTTATGAATTTATGGGCGATTTAGACGGGCTTGCGATCCGCTATGCCCATGCACATTCCCATCATGACCAGGTAGCCGAAGCGGTCAGACTGGTGTTAGATAAGGCCGGAAAAGCCATAAAAGAAGATGATGCGGATAACTGGTGCTTCTATTCCGACCAGTTCCACCTGGAATTTTACGAATTCTGTCAAAACTCCCATCTGAAAGAATCGGCGGCGCGGATGCGCAGCCAGCTGACCATCTTCTCCAATCAGTATGGAAAGGATGCCGGAATTCAGGCTGATATTCAAAAAGAACACGAAGCTATTTTTCAGAAATATCTGGATGGAGACGTTGAAGCCGCGGTCCAAATGATGAAGACGCATCTGGAAAATTCTTTAAAACATGCGCTGGCGCTGGTCTGACCCGCCGGCGCTCTCAATTTTCACACCCAAAAAGGAGACTTCCCGATGAACTGGAACGGAAAACCCTACTATTCCCTGGACTGCTATTTGAAACAGACATTTGGTGAAAAAGTATATAAGCTGGCCTTAGACGGCGGCATGACCTGCCCCAACCGTGACGGCTCCATAGGCACCGGCGGCTGCATCTTCTGCAGCGAAGGCGGTTCCGGTGATTTTGCAGAGAAGATGGCTTTCCCCGGACTTACCGCCCCGGATATCACCCGTCAGATCGAAGCAGCCAAAGAACGTGTCAAAAACAAAATAAAAAGCGGGCGTTATATCGCCTATTTTCAGTCTTACACCAATACCTATGCTCCCGTAGAATATCTGGAGCAGATTTTTACAGCGGCCATCCTTCATCCGGATATCGCCGCTATCTCCATTGCCACCAGACCGGACTGCCTTCCGCCTGAAACCATCCGTCTTTTAGCCCGTTTAAACCGCATAAAACCAGTATGGGTGGAACTTGGGTTACAAACCATTCATGAAAAAACCGTAGACTTTATCCACCGGGGATATCCTCTTTCCTGCTTTGAAGCTTCCTTAAAAGAGTTAAAATCCGCAGAGCTCACCGTCATCGTCCATGTGATCCTGGGCCTTCCGGGCGAGACAAGGGAGATGATGTTGGACACGGTCCGCTATCTCAGCAATGCCGGAATCGATGGAATCAAGCTTCAGCTCCTTCATATATTAAAGGGTACAAAGCTGGCAGAACTCTATGAGCAGTCTCCATTTCCAACCTTTTCCATGGACGAATATATCGACCTGGTTATCGACTGCATCTCCATTCTTCCGGAAGATATAGTCATTCACCGGCTCACAGGCGACGGACCAAAATCCCTGCTGATCGCCCCTCTTTGGAGCGCAAATAAGCGCCTGGTCTTAAATACAATGACCAGACGCTTTAAAGAACGCAATATCCGTCAGGGCTGTATGCTGTGAACCCCTCCATCTTCATCAATTGATATGTCAAACGAAATGCTTTCCATATAGTTATAAAATTCCCGGTGCTTCGACGCATCCAAGGTCCGCGTATATCCGGCGCTGGATGTGCCGGGAATCAGCGACAGAGAAACATCTCCGTCTGAAAGTTCTGCCTGCAAAAGCATGGTTTTCGGAATGCTGCTTCCAAACACGAAATTTCCCATGCTGTAGACTATCGGCTTTCCATTATAGTATTCAATGCCCTGAAGCACATGAGGATGGCTTCCGATCACCAGGTCCGCCCCGGCATCTATATACTGCCTGCCCATGGTTTTCTGATAGGTTTCCGGCTTTTCATTCCGCTCAATTCCCCAGTGCACATATACAACCAGATAATCGCACTGTTCTTTGGCGCTCTCTATCTCCTTTAAAAGCTGTGTCGGATCATAAGTCAGGAACAGTCCGCTTCTATTCTCCGTGGCCGTCCAGTCCCCATAGGGCACAACTCTTGACGCGCCAAGAAATCCTATCTTTTTCCCCTGAACTTCCATGACCTCCAGCTGTTTGGCGCGGTTTAAATCATTTCCCGCTCCCACATACCGGATTCCGGCCTCATCAAGCGTCAGACAGGAATCCTCCAGCGCTTCTCTTCCGTAATCCAAAGTGTGATTATTGGCTAAAGTCACAATATCAATTCCCATCTCATGAAACATGGAAATCTTTTCAGGCGGAAGGCGGAACGTATATGTCTTATCCGCAGCCGTCCCTCTTGAACTGAAAGGAAATTCTTCATTTACCATAAATATATCCGCCTCAGCGATGCGGTCCAAATAATTCTGATCCAGAACCCCGCTGATCCCTCCGGCCTTATTATATGCGTTCAGCACATGATCCGACAGATAGATATCTCCGGCAAACAAAAGCTTTATGTCTTCCGGCGGCGCCTCTGTTTCCGGTTCCGTCGGTTCCGGTTTTGTCGTCTCCGGCTCTGTAATCATAAGAACGGGAGCATCCGTTGAAGACAGCTCTCCTAACGTACCCTCCTGCTCCTTTGCAGGCGTTTCCCCGCCTATGGGAGAAGTTTCAATCTTATCATAAGAAGGTGTGGTTTCCATAACCAAACCGGCGGCTGCCCAGATCACTCCGACAGCCGCCAATATAAGGACAATCCCTATTATTAATGTTTTAACTCTATTATTCTCTCTCATAATTCCTATTCTATGGCCAGAACGATTCCGCCGTCTCCGGCATATACGGTGGCAACTCCGGCAGTTTCCGTGATCACAACCTCTTTAAAAGAAGCTTTGCCGCACAATTCCTCTTTCACCGCTTCCGCGCGCCGGGCATTATTGCAGTGGGCGATGACCGCCCGTTTCTCTGTGGTATCTCCCGCATCCTTAACCGCGATCTCGACCATGCGGGACAACGCTTTATTAATTCCGCGCGCCTGATCCAGCTTAATGATGGTTCCCTTATCAGCTCCCATCACCGGCTTAATATTGAGCGCCGTTGCGAAAAATGCCTGGAGCCCAGTCAAACGTCCGTTTTTCCTGAGAAATTCCAGGGTTTCCAGAACAAAATAAGTGTTCATCTGGTCTCTGGTCCTGCTGACCTCGTCCACCACCTCTTCAAAGCTCTTACCGGCTTCGCACAATTCCCTGATCTTGAGGGCCAGCAAAAGTTCACCGGAAGATGCGGATAAAGAATCGATCACTGCGATGTTCTTAGAACCATGCTCTTCCACATACAGCTCTTTTGCCAATGCGGCGCTGTTATAGCTTCCGCTCAAATGATTGGATAAGGTGAGCACGAATACCCATTCCTCATCGCACTCATAGGCCTCTTTAAAGCTCTCCGGAGAAGGGCAAGCCGTCTTAGGACAATTCGGGCTTTCCTTCACCAATTTTAAAAATGCTTTCTGGTCAAATGTCTGGTCATCTATTACCTGGGTATCATCCACCTGTAAAGTTAATGGAATCATCTGAAAACGAGGATCTTTTTTAAGTTCTGCAGTCAGATCCAGACAGCTGTCCCCAATAATTTTATATGCCATGTTTACCTCTCATTCTGCCGCCATCGGCGACGTCTTACTTATTCATCCGAGGAGACAGCACAATCTCTGTAAATGAAAGATATCACACTTCCTTCACGCTTCCCCTTATATGCAACTACGATTGTATGTAGTTTTGATTACTATATATCATTATAAGGAGAATAGATCAGAAAGTCAAGCCATATTCATCATCATGATTTCGTTGCTTCTGGCAATAAATTTGGTCATACGTTCCGGAGTTAAGCTGCCATGGCTGAGAAGGGCCAAATCATACAGCTGTTCGCAGATTTTAGAAGTATTCTCTCCCTCTTCATGAGATAAAACATACTGTACCAATTTATTGTTGGCATTTAACACAAGGGTCTCGCCTGCGCCGCCGAACATGGACGGGTCCATTCCGTACATATTGTACATCTTCATCATATCCTGCATACGTCTGCTTTCTTCCGATACGGTGATCATGGAAGACGTCTCTTCATTTTTCAGTTTCTCCACTTTGATTTCCAGCTTGTCATTGTTCAGCGCTTTCTTAAAGATTTCAGAAAGTTTTTCGGAATTGGCTTTAAATTCCTCATCGTCTTCCTTCACTTCTTCTTTGAAGTTATCATTTAAATCAGCGTCGATGCGCAGGAACTTGAGGCCTTCATTCTTCTGCTCCAGATGGCCGATAAACGGGCTGTCGATATTGTGTTTCATCATAACCGCGTCTAAGCCTTCTTCTTTAAACATGTTGATATACTGGCTCTGTTCTTTTTCATCGGTCACATAGAAAATGGTATTTTCATGCTTTTCCTTATTCTCTTCCAGGCAGTCTTTTAAGGTCAGGTATTTGCCGTCCAGATTTTTGAACAGGATGTAATCATTCATCTTCTCGGCAAATTTCTCGTCCTTTAAGCATCCGAATTTGATAAACGGGCTGATATCATCCCAGTATTTTTCATATGCTTCACGGTCTGTTTTGCACATGCCGGACAACTTGTCGGCAACTTTTTTCGTAATGTAATCGGAAATCTTCTTCACAAATCCGTCATTCTGAAGCGCGCTTCTGGACACATTTAACGGCAGGTCCGGACAATCGATTACGCCCTTTAACAGCATCAGGAATTCAGGGATAACTTCTTTAATATTATCTGCGATAAATACCTGGTTATTGTAAAGCTTAATGGTTCCTTCGATGGAATCGTACTCGGTGTTGATCTTAGGGAAGTACAGAATTCCCTTTAAATTAAACGGATAATCCATGTTCAGGTGAATCCAGAACAGCGGTTCTTTATAATCCATAAATACCTTGCGGTAAAATGCTTTATATTCTTCTTCCGTGCATTCATTCGGATGTTTATTCCAAAGAGGATTCACGTCATTTAACGCTACGGGACGTTTTAAAATCTTGTATTTATCCTTGGCAGGAGAAATTTCCACAACTTCTTTTTCGCCGTTTTCATTCTCCTTTTCCTCTGTTTTGGCTTCCTCGTGAATGGTTTCCACGATTGTATCTTTCTCTGTCAGTTCATCCGTTTCAATGGTTTCGTACTCCGGTTCTCCGGCCGCATTGTTAAGGAAGATCGGCACCGGCATAAAGGAACAGTATTTCTGGATCACTTCTCTTGCGCGGTATTCGTTGGCAAACTCATAGCTGTCTTCGTTGAGATACAGGGTAACCGTGGTTCCGCAGGTTTCCTTATCCCCTTCGCCCATGGTAAATTCGGTTCCGCCTTCAGACTCCCAGTGCACAGCCGCCGCACCGTCCTGATAAGACAGCGTGTCGATGGTAACACGGTCCGCAACCATGAATGCGGAATAGAATCCCAGACCGAAATGTCCGATAATCTGCTCTTCATTGGCCTTGTCCTTATATTTATCCAAAAAGTCCCTGGCTCCTGAAAATGCGATCTGGTTAATATATTCTTCCACTTCCTCAAATGTCATACCCATACCGTTATCAGTAAAGGAAATGGACTTTTCATTGGCGTCAACGCTGACCTGAATCTTGAATTCCAGATCTTCCGGCTTTGTATATTCTCCCATCAGTTCCAGCTTTTTCAGCTTTGTGATGGCGTCACAGCCGTTGGAGATTAATTCCCTGTAAAAAATGTCATGGTCTGAATACAGCCATTTCTTAATAATTGGGAATATATTTTCACTGTTAATTGATAAGCTTCCTGATTTTGTGCTCATAACATTCACTCCTTCTCAATTTTAATCGCTAATCCATATTTTAATACCAGGAGTTATAAATGTCAACAAAAAATTAGCACTCATTTAAATTGAGTGCTAATAAACTTAGGATTCCTGATAAATTATCTGATGATTTTTCAAAAAACGCCTGACCGATTCATCCCATTCCTGTTCTAAGCTCTTATCGAGCGTAAAGAAATTAAGAGAAGTTCCAGTCACACAGTAAAGTTCTTCATTTTCATATCGAATATTCAGATACAGTCCGTTTACCTGTTCCGCGTTCATGGAAAGGCCGGAAGAGGCGATGAATTTCTCCACTCCGTCCGGCGGCATCTGAAGGGTGATTGCAAAGCTTCCCGGAAGTTTTTTCCCCTTAATCAGCATAAAACAGATGGGGCGTATCACATTCCAGGATGAAAAATCTTCGATCTGCTTCTCTTCCAGCTCTTCCTCCGAATAATAGCCCATTTTAATGTGCCCGTCTATGTGGAAGGTGTTGTAAGTCGATACCGACGCTTCTCTCAGCAGAAAACGGTCGAACGTCTCCCCCACGAACAAATGCCTGGTAAATGCCCCAATTTCATCAATCTTTAACGCTACCATACCGCTGACTCTCCTTCTGTACTATTCTTTCTATCAAAAATTTACATGAAGCCTGAAGGCATTTTCGAAAATGCCTTCACCCTTAATGTAAAAAACAGGCTCTTCCACTCCGCCCCCCGCTGTGTTATAGTTATCTGGTATTCAGATAATATATTCAGATAAAAAAGGAGGTCCTACCTGTGAACGAAACTGACACTATCCGGGAACTGCACCAGATGCTTCTGGCATCCACTTCCCCCTATCACTGTATAAAAGAAAGCTCCCGCAGACTTTTGGAAGCCGGATTTGAGCCCTTAACTTTAAGCGCTCCCTGGAACGTAATCCCAGGCCGCTCTTATTATGTAAATGTATACGACTCCACCCTGGCCGCATTTTCCATCAGCGAAACTTTGGGAGAAACGCCGTTTTTAAGAATTGCCGCTTCCCATACCGACTGGCCATGTCTGAAGATCAAACCGTCTCCTGAAGTGACTTCAGGGCGTTACGGAAAACTGAACGTGGAAGTCTATGGAGGGCCGATTTTGAGCACCTGGCTGGACCGTCCTCTGTCCATGGCCGGAAAACTGTGTTTGAAAGGAGAAAATCCGTTTCAGCCGGAAGTCCGCTTTGTGGACTTCAAACGCCCGGTACTCACCATTCCCAACTTAGCCATCCACATGAACCGGGAAGTCAATAACGGAGTGGCGCTGAAAGTGCAGTCCGACATGCTCCCGCTTCTTACCATAATAAACGATGCCCTGAATAAAGACCACTATTTCCTGGATCTTCTGGCAAAAGAGGCGGACGTCTCCCCGGACGACATTCTGGACTTTGAGATCTGCATTTACAATGATGACGAGGGAACCCAATTAGGCCTTGACAACGAATTTTTCTCAGCTCCCCGGCTGGACAACATCACATCCGTCCAGGCCTGCTTAAAAGGCATTATAAACAGCCGTCCAAAACAAGGCATCAACGTGATCGCTTTATATGACAACGAAGAGATCGGAAGCCGGACAAAACAGGGCGCATCTTCCACTCTGATGGAACATTTGCTGGAAAAACTGTACCTTTCCCTGGGCCTTACAAAGGAAGCGCTTCTCAACAGCCTGTGGAGCGGTTACCTGCTTTCCTTAGATGTGGCCCATGCGGTTCATCCAAATCACAGCGAAAAATGCGACATTAAAAACCAGGTGTACCTAAACGACGGTTTCTGCCTAAAACTGGCTTCCAGCCAGGCTTATGCCACAGATTCCGCGGCAGTGGGTGTCATTGAATCCATCTGCGCCGACCATCAGATCGCCTATAAAAAGTTTTCCAACAACTCCGACATCAAGGGCGGTTCTACGTTGGGAAGCATCTCTTCCGCCTGCTTAGGAATCCGCACCATAGACGCCGGCGTCCCGATCCTGGCCATGCATTCTGCCCGTGAAGTTATGGGCATCAGGGACCAGGAAGCGTTAGAAGCCGTTACCCGCTGCTTTTTTAACGCTTAATTTGCCTTAATTAGGAAAATATTCCTGATATAATTCAAAGAAATTGGTGGTTGTTGTGCCGTCACCTTTTGTAAACGCCGGCTGGTTCCATACCTCTGAATCCAGTTTTATGGGATTATCCGGCGTAAACTGATCATAGACCTGGCGGAACGCCTGGTTTTTCCGTTCTTTGAACAATTCTTTTTTGCGCTCCTGGGTGGCATTCTGATCGTAATCATTGACACACTGAAAGATGTAATACCTGCTGCCGGAAGCAATTGGCTGGCTGATCTCTCCCGCCATCAGTCCAAATGCTGCGTCCTCCAGCTCTTTTGCAAGATCTCCTCTGCCGATCTTCTGATTCATCTCTTCCTCTTCCGAATACGTCTTGGCTATATCCGCAAACTTGACGCCCTCTTCCTGAAGCTTTTGGTACGCCTCTTCCGCCTTTTCCCTTTCCGAAGTGACGATCTCATTGACCTCAATTACCTTTGCCTCATTGTCGCTCACTTCCAGGTTCAGGTCTTTAGTCAGCTCATTTACCACTTTGTTGGCCAGATGATATTCTTCATACATCTTTTCCACATCTTCCCGGGTCACATTCATAAAAGCGATGTCTTTGTCCGTAAGCCCTGTAAAATACTCCTCGGAAAGCTGTCTGACCGTTTCTTTTTCCGCATTATCCAGCTCAATCCCCTGCTTATCCGCAAGCAGGTTCATGGTCTTCATATTAATCATAAAATTTTTTACTTCATTTAAAAGATAGGTCTGAAATGTGGTTCCCTCGTCGTCCACCTTAACGCTCCATATCTGATCCGTGTATACATCCTGATACCGGTTTTTTTCCGTCGTAATTATGATCATGGTCTGAGCGTCCGAATATCCTTTGGATTCCTTTAACTCAGACATGCTCGGCAGATTGCCTCCGCACCCCGCCAGCATCAGGCTGGCCAGGATAATGGCGGCTTTCTGCTTCAATCCCTTACCTTTTCTCATCCTAACCTCATTTCTTCCGCAGCAATCCTGCTTCCCTGATTATGCTTCTCCACAATAATCTGATGTTCGATCCGTTCTTTCAGCTCTTCCACATGGGAAATGATTCCGATCATCCTTCCTCCGCCGCCCAGCGCGGTCAGAATCTGGATCGCCTGGCTCAAAGATTCCTCGTCCAGCGCTCCGAACCCTTCATCCACAAACAGCGTCTCCACCTGGATTCCGCCTGCAAACTGCTGTACCACATCAGAAGTTCCAAGTGCCAATGCCAGAGCGGCCTTAAAGGTCTCCCCTCCGGAAAGGCTTTTCACCGATCTCTTTTTGCCCGTGTACTGGTCAAATACTTCCAGCTCCATACCTTCCTTGCTTCTGCGGTCCCGGGTTACCGGAAGGCGGTTCAGTTCATAACGCCCTTCCGTCATAGCCGTCAGCCTCTGATTCGAAGCCCGCAGAATATCGTCCAGATAGACGGAAAGCACATACTGCTCAAACACCAGATTTCTGTTATTGTATCCGTTGGCCGCCCGCTCCACCTCTCTAAGAGAGCCGTAAACCTGTTCCAGCTTTTCCTTTTCAGACAGATGGCTTTTCAGCACGGAAATGGCCTTTTTATTATTTTCCAGCCGGGCGCCTGCCATCTCTTTTTCCCGGTTGATCCTTCTCCGTTCCTGCTCAAGCTCCGACAGGGTGCGGCTTAAACTGCCCACATCCTTTTTTTCCTTTTCCCGCGGCGCTTTCAGCGAAGACCGCAGCTGCGCGCAGGAGGATTTCAGCCCTTCTAAGCGCAGGTTTCCGTTCTGATAGCCGCTTTCGCATTTCCTGATCTCCTTTTCTTCTTCTGAAGCAAAGGCTTCCAGTTCGCTGATCCGCTCCGCCAGCTTATCCCCGGCCTCCTGGCCTCCGTCTTCCAAATTCCATTCTTTCAGCCCCTCTTCTAAGGATTTCAGGGCGCCCACCATGGAAGCTGCCTGGGTCTGCGCCTCCATAGCCTTATTCCAGGCTTCTTCATAGATTTTTTTCAATTCTTTGACCCGGTTCTCCGAAGGAACGTCCGCCTCCATGCCGGCCGGAGCCGGATGATGCGTGGAACCGCAGACAGGACAGGGAACCCCTTCCTCCAAATCCATGGCTAAAATCCCGGCAGACGCCTTTTTATACCTGTCGTCCAGGCGCTCATATTCTAATTTCTTTTCTTTTGCCGCGCCGTCCAGCTTCAGATATTCTTCCTGCTTTTTCATTAAAAGCTTTTGCTGCTTCTGCCACTGGGCCAGCTGTTTTTGCTGGCCTGCCAAAAGCCGCAGAAGTTCCCTGGACTGTTCCAGTTTTTTCTTTCTTGCCGGAAGCTTTTTAAACTCTTTTTCCAGCTCTTTTACATCCTCTTTTAATCGATCCCGCTCCGCCCGCAGCTCCTTTAACCGCGCACATCCCTCTTCATACTGCTGGATCAGGAAATTCCGGTGCTTCCACTGTTCCGCCTGCTGTACCGTCTTTTTATAAGCTGTCTCCTGTTCCTGCCAAAGCCGCTCCAGATCTTCCCTGATCTTTCCCAGACGTTCCTGTTCCTCTTCGGCCGCCTTTACAATCTTTCCGTAATTCCGGTTCTTTTTCCCTAAAAGCTCAGCAAACGCTTCGCCTTCCACCCGGATAGAGGATGCCACCTCGTCGGACCTGTGCTTTTTTTCTTCTATCTGCACATAGATCCGCTTCACCTCCGAAGTCAGCGACGACGCGATGCAGTCGTAAAGCCTGGTCTGGAAAATATCCCGGAACACCTGGGTCCGCTCTTTGGAGCTGGCCGTTAAAAGCTGCTGGAATTCCCCCTGGGCAATCATGGAAATCTGCTTGAACTGGCGGTAATCAAGACCTAACAGTTCCTCTATCTTTTCCGTTACCGAGCTGCTGCCCGATGCTAAAAGCTCATCTCCGGCATACAGCTGGCCGGCTTCATTTTCCGTGGTAAATCCCTCTCCGCGCAGTTTTGGCCTGTCATATCTGGGATTTCTGAACACTTTATATTCAATGCCCTTGTGAAGAAAGGAAAGTTCCACATAGGTGGGAGTTTCCGGCACGGCAAAATCGCTTCTCAAACTGTCCTTCTCCCTGATGCTTCCGCTCACTTCCCCATATAAGGCAAATGTAATTCCATCAAAAATAGTGGTTTTCCCCGCGCCTGTAGGTCCGGTTATTAAAAAAAGGCCTTCCCTGCAGATTTTACCGAAATCCACCGTTTGTTTTTCTTTATAAGGCCCCCAGCCGCAAAGTGTCAATGACAATGGTTTCAATTCACCGCCTCCTTTGCCTGTTCAATGGCTTCTGCCGCCATTTCCGCCTGTTCCTCACTAAGTTCCTTTCCCATCACATCCCGGAAAAAGTCGGAAAACAACTCAAACGGGGATTTCTTATTCACTTCCACCGCATGAAAGGTTTCCGTTTCCCTCTCCTGATTCCGCTTCTCAATCTGAAGCTGCATCACATTGGGATACACGCTTCTCAAGGTGCCGATGGGATCGATCAGTTCCTCTTCGTTGGTTAAAACCGCCAGGATATAGTCAAAGCAGTCTTCCTGTTCCGCAACATCGGGAGCGATCAGAGCCGACAGTTTTCCCTTAATCTTTCTCATATCATGAATTGGAGTTAAAGCCTCCTTTTTTAAGGAAATGAGCCCTTTTGACGTCATCTCCCCCACCAGCACATGCTTTTCATGATGCGCCTCTGAAAAGGAGTATTTCACCGGGGAGCCGGAATAATAGACCGGTTTTCCCCCAATCTGCTGTCCGCCGTGGATATGTCCCAAAGCCACATAATCGAATGCGTCGAAATCGGTGACCTCCACCTGGTCCGTGCCGCCTACAGATACCCTGGACTCGGAATCGGATAATTCCGGTTCCTTTCCCTGACTGACCACAAACTGATGGGCCAATAAGATATTCGCCCCCTGCTCATCGTACTCCACGTGTTTCAGAATCTCATTCATGGCGTCTTCATGGTTTTCCAGCTCTGTCCGGTATAAGGCTTTTACGAAAACCGGCTTTGCGTATGGAACCATATGCACCCGGACATTTCCCGATCCGTCCTTAAAATCCACATAGCGGACCCTCTCTTTCAGGCTTCCTTCCATATAAAGCCCCTTATGTTCCAGAATCCGTCCTGCAAACCCGATCCGCTCCGCGCAGTCGTGATTTCCGGCTATGGAAAGGACTTTAATCCCCGCGTTGACAAGAGTTGTCAGGAACTCATCCAGAACCGATACTGCAAATGCGGGCGGTATGGACCGGTCATACAAATCTCCGCAGAGAAAAACCGCATCCGCCTGCTCCCGGCACGCTATCTCAGTAATCTGGTTTAACGCATGAATCTGTTCCTGAAGCATGGAGAAACCGTTTACCACTTTTCCGATATGGAGATCTGATGTATGGATAAATTTCATGTACTTCCTCGTTTCTTACTGTTCATGTTTCACTGTTCTTCAACAAGAAGTTTTAGAATCTTTAAAACTCCGTCATTTACATTGGTATCCGCCTGAAAGCGGGCCGTTTTTTTCACTTCAGGCCTGGCGTTTCCAATGGCAAAGCTGTAGTATGCCCGTTTTAACATCTCAATATCGTTCAGCTGGTCCCCAAAGGCCATGGTTTCTTCCGGAAGGATCTCCAAGCTTTCCTGAAGCACTTTTACCGCTTCACCTTTGTTTACCCCTTTTGCCATGCAGTCCATCCACATGTCCCCGGATATGGTCATCTTCAGCTTGTCCTTATATTTTTCCCTTAACTCCACGGTGCCGGCTTCCACCGCCTCTTTTTTATATACGGATACCTTGATGAACTGGTCTTCCACCTTTGTAAGGTCTTCCACCATCTTCACCCGGAATTTGTACCCTTCCACCATCCAATCCACAAAACTCTGGTTCTTTGTCTCCATGTAAACCACATCAGGACCGCTGACCATGACTTCTAAATCGGTTCTCTTTCTCACATCCTCAACCATGTCCATCACAACCTGACGGTCCACGGTGTTTAAAAACAGATTTCTGCCATGGCATCCGATATAGGCGCCGTTATCCGACAAGTAGAAAATCTTTTCATCGATCGGTTTAAAAACCTGTTCAATGCTGGCCCACTGTCTGCCGCTGGCCGCCGCAAACTGGATTCCCTGCTTTCTCAGCTGTAAAATCACATCAAATAACTCCGGATTAACCGCATTGCCTCCGTCTTCCAGCAATGTTCCGTCTATATCAGAAACTATTAATTTTATCATCTCAAACCTCTCAATCTTCTGCACATCCGCCAAATTCTGCGATTGGCAGTTTTTTCGCGTTACAGAGCATTCTATTCCTTATAAACAATAACATAAAAGGGCATCAGCCGCAATGGCTGACACCCCGATTTTTACTTCCAAAAATCTAATAAATTTTCAAACGCCCCACCATAGGAGTATCGTCGTCATCTTCATCGGAAGATTTTAACTGCAGTCTCATGGTATAAGTAAAATCCGCCAGATAGTACAAAAGCAGGAAAAGCGCTACTCTTTTCTGATAGCCGTAAGGGATATTCCCCACCATGCTATGTACAAAACCGTTGAGGAAACGGAAGAATAAAATTCCTAAAAATCCCCATGCCAAACTGCTCTGCAGGCAGATAATTCCTTTGTAATTAAAGGATTTCTTACTGTAGTCCCACCAAAAAGAACCGAACAGGTGAATCATCATTCCGGCTGTGATCAGCTCCATCGTGGTTGCCATTATCATGCTGGCAAGATACAGCTTAACCGGTTGGTCTGCAAACGGCTGAAGGAGCAGGCAGGCGCCTATCGCTCCAAAACCATATATGATGCAAAAAGGACCATGCCCGAATCCCCTGTTTAATACCGGCGTTTTATTCTCATAGCTTAAAACCACACATTCTAACAGATATCCCATAAGACTGAAAGCAAAAAACCAATTGATCATATGATATATGGTCACGGCTGTCCCTCTTTTCCTTAACATATTCTTAACGGGTTCAGTATAATATAGAAAAACCTGGATTGCAAGGAAATTTTTCTTACAATTCCCGAAAAAGAATCAAATTGTTTCTGCTCAGCCTCCCGTTGTTTGTGATCTCCTAAATTTACACAAAAAAGACCTTTTAACGTCTCAAACGTCTAATAAACCGAATTCATAAAAAGGGCGATCAAAATACCAAGCACTGCCCCTGCGAATACCTGCAAAGGCGTATGTCCCACAAATTCCTTTAATTTCTGCTGGAACTCCACGTTGCTCAACTTCAAAAAATCCTGTTCCAGAAGGATATTTAACAGCTTTGCCTGTTTCCCTGTTTCCTGTCTCACGCCAATCGCATCATACATAACAACCGCAGACAACACAAAGCAGATCGCAAATTCAAACGAACTCACCCCGTACTGATAAGCCGTAGATGTGGTCAGCGCACAGACGGTGGCCGAATGAGAACTCGGCATTCCGCCGGACCCAACCATTCTCTCCGCCGAAAACGATTTATTAAGCGCAAAATCAATGATGGTTTTTAATACCTGCGCTACCGTCCATCCGGTTACCGCACTGATTAAAACCTGGTTACTCAGTATCTCTTCCCAAAAAGTCATGGTTTTCTCCTATATCCAAAAGCAGTCTGTACTATGCAATATGTCCCTGATGCAGTGCATGAACCATCCAGCGCTTCGCATGAACCGCCACCTCCGCCATTCCGCAGAATTTATCCGCATAAACGATGGACATTCCTTCCCTGCTGCGCGGCGGGATAGGTGTCAGCGGCCACATGTGACGGAGAATCATATTCTTCTCCATCTCCGTAAGTTTAAAATATCTGGAAGCGTTCTCCATAGCCACTCTCGGATGGGTAAGTCCGTGAAAATGATTCCCCGTCTCCCTGGCATGGCTGTGCCAGTCATATAGAAACAGATCATGAAGCAAGGCAGCCCTTGCGGCCTGCCTGTAATCCCAGTTAAACTTCCGGCAGATGCAATAACTCATATAAGACACCTGAATGCAGTGGGCCTTACAGGTAGTATTGCCATGCTGGATAAACTGATCCATTGAATGAAATACCGGATTTTCCAAAATATCCTGTACGCAGTCAAGATATTCCGGATCATCCTCATATTTTTTTTGCTTCACCCAGGATTCGTCGGAAGCCCACTCTTTCGCGCGCTTCCGCTCTTCCCGCATCATCCTATAACCTCTCATATATTAATATCCAATCAACCAGTCATACAGCTCCTGGTATTTAAGGGCCGATGCATTCCATGAATAATCCTTTGCCATGCCGCGGTCAATTAACTTGTTCCATTCGCGTTTTTTATCATAATAAACATGTTTCGCATAATTAATGCTTGCAAGCATCTCATGAGCATTGTAGTTAGCAAATGAAAATCCTGTTCCAGTGCTTTCAAATTCATTGTATGGATCAACGGTATCCTTCAGGCCGCCTGTCTCCCTGACGATCGGCACCGTGCCGTATCTGAGAGCCATCAGCTGACTTAAACCGCAGGGTTCAAACAGGGACGGCATCAGAAATGCGTCGCACGCCGCATAAATCTTATGAGACATCGGTTCGGAATAGTAGATATTGGCGGAAACACGGCCGCCGTACTTCCACGCATAATGGCGGAACATATTCTCGTACTTCTCATCTCCCGTGCCTAAAACAACCAGCTGGAGGTCTTCGGTACACATCTCATCCATCACGCACTGAATCAAATCAAGACCTTTTTGATCGGTAAGCCTTGATACGATTCCTACCATAAATTTCTTTCCGTCCACCTGAAGTCCAAGCTCTTCCTGAAGCGCTAATTTATTCTTGATCTTCTCTTTCCGGAACGTCTTCGCATTGTAGTTCTGGACAATGCTGGCATCCGTTTCCGGGTTAAATTCATCGTAATCAATGCCGTTGACAATGCCGCGGAGACTGTTGGAACGGGCTCTCATCAGCCCATCTAAGCCTTCGCCGTAAAACGGCATCTTAATCTCTTCTGCATAAGTATCACTGACGGTCGTAATGGCATCCGCAAAAACGATGCCGCCTTTTAACATATTGCCGTCTTTATATGCTTCCAGTTTATCCGGAGTAAAGTAATAATCAGGAAGGCCGGAAAACCTCTGAATGGTCTTCACATCCCACACACCCTGGAATTTCAAATTATGAATGGTCAAAACAGACTTCATATTGCGGAAAAATTCTCCGCCGCGGAAACGGTCCTTTAAATATACAGGGATCAGCCCTGTCTGCCAGTCGTGGCAGTGTACGATATCCGGCTGAAAGCCGATTACCGGAAGCGCCGACAGCGCCGCATTACAGTAAAAGGAAAACTTCTCAAGGTCATACAGCCAGTCGCCGTATGGTTTTGGTCCATTAAAATATCCCTCATTATCAATAAAATAGAAGGTTATTCCCTCATGAACATATTCCAAAATCCCAACATATCTGCTCTGTCCCATATAATCCATATAGAAATGGCTGATATAATTCATCTTGCTGCGCCATTCCTCTTTTATGCACAAGTACTTAGGGATCATAACCCTAACATCAAAATATTCTTTATCAAAACACTTGGGTAAGGAACCAACTACATCTGCCAAACCTCCGGTCTTAATAAACGGCACTGCTTCTGAAGCAATAAACAATATCTTCTTCATGCGAAAACCTCCCTCGCCAACGGTCTGCCGCTGATACGCAGACTCTCATTAGGGATAGTATACAATATTTTTGAGAATTTAGGAAGTGGAAAACGATAATTTATCGTTATAATCTCTTATAGTCCAAACGGATTTTATCAGAAATCAAAGCGATGAATTCCGAATTCGTAGGTTTGCCTTTTCCATTGCTGACCGTATAACCGAAAATTGCGTTGATCGTATCCATCTTACCTCTGCTCCACGCCACCTCAATCGCATGGCGGATCGCCCTCTCCACACGGCTTGGCGTAGTCTGGTGCTGTTTGGCAATATTGGGATACAAAACTTTTGTAACGGATGTGAGCATCTCCTGATCCGCAACCGAGATTGCGATGGCATCTCTCAGATACTGATATCCTTTAATATGCGCAGGGATGCCGATTTCATGAAGCATTTTTGTGACATCATTTTCCAGATTCTGCTCCATATAGTCATATTTATCCGTATACGGCTTAATCCGTTTATTCTCCAGACAGGTCATTCTGTCTTTTCTTCCCTTTTCCGCTACCTGACGCACTTTTGTGACAATCATCTTTCTGGAAAATGGTTTCATTATGTAATAATATGCACCCATGCGGAACGCTTCTTCGGTCATATTCTCACTTCCGGCCGCAGTCACCATGATAAACGACGGCGACTTCTTCAAAGAATCGTTGTTTTTCACCTTTTCCATCACAGATATTCCGTCCAGTCTCGGCATAATAATATCCATAAGAACAACATCCGGCTTTGTTTTCAAAATCATGTTATAAGCGTCTTCTCCATTGTCAGCCTGGCCAACAACATTAAAACCCTCTTCCCCTTCCAGTATATCACACAGCACCTCTAACGTCTGTGGGTTATCATCTGCAATTGCAATATTTAATTCTGCCATACTCCTATTCCTCCTGTTTGTTCCTTTTTGTACACTGATTATAGTATCGGAAATTAAAAATCCGCAATGTGATTCCGTCGCAATATTCGACATTCCGACAGGATTTTTACCCCTATCGCATTTCGTCATCTGCCGTCTGATTTTCCCGAAAAGCAGTTTTCAAGGGCACCGGCGACAGATTGTTAAAGATTAAATTCGACCAAATATCATAGCACTTTTTGACGAAAACTTAAAATCTCCCGCCTCCAAAAATAATGTCGCATTTTATCCCATATCTATACAAACGAAAAACCACCCCATCCATAACAAAAACAATTCTCTTTCTCCTCCTATCCCCCCCCTTGCCATCCCTCCACTCTTTTTCCCTTCCCACCGCCAACCAGCAGCATCGGCCCCATACCTTCAGCGGGGCGGGGACGTGAAACGGCGGCGGATGGGAGCCGGCCCCTTGGGTTCGCCGAATGCGGGGCGGGGCATCGGTCAATACCGGTGGCTTTCGTAACGATTCGAAGTGACTTAGCAGAAAAAGAGGAAAAACCGAAGGCGGATTCCGGCGCTCCATGCCGGAATCCGAGCGCACACGGCGGTGAAGTTATAAAAAGTTCACCATAGTTTGCGCGATCCTTCGGTTTTTCCTCTTTTTTTGCTTAGTCACTTCCATCGTGGAGACAGTCACCGATTTTGACCGATGCCCCGCCCCACATCCGGCGAACCCAAGGGGCCAGCTCCCATCCGCCGCCGTTTCACGTCCCCGCCCCGCTGAAGGTATGGGGCCGATGCGTACCTTACGCCTCGTCCTCGACCTCGTAGGAGATGGTGGGTTTGGCTTTACCGGATTTTAAGCGCAGGTGGGCGAATATAAATGCCACCACAATCGTAATCACATTCAAGAGCACGATCTTAATGGTTGTGGCTCTCATCTTGGAGTAGAACTGTACGATGGTCACTCCCAGTGAAAGGAACAGCAGTGCGCCGAACGCGTACATCGGCATATGGAAATTGGATTTCTTCCAGGCTTCCGGGAACATCTTAGGAAGCTTGAAACACATAACGGTATTTAATGCTGTAATGCAATAACCGATAATCAACACGATGGTTGTGATCTGGTTGATCTTAAATCCTGTCACGATCGGAATGATGGTTACCACATAGAAAAGAAGCTGAAGCTTCCATGGAGTACGGTATTTCGGATGCAGGTCCGCTAAGGATTTCGGGAACCAGCCGTCTTCACACATCTGCATTAAAGGCTTTGTAACAGAACCCAGTTTGGAATTCAATGTGGTTGAAATTGCAAATAATGCTCCGCCTACGATGAAGAATAAATACAGCGGTCTTGGGAAAATTTCTGCTGCAACTACGGTCAGGGATTTTCCTGCCACTTGGTCTACCGGAAGAACGCCGGAAGCCACGGTTGCAATCAGGCCGTATAATATAGCTACGGAAAGTGTGGATGCGATCAGTACAAACGGAATATCCTTTTTCGGGTTTTTACATTCCGCAGACAAACTGAAGATCATGTTCGCACCTCCGGTTGCAAAACCTAAGGTCGCCGCCGCCGAAAGAATACCGGGAACTCCGTCTGTCATAAAGTTGCCGTCCGCATTGGAAAAATAATTTGCAAAATCCACGTGCGGCATTCCGAACACTACAAAAAGCAGAAGCGCAAACAACAGCACGCCTACCATCAGGTTCTGAACCTTAGCCATGATGTTGACTCCGAAAAAGTTCAGGATAAAGAAAATGGTTGCCACGCCGATGGCCACAGCCATATGCGGCAGTCCCGGAAACAGGGACAGAAAATAATCCGCAAACGACAATGCAAACATGGCGATTGTAATATTTTTAAAGATATAAACGATTGTATAAGCGCCGGAGAATTTTTCTCCCGCAAAAAGCCCGATCTGCGTATAGTCACCGCCCCGGAAACGCAGGCAGCTGGATACAAAAATCATAGGTATCAGGTTGCAGATCGTAAAAAATGTAGAAATCAGGAATGCGATGTTGGCAGACCTTCCTGTAAGCGCAATACCGGTTCCCATCTGAACCATAATACCCGATCCGATAATGCTTCCGATGGCAATGCCCATCAGCTCTTTCTTACCCAGTACCCGTTTTAAGTCTTTTGTTGACGACAGTTTTTCACTCATATGTATTTCCCTCCAAATCTTTTTTAATCCTCATCATACGACGGAACCATATCCGCCGGAATCGGCGTATAACTTCTTTCTCCCTTATCCTCCTCAAGTTCTTTTTTTGCGGCTTCGATCACATCTTTTCTGTCCGTGAGCAGATCATAAGCGGATGCCGCCATAATCTGTCCCGCCCTTGTCATACCTTTGGCCGCCGCCGTGCTTCCATACGCCGCACACGCCTGCCAGCTGTGTCCGTTTACCATCACCGGACAGCAGGTCACGGTTAAGTTTACAGTCGGTGTGATCCAGGATACGTCTCCCACATCGGTGGAACCGCCTACCGTAACGGACTTATTTCCCCGCCTCAGCGGCTTTGGAAGCATGGAGTGGGTCACCTCGTCCGGCGATACTCCATGCCCTTCACAGACCTGTTTCAGCGTGCCTTCCGGGTAAGTGGCCGCCAGGTCGTCAAACAGCTTTAACTCCTCTTTTGTGTATTCCGGCCACGGACATTCCTTCAGATTATCGTAAACCAGATCGCTGAGAGCATAATTTGGCAGCCGGTTGTGGTAAATGCTCTTCACCTGATATTGCACAGTTGTTCCGGTCATCATGGCCGCTCCTTTAGAAACATCCGCCAGCCGGGCAACAATCTCCTGAAGCTGTCCGATCTGAGGCGCTCTCACCGCATACCGGACGGAGGCCTTTCCCGGGACGATATTAACCGCTTTTCCGCCGTCCGTGATGATATACTGGATGCGGGCCGCGCTTATCACATGTTCTCTCAGATAATTTGCGCCCACATTCATCAGCTCCACCGCGTCCAGAGCGCTTCTTCCCAGATGGGGATTGGCTCCCGCATGGGCCTCAGTGCCTGTAAAATAAAACTCCAGCAGCTCGAATGCGCTGGACTGGGTCAGCGCCACGGCGTCGTCCCCTGACGGATGCCAGTTCATACAGCAGTCCACATCGTCAAACAGCCCTTCCCTTGCCATAAATGTCTTGCCGCCGAAACTCTCCTCCGCCGGACACCCGTAATATCTGACCGTACCCGGTATTCCTTCTTCCCTCATCACTTCCATCACCGCCGCAAATCCGGCCAAAGATCCGCAGGAAAGCAGGTTATGGCCGCAGGCGTGGCCATAGGCGCCTTCCTCTAAAGGTTCCTTCCTGGCGCTCACTTTCTGGCTGAATCCCGGCAGGGCATCCAGTTCGCCCAGAAAGCCGATTACCGGTTTTTGGCTCCCGTATTCCGCCACAAATGCGGTGGGCGCACAGGAAACGGGAAATGTTACCCGAGCTCCCAGACGTTTCAGATATTCCGCCTGTACTGCGGCCGTCCGCTTTTCCCGAAAGCCACCTTCCGGGTGTTTCCAGATATCCAGCGTCATTTCCTCCAATGCGGCCCTGTGCATTTCTATATAATGTTGAATCCGTTCTTTTCCCATATAATCCTCATCCTAAAAATCCTGTCAATCGTAATACGGTTCCATATCGTCAGGGATCGGCACATAGCTTTGGCCGTTTTTATCGTGTTCCCATTCCTCTTTTGCCTTGGCAAGCACCTCTTTTTTATCCGTCATCAGGTCATAGGCCGTAGCCGCCAGAACTTCTCCTGCCCGTATCATCCCCTTAGCGGCAAAGCTGGTTCCGTAGCAGGAAGTGCCCTGCCAGGTGTGCCCGTTTACCATCACAGGACAGCAGACCGCAGTCATATTGAGAGTCGGCGTAATCCAGGACACATCGCCCACATCGGTGGAGCCTCCGCCTATCTTCTCCTTGCTTCCCATCTTGACCGGACGCGGAAGCAGATTGTGTTTTACCTCGCTCATATCCACGCCGTAACCTTTTACCACCCGCTCCACGGTTCCCGGGGGATAGGCGGCCGCCATGGAATCCGCAAACGCCAGTTCCTCTTCCGTATACTCGCAGGGCGATGCCGTCAGGAAGTTTTCATAGGCCAGATCGGCAAGAGCCGCATTGGGAAGGCGGTTGTGGTAAATGCTTGTGATCACACGCTTAACCGTTGTTCCCGTCATCAGAGCGGCTCCCTTTGAAATATCGTTCAGCCGTTCTGCAATATCCAGCATCTGCTCCACCTTGGGCGCGCGGACCGCATACCGCACCGCAGCTTTTCCGGGCACGATGTTGACCGCCCTTCCTCCGTCCGTGATTATGTAATGGACTCTGGCGGAAGGTATGATATGCTCTCTCAGATAGTTGCAGCCCACATTCATCAGTTCCACCGCATCCAGTGCACTGCGCCCCAGATGAGGATTGGCGCCCGCATGGGCTTCAATACCCGTAAAATAAAAATCCATCGTTTCCAATGCGGTGTTGTTGGAATATCCGGCCCCGTCTTCCCCTGACGGATGCCAGCTCAGACAGCAGTCCAGATCGTCGAACACTCCTGCTTTTGCCATAAAGGATTTTCCGGCCAGATTTTCTTCCGCAGGACAGCCGTAATAACGGACCGTACCTGTAATGCCTTCCTGTTTCATGGTTTCCATCAGGGATACAAAGGCCGCGATACTTCCAACACCCAGCAGATTGTGGCCGCATCCGTGCCCTCTCTCCCCTTCCTTAACAGGCTCTTTATAGTTCAGTCCTGCCTTCTGGCTCAGATCAGGCAGAGAATCGAATTCACCCAGAATTCCGATAATGGGATGTCCCTCTCCGTATTCCGCCACAAAAGCCGTATCCAGCTTACCGACAGGATTTGTAATCACAGCCCCTTTTCCCGCCAGATAATCCATCTGCAGCCTGCTGGCAAAATGTTCCCTGAATCCGGCTTCCGGCCGTTCCCAGATATCAAGAGCCATCTTTTCAAGTACTTGTCTCTCTTCCTCCAAACATTTTTTAATCGTTTCTTTTCCCAAATGACCCCTCTCCTTTTCTTTTAATACCCTCATTTTACAAAAACCGACATTTTTCTCACAGGATAAGAACCGGATATTTTGTATAAAAAACGGATAGATTCCATGCCATTCAGCTGAATCTATCCGTTTTTTATATGTAATGTCTGTTTTTTTCAGTATCTTCTTCCACTTATTTTCAGTATAATGTTCTTAATAAATAAAGGAGGTATTTACCATGCAGGGAACCATAGCATTTGAAAAGATCCAGTCAGTCAGACCTGCCCTAAACCAGCTCTCGATAAATATATGGCGCCATCCGGAAGGCCCTTATCAGGAGGTGAAAGCCTGCGGCTGGACCGCAGCTTTGCTGGAACAGGAGGGATTTTGTGTGGAGACGGGAGCCTGCTCCCTTCCAACGGCAATCATCGCACGGTGGGGCAGCGGCCATCCGGTAATCGGATTTTTCGGCGAATATGACGCGCTCCCCGGCCTGAGCCAGCAGCTTTGTCCTCAGCAGGAGCCATTTCTGGATCAGGAATACGGACACGGCTGCGGACACAATCTGTTGGGAGCCGCCCATGTGGGCGCTGTCATCGGATTAAAAGAAGAGATGGAACGCACCGGATGTTCCGGAACCATTGTCTTTTACGGATGTCCGGCGGAAGAGCTTCTGACCGGAAAACCGTTTATGGCGAGAGAACATGCTTTTGACGATTTGGATCTGGCCATATCCTTCCATCCGGCAACCGTAAACTTTGTATATCAGGGAATTAATGCAGGCGTTCAGTCCGTGGAATTCCACTATTATGGAAAAAGCGCCCATGCGGGAGCTGATCCCCAAAACGGCAGAAGCGCCCTGGACGCGTTGGAACTGACCAACGTGGGCGCGCAGTATCTGAGGGAACATGTGACGGAAGACGTCAGGATTCATTATGTGATAAAAGAAGGAGGAACCGCCCCCAACATTGTGCCGGACAAGGCTTCCTCCTGGTATATGATCCGCGCTCTCAGTATGGATAATTTAAACAGTGTATACGAGCGCCTTGTAAAAACAGCAAAAGGGGCGGCCGATATGACAGAAACAACCGTTGAGGTTAAATATCTGGGCGGCTGCTATCCCACCATGCAGAATCAGGTACTGGCCGACCTGGTTTATGACTGTATGCACCGGATTCCATGGGAGCGTTTTGACCGGGATGACCAGTTATTCGCCAAAGCGCTGACCGCCCCCATCTCTGAAAGCTGTGATAAAGCGGCCCGCTCTTTCCAACTGGAAAAAGGCGGACTCCTCTATGAAGGAATCCGCCCGATGAGAGCCTTTAACAGCTCCGGGTCTTTTGATATGGGAGATGTATGCCACATCGTTCCCACCGTCATGTTTTCCACCGCCTGCCGCCCTGTGGGCGTTCCAAACCACCACTGGCGCACCACGGCCAGCTCCGGTTCGGGAATCGGCGAAAAGGGCATGATAAACGCTGCCAAGATCATGGCTTTATTCGGTATCCGGGCCATGACCGATCCTTCGGTCTGTGAAAAAGCGCGGGAAGAATTTCTCCGTTCCATGGACGGACAGGTCTATCACTGCCCTATTCCTGACGGACTTTCACCTTTCCCATCCATCTGAATGGCCGGAACAGCCTTATGAAGCAGCTGCAAAAAGGTCTGGTAGCTTTGCTCCGGCGTCAGCCCGCCTTCATGGGAAATGGCCTTTACCGCCGTATGGTAGGCCACGTCCACGGCTGAATCATAAGGCGACAGCTCTCTGGTATACATGCCGGGAAGCAGGGAATTAAAATAATATTCCCCCACATTGAAGTCACCAAAGCCTTCTAACTTCAGGCTCTGGTAGGATGCATCCGCAGTATCCTGCTTCCAGCATAAAAACTGGCTGCAGGATACTTCTTTGTTGGCCTTTGCTCCTTCCTCGGAAAGAGCCATGTATTTGACAAATTCCCACGCGGTTTCCTTGTGGGTTCCCGCAGATGGGATCGCGCACACGCAGCCGCCCCATTTATAGCTGCCCTCCGGCGGAATCATCAGTTTCCAGTCGTTCTTATCATTTTTTGAAAATGTCTTGTTCTGGGTCAGCCACATGCTCCATGGAGAAAACAAAAAACGGCCCTTTTCAAACTCGTCGTACCATTCCTTCGAGCACTGGGACATATCGTCCACCAGCCTCTCTTCATATAAAGAATGAAGAATCCTGAAATAGTCTAAAAACCGTTCCGGCTCCACCAGGCGGTCGTTCTCCACATAGGGCTTCTCCGTCTGATTGTACAGCACCGTAGCCACATCTCCCAGACTGCTGAATAAAAAGAAAGGTTCCAACGCCGTTTTCTTGTATTCGGCTCCCCGCTCGATCAACTCTTCCCAGGATGTAAACGCCCGGTCCACCTCTTCCGGTTCCGACAGCCCGAAAACACGCTCCATCATCCCGGAACGGTAAGCCAGTCCGGAAGCCGCCAGATTATAAGGCGCCGCGACGACGGTTCCGCTCTTCGAGGTGATATAGGGAAGACTGTCTTTTGGCAGCGTATTCCGGTCCAGGCCGTAAGCTTCTGATTCCAGGTCCTCCCAGATGTCCAGGTTTAAAAAATCTCCTGCAAATTTGTCCTGAAGCAGACAGATATCCGGCAGTTCCTCTGAAAATGATATGGCACTGCGCAGTTTTTCCGCATATTCATAGTTCGGGACATTTACATAATTGATGGACAGATTCTCCCTGCCTTCTGCAAACCCTTCAAATAATTCTACCAGCGAATCGTCCCAGTACCATACAGTCAGCACTTCCGGTTTATCCGGCTCCGCCGCCACAGCTGCATTCTCTGTCCTCTTATTCACCATCCAGAACAAAGTACATGCATAGATAAGCGCCAGCGCCCCAATTACAACAAGTGTTTTCTTAAACATCGTCTTCCCCCTGATCTTTCTTTTCCCCTCCGCTCTCATCTGCCGGTTCCTCCATATAAGGAATGCAGATCAGAACCATGGTTCCTTTCCCCTTTTCACTGTAAACCTCAAAACTGTAGTTTTCCCCGTACAGATATTCCAATCGGTCGCGTATGCTTCCAAGTCCTATGGAATGCACCCCTCCGTCGCGGCTTTCCACGCCGGTTATCAGGCGCGCTCTCAGCTCTTCTTCCATGCCAACTCCGGTATCCGATACGCAGATGCGCAGCATGTTATTCTCCTGCTCCGCAGAAATCTCCACCACTCCTGATTCCTCGCTCGGCGCAATGCCGTGGTAGATGGCATTTTCCACCAGCGGCTGAAGAATGTTCTTGGGAATGAATGCGCCCTTTACATCGGGATTTATATTGTAAATAATTTCAAATTTATCCTTATACCGGTAGGACTGGATCGCCCCGTAAGCATCCACAATTCCCAGTTCCTGGGAAAGCGGAGCCGTAATCTGTCCCTCATAAGCCGCCATGCTGTCCTGAAGTATCAATATCAGGGATTTTACCATCGTCTCGATATCCTTATCCCCATTCCTTCTCGCCAGGTAGATTACGGAACTCAGCGTATTATATAGGAAATGAGGGTGGATTTTTGACATCAGCATGTCAAATTTAATCTTTTTCTTGATCCTTTCATCCTGGATCTTTTGTTTTACATGTTCATCTATGCTCTTCACCATGTCGTTGAAATGGCAGCTCAAAAGCTCCAGCTCATCCCCGGTTCGTATGGAAAGCTCCGGCTTTCCTCCCGCCGCAAACTCCTGCATGGCCCGGGATATTAACGCCACCGGAGCGATGATCTGGCGGATATAGAGAAATACCGCCATGCCAACCACCAGCACGGTTAATGGTGTATATAGGAAGAAAAACCGGCGGATCGGCTCTGCATCCCGCTCGATCTCCTCTTTGGAGGTATAGGCAGCCACGATCCAGCCGGAAGGCTCCAGCTTCTGATAAGTGACGTATCCGTCCCGGTATTCCGTCTGGTAACATCCTTCTATATACTTGCTTTTGCTCCCTTCTTTCAGCGCGCTCCCAATGTCCTCGGGGCAGTCCATATACCCGGCAATGGGGACTCCTTTTTCTCCGTCATAGATCAGATATTTCCTGTCATCCCCAAAAAAGCCTTTCATCACCGTGTCAAACTGAGCCGCGTCCAGGTTCAGCAGCAGCTCCCCGGTCCGCAAAACCGGAGTATTGCTGTCCGCTATGTAACACCGGTAGGTGATAAAATCCCGCTCCTTGGCGATTTTAATCGGATGAATCCGGCTGTAGCACTGGTTCCTGCCGGCCATTTCCTGATACCATTCCTCATTTAAAAGCCCTTTAAAATAATCCTCATACGGACTGTAGCTCCAATACACCCCGTCGCGGCAGATCAGCACCGCGCTTCTGATATAAAGGCGGAGCTTGATCATATTCTTGATCTCCTGGTTCATCGTCTCGATCTGGTAATAATCCGGCTCCGGAATCTTTAAGAAATCCTGGATAATAGGGCTGACCGCAATGTTCTGTGCCAGAAACTGAGTATCCTGAAGCACGGTCTGCACTCCCATGGCGCACTGGCTGGTGATTCCCGCATCCTGCTGACTGCGGTGGCCAACCAGAAGCTTATAGCAGTACTGGTATACAAACGAATTGCCGATCAGCGTCAGGATCAGTATAAGCACGGCAATTCCGGCGCTGGTCTTTTTCTGGATGGTCATCCTGAATTTTCCGCTCATTTTCCTCCGTCCCCCTGCCGTCCAAATGCGGACGGAGGCACGCCCATGATCTGACGGAACGTCATGCTGAAATACTGGCTGCTTTTATAGCCCACCATCTCGGCCACCTCCCCGACCCGGTATTCCCCGCTTTCCAACAGGTTCCTGGCCTGTTCCATCCGGTAAGCCGTTAAATATCTGGAAAATCCCTGGCCCACCTCCCGTTTAAACAGCTTGTTCAAATATTCCCCGTTAAAGCCCAGCCGGTCCGCCGCATCCTGCACGGAGATATCCTCCCCGAAATGATCATGGATAAAACGGATGGCCTTTCTAACCCGGGAACTGTATACATGACAGCCGAACTCCACAATATGATGGGAAAATCCGGTAAATGTCTCCCACACTTCTTCTGCGCTCAAACACCCCGCCAAATCCTCCCGGAACTGCTGGATCTGTTCAGCGGAGCAGAAGTTATTTTTGCGGTACTGAAGGACAGCCGCATCCATTAAAGAAGTAATCTGCCGGAAACCGGCCAGGCTGTAACGGCAGCGGCAGAACCGCTCCATCAATCCTTCCAGTTCTTCCAGTATGGCATCCACCGTCATGCCTGTCATTCCCTGTCGGATTTCTTCCAATTCGTCCAGTTTTAATTCATTTTCATCGATCTTCTCTTTAATCCGCTCATACTCCGCAATTCTGCCGTGCCCCTGGAATATGGTATAGGGCATCAGGCCGTCCAGACACTGATAAGCATAAATCAGCTGATCCGGATGCCTGACCCCGTAAGGCATATATAGAATCGTCGGCTTTCCCTGTCCGTCCGCTCCCAGCCGTTCCTCAAACCGGCAGGCTAAGCCGTACATGGTCTGTCTGTATCTGCTCTCACTTGCACACCTGTCATCCATCAAAACCAGCACCACCACCTGTCTGCCTTTATGAATGATGGTCAGACAGCTGCAGTCTTCCTTAAAATCTTCCTGTCTTCCCATGGAAAATTTGGCAAGGCAGTCCCTGATCCTGTAACATTCCCTGTTAATTCCCGACAGCTGGTCCTGCATTCCCGGAACCGCCAGCCCTTCCTGAGGCGCCACCACCATGAGCCCCAAAATACAGGAACCATAATCCTCCAGCATTTGCTCAAGCATCCTTTTCGCATTCTCATCCTGAGGAGCGCTTAAAAACTGCTCCAGCTTCTGCTGGCTGCTCATCACGGAAATGCTCCGGTTGCTGAAAAAACGGCTTCTGACCTTTAAAAGCTCCGCCGTCAAAGTCTCTTCATTCAAGTCATATTTTAAAACATAGTCGGACACTCCCAGCCGGATCGCCTCTTTGGCATAGTCGAAATCAGAATAGGCCGTCAAAAGCAGCATCTGAACCTGGGGCATGGATTCTTTCACCCTGGCAACAAAAGCCAGACCGTCCATACACGGCATGCGGATATCCGTAATGATAAAATCAGGACGGCAGGCAGCCAGATGGCTGTAAGCCGCTTGGCCGTTTCCAAACACTCCGGTGATCTCAAATCCCAGCTGTGCCCAGTCCACCAGTTTCTGTATGTCTTCCAACAGCAGCTGGTCATCGTCCACCAGCATCACTTTGATGAGCGGCATACTGCCTGTTTCATTTATCATCTGTTTCCCCTCTTCCTATGTAAATCGAACCGTTCTGTCTTCATTATAATATGTGCAATCCGGTTTATCAACCAGGCCTTTATGGAACTGAAAAGGGTGGCGAAGATCCGCATCATGCAGACCACGCCACCGCTTCCTTATTTATTTTAAGCATTCAAAGAACAGCACCCCAGCGTGCATCCGGTTGCAGTGGCGGCACATCCGCCTAAAGCCGTCTCTCTCAGTTCGTAGGGCAAACCCCGTCCCACATTTAACATGGTATCCAGCATCTCGTCTAAGGGAATCAGCTGGCCGATCCCGCTGAGCGCGATTTCTGCACAGGTCAGGGCATTGGCGGTTCCCACCGCATTCCGGCTCTGACACGGGCATTCCACCAATCCTCCGATGGGATCACAGACCAGGCCCAAAAGATTCATGATCGCTGTGGAAGCTGCATTCAGGCACTGTTTGGGCGTGCCGCCCATCAGCTCTACGGCGGAAGCCGCAGCCATAGCGGAAGCCACTCCCACCTCGGCCTGGCAGCCGCCTACCGCTCCTGCAACCGTAGCGTTGCGCATGGCCAGATAGCCCACTGCGGACGCGGTAAACAGAGCGTGGATCACCTCTTCATCCGTAAGATTGTATTCTTCCTGAAGGGATAAAAGAAGCCCGGGCACAATTCCTGAGGAACCGGCCGTGGGGGCCGCTACGATAAGGCCCATGGAAGTATTCACTTCCAACACGGCCATGGCGTAGGTGATCGCCTTTGCCAGCACGTTTCCACAGATGGAAGCTCCCGAAAGGCGGCGTTTCTCCAATTTCTCCGCCTCTCCCCCGATCAGGCCGCCGATGGATTTTACCGGCTCTGTTAACGGTTTGTGGGAGGATTCCCTCATGATCGAAAGGGCTTTTTCCATGCGCGCATAGATATCGTCTCTGCTCACTTCCGTCAGATCGGTTTCCCTCTGCATCATGACTTCCGATATGGACATCTCATGTTCTTTGCATAATTCCAGAAGTTCTCTTCCTGTCTTAAAATCCATAATCTTAGCCTCCTATATCTGTACCAGCATGGTATCATGAACATTGGGATTTTCCTTGATATGGGAAATCACTTCATTCGGAAGGCGTTCGTCGGATTCCACGATGCTGTAAGCGGTGGCTCCTTTATCCTCCCTGAATAATTTCATAAAGGCAATATTGACATTGCAGTCGCTTAAACATTTGGTGATATGGGCTACCACTCCCGGTTTATCCTGATGAATCACGATAACCGCGCTGTACTCTCCTGTAAAGTCCACTTCAACCTGGTTGATTCTCGTGATCCTCACCTTACCGCCGCCCAGGGATTCGCCCCGCACGGTCAGCACATCGTGCTTTTCATTTTCCAAACGGATGTCCACGGTATTGGGATGTACCTCTTTCTCCCGTTCGTTTGTGGTAAAGGTATAGGCAAGTCCCCGTTCTTTCGCAATCGCAAAGGAATTTCTAATGCGGATATCATCGGTTTCAAACCCCATGATTCCTCCCAACAGGGCGCGGTCGGTTCCATGTCCTTTATACGTTTTTGCAAATGAACCATAGAGAATAAAATCAGCTTTCAGAACCGGACCGCTGATCATCTTCTGGGCGAGCAGGGAAATCGCCACCGCTCCTGCGGTATGAGAACTGGACGGTCCTATCATGTTGGGTCCCAACACATCAAATGCGCTTATAAATGCCATATCTTCATGCCTCGTTTCTGTTTATTTTTCCACAGCAGCCACAGGCACATGGCTCACCGTCGCAGCTGTTTCTTCTTTTAAAATGAATCTTTTATAAATGGAATCCACAATAAGGGCAATTCCACCGTCTCCGGATACGTTACAGGCTGTGCCGAAGCTGTCCTGAGTGATATAGAGCGCGATTAAAAGGCTTGCAAGAGCGCTCTCCGTTCCGATTCCCACCAGCGGCAGAAATGGAAGCGCCGACATGATGGAACCGCCCGGAGCTCCCGGAGAAGCGATCATCGCGATTCCAAGAGTCATGATAAACGGTACAATAATTCCCAGATTGATTTCCATATTGCTCATCAAAAGCACGCTGGTCACACAGCAGGTAATGGTTATCATGCTTCCCGCCATATGGATATTGGCGCACAGCGGAATTACAAAATTGCGGATTTCCTTACATACTCCATTATTCTCAGAACACTGAATATTAACCGGAATACAGGCCGCAGATGACTGGGTTCCAATAGCCGCCAGATATGCCGGAATCTGGTTTTTCAGCACGGAAACAGGATTTCTCTTTCCAATAGTGCCTGAAATACAGAATATCACAACAAGATACAGCAGGTGAAGGATTATAACTACCAGGAAAACTTTCCATAAAACAGATAAAATCACAAATGTCTGTCCGCTCACCGTCATATTGGCAAATGTCCCCATAATATAGAAGGGAAGCAATGGAATGATGGCCGTATTCAGCACCTTATTGATAATTTTTGAAAATTCATTCAGCACATCATAGCAGGCGTTTCCAATCTCTTTTCCTCTCATGGAACTGATGCAGAGCCCCAGAATAAATGCCAGCGCAACCGCAGCCATCACATCCATCACCGGCGTGATCTGAAGCTGAAAATAAGTGGAAAGCATTCCGTCCTCCGGATTCCCGATGGACTGAATCACCTCTGAGCTGATAAAATGAGGAAACAGATTGATTCCCACTAAAAATGCGGTTGTGCCCGCAATCAGCGTAGAGGCGTAAGAAAGCAGCGCCGTAATTCCTAAAAGCTTTCCCGCTCCCTGTGTCAGATCCGCAATCCCCATCGTTACAAATGCCAGAATCATTAACGGAATCACAAACTTCAGGAAGGAACTGAACAGCGTTGAAAACGTGACAAATACACGGATCACCGCATCCGGCATAAAGCTGCCGATCAAAATACCTAAAATAATACCTATAATCAATTTTGGAACTAACCCCAGTTTTTTCTTATTCCCCATGACTTCCTCCTACATAAAGTTATCCTGTTTTCTTTTTTCATTTTGGCTGCTGTACAGTACCTGCCGCACAGTAACATAATATCTGAATATTTGTGCATCATGCACGATTGACGTCAATGTAATTTTAATATAACATGGGAATATGCATTAATCAAATTCATGGTTTTTATTAATATGTTTAATATTTTTAATAGTCTGACAATTTCATACAAGAATACCGGACAATTGCACAAAATGGAAGATTCAGGAAAAACGAAAGATAAAGGAGAATGAAAGATGGAAACGCGCCAAATCTATACATTCATTAAAGTGGCTCAGCTGCAGAGTTTTTCTAAGGCGGCGGAAGAATTGGGCTATTCCCAGTCCGCGGTCACTGTTCAGATCAAACTTTTGGAAAATGAGCTGGAAACCCGCCTGTTTGACCGTGTGGGAAAAAAAATCACCCTGACTCATCAGGGTGAACAATTTTACGTATACTCCAATAATATTTTAAAAGAGATGTTCGAGGCGAAAAAAGCCCTCCGCGGCCAGGGGCCGTTAAGCGGTGTGCTGAGAATCGGAACCATTGAATCCTTATGTTTTTCCAAATTTCCTCCCATTCTCCACTATTTTTACGAACACCATCCCAATGTTACGGTACAGATCCTCACCGGATCACCGGAAGAGCTGATCGATATGATGGAGCACAACAAAGTGGATATCATCTATCTTCTGGACCGCCCCCTCTATCACACAAACTGGATTAAAGTCCTGGAGAAAGAGGATGAAGTGGTTTTCACCGCTTCGGTTCAGTCACCATTTGCAGGTAAAAAGGGGCTGGAACTCAAAGATATTCTTCAGGAACGATTTGTTCTCACTGAAAAAGATGCCAACTACAGGAAGGAACTGGATGTTCTGCTGGCATCCAAAGGCTGCCAGGTCACGCCGTTTCTGGAAATCAGCAATACAGAATTTATCATCAATCTGGTAAAACAGAATATGGGCCTTTCATTTCTGCCTCATTTTACCATAAAAGAAAGCGTCGCTAATCACCGGCTGGCAATTCTCGACGTTTCGGATTTTCATATTTCCATGTGGCGGCAGATCATCTACCACCGCGACAAGTGGGTGACCCGGGAAATGACGGAATTCATCCGACTTGCTCAACTTGATTTCTATCAGCCTGATATTTGTGAATCATCTGAATGATCTGAGCTTTCGTATATGGTTTGATGATAAAACCATAGGCACGAATCTGCCAGGCCTCTAAGGAAAATCCGGGAATGCCGGACAGTAAAACCACTTCCGGCGGGTCCGGAAGCTCATAGATAGACTTCGCCAGGCTGATTCCGCTGATGTCCGGCATGACCACGTCGGAAAAAACCATATCAACCGGATTTTCTTTTACATAGCACATGGCTTCGATGGCTTCATCGAAGCTGGCGCAGACTTCTACTCCGTCTATTTCGTTTAGAATTTTTGTCAGTTTTTCTTTTAAGTCGATAGAATTATCCACTACAATCGTTTTAATGCTCATAATTTCCTCCCTGGCTGCCTATATGGCAGCTTTAACTTTTTTTAATTGCGCAGAGTAAATAAAATTTGCGCAATTTTTTGGTATAGCGATGCAGACAATAATGGGCTGCAATTTAACTTATGTTTGATAGCTGGATTATGTCAGTCATTTGGATGGATGATTGTTTAAATTAATTAATGATTGCCGTTAAAAATGAGGGAACATCGGTGAAAAACTGTATCAGGCTTGTTTGCAGGCATGTTTTTGCATTGATACTTTTATGGAGGTCCTCAGATGATTATTGAATGACAGCTGGTATTACAGGAAGACGGGCTGTCCTAATTGGTTATATTATTGGTTATTGTACCGCTTCTCATACCTCCGGAGCATTTGACAGATACTCTCATAACAGGCGGTGTCCTTACTTTTAGATGGTATTCAAAATAGTTTTCTCTGGTCTGCTTTGACAAAATTCCAAAAAAGCTGACAGGTTAAAGTGTTAGAATACTTTAGCCAGGATGACAAATAATTGTATAGGGTCATCAGCGGGGTGATTGTGGTTAGTATAAGTGTTCCGATAAAACTGTATAGGAAGAATTATATCTTTACCACATCAGCTATATAAGGGGCGGGTAAAATAACCTTCGGTATGTCGAAATGAAGGCTTATGTCAGAAGATGGATGGTGAAAATAGATAAATGGTTCTCTTGAAGTATTTTAATCCACACCCTCTTCGCAGAAGGCGACTGCCGTAATGCTTTTCCCAGTACCCTGTTCCATATTTCAATCCACACCTTCCTCACAGAAGGCGACTTAGAACAGGCACGACAGATTGTAGAGGACAACGAATTTCAATCCACACCTTCCTCGCAGAAGGCGACATTAACGGATATTGTTAAGTTTCAGAATGGTACATTTCAATCCACACCTTCTTCGCAGAAGGCGACGTAATACGGAAGGTCTGCTCGATGGAATCCGTATCCATTTCAATCCACACCTTCCTCGCAGAAGGCGACCTATGGAATTAGTCCAGGATTAATAACAAGATTATTTCAATCCGCACCTTCTTCGCAGAAGGCGACCTACATCAAGGCTTGGCTTACGTTGCCCGTTCTCATTTCAATCCACACCTCCTTCGCAGAAGGCGACTTTCGCCGCACATGTTGGTTTTGTTCTGATATTGATATTTCAATCCACACCTTCTTCGCAGAAGGCGACGAGGAACCGTTGAGCACTTTTAAGCGGGTGAGTATTTCAATCCACACCTTCTTCGCAGAAGGCGACAATATGCAGAATCCCAACACACCATACAAAAACATTTCAATCCACACCTTCTTCGCAGAAGGCGACCCGGAAAAGGCCAAGAGAATACCAGACAATAAAATTTCAATCCACACCTTCTTCGCAGAAGGCGACCGCACTCCCATGTGCAGTAGTGGTTGCATAGGCATTATTTCAATCCACACCTTCTTCGCAGAAGGCGACGGACATGAAAGGAGGTGGTTAGGTTGAAAGCCTTAATTTCAATCCACACCTTCTTCGCAGAAGGCGACTGGACTGCAACGGAACTGCCGTCATATCGCGGATTTCAATCCACACCTTCTTCGCAGAAGGCGACGCCGGATGCAAGCGCAATAAGCTGCCGGATTCCCTGATTTCAATCCACACCTTCTTCGCAGAAGGCGACAGCAAATTCTTGCAAAATAATCATCACAATTCCTAAAAACACACAAAATTAACTTTTTCTTCTTAATATTAATTCTTTATTTCAGACTATACAAAGGTATCCCTTTATTCTTTCTTTGAAAAATCAGGTGCGAATCTCCCGGGATTTTTATGTTCACTTGACATTCGCACCTATGCATCAATAAACTATCTGACAATTCTCCTGCATAGCATAATTAAAAAATCAACGGCTCTGTTACATCAAATCCTGGTTTTGCGCCAATATGTTCCACCTTATTCTTATAATTATTGCCGAGATAATAAAATCGAAGGCTATCTACATTCTTATCAATAATCCCCTCTAATATCGCTTTAACCTCTCTGCATTTTGCTGCATCAATATTGCATTCAAAAACAGAATTTTGTACCCGCTGCCCATAGTTAACACATTGTTTTGCAACTCGGCGCAAACGGCTTCTTCCGGCAGCATTTTCCGTATTCACGTCATATGTAATAAGCACGAGCATAACTACAACACCTACTTCCACAAAAACGGCGGATATTCATCCAAATCGCCTCTAATATATCGAGCCAGCAGCATGGCCTGCACGTATGGAACCATCCCCCATTCTATCTTCTCATCCAGGAACGGATGTTTTATGGTTTCCTGTTTCTTAGCCTGCCATTGGGACAAAAATAGTTTTCTCGTATCGTCATCCATAATGACAGCCCCATTCTCCTTTTGCGTGAATCCTTCCTTGGTTATCATCCGTTTATTGACCAATGTGAGAACGAATCTGTCCGCCATGACGCTGCGGAATTCTTCCATCAGATCAAGTGCCAATGACATCCTCCCCGGCCTGTCGGTATGAAGAAATCCCACATAAGGGTCCAAACCTACAGTTTCAAGAGCCGCCCCGCACATTCCCGTAAGAAGGGTATAGGCAAATGACAGCATTGCATTCACACGGTCCAGCGGGGGACGTTTATTTCTGCCATGAAAATAGAATTCCTCCTTCTGCTGAAGAATTAAATCATCAAAAACAGAAAAATATACGGAAGCGGCCTCTCCCTCCAATCCCCGAAGTTCCCCGGCATTCTCACATAACCTGATTTTTCTTAAACTTTCCGCTAAGAATGAGGATTTTGCTTTCAGCTTATCCGAATCCAATCTCATTGGATAATCCCTGGCCGCCCGCTCTAAAACCCAACGGGAATTAAATACCTTGCCAAGAATACAATTTCTCGCTATTGCGATGGCTTCCTTATCATTTTCACTGAGGCGGTATTGCTGCTTTCTCAGGGTAACATTTCCCCGAACTTCCCCGCTTACCCTGGCAAGAAAACGTCCATTGGCGGACAGAAAGCTCAAATCAATATTTTTCTGGACACAGGCACCCATGAGTGCCGGACTGGCCCCCTGATAACCAAATGTAATAATTGCTTCCAGGTTATGAAGAGGAACGCGGCCAATCTCCCCATCTTCTGAACGGATTACTACATTCTCCCCATCCAAAGAAAGATAACGGTCAGGAGAAGTAATATATAATGTGTTCAATAAATGTTTCATACGCCCTCCTCCTCGTTCAGATTCCTGTTGATGTAATCCGCAGCGCTCTCATGTCTGCCAAGCATAGGAAGACAAATATCTTTGAGGGAGCATGCGTTGCAGCTTTTTGTCCGCTTTGCCTTTGGCGTGTATCTCCTGTCATAATATTTATGCATTTCAAGGAAAATGTTCCTGGTTTTGATGCGGATTTCTTCATCAAATACAAATTTTTTCCTGCGCCTGGTCTCTCCATAGTAAAGATAGCCATAAGGGATGCAGCAGCACAGCATTTCTTCCAGACACATGGCCTGGGCTGTGAGCTGAAGCAGATCGATGTCATCTTTTTTGGGTTCTCCACGTTTGTATTCTATCGGAATCACCTCAAACAGGCCATCGCGGCCGACTATCGAAATTCCCTCCTCGCTTTTGTGAAATTCCACGATGTCACATTCTCCGCTTACGCCCATTTCCCTGGAATGGACCGGCATCGCCCTGGATATAATGATGTCTCCGCGCTTTTCACCATTTGATACATCATGAGCCCTTTCATGCATCAGTTTTCCTTCCACGGTTCTCACATTTTCCTGCCATTGAAGCTCAATATATGCTAATGCCCACTGCCTTCTGCAAAATTCAAAGTGCTGAATCCCTGATAATTGAAGCCAATCATCTTCCTCATACAATTCCATATACCTCCGGTTTTACACATGGAAGCTCCTCAACTTTGATATCGTAATCCTCAAAACTTCTCGGCCGGTCCGTCAAAGGTGTGATTTTTACACTCCGATGAATCTGTGCGGTCGATACGGCCGGCGTCTTTTCCTTATGCTGCCACCAATACAACCGGCACACTTCCATACTGCCTTCCGGTCTGGCTGAGGAAGCGTCATTTTCAAACAGAGTTTTTAAAGCCTCCTTTAAACATTCGGCATCATCCTGGGAAAAGCCCGTTTTTTCAGCCAGCTGTACATTAACACTTCCCTTTACCACATAAAGGCCAAATCCAACTCTGTATTTCATCCCCATGGTATCGGAAGCCTTGCTGTCCTTTCCCGCCTCACTATTGACGCTTTTTGTAATCTGCATGCTGATCGTATCTACCGGAGATACGCTGACAGCCTGGTGGATGGACACCGGTCCCCTGATTCCAAGAGAGACTTCCACACCTTTGAAAGCAAATACCTGCCCAAAGCTGCGCACATCAATCCATTCACGGCATGCAATTTCACTGCATTTCTGTTTATTGGCATTTTTCTTTTTATCTATTTCCTTCTTTAATTCAGCGCATCCATCCGCCCGATCTTTTAAGCTGTTATAAGAGTCATCCGAACGGTCATCTGACTGAACAAAAACACGCTGCCCCATATCCTGAAAACGGTTTCGGATTTTCCGCTTAATGCAGACATCCGAAATCTCTCCCAGCCCGTCTATGGAAATCCTGGGCTGGTTTCCATTAAGCGGATCTCCATTAGGATTCGCATTGGTTGCGGATACCAGCAGCACAAAATCAATTTTTCCTTTCAGTTCATTCATTGTTCTTCCTCCCCTTTCCAGTTACGCAAATCATATGACTGACTATGAAATCCGAGCAGATATAATCCATTTAACGGTTCATCACATTCGAATTTTTCAACCGTAAATTTACTGGCCACATCATCTAGCAGGTTCATATATTTATTCCGTTCTCCCGGTTTCAGTCTCTGTAAATACGGCTGCAGTTTTTCCTCCAGATTTTTCCATGTGCTGAACGGCCTTTGGGAAAATGCCGTCATATAGCGCTTTGCATTTGTTGTTCTTCCATCTTCTCTGTCATATGTCCGATACTCAATACGATCTGCTATGGCAAGCATCCTGCCATAAAGATAGTTACGATTATCACATTCCTGATCTACAGCCACACTCCATTCCTCCCCTTCGCGTTCTTTTCTCTGCTTTTTTATCAATGAACAGGCTACGGAGACTACCCGTTCCCAATTATACCATGAATCATATAATACCGGGGAGGATGCCTTTTTCAGCGCCAGATTTACTATATCCTCCGGAACCGGCTGTCTCTGTGAAATGCATGGAAGCAGCCGTTTTACCAGCTGCGCGTAAAGAAATGCCTTTCCCTCCAGCGTCAGCAAGCCATTTCGCTCCACTCCGTATAAGATCTCAGCAATATCTTTTACACCGGCCATTCCCATGTATGAATGAAATTTCTTATTTTTCAATTTTATATAAAGCCATTCACAGCTTTCATGCCAGTACTGAATATTTTCAATATAACGGGAGGTCTCCATAGACTTGAATCCGGTCATCGCCAGGCGGCCCGTTGTCGCTGCGTCCAAAGATATCATCACGGTTCTGGAACCCGGCTGTAATTTTCTTTCATATCCTCTCATCGCCGCTTGAAAATGCTGCGCGCCTCTCATGTCTGTTCCCGCATATGGGGCCGGCTCATATATCTCCTCTTCATCTCCCCATGCTTCTTCATAATTATCGCAGACAGCATCTGTATCCGCATAAATATCCGGAATTTTTCTTAAATCGGATTCCCATATAACAACATAAAAATCATCCCATTTATATCCCTGTTTGCGGATTATCCATTTTAAGGCATTATGTGCCTTTTGCGATGTCTCATAGCCAATTGCAAACGCCTCGTTTTTGTCTTTAAATCTGCCGCGGAATGTATAATTCTGTTCGTCATTTGCGGATATCAGCTTCGCTCCATCCCCTTCATGACGGATTTTTTTTGGATGTAAATAGGAAACCGATGTTATTTCTCCGGAAAGATAACATAAGTCCTTTATGCTCTGCTGGGATCTGCAGTAATCTATAAAGCTCTGCTGCAAGGTCTGATCCAGCCAGCATTCTGAACGAAATTTTCCAGTTGTATCCGAAAGAAGGTTCTCTTCTTTCTCAAATGACTGCATGATTCTGAATCTGACAAAGGCGTCTGTTTGGGAGACATTTTGTATTTTCTCTTTATCAGTAATTTTCCCTTCTTCGTCCGGATGCAGGACATTACACCTGATTAAATCGTGAATCAGGGTACCTTTTTCCAAGTAAAGATAGACTGCATCCACTTTTTCATGGGTAAAACATGATTCGCGCCACTTCCGGAGTGATTCCATATAGGCAGCATAGTATTTGCTGTAATCCTTGCCTTTTTTTACTGTACAATATGCCATATAGTCGCCGGCCAGGTATTTCAGCTTATCACAGAGCGGATGAGGCTCAGGATTACCGGTTCTCGCAAGAGATTTATCCGTAACCGGTATGATTGTAAGCTTGTCCGAATCATCCACCGGTTCTGCGTTCAGAAATGTACCCGTTTTATCAATTGTAACTGTAATCTGAGCTGTAACGGTGGTATGAAAAATAGGGAGCAGAATCAACGGAATTTTTTCCTCTCCCTTTTTCGTATGATACGATTTAGACAACACCTTACCGACACTCTCACGATTTTTCTCATATAGATCGCAAAGTTCTTCTATCCAGTTCAAGCCTCAGCCTCCTCTCCGGTAAATTCCATAAGGCCGCTGAATTCATTTTCACCAAAAATCTTGATCTCAGCTTCATGTATATGGCGCTTCTGCGAACATTCTTCCGGGCGCACAAATTCAATGATACCTCCCTTTTTCATGACCGGCCTCCAAAATCGGACGGTCATCTGTCCTTTATCCTCAGGGAGTACGGCTTCATCCGCATATGTAATCCCATGGTACATGAAACCATAGGAGATTTCCCCTTCCATATCATCGTAATAACTCTTTTCCTCTCCAAACACACAAGGCTCCACATATCCCTGACATTCTCTTGTTCCGAGAAAGATATCCCGCCTTCCTCCTCTTGAGATCATTCGCTTTGCAATATTGTGATGTTTGTGCTCATTCCGGTCGGCAGCCATCTCCGGCCGATTCTCATTCCATTCAAAATGTGCACGAACCTGATAACAGACATTTTTCAGGTAAGTATAATAGGATAAATCATTTCCCCCATTATAGTTAATTGGCCTTATGCTCTTTGATTCTGTCTGAATCGGCTTCATAACCCGCACTTCGTCTATGATCCAAACTATAGTCGGCTTCCAGTAAACGCTTTGAAGAATTCCTTTTAAGGCCTCGTAGGTAGGGATATGATAGGAGCACTTCTCGCCGCCCACACGCATAACCGGATCTGAAAAAAGCGCATAGTCACCGGATATCTGAAACTCTACGGTGTTTCTGTGTTTCATTGGCATCACCTCCGTAAGATAATTTGAGTTATATTGACAGCGAATTTATAACAGGTTGTTGTATCAATAAGTTTATTTTCTGGTTTCTGCATTCAGGGGGATGAGGCTGGAAATGCATTTGGTAATAATTGGGCAATGTAATTTTATATGTATTGTGTGGTGTGTTTTAATTGGACGAGGCTTCGGGGAGGCTGGCAGGTCCATGGTCATTGTGGCCACTCCTGATAGGTATTTTAATTCATGGGCGCTTTGTTGGAGATGGCATTGAAGCGAATATACCTGGTTCCTTTTCTGTCTCGTTTCTATCCATAACCTACTAGCAGAAGCTGGCGCATGTTGCGAATGACTTTACAGGCATATGTTTTATTTCAATCCACAGCTCCTTCGCAGAAGCTGACACTATGTTGTAAATTACGCATATGGAAAAGGAATATTTCAATCCACAGCTCCTTCGCAGAAGCTGACGTTATTGCAACAGGCGGAGATTTCCACAGCGTATTAATTTCAATCCACAGCTTCTTCGCAGAAGCTGACCTTTTTGAACCAAATCCTACTATCTGGATAAAAAATTTCAATCCACAGCTCCTTCGCAGAAGCTGACAGAATGGAGGAAGATATGGCTCTATTAAATGAACATTTCAATCCACAGCTCCTTCGCAGAAGCTGACCTTTTGGCTGTATCTCCTGTTCCGATTCAAGTTGCATTTCAATCCACAGCTCCTTCGCAGAAGCCGACGTTGGAAGCATATCTGGAAAAGTGGGATCTCAACATTTCAATCCACAGCTCCCTCGCGGAAGCCGACACTGTTGTGTATGGTGGACTAGATGAGCAGATAGCATTTCAATCCACAGCTCCCTCGCGGAAGCCGACTTACAAAATATAAGGATGTAATTGTTATTACAACATTTCAATCCACAGCTCCCTCGCGGAAGCCGACATACGTGATGTGTGCAGGGCAATTGGATAGGAGGTATTTCAATCCACAGCTCCCTCGCGGAAGCCGACTACAAATATAACCATAATTTTTATTTCATTCCAGTTTCATTTATACAAATTATACAACATTTCTTCCAATCACACAATCCGCCGCTTCCTATTATTCATTTATTCACAAAATCTTCCAACAAATCAGGTGCGAATCCCCCCCCTATATTTCATGTTCACTTGGCATTCGCACCTGCACATTAACAGCATCTCCTTGTTCCTTTAAAATATCATCTCCGACATGCTGCATGGCGTATCTGATACGCCTGTTTCCGGACTGTAATAATCCCGGCTCAGCACAAGTATTTTCCCATCACAGGCGGGATATATAGCATTGCCAATTTTTCGTCTCATTGATTCAGAGATACCAACCGTATAACGCTGCAACTTCCTTAGTAATTTTCTTTGTTCGGTGACAGTCAAGTAGGGGTTGCTCAGATTGTCTATTGACGTTCTTGCCTCCTGATAGTATTCCACGATCACATCTATTTTTCCATCCTCCGGTATTACCTTAAACAAATCGCCCGCCGTTTTAAATGCCTGATTCATCATGCGATTTGACAATTGTCTGTTATGGCTTCTCAGATATTCATTCCTTCCAATCTGGTTCACCGAAAGCAGATTCACCAGGTTCGCTCCATCATCCCCGGCAGCGACGCCTTCCACATTTACATTGTATTTCATCTCCTCCCTCCGCTGATAAAAATACCGCTGATAGTAAAGTTCCATAGCCCGCATTGAGGTCAAGCTGTTTCCCATGTATTCCGGATTTATCCTATACTGATACAACACCTCTTCCGAAGCAGTCTGCGCTTCTCTGATGTCCGTCAATCTTTTAATATTCTCCGCCTGTGGAGACATTTTTACTATGTAGACATTACCATTTTCGCGTTCTCCATGGCGGTTGCAGCGTCCTGCTGCCTGAATCATACTATCAAGACCGGCTAAAGAACGGATCACCGACCTGAATGAAATATTTACCCCCGCCTCAATCAGCTGTGTACTGACACAGATGATATCCTTTTTCTCATCCAGTTTTTCCCGCAGCCCCGCCAAAACGCTGCGCCGGTTTTCCGCGCACATATTAGTGCTCAGATGGATCACAATGCAATCCTTCCCTTTTCGTTTCTTTAATTCCTCATATACCGCTCTCGCACAGTCCTTCGTATTAACAACAATCAACACCTGGCGTTCTTTTATAAAAATGTCTTCCGCAAAATCACAAAGTCTGCTTATATCCATTCCCGAAACAGCCCGATCCGTACAATCTATCAGCGATGTTCGTTTAAATACATCCGCATAACGTTCTGTCAATGGACCGGAAATCATATCTTTCGGGGGACAAAGGCGTTTTACTTCAAGACGGTCCAGAAGCGGCTGGGTAGCTGAACACAATACAACCGTCGATTTACCAAATACCGTCAAGAAATTAATAGCCTGATTAAATAATTCCGTTATTTTTACGGGCAGCGCCTGAATTTCGTCAAATATAATCACGCTGCTGCAAATACTGTACATACGCCGGATATTACCGGTTCCGGAAGAAAACAATGTATTGAGGAACTGCACTGCTGTGGTACAGATGATCGGCGATTCCCAGTTTTCAGTCAAAAGAGCATATTGTTCCTCCTCTTTCTCATTTTCCTGAATCACATTGCTGTGATGTTCCAGAACAATATCTGCTCTTCCAAGAGCCGCCTTGATATCTTCCGCATTTTGTTCAAGGATTGAATTATATGGTGCGATATAGATAATATGCTTTTTCTTATATGCCGCCGCATGGTGAAGGGAAAAACGAAGGCTGCTTAAAGTCTTTCCCCCTCCGGTGGGAACAGTAAGGCGGTAAAGGGAGGCAGAAGAAGCCGCGGCTGTAAGGCATTGTTTTGAAATTGCCGCTCTGGCCGCATCTATATCATTTAACACCGTCATTTTCCGAATATGGTTTTCCAGATTAACGATACACGCTTCCCATATGGCCTTCATTTCCTCATCCGCCAAAATACGTTCACGTTTCCTTCCCTGCATAAAAGAAGCCGTGTCTGTACGGTCGCCTTCGATCACCAGAGACAAAAGAATCCTTTCATACATGCCAAGAAAAAAATCCCGATGGTCATAAGCCGGACCATTATCACTGCTTTTCTCAAATTCCAAAATTTTCTTTTTTATCGAGTTTCCTGATTCATAGGCAAGCCTGCACTGTTCTTCTAATTTTGAGCTGTCATGCATGGCGAAAAAACGTTCTACTGCCTGTTTAATTTCTGCCTTATCATCAGAAGGCAGCTCAAACAGCAGATGTCCGTTTACCGGAGATAAACAGTCTCTCAGACCATGATGGGAATAGACTGCCGCCTGGATCATCTTTGACGCAAGAGTACCAGGCAGCAGCCTTTCTATGATACGGCCTCCTGCGCCAGAGTGATTGACTTCTCCTCTATGTACCTCATTTATTCCATCTACGGCTTGACGTATATAATCCTGGAACTGATCGCTGTATTTCCCCCGGTCATGTAAAAAGCCGGCTAGCCAGGAGAGGGCGGCCAATTCCTCAACAGGACATTTTTCTTTTGCTGCCTGAGCGGCGTCTTCGCAGTGCTCATCTACTGTTTGTATTTGATTTGTTTCTTTTATCTTATGTGCAATATAAGTATCTATATTTTCTCCCGGAACCTTCACTGCTTTTGTACTTCCCCCATTCCGTATCCCAATGAAGTTTTAGCTCCAATTCCATAATCTGTAAACATGCACTCTACTAAATGATCGATCTTTTCTTCACACTTTTCTCCAAATGACTTATCCGTAAAAGCAAAATTTATTTCAAATTCTGCATCATACAGGCAGGTAAAGAATAAAGGATACAGTTTCTGATCATCCGTAGGTTCCGTTTTTCCCTCATAATACGCTTTATAATGTGGTGTCTGAACATCAAGCCCCAGCATAAATTTCATAGGAAACGTATCAAAACAGATGAGTTTGCCTTCTGTCTTCTCCATTCCCTCTGCAGCTGAACCAAAAATTTCCCGAAACTCAGGATCATTTTCTGCCTGCTTCTCGTCTCCTTCAAATTTTTCCCATATCCAGCAATTTCTCAGAGTCCCTTTTATTGTGCTCGCAGGAATATAGGGTACGCCATATATATGATGCAATTTCATCAGCAGAATATTGCTGTAAGGCGAAATACCTCCCATCCCCAAAATAAGCTTGTCAAAGGGCTTAAATCCATATGACTTTTTATATGGAAAGCTTTCTGCTATAATTTTATTTCTCTCATTTACCATATCCAATATCTTTTTCAACTCATTGCTGCAGAACTTGTCTCCATTAACAGGCGCATTGCTCAATTCTTTAAATAGAAGGGATTCTCTGCTTTCAATTGGCATCTTATTAGGCACTTCTTTCTTTTTATAGAGAAAAAAGCGATTATGAGATAAATATGGATTAACTGCAATAATATTCCTTTCCACATTTTTAATGAATTCACATGAATCACTCGGAAGCTCTATTTCAATAGAAATGTTTTTATCAGTCATCCTTTTTTATCATCCCTTCCGCAAATCTTTTAATCCAAATACATAAAGACATAATTTCATTTGTATAAATCCGATATGAGGTGCTGTTCATAGATGTAATCCGCTTCATCAAATCCTCCTCTTCTTCTCCAAATTTACTTTTTGTCCAGTTATTTAGAAACTGATACATATCCCTATATGCCGGACTGCTTTCTTTAGATTTAAGAAATGCAACAGACGCTCCTAAGCCATTCACCTGCAGCATTGATGGAAACGATCTCGCAAGACTGCGAAGCTCCCTGCCATCCGTCGAATGTTTCGATACCTCTTCATATACATACTTTGCCATCTGACTGTGTACATTAGTCTGCATTTATTTTCCTCCTAACTCCCAAAAGCTTCTCATAATCAGCCCTTTGCCCAGAGTGCTGTCAGCGCCAATTTGAAATATTTTTTGTTTAAACAGCCTTTTAAATTCTTTCTTAGCGTCATCGGCAGACAACCGCTGATCCCGATCCAGCTTATCCTGAGGCATATATGTATCAGTAAAGAACAAAAGATTATATAATATACAATCCGACGGCAGAAACTCTTCTGTAAAAAGAGCATTATCTGCTGCTGTTCCCGTTAACGAATTAATTTTGATTCTGGTATTAATTTCTGTAGAGTGCTTAACAAAATCGGTAAAATCATTGTCGTTAAGCATCACCGCATGATTAATAATACGTTCTCTTACCAGTTTACTGTCCGGAAGATAAGGCTCCAACATCTTAACGAACTTCAGAAACTCCGAATTTGTCTCTGTACAAAACGTATAATCCTCCAGCATAATTTTTGACCGGCCTTTCACTGTCTGTACAAGCCTGTCTAAATTGGTAACAAACGATTTTCCCTCTTCCGGCTCTTTAAGGTCCAGAATTATCTCTGTTCCACCGAGCATCTGATAATCTCCAAAAAATCTCTGAATTGCCATCGGGCATGTAATCCAGGCAAAAACTCCCAGCACAGACTTAACAGGAAAAAACAGCAGACGAGCATCGGAAAATGAAATTGCCGATGCATAATCCCCGCCATTAGGTTCTCCAAATATCTGATTGATCCTTTTTTCTTCGTCATTATTGGTTATTGCATTCCGAATGCTCCCCTTTAAAGTAGAGGCTTCTATTTTGGGGAAACCGGTATGAATCTCCCTTTGAATCGGAAGATCCACATAACTTAACTCAGTCCCGCTTCCTGGGTGAGTAGGTGTCAAGGTAGCAAGCATCATAATCATAGACGCATCAAACATTATTAACTCCTCCTGTCATTTGTTTACCGACAAGTGCGTATCCAAATCCCCTGTCGCAATATCTGGTCCTATTAATCATCTTATAGTCAAATCCCATGTTATCTCTATATTCACTAATACATTTCTTATGGAATAACTTTAAAGCATCCTCGAAGCTGCCGTTTAGTATTTCAAAATAATACACACTGCCCGCCGGTACTGCATAACGCATTTCTTTCGGTCTGTAACAATTTTCTAATTTATCATAGCCAAAACCTCCGCATAGAACCTTTCGGCCTATACAAGCACTGATTAATTTGACTGTAATTTTACGTTTTTTATCTTTAAACCATCCGCATTTTGTAGTTTCATCAATCCAAGATGGAAGCCAGCCATTTTTAAAAATAGCTGGTGTAGCCAGATAAAGCTTAAAATACTTCGATTCATCCGGTTGAATAAGAATATCCAGCTGATAGTCAGATTTCTTCAGCCTGGCCGTCTTACCTTCTCCGCCAAGCTTTATTATGGCCTGATCATCCACCATTTCTTCTGAGTTCACTTCGACAGCAAGTTTAAGCCCATGATCAGGTCTTATGCTTACAGATTGGTAAAGCTGTTTATTTTTTGCAGTTCCGCTCTCAGAATCTATCTCTATCCCTATTTTAGGCTCTGCCTTGATATATTTATCATCTATTTTCAATCCCTCTGTCTCAAGATAATCATTATTTAAATATTCAGCCAGACTTTTCTCCGATAGGTACAGGTTTTCCCACCCCTCTTCTTTTTTCAGATTATTTTCAGGTATATATGGCATATAATCCAGAGGATAATTTGACATTGGCCTTTTTTTTAATTTCATCGATTTTAAAAAGTACGTATCTTCATGGCTTCTGCACGGATACAAATCAAGTGGCCTTGGAAAATAGAAACTATTTTCAAGCCAAAGGCCATTTATTCCGATCCTCATTCTCGGTCTCACAGCTTCTTTATTAAGCATTCGGAATGCGCCTGCATAGACGGACGGCATTGGCGGAAAACTGCTGATGACAGCAGATGTCTCACCTCCTGCTTCAAAAGGTACAGGCGTCCGAAAAAAGAAATTATCTGTTGGCTCTATTAAATAAATCATTCTCCCACCTCTCTTGCCAGAAAAGCAATTCCATTTAACGTATCAATAAAACCTTGTACACCGTAGTTTTCAGAATAAAAAAGCATAATATCCTTTAACAGCTCATTCTCATTAATTTTAGAAGGTTCATAATGGGATGCGGTCAATAATTCCCGAACCAAAATTTCTGCCAATTCCCGTCCGGGCATCTCTTTGGCGCTTATAAACTGCTCAAACAAATGACAGATATTAAAAATCAACGATTTTGAGCAGCCGGATTCTTTTAAAAGATTAATCAAATGCTTTACATCTTTCATACAATACAATCCACAAGCACAATCCATCTTATATGGAGGCATGCGCAGAGTCTCACCGCTTCTTTTTATAATGCCGATTGCAAATGCATTTTTAGGCTCAGAACCTTTCCATTGGAAGGTTTTTGCTTTTTTTACCATCTCATTTGCTAATGCAGCCACCTCTTTTAGAGGCTGCATGACATGAGCAACTGCTATCCCTGCCGAAAATGTACCTTCAATTTTGAATTGAAATACTTGGCGCATCGCCATTATACAGTCAAATAGCGTATTTACAGGCAAATACCCAAAAAAATCTTCTCCGCCCGCATAAACCGGCAGTCCTCCATGCTCCCGAAAAATACGCGGAACCTGTTTTGCAAAATCGCCTATCCTTTCGCTTAATTCTCTCTGCCCATTTTCATCTTCTTTTGACAAAAAATGTGTTCCCATATCGTCACCGTCAAACTTAACCAAAGCATAATAAAAACTAAGCCTTATTTCATTTTGCTGTATGTACTCATATAAAACAGCAGAAGCTCCGACAGCTTCATCCGAATATTCATCTGCTTCCAGATTATTGTTGGCCCTGTCATAGAGGGCATTTGCCACCTCATCATTCGGACAAATCTTTAATTCCGGAAAGACCTCTTCGTTAATTTTGTTTTTCAGCAGCATTAGGCGGATCGAATATAGCTCTATCTCCCTCCTGTTATACATTCGTTTAACAAGAGCAAGTGCTGACATAGCCTCGTTATTTTTTACCGCATATCGCACGGTAGCATTGGCTGTTAAATCCCAAACGGCCTTTGGATTAACATGTTCGGGGTAGGAAATACCTCTCTTTCGTTCCGCCTTTTTTGCAAAAATTGCGCTGTATTCAGGAAACAATATACATTTTCTCCCCCAAGGTTCTTTCGTCTGTGAAAGCAGCCGAATTCCCTTTACTGCCTGTATCCCTGAAAACAATTTTTTATATGCTTCAATATAGCAGCCGTCTTCACACTTTTCATATAACCAGTACACTTCTAAGTATTCTTTTAGCTGATCTTCTGCCAAAACAAGACCATCACCAGAGATACCTGCCGACTTTAAAATCTCTATACATCTATCCAAAAAACCGTGTTTTACATATACAGTCAGTTTATCGGCTAAATCCATTAATATTGTTTCCTCTATATCTGGGAACCGGACAATCATACGGTTTGGAATATCGCTTGGACCGGCGCTGCCGACTTGAGGAAATATGACCTCTGCATTATTATGCCTGCTGATCCAACTGACAGCCAGTTCCATCGTTTCCGACAAAAGCTTACTTCCGCCATACATATCTCTCGCTTTACGTGAATTTTCAATAAATGGCTGAACCGGTCCGATTGTAAAAAGGAATAAATAATTCATCTGTTCACCGCCTTTTCGTTCTTTTCTCCAGCAAATCTACAAATTCATCTCTGACCTTACAATCAGCATCAATTTGTTTACTTCTGTCAATCGCATTTACAAACGTATAAACCGGGCATACGCCTTCATCCGTATTAATAAAGCTGATCCACAAAGGTGAAGCAAGCCTTGGTTTCCCCCGTCCTGTTGCCGCAGCTTCCACAGGATTTTTAAATTTTAATTTATCATGGCATAATTCATCGATTGCTGTTAAATATGTCATAACCTTCTCTTGATTCATGCTTCTGCCAAATTGAATTTTCTGTATAACCGGCCGGAAAAATATTTTTGAGTTAAAAAGTGGGGTAATCTGTTCTTTTGACAGCATATAGAATCTTTCTGCATTTTCGTTTGAACACAGGCAAGCTGTTTGATTAAGTACCCGGCATATCCACTCTGCAGCTTCCGAAGAATCCACAAATCTTAATTCTTCAACTTTCAGACTCCCCCTGCCTTTTCTGCTGCGTCTTCCCAATCCACAGAGCATCACAGAAAGCATTGCCAAATCAGTATACCAATCAATATCAGCTTTCTGCGGATAAAAATCATATCCTCTTTCTGCTGTTATTGGCCTGCATTTAAGTGATATATATAAATTCCCCGTTTTCATGTACTCCATAAAAGGATTCAGCCCATTCTTTTTATCATGCAGCAGCAAATGCATAGAGCCTTCGCCTTTGCCTCCCCACACGCGGAGACGGACAGGTGAAGCCCAGCCATTTTCTCCTTCCGAAGGCAATGACACTTTGTTACCATTACCGTTGTCTTTCTGTCCGCTGTTTGACACTCCTCCAAATAATATGTTTTCATTCTTTAACAGCGTCTTTTTATTCTGCGGACAGGTAATTCGGTAAACATAACGCATAAGCCCTTTCAATTCGGCGGCTCTGAACTCCATCTTTTTCGGATAAGCTCCATAACTAAAAAGAGGGGTTATTAACGAACATGTAAACCTTCTCTCCTCCATCTACTCCTCCTCATTCTCACAGAACATTTCCGCATAAGCTTGATGCGGGAACATAATAGGATTATTAATCAGCATCAGTAACTGATTTATTTGAAAATTAAATGACAAGATAGAACATTCCTCACCAGCATTTGTTATTTTTAAATCAGACAGCGTATATTTGGAAAGATCTATACACTCATTGATCGCTTCCTTTTCCCTATTCGTTTCATAATGATTTAATTGCAAATACCACTCCTGAAGGTTGTCGATTGCCCAATGTACATGGATCTTATCTTCTTTGGCTATCAGCACAAAATCAAATAATTCTTTAAGCCTTTCGATACTTGCCTCTGTCTTATATCCACAAAAAATACGGATGGGTCTCGTGGATGTTTGAGTTGGCATCATGGAATTTCTGCTATTCGTTAATTTTCCATCTATACTTATTCCCGCTGCCATTCTCACGATTGAGTTTCTTGATGTCCGGAGTTGCTTTATACTGTCACACCAACGATCAAGAGTTGCTTTTGCATTGTCATCTTTACTATCGTTCGAAAAGCTCACGCGGCTACTTTTACACTCAACCACTGCTGCCACTGCTTCTATTGGAACAAACTTAAGCGTCTCATACTTAAATATATAGGGTGTATATGTATTATCAATAATTGCTAAATCAACTTCTCTGGAAATGCGCTTCATCGAATCAATTATAAATATGGAGTGTTCAATTACAAATTTTTTTGGTATGATCATCTGAAAAAGTTTTAGCCAGATATCTTCCCTGTTAATTCCTGTATTTAATTGAGAGTACCCATAATATAAACCCAGTTGACTAACTATTGATTCTTCTATGCTTTTGTAATTATCAATGATATTTTTAACAACCTCATTTGGATACTTCTGTCCAACATCTTCATTTGCTTCGTTCATGATCTTTTTCTCCTTTTGGTAAGTATTTGGTTTTATTATAATGTTTACATTCGTAAATAAACGAATAATTTATTATATTTTATCAAATTGTCGCTCCTTTTTCAATTGAATATTACAAATAGTTCTGATTTTTATTTTATTTTTGAAATTTGCAACTTTTTCATGCAGTTTTTTCATATAAATAAAGACTACTTGTATTTCTACAACCTGTTTCTATCATAATATTCGACACTTTCTTTTGTCTATTAGAAAAATAGATACACCTAATTATCAAAAAAATATCCCTCTATGAAAATCTCCTTAATTATCAGGAAGATTTTTCATAAGAAGATGCATATAATATTCCAGACTAATATCTATTTTTCATTATCAAAATGCACAAACAGCTTTTGTTTTTCTTTTCACAAGTTGTTTACTATTGACAATCCATTTTCCCAGGAGTATAATATCAGTAATAATTATTGTTTTTATTATTGTTAATTTTTTATTTATTATGGTTAAGCCATTGTCTGCCTTTATAGAAGGTTCAAGGCAATATACTACCGGAAGGGAGCCGGATTATGAAACGGGTTTTTGGAATTTTTGAAGCTGTATTTGATATATTTTATCTTGCTGCAGCGTTGTGTTTAGGACTTGTGCTTATTCTTACCGATGAGAACGGCGGAATGCGTTTCTTGGCAGGTATTATGGCTCTCGTATTGGCCTGTGGAGATGCATTTCATTTAATACCCCGGATTGCAGTGATTTTTACACAGGCAGAGGAAGGGATGCGGACTGCTTTAGGACGCGGAAAGCAGATTACGTCGATTACTATGACAGTTTTTTATTTGATGCTGTGGCAGATTGGTCTTTCATTTTCCGGCGGGATGGATGAACAATTCTGGTCTTATCTGGTGTATTTTCTGGCTGCTGTCAGAATTTTGCTCTGTCTGATGCCACAGAACCGGTGGACGGAACGGTATCCGCCGACCAGTTGGGGAATTGGGCGTAATATTCCATTTTTTCTGCTGGGTTTGGTGACAGCGGGGATGTTTTTTATACGGAGAGAAGGGATGCCGGGAATGGGGATGATGTGGTTTGCTATTCTTTTAAGTTTTGCATGTTATCTTCCGGTGGTGCTGTTTTCCAATAAGAATCCTAAGATCGGTATGATGATGCTGCCGAAAACCTGTGCTTATTTGTGGATGCTGGTTATGTGTCTGGCTTTGTGACAGATTCAGCCCAGTATTTACATCAAGGGTGAAGGCATTTTCGAAAATGCCTTCACCCTTGATGTAAAAAAGTCGAAGAAAGGGGGAATGTTGTGGTGATTTGGTCCGGTGTTGCCATTGGTGCGATTTCATTTCTCATTATCGGTATTTTCCATCCGATTGTGATCAAATGTGAGTACTATTTTACAGAACGAATCTGGCCGGTATTTTTGATCGGCGGCCTGATTTTCTGTATTCTGTCGCTGTTTGTCCATCAGATTATTCTGTCCGCGGCCTTAGCCGTAACGGGATTTACGATGCTTTGGAGTATCGGTGAACTGAAGGAGCAGACCGAGCGGGTGGAAAAGGGATGGTTTCCCAAGAATCCAAACCGCATTAACAAATGAGTGTTACTGCCACATAAATATATAAAAAGAAAGGAGTTTTATGATGAATGATCACAAAAGATTAACCAATGAGGTCGGCGCTCCGGTAGCTGATAATGAGAACGCCCTTACAGCCGGCCCGCGGGGGCCTGTCATGATGCAGGATGTATGGCTGATGGAAAAAATGGCTCATTTCAACCGGGAGGTCATTCCGGAACGGCGTATGCACGCAAAGGGATGGGGCGCCTATGGCAAATTCACCGTTACCCACGATATCACTCAGTATACCAGGGCTAAAGTTTTTAAACCCGGAACTGAAACCGAGCTGTTTATCCGTTTTTCCACCGTTGCAGGAGAACGGGGTGCCGCCGACTGTGAACGGGATATCCGCGGCGTGGCCGTGAAATTCTATACCGAAGAGGGCAACTGGGACCTGGTTGGCAACAATACTCCTACCTTTTTCATCCGGGACGTACATAACTTTTCCGATTTAAACCGGGCGGTTAAACGTGATCCAAGGACCGGGCGCAGATCCGCACAAAACAACTGGGATTTCTGGACACTGCTTCCGGAATGCTTCCATCAGGTTACGGTAGTGATGAGTGACCGGGGTATTCCTGCATCGTTCCGCAATATGCATTTCTTTGGCGAACACACATTTTCCTTCTATAATGATAAAAATGAACGCGTTTGGTGCAAATTCCATCTGAAAACACAGCAGGGAATTAAGAATTTATCCAATGAAGAAGCTGCAAAGATCAATGGAATGGACCGGGAATATCATGGAAAGGATCTGTACGACGCCATTGAACGCGGAGATTTCCCAAAATGGACTATGTATGTGCAGATTATGACAGAAGAACAGGCTAAGAATCACTATGAAAATCCATTTGACATCACGAAAATCTGGCGTCATGCGGAATATCCGCTGATCGAAGTGGGTGAACTGGAATTGAACCGCAATCCGGAAAATTATTTTGCAGAGGTGGAGCAGGCCGCTTTCAGTCCGGCTCACGTGGTTCCCGGCATCGGCTTCAGCCCGGATCGTTTCCTCCAGGGCCGGTTATTCGCTTATGGAGATGCACAGCGTTACCGCCTTGGTATCAATCATAATCAGATTCCGGTTAATCGTGCGAAAGTGGAGGTCAATGATTATCACCGCGACGGCGCCATGAGGGTGGATGGAAATTACGGCGGAGCACCCGCTTACTCACCCAACAGCTACGGCGCCTGGACCGCCCAGCCGGAAGTTATGGAACCGCCTCTGGATCTGGAAGGCGCTATGTACCATTATGATCCGAAAGACGATCCCACCGATGACTGTTTCCGCGCAGGAGGCGACTTATGGCGCGTGCTGACAGAGGATAAAAAACAGATTCTGATTGAAAATACTGCCGGAGATATCGCTCCTGTAACCGAAAATATTAAATACCGCCACGCTGTTCATTGTTATCTGGCAGACACAGAATATGGAGAACGGTTTACTGAGGCGGCCGGGTTGAATCTGGATAAGGTTATTGAACTTTCAAAACTTGACAATAACGGATTAATCCAGGCTACATTAACTCCTACTGTATAGATAGAAAAAGAACCGGCGGAACGCTCATGGCGTTTCACCGGTTCTTTTTTTGAAAGGCTCAGCCGAGATGTTTTTTGAAATTGATCTGCTGCTTATCACCCGCATATCCGCAGCGGCGGTAGAATTCATGGGCTCCGGTCCTTTCCGCTCCGGAAACCAGGCGGACAGCGGACGCTCCCGTTTCTTTCGCCCATGCTTCTACTGCTGCCATCATCGCTTTTCCAATCCCCATTTTTTTATAACCTCCGGACACGGCTATTCCCATAATATTTTTCATATGGGGCGCATAGATAACATCGTAATCGTTGGCATGAATATATCCAACAACCCGGTCCTGGTCTGCTGCAACAAAGATCTTATCATGACCGTTTGTTAAAATGTTCTGTAATTTCGCTTTTGTTTGATCCGGCGGATAATCATATCCCATTTCTGTGCGGTTTAATTCCTGAATTGCTGCGGCATCTTCCATGCGGCATTCCCTGATTTGAATATTCATATTGGCCTCCTTCTGAATATCAGAGACTGAATTTGAAAATAGAATTTAATTCCGGTTCTTCCCTGATATTTATGAAATTAAAAATTTCAATCCACATTTTGAGCCCATATATCGTTCAAAATGACACGGCAGCTTTGCTGCCTTATATCCGGTGCCGGATAGCCTTGACCTCATGTCAGTGGGGGATATATGCCCGCCACTGCCGTTAAGTTTGTTTTTGGCGATTCATCCCTCCACCTGCAGAGGTGAGGGAATTCTCGCTTATTTTGTTAAACACATTATAACGTAAATTATCATATTTATCCATTTTGTTTTACTAATCAGAGATATCTCATCATGCTGTAAAAAAGTTTAGGTTTAAACAACTATATATATTTGCTAAAATGGCCGTAATAGGTATCTAAATGAAATGCGTAAATGAAATACACAGAAAGGAATCCGATCAATATGGACTTAGAAAAGATGGGGGCATTTTTTGACAGACGGCTGGATATCTATGAAGACCACCAGCTCAACTGCATTGAATCTGCCAAAGAGTTTTACCCTTTCACGGCGTCTCTCCTGCCCCAAAAGCCGGACTGCCGTCTGCTCGATCTGGGCTGCGGGACAGGGCTTGAATTAGATGAATATTTTAAAATTAATCCTTCTGCCTCAGTAACCGGTATCGATCTGGCCTGCGGCATGCTAAAGGCCCTGGAGGCAAAATTCCCGGATAAACAGCTGACGCTGATCAATGGTTCGTATTTTGACGTGCCTTTTGGTGAAGCTGTCTATGACGCTGCCGTATCGGTAGAATCACTTCACCATTTTACCTTAGAGCAAAAAATCCCTCTTTATAAAAAGCTGCACCGGGCGCTGAAGAAAAACGGATATTTTATTCTAACGGACTACATTGTGGAAAAGGAAGAGGAAGAACTCCTGTATTTTTCAGAACTGGAAAGACTGAAACGGGAAAATGGGATCATTGACGGCGATTTCTATCACTATGATACCCCTCTGACGCGAAAGCATGAGACAGAAGCGCTGCTGGCAGGCGGTTTTTCCGGAGTTGAACTGCTGAAGCGATGGGGGGATACGAATATTTTGAAGGCCTGTAAGTGATAAAGTTTTTTATCATTAAAAATACTCCGAAAAAAGAGGACGGGAGGAAAGGCATTAAGACAGCCTCCGCCTCCCGTCCCATTCATCAATATATCTATACCAATGGAAATACCGTCATAATCCATCCTACCGACACAATACAGCAGATAATTGAAAAGATCCAGGACTGCTTGAACATAGATTTCTGATCATATCCTCCGCATTCCATCATATAGGGAATTGCAGCGGTTGCCATCGGTGTCATGAATGCGGACAGGCAGGCCGCCTGGATCAGTATCATCAATCCCACAGGGTTTGCGCCGATTGACGCACAGGTGGCGATTGCGATGGGATGAAAGATCAGCATAGTTCCCCGGTTTTGCATAACCTGGGTCAATATAAAAGGAATCAGGAAGAAAATAAAGCCGACGATGTAGGAATTTCCTCCCACCGCATCTACCATACCGGCAATATGGCCGCCAATCAGATCACCGGCTCCGGTAGCGCTCAAAGCTCCCGACATTGCCAGCGCACCCACAATCAAAAACAACATGCTGAATGGAATAGAGGCAGTGGCTTCCCTCGGTTTTAACACTCCGGCCAAAACCATTGCTAAAGCGCCGATCACAGTAATTTCCCAGTTCTGCATGCCGATCTGCTTTGCAAGCATGAGCGCAAGGGCATCCGCAAAGAAAATGATGATACCGGCATATTCCTGGAACGGTTTTAACGGTTCTTTGGCCGCTGCACTTTTCGCGCTGGCAGAAGGCGGCAGAATCGGCTCATCGGGAGCCAGTTTTGTAGCAAAAAAAGAACAATATATTACAGTGATAATCAGTAACGGAAGGCGTCCGATCATGGGGTCCAATATGCCAACCATATGTTCCAGATAACCATAGCTTTCCAAATAGCCGTTCAGTTCCGCTGCAACGGTAGCTCCCGCTCCAACCGGAAAGGTGCAGCAGGTTACAACCGTAGCTACTCCGATAGGAAACATGACCTTGCTGCATTTAATACCCATGTTTTCCGCAGAAGCAACGAGCATAGGCGCCACAATTCCCATAGCCACGACAGGGCTTTGGATAAATTGGCTTAAAATCATTCCGATCAATACATAACCAAACATCAGTTTATTCAAATTCCCTTTTGCTACCCGGGAAATCTGATTTGCCACGTTGGTGCAGAACTGGGTTCTGTTAAAACCGGCCGCTACCACACACATGCCGCCGATCATCACCACATTGTTGTTGGAAAAATAAGAAAGACCTTCCTTTGCATCCATACAGCCCGTTAAGATCAGAGCCATCATGGATACAATAGATACTGTGGCCAAGCTGTATTTTCCGCTGCAAAATCCAATCACCATAACCGCAAAAATAATAAGACATATTGTTAACTGACTCATTTGTACCTCCTCATACATTTAACTTTTTGTTTTTTCCCCTTTTATCCCCACTCTTCTCACTGATCACAAATGGAACCGTCCATATTCAGACGCGTCATAATTTTGTGCGGACGAAATGGGAACTTTTCTTCCAATTCCGGAATCACATCGATTCCAAGACCTTCTTCTTCCGGAACCTGAAGATATCCCTGTTCCAGCACCGGAATGTGATCCACCATATCGCACTGACGCAGTTTTATACCGCTTCCGGTCAAATGATCTGCCGTGGATGCCGCATAAGGATCAGGATATTCGCAGATGGCCACATTATCCGTGGATGCGCAGAAATGCACCAGCGCATTGGTCATAACAGGGCTCAGCGGATTGTGAGGCACCAGGCTGACATGGTGGGCTTCGGCCACTGCAGCAATCTTTTTCGCTCCGGAAAATCCACCGCAGACACCGAGCGATACCCGGATATAGCTGCAGGCTTCCCGGGCTAAAAGCATTTCAAACTCGTGAACCGTATGAATCCGCTCCCCTGTAGCAATGGGAATACGGCATTTTTTTGCCAGCAATCCCATAGAATCGAAGTTATCCGGGCGGATGGGATCTTCTAAAAACATGGGGTTATACGGTTCTAAACGGGCGCTTAACTGCACTGCCAGGCCCGGTTCCAAGCGGCGGTGCAGTTCCAGACACAGATCTATTTCTTCACCTACCGCTTCTCTTATCTTTCTAATTCGCCGTTCCGCCTTATAGAGCATTGCAGAATTACCGTCCCCATAGGCACTTGTACGCGGCTCATCCAGATACGGATTTAAATGTCCCAAAGCCGTATATCCTTCTTCTGCACCCTTCACGGCATTTTCTATCAGTTCCTCCTCGGTACGCCCTGATGTATGGTTGTATACCCGGACTCTGTCCCTGCATTTTCCGCCCAAAAGTCTGTAGACCGGCACATGATAGAACTTACCGGAAATATCCCACAGCGCAATATCGATGGCAGACATCGCTCCCATGACAGCCGCGCCCCGAAAATGAGAAAACCGGTACAAATACTGCCAGTGATGTTCAATATCCAACGGATTTTTGCCCAGCAGATATTCCTTCATCGTCCCAATCGCGCTGGCCGACGCCTCTAAAAAACCCCAGGCACCGCTCTCCCCCAATCCAACAATTCCTTCGTCCGTATAAATTTTACAAAACACGCTTCTGTTTGCACGCAATATCTTAACATCCGTTATTTTCATAAAAACCTCCTATTTGACCCGGTAGGGTTCCATAAGTTCACGGTTGATGTCCAGCCCTGCTCCGGGAGCCTGGCTTGGGCTTACCGTACCGTCCGCATTAAATGTGACCGGATTCTGAAATGCTTCATAAACTTTTTCATCATATTGGGGCGGGTAAAACTCAGCAATTATCGCATTAGGAACCGCACAGTCCAAATGGATATGAAGCTGCTGCTGTCCATGCGGGCTCATCACTATCCCATTGGCATCCGCATAACCAGCGATCTTTAAGTATTCTGTCACGCCTCCCAAACATGCGGCATCCGGATTTAAAATGCTGATGGACTGGGTATTAATTAAGTCCCGGAAACCAAAACGGGTTATCTCATTTTCTCCCGCCGCAATCGGAATATTGCTTTTGGCCGCCACCTTCCGGTATCCGTCATAATCATCCGCATCCACCGGTTCCTCAAACCAATATGGATGATATTCTTCCACCATTTTTGAAAATTCAACAGCTTCAAAAAAGCGGTAGCTGCAGTTGGCATCCAGCATCAGTTTTGTATCGTCCCCAACCGCCTGGCGAGCGGCTCTTACCCGCTTGGCATCTTCTTTTAGGGACAACGCTCCTACCTTCATTTTCATGGCGTTAATGCCCCAGCTTTTATATTCCTCCATCTCTTCCTGAAGCTCTTTAATCCCTTTGTCCTTTGCGTAATAGCCTCCCGCTATGTAGCAGGGAATCCGGTCCCGATAACCTCCAAGCAGTTTGTATAACGGCATTTTCGCCGCCTTGGCCTTGATATCCCACAGTGCAATATCAATGGCAGAAACCGTTTTACAGCTGGTACCTCTTCTCCCTATAAATTTCGGCACATAGATTTTCGGCCAGATCCGTTCATTGTTCAGCGGATCTTCTCCTATAATTGCCTGGCCCATACTCTCCGCAAATTCAATCGCCCAACTGCATCCGTATCCCGTAATTCCTTCATCGGTATCAATAATCAGCAGATTCAGCTCATTATGGGTGTAAATATGCTTTCCATTGGCAATTGGTTTTTCTTTTGGCCAACGGTACCGCTCTGTACGGACGTCTGTAATCTTCATATAAAAGCTCCCCCTTATGCTCACTTTTTCTATATCTTTTTGTGATTTTATGCTATCACGGGACTGCATCCAAGTCCAATACCGTTAATTCATCACGTTATCAGATCTTTTTATCCTATAAAGATTCTCTATAAACCAATAAATTTTATTAATTCCCTTTCCCATAATATAATGTGAAATGCCGTTACAGTTCACTGCCCATATCTGGGGGATCACAGAAGTTTTCTTTACATTTACAAAAATTCTCCTTATAATCAAAACATGAGAATTGTATAAAACAGATCAGGAGGATGTTTCATGCTTTATGAAAAACTGAACTATGTTCTCGCCATCGCAGAAGAGCGAAACCTTACCCGGGCGGCAAAGCGTTTGTTTATCTCCCAGCCAACCCTTACGTTGTATTTAAACCGCCTGGAGGCAGAACTTGGGGTCAAATTATTTGACCGCAGTAAAACCCCGATTGGTTTGACCGAAGCCGGAAATTATTATATTGGTGAAATGAAGAAAATCTACGCCTCAGAGCAGCTTTTGCGCAATGATATTAAGTTCATCGCCAACCCCTCCCAAACGTTGATTGTGGGAATCGGACAAGTGCGCGGGCATCACTGGCTTCCCATGATACTTCCTACCTTTTGCTCAATCTACCCCCAGGTTAATGTTCAGGTTGTTCAATCCACGGAACAATATTTAGGTCAGGCCCTCCATACTCACCACATGGATCTCGCTTTCGGTGCCCTTCCGGCCTCTGTTTCTGACCTGGAAGTGGTGGAACTCATGCACGAAAAGCTTTTTCTGGCAGCCCATCGAAAATACGGACTGATTCCGTCCGCTGACCGGAAACAGTATTCAGCCGATAACCCTTACCAAATATCCCATACCAAATTGGACGGACTTCCTTTTATCATCCCTCAGGTTAATAACGGGCTGTATGACAGCTATGAAAAAATTGTCCTGAATAATGAAATTCATCCGTCGCGGACTATTTCTGTTAATAACTTAAATACCGGACTTGAACTGGCCCTGAAAGGTCTTGGGGTTCAATTGCTCTCCGGTTCAATACTGCAGTGCGATCAAAATAAGAGGGATTTTTCAGAAATTCTGGATTTTTGTATTTTGGAAGATATGCCGCAGACGAGAAAATGTGTGGCGGCCTATAATGGGGACAGCGTGAAATTAAAGTTGATTTTAGATTTTATCAGAATTGTACAAAACGAAGTACTGCCTAACTGCAATTATATTACGGTTGATTCATGATTCCGGTTCCATTAAACAGGATTTCTATTAGATGAGACTGGAAAACCAGAACTTAACGGACTGTTAAATGCACACACAGAAAGATGGGACTTGGCATTAGGCTCCCAAGGGGGCCGAATGCCAAATCCCATCTTTCTTTTTTCTTCCGCTGTCCGCCCAGGTTTCCCCGCGCTTCTTACCTATGTTCTAAATAATCTCTTCCACCCCCGGATAGGAAGGCTGCGCCCCGGCTCTCGTGGTGGAAATCGCCGCCGCTTTTGTGGCGAATATCAGCGCATCTCTCATCTTATCGCCTCTTGCCAATCCCACCGCAAATGCGGCCGTAAAGCAGTCGCCCGCTCCGGTAGTATCCACGGCCTGCACCTTTTCGCCGGGAATCAGGCCAAATTCTCCGTTTTCATCTGCATACCGGCAGCCTTCTTTTCCCAGCGTGACGATCACATTTTTTACGCCCCGCCGTTTGAGTTCAGCCATGGATTCCCTGCAATCTTCTATTGCTTTTCCTGTCAGCATGCCAAGTTCCGTCTCATTGGGCTTAATGTAGTCAACGTATTGGAACAGTTCCTCCGGAAGATCCGGAACGGCCGGAGCCGGGTCTAAAATCACGGTTTTTCCCAGCTGATGTGCTGTGCGGGCGGCGTAAAGCACTGTTTCCACCGGAATCTCCAACTGGAAGATCACGATATCACATGCTTCAATCAGAGCTTTTTTCTCATCAATATACGCCTTATCCACCGTGCTGTTGGCGCCGGGAACCACAACGATGCTGTTGTCTCCGGATTCATTCACATATACCAGGGCAATGGCGCTGGAACCGTCTTCATTCCACTTCAAATCTCCGGTCCAGACGCCGGCCTTTTGAAGGCTGGCGGAAAGCTGTTCCCCATAAGAATCCTTTCCAACCGCACCCAGCATGGCCACATTCCCGCCCAGCTTTCCGGCGGCAAATGCCTGATTGGCGCCTTTTCCGCCCGGCATCAGCTTCATATTATCCGCCAGTATGGTTTCTCCCACCTTTGGATTGTGTTTAACGTTTATAATAAAGTCCATATTGATACTTCCGATTACCAATATCTTTTTCATATCTAGTCTCCTTGGTTTTCAGTCATTTATCCTTTCACGCCACTGCTGGTAACGCCCTCAACGAAATATTTCTGGAAAGGAATAAAAATCATAATCGGGATCAATGCCGATACTAAAGCTCCCGCATAAAGACAGGACCACAGCGTCTCCTGCTCCATTTTTAAAGATGCAAGTGCGATCTGAATGGTGCGGATCGCCTCTGAACGAGCCACCAGCAAAGGCCACAGATAGGAGTTCCAGGAATTCATAAACTGCATCAGAGATGCGGTGATAAACACCGGAACGGAGGCCGGAAGCATGATTTTCCGGTAAATCGTCATCCAGGAAGCTCCATCCACTCTGGCCGCTTCGATCAGGCTGGCCGGCATATCAGAGAAAAACTGCCGGAATAAGAACAGCATCAGACCATTGGCGATGGCCGGAACAATCATGGCCGCCCTTGTGTCCACCCATCCGATCGCATCGATCAGATTGTAAAGGGGCATCGCAATCGCTTCAAATGGGATCATAAAGGACACCATAAATACCGCGAATAAAATATTTTTAAACTTAAAATCAAACACGCTGAATGCAAATGCCGCAATGCTGTTGACTAGGCATCCGCAGGGAACCAAAACCGCTACAACGATTACGGTATTGACAATCGCCTTCAGGAAATGGAATTCTTTAAAAAGCCTTACATAGGATGCAAATGTAAATTCCACCGGAAGCAGAGTCCTGACAGAAAACGGCATCGCATATTTATAAAGCTCCGTATCGCTTCTCAGGGAAGAAGCCAGGGCATACAGAAGCGGGAACAGGGTCAAAAATGTGACCAGAATCAGTAACGCATAAATTAAAAATCTGCTGCTCTTTTTCATCGCGCCCTCCTCCTTTTCTCCGGTTTTTCCTTTTCTTCACCCAAAAACAGAAACTGAAATACGGCTACAAGCACAATCATAACAAGCAGAATAGACACAATCGCCGAACTTCTCGGACGGTTTGCATATCGAAACGCCGACTTATACGCTTCATACATCAGCACATTTGTTGAATTCTTAGGCCCTCCGTTGGTGATTAACTGCATGGGAGCAAAGAGAAGCATATTGGAAGTGGTATTTGCCACAGCCACGAAAAGCATCACTCGTTTCAGCAGCGGGATGGTAATTTTCGTAATTACGGTAAACCAACTGGCTCCATCCACTTTAGCCGCCTCATAAAGGGCAGGATCAATATTTTTAAGTCCCGCCAGGAAAAACATCATCCAATAACCGCAGCCTCTCCATGATACCAGGATTACAATACACCACAGAGCCTGATGTTCGCTGATTAAAAAACCCTGCATTCCTACGCCGATCATCTTTAAAAAGCTGTTGATAACGCCGCTGTTGTAGTTAAACATCAGCCCCCACAGCATCGCAGCCACCGTGGTGGAAATGGCAAACGGAAGATAATAAATCGTTCTGAATATACCGATTCCCTTTACGGAGACATTTACTAAAAGTGCCAGGCAAAAGGCAATAAAAATCTGCAGCGGGATGGTTACAATGTTAAACTTAACCGTCACCCACAGGGAATTCCAAAACGATTTGTCCGCAAACAGCGACTGGTACGTTTTTAGCGAAAAATGCCCATTGAATGTAAAACCTTCCACCAGAGAAAGCAGCACCGGGTACACCTTAAATATACATACCAGCAAAAAGGCCGGCATCAGCAGCAAATATGGTATAAATTTTGATTTTGTGCGCATAGTCCCATCCCATTTCTTTCCTAAGCCAGCAGTGCGGCGGCCCGTATCATATTCTTTCCATTCCCCGAACTGAATAATCCGTGCCTCCGCACTCCGCAGGCTTCATCGTGCAATGCTTTTATTTATAAACTTCAAATGCTGTATTTATCTGGGAAACTGCATCATCCAACGTGGTTTTTACGTCAGATCCATTTCTGACATCTTCCCAGGCAGCGTTAAGAATTGTGCTGTATTCATTGAATCCAGGTGTCATAGCGCGCAGAACCGCCGTATTGGCTGATTCATAAGCGCTGATCTTCAAATATTCAGGCGCTTCTGCATCCTGTTCGATTTGCTCCAGCAGTTCTACCTTTGTCGGAAGCTGATGGTAATTCTCATACCACAGATCCGCGCCTTCTCCGATACTCATCCATTTGATAAAGTCTGCCGCCTCATCTTTTTTCTCTGAATGAGCATTGATTCCAAAATGCCAGGAACCGGTAGGTGTTGCCGTCTTGTCCTCATATCCTTCAAAACATGGAACCGGAATCCATCCATAATGGTCCATGCCGTTTTTATCGCAGACAGAAGTGAGGGATGTGGTATCAACCATGAAAATTATCTTATCCGATATGAACAGGTTTCTCGTTTCATCTGCAGAAATACCTCTTGTAAACAATCCTTCGTTTACCAGATTCTGATACCAGGTCATCGCTTTCACCCATTCCTCTGAGTTAATCACTCCGTCCACCGTGTATCCGTCATCTCCGATATTTTTGCCGCCTAAACTATTGGGCAGCATATTCATCTGGTACACACGGCTCACCTGGCGCAGCTCCATTCCGTAGATTCCGTTGTTGTGCTCAGGATCCAGCACTCCGATCGCCTGACGCACCAGATCAGTCAGAGCTTCCCAAGTGATCCGGTTATCTACGGTAATGCCTTCCGGAAGAGAAACCCCTGCGTCCTCCAACAGCTTTTTGTTATAAAACAATACCTGAGAAGAGGTATTCATAGGCGGACAATAAAACTGATCTTCATAAGATCCGGCAGATACCGATACATCCGTAAGTTCTTTCTTTTCATCATCGCTGTAATACTCTTCAATAGGAGCCACCAGTCCCCGCTTGGCATAAGAAGTCGCCAGCGGCGCATCAACTGCAATTACATCATAATCTTTATTGCCCGATCCTATTTTTACTTCGATTACATCAGTCAGATCACTGAAAGAATATCCTTCCAGAGTCACGTTAACCCCTGTTTCTTCTTTGTATTTCGCTACGATCGGCTCTAAGGTGGAGACAAAATCCTTGTTTGTTATGTATACAATGTTCTGCCCATCCTCTGCTGCCGCTTCTGTTTTGGCTTCACTCTTTGCCTCTGTTCCCCCGCTTTGTGCAGAAGTGGCTGTTCCGCCGGAATTACCGCCGCACCCGCTTAACATAACCCCTGCCAGCAAAGCCGCTGTCATCGCTACACAAAAATTTCTTTTTCTCATAAGAATTCTCCTCCTTTATTATTTTACAAGTTTCCGGAACAAGTCCTGAAACAGCAAATCCCTGTTAATATAATAGACATATCTGATCATATGGCGGGACTGGTCAAACGCCCATTTGTGATCATATTCTGCGATGGGACTTGGAACGAGACGATCCATAAAATAATCTCGGTTTAACAGCCAGCCTACTGTGGTAACATCCCAAATAGGTTTTGTCCATACGTCGGGATACCCTTTTTCCTTGGCATATTCCAAGGTGGTCTCCACCAGATAATCACACAGTTCATTCTTTCCTCTCAGCCAGTATTCCAGTTCCGGCCCGCTGACTGAAAATGCGGATACCACGCCTCTGCAAGGCAAAAGAACTACAGGAACGCCGCATCCCAGCAATACTCTGACAGCAGCTACATCCTGACGCGCATTAAATTCATAATTGTCAGGCCACTCAAAGCCATTGCCGCCAAGCCACACAACTACCATCCGGTCTTTGATTTCAGGATTTATCAGCAACGCGGAGGATATATTGGTAATCGCGCCGATAGCCAGAACGTAGAGCGGATTTTCCTGAGTATAATCCATGGCCCGCCGTGCCAGATCATTTGCCGCGTCGGATTGAACCGGTTTGGTTTCACTTGGCAGGAACTGTCTGGAGCCCAGGTAAACTTTATCCATCATGTCCTCCCGGTCCAACAGTTTCAGCATCTTTCCGATCTCATCATAACTCTTTAACATTCCGTCTTCCGGACCATTTGACTTCTGGTTGAAAAATGGCGCGGCATAGACTGCCTTGACATTCAGCTTTTCTTCGGAACGGAGCATGTAAGCAAGCGCAAACTGGTCATCCACTTCATTGTAAGTATCCGTATCCAGAATTACATCCACTTTTCCTTCCGGCCACTTCAGCATTTTAACCAATTTTAGATTTTCTTCCTCCACGTTCATAACTGCCTTTTTAATTTCCATCATGCCAGGTTCTTCCATCCTTTCTCTGTTCGCATTCCGCGAAATACATGTCCAACGTGCTCTGCTCTACCAGGGCAGGCGTCACCCCATGGCGGGTAGTGGATAAACCGGCCGCAACGGTAGCGTAGCGCACAGCAGTTTCTATTTTATATTCTCTGGTAAGGTAAACAGCCAATGTTGCGGCAAATGCGTCCGCCGCTCCTGTCGTATCAACCGCATCCACTTCCAGAGCATTAAAATATTCGGAATGATCCCGGGATCTTAAATAACATCCTCTGTGTCCCAAGGTGATAATTACCGTTTCCACACCTTTATCAATAAAATACTGAGCCTGCTGCTCGTATGTTTCCAACTCGGGAAGCAGTCTGCGGATCTCCTTTTTATTCGGCATCAAAACGTCCACATTTTTTAAAAGCGTATCGCTCAGACGGTCCACAGCACATGGTTTTAGAAGAACTTTTACCCCATGTTTTTTGGCGGTCACAGCCGCATACTCTGCGACCGAGATCGGAAGCTCTGTTTGGATCAGACAGAAGGAAGCATTGGAAAACAAATCTTCATTTCTTTGAATATCCTCTTCCGTCAGATAGCAGTTCGCCCCTTCATAAACGCCGATGCTGCTTTCCCCGTCTTCCTGTACGTAAACATAAGCATGTCCTGTATCCGCATTGGGCGTTGTGGAAATACCGTTTATCTTCACACGGTTGCTTTTCATATATTCAAAAAGCACGCTTCCATCGTAATCCTTCCCTAATTTGCCGATCAGATAGACATCCGCTCCAAGACGGGATGCTCCGATCGCCTGGTTCATGCCTTTTCCTCCCGGGAACAATGCCCTGGACTTAGCGGTAACCGTCTCACCTGTCTCCGGGAAATTCTGATAGCGCAGAATCGTATCCATGTTGATCGTGCCAACTACCACAATATTGCGGCTTCTGACAGGAGATGTAATGCTGTTCATATGATTCCAGATGCAGGCCGGCTCTTCCTCTATGCCGTCCTCACTCTTTCCCTCTATCTTTTTGACAATCTGGCCTGCCGCTTTCTTTCCCAAATACTCATACGGCAGCATCAGTGTGGAGATCTGGGAAATGGGTTTTTCCTGCTTTCCTTCCTCTAAGGCAGCCACGGACAAGTCATCAGGAATTCTTATATTCATCTTGGCGGCACATTCGCTAACCTTTTCCGCCAGACTTGTACTGGAACAAACCACAGCCGTATACCGGTATAAAAGCTGCCTAAGTTTATTTAAATCTCCATCGTAGACTTGCGTCATCTCTTCCTCGAACGGAATATGATGTTCAAACAAGCTTTTTCCAAATCCCTGGAAAAACTGCTGGTTTTTCTCGCTGTTGTCATCGCTCAGGCAAATAATGCTGTTATGCTTCTTTTCAATCAATAATTCCGTCATCTGAAATGAAAATGCCGAAAAATCAAAACCTGTAACATCGATCGCCGTCCTGTGGCTGCAGTCAATCATATGATAAGGGATACCCGACTCCGCCAGATAGGCCCAGGACTCGCTTGCAGCATTCACCGAACGGTCCCACAAGATCCCTTTTACCTGATAAGAGCATAATCTTCTTAAATTCTCTAATTCTTCTTCCGATGACGATGCTAAACAGACTACGGAACTGTATCCCCAATTGCGGATTTCCGTAATCAGACAGGACATCAGATTTTCATGGTTCTGTCCTTTATCGACCAGGATTCCAATCAAATACGGAATACTGCTCCCTGTCGAACGAATCTTCGCATATGGAACGTAATTATATTCTTTTATGATGCTAAGCACCCTCTGACGGGTTGCCTCGCTGATATTATCATCTTTATTGTTTATGATACGGGATACTGTGGCCACCGATACATTGGCCAGCTCTGCGATTTCTTTTATAGTCATTTCTTCTCCATTTTATCTATTTTATATAGTTAACTGTTTTACTAAACTATTTTACTAGCTCTTTTCTATAAATTAACACATTCATTTTTATTTGTCAACATAAAGTTGCATTTCTTTTGCTTGATTTTAGCCATATTTTTTGTCATTTTTCACATATCCTTTTTGTTCTTATGATATAAAAAATCTATCATTTTCAGTTTTTGAACCCACGCTGTTGTTCAAAACCTTGAATATGATAGATTTTTGAAAATTAATGATTTAATTTGCTTTGGGTCGTCTGATCTCCAAAGCTATTTTTCACAGATTCCATCCACGTCTCAATCGCCTGAACCAGGATAAACTGCTGCTGTAAAACGGCGAAACCTGTTTCAGGGATTTCGGGACTATTTTCTTTCAAGCTGATATTTTCTTCCAAATATTGTTTCAATGTTTTTACATTTTCTTCGATATTATCCAAACACAATTTCTGCTTTTCCGGCGTAAGGCTCATCAGATTTACAATGACCGCATTGAAATCCAGGAAAATGTGGATGGGCTTTAAAGAGATGTCCATCATAATTTTCTCAAATTCATGTTCACCCGCATCGGTTAACGAATAAACAGCTTTTTCAGCCATCTTTCCCTCTTTTACAATGCTGCTTTTAATGAAGCCCTTCTCTTCCAGCTGGATCACCTTTTTATAGATTGACGGAGTGCTGATCTTTACCCATTTAGAAATATTGCGGTACTCCACTAATTTTTGAATATCATAGGCGCTTAACGCTTCTTTTTTCAGGATTCCCAGCACGATTAAATCGATTGTCGCCATAATAACCTCCTTTTTTCTTGACAAGTACTATAAATTATAGTAGTATATGTTTCTCAGTCGAAATACTATATTTTATAGTACTATACTTTACACTTCATGTCAAGAAAAGGAGAGTTTATCATGAATGGAAACAATAAGAAAATGGAATTATTAGGAAATGCGCCGATCTCCAAAGCGCTTTTAGCGTTGGGACTCCCTACGATGATCGGTATGATGATCAATGCGCTGTATAACTTAGTGGATGCTTACTTCGTAGGAGGATTGGGAACCAGCCAGATGGGCGCCATCTCAGTTGCATTTCCGTTGGGTCAGATTGTCGTGGGGCTGGGACTGCTGTTCGGAAATGGAGCTGCATCTTATATTTCCAGATTATTGGGACATGGGGATAAAGATATGGCCAATAAAGCTGCCAATACGGCTCTGTACAGCAGCATTTTTGTAGGAGCGGCGGTTATCATCGGCATCATTATTTTTCTGAATCCGATTCTGAAGGTTTTGGGAGCGACGGAAAGCATATTGCCTTATGCGGTTACTTATGCCAGCATTTACATAATTTCATCGATTTTTAATGTGTTCAATGTGACCATGAACAATCTTGTGACAAGCGAAGGAGCGGCTAAAACTACGATGTGCGCCTTGCTGGTAGGCGCGGTGCTGAATATGGTTTTAGATCCTGTTTTCATTTATACTTTAAATTTAGGCGTGGCCGGAGCGGCAATTGCCACAGCCATCTCACAAGCGGTTTCCACCTTGGTCTATCTGCACTATGTGTTCAGCGGCAAAAGTGTTTTCCATTTCAGTTTTAAGGAGTGCTGTTTTTCAAATGAAATCATGGCTGAAATATTTAAAATCGGGATTCCCACTTTGGTATTTCAGCTGCTGACAAGCCTTTCCATTACGCTCATCAACATGCGCGCAAAGGAATATGGGGATTCGGTGATCGCAGGAATGGGGGCTGTTACAAGAATTATTTCGATGGGAAGTCTGATGGTTTTCGGTTTTATCAAAGGTTTTCAGCCGATTGCCGGGTATAATTATGGGGCGAAGAAATATGAGAGGCTGCACGAAGCAATTAAAATCTCCGTCCTTTGGTCCACAGCTTTCTGTATTGTCTTTGGGCTGGCGGCAGCCGTTGGTTCGAGGGAAATTATCTCCCAATTTACAAAAGGCGACGCTGAAATGATCCGGATTGGGGAAAAAGCGCTGAGAGCAAACGGGATCTCCTTTCTGCTTTTTGGATATTATACGGTTTATTCATCGCTGTTTCTCGCACTTGGGAAGGCGAAAGAAGGCTTTATATTGGGAGCCTGCAGACAAGGGATTTGCTTTGTGCCCGTGATTTTGATTCTTCCGGTGATTTGGGGGATGAATGGGATTTTATATGCTCAGGTGGCGGCTGATGTGATTTCGGCGGGAATTGCCGGGATTATGGCCGGGAGGATACATAGGGAGATTGGCATGGGGAGGATGGAATTGGGACTTTAGGTTCTTAAATGCTGTACTTTCTATAATGTTTCAGGAATCAACTGTATACTGCTAATCTGATGACACAAACAACAAAGAGCCGGTTAATTCAATTTCACCGGCTCTTGTTCTATCATATTGAATTAGTGCCCACACGAAAAGGAAGGCTTTTGTGATTTTCTTGCACTGCTATTAATTGCTAAAACTTTCGTGGTCTTCTCCTGCTCTTCACTCACACCGTTCTGCCTGGAATCTGGCATTACTGCTTTTGAATTAACCGCTTCCAGTATAATCCGTAACTACTGTGCAAATGCGTCATGAAAGAATGTTTCCAATTTATCAAATGGGATGATGTCCATCTGATCGTATAAATCGGTATGAGAAGCGCCGGGGATAATCATCAACTCTTTATTATCTCCCTGTAACAGCTTATATGCTTCCTGGCTATACATGAGAGAATGTGCTTCTTCCCCGTGTACAAGCAGAACAGCGCTGCGGATTTCCGGAGCATATTCAAACAGCCGCATATTCATCAGAGAACCGCTGGCAGTTGCCGCCCAGCCATTATTTGCATTGACGGAACGGGGATGATAACCGCGCTCGGTCTTGTAATATGCAACATAATCTTTCACATATTGAGGCGCTTCTTCCGGAGCCTCTTCGGGAAGTCCTCCTCCCATTGTATAAAAACCGTTTTTATAGTCCTCTGTTCTTTGATGATTGTATGCTGCACGGTCCTCGTATCTTCCTTCTTCATCCACAGAATCAAAATATCCCAGCGCCGTATTTCTGCTCATATCATACATCGTCATTGCTGCCGTTGCTTTTATTCTTGTATCAAGTGCTGCAGTCTGCACTGCCATGCCGCCCCAGCCGCAGATACCGACAATTCCAATTTTTTCAGAATCAACATTTTCCTGTGTGGAAAGAAAGTCAACAGCCGCCTGGTAATCTTCAATATTAATATCCGGAGAATTGAAATCCCTTGGATATCCAGCACTCTCTCCTGTAAAAGAAGGGTCAAATGAGATAGCCAGAAATCCTCTTTTTGCCAGTTCCTGTGCATAAAGCCCGGAACTCTGCTCCTTCACTGCGCCAAAAGGGCCACAGACCGCAATGGCCGGAAGCTTTCCCGTATATTCTTTCGGTTCGTAAAGATCCGCAGCCAGAGTAATACCGAAATGATTAACAAATGTTACCTTTCTGTGGTTTACTTCATCACTGAGCGGAAAAACCTTATCCCATTCATCCGTGAGTTCGATTGGCTCCATTTTTATGCTGACATCCTTCATGTTCCCATAATTCATTGTCATCGCATCTCCTTCCTTTTCTGCCTGTGCAGATGTTTCTGTTTGTGATGTTGTTTCTGCCTGTGCTGCCGCTTCCGTCGGTGCTGATTCTGTCTGTGTCCCAGGCTTCGCACCGCATGCCGCCATAGATGCCATCATGGCTACGCAGCCAGTGACTGCTAAGGTTCTCTTCCATAATTTTTTCATTTCTTCCTCCAACTGTTTTTTAGTTTTTATTGAATCATCGGCATTCGCCAAAATTCCGTTTACATATTCTCCATCCACTGACGCAACGCAGTCTCTGATTCGCGGCCATTCAGCAGCTTTCCGTTTTTAATGACAGCGCCGGGGCAACTGTGTGACAGCTCCAATGCTGTTCTCCCCAGTCCGCTTCCGCCTGATGTAGCGAAAAGGATAATCGTCTTGCCGGCAAAATCGTAACTCTCCAGAAAGGTCTGAATGATGGTTGGCGCAGTATACCACCAGATAGGAAAACCCAAAAGAATTGTATCATACTCCGAAATAGGAGCAGCGTGATCAGCCAACTCCGGACGGTGGGATTTATCACTCATTTCCACCGAACTGCGGGATTTCTTATCGTTCCAGTTTAAGTCTGCCGAAGTGTAGGGAACGGCAGGTTTGATTTCGTACAAATCCGCCATTACAGCTTTGGCGAGATTAGCCGCCGCTTTGGCAGTAACGCCGCTGGCAGAGAAATAGGCTACTAAAATCTTGCTCATTAAAAATCCTCCCTTATTCCATTTTCTTTTCCCAATAACGAATTACATTCAATCCAGCCTGGTCTCCCAGAGTTTCCAGAGCCTGAATCTCATCATCAGATTTACCTCGCCGCACAGTCCCCAGCTTTCATATTCCTTCAAAACCTCAACCGGAATATGATATTTTTCACTTGCTTCATAGACTGTCACTTTTTCATCACCTCCATTTACAGGAAAAATTAGGCTGTTCCCTGTCTGGAACACTTTTATTGTAATCATAGAATTCTATAATGTCTAATGCTTATAATTCATCATTAGATATTACTTTTTCGTATATCAGATTCTACCGCCCCCTCCCAACCGCTTCCCAACCCTTCCCCCTGTTTTTCACCACAATAATCTTAAAATATAATCACATACTACCTTTGAGAAGGTCGTAAAAAATTTATCAGGGGACAGTGGGCTATGCTTCGTCCACTATCCCCTGCGCTTACGACAGACTTCTATATGTTTTGAGCCGCTAAAAGATATTCGGAATAACATTAGACAAAGCTCACTTCCCATCTATATAGTCAGCCTTGTTTGAGGTTCTACAGCTTGTTGTACTCTTCGTCGCTGACCGCTCTTGTGATGGATATTTATTAAAACCCAAGCTGACTAAGCCATGTCTGAATCCCACTGGTATTTCCAATCCGGCTTCCCTGAAGTACGGTGGAATCAGGACACAAGCCACGTATTGTCTGCATACTTGTACCAATCCCGCTTCCACCACTGGTGCAAAACGGTATAATTGTCTTGCCTGTAAAATCATAAGACTCCAGAAATGTATCGATCACCATAGGCGCATCTCCATGCCAGATGGGATATCCCACAAATATCGTATCATAAGTTTCCATCTGCTCTATCCGGGTAATCAGTGCCGGTCTTGCATTAGAATGAAGTTCCCGTTTCGCACGGTCAAGGGTTGTTTCGTAAGAACCGCTATATGGGGCTTCTGCCTCTAATTCCACAAGCCTCCCGCCCGTCAGCTGTTGGATCTGTTGTGCCGCCTGCTCTGTAGTTCCTGTCCTTGTGAAATGAACAATTAGCACATTTTCTCCTTTTGCAGTAGTTTCTGAACTGGCCGGCGTATTTTGCACAGCCCTGGTTTCCACACCGCTTGCCGAAATCCAGGCGCCATTCTCATTAACACGGTATCCATCCGGAGTCGTGGTATTGGAAAGCATCCATCCATTACCGTCAAAATAATAACATTCCGCAATTCCGTCCTGATTTCCATCCAGCCACTGCCAGCCATTCTGCACATAGGTACTGTCTTCGTTATCATACCACCATCGGTTTTGATTTGCTCCCGCTCCGGTTTTCCAAACACCTGCAAACGCAGTCACAGACATCGTCATGCTTATGAGAAGCGTAAGCAGTAGCAGCCATTTTCTTTTCATTATTTTCGTTCTCCTCTCATCCTATTTTTTCCAAAAGCCATGCATTTTGCAATCACATTTCAGCAATTTCTCCCCAGCTCGTATGCCATCTTAGGGTAGCCGGTACTGTTTGTCATGGAAGGACTTCCACAGCCTTTGCCCAATACCATTCCGGCGTCCTGGAAATTGAGATACTTGACAAGTGTGCGGTAGTGGGCCTCCAATGCATCAAATGTCCAGTCATCCGCATTCCACGCAACCGTAAGCAAAGCAGATTTCATGTTCTTCCTGTTAATACTACTGTTGTAAGCACAGAATCGGTCTACCACCGTTTTTAACTGCGCCGACATTCCGAAGTAATATAAAGGCGTGGCCAGAACAATCATATCGGCACTCAGGATCGCCTCCTTAATCTGCTCGTTGTCATCCTTCTGAACGCAAGGGCCGTTGTACCCGCAAGCGACACAGCCTGTGCAAGCATTTACCTTCTTATCCCTTAGATCAATCCTCTCAACAACATGTCCGGCCTCCGCTGCGCCCTGTGTAAAGCGCTCTGTCAAAATACTGGTAGAACCGCTTTTATTGGGACTTCCCTGTAAAACTACAATCTTCATGTTCCCTTTACCTCCTTCCATTTTCATTTCACCTTATTCTCTTCAAGCCATGTACTCACATCCGATGACAGGGACGAGCCGCCTGAATAGCTAACCGCCAGTCCCTCGCCAATCATTGCGTCCGGTGTCAGCTTTGCAATCACGGTCAGGCTCTGCCCAAATCTGCCGCCGCCATGGCTGCAAAATGGTATGATTGTCTTCCCTTTAAAGTCATATTCTTCCAGGAACGAAGCGACTGGCATTGGAATGGAGGCCCACCAGTTGGGATATCCAAGCAGAATGGTATCATACTGCTCCATGTTTTCCACCTGAGCCGCCAGCTTTGGCCGTGCCTGTGCATTTTGATCCCTCTGCGCTTCTTCCAGCACTGTATTGTAATCCTTGGAATAGGGTTCCACACAGGTAATTTCAAAGAGATCCGCTCCTGTCTGTACCGCAATTTCTTTTGCAATCCCTCTGGTATTTCCTCCCCAGCTAAAATAAGCAATTAAAACCCTTCCGGCATTCGTCTCTTTTTGCATTGACTGGCCGCTTACAAGAACACCTCCATCCGGCACTGCTCCTCTCACAAGACGAACGCCGACATTATAAGCGCCGCGTCCTCCTTGGGCGGTTGCACGATAAGCGGAACGCACATTCTTTGCAAAGTCATTCCAGCCTCCTCCTCTGCTGATATGGAGGTTTCCAGTATCTGCTCCTGCAGGATTTGTCTGCTGGCTGCTGCCATACGCTCCATATAAATCCCAAACCCATTCCCCAACATTGCCATGCATATTATAGAGCCCATAGCTATTTGGTTCAAAGCTGTCCACCGGAACGGTTTCATACCTGGACGTTCCGGGGCGTGTTTCTAAGCTGCTCTGGTTAAAATAGTTATCCTCAATCATATAGGGGTAGTTCCCCCAATAGTTGCATTTCTCTGAACTGATGGAGTCCTCTGTATGAAAGGGTGTTGTTGTCCCCGCGCGGCAGGCATACTCCCACTCTGCTTCTGTTGGGAGACGGTAACCGTCAGCACTACGGTTCCAGAAAATCTCATCTCCATCTATCTGATATGCCGGGATCAATCCCGCCTGTTCGCTCATCAGGTTGCAGTAAGTAATGGCATCCACCCATGAAATGCTATCTACCGGCAGTTTAGAACCATCAAAACTGCTGGGATTATTTCCAGTCAGCGCTTCATAGTCCTCCTGTGCCACTTCATAGGGACTCATATAGAAATCGCTGACCGTAACCGTATGCTGCTGTTCATCATCCCCTCTCCACGCTTCACTCTCCGGACTTCCCATCAAAAACGTTCCACCGGAAATCAAGACAAAACCATCGTTTATTTCTGTCTGGCTTTCCTTTTCCTCCTGTTTCTGATTGACTGATTGTGAGAGAGTTTCTTCCGCTTCCACAGGGGGCATGGCTTCCCATGAACCGGCTGGGGACATACGGTTTCCTCTCATCAGCCAGAAAATAACTCCTATGCAGACCAGGATTGGAATTAAAAAAGTGAGATATTTTGCCGTCTTATGTTTCATGCCGTTCCCTTTTAATCCTTTCATTTGTTTCTGTCCATAGTAACCGGCTGTTATAAACAATCCCATAATGAAAAGTGTTTCTAAAAAAAACATAGCAGCCGGCTTCGTTTCATCCCAAAAGACAAAGGCCGTTTTTAAGAACAGATAGTCTGGCATGTCCTGCTGTATAAAAGCATAGATACCGAATATGGAAATTGCAGCTGCCAGGCCTCTGGCAAGCCAGGTCAGTCCGTCTTCTGATTCTGATTTCTTCCGAAACTTTGTTCCCAGTCTTATCACCATTCCCCAATGTATCCCGGTATGCAGGGACATCAGGATCAGCCCCCAATGGGAAGCAAACAGGTGAAGTCTGCGGGACAGAATCATGCCTCCTGAAACAGGCAGCCACTCAAATACAAATCCACTCATCATGATACCGCTGATTATTAAAACAAACATATCTGCAAAAAGGAGCAAATTCATAACCGTGCCAAGACTGCGAAGCGGCGTGTAGTTCCCTTTCCCGATATTTTTTAACCAATTTATGTTTAACAGATGATGGAGGAGCAGCACAACGGCCATCGCCGTCCCAAGCCATTCATGAAATTCCTGGCCGGTCAATATTTCTGCCATCAAAACAGGAAGCATGACAAGCAGACATACATCCACCATCCTCTTTAATTTTGCCGTCTTCACCGGGCCATCACATCCAGTGAAAGACCATCAATCCAGCTCACCATTTCCTCATGTGAGATACCACTGCTAAGCCGTTCCCCATCCAGCCAGGTTACATCCGAAGCTGCAAGGTCATGCAGATTTCGTGCGCTGGAGCCAATCCCGCTGCCTCCGGAAGTGCAGAATGGAACAATCGTCTTTCCGCTGAAATCGTAAGATTCCATGAAGGTATCGATGATACGCGGCGCTTCTCCCCACCAGATTGGATAGCCCAGAAAGATTGTTCCGTATTGGTCCATATCCTCCACACTGCCGGAGATTACAGGGCGGGCGTCTTCATCATTCTGTTCTCTGGTGCTCCGGCTGTTATTGTCACTATAATTCAAGTCCTCCGATGAATACGGGATTTCCGGTACGATTTCATATAAATCTCCCCCGGTAACTTCAGAGATATATCCTGCCAGGGTCTTAGTAGTTCCCGTTGCGGAAAAATATGCGACCAGAATATCAGAACCCGCTTCCTTGCCGGTTTCCTCCATAACGGAAGCGTTCTCCCCGCTGCCGCTCTGCAGAGATTCCGTTTGCTGTACCTCGTTGACGGTTTCCTGTGAAGAAGCTGACGCTGTCGTGCCAGGAGCAGGCACACTGTCCTGACTGCCGCAGGCGGTCACAGCAAACACCATGGAACAGGCCCAGATGAACGATAGTATTTTTTTCATTGTAGAGTCCTCCTTCTCTTTGAACCTTACTTATGCGCTTTTTGAATTTTGTACCGCAAATAGTCCACGCGGTCTAACTGTTTCTGTTTAAAATGGAGTTCGTCAAGAGTCGCTCCCCGTTTTTTGTTTAACATATCCAGCCGTTCTTTTTCGGTTGAATCCCCTTCCAGAAGAAGGCGCATATAGGACTCAACCTCGCTGTTGTCAAAGCCAACGTCATGGAGCGTCATAATCATACTAAGCCTTTGTATATCCTGGTCATCGTACTGCCATACCCCCATCACTTTCTTTACTTCATCACACAGCCCCCAGCTTTCATATTCCTTTAAAACTTCAACCGGAATATGATACCGTTCACTTGCTTCATTGATTGTCATAGTTCCACCTCGCTTTTTACTCATGAAAATAAGGGTGCTCCATTCAGGAACACCCTCATCTTAATCCTTTTATGTTGTAATGTCTAATGCCTATATTTTATCATCAGATATTACTTTTTCGTATTGCTTTAAAAACTTTATAAAGCTGCTGGCGGCAGGGGAAAAGACCTGCTCTTTTTTCCAGGCCAGGGCTGTACTGCTTTCAAGGGAAGGGTATAGAGGAATAAAGCGCAGATGTTCAAACGTACAGTTCAGCTTAATTCCAAGCACGATACCCAGACGATTCTCCGCAAGCATCGCTTCATTGTATAGCAGATTACCGGTCGCAATAATTTTCACCTGGGTGTTTAAATCACCAAGCCATTTTCCAATACTGCTTTTCAGAAATTCACCTTTGGCGATGATTAACTGTCTGCCGATCAGATCCTCCGGCTGAATCCCTTCCTTTTGTGCCAAGTCAGAATCCGCACATACCCAGGCTCCCCAGCGTTCCTTTACCGGCATGGAAACAAAATCATATTTACGGATGTCAATCGGTTCTGCCATCAGTCCTATGTCCAAAAGCCCTCTTTCAATATGGTCATGGACATTTTCCGCATTTCCACTGTAAATCTCATACTGGACCAGGGGATGCTTCTCCGAAAAAGAAGAAATAATCTGAGCCAGTAATCTGGTGGCCTGAAACTCTCCGCTGCCAATACAAATTTTTCCGGTAAGTTCCTCGTCTCTCTGCAGCAGCTCCTGACGTGTTTTCTCTGCCATGGACAGCATTTCCTGCGCCCGGTGCTTCAGTATCATGCCAGATTCAGTTAAAATGATATTATGATTACTTCTGGTAAAAAGCTCTACCCCCAGTTCTTCCTCCAGCTGTGCAATCTGACGCGATAAGGTGGGCTGAGTAACATGAAGCATCTGTGCCGCCCTTGTAAAATTCTCCTCTCTGGCTACCGCCAGAAAATAATTCAACACCCGAAGTTCCATGTTCCCGCCCCCTTTTCGTGTCATTATATCAGAATACAAAACCTTTATCAATATTAACTCAAGTCGCTCCCATTGGTGGCAATCACTTTCTGATACCAGTAAAAACTGTCCTTGCGTTCCCTGGTTAAGTCACCGGTTCCGTCATCAAATTTATTGACATAGATAAAACCATATCGTTTCGCCATCTCGCCAGTGGACAGGGAGACAAGGTCAATGCAGCCCCATGGGGTATACCCGATTAAGTCAACTCCATCGGCAATCGCTTCGCCCATCTGCTCGATGTGCTGACGCAGATAGTCAATGCGGTACTCATCATGTATCTTTCCATCCCCTGCCTTCACGTCATGTGCTCCCAAACCGTTTTCGACCACCATTAACGGAATCTGGTACCGGTCATAAATCTCGTTCAGCGTCCAGCGCAAACCTTTGGGATCAATCTGCCATCCCCAGTCAGAAGCTTTCAAATAAGGATTTTTCGCCCCTCCCAACAGATTTCCGGCGGCGCACTCTACAGAAGGATCGGTGGAAACACAGAACGTCATGTAATAGCTGAATGTGTAAAAATCAACCGTCCCCTTTTTCAGTTCTTCCAAATCCCCCGGTTCCATCTTGATCTCCACATTATTTTCTTCGAAGAAACGTCTGGAATAGCTGGGATAACTGCCTCGTACCTGAACATCAGAGCAGAACCAGTTTACCATCCTCATGTGGCTTTGGACTGCCAGCACGTCATCCGGATTACAGGTATAAGGATAGTCCGGTAAAAATGCAATCATATTTCCCATCTTAAATTGAGGGTAGTTTTCATGGGCATAGTTCACAGCACGGGCCGACGCCACAAACTGATGATGCAGTGCCTGATAACGCGTCTGCATTGTGACGGGAGCTTCCAGGGAGGGACCTGTATATCCCTGAATGGTGCTGATTGCAATCGTTGTTCCAGTGAACAGCGTACCGCAGTTAATCTCATTGAACGTCAGCCAATACTTCACCTTATCCTTATAACGCTCAAAGATGACCTTACAATAATTCATATATAAATCGATCAGACGGCGGTCAGCCCAGCCGTTGTATTTCTCTGCCAGCGCATACGGGAGTTCATAATGGGAAATTGTCACCAAAGGCTCAATATGATGCTTCCTGCAGCAGTCAAACACCTTATCATAATAAGCCAGTCCTTTCTCATTCGCTTTTTCTTCTTCACCGGTAGGAAAAATCCGGGGCCAGTTGATTGACAGACGAAATACCTTAAATCCCATTTCAGCAAACAGAGCGATGTCCTCTTCGTAATGGTGATAAAAATCTATGGCTTCATGGGTAGGATAAAACAGTTCCGGATCCAGGCTGGAATCAACTCTCCGCGGGACCGTATGACTCCCATTGGTGATAATATCAGCAACACCGATCCCCTTTCCATCTTCATTCCAGCCGCCTTCACACTGATGAGCAGCAACTGCGCCGCCCCATAAAAAATTTTCAGGAAATTTCATATTCTTAACCTCCAATCACAATTTTATCATTTTCTATCACAACTTTGCCAACTTCGCTTTCATTGGCAACTAATACTGGTGTAATAACCGGGCAGCCGGCAGCCTTAATCTCATCTATATCAAACTCCAGCAGCAGCTGTCCCTTTTTAATTTTATCTCCATTACCGACATGGGCCTTAAATGGTTTCCCATTCAGTCCAACCGTTTCAAGTCCCACATGGATCAGCAGACTGACCCCATTGCTCGATTCCAGGCCCATGGCATGTAAAGTTTCAAATATGGTTACGCAGGTACCGTCAAACGGCGCATACACTTTTCCTTCTGAAGGCTCAACCGCAAATCCCTTACCAAGTATACCGCTGGAGAATGTTTCATCAGGTACCTGGCTGATTGAAACAACCTTTCCCGGTACGGGAGACTCAATCACAAGTTTCTTACCGGCTGCTGTTTCGCTGCCTGACGTTATCTGTGCAGAGTCAGAAGCAGGGACTGCCTCATCTTTATGTAAAACGTAAGCAAGCATAAATGATACCACAAACGGAACTGCTACGGCCAGAAGCGGAGGGATAAAATTCGGGGCTTCCGGATTCACCATTCCAAGGACAGCAAATACCCCAAGACCGAAACTATACATTTTCGTACCTGTCAGCATAATGATGGCCCCGGTAATACCCGCTCCGGCACAGGACAATACAAACATTTTAATGCGCGGAAGCGTCACTCCATAAATGGCTGGTTCTGTAATCCCGAACAGACCGGAAATAAACGCCGGGAGTGCAATGGATTTCAGCTTCCTATCCCTGGTTTTGCAGTAAATCCCCAATACAACACCAGTCTGTGCAAAGCAGACCAGGCAGGACATTGCCATAACCGCGTCCGGATTTCCTTCCAGAAGACTCATGAAAGAAAATGATGTCAGCGCAGTGTGGATACCAAATAAAACCATAACCTGGTACAATGCGGAAAATATAATACCGGCAAGCAGCGGAACTGTATCCAGTAAGGCGGTAATCCCCGTGTTCACCAGACTGCCCGCCATATTGACGGCCGGTCCAATCAGGGTAAATCCAAACGGGATAACAACCGCCAGAGTAATTACCGGTGTCACGAAATTGGCAACCACTTTGGGGATGTATTTGTTTAACCATCTTGCCAGTGGAATCGCAACGGCCGTAACTGCGATAACCGGCAGAAAGGAACTGGTATATGTGGCGTTAATTGTATGTCCAAACAATTCCAGGTTCACACCGTTAATCGTGGGATAGCAGAGAATCGCGCCAATAAGGGCACCCAAAAAACCGTCCCCCTTTAACGTCTTTGCCAGATTCATTCCCAAGAAAACCGGAAGGAAGAAAAATATCGCATCTCCCATTGCGCTGATGATTAAATCCAGTCCGCTTCCGGACGGAATCATACCAGTCATTTGAAGTACTGTCTGCAAGCCTTTTATGATACCGCCTGCACAGATCATATTCAGGCAGGGAAGAACAGCGCCGACGATCATATTCAGTACACGCATGGCCGGATTCACTTTCTGTTCTTCCTCTGCTTTTGTTTCGCTTCCTGCTCCATTCTGCATTCCCAGCTGCACACAAACCGCATCATACACATCTTCCACCGCATCGCCGATGACCGTCATATATTCACCGCCTCCATGGACAACGGAAAGCACCCCTTCCAGATTCTTCACAAGCTCATCGTCGGCCTTGCTTTCATCCTTTAGCCGGAAACGAACGCGGGTAATGCAATGACGGACGCTGTTGATATTCTCTTTACCGCCTATATTAGCGATAATATTTTTTACTACTTCATCATAATTCAGATTTTTCTTCTTTACCATATGACCCTCTCCCATCAATATAAATATGAACCTCTCCTATGATTTCTCTTTGTTTGCTGTTTCAGACTGCTGCTTTAACTGATAAATCAGATAATCCAGGCAGTCCAAGTTCCCTTGTCGCTCATGAATCTTATTTAGAAGAGCTCTCCGGTGTGCAGACAAAACTGTAATTAATTCCTTCCTTTGTCCGTTATCATATGCCTCCAGAAATTGCTGTATCTTTTCAGGCGGATAACAGGAATCGGTTAGTGTCTGCGCCAAGTCCCTTCTATTAAGCGGTAAATAAGACATATCCATCACCTCTGAAGTCATTGTAATAGAAAAATGTTGATATATCAAATACTTGTATTTTATATCCAGATATACTTGATAAGTATATCTTTTTTTGATACTATAATACTATAAATCCCTATAACACTATAGCTTCAGGATATTTCGTGGAAGGAGCATACAAAATTATGGAATTACGCACATTGAGCTACTTTTTGGCTGTAGCACGGGAAGGAAGTATTCTGGGAGCAGCCAATACTCTGCACTTGACACAGCCAAACTTATCCAGACAGATGAAAGAGCTGGAGCTTGAAGTCGGCAAGCAGCTGTTTATCCGCAGCAATCGGAATATTACCCTCACGGAAGACGGTATTTTACTGCGAAAACGCGCAGATGAGATTTTAACATTAGTCAAGAAGACGGAATCTGAATTGGCAAAAAGAGAGGAGGCCGTCAGCGGAGAGGTATATATTGGTTCCGGAGAATTCGACTCATTCCATTATTTCTCTACAGCCGCCAAACATCTGACAGAAAAACATCCCGACATCTGTTTTCATATCTATAGCGGCAACAGCATGGAAATATTGGAACGGCTGGAAGCAGGGCTTCTTGATTTTGGCCTTCTGATTGAGCCGGTGGATGTAAATCAATATGATTTTCTCTATCAGCCTGCTGCGGAATCTTGTGGAGTCATTATGAGGAAAGACGATCCTCTTGCACAAAAAGATGCAATCTGCCCGGAGGATTTACGGGGTCTTCCACTCATTATGCCAAGACAATTTATGGAATATGGATTCTTAACCAGATGGATTGGCGAAATGCCAGAGAAACTGAACATCATAGCCACAACAGATTTGCCCTATAATGCTACGATTATGGTTGCAGATGGAATGGGGTATTCCATCTGTATTGATTTTGATTTGTTTACTGGTACTTCTGACAGTAAATTGTGCTTTCGTCCCTTTAAGCCAGGACTAAACGCCGGGGTCTATATTGTCTGGAAAAAATACCAACCATTTTCAAAAGCTGCCCGGGCGTTTTTGGAACAGTTGAAAGAAGATATTGCCTTTTAACTGATTTGGCAGGCACTTAAAAACAGAACAGGAAATGCCGCTCATCATTTACAGCCTTCGACCTTTATTACATGAAAAAATCCTGTAAAAACATTTGCAGCTTTTACAGGATTTCCTATTAAAGAGAGATCTCAATGCTCAATCATATTCTCCACAAATATTCCATACCCCCTGGTCGAGTCCTGAATAAACACATGGGTCACCGCCCCAATCAGTTTCACACTCTGTATTATCGGGCTCCCCGACACGATTGAGTCAAATACGGGAAAACATTTTTAATATTTTTTTAATCACTTTCTTGTTCATTTCTTGCTCTCCGTTCAAGTACACTTTATTCTGACGGTTCTTCCATAGACACACTAACCCAATATTCGTACTGCCTTTTCCTTTGGCAAACTCATCTAATCACACTGTGTCTTCGCCTTTCGAAGTATCCATTCCTAACATAAACTTGTCAAAATCACTTTCGAATAAACGGTCTTGTTTCACTCTGTATTTTTCAAATTCGGATTCTGCGTGCTGTTTGGCAATCTCCGCAGAAATGGTTCCAGCATTTGTCAAAATTTCCTTTTGTGAAAGTCGAAGGATACCTTCGAACTGCTTTGCCCAGTCTTCCATCGTCATAGGAATTTCATCTTCTGCCTTTGCTTCGGCAAGATCAAGATATGCGCTGACAATTCTGGACATAGCATTTAACTCTTTTACCGTTAAATAATTCTTTGCAACAGTCACGTCAAATTTTTGTATTTTCCCGTCTGGTGCATCCTTCCATGTGGTAAGACCCATATGCTCTTTCTCACTATCTGCACGATGATAGATAACTTCTGCGGCTGTTTCTCCGTGAATTGCCCAATGAAGTTGATTTTGAACACGAGCAAAGAATTGCCTTGTCAAATTCGCCTTTGAATCATAGTCAATACTGGTAGCATAAATATCCGTGATTTTTTGATAAAAACGTCTTTCGGAGAGTCTTATTTCACGAATACGCTGTAACTGTTCTTCAAAATAGTCTTTTGTTAAAACAGTACCGCCGTTTTTCAGACGCTCATCATCCATCGCAAAGCCTTTTATAGTGTATTCCTCAATAATGTCATTGGCCCACTTACGGAATTGAACAGCTCTTGGCGAATCCACCTTATTACCCACGGAAATGATTGCCTTCAGATTGTAGTGCTTCGTATCGTAGATTTTCCCATCACTGGCAGTTACTCGAAAAATTCGAGTAACTGAATTTTCGTCTAATTCACCTGTTTTAAATGCCTTTTGCAGATGGTAGGTAATGGTATGGGATTCAACATTATAAAGCAACCCCAACATTTTTTGGCTTAGCCACACATTTTCGTCCGCATAGATTGCATTTACATCACTCTGTCCGGTGGCAGTTAAAAAAGTAAGGTATTCTGCCGCAGATGAACGCACGATTGAGATTTCATTTTTCTTCTTCATACATTTTAGCCAAAACTCTGTCCACTGCCTATAGGCGTTGGACAGAGAGCGGTTCTCCTTCTTCTAATCTTGATTTTCGTATGTCTTCGTATAATCGATGACATGTATCCAGTTCATTTTCATTAATAAAGTGCTTATACATTAGTATTATACAATTCATCCTGCACATTGTACATAATCATCTCTATCCCAGCTTTGTCATTTTTGTATTTAATGTATCTTCCATCCTCCAGCAACACAAAATCTTCCACCCACTCAAACTTGAGCATCAAATCCAGCTCTGCAGGTCTGCCCGGCCTCTTTTCATATTCTGAAACCACTTATTCCAGGAAACGCAATAATCCCATCATCCCTTGATATTCATACCCCTGCCAACCTGTTATTGCATTTCGCTTTCCACTATATAGTTCTTCCTCATACTGTTCCATAATTCCTCCGCCTACACAATATATACCTATATTACCATTATGTGTCTTTTATTTCTACAAAAATATATGCGTTTCGAGCTGAAAGTATCGAGCCTTTTCAATAATAAAAAATAAAACATTCACCTGGATAGGAAGCAGTGTTATTATCACGTCTTTGATAGTTAATCAGACATAAAAGTCACTGTATCTCTTAAAATATGGGATCTACAGCGGTTTCTTTGTGTGTTACGAAGTATGCTGATTTTCAGTCCCAAGTAATATTATTGGTACAAATATACCGATTTTCTCCTGAACAGCGCGGCAACTTTGCTTAACTTTTTCAGGACTCTTTTTAAGTGATTCAGATAACATAAATTGGCTTACACGCACAGCCCTCTTGCGAAAACCTCTCCGCCACTCCGTCCGGGCTGCAGCCGCTGGCACGCTTCGCGCACCATCGGTTGCGCGGCTTTCGCCGCATAGGACATAGCAAAAAGGAAGGCTTATGTGAGCAAGCTCCCAACGCCTTCCTTTTCCCTATGTCCTGCCCGGACTCAATGCTCCAGCATATTCTCCACAAATATTCCATACCCCCTGGTCGAGTCCTGAATAAACACATGGGTCACCGCCCCAATCAGTTTCCCATTCTGTATTATCGGGCTCCCCGACATTCCCTGAACAATCCCCCCCGTCAGATTCAGCAGTTCATCATCCACAACCTTAATCACCATTCCCTTGGTCTTATGGTTATTGGAATAATCCACCTTCTGTATCTCAATCTCATAATCCTTCACTTCTCCCGAAACAGCACTTCTGATAAAAGCCTGCCCTTTCACCACATCCTGACGGTATCCGATCTCCATCGGCTCACCCTGGATCTGTTTCTGCATTCGTTCATTGGCAACTCCGAAAATCCCTTCATCCGTATTGCTCTCAATGGTTCCGAGGGTGGAGCCGGGGCCGTAATAGATCACACCGGACATGACTCCCGGTTTTCCGACGGTACCCTTTTCTATTCCCATAATTTCCGTATCATACAGCATTCCATCTGTAATTTCAACCACAGAGGAAGTGTCCATATCGCTGATCCCATGGCCCAGCGCGCCAAAATTGCCGTTTAAATCCAGATATGTCATGGTGCCGATTCCCTGGGTATCGCTTCGGACCCAGACGCCCAGCTTGTAATCCCCGTCAGACGTGGCGATGGGATTCATTTTCACTTCAATGGGCTGTCCGTCTCTTCTGACCTGGAGAACCGCATCAGAATTGCCGATTTTATTGACCGCTTCCACCAGTTCTTCCTTATCTTTTAAGACTTGGCCGTTGATGGATTCAATATAATCCCCGGATTTTAAGATTCCCGCAGCAGGTTCTGTTTCCATTCCTCCGGCGTCAGTGACCTTTCCCGTACCGATGACCATAATACCATCCGATTTTAAGTAAATTCCAATGGGCACGCCGCAGGGTATGGCATATTTGGTGTCCACCACGTCCACCTGAATCTCTTTTAACTGCAGCCAGCCGAATAACTTGACGCCCAGCTGGTAACTCCCCTGATTGCTGGAATAGAGGGAAAATGGTTCCTTTCCCTGAATGGTAATCTGATTCGATGGTATATCGGAACCATTGTTCAGCACAACCTCTTCACTTTCACTAAAAAGAGTAGAACTGAGAGGCATCGTAAAATGAAACTTTTCTTCTTCTGAAACCACAATATTCAATTGATCGGGTATTACCCGCATTACATAGTAATAGAAAAAAGCCGATAAAAGCAGAAGAATCAGACCGCTGGCAACGATCAGATTCCTGCACACATTCCTCTTTCCCGTCATCCCCACATACCTCCTTTTAAGTTCTTAGTTAGTATGTGTCTGACTCCGGGAAATCAGTCTGTTATTTTTTAGATGTTATAATTTTGTGGTTCCTGCCAGGATTTTCATTTCCTTCGCATTCTGATAGACCGTATCTGTGATCTGGGCTCCGCCAAGCAGGCGGGCCAGCTCGTTCACCATCTCTGTTTCTTCTAATGGACGGATGGTCGTCACCGTCTTTTTATCCACCACATGTTTTGCTATTTCAAAATGTGTATCAGCCATGGCTGCAATCTGAGGTAAATGGGTGATGCAGATCACCTGGTGGGTTTTTGAAATGTACGACAGTTTTTCTGAAACTTTTTGAGCGGTTCTTCCGCTGATTCCTGTATCAATTTCATCAAATATCAGCGTCGGAATCTCATCACTGTCTGCCAATACGGTTTTCACCGCAAGCATAATTCGGGAAAGCTCTCCCCCGGATGCCACCGCACCTAACGGTTTCGGCGTCTCACCCGGGTTCGTGGAAATCATGAATTCCGCTTCGTCGAAGCCGCCGGGCGTGTAATGATCCAGGCGTTTGAATGTCATCGTGAATTCCACATCTATAAAATTAAGGTCGGCCAGACTCTCTTTAATTTTTTTTGTCAATGCAACAGATGCTTTCTTTCTGATTTCTGATAATTTTTGGCTAAAACCGTCTAATTTATGCTCGGTTTCAGAAAGTTCTTTTTCCAATTGGCGGCAGATCAGGTCGTGATTTTCCAACTCATCCAATTTTTTCTTTTTTTCTTCCATGCTGGCCAGAATTTTCTCCACCGTATCCCCGTATTTGGCCTGGAGATTGTGAATCAGGTCCAGACGCTTTTCAATCCGGTAATACTCCTCTTCATCAAAGCTCATATCGTCCATATAGCCCGCAATATCCCGTGTGACATCGCTTATGATGGAATCCACGTCATACAGCTGGCTGCGGATATTCTGAAGCTTTTCATCGTAGTCGGCGATCAGATTCACCTCTTTTAACGCTCGGCCGATGCCGTCGCCGCCTACCGCGTCATAAGCGGCGGAAAGGCCGGCCGCAATCTTCTGGGCATTCATAAATCTCCGGTATTCCCGTGATAATTCTTCTTCCTCGCCTTCTTTTAAACCGGCATTTTCAATTTCGTCGATCTCAAACCGGCAGAAATCTGCCTCCCTGAGACGGCTCTCCTGATCCATGGACAACGACTCCAGGCGTTCTTTGACCGCCATGTACTCATGATACAAATCAGCAATATTCTGTTTTAAGGCTTGTGTCTGGGATTTGGCATATGCATCCAGAATCTCGAGATGCTTAGATTTGTATAATAAAGACTGGTGCTCATGCTGTCCGTGAATGTCGATCAGCAGGCTGGTAATTGACCGCAGTTTAGCCGCTGTCACCGTTTCATCATTAATTTTGCTTACGCTTCTGGAAGGCATGATCTTTTTCGAGATGATCACCATGCCGTCTCCGTCGGGAAATACATCCATTTCCTTCAATAATTCTGCTTTTGCCGGATCGGTAACGGAAAATACCAGCTCGATATAAGCGTAGTCCGCCCCCGTCCGTATGATATCGCGGGGTACTTTTCCCCCCAGCGCAATATTAACCGAACCGATGATAATTGATTTTCCCGCTCCGGTTTCTCCGGTCAGGATGTTGAGCCCATCACCAAATTCGATATCCGCCCGCTCGATCAGGGCCAGATTTTTAACATGTAAATCCAAGAGCATATCATCACTCCTTTATTCTGCTATGAGTTTTTTTATTTTATCCATAACAAGGATGGTGTCATCCACACTGCGTACCGCGCACATGATGGTATCATCACCCGCAATACAGCCCACGATCTCATGAAAATGAATGGCATCCAAAGCAGCTGCCACAGCCATGGCCATGCCGGAAACCGTTTTAATCACCAATATGTTCTGCGCCATATCCATGGACATAAAACCGTCCCTCAGGATGCGGATGTATTTATCGCTTGGCGTCCCCTGGTTCTGGAGCACCACATAGCGCTGTTTTCCATTGCCGGACTGAACCTTTGTCAGCTTTAGTTCCCGGATATCCCTGGAAACCGTGGCCTGGGTCACATTAAACCCTTTTTGGTTTAAATATTCAGCCAGTTCTTCCTGGGTCTCAATCTCATATTTTCCGATCAGCTCCACAATCATGCTGTGTCTTTCTACTTTCATGCCATCCTCTCCTATACTATGGCCATCTTATTTCTAAGAGTGTCCATAAATGAAACGTCCTTTAATTTTATCAATGTTGTATCAATCCCGGCCCTCTGTATCTCAATATAATCTCCGGTAAGCAGATCGGTGGCCGTGTCACCGTCGAAAACCGCCACCTGGCCTCTGGAATCCGATCCCTCAATACGAATCTTGATGCAGTCTTCCGCGGAAAGCACAATGCTCCTGGCATTCAGGCTGTGGGGACAGATCGGGGTCACGATGATCATCTGGGAATCCGGCACCACAATCGGGCCTCCCGCCGACAGGTTGTAAGCGGTGGAACCGGTGGGCGTTGCGATGATCATGCCGTCGGCCGTATATTCATTCAAAAATTCTTCATTGACATAAAGCCGGAACCTTAAAACCTTTAACACATCTTTCCTGGTAATGACAATCTCATTCAGCGCGATATCCTGAAACACCTTATTCCCGCAGTGATACGCCGCCCCGGAAAGCATCATCCTCTTTTCCAGCTGGTAGTTGTCCTCCACCAGACTGTCCAGCAGGCAGCCGATCTCTTCTTCCTGGCTGATCTGGGTCAGATAGCCAAGCCTGCCCATATTGACGCCTACTAACGGAAGCCTGCTTCCTGCTAAATCTCTGGCCGCCTGGATCAGGGTGCCGTCCCCTCCGAATGTGATCACGCACTGGGTTTTCGGCGGAAGTTCCGCCAGGTTGGTGTATTTATAGCCTGCTCCGCTCATTCCTTTTCCATTTTTCTGGATTTCACAGGCAGCTCCTCGTTCCCGCAGATAAAGGCAGACCGCCTCTGCCGTCTCGCAGGCGTTTTCTTTTTCAGGATTTACAATCAGGTAAAAATACTCCATCTCTCCCCCTCATTCTGCCGCTTCTATAAGACCGCATGGGCCTCTTCCACCACAGCTTTCGCATCCACAGGTATCATCTCGTAAGTTCCCGATTCATGATTCTGCAGATATAGTAAATACTCAATATTTCCCTCCGGCCCTTTGATCGGAGAGAATTCAAGCCCCAATACCTCAAAGCCGATGGTAATCGCATAATTAATCACAGTCTCTATCACTTCCAGATGGGTGCTCTTTTCACGGACAACGCCCTTTTTGCCGACCTTCTCCCGGCCTGCCTCAAATTGGGGCTTTATCAGGCAGACGATCTGTCCGTCCTCCTTCAGAAGCTGTTTAACCGGTCCCAAAACCTTTGTCAGCGAGATAAAGGATACGTCGATGGAAGAAAATTCGATCTGATCGCCGATATCCTCCGGGGTTACATACCGGATATTGGTTTTTTCCATGCATACGACCCGCTCGTCATTCCTCAGCTTCCATGCCAGCTGGCCGTGGCCTACGTCCACCGCATATACTTTCACAGCTCCGTTTTGCAGCATGCAGTCCGTAAATCCTCCGGTAGAAGAACCCACGTCCATACAGACCTTGCCTTCCAGCGTCACCCCAAAATGAGTCATGGCCTTTTCCAGTTTCAGGCCGCCGCGGCTGACATATTTTAATGTTGCCCCGCGGACTTCGATATTCACAGTATCTTCAAATGTGGTTCCCGCCTTGTCCTCTTTCTGGCCGTCCACATATACGATTCCCGACATAATGATGGCTTTCGCCTTTTCCCTTGATTCTGCCAGATTTCTGCCGACCAGCAATACATCCAGTCTTTCCTTCATAATTTCCTCGCATCCTGCCGCACATGCGGCCCCTTCTCTCTCTGAATCAAAAAAGCAGCCGGACTTTTCCCTTTAGTTTTCCGTCAGAGTATCCAGGTATTGTTCTTTCAGTGTCTGTAAGACGGAATCGCTGTCGATCTTTAATCCTTCACGAAGCAGTGAGACATTGCCGTGTTCCACATAGGTGTCCGGCAAAGCGATATTGAGCACTTTTACCTCCGGATACCTGGCGTGAATATAGGATGTGATCATCAGTCCGTATCCGCCCTGAAGCACATTTTCTTCCAGTGTAACTACAATTTTATGATTTTTCGCCAGCCGGTCCACCAGATCGGTATCAAATGGTTTAATGAACCGTCCGTTGGCCAGAGTACAGTGATAACCCAGCGCCTTCAGCTTCTGCCTCACATGCTCCGCCGTGCTCACCATGCTTCCCACCGCTAAAAGCGCGATCCCGTCTTCCTCATAAATCATCTCGCCCTTACCGTATTCCACCGGACTGTCAAATTCTTTCAGTCCCCGGTACGCTTCCCCTCTCGGATAGCGCACGGCGATGGGCCCGTTATAAGTAACCGCAAATTCCAGGTCCTGCCTCAATTCCCACAAATTCTTAGGAGCCAGCACGCTCATATTGGGAATGGAAGTCAAATAGGACAGATCAAAAATGCCCTGATGCGTCTCCCCATCGCTTCCAACCAGCCCGGCCCGGTCCACCGCAAATATCACCGGCAGGTTCTGAATGCAGACATCGTGGAGGATCTGGTCATAAGCCCTCTGTAAAAATGAGGAATACACCGCCACCACAGGCCTCAACCCGGCCGACGCCATTCCGGCCGCTGACGTGACCGCATGCTGTTCCGCAATTCCCACGTCAAAAAAGCGGTTTGGAAATAATTTGCCGAAACGCTTTAGTCCCGTTCCATCCGGCATAGCCGCGGTAATTCCCACGATTCTATGGTTTTTCTGAGCCAGATTACAGATTTCTTTTGAAAATACATCGGTATAGGACGGATACTTCTTCTCACTCTTGGCTTTGCCCGTAGCGATATCAAAAGGCTCCACACCGTGAAATGCGGAAGGATTCTTTTCCGCCGGTTTATATCCTTTTCCCTTTTTCGTCAGCACGTGAACCAGCACCGCATGATTCAGCTTCTTCGCTTCCCGAAACGTCTTTGTCAGCTGTTTGATATCATGGCCGTCCACAGGCCCCAAATAGGTAATTCCCATATTTTCAAACAGCATACCGGGAATCAAAAGCTGCTTGATTCCGTTTTTTGTCCGGCTGATCTTATCCACGATGCTGTATCCCACAACCGGAATCTTCTCCAAGGAAGAGGCCACAAATTTCTTTAAATCATTATACCCTTCTCCTGTGCGCAGGCCGCCTAAGTAGCGGGATATTCCGCCCACATTTTCAGAGATTGACATGTTGTTGTCATTTAACACAATGATAAAATTCCGTTCCATGCGGGCGGCATTGTTTAACGCCTCATATGCCATTCCGCCGGTCAGGGCCCCGTCTCCGATCACGGATATCACGGAATAATCCTCCCCCAAAAGATCTCTGCCCTGGGCAATTCCAAGCCCTGCTGAGATCGAGGTGGAGCTGTGTCCGGTATCAAAGCAGTCATAAGGGCTCTCTTTCCTCTTAGGGAATCCGCTCAGGCCACCGTATTTGCGCAGCTCGTCAAAGCTGTCTTTTCTTCCGCTGAGGATCTTATGGGTATAGGACTGGTGCCCCACATCCCAGATCACTTTATCTTTCGGCAGATCAAATGCCAGGTAGAGAGCCATGGTCAGCTCCACAACCCCCAGATTGGAAGCCAAATGTCCGCCTGTACAACTGATCTTCTCTATGAGGAACGTGCGGATCTCCTCCGCCAGCTGTTCCAGCTGTCCGCCGGTGAGCACCTTGATGTCATCCGGCTGTTTTATCATATCTAATATCATGCTACATCCCTTATTTTTCTCTCGTCACCAGCATGAGGATCAGATCTTCTAAAAACTGGTTTTTTCCGGGCAGAGAGTGAAGATATTCCACCGCCTGACCGGAGATCGTCTCCACATCGGCTTTCGCTTTTTCTATTCCTTCCAATGTTACATAGGTGGTCTTGTTATTCTTCTCATCGCTGAGAACCGGCTTGCCAAGAACCTCCTGGTCTGCCGTCACATCCAGAATGTCGTCCTGAATCTGGAATGCCAGCCCCACCGCTGCCGCCATCTTCTCCACATTCATAAGCTGTTCTTCATCGGCTCCGCCAAGGCAGGCTCCGATCATCATCGCCGCTTCCAAAAGCGCCCCTGTTTTCAAACGGTAAATGAAATCCAGTTTGTCTTTCGGCACCGGTTTATTGGTCAGCTCCACGTCCACGGTCTGTCCGCCGATCATACCGTAAATTCCCGTTTTCTGAGCCAGAATTCCGATACATCTGCCCACCTTTTCCGGCTGTGACGTCATGGAAAATGCTTTTGCCGCTGTTTCAACCGCATAGATGAGCAGGGCGTCACCGGCCAGCACCGCCATATCATAGCCGTATTTCACCCAAGTGGTAGGCACTCCGCGGCGCAGAGTGTCGTTATCCATACAGGGAAGATCATCGTGAATCAAGGATGATGTGTGAATCATCTCGATCGCAGCTATAAACGGTTCGATCTCTTCTCCCGCCCCGCCGAATAAACGGTAGGTTTCCCGCATCAAAAGCGGGCGCAGGCGTTTTCCCCCTGCGTTAATGCTGTAGTTCATCGCTTCAAAGATCGTCTTTTGATGGCCTTCCTCCTTGGGAAGGTACCGGGCGATCGTTTCTTCTATCTCCTGAGTATAAAGCTTCAACTGTTCGTTTGGACTCATATTACCTCTCTTGTTCTCCTTCAGCCAGGATCATGATCTGTTTTTCTACCTTATCTATTTGATCATTGCATGATTTTACCAGTTTCATACCGGTTTCATAGTATTTAAATGATTCTTCCAACGTAGTTTCTCCGGCTTCCATCTTCCCGATAAGCTCTTCGAGCGCTTCAAATGTCTGCTCAATATTTATCTCTTCCCCGGTTGCCTTGTTCTTTTCAGCCATGGAAATTCCTTTCTATAATCAATTATCTGAAATCTACGGTATCCCTGGTGTCCTCCACTTCGGCTGTAATCACGCCGTCGGACAGCCAGATCTCTACCGAATCGCCTTTTTTTACCTGTTTGATCGTTTCGACTCCCGCCCCGTCAGCTCCGGTGACAAAGCCAAATCCTTTGCTTATCTTATCAAGCGGAGACAAGCCCTGCAGCCTGCTGCTCAAAAGCGCCAGACGGTGCTTCTGACTGGTCAGTTTCCTGTCTAAAAGAGCTCTCATCCGGTCTTCCAAATCCACCAGTCTCTGCCTCTTTTCATTCAGCTGGCGGCCGGGATGATAGAGTTTTAAGCGGAGCCGGTACTGTTCCAGCATATACTTTCTCTGCTCTAACTTCCTCATAAGGCTTCTCTCCAGCATCTGCTGGTAAGACCGCACCTTCATATCGAACTGCTGATAATCAAATACCGCCAGTTCCGCAGCTGCAGAAGGCGTAGGCGCCCTCAAATCCGCCACATAATCCGCAATGGTCACGTCCGTTTCATGCCCCACTGCCGATATCACCGGCGTCTCGCATTCAAAGATGGCCCGGGCCACCGCCTCTTCATTAAAAGCCCACAGATCTTCGATGGAGCCGCCGCCGCGGCCGGCGATAATCACATCCACTCCCATGGCGTCCAGCGTCTTAATTCCCTGAACGATGCTCTGTTTTGCGCCGTCGCCCTGAACCAGCGCCGGATACAGGATCAGCTGGACATAGGGATTCCTTCTGTGGGAAATATTGATAATATCCTGGATGGCCGCCCCGGTAGGCGCGGTCACAATTCCAACCCTTTTCGCATAGGTCGGAATGGGCTGCTTATACTCCGGCGCAAACATTCCCATCTCTTCCAGTTCGTCTCTCAGTTTACAGAACCTCTCATACAATCCGCCGGTTCCGTCTAATGTCACTTCCTGGGCGTAAAGCTGATATTTTCCGTCTCTTTCGTAAACGTCCACGGTTCCGCGGACCATAACCTGCTGCCCTTCCTCTAATCGAAAAGTGAGACCTCTTCTCTGGCTGGCAAACATCACAGCCGACAGGGTCCCTGACTTATCTTTCAGTGTAAAATAGATGTGCCCGGAGGTGTGATATTTGCAGTTGGATATCTCACCTTTTACGGATATGCGGTTTAACATAAAATCCTGGGCAAACATATTTTTTATATATGCATTTACTTGTGAAACAGAATAAACATTCGCCATAATCTCTATACCAATTTTGCCAGAATTCCATTGACAAACGCGGATGAATCGTCTCCTCCGAATTTCTTGGCCAGTTCTACCGCTTCGTTAATGGCTACCTTTTCCGGCACTTCTTCATCATATAATATTTCGTACAGAGCCAGTCGCAGAATGGTCAGTTCCACCTTGCCCATACGTTTTGTTTTCCAGCCCTCGGCCACCTTGTTGATCTTAGCGTCCAGGTCGGGAATCTTCGCTTCGATATCCTCCACCTTTTTACGCAGATAATCGCTGTCGTGAAGATCCAGTTCTACCTTATGAAGGATTTCACAGACTCCTTCCGGAGACACCTCGTCTTCCTCCGGTGATTCATAGTATAATTCTATCTGTTCCGACTTCTCTTCAGCCGGGTAAAAGTCAGCTGCGAACAACATCTTAAATCCATGCTCACGCAATTCTCTTCTGGTCATGTGCCATCCTCCTGATTTGCTAATCTAATGCTTAATTATAGCGTAAATCCATTCTTTTCACAATAGCTAATCCGACAAAATCAAACAGCCGGCTGCGGCCACAGTTAAAAACCGCGGCTACAACCGGCCAAACATTCCTTCTTCGGGAAACAGGAATCGATTCCCAGTTATTTATCGCCCTCGATGTTCACTCCGGCGATTTTAATATTCACTTCCAGCACAACAAGGCCCGTCATGTTCTCAATGGCTGTCTTAACCTTATCCTGTACCTTTTCACATACAACCGGAATATTGTATCCGTACTTCATATTCAGGGACAGATCTACGGTTACATGCTCTTCGGTCACGTCGATCTTAACTCCCTTTGACAGGTTTTTCATGCCCAGCTTTCCTACCAGTTCATTGGTGATATTTCCCGCCATGGAATCTACACCTTCAACCTCGGTTGCGGCAAGGCCCGCTATGATGGCTACCACTTCATCCGCTATCTGAACTTCTCCGATTTTATCTTTTTCATATACTTTATGAGTATTTCTCTCTTCTATATCTGCCACGGCAATACCTCCTGTGATTCATATTATACCCATTATAGCAAAGTTATCAGTTTTTGCATAGGGGATTGTGAATCACTCATAAAGATAATTCGGTGCACAATATACAATCTGTCCGCCCTTGATCGTCATCTCAGGCTTCAAAAGCCGGTCTGCCGTAAACTCGCTCCCTTTCCAGTCACGGTAAATCTGCTTAAACTCCATCCAGTCAAAAATTGCGATATCCGCTCTTGCACCCTCGGACAGACAGCCAATCTCTCCTTCCATCTTCATCAGTTTTGCAGGCCGTTCCGTGGTCATTTTAACTACATGAGCCATAGGAATTCCCATGCAGATATAACGGGACATCAGATTGGGCAATGAAAAAACCGGACGGCGGTACATACTGCCGAGCACCAGATCCGTACTGCACATATCCGCTATAAAGCCCTGCTTTTTTGCATTCAGCATCACCTCAAAATCGCAATGTTTCCTGCCCTCGGCAGTATCGAAGATAATCCCACGCTCCCTTGCCTTACGGACACACTCATACACCTTTCCATTTTCATCAATAATCGTATTTTTTACTCCCTGATAAACATGCTCAAATATATCTCCGGGACGAAGCACATCCAATACTTCGCCGGCCGGAACCGGAATATTGGTACAATGAACCTCCACCGGACAGCCCACCATTCCTGCGATACGGACAGTTTCCTTTAACGGCTCTATTCCAAAGCCTTTGGCCAGTTCTTCACTTTGACGGATCTTCAGGCCCAAAATGTTGTCCTGGTTCTCATGATACATCCGGTCAATCTTTTCCGGATTAAAATATTTCGGATTGATGCACTCATGATAACTGGTGGTCACAAGTCCGGCCGAACAGACCTGAAGAAAACTCTTGATTGTCTCCTTGCTTCCGGCAATCACGGCAGACCGGAAAAGAGGATAGTTGGCCACGCCGGCTGAAAAATCAATAGCAGCCGTTACCCCTGTCGGAAGGTATGCGCAGTCCGGATAAATCCCAATTTCTGTCCCATCCTGAAACATATGGGCATGTGCATCAATCAGACCGGGAAAAACAAAGCGTCCTTTTGCGTCAATCACATGCTTTACCGGTTCGCCTTCTTCATACCGCGTAATCCTTCCATTATATACAGCTATATTACGTACCGAATCAATCTGATTTAAAGGATCAATTACATGGCCGTTCTTAATCAATAAATCCAGCATAACCTGTCCCCTTTCATTTATCCCAAGTCATATAAGCCTTATTTTCCGTAATTTACTTAAAAGTCAAACATCCCGGACGGTTCTTTTTTCGGCTTCTTTACATCATTGTAAGTAGGCGCTTCCGCATAGTCAACATCATTGATGGGCCATGTGGCTTTTTTCCCTTCAAATATCTCCTGCACGCCCATTGCCGCAAAATAGGATGCCCGGTGAGCAGCCTCTGTCGTGTTTCCTCCAATATGAGGATAAATAATAATATTATCAAGGGTCAGCAGCGGATTAGACGGATCAACCGGCTCCTTTCGGATGGCGTCCAGTCCTGCTCCTGCAATCGTGCCGTTTTTACATGCCTCATACAGATCCTGCTCTACAACGCATGCTCCTCTGGCCGTATTGATAAGAAACGCAGTGGGCTTCATCATGGCCAGGGTATCTTTGTTTACCATATCGCGTGTAATGGGTGTGTTCGGCACATTCATGGAAACATAATCGCTTTCCTTGAAAATACGGTTTAAGTCCCGGACCACCTCTACTCCGTCAGGAAATTCTTCCGCCCTTTTATACGGATCGTAGGCCAGCACATTCATTTCGAGCCCCATGGCGCGCACGGCTAAACGGCTTCCAATATTGCCGCATCCAATAATTCCCAGTGTCTTTCCATTTAATGTGGTCTTTTTTATCTTCAGCTTTGCCTTATAATAATCCTGCACCCAAGTATTATGCAGAACGGTTACATTCCTGCTGCATTCCAGAATCAGAAGAAGCGCTGTCTCCGCAACAGAAGTGCTGTTGGCCACCGGCGCATATAAGGCCTGAACGCCGTTATCGCGGCATGCTTTTACATCCAACGTATCAAACCCTGCGCCGTGACGCACTACCACTTTCAGATTGGGATTTACCTCAATGACCTCTCTTGTAATCTTTGTGATACGGACAATCATGGCATCCGGCTGATGTTCCTTCATGTCGGCCAGCACATCTTCCGTTTCAAATCCCCGTCCTTTTATCAGGGTATGTCCTGCGTCCACCAGCAGTTTAGTTCCTTCCTCCATAATTTCCTGGGGCAATAAAATCTTCCATCCCATCTCATTTTTCTCCTTTTCATTCCAATACTCAGGCCTGCCAAACATCTGCCGTTTTTCTTTATCTGCATTGCTTACGGGCGATACACATCATCAATAATCTCAAAACCTTTATCCGTCAAAGCCTTATCTACCCATGCCCGGTCTGCTGTCCCGTTCTTGGACGCCTGTAATTTCGCCGTATCCTTTGCCTGAAATTCCTTTGCATCCTTGAGAATGGCCGCCGCATCCTTTCTCGGGATGACAATAACACCATCCGGATCTGCCAGAATAATATCTCCAGGATATACGCTGACGCCGCCGCAGGCAATCGGTACGTTGACCTCTCCCGGCCCCTCTTTATACGGCCCCCCCGGCGTGGTTCCCGTACAGTAAACCGGGAAATCCCACTTGCCGATCTCATCAATATCCCGGATCGGTCCGTCCAGTATAATGCCGGCCGCCTTTTTCGTATAACGGAGAAATGCCATCATCACCTCTCCTATCAGCGCCCTTGTGTTGTCCTCTTCATTGGACACCACCAGCACATCTCCCTCGCTGCACATGCTTAATGCCGCGTGAAGTGCCAGGTTGTCGCCCGCACGGCATTTCACCGTGTAAGCCGGACCAGCCAACATCTGTTCTTTTGGACTGCTTACCAGACGGATACGCGGATTCATGGCGCAGCTTCTCCCCATTACATCTGCTGTATTAGATGCCGGGATTGTTTTAAATTGGTTCACGATCTCCTGATCCGGCATCTCTCTCTTTAAATAAATTCTCTTTCCTACTGACATTTTTCTGCCATCCTCTCTCTGCTTCTGTTATTTGCTAAAAACATTTGCGTTTCTTATGTCTTTATTGTAATATATGGCTATAAACAAATTAAACAGTTTATTTTTCTGATTTTAACAAAATTATTTTGTTACGAAAGGAGAGCATTCGTGGATTTTACCAGCCTTTACTATTTTTCTGAACTGACGAAGGATATGCATTTTACCAGAACGGCCGAACGACTTTTCATGTCCCAGCAGACGCTGAGCAATCACATCATGCGCTTGGAAGAACATTACGGAGTGCGTCTTCTGCATCGCAAACCCACGCTTACACTTACCTATGCCGGAGAACAAGTTCTTGCCTTTGCCAATCATATACTGCGCGAAGAAGCTAATTTAAAGGATATCCTGGCAGATGTTGAACAACAGAAACGGGGGATAATCCGTTTTGGTGCCAGTTCCATGCGTATGAATTCCTGCCTTCCCGGCATCCTTCCTGACTTTTCCTCACGATACCCCCTCGTTGAGATACATATCACAGATGCCAATTCAGCACAACTGGAACAAAAGATTTTAAAAGGTGAACTGGATCTTGCAATAACGATATCCCCGGAGGGTAATCCAAAATTAGCCGATATTCCGCTGATGACAGATCAAGTCTACCTCTGCGTCTCGGATACCCTGCTGCAGCAATACTATCCCGCCCGGTTCAAAGAGCTAAAACAAAAATCCCGTTTCCATGCAGACGTAAAAGATTTTTCAAATCTGCCTTTTTGTATGCTTGATAACCGCATGGGCAAATCCATTGAGAAATGCTTTCATGCCGCAGGCTTTACACCGAAGATATACACAACCAGCAGTTACATCCAGATTGGTACGGCTCTTGGTTTAAAAGGACTGGCAGCCTGTTTTGCCACACGAACCAGTCTGCTCAATATGCGGGGGACCGCGCCTGACGATATTAATATTTTTCCTCTGTACATGGAAAACGAACCGGTATTTCAGCAGATTTCCATGATCTATCACGTTGACCGGTATCAGTCGGCCTATATCCTTTACTTTTTAAAACTGGCGGAAGAATATTATCATAAAATGGGGGGAATTCCGATAAATGAACTGGTGAAAGGTTAAAAATGACGGAGAAACCATAATAGAAGGGTTATGGAAGTAAACTTTAATCATAAATATCAACATAAACGAAACAAAGGAGACCGCAAAAGAGGCTGCGCATCATACGATTCATGCGTCAGCCTCTTACACTCACAACTCCTCTGTTTCAATCCCTACACTCGTTTTATTCTTCCAGATTCAACAGCGTAATCACGATATTATCAGCCGTAACCTCTGTTTTTCTCTTTACAATATCCTCAATCTGGGCGCGCTGCTGGTCGGTGATGCTGACCGCATTGATCACCACGTCCACTTTTCCGGAAGTAACGCTGACTACAGGATCGGAAAAGCCTTTTGCCATCAGGAGGGTTTCTGCGGCATTTTCTTTTTCCGAAATCTCTGTGAGTTTCAGCATATCCTGAATTGCCTGCTGTTTGGCGGCTTCCTCGATGTTTGTATTGTTGATGATTCCAAGAAGGGTTTCTTTGTTCTTGGCGCGGATCTGTTCACGGCTCAGCTGAACATTGGCTATGTAGTCGGTTACGCTCATTCCGCTGGTAAGGACTGCTTCTCCCGGATTTTCCAGCCCGGTTTCCGTGCCTTCGGAGGCGTTTGCCAGGTTTTCGCTGCCGGTCTGTACGTCGGCGTTTGCATCTGACTGGGCTATGGTTTCGGCTTCTTCCAGGTCCACATCCCAGCTGGGAATCTCCTGCAGATTATCATCGGATTTTGGAAGCATTGCCTGGTTCTCCGCCAGAATATCTTCATCTGAAATTTCCATCATGCCGGCTTCATAAACAGGATCTGCTGATGCCACCTCTTTTTTTCCGGCATAATTTAAGTATCCGGCAGCCGCAATCATAACCGCCAGTGTCGTAATGATAATCTGGTTTCTGCGGAAAAGTTTCTTCATGTTCACATTTTTCGGACTTTTAATATGTTTCATTCCTTACACTCCTTTTAATCCACCCTCTTTAATACTTTTATTTTATGTGGCGGTACGTCAAATAATGCTTCCATCGCAGCAGAAATTTCTGATTTTACAGTTGGACTTCCTCCGCCCTGGGCGCTGATGATAATTCCTGCGATTTCCGGTTTCAATTCTTTCTCCAGCACCGGGGCGTTTGCGCTTCCTCCGCCTGTCAGCACTGTATTTTGAGACTCTTCATGTTCATCGGTCTTTCTGGTTCCTCCGCTGCTGTCCGCCTCCTCCACCAGGGAGGAAGTGATGCTTTTGTCCACTCTGTATACCTTTTCTTCCGACGATTTCAACACAATCATCACATCCACCTCTCCCACCCCGTCCACGTTGCGCAGCACCTTTTTCACCCGTTTTTCCAATTCTTCCTCGTATTTTCCGTTGGAGCTCTGCCCGGCGGCGGCCTCAGTCGTAACCTGGGGCACAACCGGCTTTTTCTTATTTCCGGCGGGAAAGGACAGGATCAGGATGATCATTCCGACAGCCAGCAAAAACAGCCACCGCTCCTTACCGCTCTTTAAGTTGAATTTCCACATAGGTTCCCTCCAATCCATAATATTCTTCAATCCGCCTGCGAAGTGCATTTAACGATGTATTTTCTCTTACCACTTCGTCCCGGTTTCCGATCTCAACCGGCTCCACAGGTTCCACCACAGTCTCCTGCGGTTCGGGTTCTGCGGCTACCATCATGCTGATCTGCGTTACCTGGCCGAAATTTTCCTTTTCCTGGCCGCTTTCAATGATCACATTGGTGGAAATGGGATAGAACCCTTCCATCTGGGCCATCTGCTCCAGATCCCCGGCCACCGCCTCCTGGTACTGTTCAATCACTTTGCCAAGGCGTATATTCTCCATTCCGATCAGATCGTTTTTCAGTTCATCCGCTTCATTATGAAAGGTGATGGATTCAAAATAACGGCTGATTTTATCCTCCAGGCGAAGGCCTCCCGTCAGCGGTTTCACCACCAGGAGGATCAGAACCATGCCGGCAAAAAGCCGTATGTATTTTTCGTAATTTTTATTGGGAAGCAGATTTACTGCCACTGTAATGAATATGAGATAACAGGTAATATTTTTTACCCAGCTGTAAAGCTCTTCCATGAACACACCACCGCAATCGTTATAATGAACAGAAGGGCTGAGGAAAGCACAATGTTTAAAAGCATTTTATGGCCCTGAGCCGTCTTGGAAATACAGGATACAATGCGTTTGTCACAGACCGGCTGCAGGATGGCCGCCACCCCCTGATACATGAGCATCATTACCACCAGCTTTAAAACGGGAATCAGCATCATGATTAACAGCACCACCACGCCTGCCGCCCCGATGCTGTTCTTTATAAGAACGCCGGAGCCCATGACAATCTGGGTGATGGCTCCCGCCCCCTGCCCTAAACCAGGGATGATTCCAATCAATTTCTGGACTGTAGCGCTTTTCATGGAATCCACATACGGAAGAATCATGCCCTGAATCATGTGGAATCCCAGAAACAGGCCTAAGAGGGTTTTAAGGCTCCAGTCGATCACATTTTTCAACAGATCCGTCAGTTTTGACAGGATGTCCTCTTTTGTCACATGCCCGGCCAGAACCAGCAGCATGTAGACCCGCACAAACGGGATCATCACATCCATCATCAGCCACTGGGCCATGGTAATCGCCCACAGGGTAAATTCATAAACAGCAACCGAAGACACGCTTCCCCCTGCAAATGCGGCCGCCAGGAAAAAGGAGGGCATCAGCACCTGCATAAACTGAAGCACCTGGTTCACCGCCTGTCCTGCAATCTGAATGCTGGCAAAAAAGCTGGTGGCTAAGCAGGTGAATAAAAGCAGATAGGTAACAAAGAAACCGGATTCCGATATCTGGCTGCTGGTGAATATGCCGGAGAAATTGGAAAATACGGCACCGATAATTCCGAGGGCGATTACCTGTCCCATCAAAACGGTGCTGTTTTCCAGTTCCTTGAAAAGATAATCCTTTACGGCTGTCCCCATTTTCTGCATGACGGTTTTTAAATTGCCGGAAAGCAGATCTTTTGCCAGTTCGGAAAAAGAGAGATTCCAGCCGGTCTGACCGCTTTGGGCATCGATGAATTTCTGTATCTCTTCAATATTAAAGTCCTCCAGACCCGCTCCGATTCCCGTCACCACGCTTTGAGCGTCCGTTTCGGTTCCATAGCTGGTGAATGACAGGACGGCCAGAAAAAAAATCAGGAAAAATGGAACCGAAAACATTTTTTGGCGGCTCATGCTAAAAATACCTGCAGGGTTTCCAAAAGCGCCAGGAGAATGGGCATGCTGACCGCCAAAATGGAAAGCTTTCCAAAGATTTCCACCTGGGTTCCGATGGCGCCGTACCCCGCGTCTTTACAGATTCCCGAGGAAAATTCCGCTATGTAGGTAATTCCGATCATTTTCATCAGAGCCGACAGATAAACGCTGTTGATCTTTATAAATTCCTGTATCCGCTCCATGGTTTCCAGTATGGTGGACAGTTTTTTCAGGCCGTAAAAAAAGATGAAAATACCGGCTGTAATCACTAAATAGGTGCCGTATTCTCCTTTTATCCCTTTGAGCTGGACCGCCAGCAGCACTGCCGCGATCCCCACAACAGCAATCGTTACAATTGACACAAGTTTCACCACCCTTTAAAAGCCGGTTACAGCGCAAACAGATTCTTAATTGTTTCAAATAATTCATAAATATAAGGCACCATCCAGAACAAGACCAGAATCAGCCCGGCCAGGCTCGTCAAAAATGCCTGTTCCTCTCTTCCGCTGTGTTTGAGCACCTGGCAGATGACTGAAACCAGAATTCCCACAGCCGCTATCTTGAATATTAAATTAACACCCATCCCGATCTCCTCTTAACACATCACTATAGTAAGAAAAAGTCCTCCCATAATACCTAAACTGGTATAGAGACGACTTTTTTCTCTTTGGTGTTCTCTCAGATACGCGATCGTAATATCTAACTGTTCCAAATATAACAGTATGGTGCGTTCCTGCATTTCGCTGTCCAGATATCCTAAGTGTTCTCCGAAGGAGATCAGGCTCTGCCTGTCCTCTTTTGAAAGCAGGATATGGGAATCCATGCCGTCGATCTCCTCTTTCCACATGGTGAAAAAGGGCTCTCCGCGCTGGTTCTGGATTCTCTGGGAAACGGCGTTAAAAAGGATTCCTAACTCTCCTCCTGTCTTATTGCCCACCCGTTCAAATGCTTCCTCTAACGGAGCGTTGGCATAGAGGATCTCTCCCTTTAACAGAAATATCATTTTACGGAGCTGCTCCAACAGTTCCAGCCGCTTTTTCCATTGGCCCGCCATTGAAATTCCCAGGCCGCTGGAAGCCGCGATTACGCAGGCCCCGCCGATTAATTTTACGAGCATACGTATTTACTTCCTTTCAGATAAAGCTGGGTGCCCCTGTTGTCATAAATCTGGTCAATGTTGCCGATCCGGCCCTTGCTGTTTAGTATGATATACCGTTCAAAGATCCGTTCCTGCACCAGTTTTCTGAGCACCGGTTTCTGCTTAATGTCCTCTATCGAACTTCCATGTACGGTGGCGATCAGCTTACATCCGCAGTTCATCACGTATTCCATGGCTTCTAAATCTTCCCTGCTGCCGATTTCATCCACCGCTATGACGCGGGGCGACATGGTTCTGATCAGCATCATCATCCCCTTTGCCTTGGGACAGCAGTCCAGAATGTCTGTCCTGATTCCAAGATCATTCTGCGGAACGCCCTGATAGCAGGCACCTATTTCGGAGCGCTCATCAATTACCCCCACCGTAATTCCTTCGTGTACTTCATTTCCATTGGAAATCTGGCGGATCAGGTCACGCAGAAGGGTGGTCTTGCCGCATCTGGGCGGGGAAATGATCAGGGTATGAAGGATTTCGCCCTGCTCATAGAGATAGGGAATCACCTCCGTGGCGCATCCCTTGATCTGATGGGACATTCTCACATTAATAAAGGATATGAACTTCATGGTGCGGATTCCGCAGTCGTCCACTATCGTCTTTCCTGCGATCCCAATCCGGTGTCCGCCCTGGATGGTGATGAATCCCTGTTTCATCTCCTCTTCAAATGCATAGAGGGAATAGTTGCTCATATATTCCATGGTTTCCCGCAGTTCATTTTTGGTCACAATATAAGCTTCATTAATATAAGTGCTAAGCCGCCCCTCCTGGCTGATATAGTATTCCCGGTTGTTGTAAACCATTAAAAGAGGGGCATGTACCCTCAAACGGATTTCCTGAACCTGCTCAAAATCTACCGGTACTTTCATGAGAATTTCTCTGATGTTTTTAGAAAAGATCTTAATCAGCTCGTCTTTCTTTTCCATTTTTCCCCCTCCTCTTACCTCAATATATGAGAAGGACAGGAATTTATACCTAAGTTATTATAAATGTAAAAGAATTGACGCCCGGAATACACCGTCATCCGTTTCAAAGGAAACGCGGCCTTCGTATTTTTTCGCAATGGCCTGGACTGAGGCGGTTCCTATGCCCGCCTGCGGCCTTTTGCTGGAAAGGAAACCGCCTGGTGTGGATTTTAGAACACCGTTAAAGCTATTTTCAATCGTGACCGCCAACACTCCTACGGACACTCCTGCGCTCACTTTTATATATGTTTCTCCGCTCTCCTGCCGTTTACAGGCTTCCAGCGCGTTTTCCAAACAATTTCCAAAAATAACGCAAAGATCCACGTCGCTGACCGTCATGTCCTCTCCGATTTGTACCGACGATATAAAATCCACCCCGGCCAATTTTGCTTCCGCTTCGTAATGGCGGATGACAGCGTCTGCCGCGGCATTTTCACAGAACGTTCCCGCAAATTTGACAGGCAGTCCGCTTTCCAGATCGGAAAAATAGCGTTTTAGGGCCTCTATATCGTCTGCATCCGCAAATTCATGCAGCACGGAGATGTGATGCCTCAGGTCATGGCGGAAGGTCCGCTCTCCTGCTATGGCATCCATCATGGTTTTATGCTGTTCTTTCTGCATAGCCAGATTCTGACGGGTCAGACGGACCGTTTCTTCCAGCACCAGATTTGCGGCAAAGCTGCGGTAGATTTCCTGCAGGATCACGGCTCCAATCAGAAGGACCAGGCACAGGCTGGACAGTTCCAGAAACCAACCGGAATAAACCGGTTCGTAAAGCGGCAGCAGCCGGTCCATGACCAGCGTGCAGTCAAAAATCGCCATGCCGCACAGCAGGATTTTGGCATAAAAAGCGGTATGGCTGCCTTTTTTTAGTATTCTCGCTGTATTTACAGTCAGTAAAAATGCGCTCAGCCATTTATAAAGGGTGATCAGTTTGGAATAGGAAAGCATCATTTCCAGACTTGCCCGTGGCAGCAGCAGATGATAGACGAGACAGACCAGGCACACAAGCCCTCCAAAGGCGGTCCCGAAGGTGCTAATGGAATCTTTAAGGGAAAAAATCGATCTCTGCAGAATAAATACCATGAGGATCATCCCGCAAAAGGACAGATTTTCCACCAGATAGAGGCCTCCAAAAGAAGGGAAAAATGTTTTCACCACCGGGTAGGAGGTGAATCCAAGAAAAAGCAGACAGAACAACGCGTACAAGACTGGCAGAGGATTTTTTCTGTTGGCTGTTCCTATCAGAACAGATACTATGCAGATCAGCAAGGTCATAGTCAGCAGTGCGGTTCTCAGATTCAGCCTGCGTTCTGCCATATCCAGAACAGCTCCGGGGATGCCGAAGGCCGGAGGATAGGTGAGCCCGCCATAGGTATTGGAATAGTTTGAGACTGCGAGCAGAATCTCTGCCTGGCCGGACGCCTCAAACGGAACAATGGTTTCGGCTGTTCCGGCTATGTAGTTTTCCGGGGAAGTCTGGCCCAGCTGAAGCCGCTCTGTACCGTTTACGTACAGGCGGCAGGAAGATAATATCTCGGGCAGATAGAGGGAATACGCGCGCATCTCCTCCGGCAGTTTTATGGTGAGCCGGTAGCTTGCGCTGCCGTATGGCTGCCCGTTTACAATCTCAAAACCTCCAAACTGTCCTGCAAACACATAACGGTCCGGTTTTTGAATATTGGATTGAAAATCCGCAGGAGCAAGCAGCTGGCCGCCGTAAAATTCCCAGCCGTCAACCAGCCATACAAGCCCTTGTTTTTCCAAAGTTCCACCGTCCAATTCCAGCTGTCCGTAAGACCCGCCCGGGCCGGACGCGGTGTATTTATTGTCATATTGGTACAGAAAAATACAAACTGCGGACGTAATAACGCAAAGCAGCAGAAGGAGCAGCGAAAAACCGGGGCTTTGCCTGCATTGTCTTTCTGTTTTCCTTTTCATTTTCTGTTTTCTTATCATCGGTCACCTGATTTCCTGCGGAATGCGGCAAGGGCGGTTATCACGCCTGCGGCGCAAAGTACAAAGACAGATAACGCCAATCCCTGATTATTAGATGGCTGTGGCTCTGAAGGCAAAACTGTAGTTTCCTGCAATTTCTCCGCATCCGGTTCTGAGCCGGGGTTGTCAGATGCTGGGCTGTGAGAGCCTTTATCTGATGACCCGGGCGCTAAATCTGAGTTTATTGCTCCGGCGGAAGGCGCTTTTTGAAGCTGCTGCTGAAGATCGGGCTGATATGGAGATGGCTGGCCTGTTTTATCCTGATTCATAGACGGATTTTCTGTTACTGCATCAAAATCCGGTTTTAAATTGGGGCGAACCGGTTGAAAAAGTTTTTCTGTTGGCGGGAAGTCATAGGCAGATGAGCTGTATTCCGATGGAACGCCATTTGACGAGCCTTTATCGGATAAACCGTTGTAGGACGTGCCTTTATCTGATAAGCCGTTATGGGACGAATCGCCGCTGGACGGTTCTTTCTCTGGTGAACCTCCTCCGGGCGACCATTCCTCTGATGAACTGCCATCGGACGAACCCTCTTCTGGTGAGCCTCCGCCTGATGGTCCTTCTCCTGATGAGCCCCCGCCAGACGGCCCTTCCTCCGATGAACCTCCGCCTGACGGCCCTTCTTCCGATGAACCTCCGCCGGACGAGCCTTCACCTGACGAACCTCCGCCGGACGGCCCTTCACCTGATGAACCTCCGCCGGACGGCCCTTCACCTGATGAACCTCCGCCGGACGGCCCTTCAGTATGATCTTCACCCGGATTATCCCCCGGCTTCCCGCCGTCATGCTGGCCGCCGTCTCCGCCTTCCTGCTCCTCCCGGTCGCCTCCATCCCGGTCACCGCCCGTTCCGACGCTGACCCTTCCATCTTCCCCCGGTGTGAAAGATACCACATTTCCCCATCCGGCTCTATTCTCCAATGCGAGCAGCATTGGTCCTTTAATCTGATTGGCATCTATATCGAAAAGATTACCCCTGTAGGTATACTTATTCCACTCAACAGCTTCCCAATCAGTAATGTCCGACCATGTAGCTCCATCATCCTCAGAGCACCAAAGGACCAATCCAGGTACCACAACAGCATCCTCCCAGGAAAAAAAACTTAGTGTGTTTTCATTCTGATTCACATCCCGCAGAATAGGCAGCGCCGGATCACGAACCCAGACACGGAATGTCAAATCTGTTTCGTTCTCCAAACCAAGTCCCTGCAGATATTCAGGCAGTGAAACGGGAATGTCCACCTTACCCAAAACTTTTGTGTCGATGTTATCAGCATAGTTCTCGTCATGATCCAGATATAAATCCAAATACCCTCCGCCGGTCAGCCGGTAGCGCTGTGTTTCATCCAGACAGACTAAGTAGTCTATATCATCCGGCCCATCATTTTGTTTAATTTGTGGTTCGATCCCAAGCCGCTGATCGAGGGACTGCCGGATCACCACTCCCTCCCTGGGTTCAGGCGACAGAGCACAGGTGTCTAATATGATTTGGCTTCCCGCAATAACGGATGCGCCTTCCCCCTGAGCGGTTAATTTGCAGCCGAACAGATTTGCCCCATTCAGGGCGGATACGGCATGGGCGTTCTCCCCTTCCACATCGATATCCAGAAAATATGTTTTCAACGCGTTATCCGTCTTTATAAGAACACCCACCGCCCCATCACCATAAGAATGGATGCTCCCTCTCTTATCATATCCGGCAGTTGAAGTCCGCGTTTTACTGTCCGCATCAATCTGAACAGCCACGCCGCCCAAACCGTTTCTCCCTACAGCAGTCACATCCAGTCCACTGACGCATAAGTTCCAGTCAGGAGCGGGCATCCATCCATAGTATATATCCATGCTTTTAATTTCCAGCACCGGCACGTCCACCCCTTCACCGATTAATTCAAGCCCCAGCACATCGATAAATCCTCCGTCATAGATCAGTCCAAACCTGCCGGTATTGATCCGGACAGTTCCCGACTGATTTTCATATGCAAAAATAGATTCTTCAATCGTAATTGTGGCGCCCAATTCCACCTCACCGCCGCTGCCGTCAAGGCGGTGAAGCCAATCGGACAGTTCTTCGGCGGTAGAAACAGTCTCTGCCTCCTGCTGAAACGCTCTCTGCTGCGCCGCATTTAAGACAGCAGATTCCGGCACCGGTTCTTCTGCATTGGAAGCTGTGGCTGTTTCTAACTCCATATCCAGTTCTTCCTCATCCGAATCTTCCATCAGTTCCGGCAGTATCTCCACCTCTGTACCGTTGGAACCGGTGGCTGTATTCTCTTTTGAATTTATGGCTTTAACGTCCAAAACAAGAGTATCCTCTGCCTCTGCTTTACGGGCGGAAAATTCCATTAAATGTGAAAAAGAAAAGGCTTTCTGTCTCAGAGAGAATGTCTTCCCGCTTTCCGGCCCGGCGGCGGAAGCGGACATTCTGAACATCAGAAGCCCTGTAATAAATAGTGTAATTAAAAATGCATGCCTTTTCATGATTTTCCTCCCGGCGCAGGCTGCACTGCATGAGCATCCTGCATTCGTCTTAACGCGAATTCTTCATATGACCGAACGGTCTGCCTGCGGGTATATTTTGAAATCGGAATAGGGATTCCTGTATCCATCAGGAAAAAATCGTTTCGCAGCGCCATGATCCAATTCATATTGACCAGGTAGCTTCTGTGGCAGCGCAGAAAATCAGCCTGCTGGTCTGCACGTTTAATCTCCTCTTCCAGGCTCTTTAAGGGGATTCTGGCAGGAATATTCTCATTTTCCAGATGGATGACGCTAGTGTTGTCAAACACTTCTACAAATACAATTTCCGCAATCCGGATTTTCCGTAAAGATCCCTCCGCAGGCAGCAAAATGAATTTCGACTGCTTTTCATGAATCTTTTGGCAGCGTTTCAATGCCTCAGCCAGTTTGTCGTAAACAAGCGGTTTTGTCAGATAATGGGCGGCATTTACCTCAAATGCTTCCACCGCATGATCCATACTCCGGGTAAAAAAGACGACCGGGCATTCTTTATCCTTTTTCCGCAGTTCGCGCACCATCTGCATTCCATCTTCATTTTCCAAATAAATATCCATGAAAACCAAGTCGTAACTTCCCGGAATACAGTGTTTCGAAAATGCATCCCCGCTTTCATAGACGTCAATCACATAAGGCGGCAGGCCATTTTCACAACAGTAACGGGTAATTTGTCCACACAAAAGTTCGGCATCCGTTTGGCAATCCTCACACACTGCAATTCTGATGTTCATCTCAGTCCGCCCCTCTTTCCCAATTTATCGTTTTGCTTCTATTTTAAACTTTGGCTGTAAAGGTTGTCAACTTGCATTGGCCTCACAGATAATCTTCATGGTGTCTATTTACCACATAAAGCGCACCACTCACCACAAGATAAATCATAAGACCGTTTTTTATGATATAAAAAAAGAGATCTTAACAAATAACAAAATGGCTTTTGCCAAAACAGGGAGTTCGGATGATGAAAATGATAGCGGTGGATAATCGGCCGGACCGGCTGACAGAACTGGCAGACTGTCTGAGACGGGCATTTCCCGAAGCAGAGATCGAAGCTTTCATTGATCCCGGATTAGCGGTTCAGTACAGCTTTAAAAACCAGGTGGACATTGCATTTACCGAGCATTCCATGCGCCGCCTGGATGGAATTCAAGTGGCGGAAGGAATTCATTTTTTCCGGCCGGAAACCATGATATATCTTTTAACCGACGCGGGGGTGCCGGTCCGAAAGGTAACGCACAAGGAGGTAGCCGGCAGTTTTACACGCCCACTGGATGCCGCGGATATCCGCAAAAAAGTTCTGTATGACCACGAATTATGGGAACGCAAACTACGGGCAAAGCATACCTTTTTCCCGTCTAATACCAGATCAAGGAGAAGTGAGCTATGAAATCAATACAGACAAAGTTTATTACATTAATTTTAGGCTGTGTGCTGATCTGTTCCACGGTTATCGGCGGAGCAGGAATAATCAATGCGGAACGGGTTGTGGATGAGGACGCTGCACAGCTGATGAATTACCGATGCAGTGAATTGGCCAGTGAAATGGACGCCCTGCTCTCCAGGATTGAACTTTCGGTCAAAACCCTGACCGTATTTACCAATGATCATCTGGAAAGCGTGGACCAACTGAAAAACGACGAAGCATACATGAAGGCATTTACAGACCAGCTGGAATCTGTGGCGGTAAATGCGGCAAACAATACGGAAGGAGCTGTGGCCGTATACGTCCGCTTCAATCCTGATTTTGCGCCTCCCACTTCGGGTCTTTTCTGGAGCAAGACCAATTTAAACGGCAGTTTCCAGCGTCTCGTACCCACAGACTTTTCAAAATACAGCCCAACGGATGCGGAACACGTAGGGTGGTATTATATTCCGGTTAAAAACGGAAAGGCAACCTGGCTGGCCCCTTATTCCAATGAAAACATCAATGTACAGATGATTTCCTATGTCATCCCCATCTATAAAGAGAATGAAACAGTAGGCGTCGTGGGGATGGATATAGATTTTGACATTATAAAAAATATGATAAACGACGTACATATTTATGACACCGGCTATGCATTTTTAGCCGATGACAAGGCAAATGTCATGTGCCACAAAACCTATCCCTTTGGAATCCCCATGAGCAGTGTGGACCAAAGCCTCACTCCTTTGATCACCGAATTGGAAAATGGCACCAGCGGAAGCAGCCTGTTCTCCTATGTCAACAATGATGTGAAGAAAAAGATGGCATTTCGCACCCTCCGCAACGGAATGCGGCTTGTATTAACCGCTCCCCTCGCAGAGATTGACAAAAGCAAGAACCAGCTGCTTCTTCAAATTATCATTGCTCTGCTGATCATCGCACCTTTATCCGTTCTTGTTACCGTGCTGATCACCAGAAGGATCATAAAACCGCTGAAAGAACTGAATACAGCCGCAAAGAAAATCGCGGAAGGGGATTTAAGCATTTCCCTGACCCAGCAGACAAAGGATGAAGTCGGCATGCTGGCCGACAGCTTCCAGCAGACGGTCTGCCATCTGCAAAAATATATCAATTACATCAACAGCCTGGCCTACCGCGACGCCCTGACCGGAGTGAAAAACAAAGCCGCCTATCAGGACGCGGAACGGCGCATTGAAGAACAGATGAGGCAGGGACATCCTGAATTTGCCGTGGTCGTCCTGGATATTAATGACTTAAAACGAGTCAACGATCACTTTGGGCACGATTTCGGCGATATGCTGATCGTTGACGCCTGCAGGCTGATCTGCAAAAGCTTCCCCCACAGCCCGGTTTACCGTGTGGGCGGAGATGAATTTGCAGTGATTCTGGAAGGAGCCGAATATACAAATTATGTTCAGCTTCTGGAAAACCTCAAGACTGCAATCATCGAATATAACGAAAACAGCCCGAAAGACAACCAGCTTTCCATTGCAAGGGGAATCGCCATCTACAATTGCCAGACGGATCTGGTATTTTCCAATGTTTTTAAACGGGCGGACGATGCGATGTACCAGAATAAAGCGGATATGAAACAGAGGCGCACCGCGGCGGAAGACGCCAAAAAGGAATGAATTAAAATACCGCATTGCAGGCCAAAATCCTGCAATGCGGTATTTTCTTATCAGAACTTATTAATTTTTATTTCCAAAAAACTTTTCGGCAAATGCCGCATACATAGCCATGCAGACCGGAAGACAGTCCTCGTCAATATCAAATTTCCCATGATGAAGAGGAGCCGTAATCCCCAATCCTTCATTTCCGGAGCCGATATTCATGTAGGTAACAGGAGCTATCTCCAAAAACTCTCCGAAATCTTCTGCTCCCAGGCTTTCTTCCTGAACCAGCACCGCTTCCTCCGGCAGAAATTCCCGTGCAGCCTCCCGGGCCAGCGCAGTCAGCTTTTCATCGTTGTACACTGCTTTGGCCGTACACTGAAACTGGGTTTTGGCCGTACATTGATACGCTGCCGCCGTACATTCAGCCATGCGGGTGATGATCTCTCTGTTTTTTTCCCTCCGCTCTTCCTGCAGAGTGCGGACGCTTCCTTCCAGATAAGCATTTTCCGGAAGAATATTATAAGCGCTCCCCGCATCGAAACGACCTATGGTGATCACCGTCGGGTCTAAAGGGCTGCTCTCACGGGATACCAGGGTCTGAAGGGCCAAGGACAGAGCGGCTCCGGCCAGCAGAGCATCCGCCCCTTTCTGTGGTGTGGAACCATGGCAGCCTTTTCCTTTGACGCGGATCACAAACCGGTCGTTGGCAGCGGACATAAAGCCTTCTCTGATGGTAACAACACCCGTGGGATGGGAACTGGAAACATGAAGGCCGAAAAATGCCTCAACATCGTCCACAGCCCCGCTCTTCACCACCGAAGCAGCTCCTTCCCCGCATTCTTCTCCCGGCTGGAATACGCATTTTACGGTTCCCTGAAGCCGGTCTCTCTTCTCGAACAGATATTTTGCCGCTGCCAGCAGGGATGCGCAGTGGCCGTCGTGGCCGCAGGCGTGCATCACTCCGGGATTGCAGGAGGCATAGCTGTTTTGGTTCAGCTCATCCATCTCCAGAGCGTCGATATCAGCCCTGAGCCCCAGAACCGGCCTCTCCCGGCTGCCCGCGATAACTGCCACAGTTCCCGTCTCTCCTGCCGCGATCCATGGAATATTCCATTCTTCCAGCCTGGATCTTATATAAGCGGCTGTTTCAAACTCCTTCATGCCGGCTTCCGGATGCCGGTGGATGTGCCGCCGCAGCTCCACAAGCAGGCTCTTTTGACCTTTTGCGTCTTCATAAATGCCCATATTCGTTCCTTTCCGCCACTTGACTAATCTTTGATTCCCTTTTTAACCCGTTCCACCCAGTCGTCATAGGTATCAAAAATATGCTGTTTATGCTTTTCATACAATTTATTCAGTTCCTGCACCGCCTGAGGGTGGTCGTCAATGCGGAAATCGATATACGGGAATCCTACGATCTTATCCACCCGGATTACAGCCGCCATTTTCCCTCTGGCGTCTCCGCCCACCCGGTCGGCGGCCATCATGGCTTTCATGATCCGGTCCGGAAGCGGTTCCTCTTCGCTGTCCAAAAATGCCTGTTCGGCGGCGTAAAGGACATCCTTCGAGGTCAGCAGATTTCCTGCTATCACATATCCGTCCCCGCGCAAATGCATTTTCACCGGATCATTGCCCTCCCCGGTATAAGCGGCGGAATTTCCTCTGCAATCCACTACGGAAATCTGCCTCAGTTCCTTTCCGTTATCTTCCAGCAAAGCTTTATGCAGTGCTTCTTCCGCGCTGGCTCCCTGCATAATGCTGCGCATTACAATTTCATTCAGAAACGGGTTTACCCATCCCTGGGATGCGATCACACCGTAATTCTGGCGGATATAGGGTGAAAATGCTCCAAGCCCCGGATAATAAGACGCAGCCGCCCCGCCGATGCATCCCGTTCTTCTGCATCTGGCTATAATGGAATATGTATTGAATTTCATTCATTTCCTCCGAAATCATTTATTAATATAATCACACGCCACAAAATGACCCGGTTCCTTTTCTTTCAAAACAGGGATATCTGCGGCGCATTCCTCCGATGCATAAGGACACCGGGTACGGAATACACATCCGCTTGGCGGGTTAATGGGGCTTGGAATCTCCCCTTCAATCCCCTTTGCCTCTTTCCGGATTTCCGGATCCGGCATGGGGATAGAAGAGATCAAAGCCTGTGTATACGGATGCCATGGTTTCTCATACAGCGCGTCCGCATCCGCAATCTCCACCACATGACCCAGATACATCACGATAATTCTCCGGCTGATATACTGGACGGTGGCTAAATTGTGGGCGATAAATATCATGGACAAGCCGAATTCTTTTTGAAGGTCCATCAAAAGATTCAAAATCTGGGCCTGGATGGAAACATCCAAAGCAGCCACAGGCTCGTCCGCAATAATCAGTTTTGGATTTAAAATCAACGCCCTGGCGATGCCGATTCTCTGGCGCTGTCCCCCTGAAAACTCATGGGGATACCGTTTCAGGGCATCTAAGGGAAGCCCCGTGACCGAAAGCATCCGCTCAATCAAAGCCTGCCATTGGTCCGCCGGCACCTTGTGGGCCGCCAATGGCTCTTCTAAAATCTTCTTTATCGTTTTTCGCGGATCAAAGGAGGCATAGGGGTCCTGGAAAATCATCTGGAACTCCCTGCGCCTATCCCTCAATTCCTTCTGGCTCAGAGCCGTCAAGTCCTCATCTTCAAAGATCACCTGGCCTTTGGTAGGCTCCAAAAGCCGCAGCACCAGCCTGCCAAGAGTGGATTTGCCGCAGCCAGATTCACCTACGATACCGAGCGTCTCTCCTTTATTAAGAGTAAAAGAAACGTCCTGCACCGCTTTTAAAGACGCCTTTTTGCCCTTTACCGGAAATTCTTTGGATAAATGCTCTACCCGGAGCAGTGTTTCTCTATTCATGGCATTCCCTCCATTTCCAGCAGGCAGTCCTATGCCCTTCTCCGGTTTCAGCCAATGCCTGAGGCTTTTCACAGCCTTCGCAGGCGTATTTGCAGCGATCCTTAAATTTACATCCCAAAGGAGGGGAAATCAGTTTGGGAGGCTGGCCGGGAATCGGTTCAAGCCGTTTTCTGCTCCCCAGAACAGGAAGACATTCCATCAGCCCTTTTGTATAGGGATGGCATGGATTGGCATAGAGTTCCTTAACTGCCGCTGTCTCCACAATCTCCCCTGCATACATTACCGCAACCCGGTCGCAGAGTTCTGCCACTACGCCCAGATCGTGAGTGATCAGCAGTATGGCAACATTTTTCTCCCTGCGGAGTTTGGCCAGCAGTTTGAGTATCTGGGCCTGGATCGTCACATCCAACGCCGTGGTCGGCTCATCGGCAATGATCATTTGGGGGCTGCACATCATGGACGCCGCGATAATGCTTCTCTGGCGCATTCCGCCTGAAAACTGGTAGGGATAATCCTTTGCCCGGTCTTCTGCCGAGGGGATTCCCACCATTTTAAGCATTTCCACCGCTTTTTCCACGGCGTTTTTCTTCTTCACAGGCTCATGGATTTCCAAAACTTCCCCAACCTGTGCGCCGATCTGCATCAGGGGGTCTAAAGACGTCATGGGGTCCTGAAAAATCATGGATATCTGGTTTCCCCTGATCTTCTGCATCTGACGTTCCGTCTTTTTCAGCAGATCGTCCCCATGAAAGCTGACGCTTCCGCTGACCTTTTCATGTTTTTTCCTTCCCACAAGCCCCATAATCGTATTGGCAGTAACCGACTTACCGCAGCCGGATTCGCCTACAAGAGCGAGAATTTCCCCTTTATTCAGTGTAAAGTTAACATTTTCCACCGCATGAACCACACCTTCTCTGGTGTGGAATTTTACGCTAAGTTCTGATACATCCAGCAGAATCTCTTGTTCCTTCATGTGTCTCTCCTTATTCTCAATTCTCTACGTTGCGGAGTTTAGGGTCCAGAATGTCCCTGAGACCGTCGCCCAGAACATTGAATCCAAGAACGGCCAGACAGATAAAGACGCCCGGAAATACCGCCGACCACCAGGCCAGCTCCAGCCAGTCCTTTCCGTTGCTCAGCATGACGCCCCAGGAAGGGATGTCAGGCTCCACGCCGATTCCCAAAAAGCTTAAAGATGCCTCCGCAAGAATGGCAAAAGCCAGAGACAGGGTTACCTGCACAATGACCGGAGACAGAATATTGGGAATGATGTGGTGGAAAATGATGGCGCGGTTGGACACCCCAATGGATCTGGATGCTTCGATATAGAGAGAGCCTCTGATGGAGAGCACCGCCCCTCTTGCAATCCTGGCAAATATGGGCGTGTATACGATTCCTATAGCGATTACGATATTGTTCAGGCTGGCTCCCAGAATTGACATGATAAGCAATGCCAACAGCACCTCCGGAAACGAAAACATGATATCCGTCAGACGGGATAATACGGTGTCCAGAGCTCCGCCAAAATATCCTGCCGACACTCCCAGGATCAGTCCCAGCACAGTGGCAATGGACACGGATACAATGGATACCCACAGGGAAATCCTGCTTCCGTATATCACCCGGGAAAGAATGTCCCTGCCCATATTATCGGTTCCAAAGGGATGGGCGCTGCACGGCCCCGTTAAAACCGCCGTGCCGTCCATAAAATAAGGATCGTAAGGCGCGATTACAGGAGCGAACAAAGCCATGATGACAAACAGCAGCAATACTGCCGTTCCGATGACAGCCAGCCGGTTATGTATATAACGGTCAAAAAAATCCTTCATATATGATTCTCCTAATATTTAATCTGTGGATTCACAACACAATACAGCAGATCCACGATTAAGTTAATTAACACAAACATCAGCGCTACAAACAGAACGGTCCCCTGCAGCAGCAGGTAATCCCTGCTGGTAATGGCTTTTAACGCCAGCGATCCGATTCCCGGAAGGGAAAAGATCTTCTCGATTACAACGGAACCGCCTAAAAGCGATCCCGTCTGCAGCCCTAATATCGTCAATACATTGACCAGCGTATTTCTCACCGCATGTTTAAAGATCACCCTTTTGCCGGACGCTCCTTTTGCTCTGACCATTTTGATATATTCCTGGTCGATCACCTCGATCATGGCTGACCGGGAGGAGCGCATCACCACGGCGCTGACCGCGCTTCCCAAAGCCAATACCGGCATCACCATGGATTTCAGGTTGAGAAGCAGCCCTTCCGAAAGCGGAATAAATCCGCCGGAGGAAAACCATCCCAGTTTCAGGGACAGCAAAAGAATCATCATAGTGCCCAGCCAGAATCCCGGGATCGAAATTCCCAGAAGACCGGTAATTGTAACCAGGGAATCCGGCAGCTTATTGCGCTTGCATCCGGCCCAGTATCCCATGGGAATCCCGATAAATACGGCCATTAACAGGCTTAAAAATGTCAGTTCCAGAGTGACAGGCAGAGCTGCGCCCAAAAGAGCCGATACAGCTGAACCTGATGTATAGGAATATCCCATATTTCCCTGAAGAAGCTGTACCAGCCAGATAAAATACTGTTCCACCAGGGAACGGTCCAGGCCGTACTGGGCTCTTAGCACCCGGGCCGCTTCTTCTGTATATTGTGTGCCTAATGCGATTGTAGCAAAATCTCCCGGAATCAGCCGCACGGAAAAGAATACCACCAGGGATATCCCGAAGAGAACGGGAATGATACTTAACAAACGTTTTGCAATATAACGAGCCATGGAACTTCCTCTCCTCGCTTTTGTTAATTATTCGTAATTGTTCAGTACCCTCACAATTACGAGCAAAAATCCATACAGAACCGCCTGCGGCGATGGGATTTTTGCCTGCTTTTCCAAGTTTTATTACGGTCAGCGCAGTAAATACACAGACCTGCTGAACAGTTACAATTATTCAAAATAAATGTCCCTGATCGGCCTTGTGGTACCTGTCGGATGAACCGTATAGCCTTTTACGTTATTCCTCATGGCAACCGCATAGTTATTCATATAAAGGAATGCCATCGGGCAGTCGTCTTCCAGAATAGTCTGAATCTTTTTATAAACTTCCGTGCGGGCAGTCTCATCCAGGGTCCGTCTTCCTTCTTCCAGAAGCTCATCGACCTCAGGGTTGGAATACAGCTGCTGGTTGTAAGCCCCGCCTGTTTTAAAAAGATTATATACATATTCGTCTTCATCTACAAACCCGGACCATCCGCAGACCGTCATATCGAAATTGCCCTTATTCAGATCGTCGAAGAACAAACCGGATTCCATGGCGGATACTTCCGCTTTAATGCCGATATCAGCAAGCTGCTGTTTGATCATCTGCGCCGCATCCACCTGATACTGCCAGTCAGATCCGGCTTTTATGGTTACGGTGATATCACCGTCTTTGTATCCTGCTTCCGCCAAAAGGCTCTTTGCCTTCTCCACATCTCTTGCTGCAAATTTATTATTGCCCACATAGGCTGCATGGGTCGGCGGGATATTGGCATCGGCCAGAACCGTGGCGTTGCCCATCTTCACCGCTTTATTGATCATCTCTCTGTCAATGGCATAGGAAACTGCTTCACGCACCTTTGGATCGCTTAAAAACTGGCTTTCACAGTTCATGCCCAGATACTCCCAAAAGGTTCCCGGTACGGATTCGATGACCACATCCTGAGAACTCTTCATCACAGCCACTTCCTGTTCCGTCACATCCATGATCATGTCCACTTCCCCGTTGCGCAGGGCGGTTGATCTGGCAGTGGCATCTTCAATGGTTTTAAATACAACCTTAGGCACAGTCGTATCCTTGACATTCCAGAATTCATCAAACTTTACCAGATCCAGCTGGCTTCCCGGCGTCCAATTCTCCAGTTTAAATGCAGAAGAACCGCCGTCGGCCTTAGCCAGACTGCCTCCGTTGGCTTCCACCACATCCTTATCCACAATCGCGTTCATCGGATGGGCCAGATAGGTCAAAAATGGGGCAAACGGCTCTTTTAACGTGATATCCACAGTATAATCGTCCGCCGCTTCCATGGATTCAATCTGTTCAAAATGGGAGGCTCTGACGCCCTGATCAATAATTCTCTGAATGGAATACACCACATCCTCCGCTTTCATCTCACGGCCGCTATGGAATTTCACGCCCTGGCGCAGCTTAAATATGTAATGGGTATCCCCTTCCACCGTATAATCTTCCACAAGGGCTTTCTCCACATCCCCATAAGTCTTGGAATATTCAAAAAGTCCGTCGTACATATTCTCAATACAGATGATCGCCGCCGCGTCCGTCACCACATGGGGATCAAGTCCGCTGGGGTCCGACTGCTTCGCCACAATCAGCGTATCTTTTCCCGATGCAGTCCCCGAAGCCGCCAAAGATGCCTCCGTACCTGAAGCCGCTGCTGATGAAGCCGCCGAAGGCTGGGCCGTCTGTCCCCCGCCGCAGGCCGTCAAAGCCAGGACCGCAACCGCTGCCGCTACAGCATATAATTTTTTTCTTCTCATTCAAACTACCTCCTGTTTTCACATAAATTTCCCATTGACAGAATAAAAAGGCAAAAATGCACACAGGTTCCCGCCAGTCAGCATCTTTGCCTCTTTATACTTTATTAAATTTAGTGTTTTTAGAATATCGCTTTATAAAATAAAGTGATTTAAGATAAAAACTAAATTTTGGTAACTACATAAATAGACTACCAAAATTTGTTTTTTTTGTCAAGATTATTCTGTTTTTGGAACCACGTTCTGCCTTTCAACCAGCGTGGAATATACAATTTGGGTACTGGTCTTCCCAAATCTCTGCATCTCCCCAATAAACGTATCCAATTCCATGGTTCCTTTAAAAACCGCCTTCATCAGCATCCCGTACTGTCCCGTCAGATTATAGCACTCCAGGATACATTCGGATTCCATCACCTTTTTTTGAAATTCTTCCTCAAAACCGGGCATCAATTCAAGGCTGACAAAGGCCATCACAACATATCCCATCACTTTTCTGCCGATCTGCGCATGATATCCGGTTAAAATACCTGCCTGTTCCAATCGGTAAATCCTGGTGGAAACCGCCGGTGAAGTCAGTCCCACTTCTTCTGCAATCTTTTTAAGCGGCATTCTGGCATTCTTTTCAAGGAGTATCACTATCTTTTTATCAATTTGGTCCACTGTTCAGCCTCCTAGTACTCAATTACCATTTCATTATATCGGTAAACAGATTTTAAAACAACAAAAGAATGTCCCATGTTGACAAAAAAATTAAAAGACGGGAAATCCAGCCGCTAAAGCCAATATTTCCCGTCTCATTATCAAAATTTACATCCCCAGCCGCTCAAACTGCTCTTGGGGACAGTCATTCTTATTCATTTCCTCTCTCATAGCCCGGATCATCCGTTTTGCAATCTTCTCATCCTCAACCGGGCTCAATTGCCCCGGATCTTTTTCCACGTCAAACAGCAGCGATCCAAACGGACTCATACGGAACTTATTCTCCGCCTTGATCCTTAACACCCTGCAGTTTTTTGTAAACGAAAATGGTTCGCGCAGCGTCATATTTTCCAATTCCTCAACAGAAAACCGTTCATTCATATGCTGGAGAGCCAATGTATAATTGTACAATTCATCCTCTTTATCAGGATCAGGAGCCCTCATATAGACATAGCGGCCGTCTGTAATATTTACATGGCCGCCGAACATTCCGAAAAGGGCGTATTCCCGCACCGCTTCATCCGTTTTGATGGTTTGTTCCAGACTTTTTCCCTGCATGTCCGCAGGAATCGGAATATGATAATAGTCCAGGATGGTGGGCGCCCAGTCGATCATCTGAACCAGGGCATTCCTCACCACGCCTTTCATCCGACTTCTGGGGTCCCAGATAAACAGAGGCGTGTTGGCATTTTCATTGTAATACGGCATCTGGTTCTTGCCCCAGTAGCCGTGTTCTCCCAAAAGGAATCCATGGTCGGTTCCCACGATCAGCATGGTGTCCTTCCACATATCGTAACGGTCCATCAGATCCAGAACTCTCCCCAGATTCCGGTCACACATGGTCACTAACGCCTGATATGCGCGGCGGCAGTGGGCAATCTGGGATTCGTCTTCCGTGGTTTTTCCGCTTGGCCAGTCAAAATGGCTGCCCTGATAATCTTCCGGATAGAAATCCAGATACTCATCAGGCACATAAAAGGGCTCATGGGGATCAAATGTTTCCAGATGCAGAAGCCAGTTATCCTGATCTCTGTTTTTTTCAATAAATTCACATCCCAGGTCAAAACACCGGGTCTGCGGAAAATCTTTTTCTTCTTTTATGTACTGACGGTTAACCCAGTCATATCTCCAGTGTTTCGATACGCCGGTGCCGTTCTGCATGGTGGGAATTTTTACCACCGGCGGGATTGCAGGAGCTTCTACCTCACCTTTCCAATGGTCGCCTTCCTGGCCGCGCACGATCTCCCAGGAGGAATAACGAGTATGGTAAGTGGAGCCTCCGTCTTCCCAGTAGTGGAGATGGTCGCTGATCAAATGGGTATAGACCCCATTTTTCTTCAGCAGCTCCGGCATGGAATCGTCAAAGACTTCCAAAGGCCCCCACTCCCTGTGAAGAAAATTGCAGCGACCGGTGTGAAGCTCCCTTCTGGCCGGAATGCAGGGCATGCTGCCCACATAGCTGTTTTGAAACATAGCGCTGTGTTCCGCCAGTCTGGTGAAATTGGGCGCAACCGTGCCGCAGCATGAATTGTAAGGAGGAAGATACCTTTTATTCAGGCTGTCGTAAAAAACGATGATTGTTTTCAAACTGCGTTCCTTTCTTATATCCCTTCCGTTCTAATCCGTCACGCTGTCCCTTATGGATTCGCAAACCTCATCCAAATGCTCCGTCATCAGTTCCATGGCCCTCTGTCCGTCGCCTTCCGTAATCGCCTTTAAGATCTTTTCATGAAATTCATTGGAATGCATTGGCATATCCACCTTTTTGGAAGCCTCTCTCTGCTGAATCCTGAGGGTGGTGCAGATTGCGTCTATAAAATTGCTAAATACTGTATTGTGAGTTGCTTTTGCGATTGCCCGGTGGAACTGTCTGTCATATTCATACAGCAGATCGTGATTCGGCTCCGCTTTTGGATCGGCCGTCAGGGCCATTCTCTTTTCATGAATCTCTCTCAGTTCCTTTAAATCCACCGGAGTTGCATTCTCGCTGGCTAACCGAGCCGCTTCCGACTCCATCAGCTTTCTCACTTCCATGAATTCCAGCACCAGAGTTTCGTCCAGCACCATGTAGATATCCATAGCCTTGCTGAGGATGTCGGGAATCTTGGAATTCACATAGGTGCCTCCGCCCTGCCTTGTAACTAAAACGCCCATTCGGTTCAGTGAACTGACAGCTTCGCGGATGGAAACCCTGCTGACTCCCAGCTGCTCCGCCAGCGCCCGTTCCGTATCCAATTTATCACCGGGCTTTAAACGCCCGCCTTTAATTTCATCCACCAAATAATCAAATACCTGATCGCTAATACTCTTTCTTACTATCATTCACATCACCTGTCACTACGGATTCTCAACTGATAGAACCCTTATTTTTTGCCACTTATTACCAGTATGGAGGTCACACTATTATTTGTCAATACTGATTTTATACAAGGCCAGCTCATTGATCTGGCGGTTTGCAGACAGCACAAAGCTCTCATTTTTACCGGATAAAACGGATATCTGGCTGGGCCCCACGCCGGAATCGATCAGCTCTTCTTTAAACTCCCCGTCATAATAAATCATCAGAAGTTTCATCTCCTGCCTGCGGTATCCAAGAATAAATACCGGCCTTTGATTCACCGTTCCGCCCCAGATCACATGGCCGAAATCGATATCATATTCTTTGATGGGAGAAAGGGCACCGTCCGTTTCTTTGTAAATTACGGCTTTGCTGCCATGAAACGGCTCAATGGACGCGTATTCCATCTGCCCGTCCCCGTCTATGTCACAGGCCGCGATATCGCTGATCTCCCCTTCCCATAGTTTCGTAACCGTCCAGTCATCGTCCCACGGATGCTTCGGAACCTGGAATGCAAAGATTCCTTCCACCCCGGTGATCAGATACCGGAGGCCAAAGAGGCCGTCCTCTCTGCAAAATCCATGGTTTTTCGTAATCCCCTCATACAGCTTTTTTAAGGGAAATGCTTCCCTCGGATCGTCCTTTACCATCCCGGTATAAACGGCTCCCGGGCTGCTCCAGTCCTGGGTAAATTCCTTCTTTCCGCATAAAGTAGAACCGATAAAGTACACCTGTCCATCCTGTAAAAACAGATCGAACCGGTGAAGATAAGGCGTCTTCATCACCTCAGTTACGCAAAAACTACCGTTTTCGTATTTAATATGATTTAACGTGCAGTCAGCCGCCGCAAATACGGGCAAAAATTTCTGCGTTCCGTAAAATTCCCCGCTGCGCCCCGGTATGGGCACGATGTTCATGGTACCTCCCGGCTCGTCCCAAAGGGTGAGGGTCTTACCGTCCGCCGCGCAGACGCAGGGCCCTTCCCCTTCCGACGCGCCGATCCAGGCTTCCTTTCCTTCCAACCGGCCGATGCAGGTTGCATAAACCTTATCCACTTCAGCCAATACGGTCTTTTCTATTATCATTTGATTTCCTTCTCCTTTTTTGCTTCTTTCTGGTTTAAATCGGCATAACGTTCGAAACACTCACAGGCGTATTCAAAGGATTCCTCCGTGGCGCCGATGGCTTTTAAAAACCGGTATTCCGCCGCGATCAGACCGCCTTTTTCCGTCCCCCAATACCGGATCAGATCTTTTACATCCTGTTCGATTTTTTCCTTGTCTCCGGTGGGAAGCGTCTCCTGGATGTCCACCGCCACGTCAAAGCAGATTCTGCCCGCAAACCGTTTGCCAAATTCTTTTAGATTCAGCAGATGGGGCTGGTGGATGTTCACAATGTCCACCCCGATTTCAATCAGGTCGTCCATGATGTCCGTTATATATCCGCAGGAATGAAAATTCATGTAAATTCCATGTTTATGCATCTCATCCGCCAATATTTTATAGCGGGGTTTAAAGATCTTCCTCCACATCTCAGGATTGATCATCAGGGCATTCTGCGTCCCCCAGTCATCCGAGGTGTCAATGGAATGGATTCTGCCCCCGGAAAGCTTGGCCGCCTGTCTCACAATTCCCAGCTGGTAGTCTAACAGCCGGTCGCACAGCTCTGTCAGTTCCTCTTCGTTGGTATAAAGGTCCACCAGCGTATTTTCAAATCCCCTTAAAAAATGAAGCCGTTCAAAAATGCAGTACTGGCTGTTTAACTGCACCCATTTGGATTCTTTTTCCGCCTTTTTAAGCGCCTCCTCCAGCCCGTCAAACCGTCCGGCTTCATAGGGATCAGGCATCACATAGTTTTCGTAGGATTCCTCCCAGTCTTTAATGGGAAATCCCACCGGCTGTCCCAGCCCCAGGCCGGATTTATTGGACGTATTTTCCCAGCGTATGCCCCACTCGTCCGTCTCGCCGGGAATGGGAACCGCTTTTTTCGTCATATCCGGTATCTCCCCTTCCGGCCGGAACGCCCTGGGTCTTTGAAGAAACAGGCGCACAATATCGCCCTTTTTTAGGGTGGGGTATTTCAGTGCAATTCTCTCCGGATTGTCAAATGTTATATTCTTTAAAACAATCTCATAGCTGGTCATCTAAACCCTCTCCCTTTTCTTGCCTACCGCCTCCATCACCTGTTTTACGATTTCCTCCGGGGTCAGCCGGTAACGTTCTCTCAGATACTCTTCTGTCCCCACTTCTCCGAATTCATCCTGAATGCCGACTTTTCTCAGGATTACAGGCTCATTTACGGACAGGACTGAAGCCACCGCATCGCCAAGACCGCCGTTTACATTGGCATTTTCCGCTGTGACCACAGCTTTTGTCTTCCCGGCATAGGAAATGATCAGCGGTTCATCCAGCGGTTTTATAGTTACCGGATCGATCACCGCGGCGCTGATTCCAATATCTTTCAGCCGTCTGGAGGCTTCCAACGCCTCCGCCGTCATAATTCCGCTTGCGATGATCACCGCGTCCTCTCCGTCCGCCAGCACGCAGCCTTTTCCGATTTCAAACCGGCTGTTCTCTCCGTAGACCGTCTTCATCTGCTTTCTGGGCGTTCTAATATAGGTCAGACCGTATCTGTCCTTTGTCATCCTAAGCGCCTGTTCCAGCTGCACCGCATCGCAGATATCGAAAATCACTGCGCCCGGAATGGCGCGGTATAAGGCGACGTCCTCAAACGGCATATGGGTTCCTCCGTTATAAGCGGCAGTCACGCCCGGATCGCTTCCAATGATCCTCACGTTATTGCCCGCATAGGCCACAGAGAGAAAGACCTGGTCATAGACCCGTCTGGAGACAAACGGGGCAAAGGAATGGATATAAGGTATTTTTCCTTCCGCGCTCATTCCTGCGGCCACTCCCACCATATTGGCTTCCTGTACGCCCATATCCACGGCCCGCCCGGGATACGTTTTGTCAAATCCTCCCATGCCGATGGAATTCATCAGGTCTGCGTCCAGATAGACCACCCGCTCGTCCTGGTTTAAAAGATCCTCCATCACCTTGGGAAATACCTGTTTTAAAGCGGCAGAACCCAATTTTCCGTCATAACTCACTTCAAACATTCTCTCACCTCCTGAGCGCCCAGTTCCCGGATGGCGCTGTCCGCCTGTTCCCTGGTTATAGTAATATGGTGGTTCAGCCTCATTTCTTCGATCCACTTCACGCCTTTGCCCTTTACGGTCTGCATGACCATCACGGACGGACGGCTGCCAGCCTGTTTCTTGGCCCGCTCAATTCCGTCATAAATCTGTTCCACATCATTTCCGTCAATTTCCTGGGCATACCAGCCGAACGCTTCGAATTTCGCCCTGATATCTCCCATGTTCAATATATCTTCCGTATTTCCATCCAGCTGCTTATGGTTGTAATCCACAAATGCGATCAAATGGTTTACTTTATGATGGGCTGCAGACAGAGCCATCTCCCACACCTGTCCTTCGTTGCACTCCCCGTCCCCCATCAGCAGATAGACATAGCTCTCCTTATCCCTCAGCGCCATGGCCATCCCAAGGGCCAAAGAAGCTCCCTGGCCGAGAGAGCCGGTGGTCATATCGATTCCCGGAGTCTTTTTCCTGTCACAGTGGCTGGGAAGATTGGTTCCCCCCTGATTCAGGGTGTTTAGCCACTCCTTAGGGAAAAATCCGTTTAACGCCAGGGCGGAGTAAACGCCGGGGCCTGCGTGGCCTTTGGAGGAAACAAAACGGTCCCTTTCCTCCCATTTTGGATTTTCCGGATCATATCTCATGACCGCCCCATATAAAACGGCAATTAAATCCGTAGCCGACAGAGTTCCCCCGATGTGGCCAAATCCCAGATTGCCGAACATGTCCATCTCCGTCATGCGCAGTTTGGATGCAAATTTCTGAAGCTGGATTTTTAATTCTTGTTCCATACTGACCTCACTTCCACCGCCAAATGCGGCATTTATTAAATAAGTCTATAACAGGCCGATTCGCCTGAAAAATTCAATTCCCTTTTTCGCACATGTTTCCCCGTCCGGTTTCGCCAAAGCCTCCAGACAGAGAAATCCACGGTACTTCATCTCCTCCAGCACTTCAAAGATCCTTTCCATGTCCAGATGCCCCATTCCCGGAGCCAGCCGGTTGGAATCCAGAAAATGAATGTGCCGGATCTTATCTTTGCACAGATACAGGCTTTCTTCGATTGAACGGTCCTCTATGTTCATATGAAAGGTGTCCAGCATAAGGTATACCGGAAGCCCGGTGCTTTCTATAAAATAAAATGCCTCCTCACTGCTGTTTAACGTATTGATCTCATACCGGTTAATGGGTTCGATCACCAAATCAACTCCATGGCTTTCTGCAAACGGAAGGAGTTTTTCGATGGAACCGGCAAACCTTTTATAAAATTCCTCATACGTGTCCTCCCCAAAAAGACTGCCTCTTACAAGCCCCAGGGAAACCATTCCGTTCACTTCCGATGCATATGCGATGATCTCCTTCATCTTCACAATGATCTCTTCTCTTATGTTCGTTTCCCTGCTGCCGAGAAAAAGCCCTTTACCGGCCAGGGCAGCCGGCATCACGACGCCCACTTCCAAACCATATTCTTTAAGCAGTTTCACCGCATCCCGGCTGATCTTGGCCTGCGGTTCTTCCACAAATAAATCCACGCCCTGATACCCCATCTCCCGGATCAGGGGAATATTGGATTCAATATTCCCCTGAAACAGCACAGGAGCGGTTTTATCGGCTTTAAATAAGGATAATGACACTGACGGCTTCATGTTTGCTCCTATCCGCGCACATCCGCGCTTTTATTCGGGGACGGTAAATTCTTACCTTCTCAGCCCTTTGCCGGCTTTTCCTGATAAAAATAGGAATTGGCCCCATATTTTCTCGTATAATGTTTTTTCAGCATATAATCCGGCAGATAGTTGGGAACTCCTCCGTTAATGTCCAGGGACAGCTTTGCCATCTTTGCCAGTTCTTCCAGGATCACGCTGTGCTCCACAGCCGCCGCCGCGTCCTTTCCCCAGGTAAATGGCCCGTGCCCCGGCGTCAGCACGGCTCCCATCTCCAGCATATCCCTGTCTTTAAAAAGATCACAGATCACCTTTCCCACATTTTCTTCATAATCCTGTTCCACTTCTTCCTCGGTCATCTGCCTGGTGCACGGTATCTCCCCGAAGAAATGGTCCGCATGGGTGGTTCCCAACACAGGAATCCCTTTCCCCGCCTGGCACCAGGCCGTCGCCCATGTGGAATGGGTATGGGCAATCCCTCCCACCTGCAAAAATTTCCTGTAAATCTCCAGATGGATATCCAGATCCACGGAAGGCAGAAGGCCGTCCAGATGCGTTCCATCCAGAGTCACCACCGACATGTCGTCTTCCGTCAGCTCCTCATATTCAATTCCTTTGGGCTTTATGACCACCAGCCCGTTTTCACGGTCCACCGCGCTGACATTGCCCCAGGTATAGATCACCAGCCCCCGTTTCACTAACTCCAGATTGGCGTCATACACGTCCCGTTTTAGCTGTTTTAAATCCATACGTTTCCTCCATTATAAAAATGATTTAAACGGAACATTGGGCTCATCCAGTTCAAATGCGTCTTCAAATCCCCTGCGGAACATAAAGCGTTTTTTATCCTTGTCATCCGGATAGATATATCCGCCGCCCACTTCCCATAAAAATACATGGAACTTGTAATTTAACCGGTCCTTTCTGTAGTTGTAAACCAGCTCAATTTCTTTGGGGTCTGCCAGCATATTGGACCAGATATCATAATGGAAAGGAATCAGAACCTTGGCGTTTAAATTCTCCGCAATCCTGCAGCAGTCCACGCTGGTCACTTTATCCGAACAGCCGATAGGATTTTCACCGTAGGATACCAAAACCACGTCGATCTCATGATCTTTTCCGTGTTTTACATAGTAATTGGACATGTGGGAATCGCCGCTGTGGTAGATGTTCCCGCCAGGAGTTTTTATGATGAAATTCACCGCCCGGTCGTCCATATCGTCCGGCAGAATTCCCCGGATATCCCCGGCCGGAGGAGCCGTAATCAGCGCGGTCCGGTCAAAGGAATCCACCGCCACGATTTCCATATCCTTGATGCGGATGGAATCCCCGGGCCTCACTTCCCGGATTCTGTCTTCCGGAACTCCCCATTTTCTCCAGATATCACAGCTGAATTTAGGTCCGATGAAAGGAGCGTCCGTATTATTTACAATGGCCGCAGCCACATATGGATCGATGTGGTCCCTGTGGAAATGGGTGGATAAAACGGCATCCATCTTCTTAATCGCAAATGGATCGATTACCATCGGAACGGCCCGGGCATTGGGCTGCCACTGCCTGCTTCCCACCATCCTTGCCATCTGGAAATCCTTTCCCTGCCCCCATTCCGGCGGCTCGGGGAATTTGGTCGTCTGTTTTCCCGTATCCAGCCACAGGTCGATGATGATATTGCAGTCCGCAGGAGTCTTAATCCAGATTCCGGTGCATCCAAGCCACCACATCGCGAATTTCCCCGGCCCCACCTTTGTATCCTCTATCTGTTCATTTAAAAATGTTCCCCATTCCGGAAATACATTGTCGATCCAAAACTGCCTGTCTATGTCCTTGATATTTACATTATTAATCATATCTAATCCCCTCTGTTATCTGTTTTTTAAATGCAGTGCCTTCCGCACCTCCGGCTTTTTAAGAAGATAGGAAAATACCGGAAGCAGTACGGCCAGTATGAAAAATACGGTTCCGATGGAAGGAACTTTCATACAGTTTAAAAATCCTCTTTGGTAAATAATCGCCCTTCTCATATTGTCCTCGATGATTCCGCCTAACACGTTTGCCAGCACGAACGGCGCCAGCGGATAATGGTTCTTGTCCAGAATATATCCGACGATCATGAATCCCATCAGGGAGATAAGATCAAACAGGTTATTGTTCAGGCTGATCACTCCTACCACGCAGAACATGGAAACCAGCGGGAATAAATACCGTTTTGGTATCTCTATGATTTTGGACATAAACCGGATCGTCGTAATCTGATAAATAAACATGAAAATATTGGCGATCAGCACAATTACGATGATGGATTTAAACAGCGACGGCTGGTTCATGCTGAGCAGCGGCCCAGGCGTGATTCCCTGTAACGTCAGCGCTCCCATGATGATGGCAGTCACCGTATCCCCCGGCACGCCAAGGGCCAGCATGGGGATTAACGCCCCTCCTGTGGTGGCGTTGTTGGCGCTTTCACAGCAGAAGATTCCCTCCGCAATGCCTGTGCCGAACAGTTCCGGGTGTTTGGAACCCTTTTTCGCTTGGGCATAAGAGATCAGGCTGGCAGCTCCGCCGCCCATTCCGGGCAGGATTCCGATGGCCGTTCCGATCACGCTGCCGCGGATCATGGTCCCCAGATTCTCTTTAATCGTCTTCAGTCCCGGCACATAGAACAGCCTCTTTTTCACCTTTACCGGTTTTGCCTTTACCTTCAGTTCCCCAATGGAATTGAGTATCTCAGGAAGGGCGAAGATTCCGATAATAACCACTACCAGGTTAAATCCGCTTTCCAGGTTATAATTGCCAAAGGTATACCTGGCCGCAACCCCGTCCACCGGGCTCATGCCCACCACCTTGAATAAAAGTCCTATCAGAGCCACGGTAAACGCTTTCAAGCTGTCCGCGCTCAAAACACATACGATAACAAGGGACAGCGTAGCCGTTCCAAAATACTCCCACGGCCCAAATCCGATTGCCATATTGGCAAGTATCGGGGCAAATGCGATCAGACACGCGGTGCTGAACAGTCCTCCGAACACGGAAGCAAATGCGCCGTAGGACAATGCCTCTGTAGCCATTCCTTTCTGCGCCATGGGATAACCGTCAAATGTGGTTGCCACCGACGCAGCGGTTCCCGGTATTTTAAGAAGAATCGCCGATACCAGGCCGCCTGATACGCAGCCCATATAAAGCCCCATAATAATACACATGGACGACATAACATCCATTACAAATGTAAACGGCAGCACCAGAGCCACCGCAATCGGGGCATTCAGTCCGGGTATGGTGCCGAATATGCTTCCTACCACAACACCAACCAGAATCAAAAGCAGGTATTGAGGCTGTAATACATTGATAAATATATTTAGTAGATCCATCCCTTCACTCCTTTAGCGTTTCAAAAGGCCGGCCGGCAGCATAACATGAAGCACGCTGCCAAAAAACCAGTACATCCCTATGGTTCCCGCCAGAATCCCGATCACAATAACCGCCTCCGTCTTTACAGAGGGCCTGCTCTCCATCTGTGCATGGTAAAAACAGTTAATCAGAACCAGCATATAAGCTACGGTGGATATGATATATCCAAGCGTTGACATCAGCAGAATATAAACGCCTGTCATCACGATATAAGCCAGCCGCAGGCCCTGAAACATCTCGAGAAATACGAAATGCTTTCTGGTTTCCGGTTTCTTCAAATATTGGTACAGCCTCATTAAAATGCAGCCCAGCAGCAGAACCACCACGATTCTGGGAAACAGCCCTGCGCCTCCCGACTGGTCCAATATGCTGGAAGGAAATTGGAATGTCATAAAAAACATAATCACCGCTATGGCCGACACAACAGCCAAAAATAACAATTCTCCCATGCAATCCCCCTTAATCACAATTTCCTATTGTGCTGTAATCCCCTTAGCCGCCTCTTCAAATGCAGCGTATGTATCCTTCATAAGGTTCGTATAATCTTCCACTGTGCTGTAGGCGGTATCATAGGATAACGCGGTCATCTCTGCGATACACTCCGGGTCCTCGCTGGCCTGTTTAATCAGATTATTCACATAATCAATCGCCTCTTTCGAAGTTCCTTTCGGCGCCCACATGCCGAATGTCTGTTTCAGATAATCAAAGTTTGTAAATCCAAGCTCTTTAAATGTATCCAGCTGCTCGTATCCTGCGATATCCGTATCGTTTATGACTGCCAGACACCTGAATTGGTCTCCGTCAATATACTGTTTCACAGATGCAAATCCGTCGATATACCCGTCGACTCTTCCGCCCAGCAGTTCCGGCGCTTTCGATCCGCCGCTTAAATCCACTTTATGAAATTTCACATCTTTCTGCTTTTCGATCTCGAGAATTGCGAACAGAGGAAGGGTTCCCGTCACAGATCCCATCTTTATGGTTTCCGGTTTTTCTTTGGCTGCATTGATGAGATCGTCCATTGTCTGATAAGGAGAATCCGCTTTCACCACCAAGGCCAGCGAAGAATCGCACCACGTTCCGATCATATCGAAATCTTCATATGTAAAATCCGCAACTCCCATGGAATACTGCATCGGATAACCTACCGGCTGCATCAAAAGAGTGCTTCCGTCCGGTTCCGCATTCATAACCTCTTTTGCCCCAACTCTTCCGCCTGCGCCCGTTATATTCACAACTTCTACGCTCTGAGAAGAATATTTACTCATATATTTTGCAAAAATTCTGGCCGGAATATCGCTGTTTCCGCCCGCTTCAAATGGAACTACAAATTGAAAGCTTTTCGTCGGTTCATAAGAACCGGACTCACTCTTTTCCTCCCCCTTGGTTTCAGCCGCAGCGGCCGAAGTTCCCTCTGCCTTCGTCTCTGCCGATGCTTTCGTTTCAACCGGAGCCTTTGTCTCAGCCGGTTTGCTGCTTGATCCGGAACATCCTGACATCGCCAGCGCTGCACTTAACCCCATAATCAACATCATGCTTTTTCTCATCATAATCTTCTCCTTTTTTGTAACCGTTGTTTTTTGGTATAATGGATAATTGGTCTTACCAATATACCAACATATTATACTATAATAAATTGAATGTCAATATGTTTTTATATATTTTACACATATTTAGCAGCGTTCAGTGATTCTTCTGCGGCAATTTGTCTTATCATCGCATACCTTTTGAAGCCGGAATGATACAATACAAAAAATACCGGCATGTATGTCCGAATAAGTGACACATACACACCGGTATTTAACTCCTAGACTTATTTACTCACTTTCCATATGGCTCGCCGATTCATAATTTCTTGCTGATAAAACAAGATGTCCCAAAAGCAGGTTTTCCGTCTTGTCTGCATCATGTTGTTCCAAAGCTTCGATAATATGCCCATGATATTTAATACCGTCTTCATTTGTATTGGGCGGTTCCAATGTTTTTCGGACAATTGGACGCAGCAATTTTGCCAAAGACTCCACAAAAACCTGCAGGATCCTATTGCCGCTTGCCTGCGCTATCAAAATGTGAAATTCCAGATCCAAATCCGTGCGCAGTTCCAGATTGTCCTGGTTTTCTTTCATTTGGCAATTTATGTTTCGCAGCTTCTCCAACTGACCGCGGTTAATATTTTCAGCCGCTAACCGTCCCGCCAATGTCTCCAGGCGGGCTCTCACAGTGAGCACATCAGAAATATCCACATCATGAAGTTTTACAATCCGGTTAACGATATCCCCTATTATCACCGGATCAGGCTCGCAAATAAAATTTCCCTCTCCATTTTTCTGCTCTACAAGCCCGCGGGCCTGTAATAGCATTAATGCTTCCCGAATGACCGGACGGCTTACACCAAAACTTTGGGCCAGCAAATTCTCTGATGGAAGTTTCTGTGCCAATTGTGTCGAATCATTCAGAATAGCCATCTCCAGTTTGTTAGCAACCGTTTCATAAAGCGCTTCTTTTTTTACATTGAAATCAATATCCAAGACTATTCCTCCTGCACCATTTTAATAGTATTATAAACTGCTTTTGCACCGTTTAAGATATACCGGTAATCAGTTCCGGAAGATAGGATATTGGCGCCCAATTCCTTCCAGAAACGCAGCGCCCCTTCTTCACAGCCGCCTAATGAAACCCCGAAATTTTTACCATGGTGTTTCAGGATACCGGCAGCTTTTTGAATCAGAGCCACACATTCCGGATCATACATCCGCCCAAGTTTACCGATTGAGCCGGACAAATCATTGGGACCGAAAATATAACCGTCGATAAAGGGATTCTGTACCAGTTCTTCCAGATTTTCAACTGCATCTTTATGCTCAATCTGGATAAAACGGCATAGATCCAGGCTTTTTTTGTCAATATATTCCACTGCGTCATCCAATCCGTAACGTATCGCACGCATGGGGCCGAATCCCCGATCTCCATCCGGCGGATAAAGCGTTGTGCGAATCAGCTTGTCTGCCTGCCCGGCACTTGTAATCATTGGAAATATAACCGCATCCGGCCCCATCTCCAGCACTTTTTTTGTAACCGTCAAATCGTCCTGGGGCAAACGTATTAAGGAAGCGGTGTTCGCAGCGCGTGCCGCAATTATATGACGGTGTACGGTCTCACAGCTTAAATAAGAATGCTCCATATCAATCCAGATAAAATCAAAACCCAATCCTCCAATTAATTCGCAGATACTGGAATCCGACATGCAGACATGGGTTCCCCGCAGCTGTTCATGCGCTTCCATCTTTTCCCGCAGTAAGTTTTTCATAAGCTCCCACCCTTTCATCTCATAGTATGGTTGTATAGCTGTAATACATCTATACTTGTAATATACTATTGGACATGACGAAAGTCAATCCTTTCTATTTCAGATTTGTGCTCTGCCCCAGCAAAGAACAGGAAAGAATTCCGCCCGGAGAGCTTTTATATCATAGGAGTACTTTCCTGCGATATAAAAAAGGAGACATCATCCGCCGTTTAAAACCGGCAGAACAATATCTCCTTATATGGCCGAAACCATTCTATTCAGTTTTCATATGATCTTTGTCCGCTTCCTTACTGCATCAAAGATCCGTCCCCTGCAAAGTTATAGGCAGTTCCCTCCACCGTATAGGTGCCTGTCACCATAGCTCCGCTGGCATCGCAGTAATACTTTTTATTCTTCCACTCAATCCATCCGGTCTTCATATAGCCGTCTGATCCGAAGAAATACCATGCATCCTTAACCTGCACCCATGCATTAGACGGATAAGAACCGTCCGCATACTTAAACCACCAGCCGTTCTGATCGGAAATCCACTCTCCGTCATTCTGTGTTTCTCCTGGGCCGCTGGCGCCTTTTCCTACGGAAGAAGCTCTGTTCTTTTCCCGCTCTTCTTCCAAATTGTTAATATAGGTCTGACTGATATCGATCTCTTCTGAATAAGAAGACCATGCGCCGTCTGCAAATTCCCTCTTTCCAAGCGCCCGAACCCTAAACCGGTAGGAATCCGCTTTTGTAAAAGAATTGCCGAAATTATACTTGGTATTTTTCGTCTCCACCGTCTTGACTTTTGAGCTGTTTCTGTATAACACAACCTCGTACTTATACGCGTCGTCCACTTCTTCCCAATGAGCCACTTGATCTTCCCACCATAAATCCGACACTGTAGGAAGTTTTTCCTTGGTTTCCGCATGCGCAGTGATCAGGCTTCCGGCCATAAGCGCGCAGGACATAATTAATACCGCTATCTTCTTCATCTTCATAAGAACCATCTCCTCTTTTCCTGATTATTCCTCTTCCTCTATTCTACTCCAAGGTCCAGGAAGGTTCAAGGATCAAATTATTACGAATTCCTGTCTAATGCCGGAACCAAAACCAGGAAACTCTCATCAGAGCGGCCTGTGAATTGCAGCCGGCTACAGACGTTTTATGGCGTCCATGGCAAGATCCGAGCGTTCGCATTCCTCAGCAGACAATGTAATCTGACAGCACAGAGGGCTTCCCTTCATATGTTCGGACGCATAGCTCAGTCCATTGGTCCGGTCATCCAGAAACGGCCGGTCGATCTGGTTAGGATCTCCTAATATCACCACTTTTGTTCCCTTTCCCGCTCTTGTGATGATTCCTTTGATCTGGTTTGGAGTCATATTCTGCGCCTCGTCGATGATTAAATACGTCTTTACAAAAGACCGGCCCCTGATAAAGTTCATGGCTTCTGCCGTGATCAGCCCCCTGTCAAACAGTTCGTTAATTTTATCCCTCAGCTCAGCCTCGCTCTTATACCATTCCTCTTCATTGGAATCGATCAGCTGTTCCAGGTTGTCGATGACCGGGCGCATGAGAGGGGATATCTTTTCCTGCTCGCCGCCGGGCAGAAAACCGATATCCGAATCAAACTGGGCATTGGGACGGCTGATTACGATGCGGCGGTATTCGCTGCCGTCGTCATTTAAAAGCTTCTCCAGCCCTACTGCCAGCGAATAGAAGGTTTTGGCCGTTCCGGCTAATCCCTTTACAATCACTAACGGCATCTCTTTTGCCGGCATCATCAGAGCTTCCTGCATAAAATACTGGCCCGTATTTCTGGGAGATACCCCGTAAGGTTTCTTTTTCTGGTATGTTAATGGCACGACTTTTCCGTTCTCCACCCTTCCAAGCTGTGTCTTTTTCAGGCTCTGATCCGATTTCAGTATCACAAATTCATTTTCGTAGAGTTCCACATCCATCTTCCGGCCATCTTTATCCACTTGGTAAATGTTCCCGGCCGGAATTCCTTTTTTCTTAAATTCCTTAAACAGCGCCTCTTCCACATAGCAGGAAATCCGCCCGGGATATTGTTCTTCTCCCGGCCGGACCTGTTCACTGGCAAAGTCTTCCGCCTCAATGCCGATCATCTGCGCTTTCATCCTAAGCAGAATATCCTTTGTAACCAAAACTACCGGCTTTTGAACTTCCCCATTATCCTGATTCAGCCGCCGTTCCAGCCCCCTGCAGACTTTCAGAATCCTGTTATCCGCCTTTTCCTCCGGCAGACATTCCGGAATCTCTTCATGGACAAAATTGCTTTCCACACGCAGCGTCCCGCCGTTCATGAGTTTAACGCCCTCTAAGAGACCGCCCGACAGCCGCAGCTTTTCCAGACGGCGAATAGCTTCCCTGGCGTTGGCGCCTTTTTCCCCTTCCGCCTTCTTTAAGCCGTCCAATTCCTCCAACACCACTAACGGAAGCACCAGATGGTTATCCTCAAAACAGTCCAGAGCGTAAGGCGCCTGAATCAGAACATTGGTATCGATCACGTATGTTTTTGCCATATGCATTTCTCCTCACTTCTCAATTTTATAATGCAACCATATACGAAAGAAGAAAAATCCAATGAACAAAAAGGGTAAAACGCAGGTAAAATTTATCTATACATATCCCAAAAGCCCCGGAAGCCACATGGAAATGGCCGGAACATAGGTGACTAAAAGCAGCACCGCAAATATCGCGGCGAAATAACATAATAGAGGACGGATCACATTCTCGATCCTGCTCTTTCCCACCTTCACGCCCACAAACAAGGTGGTTCCTACCGGAGGCGTGATGGTGCCGATACAGAGATTAAATATCATCATAATTCCGAAATGCACCGAATTCATCCCCAGTTTCTGACAGATTGGAAGAAAAATCGGTGTAAAGATCAGACAGGCAGGCGTCATATCCATAAACGTTCCCACCACCAAGAGCAGAATATTAATTATGATCAGAATCACATATCTGTTTTTGCTGAGCCCCAGCATAGCCTCTGAGATCGCCCCCGGTATCCCGGTAAATGCCATTACCCATGACATAATGCTGGAAACTCCGATTAAAAAGATGATGATTCCCGTCATTTCCGCGCTTCCTAAAAAGATATCCTTCAAATCTTTCCAGGCAATCGATTTATAGAAGAACAAGGACAGAATCAGGCTGTAAACCACAGCCACCACAGACCCTTCCGTTGCGGTGAAGATTCCACTGATGATGCCGCCGATTACGATCACAATCATGAACAGACACGGAAGCGCCTGAAGGGCCACCTTCATGGCCTCTTTTCCCGTATGGGTATCGGAGCTTCGGTATCCCCGGCTCTTAGCCATAAAATAGATAACGATCATACAGGCCAGTCCCCACAAAATACCGGGAATATATCCGGCCATAAACAGTGCGGCCACAGACGTTCCGCCGCTCACTAAGGAATACGTGATCATAACATTGCTGGGCGGTATCAAAAGTCCGGTGGGAGCCGTGGCGATATTGGCCGCTGCCGAAAAATCCGGATCATATCCCTCTTCCCTCTCAATCGGCCCGATGATGGAACCCATAGCCGATGCCGCCGCCGTGCCGGAACCGGAAATGGCTCCGAACAGCATGTTTGCCACCGCATTGGTGTGAGCCAGCGCACCCGGAATCCTCCCCGTAAAAAGCTTGGCAAAATAGATCAGCCGTATGGCGATTCCGCCCTTATTCATAATGTTGCCCGCCAGCACAAAAAACGGAATGGCCAAAAGGCTGAATATGGAGATTCCCGAAAAGATTCTCTGCGCTCCGGTCAGCACCGCCGGCCCAAATTCCAATACCGGAAGTATGGCGCAGATCGAGGACACCGCCAGCGCCACCGCAATGGGTATACCCAGCAGCAGCATTATCACAAGAAGAATGAGAATAATCCCGCCGCATAACCATGCTATTTCCATCACTCTACCTCCTTTTTCCCTATCATTTCCGCAATGTTCATCGCATTATAGACCATAATAATCCCGCCCGACAGAGGGATTACCAGATAGACATAACCCATGGGAATCTGGAGGGATGCGGTGATCTGGGACATGGTAAGCCTGGTGATCTGAATCCCGCCGTAGAGCATCACCACTCCGGCGAATAAAAAGATCAGGATTTCGATTCCGATTTCCAGCCGGACCCGTTTTTCCCCGGTAATCTTATCCGCTAAAAATGCCATTCTCATATGATCCCGTTTCCCGAACACATAGGCGGCCGCCAAAAGAGACATCCAGGTAAAAGAATAGGTCAAAAGTTCTTCCGATACGGTACTTGGACGGTTAAAAAAGTATCTGGTCATGATCTGATACGTTCCCACTACGGTCATGAGCGCGAATAAACATACGGTAACCGTCCCCAGTATGCGGTCCAAAAGTTCCCGAAATTTTTGTATTCCTTCCATTTCCCTATTCCTCCTTTCCCTGTTCATTGATCTTTTGAATGTGCTCATATACCTCCCGTATGGCCGGGTTCTCCTTCAGCATCTTTTCATGGAGCGGAAGAACTTTTTTCTTGAACAGCTCCACATCTACATCGATAAATTCCACTCCCATCTTATCTTTCGCCAGCGTTTTTGCCTGTTCCACCTGTTCCTCCCAGGCCGTTAATTCCACCCGGGTCGAGATTCTGGCGGCTTCGTCGAAAATCTTCCGTTCATCCTCCGGTAGGCCATTTAAAAAGCGGAGGTTTCCGATCAGCATATCCGGCACCATCTGATGCTTGTTATAGGAATAATACTTTGCCACTTCTCCGTGTTTGTTATTGGTTAAGGCCAGCTCATTGTTCTCCGCCCCGTCGATTACACCCTGCTGGATGGCCGTGTAAACTTCTCCAAAGCTCATAGGCGCTGCCGCCGCCCCGAATTCCTTCATCATCTGCACGCTGGCCGGGCTCTGCTGGACGCGGATCTTCATTCCTCTCAAATCATCCGGCGTATAGATCGGCTTTTTTGCGTAAAAGTTACGCACGCCCGCATTATACCAGGTAACCACCTCAAATCCCGCCTCTTCCGTGGACCGGTAGATCTGCCGCATGTAGTCCTCATCCCCCATAACCGCCTGATAGGCTTCTTCCGAATCGAACAGATAGGGCATGCTGAACACCTCATAAATACCGGCAAATGTCTCCAAATTGGCGGTTCCGGCCACCACGAAATCAATGGCCCCTGTCTGAACCAGCTCGATGGCTTTCTGAGCCGATCCCAGCAGTTCATTGGGGAATATCTGGACTTCATACCGGTCTCCTAAATGTTCCTCCACGTATTCTTTAAATGCCAAAAGCCCGATATGTTCCGGATGCGTTTCCGACTGGCCATGGGAAATACGGATAATCCGTTTACCTGAACCAAATCTTTGACATCCTCCAAGGCATAAGGTCAAACCTAACATTACTGCCAGCAGTCCGGCTGCAGCCGGTTTTACTTTCCTGCACTTCATCGTTCTTTCCTTTCCAATCGCTTTCATTCCTTTTACCGGCATATTATACCCATTTCCAGTCAAAAAAATTCAGGTGGGGAAATCTTTATTTAGTTTAGAAAGAAACGCCGGAAAGAAGGGGAAACCCAGGCGGGCGGCGGAGGTAATCGGCGAAATGGGATTCGGGATTCGCCCCTAAGATGTACTAAGATCCGCAAGGACAAAAAGAGACAGGACCGCGCCCATTCGCAGTGAACTCTTGATGACTTCACTGCTCAAGGGGCGCTTAGAACCTGATTCGGAATTCAGTTTCTACCTGTCTCTTTTTATCCTTGCGGATCTAAGAACATCTAAGGGGTTCCATACGATCCCATTTCGCCGATTACCTCCGCCGCCCGCCTGGGCTTCCCCTTCTTTCCGGCTGTTGCTTGGCTAGCTGAGGGAAAAAAGATTTGATGGATTGTGAGTAAGTTTTACATCAAGGGTGAAGTCTTTTTCAGAAATCCCTTCACCATTTAATGTAAAGGGTGAGGTCTTTTTGTGAAATGCCTTGACGTTTAAAGTAAAATCGGAAGGCATTTCTGATAATCCCTTCATGATCTATATACTGAAAATCCCTTAACGATCTATGTAAATGTGATTCTACATAAATACCTACGCACCAATATTGTTTTTAACCAGGCCAGCGAAAACCAGCCCGGAATCGGGAGGCAGAGCCGGGAGACGAAGGTCGGAGGGGCCGTCCGGGCCGGGGAAGGAAGATGCAGACAGATCGGATCGTATGGAACCCCTTTAGAACATCTTAGGCCCGT
>NZ_PKUU01000012.1 GCF_002899675.1 Clostridium sp. chh4-2 | reverse complement strand
AGCAGTGAAGTCATAAGGAGTTCACTGCGAATGGGCGCGATCCTGTCTCTTTCTGTACTTGTGGGTCTTAGTATCACTTAGGGGCGAATCCCGAATCCCAATTGGCCTTTTTTCATTCTCCCCCGCCCGGGTTCCTGTAAAGACCGCCTCTCCCTTCCTCGCATCTCGATTCCGGGCTGGTTTTCGCTGGCCAGGTTAAAAACAATATTGGTGCGTAGGTATTTATGTAGAAGTACATTTACATGGATCATGAAGGGATTTTCTGAAATGCCTTCAGGTTTTACTTTAAACGTCAAGGCATTTCGCGAAAAGACCTCACCCTTTACATTAAATGGTGAAGGCATTTCTGAAAAAGCCCTCACGGTTGGTGTAAAAACTTACTCACAATTCACCAAATCTTTTTTATCCTCAGCAAGCCAAGCAACAGCCGGAAAGAAGGGGAAGCCCAGGCGGGTGGGGGAAGTATTAAGATCAATGGGATCGTATGGAACCCCTTAGATGTACTTAGATCCGCGAGGACAAAAAGAGACAGGTAGAAACTGAATTCCGAATCAGTTTCTAAGCGCCCCTTGAGCAGTGAAGTCATCAAGAGTTCACTGCGAATGGGCGCGCCCTGTCTCTTTTTGTCCTTGCGGGTCTTAGTACATCTTAGGGGCGAATCCCGAATCCCATTGATCTTAATACTTCCCCCGCCCGCCTGGGCTTCCCCTTCTTTCCGGCGTTTCTTATTCAGTTAAATAAAGATTTGCATCAATTTTACTCAAAGCGGACGATTTCTTTTTTTAGGCGTTTCATGATTTTCTTTTCTAAACGGGAGATATAGGACTGGGAAATTCCCAGCAAGTCTGCTACCTCTTTCTGTGTCATTTCATTGCCATCTTCGTTTGTCAGCCCAAAGCGCAGCTCCACAATCTTCCGCTCGCGGGGAGACAGGCGGCTGATGGCGGTTTTTAATAGCTTTTTCTCGATTTCATCTTCCATATCACGGTAAATGATATCTTCATCGGTTCCTAATATATCGGACAAAAGCAGCTCGTTTCCGTCCCAGTCCACATTTAACGGTTCGTCGATGGAAACCTCCATCTTTACCTTGTTGTTTCTTCTAAGGTACATGAGAATCTCATTTTCAATGCATCGGGACGCATAGGTGGCCAGTTTTATGTTTTTGCTTGGGTTAAAGGTGTTGATGGCTTTGATCAGGCCGATGGTTCCTATGGAGATCAGATCTTCCACGCCTACGCTGGTGTTGTCGAATTTCTTGGCAATATAGACTACCAGGCGCAGATTGTGTTCGATCAGGGACGCTTTGGCTTCTTTATCGGCTTCTGTTCCCAGTTTTCCGATCATGGTGGCTTCATTTTGGCTGTCCAGCGGGGCGGGAAGAATGTCCGCGCCTCCTATGTAATGCACCTCGCCCTGTTTTTGGAACAACAAGGTTGTAAAACCCGGTTTGGATTTGAACTGGAAACGGTTTGGTATGGATACTTTTATTATCATGGAAATCTCCTCCTTATTTGGTTTATTCGCCTGCGGTAACTTCCGCTTCATTTAACAGCATCTGATATTCCCCTCCCGGGGACAAAGGCTGTCTGCTGATCGCTACCAACGGCTTATTGACAGTTGTGTATATTCCGTTTTTTTCGACTACCATGGAATCCAGATAGATGCCAGGCATCATCCCCTCTCCGCCCACCGACTGAAACGGAATGTAGACAACGCCTGCCACCTGCTCACAAAAATCCGTGCATGCCTGGTAATCCAGAATATGTACCGGCCTGTGGCTCACAGGCTCATATAGATGATTTCCGGTATCCACAAGGGCTTGAAAGGTTCTGGTCTGTCCCCCGTAACTCAATGTGACCGGGTACAGGTGGCGGATTCTCTGCCTGACTTCCAAAAAAATATGCCACAGCCCTATGGAAAACAAATACGCGCAGGCGGTATAAAATATCCAAAAACGCGTATGCTGGTAAAAAGCATAGGAAAGCCCTGCCAGGCTGACCGTCGCAAGATAAAGTCCTGCCAGATATTTTATAAGCTCCTGTATGCCACGAACCGGAAATGCAATCTTAATCATCAGGGAACTGACCGCCAGCCAGGTAATCAGCATTTCCACAAAGACAGGAAGGAAATGCCAGACCGCCGCCGCACAGGCCCACAAAGCCCCGGTCAAACCGGCAGCTCCGATTTTCAGCCAGGTCGTTTTTCCCTTGAGAATAATTCTCAATGTATTGAGGACAAGACAGTCCATAACGAAATTAATCAGAAACAATACATCAATATATAAAACATGGGTCACCTGTCGTTATTCCACCTCCCTGCGCATTTTTCTCAGCTGTTTCAACTGCTAAGCTACATTATAGCCAGTTCAACTTTCAGATTTTGTCAAACCATGTAAGGAATCCTATTTTTTTCATCGGGAAATTTCTACAGATTTTGAACTTAAATGATAATAATAAAAAGCCCTCCCCCAAGGCTGTCTCCCAAAAAGGAGACGCCTTAGAGAAGGGCTTTTTCAATCTATTCTTTAAACATCGGATAACTCTCCAGACCTTTTGCTTTTATGATGACAGTCCCCACAATGAATCCAACTATGCTTGGGAATATCCACGCCATACCATAATTTGCTAAAGGAAGCATTCCATATAAATTCTCCAGAAATCCTAAATGGATGTTCACTCCCATATCGCTCAGCGCTTTTAACATATCATAAATGCCAATGAGAGCCGCCATTAACGTTGCCCCTTTCCAGGAACCATGATTCGGCACATACTTTTCGAATACGCCCAGAAGAGTGAGAATTATGGCAACCGGATACAGCAAAAAGAACGTGGGAAATGAAATCTTTATGATAGAGGATACTCCGATTGTTCCGATCAGAATTCCAACCGAACATCCAAAAATCACCATATATTGATATTTGATCTTTCCTTTCGTCAAAGTTTGTGTCATCGTGGCAATGGATGAGATAATGCCTGTGGATGTGGTCAGACACGCCAGGAAAACTGCGACTGACAGCGCGCCGCTGCCCACATTTCCTACTAACATTTTAACCAATCCGATCAATAACGCGGTCTGATCCGTATCTGCGGAGAAATAATCCATCCCTGTGGCCCCCAGATACAGCAATCCGCCGTAAACGATCAGCAGTCCGAAAAATGCCACAACCGCTGCCTTTAAGGTTATTCTGTCCATGCTTTTCTTATCTTTATACCCATAATCTTTGATGGAACTCACAAACATGGCTGCAACCACAATTCCCACTACCACGTCTCCGGTCTGATATCCGGTTAACAATGAATTGGTAAATGCGTTCGTAATTCCGGTATCCCCCGGAGTTCCGATGGGCTTCACGATGGACACAATCACAATTCCAACCAGGATAATCAAGAGAAACGGCGTCAAAATTTTACCGACGCGTTCCACAATCTTGGAAGGATTAAATACCAGATAAAAAACAAGTCCAAAATAGATTAAAAGTCCGATAAACAAAGCGATTTTAGAGCCGCCAAACTGAGGAAACAATCCAAAAAGCCCTGTCTCAATAGCGGTTCCTCCCTGCCTCGGAACGCCCAGACAGCCGGCAAATAAGATAAAAAATATCAGGTAAACGCCGCTGAACCATGGAGCCACCGGCCTGCAGAGTTTTTCCATTCTACCGTCCATATGCCCGATTGCAATTACCGTAAGAATCGGCAGAATAATTGCAGAAAATGTCAGTCCTGCAATTGCCGGCATCCACTTAGTTCCGGATGCAACCCCTATCGCAGGGGGAAAGATCAGATTACCCGCCCCGAAAAACACGGAAAATAATGCAAACCCAATAATAAAGCTGTGTACAAACTCTTTTTTCTTATCCATATCCCCAATCTCCTTATCTATTTCAGTCCGTTAAAAAATCCCAATACCGCAGATATGATTTCGCCCCGGTTCCAATTCATGCCATGATCGGTTGCGACTTCCAGCAGGTTTGCTTTTTCTCCCTTAAACTCAGAAACCGCATTTTTCAGCTTATCAATATGATTTTCTCTTGCCAGCACCTCGTCTTCCGTTCCTGCAATCAGCAATACCTCTTTTTCTGCGGCTGCCTTGGCATATGTATCCAGTGAAAACCGGGACAGATTCTCCTCTGCTTCCGCTTTGCTCGCTTCCCAGGAAAAACCTTTCAGCCAGGGTGCAAATTCCTTGTCGTAAACATCTGCCACCTGCTTCTCTGCCTGGGGGCTCGTTCCTGCCGTTTTAAAGTCTTCCGCAACGTTTGCAGGCATGATAATCACTCCCGCCTTAATAAACGCATTCCCGGCAAGCCCATAGCAGGCCATCAGCCCTCCCAAACTATGCCCCAGAATAAATACCCGGTTCAGATCAAACAGCCCGTCTTCATTTCTTCTCACATAAGCTGCCACCGAATCCACGTCTTCCTGGCAGTTTGCAAAAGAATACGTTCCGTCGCTCCCCCAGCATCCGCTGTAATGAAAAGAAATTGTACAAAATCCCTGATCCCGCAGGGCGACGGCAAAATCCAGAAGCTTTTCCGTTCCCGGTAGGCCGTGGCAGATGATGACCACCGGATATGGCATGCTGCCTCCGGGCGTATAGATCGTTGTGAATATACGGCCTCTGTTTCCCGGGATAAAAACTCCCATGGAGGCCGGTTTCGTTTCCAATAACGCTTCATCCTTGTCCATTTATTTTCCCCCTTACCTTGTCTTTTATAAATTAAATTATAGAAAGGAACGCTACCTCTTTCACTAAACAAAATCAGGATTCGAACTATAATATTATCTGATGATTGTTATCAAAAAAGGAATATGATAGAATGATTTTATGCTATCAAGAGAAGGGGATTTGCGATGGATATTCATACATTATATCAGGATACGCTTTATTCTGAAAAGGAAGCTTCTTTGTATTCGCCCATAATCACCGGCAGGCAGGGACGGCTTCTTGGCACTCTGTATACCGCCGGGGGAAAACATCTGCATCCCGTGGTTGTGCTGGCCCATGGATTTCCCGGACATGAAAAGAGCCTGGATCTGGCCCAGGCGCTGCGGAGAGCAGGATTTCACGTTCTGTTTTTTTCCTATAGTGGAAGCTGGGGAAGCCCGGGCACCTATTCATTTCAGAACAGTTTAGACGATACCAGTTCGGTTCTGAATTTTATCCTTTCCGATCAAACCTTTGGTTTTGATAAAAATCAGATCTTTTTTATCGGTCACAGCCTGGGCTGCGTCTCGGCAGCTTATGCCATTGCCGCCCATCCGGAAGTGAAAGGCGGCGCTTTTATTATGCCCTGCGATTTGGGGAAAATCTGTATGCACAGCCATGTGAACAAGGAAGCCCGCAGCGATCTGCTCAAAAACTTGGAAGAAGGCCTGCCCTTTTTAAGCGGCGCCACACTGGAAACTCTAATTGATGAATTGGACCGCAGTCCTGAATTATTTTCCTTTCTCACCTATATAGATAAACTGGCTTCAAAACCGTTACTTTGGATCAGCAGTAAAACAGATCCCATCGCTCCCGAACAGACCAGCACGATCCCATTTATGACGGAACTGAAAAAATATCCCGATTCTAAAGTCTGTTGGAAACGGTTTTCAACCGATCACTATTTTTCCAATAAGCGGGTGCAGATCACCCTGGATATTACAAACTTTCTCTTAGATAATATTGAGCACAGCAAAGCCACTATCAATTATGCATCTTTTAAAGAGGAACTGGCGGAGCTTATCAAACAACAGTATAAAACGCTTACCTTAAAAGAGGTTGCCTCATATTTTCATCTGAGCACCTCTCATACCAGCAGCCTGATAAAACAACAAACCGGCCAGACGCTTTCCGGTCTTCTGCTCGATGAAAAGATGCTGCACGCTCAGACTCTGCTGGTTGACACTTCTCTTTCCATCACACAGATCGCGGCTTACTTAGGATATAAAAACGATTCCTATTTTATGATGGTGTTTAAAAAATATTTCGGCTGTACGCCCTCCCAATACCGGCTTCAAAAGTCATCTTCCGGCCGGCCCGAATAATAACAGGCAAAACCAAGCAGGGCGGAATTTAACTTACAGTTAATTTTAAATACTTATATTTAATAACCGTTCAATTGTGGCCGCATAAATCTTCTGTTACAATAAATACAGTACTTCTTCCGGAGAGTATAGAAAAAACCTTTTACGGGGAATCAGGAGATGATGCAATGCCGATTAATCATGTGATAAGAGAAAAAAGAAAAGAACTGGGGCTGACCCAGGAACAGGTAGCCGGTTATCTTGGCGTGTCCACCCCGGCTGTGAATAAGTGGGAAAAAGGTTCCGCCAACCCGGATATCGCACTTTTACCTGCCTTAGCCCGGCTCCTCAATGTGGATTTAAATACGCTTCTCTGTTTCAACGAAGGCTTAACGAAACAGGAAATCGACCATTTTATATCGGAATTATCCGGTGTCATTAAAAAGCATGGAATCGAAACAGGATTTAAAAAAGGAATTGAAAAAGTGAGGGAATATCCAAACTGCCCGCCTCTGATCCATCTGACCGCTATCACACTGGAATTTGCACTGCTCATGTCGGGAATGCATGCAGATGATAAAAAACCATATGAAGACGAAATTCTGGCACTGTATGAACGAAACGCGGCTTGCGATGACCCGCAGATGAAAGCCCGGTCCGCATATATGCTGGTTTCCAAATACATGAACCGCGGGGAAACCCAGAAGGCTAAGGAGCTGTTAGACCAGATGCCGGAACCGGAAACCCCGGATAAAAGACTTCTCGAAATCGATCTTTTAATCAATCAGGGGGAACTGGACCGCGCGGAAGAATTATTGGAGAGAAAACTGCTGTCCAAGACCAGCGAGATGATGATGCTTTTCACAAAACTGACGGATATTGAACTGAAACAGGGAAATGAGGAAAACGCTTCCCGAATCGCAGAAATATTCAGCCATACGGCAAAACAGCTGGAACTCTGGGATTACACCAGCTATGTGGTTTCCTTAGGCGTGGCCGTACAGCAGGAGAACATTCCCGAAAGCCTTTCCATCTTAAAATCCATACTGGCCGCAGCCGAAAAGCCATGGGAGACGGAAAAGACCCTTTTATACCGCCATATCAACTCAAAAGCGCCAAAAGACCAGCCGGTCACCCAGGCATCTCTCATGCTTCCCCCTCTGCTGGCCGAATTGGAGAGCAGCCCGAGATACGGCTTTCTACAGTCAAACGCGGAATTTCAGCAGCTGATCAGATCTTACCGCTCCAAATACTAACCCGCCCTTAACAGTACAGAAAGCAGCAGGACATCGCTCTCCTGCTGCTTTTCTCTGTATAAATAAATGGATTACTGTCTCTTATTCTTTAAGAAATCCGGGATATTGATCTGCATCTCTTTGTTGGCTGCCGGACGGAATGTCGTCTGTGGAGTTGCAGGTGTATATGGCGGAGTATAAGTAGTAGCCGTCTCCTTCTGAGGCTGAACAGATGGCTGTGGAGCCGGTGACGGAGCTGCTGTCTTAGGTTTAAACTTATAGAATTCTTCAATCGGCTTCTCTGCCGTCTTAGCCGTGGCTGCGCTCATGCCGCTGCCGGAAGCATCCAGGCCTGTTGCGATAACGGTGATGCTGGCTTCGTCCTGAGCCGTCTCGTCATACATCGCACCGAAGATGATATTAGCATCATCGCCTGCCAGTTCCTGAACATAGCTGGCCGCTTCGTTGGCTTCGATCAGGCTGATATCGCCGGAAATGTTGATGATAACATGGGAAGCGCCTTCGATGGTTGTCTCAAGAAGCGGGCTGGAAACTGCCTGTTTAACAGCTTCGATAGCCTTATCATCGCCTTTGGCCTTACCGATACCGATATGGGCGATTCCTTTATCGATCATAACGGTCTGAATATCAGCAAAATCCAGGTTGATTAAACCAGGAACATTGATTAAGTCTGTAATGCCCTGAACCGCCTGCTGAAGCACTTCATCCGCCTTCTTTAATGCATCCGGCATAGTCGTTCTTCTGTCTACGATCTCCAGCAGTTTATCGTTCGGAATTACAATCAGAGTGTCTACGCTCTCTCTTAAACGGTCTAAGCCGTTCAGCGCATTGGACATACGCGTCTTCGCTTCAAAACGGAAAGGTTTTGTCACAACGCCTACTGTCAGGATTCCCATATCTTTTGCAATCTTAGCAACAACCGGTGCTGCACCGGTTCCGGTTCCGCCGCCCATACCGCAGGTAACGAACACCATGTCCGCACCCTTCATAGCCTGTGCAAGCTCTTCAGAACTTTCCTCAGCTGCCTTTTCACCGATCTCCGGCTTCGCTCCCGCACCAAGTCCCTTAGTCAGCTTCTCACCGATCTGCATAGCAGTGGGAGCCTTGCAGAACTGCAGCGCCTGCTTGTCCGTATTCACGCCGATAAATTCAACACCTGCGATATTCTCATCGATCATGCGGTTTACTGCGTTATTACCAGCACCGCCAACACCTATTACTATGATTCTTGCAGAATTCTCTGCTTCATTTATTTTAATCTCTAACAAGAACGTATCCTCCTTTAACAAACTGCAATCTATCTATTTGCTCCATTCCAACTGTAATCCTAAAACTAGTCTATGTAATACTATATTTTATTTCAACAAAAATATCAACCACTTTTTCATAACTTTTTAAAAAACATCTTTTATTTCCTGATAAAGGAAAACCACATATCTCCCTTGGTTTCGTCATAGGTGTCCAGATATAAGGTTCCGGCTTGTCCGGCCAGAACAGGGAGCTGGTCGCGCAGCGTGGCGATCTTGCCGCTGATGTCGCTGTTGTCTCCCAGCACCACCGCAATATCCCCGATATGTAAAGTGGCTTGTCCATGTTTGTCATATTGAATCTTGTCCACGGCGATCTCATACATGGATAAAACCTGGGTCAGGTTTAATATCTCTTCAAAGATCTTTTGGTTCTCCACCGGAAGAGGCTGGTGCAGGACGATATGCCCGAATTTCAAACCGGTAATCCATGGAATACCGTCCAGTTCTGTCCCTGTGCTCTCCACAATGATGCCGTCCTTATCAAAATACATATAACTGCTCATATAAGACACATAACCTACCACACTTTTTTCATACACAATGATCTCGACCTGGTTAAGCCCCTGGAACACAATTTTGTAATCCTCCACAAAGGGAATCTGTTCATGAGGCTGAAACCTGTCTCTCAGATAGCAGACAACCGTATTCCAATCCCACTGGTCATGAAAAACCAGATCCACGATCTGTTCGTCCGTATACTGTTTGTTTCCGGATACCGTAACGGTCTTTATGTTCACAGACAGCACCAGGATTCCGGCAGCTAAAAAGACTGCCAGAACGATACCGATTATCATTTTTCCTTTGTTCTTTGAGGAATCTGTCATACTTATTCTCCTGTTTCAGGATACCTGATACTCAATATTCGCGCCAAGGTATCTCAAATCTCTGCATATGTCTTCATAACCTCTCATGATGTGGTAACACTGTCCGATGGTGGTTATTCCCTCGGACGCCAGCGCAGCCACCACTAAAGCTGCTCCTCCCCTTAAATCCCTGGCCTCCACAAAGGCTCCCGACAAAGGGTAGCTCCCAAAAATCCGTGCTTCTCTTTCATGAATTTCTATCTTGGCGCCGAGCTTCACCAGCTCTTTTGCCGTTTCAAATCTTCCTTCGAATACATTTTCAATCAACACGCTGTCCCCTTGGGCAACAGACATGGCCGCCATAACGGGAGACTGAAGGTCTGTAGGAAACTGCGGATAGGGACCTGTCTCCAAATAAAGAGGCAGAGGCCTTGTTTTGGACGACAGCATCAGCCGCCTGTCTTCCGCTTCGATCTCCACACCCATCTTTTCAAACTCTGCCAGCACCCGGTTCATATGCTGGGAACGGACTCCATTTAATATGACGTTTCCTCCCGCAGCGGCTGCAGCCGCCATATAAGTTCCGGCCACAATCCGGTCGCCGGCCACATGGTAAGAAGAATCGTGGAGTTTCCGTCCTCCGGCGATGCGGATAACGGAGGTTCCCGCCCCTTCAATTTGCGCCCCCATATTAATAAGGAAAAGACACAGTTCCTCAATCTCCGGTTCCCGTGCCGCTCCGTGGATCAAGGTATCCCCTTCTGCCTGCACTGCGGCCAGCAGCGCATTCTCCGTAGCCCCTACGCTGGGATAGGATAACCGGATCTCACTGCCCTTTAAACGGCACGCACGGGCATAGACGTGTTCTTCCTTTTCCAATATCTCGGCTCCAAGGCACCGCAGTGAATATAAATGCAGGTCGATGGGCCTCTTGCCGATGGAACAGCCGCCCGGATACTGGGTAACGGCCTCTCCGCACCTTCCCAGCAGCGCTCCCAGAATCATAATGGAAGAACGCATGCTTCTGACATAATGCTCAGGTATGCTGGCCGAAGTGATGGAAGAAGCGTCGATCACCATCCTGTGACCTTCAAAACTGCACACACATCCCAGATATTCTAAAATCCCCATCATACAAAATACATCCTGTATTCTGGGGACATTTTCAATAACTGTTGTTCCTGTATTCAGAATAGCTGCCGCCATCATAGGAAGAACCGCATTTTTGGAACCCTGGATCTCAATCTCACCCTTTAAGGAATGTAACCCTTCAACCTGAATCGTAGACAATCTGCTACCTCCCACGGTTTTCTATATTATATCCTATGTATAAAAGGTTAATAATGAACCTTGTTCGCTCAGGCTTTCCTCTTTGGGTATGTAATTATTTAATTATTTTTCTAATTTTATCTGGTTTGCCACGCTTAGGACCATTCCCATCTCTATCATGAGGAACAGCACCGACGTACCCCCGTAACTGATAAACGGAAGGGTAATTCCCGTATTGGGAATCGTGTTGGTAACAACTGCGATATTCAGGATAACCTGAATCGCGATATGGGCCATTACGCCCACCACGATCAGCGCCCCGAACAGGTCGGGAGCATTGCCCGCAATCAGCATGAACCGGTAGATCATGAATAAAAAGATCAGGATCACCGACACCGCCCCGAATAATCCCAGCTCTTCACAGATGATGGAAAAGATCATATCGTTCTGGGCCTCCGGCACGAATCCCAGCTTCTGAATGCTCTCTCCCAGGCCTTTTCCCACCAGACCGCCTGATCCGATGGCATAAAGCCCCTGAAGCACCTGGTAACCGCCTGTAGACGGATAGGCTTCCGGATTCAGCCATACATTGATACGGCTCAGCTGGTAAGGCTTTAATATCTTCATAGCCGTCAGCGCATGGGCGATGGGCGCCGCAAATATGATGCCGGACACACCCACAATTCCGCACATGAAAAACGGCCATTTCTTCTTGCATGCGATAAACAGCATGACGAACGCGATACCGCAGATGATAATACCGGAACTCAGGTTATTCATGGCTACAAGGCCCGCCAAGGGCAAAGTGATCAGAATTACCACCACCACGGCCTTCAGACGGTTTATATTGCGCCCCATCAGGGTGATGACTGTTGCCAGTATAACGATCAGCGTGATCTTTACAAGCTCTGTCGGCTGAAATGACAGGGAACCAAAGCCCAGCCATCTTCTCTTACCATTGACTTCACGGCCGAACAGCGACACCGCTACCATCAGGATGAAAGAAAGAATGTAGGCAAATACGGCAAACTTCGAATACCAGTGATAGTCCATCTTGGAGATGATAATCATCAGAAAAAAGCCTCCAAGGGCAATCTTCGCCTGTTTCACCATGAAAAAGCCGGCATTCTCATACTTTATCTGCGCCGTATAGGAACTGGCGCTGTAAATCATGATCAAACCGAATATGGTCAGGAAAATGATGGTAAAGAGCAGGCTGTAATCATAAAAACGTCTGACTTTTTTCTTTTTTGCCATCCGGTTCCTCCTTCCCTGCCGCCTGATGCCGGTTTGGCGTTATGATTATAGATTTCTTACACATTCTTTGAAAATCTCGCCGCGTTCTTCATAGTTGCTGAACATGCCCCAGCTGGCGCATGCCGGCGATAAGAGAACACAGTTGCCGGAATCCGCATAAACCGAGCATACCCGAACAGCCTCCGCCATATCTTCCGCATACATGATATCCGTAAATCCGTGGGCTTTTGCGCATTCTGCAATCTTATCCCTGGTCTGGCCGATCAGCACCATATAACGGACCCTTCCTTCAAACGATTCGATCCATTCATCGTACTCGGAATTCTTGTCATAACCGCCCGCAATCAAAATGATGGGGCCCGGCATGGCCTTGATCGCCTGAATCGCCGCATCCGGGTTGGTACCCTTGGAATCGTTGTAGTATTTCACCCCAAAGCGCTCCATCACAAATTCAATCCGGTGTTCCACGGCCTTGAATTCCTTCACCACTTTGCGGATTGTCTCCATCGGAACATCCATGTTGACGGCAATGGCCACAGCCGCCATCACATTCTCATAATTATGTTTTCCCAGAAGCTGAAGCTCGTGCACATCCGCCACTTCAGTGACTGTTTTTCCATGCTTATAGACAATTATATCACCATCCAGATAAACGCCTTCTTCCAATTTCTGAGAACTGCTGAAATATACCACTTTCGGCTGCAGCTCTTCATTTTTTCCGAATTCCCGCAGAACCTCATCGTCGTAATTCAACACGCAGACATCGTCTTTTGTCTGGTTCATCGTGATGCTCTCCTTCACCTGGATATAGCATTCCATGGTGTGATGGCGGTTTAAATGATCCGGGGTAATATTTAAAATAGCGCTGACATTGGGCCGGAAATCCATGATGGTTTCCAGCTGAAAGCTGCTGACTTCCGCCACCGTAACCGAATCGTCCTCCGTGCTGAGCGCAATCTCAGTATAGGGAATGCCGATATTGCCCACCACGAATACGTTCTCATAATGGGCCTTCATGATCTCGCCCGTAAGCGCCGTGGTGGTGGTTTTTCCATTGGTTCCTGTAATCGCAGCCAGTTTTCCCTTGGAACAGTGGTATGCCAGCTGGATCTCACTCCAGATCGGTATCTTTAAATCGTCCAGTACGGCCACGAAAGGGGCCTCCAACGGGATTCCGGGGCTGATGATGCAAAGTTCCACGCCCAGCAGGTCGGAACGCTTTAAATCGCCTAAAACAATGGTCACTCTGGAGGAATCTTCAAAATTCTCTTTCAGTTCATCCGGGTCCTGATTCATATTTCCATCATAAAGAACTACTTCTCCCCCAATCTCCAGAAGAAGCTTAGCTGCTGCAATTCCGCTTTTTCCTGTACCTGCAACGATAACTTTCTGACTCATGTTCATTCCTCCTATAATCCTAAGTATGCGACCAGACAGAGAATGGCTGTCGTGATAGAGAATACGGCAACAACCCTGGTTTCAGACCATCCGCACAATTCGAAATGATGATGGATCGGTGCCATTTTAAAAATACGTTTTCCGCCTGTCTTTTTAAAATAAGTAACCTGTATGATAACAGATAAGACTTCCACCAGATAGATCAGGCCTATGATGGCGATAAACAGCGGCATTCTCATCATAAATGCGCTGGCCGCCACAAAGCCGCCCAAAGCTAATGATCCCGTATCGCCCATGAAAACCTTGGCCGGGTATACGTTAAACAGCAGAAATCCCAAAAGGCTTCCCACGACTGCTCCGGTAATCGGGCTGATTCCGCTCTTTTCTCCGATGGCGATGATTGTCATAAAGGTGGCAACCAATATGGTAACGCTTGTGCAGAGACCGTCCAGTCCGTCCGTAAAGTTCACTCCGTTATCGGTTCCCAGCATGACAAAGAATACGAAAGGTATAAAAAGCCATCCCAAATCCATATACAAACCGTTCTTGAATCCGCCGGTAAACGGGATCAGAATCGCAGTTCCCACTTCCCCTGAATTGACCAGGTAATATGCGAATATTCCGGTGATTACAATCTGTCCAAGGATCTTCTGCATCGGATTAAGGCCCTCTGAACGCTTCATTACAATTTTAATATAATCGTCCAAAAAACCAATAATACCAAAACCTACCGTAACGAAAAGCACTGGAATTATCTTTGGATAAGATCGGATATAAAACAAAGACGTAATGATAATGCTGGTTAAGATCATCAGGCCGCCCATGGTAGGCGTGCCGGATTTTTTCAAATGGGCCTGCGGACCGTCTTCCCGGACCTGCTGGCCAAATTTCAGTTTGTGAAGAAACGGAATCACTATCGGACACAGAACCGCGCTGATAGCAAAGGCTATAATAATTGCCAATATAGTTTCATTAATCATATCGCACCTCAAATTCTTATGTATACATTCAGTCAATAGTATACGTCTTTTTTTCCGAATAATCAACCATAGATTCGAAACGCCGCAGCAGTTTCTTCCTGTTCTGCTTCTATTCCCAGATAAGGAAGAATGTTCTTAAAAATATCGGCAACAACAGGCGCCGCAATGGTTCCTCCGTAGTAAATTCCGATCGGTTCATCGATGGTAATTAACGCGATTACCTGTGGATCATTGGCAGGAGCGAAGCCGATAAAGGAGGAAATATATCGTTTCAGGCTTCTTGGAAGCTTTTCCGAAGTGGCGGTTTTTCCGCCGATCCGGTACCCCTCTAAGGCAGCCTTTTTTCCGCTTCCTTCCGATACCACCTTTTCCAGAATAAATCTCATGGTCTCGCTGGTTTCTTCGGATACAATCCCTTTTTGAACAGGATAGTCAAAGGTGTGAATCACATCTCCATCCTCGTTAACCGCGCTCACCCCAAAATGAGGCGTGATCCGGTTCCCCCCGTTAATAATGGAAGAAACGGTTGTGATCAGCTGCATGGGCGTGATCTGAAAGGACTGGCCGAAGGATACGGTTGCCAGCTCTACCAAACCCATATTTTCCTTTTTGTGCATGATGGTGGCTGCTTCTCCCGGCAGGTCCACGCCGGTTTTTCCTTTCAGGCCGAACTGGTTGAAATACTTGTAATAAGCGTCCACGCCCAGCCTCTGTCCCACGTCGATGAATACAGGGTTGCAGGAATTCATGGCTCCCTGTAAAAATGTCTCGCCTCCGTGACCCCCCACTTTGTGACACCGGATCTTCCGGTCCTCCACCACCCGGAAGCCGGGACAGGAAAAGGTATCGTCCAATTTTACCACGCCCTCTTCCAAACCGGCTGCCGCCGTGATGATCTTAAAGGTGGACCCCGGCTCATAGGTATCATTGATACAGGTATTTCTCCACATCTGGTTTAAAAGTTCCTGCTTTTCACTACCGGAAACGGGTACCTCAGGCTCGTAGTTCAGCGTAAACGGTTCATTTAAATTGAATTCCGGTACATTTACCATGGCCATGATCTCGCCGTTTTTCGGATTCATGATGATGACGGAGACTCTCTGAGCCCCTTTCTTTTCCATAACCTGATAAGCAGCCTGTTCGGCATACTTTTGAATATTCACATCCAGGCTGATATGCAGGTCATTGCCCGCAATCGGTTCCACCCTGTCTTCAAATGCATTTTCTATCTCGATTCCCGCCGCATCCGTCATGGTGAGAATCGTGCCGTTCATCCCTTTTAAGTAATCTTCATATTTCACTTCCAGGCCGATGATGCCCTGATTGTCCCCTCCGGTAAAACCAAGCACCTTGGAAGCCAAGGAATCATAGGGATAATAGCGCTTGTAATCCTCATCCACTTTGACGCCTGCCAGATGATAGGTTCTGATCTTATCCCCAAGGGCCTTATCCACATTGGTTTTAACGATCTCCCTGGAACTGTATTTCTCCACTTTTTTTCTGATTGTTTCCTCATCAATCCCCAATTCCTCGCTGAGCACCTTTACTACGTTGTCAGGGTCTTTGATCTGATTGTGGATGACGGAAATGGTACAGACGGTTCGGTTCGTCGCTATGACAACACCATTGGCGTCAATGATATTGCCTCTGGCTGCTTTGATGGTTCTTTCTCTCTCATGAAGGTCCTGTGCCATGGCACTGTAGTGTTCTGAGCGGAAAACCATAAGAAAAAACAGCCGTCCCATCAGTCCCATCATGGCTAAACATGACAGGAGACACAGGATGGCTATCTTTCCTCTATGATGCGTTTTATTTGAATTCATAACCTGTTCCATCCATCACTCATTGTTACAGTATATGACAGAACTGGATTTTTATGAGTTTCTAAAATGGATTTGCAGGGATTGTTTCCATCGGCTCCGTGCTGTCCAGTCCCGGAGGCGCACCCGGAAGCTCCTGATCTCCCTCATCCGCGCCTCCTACCGGAGCCTCTTCATCCGGATAAGTCTGCGGTTCTGAAGGCTGGGTCTCGGCAGGTGTTTCCGTTTCTCCGCCGGCTTCTGAGGACGGCTGGGTCTCGTCGGCTTCCTTTGTCTCCGCTTCTGATTGTGTGATTCCATCCTTTTCAGGCTTGGCGGCATTATCGGCCGGAGCATCCGGAATATCGGAAGTCGGGAATACATTCAGATAAGGAAGCATCTGAGTCATAATCTTCTGGAACAGGCCGCTGGCAAATGTACTGTGGGCCTGCTGTTCGCCCGGAGGAAGATTAGGCGTATCGATAACCACATATAAAAACACCTGCGGATCGTCCGCCGGGGCAAATCCTGCAAAGGATACCAGATAATTCTTATCGGCACGGGGATATTTTTCCGCAGTACCTGTTTTTCCGCCCACTTCGTATCCCACCACTCTGGCGCCTTTACCGGTACCCATGGGATCGTTGACCGTCTTATCCAGCGCTTTCTTGATAAACTCGCTGGTGGATTCCGAAACGGTTTCTCTTACCAGCCTGGGTTCCACTTTTTTTACGACAGCACCCTGTTCATTGAGCACCTGCTTTACTACATGAGGTTCATAGTAGGAACCTCCGTTGATCACAGAACAGAATGCGGCGGCAAGCTGCACCATGGTGCAGTTGTAGTTCTGTCCAAAGGAGTTGGTCGCAAGGTCCGCCGCTCCCATATCCTCCGCACTGAAAAGCAAGGTGCTCGTTTCCGCTTCGCCCGGAAGATCGATTCCGCTTTTGCTTCCAAAGCCAAATAATCTCTGGTATTTGGCAAACCGGTCTCTTCCTGTTAGGGCGGCGATCTGCATCATTGCGTCATTACAGGATACCATTAAGGACTGCTCTAACGTTAAAAGCCCGTGGCCGTATTTGTTGGAGCATTTAATCTTCCATTTGCCCACCTGCTGATATCCGTCGCAGTTATAAGTGCTGTTTGCATTAATCAGCCCTTCTTCCATCGCGGCCGCCACAGTGAATATCTTGGACGGGGAACCCGGCTCATAGGTATCGCTGACACAGAAATTTCTCCAAAGCTGGTTCCATGCCACCTGCTGTCCCAGGGAAAGGACTTCATCCCTGCTGTAATGCTCGTAAATCTGATCCTCTGTGATCTTATTGCCGTTGTTCTTTCTCCTGTAATCATCCATGGCTTCTTTTTCACCGAGGGCAATCAGCTGCGTATCCGTATATCCGCTTAAATCCCTTGGATTATTTAAGTCATAGGTATGGCTGGTTGCCATTCCCAGAATCTCACCGTTATTGGGATTCATGGCGATCACTGCAGTTGTCTTTCCGCCCAACTCCGCCTCAAATTCCGCAATATTTTTTTCAATAATATTCTGGACATTGACATCGATGGTGGATACCACAGTATTCCCGTTTTCCGCCGGTTTTATCACCCGTTCCAGATTGGAATCGTCGTTCAGATAGCCGTATTCCCTGCCGTTGGTGCCGATCAGGGTACTGTTGTAGTACTGTTCAATCCCACCGGTTCCAAGGCTGCCGTCGCTGGTGGAAAATCCGATCACATTGCAGGCCAGGGAATTATACGGATAGGCTCTCTTATATTCGTCTTCAAACCAGATTCCCTTGACTCTGGCCTGGGTATCGTTCTTGTAATTGGCCTCATTGGTATCCTTAATCAGCTTTTCAAACTCTTCTTTCTGATCCAAAGAAAGCCTTCTGCTGTATCTGACATAGGCCGTATCCCGCTTTTCCTGGATCAATGTCCGAAGTTCATTGGCATCGTATCCAAAATAGGTGGAAAGCGCCGTCACCGTGGCATCCAGATAGTTCTTCTCATCGGACATGATCTGCTTGGGATCTATAATTAAATTGTAAACTTTTTCACTGATTGCCAGATAGGTGCCATTCCGGTCCACAATATTGCCCCTGCGGTACGGGATCACCCGGCTGTCATAGGACTGCTGGGAAAGCACGATCTGGGTATAATCTTCATTCTTCTCTTTCGTTAAATTGTAAAGGACCATCACCAATGCAAACAAAGCCAGCGTAATTACCAAAATGGTAATCGCCAGCTTTTCCTGCATATATTTCTGAAAGGTCTTTTCACGCTTTGGATTAGTGTTTCGGGATGTCTTCATACTGTCTTACATACTCACTTTCCGTCTTGTCATACAAAAGAACCTGATCTTTATTCGCATAAACCATCCCCAATTCTTCTGTAGCCACTTTATAAACATAATCCAAGTCAACGTAAGTATTAATTCTGGTTTCCAACGCATCATTCTGCGATTTCAGCACTTCTACTTCTTTTTCCAAGTTCTCGATATTATGTATTCTGGCCGTTATCGAAGATTGAATATGCAAATAATTAACACACAAATATAACGCACAAATTGCCGCAACTGTAAGAGCCAGCAAATATGGAAGATCCATATTAAGCGCTTTTGCCTGATTTCTTCTTACTGTATGGTCTACAGCAGAATGATGTTTAATTTCAGGTGTCCGCTTAGCCGGGCGCTTCTCCGGAGAAGCGATCTTACGCACTGTATTACCTTCGATGTACTCGTGGTGCCTGTTCACTGGCGCCTGACGTCTAGTAGCCATACTCCTATCCTCCCTTAAAACTTAAACGCGTTCGAAAACTCTTAACTTAGAACTTTTCGACCGTTTATTCTCTGTCAATTCCTCTTCCGTCGGTATAATCGGTTTTCTCGTAACCACACGCCCCTTGCTCACCTTGCCGCACATACAAACAGGAAAATCCGGCGGACAGGTGCATGGGTTTTCATTGGTTCGAAACCTGTTTTTTACAATCCTATCCTCTAGGGAATGGAATGTAATGATGCTGAGCCTTCCCCCCGGGTTCAGCAAATCAATCATGGTATCAATTGAACTGTTAAGAACTTCCAGTTCCTGATTCAGCTCAATCCGTATCGCCTGAAAGGTCCGTTTGGCCGGATGTCCTCCGGTGGCCCTCACCTTGGCAGGAATGGCTGCTTTTATAATCTCAATCAGTTCCCCGGTGGTCTCTATCGGCTTTTCCTGTCGTGCTTTTACGATATGTTTAGCAATATTCTTAGCAAACCGGTCTTCGCCGTAGTCCCGGATTATATGATATAAATCCATTTCATCATAAGTATTAATAATATCGGCCGCTGTGCGTGGATTTCTCTGATCCATCCTCATATCAAGCGGCGCATCTTCTTCCCGATAAGTAAAGCCTCTTTCAGCCGTATCCAGCTGGTAAGAGGAGACGCCCAGATCCAGATAGATCCCGTCTACCTTATCGATGCCCAGATCGTTCAGTACTTCCTTCATGTTCTTGTAATTGTTTCTTACAATGGTGACTTTATCTGAAAATTGCTTCAAACGGTCTGTAGCCGCAGCAATTGCGTCCGCGTCCTGATCGATCCCGATCAGACGCCCATGTTCCCCTAAACGGGAACACACATGAAAGGCATGTCCTCCACCGCCCAGTGTCCCATCCACATAGATCCCATCCGGCTTAATGGCCAGACTGTCTACGGTTTCCTCTAACAGAACTGATTTGTGTTCAAACATTATATTCCCAGCCCTTCCATATTCTCAGCTATTTCTTCCATGTCATCGTAAGAGTTGGTTTCGATCCAGGATTCCTTACTCCAAATTTCAATCCTGCTGCCGACACCTACAAGCACTGCTTCCTTCTCAATCTTTGCAAAATCGCGAAGTACTGCGGGCAAAAGGATTCTGCCCTGCTTGTCCACTTCACAGGTGGTGGCTCCTGCCAGGAAAAATCTTGAAAACTTTCTGGCATTGGCATTGGTAAGCGGTAATGTGTGGAGCTTTTCTTCAAGGGCTTTCCATTCGGAATTTTCATACACAAACAAACAGCCATCCAGTCCCTTCGTCACAACGAATTCCTCGCCCAGCTGTTCTCTAAATTTAGAAGGTACAATTACGCGTCCCTTCGCATCTACTGTATGATTATATTCGCCCATAAACATAGTAATCACCCAATCATACCACTCAGCAGCCATTAGCTACCATTATCTACCACTTTGAACCACTTTCTACCACTTGTATTATCATTCTAGTATATTTGTAAGGAAATAGCAAGAAATTTTTCCAAAAAAGAGGCCGAAAAAAAGAGGCAGCTGCGATCCTCTCGCAGCTGCCTCTACATATGCTTCTTATTTAATACCCCGCTACCATATATTGTTCGATCAATAAATCCAGCTCCACGCTGTTTTTATAGATGATTTCATACTCTCTTTTGGAATCAATACTGTAATTCAGCCGTTGTCTGGCTTCTTCTATCTCTGCAATTAATTCTTCTTTGGAAACTGTCATATCTTTTTCTCCTTATGTGCACTATATATTATGTTTGTTTACTCCCAAATGACATAATACATATCCTGCATTCTGCAATCTGTCAATGGAGTTATCCTGAAAGGAGAATGGTCTTAACAAAGACTCATTAATTCTTCTTTATAGCCTGATGATGAGATAATTGGCTCCGTTTGAAACAAATTACCACCGCTGATACAATCACCATAACTATTGATAAAGCTTGTGACACCGGGATACCCGTAGAAAACAGTATGAGCTGGTCAGTACGAAGCCCTTCTATCCAGAAGCGTCCAAGTCCATATCCCAGAAGATAAATCCACATCATTTCACCTTCAAATTTCTTGTGTTTCCGATACCATAACATAAATGCCAATAATCCAAGATTCCACAAAGACTCATACAAAAAAGTCGGATGCACCTGAATGTATTCAACCCCGTTGTCCACAATCAAATGATCGACTAAATCCTGTGATATCATACTCTCACTAACTAAAGCCCGCCTGATCCTCATAGCAAAAATACCGTTGGTATAGCCGCCGAATGCCTCGCAGTTGAAGAAATTTCCCCAGCGTCCGATGATCTGTCCCGCTACCAGACCTAACACTCCACTGTCTGCCATTGAAAAAAAGGATACTTTTTTAATTTTAGAAAATACAGCCAATGTGATAACAGCTGCTATTACTCCACCATAAATTGCCAATCCGCCGGCTCTGGTGTTAAATATCTGCCACAAGTCGTCTTTGTAATTATCCCATGCAAATATTACATAATAGATTCTTGCACCTATGATGGAACATACAATTGCATATAAAGCAAAATCAAAATACAGCTCCGGATCTTGTCCCCGGCGCTTTGCATCTTTCTGTGCGATCCATATCCCGGCCATCATGCCGATCACAATGATAATGGCATAAAATGCAATCCGGAATCCAAAGACGGTAACACTGCTCCGCAGATGCTCAATCGTAATCCCAAGATTCACGAAACTTATGTCCGTCCCATTTATCACATCTATTCTCCTTTCAAGGTTTTCTCTATTTTACCCCTAAAAATACCAAAAATCAAATTAATTCGCACGACATTATCCTTCAGATTTCGACATTTACTCGTTTAGTCCTTTTATTTTCAAAGATTCTATGATATTCTATAAAAGCTATTAAGAACGAAAGAAGGTAAATCATATGAAATTAGGGATTGTCGGCTTACCAAATGTAGGCAAAAGTACCCTCTTCAACTCATTGACAAAAGCGGGGGCAGAATCTGCCAACTACCCATTCTGTACCATAGATCCCAATGTGGGGGTAGTTCCAGTACCGGACCACAGATTACAGCTCTTAGCTGACTTATACGATTCAGAAAAGATCACTCCAGCCGTTATCGAATTTGTCGATATCGCAGGTTTGGTAAAGGGCGCTTCCAAAGGCGAAGGACTTGGAAACCAGTTCTTATCCAACATCCGTGAAGTTGATGCGATCGTACATGTAGTCCGCTGCTTTGAAGATCCCAACGTAATCCACGTGGACGGCTCCGTAGACCCGCTCCGCGACATTGAAACAATCGATCTGGAACTGATCTTCTCCGACTTAGAAATCCTGGAAAGAAGAATCGCCAAAACCCAGAAAGCCGCCAACAATGACAAGGCCCTTGCAAAGGAACTGGTCATCTTAAAAGCACTAAAAGCCCATCTGGAAGACGGCAAGCTGGCAAGAAGCTTTGAATGCAGCGACGAAGACGAATCCGCTTTCATCGCATCCTTAAATCTTCTCACCTACAAACCGGTGATTTTCGCTGCCAACGTAGCCGAAGACGACTTGGCAGATGACGGCGCGAGCAACCCATACGTACAGAAAGTCCGTGAATTTGCCGCAGAAAACAACAGCGAAGTATTCGTAATCTGCGCACAGATCGAACAGGAAATTGCCGAATTAGAGGAAGACGAAAAGAAGATGTTCTTAGAGGACCTGGGTCTTAAAGAATCCGGCCTGGAAAAACTGATCGCCGCCAGCTACAGCCTGTTAGGCCTGTTAAGCTATCTGACCGCCGGCCCACAGGAAACAAGAGCCTGGACCATCAAAGCCGGAACAAAAGCTCCTCAGGCAGCAGGAAAGATCCACACCGATTTCGAACGCGGCTTCATCCGCGCCGAAGTGGTCAACTATCAGGATCTTTTAGACTGCAAAGCCTACAGCGCAGCCAAAGAAAAAGGCTTAGTAAGACTGGAAGGCAAAGAATACGTAGTAAAAGATGGGGATGTTATTCTTTTCCGGTTTAATGTGTAGGGTACGCCCAAGAAGGGTGCGGACGGGCCGGGAGGGTGCAGTGGCGCCCGAAACCAGTTTCCGTGATGGGAAGATGTAAGAGAAAAGAATGCCGGATTCAGGGCACAGGCAAAGCTACGGAAGAAATTCTGAAGAATTTTTCCTCCGCGTTGCCTTTGGGGAACGGAATGATATCCCGTTCCCCATCCCTGAATCCGGCACTCTTTTCTCTAACATCTTCCGAATCACTCCAAATGGTTTCGGACCCGCCAATACACAGCGAATAGAATCCGTTCAGCCGGAAAGGCCGGAGGCCGGGTCCGGTGGGGTGGAGGCGACTATGCAGGAGATCGGTAATTTTTGGTAAAAAAAGACAGGAAAAGATGGGATCGGCGCCATTCGGGGAGAACTTTTTATAACTTCTCCCCTCAGGGGCGCCTTGAATGTTGATACGGAAATCAACATTCACCCATCTTTTCCTGCCTTTTTTTACCAAAAATTACCGATCTCCTGCATAGTCGCCTCCACCCCACCGGACCCGGCCTCCGGCCTTTCCGGCTGAACGGATTCTATTCGCGTACCCCCCCTCAAAGCTGGTGGCGGACGATTTTATATTCGTCGTCGGATCTGTAGTGGGGGCATGACCAGCGGTCGTTGGTGACGAAGCGGTAGTATTCGTCTTCGTCCAGGTTCACTTCGCAGGTATAGCATTCGTAATCTTCATCGTATACATAAAAGTTGCAGGTATCACAGCTGCTCTTCATCGCAATACGCCTCTCCATATTCTTTATCGCGGTCTATCTGTTTCTTTAAGTCTTCCAGGCTGTCGAATTTCTTTTCCGGGCGCTCGAAGTTTAAAAGCTGTACTTCGATATTCTTTCCGTAGAGATCCTGGTCCAGGCGGAAGATAAATGTTTCCACGCCTACGGGATTTTCTCCTTCCACAGTCGGCTTTCTTCCTATATTAGTGATTCCGCGGTAAGTCTGGCCGTCTACGGACACGCGGGATACGTATACGCCGAAGGGGGGAAGGAGTTTTTCAGGCGGAGGGATGATGTTGGCGGTTGGAAAGCCCAAAACCGCGCCCCCTATGTGATTGCCGTGAACCACGGTGCCGTGAATTGCATAGGGCTGTCCTAAAAGTTCGTTTACTTTTTCGATGTTGCCTTTTGCCAGTTCTTCCCGGATGTAGGTGCTGCTGATGTCCCGGCTGTCCTCCCGTTCTTTGGTGACTACCACCAGTTCATAGCCGTTTTCCTCTGCCAGTTCGGCTAAAAGGGCGGCATTGCCGGCCCTCTTGTACCCGAATCCGCAGTCTGTGCCGACTACAATGGCTTTGGCATTCATTTTGCCCGCCAGAATTGTCTTTACGAACTGTTGTGGGGACATGTGGGAGACTTCCTGGGTGAAAGGGTATTCCACCAGATAGTCCACGCCGATCTTTTCCATGTTATTCCGCCGCTCCTGATTGGTGGTTATCACGGTCTGCGCGGTTCCGTAAACCAGGGTTCCCGGAACTGTGCTGAAGGTGAATACGGCCAGCTTGTAGCCCTTCATCTCTTTTAACTGAAGCATCTCGTTTAAAAGCTTCTGGTGGCCGCGGTGGCGTCCGTCAAACTTTCCAATCGTCACTACGGTCGGCTCTGTGATCTTAAAATCCGCGCTGTCAATAAATTTCATCTCAGTCACCCCCAAAAACATCTTTTGAGGCTGGTACCGTTGTTTTTCTTCTTCGTACTTGTAGATGCCAAGAAAATGTCCCTGGCTGTCATAAACTCTCACCGGATCAGCGGTCACCGTAAAGTCCGGGGCCGCATCAGTCTTTTCGGCACTAAACGGATTGCCGTTATGGAGAAGAGAATCCCACTGAGGCTGCATTCTCAATTTCCCGTAAGAAGAAAATACAGTTTCCACCGCCACAATATGTTCTTCGATCCTGCCGGAATGGGCTAACTCTTCGATCTCGCCAAGCTTTAAGCTGTCTTTTAATTCAAACTGCCCCACTCTGGTGCGCAGAAGTTTTTCCATGCATCCGCCGCAGCCCAGCTTCCGGCCGATATCGTAACAAAGAGTTCTGATGTAAGTCCCTTTGGAACAGCTGACGGTCATGGTAACGCGGGGAAGATGGATTTCATCTATCCGGATGTCCGAAATTTCCACCGGCCTGGCCTGGCGTTCCACTTCTTTTCCCGCCCTGGCAAGCTCGTACAGCTTTTTTCCATTTACTTTCAGAGCGGAATACATGGGAGGAATCTGGTCATAGCGGCCCTGAAAACTGAGAACTGCCTCAGTGACTTCTTCCGGACCGGCTTCTACCGGTTTTTGGGACAGCACGGTTCCTGTGGTATCCTGAGTGTCCGTTTCAGTTCCCAACAGCATAACCGCCTGGTAAGTCTTCGTTTTATCTGTCAGCATATCGCACAGTTTGGTCCCCTGGCCTAAGCAGACCGGGAGCACCCCTTCCGCATCCGGGTCTAAGGTGCCTGTGTGGCCGATCTTTTTCTGTTTTAAAATACCTCTCATTTTCGCAACTACGTCATGAGAGGTATATCCTTTTTCTTTATAAACATTAATTACGCCGTTGTACATGACTTTTCTTATTCCTGTGCTTTCAACTGTTTTTCTATATGTGAAGAAAGATTGTTTATCACGTCGTAAATACTTCCTGACATGGTGCAGCCGGCTGCCCTCACATGTCCGCCGCCTCCGAAATAAGCGGCAATTTTGCTGACATCCACAATGCTGTTGGATCTCAGGCTCACTTTGAATTCATGATTTCCGGTTTCATACATGAAGACTGCGCATTCGATGCCTTCCGTAATTCTCAGCTGATCGATGATGCCGTCCATGTCCTTGCTTCCCACACCGTAAAATTCCATATCCTTCGCCCGTATCACGCTGAAAATGCATCTGCCGTCTAAAAAGGTGATGCTCTCCAAAAGCGCACGTCCTAAGATCTGATTCTGTACATTGGTTTTCCGGTAAAAGCTGTCGTCAATGATGCTGGAAAAATCAATTCCCTTTTCCATCAGCTTTCCTGCCACCATCATGGTATGGGCCGAAGTATTGCTGTATTTAAACACTCCGGTGTCATGAATGATTCCGGTATAAATGCACTCGGCCACTTCTTTGCTGATCTTTTCTTCATCCAAAAGTCCGTATAACACTTCACAGGTGGAACTGGCATCGGAGATGACCACATTGTCCCTGGCGTATCCGGTATTGGTGATGTGATGGTCCACGCAGAGACTGTCGGCCGCGGTATCCAGATAGATTCCGAAATCCCCCAGCCGTTCCCGGTCGCTGCTGTCTAAACAGACGCAGAGATCGTATGTCCTGCCTGTGGACGGATCACTGTTTATCTTATCAAAATGTTTCAGATAATTAAATTTAACTGCCAAAGGTTCCAGATAAATATCAGCGGAGTGATCAGGATAATTTTCCGAAAGGTAATTGTACAGACCCAGGCAGGAGCCTGCGCAGTCTCCATCCGGATGAACATGACCGAGAATAGCCACACGTTTTGCCTGTTTTAATTTTTCTACCAATAAGTTCAATCCATATCCTCCTTTTTTACTGCTCATCTTAATCAGTTGTTACTCGTCTTTTAAATCCTTAGTTACCTCATCGATTAATTTTGACATGTTCACTCCATATTCGATGGACTGATCCTGTACAAATGTAATTTCCGGGGTATTTCTCAGATTTATTCTTTTTGCCAGCTCTCTTCTCACGTAACCAACCGCACTCTTTAAGCCTTCGATGGCGTGCCGGGCAGCTTCTTCGCTGCCCAGTACGCTGATATAGGCTTTGCAGTATTTCAGATCCGGAGTCACATCCACGGCCACTACGGTAACCATAGCATCGTGGACTCTTGGATCTTTAATCTCAGTGCGGATGATCTCGCTCATCTCCCGCTGGACTTCCATATTGATTCTTGTATTCTTAATACTGTTTTTACGCATTGTTGTGCTCCATTCTGTCTTTTCAGAAAGCAGATTAACGAGGCACCTCTACCATATCATAAGCCTCTACTATATCGTCTTCCTGAATATCATTAAATTTCTCAAATACAAGACCGCATTCATATCCGGTAGCAACTTCTTTTACATCGTCCTTAAATCTCTTTAAGGATGCCAGCTGTCCGTCAAAGATCAAATCGCCGTTACGTGTGATTCTGGCCTTACAGCCTCTCTGGAATTTACCGTCCATTACGTAAGAACCTGCGATTGTACCAACTCCGGAAGCCTTAAATGTCTGACGTACCACCGCATGACCGATTACTTTTTCCTCAAATATAGGATCTAACATACCCTTCATGGCGGCTTCCACATCTTCAATTGCCTGATAAATTACCCGGTACAGTCTTACATCTACTTTTTCCCGTTCTGCAATGGATTTTGCAGTCGCATCCGGCCTTACATTAAATCCGATGATAATCGCATTGGATGCGGACGCAAGGGAAACGTCGGATTCGTTAATTGCACCAACTCCGCCGTGGATTACCTTAACCACAACTTCTTCGTTGGAAATCTTTACAAGGCTCTGTTTTACAGCCTCTACGGATCCCTGTACATCGGCTTTAACGATCAACGGCAGCTCTTTTACATTGCCGGCTTTGATCTGGCTGAACAGGTCATCCAGTGATAATTTTGCTTTTGTATCTTCAATCAGCTTATTCTTGCCTTCGGAAATAAATGTTTCCGCAAAGCTTCTGGCTTCTTTATCTGTTTCAGTTGCAACGAATACTTCACCTGCATTCGGAACGTCGTTTAATCCGAGAATCTCTACCGGAGTGGATGGGCCGGCTTCTTTTACTCTGCGTCCCTTATCATCCATCATCGCACGGACCTTACCGTGGCATGCTCCTGCAGCGATATTGTCGCCTACGCGAAGAGTACCTTTTTGTACCAGTACGGTTGCAACCGGTCCTTTACCCTTATCCAGCTCGGCCTCGATAACAAGACCTCTGGCTTTACGGTTTGGATTCGCCTTTAATTCTTTTACTTCTGCGGTCAGGATAATCATCTCGAGAAGATCGGAAATACCTTCTTTTGTATGTGCGGATACAGGAACGAAAATCGTGCTGCCGCCCCAGTCTTCCGGAACCAGTTCATATTCCGCCATCTCCTGTTTTACACGGTCGATGTTGGCACTCGGTTTATCAATCTTGTTGATGGCAACGATGATCTCAACCCCTGCCGCTTTTGCATGGTTGATCGCCTCGACTGTCTGAGGCATAACGCCGTCGTCTGCAGCAACCACCAGGATTGCAATATCTGTGGATTTTGCTCCACGCATACGCATGGCTGTGAAGGCTTCATGTCCCGGCGTATCCAGGAATGTGATCTTCTGGCCGTTGATTTCAACCACATAGGCGCCGATATGCTGGGTAATTCCGCCCGCTTCTCTGGAAGTAACGTTGGTTTCACGAATCGCATCCAAAAGGGAAGTTTTACCGTGGTCAACGTGGCCCATTACACAGACAACCGGAGGTCTTGCCACTAAATCGTCTTCATTTTCCTCTTCTTCCTTCAGAAGTTCTTCAATGACATCCACTTTCACTTCTTTTTCACAGAGGACATCGAATTCCAATGCGATCTCTTCTGCTTTATCGTAGTCAATCTCCTGGTTAAGAGTAACGATGGTTCCCTGCAGGAACAGTTTCTTAACGATAACAGAAGGCTGCAGTTTCATCTTCTCCGCCAGTTCCTTAATTGTCAGCACTTCCGGAAGGATGATTGATTTTACAGTCTCTTCAATCTTTGTTTCCGCCGTTTTCTGAGGCATCTGGAATGGATGCTTAGAAACTTTAACGGACTTTGGTTTCATATCTTCATCTTTATCTCTCTTGTCAAAACGGTCATTCTTATATACGTTTTTATTCTGTCTGTTGCTGGTTGGCTTAGACTGAATCGGTGTATCGAAGGATTTTGGAGCGTCTTTGCCTCTGTTTCCCTGGTAACCGCCCGTACGCTGCTGGCCGCCTCCCTGATAACCTCCGGTTCTTTGCTGGCCGTCACGGTTTCCCTGATAGCCTCCGGTTCTTTGCTGACCGTCACGGTTTCCCTGATAGTTGTTGCCCTGGTAACCTCCGGTTCTCTGTCCCTGATAGCCTCCGGTTCTTTGCTGGCCATCACGGTTTCCCTGATAACCGCCGGTTCTTGGCTGGCCGTCACGGTTTCCCTGGTAGTTATTGCCCTGATAACCTCCGGTCCTTGGCTGGCCGTCACGGTTTCCCTGATAATTATTGCCCTGGTAACCGGTTCTTGGCTGGCCGTCGCGGTTTCCCTGATAATTATTGCCCTGGTAGCCGGTTCTCGGCTGGCCGTCACGATTGCCCTGATAGCCTCCGGTTCTCGGCTGGCCGTCACGGTTTCCCTGATAGTTATTGCCCTGATAGCCGGTTCTTGGCTGACCGTCACGATTGCCCTGATAGCCTCCGGTCCTTGGCTGGCCGTCGCGGTTTCCCTGGTAGTTGTTGCCCTGGTAGCCGGTTCTTGGCTGGCCGTCACGATTGCCCTGATAATTATTGCCCTGATAACCCGTTCTTTGCTGACCGTCACGGTTTCCCTGATAGCCTCCGGTTCTTGGCTGGCCGTCGCGGTTTCCCTGGTAATTATTGCCCTGATAACCCGTTCTTTGCTGACCGTCACGGTTTCCCTGATAGCCTCCGGTTCTTGGCTGGCCATCGCGGTTTCCCTGGTAGTTATTGCCCTGATAACCTCCGGTTCTCGGCTGGCCGTCACGGTTTCCCTGTGCCGGAGCCTGCGTTCTTGGAGCTTCTGCAGGACGTGAAACGGAATTCTGGCTTTCTGCCGGCTTTGGCGCTTCCGCCGTCTTTGGAACTGCCTGAGCTGACGGTGCGGCAGGAGCCGGTTCAACCGCTGGTTTAGGCTGCGGTGCGGCAGGTCTGCTCTGAGGAGCCGGCGCCGGTTTCTGCGGTGATCTCGGCATGGAATTCTTCAGCTGCTGGGAATTCTGAGGGCGGTAAACCGCAGTAATTTTTTTCTTAGGAGCCTCCTGGCCCTCTGCAGGCTTTGACGGGGATACGGATTTCTTAACCACCGATGCCTGATCATCCGTCACATTGGACAGATGGCTTTTTACTTCAATATGATTATTCTGCAATATATCTAAAATCTCCTTGTTGCTTTTTCCAAGCTCTTTTGCAAGATCGTTAACTCTCATACTTACTACCTCCGTTAATATTCATTTGTTTTACGATTGCCTTAGCCAATCCCTCATCCAGAATTGCAAGAGAGGCTCTCTGTGCTTTTCCCGTGGAGTGGCCGAGTTCTTCTTTTTTACCAAAAAAACAGATTGGGACTTCATAGTAAGTACACATATTAGAAAACATCTTTTTGGTATTCTCAGACGCCTCTTCCGATACGATTACCAGCCACGCCTGCCCGCTTTTTACGGCCTTTTCCGTTGAAAATTCTCCGCTTGCGGTTTTTCCGGCTTTTGTTGCCAGACCTATTAGGTTTAACGCTTTTTTATCACTCTCCAAGCTGTGCCATCTCCTTTTCCAAAGTTTCATATACTTCTTTGGGAATCGCCATCTTGAAGGAGCGTTCCAATCCTTTACCCTTTTCGGCCTTTTTCAGACATTCCATGGACGGGCATATATAAGCGCCCCGCCCGTTTTTCCTGCCTGTCGCATCCAGAATGATTTCATCATCCGGGGTTTTCAGTATACGGATCATCTCTTTTTTACTCTTCATCTCACTGCAGCCGATACACTGCCTGAGAGGTATTTTCTTTGTACTCACTAACAATCACTTCCCCATTTCTTTTATTCCTGGTAATCTTCCCGGTAGTCTTCCTGATAGTCGTTATACGATTCCTGTTCATCAATCTGGAAATCTTCCTGATACTCAATTCCCATCTCTTCAAACAGTCCCAACTCTCTTGCCTGTGTCTCACTCTTGATATCGATCTTATAGCCGGTCAGTCTGGCTGCCAGTCTGGCATTCTGTCCTTCTTTACCGATTGCCAGGGACAGCTGATAATCAGGTACGATTACCTGTGCTTCTCTCGCGTCTTCATCCGCCACAACGCAGATTACTTTTGCCGGGCTGAGGGCGTTTTCAATCAGATATGCAGGATTGTCATCCCAGTTGATGATATCGATCTTTTCCCCGCGCAGCTCATTGACAATGTAATTGACTCTGGCGCCGTTTAAACCTACGCATGCGCCCACCGGATCAACGTTCGGATCGTTGGACCATACGGCGATCTTGGTTCTGGAACCGGCTTCTCTCGCAATCGCTTTAATCTCAACCGTTCCGTCTTTTACTTCTGTCACTTCAGATTCAAACAAACGTTTTACCAAATCAGGGTGGGTTCTGGATACGGAAATTCTTGGACCCTTAGACGTATCTTTGACTTCCAGAATATACACTTTAATACGCTCGGTCGGCTGGAATACCTCTCCTTTCACCTGCTCGGTCTCGTTGAGAATCGCATCCACCTTACCCAGGTTAATACTAACATTTTTACCAAGATAGCGCTGAACTACACCCGGAACCACTTCCTTTTCCTGGCAGTACCAATCGTTGTACAGCACTTTTCTCTCTTCTTCACGGATCTTCTGAAGGATTACGTTCTTAGCATTCTGGGTTGCAATACGGCCGAACTCTTTGGATTTAATCGGAATCTGTACAATATCTCCCAGATCATACTTAGGATCAATCATCTTGGCTTCGGCTAAGCTGATCTGAAGCATCTTATCTTCGGCTTCTTCCACCACCTCTTTTTCCGCATAAACAGCGAAATCACAGGTAACAGGATTGATATTCACCTTTACGTTATCCGCTTTTCCAAAATGGTTCTTGCATGCGGTGAGAAGGGAATTTTCTATAGCCTCAAGTAAGGTGTCTTTGCTGATGTTTTTTTCTTTTTCCAATATCTCCAATGCTTCTAATAGTTCTTTGTTCATCTTTTCCTCCATTCTGCCGCCCCAAAACGGCATTCGTTTTAAAAGTCAAATGCTAACCGGATCAGCGCAATGTCCGCGCGGTTAAATACCGTCTCTGCGTCGTCTTCCATCTGAATTGTCACCGTATCTTTGTCATAACTTTTCAGCATTCCGGTGAATTCCTTCTGTCTGTTTACCGCACGGTACAGTTTGATATCCACTTCACATCCAATGCTTCTTGCGAAATCCTTCTCCTTTTTAAGAGGTCTTCCAAGTCCCGGAGAACTCACTTCCAGGATATAGCTTTCACTGATAAAATCCTTCTCGTCCAGCCACTCGCTTAACTTCCTGCTTATCACTTCGCAGTCGTCCACTGCAATTCCGCCTTCTTTATCAATATATGCCCGTAAATACCAGTTTCCGGCTTCTTTTACATATTCAACGTCAACCAGTTCAAAATTATGTTCTTCCATCAGCGGCATCAGATATGATTCAACCTTTGACTCATATTCTTCTCTCTTTGTCATTCCGCACCACCTTTCCTGTTTCATACAAAAAGTAAGAGTGGACTTTCGTCCACTCCTTTTAGTCTTTTATCATGTTATCTTAGACAGTATAGCACCTATTTATGTCAATTGCAAGAACTTTTCACATAATTATAGAAGAAACATAACAGTTTGGCCCTCCGGGAACTTAATTGTCACGGTATGAGAAATACCATTTTCTATTTTACAAATCCCCCTCTCCATCCTATAATAGTCTTCAAAGCATACAATCGAATTGAAATGGAGGTTATTTCTGATATGGAAAAAGTAGTAATGGATGCGGCCAACAATCTGATCCGCCCTTTATCCGGCTTTGAACAGGCTAAGCTGGTTGAACTTTCTGAAGGACATTCAATTATTTCAATTGAGATCTCAGAAACGGCATTAAACTCCCTCGGCAATGTACACGGCGGATTTTTATACACGCTCAGCGACATCTCCGCAGGCATCATCAGCGTTTCCCACCGCCTCGTGAGCGTGACCCTTAACGGCAGCATGAACTACATCAAGGGGCTCAGCAGCGGCACCCTGTTTTTTGAGGCCAACACTCTGCATAAAGGGCGCACCACCATTGTAGCGGACGTAAAAGTAACGGACCAGAATCAAACCCTTGTGGCAACCGGTACGTTCACCATGTACGTTTTAAAAACTTTTTAAAACCGGTTCCGGTTCATGTTTGGGCATATTTGTACGGCACACTCCTTGTTTGGATCACATATGATAGTATATAACAAATAAGGAGGCCACCCATGAAACCAAAACTGGAAGCCTGTGAGGTCAGCTACTCCTACCACTCGTTAGATGGTGAGACGCTGGCCCTTTCTAATATATCTTTTTCTGTCAATAATGGTGAATTTCTAGCCGTAGTCGGGCCTTCCGGCTGTGGAAAATCCACCCTGTTATCAATATTCAGCGGACTGCTGGCACCGGAAAAAGGCACCATCCTGGTCGATGGCGTACCCATTGAAGAATCTCACGCCACCATCGGCTATATGCTTCAAAAAGACCATCTGTTCGAATGGCGGACCATCTATGCCAACACTGCTCTTGGCCTGGAAATTCAGAAAAAACTAAACTCCGAAAGTAAAGAAAAACTTCATCATATGCTGAAAACCTATGGTTTAGGTGGATTCGAATCCTCTAAACCATCTGAACTGTCCGGAGGAATGCGCCAGCGCGCCGCTTTGATCCGTACTCTCGCGTTAGAGCCGGATCTTCTTCTGTTGGATGAACCGTTTTCAGCCCTGGACTACCAGACCAGGCTGTCCGTATGCGATGACATCAGCACCATCATCAAAAGCGCAGGCAAAACTGCTATTTTAATCACCCATGACCTTTCGGAAGCCATCAGCGTCGCCGACCGGGTTGTTATTCTCTCTTCACGGCCGGGAAAAGTAAAATCCATCATCCCCGTCTCATTTCCGGATGACTGTGCAAGGCCTTTGGAGAGGAGAAACAGCCCGGAATTTTCGATCTATTTCAATAAAATATGGAAAGACCTTCAGGAATAATAACTCTCGAATCTGCTGTTTTGGGTCCCAAAAAAGAGACCCCGGACAGCAGATTCTTTAGAAAATTAGTTATTAATGGTTATCTTTATCATTTTCTTGACCGCGGTTTATAATTTTGCTAAAATGTGTACCTATTCAGATTCTGAAAATATCCAGATAGAAAAGAGGATTCCATTATGCCAAAATTAAACGAAAATTACCAAAATCTGAAAGAAAGCTATCTTTTTGCAGAAATTGCCCACCGCGTTGCCGCTTATACAAAGGCAAATCCCGATAAGCAGGTCATCCGCCTCGGCATCGGCGATGTCACACTTCCTCTTGGAAGCTGCGCATTAAACGGGCTTCATGAAGGCGTGGATGCCATGTCTTCTTCCGATACATTTAAAGGATACGGACCTGAGCAGGGTTACCTTTTTCTCAGAGAAGCGATTTCCTCTTATTACGCAGGAAACGGCGTATCCGTGGACCCAGGCGACATCTTTATCTCCGACGGTGCGAAAAGCGACACCGGAAATATTACGGAATTATTTGCAGATGACAATGTGATCATGATTCCCGATCCGGTTTATCCGGTCTATGTGGATTCCAATATCATGTTCGGCAGAACGATCACATATATTGACGGCAATGCAGAAAATAACTTTCTCCCCATGCCCGATAAAAATGTACATGCTGACCTTATCTACCTCTGCTCTCCCAACAACCCGACCGGAGCAGTCTATAACAAAGAGCAGTTAAAGGAATGGGTGGATTATGCCATTGAACACGACGCAGTTATCCTCTTCGACTCCGCTTATGAGGCATTTATCACCGATCCTGACCTTCCAAGAAGCATCTTTGCCGTAGAGGGAGCCAAACGCTGTGCCATCGAATTCTGTTCCCTGTCAAAAACAGCCGGTTTTACCGGAACCCGCTGCGGATATACCATTGTTCCAAAAGAACTGGAATTTAAATCATCCAACGGCCAGACAATGTCTTTAAACGCCATGTGGAACCGCCGCCAGAGCACAAAGTTCAATGGAACTTCTTATATCATTCAGAGCGGAGCCGCCGCCGTCTTTACAGAAGAAGGCATGAACCAGTGCAGAAACAATATCACCTATTATCAGGAAAATGCAGCAATAATCGGGGACATGCTGTCAAAGAAAAACATCCCGTTTTTCGGCGGCATCCATTCCCCGTATATCTGGTTTGAATGCCCTGACAAGATGGATTCCTGGACCTTCTTTGATTACCTCCTTAACAACGCCCAGGTTGTTGGAACGCCGGGGGCCGGATTTGGAAAGAATGGGCAGAATTACTTCCGGCTGACTTCTTTTGGAAATCATGAAAACACTTTGGAAGCGATGAAGAGATTTGATCGGTTATTTTAAGAATTGGATATGAGCTCGCCCTTTTCCCTTGGTTCCGGCTGATTTTGTCAAATTTAGTTAAAATCCAGTCAGTTCGGCATAATTTTTTATATTTTTAGTGAATAAAAGGCAGTCAGATTGAGTTTAAACATCTGACCGCCTTTTATTACACTGATTCTGGTTTTGTATTTTTTGATCTTAATTTCTTAATGTTGATTCTTTAATTGTAGCAGATGACCGGCATTCCTTTAAAAACCAGGGTATACAAAACAGCCGCTCTGTCAGGAGGAAGATTGATACAGCCATGGCTGCCGTTTGTCTGGAAGATTGCGCCTCCGAAGCTGCCTCTCCAGCTGGCGTCATGAAGTCCGATTCCGCCGTTAAAAGGCATCCAGTAATCCACGTGGCTCTCATATTCGTAGGTGCCGTCCGCTTTTTTCTTGCCCCTTAAAATCCGGTCCTGCTCTTTGTAAGTTAGACCATAGATTCCTTCCGGTGTCGTATAATTCTTTGACACATTGCCGGTTACGCAGGGAGCGTCCCAAACCAGAGTTCCTTCCTGGATCATATAAACGTGCTGGCTGCCTAAATCGATCTCCACGTAAGTGCTGCCCCAATCTCCGTCCTCCCTGGACGCTGCCGCCTGAATATACTGCGGCTCTCTCGTCTGGCTCTCGCCGGAAAGCAGCATGGTTGTCAAAGCCTGCAGCTCTGCCGCCTGATCCATCTTCCAGCCGTAAGGTCCGGAAAGCTCCACGTCTTTTCCTGTGCTCGTGTGGAAAAGGCGGGTTGTATCCGCCGTGTCATATTTCAACGCCAGCGCCTGAATAAATGCAGCGGCTTCTTCCTGGTTCACACTGATCTGTCCGTCCTTTGCAGCCGTCATCCAGGATGCAAATACGGCTCCCGGCAGTTCTTCATTTACCGTGTCACTGAATTTATAGGTGATCTTCATATCTTTATAGCGGTTCATGCGGCTGCACAGATCTTTTAACGCCTCGTCGGAGGATGTTACATTCACCTTATAATAGCAGTCCGCCGCTTCCAGATTCACATCAGCCTGTCCCAATGCCAGTGCTTTTCCTATAACTGAAGCCATCTTCTCCGTATCCAGATTGTTTCCATGCACTTCAGGAATGATGGTATAGTCCTGTCCTTCCTTGTAGGAAGAGATGTGTGCGTCCTGGGTAACGGTAACTCCGGTACCACTTACGATGGAAAGCGCCTGAATCTGTTCCTCCAGTTTTGCCTGGTCATAGGTACCGCTGACCGCTGCCGAATAGGATGACTGGGCTGCCGGACCCGTGATCCGCCCGTTGGCGTTCTGGCCGTCTAAAATAGACTGAAGGCTGTCCGGAATGGATGCCTGATATCCGACCGCCACTCCGCTTATGTATTCTTCGGTTCCTTCTTTTGTTATCAACTTCAGTTTGTAATCATTGGCGTAAAATGATGCCAACTGTTCTTTTGCCTCGTCCACCGTAAGTCCGCTGATTTTGATTCCATTGACAGTAGTTCCCCCTACAAACCGGGTTTCATCATCTGCAAACGACGCCATACCGGGCAGCATCATAAATGCCAGAGTAATCATCATCGTGCATACTGCGTTCTTTGCTCTTTTCATGTTCAGCTCCTGACTCTCATTTAAACTGGAATCCGCGAAGCGAATCCCCTTCCTGCTGTCGTTTTAAAATGCAGGGAAGTTTTCTTAATTTTCAGTTTCCCATATACATTACCAAATAACGGAATTGATTACAATAAATTTTTCAAGTCTTTTTCTTAATTTTTCTGCCGCCGGGAACAGCAACGTTAAAAATGTTTTTGACAAAAACAGAGACAAAAAAAATTTCCATTCATAAGATAAAGTAAATAGCCACTGCTTTAATAAGGGGGAATTTCATGGAACCTCAAAATGAAACCGTCATTTCGCCTGCCCAGCAGGAATATATAGCGAAAGAGAATCTCCGAAGGCGCCAGGTTATGATCTGCCGCGTTATGATGCTGGTCCTTTTGCTGGCGCTTTGGGAACTGTGCGCCAGTTTGGGCATTATTAATGACTTTATTTTCAGTTCTCCTTCCCGGGTCATAACCTGCTTTCTCAACATGGCCATGGACGGAAGCATCTTTGTCCATATCGGCATTACATTATTGGAAACCTTGGTCAGCTTCTTTCTTGTCATCGTGATCGGCCTTTTGACCGCAATTCTGCTTTGGACGGGGAAAAGTATTTCTGAGGTATTGGAACCTTATCTGGTCATGCTGAACAGCCTGCCCAAATCCGCGCTTGCGCCGATCCTGATTGTCTGGCTGGGCAACAATGTGAAGACCATTATCGTTGCCGCCGTTTCGGTCGCCGTATTCGGTTCCATTCTTACATTGCACACAGGTTTTTCCCAGATGGACCCGGATAAAATAAAACTGATTTACTCTTTGGGGGGAACGAAAAAAGATGTGCTGACTAAGGTACTGCTGCCTGGGTCTTATTCCCTGATTATCAGCAATATGAAAGTCAATATCGGGCTCTGCCTGGTGGGCGTTATTATTGGAGAATTTTTAGCGGCCAATAAGGGGCTGGGTTATTTGATCATTTATGGCAGTCAAGTTTTTAAGATGGATATGGTCGTGATGTCGATTGTGATACTGTGTATTGTATCGGCCATACTATATCAGGGAATTACACTTTTGGAAAAAAAGGCGAAACGATAAAGGGCAGGCAAACTGTTTACAAATATATAAAAAATACTTTTTCTGCCAGTAGGTGTTAACTTACTGGCAGTTTTGGTGCTGCTGATTGAATACTCTAATTTTTCTTACTGTTCCATAAATAACTCTAAAAATAATATTGTGCTTTCAGCGGCCTCAAAGGCCGCACATCAAACATATGGTGTAATCGAGGAGAAAAAGTGGAATATAACAAGGAAAAAATAAACAGATGATAAAAATCTAATACAAAAGAGCTTCTAACCGTTCTGCTTGTAAAATACGAATTTCATTTTTGTTCATTGTAATAATTTTTTGACTGCACATAATCTTTAATTCCCTGCTGAGCGAAGTGCGGGAAACATTTAGGTATTCAGCCCAAGTCGTTTTAGAAAAAGGAAGATAAATCGTCTGATTTTCATCTATTGAAAAATCATGCAGCAATGAAAAAGCTATTTTCTTTGAAATTGAATAAAAAGAGAACAATTCCATCCGTTTCTCTAATTGCATAATTCGGTCTGAATAAATCCTCATAATGTTAGATGCGATTGCCGGATTCTTTAAAAACGTACCTAACACCACCTGTCGGTCAAGCCATAAGAGAATACTCTTTTCCTTTGCAATCACATCACAAGGATATTTCGGATGACTGGAAAATACAATGCCTCCCCCAATCATTTCACCAGATTTTCTCTGAAATAGGCTAATCACATTTCCTGTCGACAAATATTTTCGCGCTTCTATACAGCCAGATAAAATAATACCGATTCGATTTGCCGTTTCTTCGGCTCGATATATGATTTCCCCTTTTTCCAATGACACTGTTTGATAAGGAACATCCTGCATAATCTGCCGGACATCTGTTGCGGAAATATGTTTAAATATCGGACACTGCATCAGCAGCGGCTCCCATTGCTGCATAGTCGAATAACTCCTCTCACGAAAGGACTGTATCTCCAGATACACCCTATAAAGCCTGTATATAGTATACTATTAATAATATCATAATTTAAAGTTTACTTCAAATCTGGCTATAAGGAGGTTTCGCAGATGTTTACCGTTATTCTATATTCATCGGCATTGTTGTTGCTGGCCTTTTCCTTTTTCAGAGATCGCGAAAAGACAAAGTCAGCGCTAAAAAAAACATGGAGGTCATTTGAAAATATCTTACCCTCCATGCTATCGATCCTGTTACTGATTGGATTGATCTTATCTGTTTTGGACGAAAAAACCATTTCCAGAATGATCGGTACACAGTCTGGCGCATTGGGAATAATCATTGCGGCTGTCATCGGCTGTATCACTTTACTTCCTGGGTATGTTGCGATACCTCTTGCGGCTTCTCTTGTTCAGGCCGGCGCCGGATATGCCCAGATCGCCATATTCATTTCAACGTTGATGATGGTTGGCGTCGCAACATTTCCGCTGGAGGTAAACTATTTTGGAAGAAAATTCGCGTTCAGAAGGAACGCTCTGTCACTTGCCGTTGCCATCATTAGCGCCTGTTTGATTGGAGTGATAATGGAATGAAAAAGATACTGAATGTCATATTAAAATATAAATTTGGCCTTATTTTGCTTTTGTGTGATTTATGTCTGCTTCAATTCCGACCTGACCTCGGCATCACCTCGCTGACACTGACATGGAAATACATTTTAGAAATGCTTTCGGTCATCCCACCGATTTTTATTATCATGGGTCTTATAGATGCATGGATACCAAAGGAAATGATGATGAAATATATGGGTAAAGGCGCTGGACCAAAAGGCGGTCTTTTAGCGTTCTTGCTGGGAGCTTTTTCCTCCGGCCCACTCTATGCGGCTTTTCCTATTGCCAGTATGCTGATCAAAAAAGGGGCTTCGCTTATAAATGTTTTCTTATTTCTCGGCGCATGGTCAACAACCAAAATTCCGATGATGCTGTTTGAAGCAACGCAATTAGGTAATAAATTTGCTGGAATACGTTTTATATTGAACACGATTGGAATTATTGTTCTCGCATTTATTATTGAGAAATCAACCAGTCAACAGGAGCAAGAAGAATTATATCAAAGAATAAGCAAAATTTCTCAGAAATAAACTGGCTTTACTCATTGTAGGCTTGTACCATATTAGAAAAGCAAATAAAGTAGACTGTATATTTTGTTGATTTTTATAAAAACGGGATAAAAGAAGGCTGATAAAGCCATCTTTTATCCCGTTTCTTGTATCCGGTTGGCCCTGGTACCTCTACCAGTTACGCACTCCCTTAATATGCAGGAACCGTAATTTCTCATAAGTATAGGAATCGAGCGGCCGCATATAAGCATCATAACTGTGTGCCGCCACATAAATGCGTCCGCCTTCTATCGCTACGATTACCGGGCTGTGATAGTAACCGTTGGCATTCCCCAGTTGTACAATATCTCCCGGCTGCACTCCGTTCTGATCCGTTTCAACTGCGTAGGGGCCAACAGATTTGTTATTTACTAAAAAGTTGTAGAGATACTGCACCCCCGTCCAGCTTGGCGTTCTGTCAGTACTGCTGTTGTAATACCAGCCCATCACCGGCGTATAGTTCATGACGCCGCTGCCCGCATAGATGCACTGAGAGGCAAAATTTGTACAATCTCCTCCAAAATTTTCAAAGTCTAAATACCGTGGATTTCTGCCCATGGCCCATTTTTTTGCATACTCTAATGCAGCCTGCCGCCTATAGCCTATTTCTTTCATATGATCTGTTTTCCTGAATTTTTCATTTATACTATGATATGAAATGAATTGAAAAACGGCGCAGCCTTAAAATACAAATGGCTGCGCCGTTTCCGTCAAATCCCTATTCTCTTTTTATTTCCCCGGTTTAAAAATCTCCTTATTCGCCACATACCCCAGTTTTTCCCATGCAGCAAAATCAGGTCTGGTACCCGATCCGATCTCATTGGATAATAAGAACATTCCGTCTTTCTCCACCGGTCTTACATCCATCATCTGATACAGCTTGTTCATCAGCGGATAAAGGTATTCCACCATGTCCTCTTCTCTGGCAGTAGCGATGTAGTCCGCCGTCTGGTGAGAGAAGCCGCCGGAAGAAAGGGTCAGCCCGGCTTCTAATGCCTGGTCACGAACGCTTACCCATTCCCGCACTCCGCATAAGTTGTCCGGTATCGGCTGAAGATGGGAAACACCTGCTTTTATGTACGGATAAAACTGGTAACGGTTTCTCATGGATTCTCCCATGGAAATCGGCACAGGACATTCAGCCGTCAGTTTTTCCAGTTCCTGAATATCATAGGAGTGAACCGGCTCTTCGTACCATGCGATGTTCAAATGCTCTATCCGTTTGATAAATTCCAGGGCATGTTTTGCATTCCAAAGCTGGTTGACGTCAACTGCGATGGACGCATCCTCTCCCAGCAGTTTCTGAATATATTCCAAACGTTTAACATCCTCTTCGATATGGGTTCCGAAATTACCGGCTGACTTCACCTTAAAACAGGTATAGCCGTCTTTCAGCAGTTTTTCCGCCTCCGCTATCAGCTCCTCTTTTTCCATAATATCCGCGCTGAATCCGCTGGCGTAAACCTTGACCCAGTCCCTCTTTGCTCCCAGGAAACGGTGAAGCGGAAGGCCCGCCCGTTTTGCCATGATATCATGCATGGCCATATCAAAACGGCCTAATTCCACAAATGCGGTGCTGGCAAATCCGAAATTACGCAGTTTCCAGTACAAATCCTGATACCACTGCAAAGGTGTTTTGCGGCCGCCTTCTTTAATGAACGGCAAAACCATATCCGCCATATACTTTGAGCACGGAACCTGGCCCATAATGTTGTTTTCATCCCACAGCACCAGCCAGCAGCTGTAAGCGATATAAGGAAACGGCCCGGCTGTAGCGTCAAAAAACGGCCGGTCCACGCGAATTGGATTCAATGTATAGATTTCAACGCGTGAAAACTCCATCGGCTTGTTCGCCTCTTCCCAATAGATATCCGGCAGTTTCACCGGATTATCAAATACCGTGTCTGTTTGTATCATCATTTTGTCATCTGCTCTCTCCATAAAAGAACCTCCCTTTTATCATTCAGACACCTGCGGTGCCCAATCATTCTGTGTTCCGGATTGCCGCCTGATTTTATGTTTAAAATCAGTTAGATGTGAATCGTTTCACAGCCAGCGGTTTTAATATATCACAGCGCATATCAAAAAACAATCGCCATTTATCAAACCGTCATGATATACAAAAATAGCTCTGCGCTCCATCCAAATAGCCCGCTTTCTCCGATACGGCTTTGTGCAGTTTCACAATAGAGATTCTTTTAAGTTTCAGCAATGCCAATTCTCCTGGTCAGGCAAACGCTTTACACGCTGCGTAAATCCCCGGCCGCCTTAATCTTCACCCGGTTTGTATTTCCCGGATAATATGCTAATGGCACGTCCTCCATATCGATGATCTCCACAGTTTCCGGCACTGCGCCTGCTGCCACCGCCAGTTCCGCCGCCTCGGCTTTTGCCTGTTCAAGCGCCTTTTCCCTGGGAATCTCATCGTAATTAACCAGCTGTTCATAAGTTCCGCTCACCTTGGAAATAGCCGAACCGATGGCATTGGCCGTTCCGAAGAACTCCGGCCGCAGTACCTTGGACGCGCCCGCCAGTTTTTCAGGAATTATGACGGAACCGCCTCCCACTAAAATCACCTCTGCGTCTTCATGGGTTAATTTCATGGCGTCGATGCTGTCCTCCACCATCTCACGGATCTTATCCATGGCCTTTTTCGCAAATTCCATATCCAGGCCGGAAACCAGGCTCTTATCCCCGATATCCGCCATTCCCAGGCGGACCGCGATGTCAGTGGCCGTCACTGTATCTCCGCCGAATACCAGCGCTTTTTTCGTGATCTCATAGCCCACGCTGTCAGGCCCCACCGTTACCTTATCATTTTTCTGTCTCACCACGGAACCGCCTCCAAGTCCAATGGAAACCACATCCGGCATCCGGAAGTTGGTTCTCACGCCCCCGATGGTGGCAGACAAACTGGATTCCCGTGGAAAACCGTTCTGAATCACGCCTAAATCCGTTGTGGTTCCTCCCACATCGATTACAATCGCGTCCTTTATGCGGCTTAGATAACCGGCGCCCCGTATGGAGTTTGTGGGCCCGCAGGCGATGGTAAGAATTGGATACCTTCTGGCAAAATCCATGGTCATCAGCGTGCCGTCATTCTGGGATAGATACACCTGCGCCTGATTTACGCCCTGGTCGTTCAGGCTCTTTGCAAATCCCTCTGTAAAACGCTCCGCCACCTGATATAATGCAGCATTCAGAATCGTGGCATTTTCCCTTTCAATTAACCCCATAGAACCAATTTCGCTGGATATGGAGATATGCACGTCCTCTCCCATGACCTCTTTACACAATTTGGCCGCCAGAAGTTCGTGATCATTTCTCACCGTTGAAAACACGCAGGAGATGGCAATCGAAGAGACTTTTCCCTTCATCCGCTCAAAAAATGCCCTGGCCGCCTCTTCATCAAAAGGCGCCAGTTCTTTCCCGTCATATTCAAACCCGCCTCCGATCACAGCCGTTTCCACTGCTATGGCCCGGATATCCTCTTCCCAATCCACCATAGGAGGTATGCCCAAAGTTGCCGGAGCGCCGATCCTCAAGATTCCCACAGGAGCCAGGTGTTTCCGTTCCACAATGGCGTTGGTGCACTGGGTGGTTCCCAGCATAGCCTGGCGTATCTCCGATCTGTCAATTCCGGATGTTGTAAGGATATCGTCAAGCGCACCCAGAATTCCGTCATAGATATCTCCGGTAGTCGGGTGTTTGATCTCTGCCGCCACCTGAAGATTCTCATCAATCAGCACCGCGTCCGTATTGGTGCCTCCCACATCGATTCCCAGTTTATACATGTGCTTTTCCTCCCTTAACCCGTTCTTCCAATGGAATATAGTCTGTATCACAGCCAAAATATCTGGGGCCTACCAGATCAAGGCCTGCAGGCGTTCTCCATAAATCGAAGCATTTCAGCCCCACAGCGAATACCCGCTTTCCATATTTTAAAGCATCCGTAGTCACGGGTACAAATGTTTCCGTATCCACCAGACAGATCAGGTCCGGCGTGGTTGCCAGGATTTCCCCTTCTGCTTCTAATAACAGGTTTTCGTTCTGAAACTCCACAAAAGCCGTCTTCCCCTTAAATTCGCCGATTCCTTCCAGAACCACCTTCCCAAAGTTAAAAGCGCCTCTCGTCTCTCTGAGCACATCTGCAATTTTCCCTTTAAACAGCTTAAAGCCTTCCGTATAGCGGAAGAAATATTCCTCCGGCGTTTCATCCGTCACAGACTTGATGGTGCGAATCGCTTCCCCTAACTGCTGGCTTCTGGTCACAATATGCTTCACCGCATATTTTTTCAGGGTTGCCCCGTCCACACAGAACAGGCTCACTGATACGGCTCCGCCGCAGCTCATGGTAACGCTCCGGGCCAGCTCTTCCGTCCATTTATTCGTGATTGTTTCGAAAATAGCGCAGTTTCCCTTTTCATCCGTCAAAGCCATAGGCGTGGCCTTCACCCCTCCGATGGTAAATGTCACCATCTGCAGCTCGGGAAATGCCCGTCCCATGCCGTCCGCATCCACCATGGGAATTCCAAGTCTGGCCGCAGCGGCAATCGGCAGCATGCTGTTTACGCCGCCTGCCTCAATGGGCATAAATGCATAAATGTCTTTTCCATAAAACTGGGACACCATGCGGGCCAGCGTTTCATATTCGCTTCCACCCACCGCTTTCTCACCTAAAATTGTGGGCGCACCCATCATGGCGATCGGTACGATCAAGGCGTCATCCGGCACCTCGTCCGGGTCCAGCAAAGTGACAGGGCCGTGTTCCTTCACAGCTCCGATTGCCACCAGTTTTCCAATATAAGGATCGCCGCCTCCTCCTGCTCCTAAGAGTGCGGCGCCCAAAGCGATATCTTCAATTTCTTTCAGTCCGATCTTTCTCAATTTCTCTCCGCTCCTTTTCCTGTTTTTGATGTTTCTATTATAAAACTTTTCTCCTCGTCTGTAATTGTCCGTCCGGTACAAAAAATCGCCTATGTATTGTCCCATAAGACAACAGCATAGACGATTCTATTTTATAATTTAAACACTGTCCAACAGGCGCTCCAATGCCGCCGCATAATAGGCCGGAAATGATTCCGGCATCCGGCCCACCCGGTATCCCAAACAATCGCTTATCTTTTGAAGCCGGTATTTCACCGTGTTTTTATGCAGAAACAGAAGTTTGGCCGTTTGGGTCACGCTGCCGTCTCCGTCGATCAGGAAGACGCCCAGCGTTTTTCTAAGCTCCATCCCGTCTCCGGCCTCATAAAGCGCATCCAAAACGGAGATTCTGCCTGCTGTCTCGGCCTCTCCCTTTTCAATAATCATACGGCATTCCATGGCAAACCGGATCTCCTGCATGCCAAACAGGCTTTTTCCCGGATAAATTTTCCTGGCGTCCCTCAGATACTTCTGGTTCATCAGATAGGCATTGCGCACCGCAGCGGTATCCTTCAAATGGTTGCACAGGGTAAGCGCGGTATCCGCTTCACCGATCCTTTCCAGCAGCTGTTTTGCCAAAGTTTCTTCCTCTGCCAGGGAAGGCGGACTTTCCATCAATACCACCATATCATTTTCATAAATGTCAGCCACCACGGTCTTTGAATATGGAATCAGGAATTCCCGCACATTTTCAAGCATGGCAAGACCGCCTGATTTTTGTTCCAGACGGCGGTCCCGGATAATCCACATGGAATGGATGGAAACCACGTCGATATGGAATAGACCGGCCAGCCGCCTCATCTTCAGCGGCTCATCCTGCATGATGGCCCGAACCAGTTCGGTAATCACCTCTTCCTCCTCTTGGCGGCCCCAGATATTCACCGCCAGGGAAACCAGCTCAACGGATTGTTTTAAAAGTTCCTGGGAGAGAGGTTCTTTTTCCTTTAAAAAGTACAGCTCCATCCCCGACGTATGACGTGAAGCCACGGGATAGCGGTATAAAAGGCAGTCCGGGATCAGAGGGTAACGCACCGGTTCCCCGCCTGCCTCAGGCATTTTCACCTGAAACAGGCCGTCATAAAGACCGTTCCCCGCCCCTCTGGGCCAGGCCGCCTCATTGACGATGCGGTGGGTTTTGTCTGTCAGCACCACCGACGCATGAATCCGGTCGCTGAGCATCTTCATGGCGGTGTCCACGGTTCTCTTGTGCTCGGGCAGCCGGGCCACGCTGTCCAGCACCTCTCCCACGATAAACGCCCCTTTTCTATGGTCTTCAAAAATGGCCTCCATCACCTCGCAGATGACTTCACTGTATCGCAGATCCATCCGCTTTTTAGGCATGACAATCAGGGCGAAATTCAGTTCATCCGCCAGCTTAATCAGGCTTTCATCCACCTCAGGTATAAAGATTCCCACATAATACAGAATCAGCCCCACTTCCCCGCATTCGGAAAGGCGCCTTAGATTCCTCAGCTGTTTGCCAACATCATCTTTGACGCTGATCAGGCCGGATATCACGATTTCGCTGCCGTAAAACTCATTGTTATCAAACAAATCGTCCTGAAGGCTGTCCGGGTCCGCATATTCCAACACGGATATCGAAGACACGATCCTGTTTAATCCTCCTCTTCCCCCTACAACTTTCGCTTCCCTGAGAGAGGGCAGTTTTAATAAATCCTCCACTGTAACGCTCATATGTACCTCTTATCCTTTTTACCGGTCTGAGCTGGCGTCTCTGCCATATCATCCCCATCATTTAAAATAAATTGTAACTGTTCCTCCTTATATTTTCAATCATTTGTGCAAAATGCAGTTTCAAATGCAGTTTCAAACCGGCGTTTACTGTCTGATTTTATAAAGAGAGTCCAAAAGGCACCAGTTCTGCGTAAACGGCCGCATGAGATTCCAGTAACCCGCGCCTTTTAAGCCATATTCCGCAACCAGTTCCAGTTTTGCCTGTATGCTTCTGGCATCTTCAAACCAGACTTCGTGCCTGACACCTCCGTCTGTATACTGAAAGAAAGGGGTCTGGGCGGAGTTATCATATTCAATGCTCCTTCCGTATTTCCAGGCCAGCTCCAGCGCCTGTTCATTGGTGATGGAAACAGCGCGGGTCATCTTCTCTTTATAGGGCAGAGGCCAGTCATATCCGTAATTTGGTATTCCTAAAAAGATCTTATCCGGCGGCATTTGAGTAACCGCGTATTCTAAAACCCGGTGCACATTTTCAATCGGTGCCACCGGCATTGGAGGGCCTGTACAATACCCCCATTCGTATGTCATTAACAGCACGCCGTCCGCTTCACTGCCCACCGCGTTGTAATCGTGACCGCCAAATAAAATCCCCCTCTGGTCCGACGAGGTTTTCGCCGCCAATGCTGTAAAAACAGGATATCCCAAAGGGCTCAGACGTTCTCGGAACCTCCTGATAAACCCGGCTAACTTTAGGCTGTCCTCTTCCTTTACATATTCAAAGTCTATGTCCAGGCCTTCATATCCTTTGATAAGGATATTCTCAAAAGTTTCTTCGATCACCCGGTCCTGGACCTCCCGGTTATTCAATATGATATGGGCCAGTTCCGTGTTGAATCCGTAGGGTTCCCGCAGGTTGGAAAGGTTCATTACCGGCCTGACATGAAACTGTTTAGCCATTGAAACCGCCGGGATGTCATTGAGCCTTCCCAGTTCCCCCAGTTCCGATATCTCATATGTAAATGGAATGAAAAAGCTTAAAAACGGCAGGGTACTTTGAAGCAGGCGCTTATTCACGTAGGGGTAAGCATATCCTCCCACCTCAATATTCTCCGGGTAGCGGCGGCTCACCGTAATGATGAGCTGCTCGCCCGGATAGATAAAAAGTGTTTCCAACAGTCCCGGATTATTGCGGTAAATCTGGTTAACGGATACGCCGTACAGCCTGGCAATCGAGCTAACCGTTTCTCCGGGGAGGACCGTATGCACCGTTTCAGGATAGAGAATCACCAGTGTCTCACCCGGAACCAGATGATTCAGGCTGCGTATCCCGTTGTCCTCAATTAAACGGTTAAGTGGGATTCTATAGCGGTTGGCAATCTCCTGCAGACATTCTCCCGGCTGAACTGTGTGAATGATCAATAGAGGTTCTCCTTTGCCTTTTTCCCTATATATATGTTTTCATTTTCATCCCAATTCCTATAATGGAGCTTTCACCCCGTAAAAATGGGCTCAGTTTAAATCATCCGTCGCCGGATTGTCGATCAATTCCCCATCCTTTGTAAAACGGGAACCATGGCAGGGACAGTCCCATGACTGCTCTTCCGGATTCCATTTTAACGCGCAGCCCATATGGGGACAGCGTTTTTTGGAAAAAGTCAGCAGATTTGCTGTGGATTCCGCCAGGTTCACCATCAGCTGCGGCCTAAGAACCGTTCTGTGGGGATTGAATACCCGGGCATAGGGATTGTCTTTTTCCAATATCAGATCCGTCAGGATCATTGCCGCTGCCATAGATGACGTCATGCCCCATTTGTTGTATCCGGTCGCTACATAGAAGCCTTTCGTGTTTTTTCCGTAAAGGCCGATATAAGGGACACCGTCCAATGTCATGCAGTCCTGAGTGGCCCAGCGGTATTTTTCCACGGCCTCCGGATAATACTTATTGGAAAATTCCACAAGTTCCTGCCATTTTCCGCCCTTCTTACCCGTTCTGTGGCTGCCGCCTCCCAGCAAAAGCAGATCTTTATAATCCCTGAAGGACAAACCTTTTTGAGCCTCGTCCACGTACATGCCGTTTACAAGGGCTGCATACTCTAAGGCCAGCACATAGGAGCGGTCCTGGTATTCTTTTGCAAAATACGCTCCGTGCTTATTATTCATGGGATAATGGGTGGCGATGATGATGTGGTCTGCCGTGATTTTTCCGCCGTGCACAACTGCAGTAAGGCCTGAAAATTCCAACACCTTTGTGTGCTCGTAAATATTTAAATTCTCAGCAATGAATGCCAGGAATTTTAACGGGTTAAACTGTGCCTGGCGGCTGAATCTGACTGCCCCTTCAGTTTTAAACGGCAGCGGCAAATCCTTTGCAAACGTTCCATGGCCCCCGATTTTTTCCAACGTATTTAATTCCTGTTCCAGTTTATAAAAACGGTCTGTCGAATACACATAAGAATCTTTATCTTCAAAATCACAATCCACATGTTTGCAGAGATCTCTGTACTTATCCAATGCGGTTTCATTGATATCCAGATACATCCGGGCAGTTTCCACTCCGAATTCCTGAACCAGCTTATGATAGATCAGCCCATGCTGCGACGTGATCTTTGCCGTCGTGTTCTTTGTAATCCCTCCGCATATGGTATCCGCCTCTACAATGGCATAATCCACTCCTGCCTGCTGCAAAAAGTATCCGCATAAAATGCCGGTAATTCCTCCGCCGACCACCAATACACCTGTTTTTAAATCGCCCTTTAACGGCTTAAAACTCTTTATTTCACTATTATTTGTCCATACAGAATCCATACGATACCTCCATGAGAGAACTTGTTAAAATAAGAAAAACCAGCTGTAAAAGCTGATTTTTCTATACGTCTCTGCTCATTTCTTAGTATGGCAGGATCTTACTAAATTATCCTTAATTTCTGATGTATACGGTTCCATCCATAATGCGCCTGGCCGTCCTTTGTACTGCCACGCTTGGAAGTTTTAATTCCCCGCCTTCTTCGGTCAGCTCCGGACACATGGTCATAATTCCGCTGGGATGGCCGATTCTCACCCGGCTCTTATCGCAGGAAGGCCTTAACGCCTTCTGAACCACCGAACCTTCCATGGCTGCAGCAACGCTGATGGCGCTTGCTGAAGTGAGAGGGCAGGCTTTGTGACACTTAAATACGGAAATAACCCTTGCGCAGATGTCCATTTCGTCCTCTTTCACCTGCCGGTCTGCTATGTCGGTATAGGATTTTGGAGACGTAACAAATCCTACTTTAGGAACAGCAGGACTGCTGCTTTCCGCATCCTTTAAATCTTCAGCAAATCCCATTTTGCAGCATGCCGTTCCCCTGATTTTTTCAAGAAGATCACAGATTTCAGGGTTCCCGTTGATTTCCTCCGGCAGTTCCATTCCAGTCATGCCAATATCCTCAGCTTTTACCAGGACCATGGGATTGGAAACGTCCAGAATCGTGGCTTCCAGCCCGCCAAATCCGGGTATGTCCAGTACATCCAAAACATTTCCTGTCGGAAGAAGCATTCCTGTCTTCGCGCCAGCCGGGTCCATAAACTTCACCAGCAGTTCCGCCGCCGTGCCGTCCACTCCGGCGATGGCACAGTCTCCATCCTGAGCGAAGTTCTTGGTTTCCGGGTCAATAGGCACCGTTACCTGTATGTATTTATCCGTATTCCGGTTGAACAGCCTTACGGTTGTAACCGGCTCGCTAACATCCACCAGGCCTGATTCCACTGCAAACGGCCCTACTGCGGCGGTCATATTTCCGCAGTTGGACTTATAATCCACCTGATTCTTTCCAACGATCACCTGACCCACCAGATATTCCACGTCCACGTCAGGCATATCGCTTTTCCATACCACCACGATCTTATTGTTGGAAGATACGGTGCCTCCCATACCGTCAATCTGCTTTGGGTCCGGGGACCCCATCACCTGAAGGAAGACAGAATCCCATGTGGAACGGTCTTTTGGCAGATCCTCCCTTAAAAACATGCACCCTTTGCTTGTGCCTCCCCGCATAAATACTGTTTTGAATGTCCTCATTTTAATTCCTCCTCTAAACAAACTGGAAAATCAAACTTCCTATCAATAAAACCATAGCTCCGCCGATTCTGGAACTGATCTGAGCATAGCCGAACTTTGTTCTTATAACCCCATTATATCAATTGCTATTCATTCTGTAAAATGGTATAATTTTATCATGATTCATAACATTTAGGAATGATAGATGCCTCCGAAGAAGAAATGGAAGATATTTTATGGAAGAAAAAGATTATGCACTGCTCTTAGATCTTTACGAAACGAAAAACATCACAAAAACGGCCAACCGTCTCTATTCCACCCAGCCCGCGCTTACCAAACGGATACAGAAGATCGAAGAGGAACTGGGCTGCAGCCTGTTTTACCGTTCGAAAAAAGGAATTCTCTTTACCCCTGCCGGAGAAGAACTGCTCCCCTATGCCAGGCAGATCACATCTGCCGCCACAGCGATGCGCGACCACATCAACCAGATCAAAGGAACCGTAGGCGGCACGTTGAACCTGGGTTCCTCTCTTAACTACTCCCACTACCGGCTACCTTTTATTCTCAAAGCCTATTCCGAATTATATCCGGCCGTCAAGATCACCATATTGACCGGGCAGAGCAAACAGCTTTATCAGATGCTTAGGAATGAAGATATATCGATTGCAATTGCAAGAGGTGAATTTGCCTGGAATGAGGGGAAAGTGCTGGTTGGAAAAGAACCGATGTGTGTTGTTTACAGCAAACATTTCACTGGTATGGATTTAAAGGAGATTCCCTATATCGGGCGTCAGAATGACGATAATCTGATGGAACAGATCGGACGCTGGAGGCAGGAACACGGACTGTCCGAAATTCCCGTCAAGCTTTGGGTGGATAATGTGAACAGCGCTAAGAATATGGTGCTTCAGGGACTTGGCTGGTGTATCCTGCCCCAAATCTGCCTGGACGATTTTGACGGGTACATTGAAAAGCTCTACTTCAAAGATGGGACGCCGTTGGAGCGGCTGACTTATATCCTCTATAAAAACAATTATTTCGAACTCCCCCAGGTACGGCTGTTTATCCAGCAGCTACTAAAATATGAAGCGGAGCATATATATGGGGAAGTGTGATTTTTATTTGTGGAATACGCTTGAAAGGGGAAGCATACAAAAAAACGGGTTCGGCCGCGCTTTTTTCACACGTCCAAACCCGTTTTTTCCGGATTACTCATCCAGCATTTTTATATCCATATCCTTAGGAAGCAGTAAACTGAGCAGTACCGAGATAACGAAAACCACCGCCACCACGTTAGAAGAAAATACCGACTGCACTAACGGAGGGAAGATATCCCAGATTCCAATTTCGCTGGCTGTCGTAAAACCGATTCCCACAGCCAAAGACAGAGAAACGATCACAATATTTCTTTGGGAGAACCCGCACTTTGCGATCATCTGAACTCCGGAAGTCAAAATGCTTCCGAACATCATGATCGTACATCCGCCCAGCACAGACTGGGGAAGGGATGCGAAGAAATTGCCAACCGGAGGAAGAAGTCCTGCCAGAATCATGCATACGGCTCCGGTCATAATCGTAAAGCGGTTAACCACCTTAGTCATCGCCACCAGGCCGACATTCTGGGAAAAGGATGTGACCGGAGGGCATCCGAATAACGTTGAAAAGGAAGACGCATATCCGTCGCAGGCCAGAGAACCGGAGATCTCTTTTCCGGTAATCTCCCTGTTTAAACCGCCGGAAACCAATGCGGAAGTATCTCCGATGGTCTCAGCTGCAGATACGAGGAAGATAATGCAGGCTGAAATAATGGCTCCCGCATGAAACTCAGGCATAAACGGCAGAAGCTTTGGAAATGCGATGAATCCGCCCGACAGAATCAGGCTTAAATCCACCTTTCCCATAAAGATAGCGATCACATACCCCACAATCAGGCCTGCCAGCACAGAAAGCTGCTTTAAATATCCCTTTGCAAAAATATTCCACAGAATACAGGTAACCAAAGTGATAAGGCCCAATAACAGGTTTTGTGCGGAGCCGAAATCCTCCGCATAGCCTCCGCCGAATGACCTGGCTCCTACCGTGAACAGGGAAAATCCGATGGCGGTAACTACGGAAGCTGCCACAACAGGCGTGATTATCTTACGCCAGTATTTTGCCAGCAGTCCCAGCGTGCCTTCGAATAAACCGCCGATCAGCACCGCGCCGATCACCGACGGATACCCGTAATTGGCGGCGATGGTGCTCAGCACGGTCACGAACGTGAAACTGACCCCCATGACTACCGGAAGCTTGGAACCGATCCTCCAGATAGGATACAGCTGTATCAAAGTGGCGATTCCGGCCACAAACATGGCATTTTGAAGCAGTACGGCGGTCTGGGCCTGGCTTAACGCCGGCTGGGCCGCCCCTGCTATAATCGTAATAGGTGCAAGATTTGATACAAACATAGCCAGAATATGCTGCAGGCCAAACGGAATGGCTTTTCCTAACGGCACCCTGCCGTCCAGCTTGTATATATTGGTAATGCTGCAGTCTGCACTATTATTCATTTTTATTTACCTCCCTGTAAACCTCTTCCACTATGCGCTCCATCGCATTCAAGATATTTTCATAACCGGTACATCTGCAAAGATGGCCTGATATCAATTTCTTTAATTCTTCCCGGTTGTATTTTTTACCGGTTCCTACGATTTCCACAGCGCTCATGATGAGGCCAGGGGTACAAAATCCGCACTGAACGGCGGCTTCTTCTATAAATGCCTTCTGAATGGGAGACAGCTCTCCATTGGGCCCTTTTAATCCTTCCACAGTCAGAATGCTCTTTCCTTCCGCCCACAACGTCATATAGATGCAGCTGTCCACCGCTTCTCCGTTGACAAGCACGGTACAGGCTCCGCATTCTCCGACCTCACATCCTTTTTTCACCGATGTCAGGCCAAAACGCTGCCTCAGCGTGTCTAACAGGGACTCTCTCTCGTCCACCGCCGTTTCCACTTCTTTTCCGTTTACCTTCATATGCACAATTTTAAGCATTGATTTCACCCCCCGCTTTTTTCACCGCTTCATAAAGAGCCCGTTTGGAAAGCTCTTCAATCAGCTGAATACGGAATTCCTTGGAAGCTCTCCAGGAAGAACGGGGATTGACCTCCGTCAACGCTGTTTTACCAAATGCTTCCACCGCTTCCTGATCCGTTATCTCACATCCCTTTAAGCCCTCTTCCGCATTTCTGCACCTAAGCGGAGTGGGGCCGGCCACGCCGTAGCCGAGGCGGACATCTTCGAATCTCTTTTTATCCTCGGAAAGTTTTACTCTCACCGCACATCCTAAAGTTGCGATCTCCATGGCTTTCCGCTTTCCGTATTTGATATAATGGCCTGCCCAGCCTTCATAATTGTCTTTAGTGATGATGAAATACTTACATACCTCGCATCTGTCCCGCACCGTACGGCCCGGGCCTGTATAGAACTGGCTGACCGGCACGGTCCGTTCCCCTTTTGGCCCCTCTAAAACTGCCGCGGCATCCAGGGTCCACATGGTTGAAGCGGAATCCGCCGATGTAGCTCCGTTACAGATGTTTCCTCCGATGGTACCGGTGTTGCGGATCTGAGGTCCGCCCACCAGATCCACCGCTTCCCCTAACATGGGAATGTATTTCTGAATCAGCGGATCATTGGTGATATGGGAAAATGAGGTGCCTGCGCCGATCCACAGATCGCCGTTTTCCAGAAGCTTTACCCCTTTCAGCTCTTCTATGTTATGGATGGAAACTACGGACCTTCCCGCGTCCTTTCCCTCTCTCACGCGAATCAGCACATCGGTGCCCCCGCTGATAATCTCAGCGTCAGGATCATTTACCAGATATCCGATGGCCTCCTTCACACTCTTCGCATCATAAAATGATTTTATATCAAACATAAACCTTCTCCTTATATCAGACCGTTTTCTTTGAATTTTGCAATCAGCCGCTGGGCAGTCATTGGAAGCACGTTCATATGGGCTCCCGTAGCATTTAACAGCGCGTTGCGGATGGCGGGCGCAACCGGTATTGCAGGCGGCTCCCCAAGGGATTTATTGCCGTAAGGGCCTGTCGGGTCCTCTAACTGGATGAATTCCACATTGAGGTCAGGCGTATCCATGGCCGTAGGAATCTTATAATCCAGTAAGTTGTCATTCAGCGTTCTTCCGGTCTTCTCATCCACTAAGATCTCTTCGGAAAGCCCATATCCCAATCCCATGCTCATGCCTCCGTGAACCTGAGCCCGGGCGGTCTGAGGATTGATCAGCACGCCGGAATCGTGCACATTGATAATATCTTTTACGGTCACAAGCCCTAAAGGCATATCCACTTCGATCTCCGCAAAGCAGCAGCCTGAGGAAAATGTGTTCTGTTTACACTGGTTTGTGGCTTCTGCAGTAATATGTATGGAGCGCTCCAGAGAATAAAACGCCGTATCCGCCGCCACGCCCACGTCAAATAATTCCTCATTCTTATCTTTAACGACAATCTTGCTGTCAACGATATCCAGCATATCCGCAGTGACCTCTTCTCCCTGGGCAAGCCCCGTCACTTCACAGAATCTCTGAACCGCCTCTTTCACCGTTTCCGCATAAACGGTCTTGGAAATGTCGCTGACCTCGTTATTCAGCATATAGGCCGCATATTCGAGAATTTTCTCCCGCAGCTCTCCGCCGCATTTTTTACAGGCCATGCCCGATACATAAGTCTGGCGGGACGCGTATGCTCCGGTGTCAAACGGTGTGGAATCCGTGTCCTGAGTGGATACGATGTAAACTTTATCCGGAGAGATTCCCGTGGTTTCCGCCGCCATCTGGGTGAATACGGTATCCGCGCCCTGGCCGATCTCCGTAGCCCCCATGAATACTTGTATGGAACCATCCTGATTCAGCACCATACGCGCCGACGCAGTTTCCAGAGAAATGGGGTGGACGCCTGTCTTATAGCAGAATATGGCCATGCCGATTCCCTTTCTCACAGGTCCGGTCTGATTTTTATAAGCCTTCCATTTTTCATCCCAATGAATGTGTTTTTTTCCTTCTTCAATACATTTTTTAAGTCCGTAGGAATGGAAGGTGATGCCGTTGGCAGGGTCCACAAAGCCTTCTTCCATACAGTTCTTTAACCGGAACTCACAGGGGTCCATGCCCACCGCCTCAGCCATGTCGTCAGTCAGACACTCGGCAAACCAGGCGGCCTGGGGAATGCCGTAGCCTCTCATCGCTCCGGCCGTTGGGGACGACGTATAGACCGTCCAGCAGTCCACTTCCGCATCCAGTTCATCCCGGTACAGATCTTTAAATACATTTCCACAGTTGGCGCAGATCGCATGGCCATGGGAAGCATAGCCGCCGTTGTTGGCAAATGCCTCCAGCTTTCTCGCCAGAATCCGCCCGTCTTTTGTCACAACGCCTTTACATTTACCTTCAATCGCATGGCGCGTTCTCGTCCCTACGATGGTTTCTTCACGGCTGATCTCCAGTCGGACCGGACGCCCGCCCACAGAAAGTGTTAAAAATGCATTCAGCGGCTCATAAAGCACATCCTGCTTATTGCCGAATCCGCCTCCGATGTATGGTTTGATCACACGGATCTTTCCAACCGGCATCCCTAATGCCTGCGCCGTACAGCGCCGCACAATATGAGGAATCTGAGTGGAAGACGTGATCGTAATCTTTCCGTTGGTATCCATATAGGCCCAGGATACAGGCAGTTCAATATGGCAGTGGGAAATCCTGGCCGTATCATATTCTTCTTCCATGACTATGATATCATCGCCATACAGCTTCTTCGCCTCTTTGAGGCCTTTTTCATAAGTAAACGCTTCATCCTTCATGGTCATATGGGTGTGGGCGATCACATTATCCTTGCGGATATCGGGGTGCAGCGCCGTGGCATCCTCTGCCATGGCCGCTTCCACCGTTACGATGGGCTGGTACTCTTCATACTCCACCTTGATAAGCCTGGCCGCCTGAGCTGCCGCAACCTCATTTTCCGCAATAACGGCAGCGATATCGTCTCCGTACAGACGGACCCTCTGGTTTAACAGTTTCCGGTCGCAAATATCCTGATGTTTTGTTTCAACGCTCCACGGATGCCCTGCCGTAGGGAACTGGCAGTCCGGAACATCAAAACATGTGACTATTTTCACAACTCCCGGCACCTTTTCGGCTTCGCTTAAATCAAAGCTTTTTACCAGCCCGTTGGCTATGGCAGAGTGTACCACCCTGCCATGGAGAATATCTCTCGGTTCCAGATCCGCAGTGTACTTCGCTTCTCCGGTGACCTTTCCGTAAGCATCAACGCGTGTCATTTCCTGACCTACTATCTTCATTTCCCGCTTCCTCCTTGTTCGCGTTCCAATTGTGCTGTCCTAAGAATATGCCTTTGGCCTATATTCAAATACCCCGGAACAAACAGAGAGCCTCCCGGCCTTTGTATATGGCAAAATTCCTGCACATATTTCCTATACTCAGGCCAAACAGGCTCTCTACTCCGGCTTCCTTTTCGTTTTCAGATTTGTTAAAAACAAAAAAAGAGCTGGCTACATAGAATATGTAGTCAACTCTTTCGGTAGTTGGTAGAGACTCTGGGCCAATCCCCAGGATATACATAATTGGTTCACGATTTATTAAGTTGAGTAATATTATATCATTCAAGTTATTGGCAGTCTATTAACAAAAATGTAAAAAATCAGCTCTTTTTTTGGTAATTATTACCAAACGCAACTACAAAGCTGCGATCTGATCCAGGATATAAGGATCTTTCAACTTTTTATCCTCAGCAAACATCACTACCTTAGATATGATTTCCGCGGTCTTAGGATCTTCATCCAAAAACGGCAGGAACAGCTTTCCTCTTCCCTGGGAATGGACGGGCAGCACATTGATCTGATGGCCGCCGGCCTGATGGATCACGCCGCTTCCCAGATGAATGCTGTAGCTTCCTCTTGCACCTTCCACAAATGCATGGCTGCCTTCCAGCCGCACGTTGGTGAGCTTAAACAGCGGCAGGGAGAATTCCAGAACCGCCCTCCGCATCTCCATGGTGGAGTGGCTGGTTTCCGGGTCCACGCCTCCCGCGTGGGCGACGCTCACCGCCAGATCCACATCTCGCATCACTTCGGAATAAACGATATCGGGAATATCCTGGATCTTCACCCGGTTAAAGGTCTTTCTGTCGCAGAATTCCACCCATTCCAAAGTGGGCGCTTCAATATCGCTGGGCGAAAACCAATCGGCCAAAGCGTAGATATGGGCGATCAGATTCTCCTTATAGTAAACTTTCTGAAGCCCTTCTTCATAATCCGCAATCCACCGCCGTCTCTTCAGGCAGGCCACCGTCTTGGACGGCTGAATCTGGTTTCCGGCAAACATGGTGGACCGTTCTTTTTCCAGTTCTTCCGGAAGTTTTACATACAGTTCACGGAATACCTGTTTAAACGGCTGTTTTTTGATTCCGCCTTCCCGGGCTCCGGCAAAGATCATCTTCTGGTATTCGTGCCAGCAGCCGGACCGGTAGAGATCATAGGGGTGGGCGATCCTGATCTGCGCCTCTCCTGCCAGAGGATGTATCTCTCCGAAACAGTCCATAAGTCCTTCGCCCATCATCCAGCCGTGGACCGGATTTTCTTCCCCGGTGATAAATACCAGGGACCGGATCACAGGTTCGATCACCGGATTCTCACACAGCAGGTTCAATTCCTGATACCGGTATAACTCCTGCTCTTCCATGGACTGCTCAAACATCTTCACCGTTCTGGAATGCTGGTCCTTCAGCTTCTTTTCGATCTCTTTCAGTTTCAGATAATATTCCTGTTTTTTAAGCTTTGACGGCACGGTCTTCTGGGCTTTTCCGCCCTTTTTACAGATTATCTCCGTCTTTCCGTATTCATCGGTAGAAAGCTGCAAAGTGACGCCTTCCTCCTCATGCTCTTCAAAATATGGCTGGTACGTCTTAATCAGCTCTGATTCCATGGCCAGAGTAAGGCGGGTTACATCCGCATATCCTGCTGTAGTAGCCATATTTTTCAGCGCGGTAGCCACGGCCAGGGCTTCGCTGGCCCTCCTTTGAGCGCCGAACTGCCTGCTTTCCTTTAAAAATTTCTGTAAAAATTCATACCTGTCCAGAAGATCAGCCTTATCCGCAATGGGCACCAGGCCGTAGCTCATCAGCAGATCCTTATTCCGTTTATCCTGGATCACCGGCACCAGCTCCTCTGTGGTCACCTTTCCAAGGGCGGCGTCCGAATACTTTCTGGCCCTGGCATGCTTGCTTCCGTCAGAAATGTATTTGGCCGCATCATAGAGCCGCTGGAACCGCTCTTCTCCTAAAAGCCCGTAAGCTTCTTTAAACCAGGATACATCAAATGCGCCGTTGTTCAAGTCTTCCGGCGACAGAGGGGTATATTTTGCGATCATAGCCGCTTTTTTATCGTCAAACCGCTCGTTCATATGAGCCATGAAATAATAACAGCCGCTCTTTAAACCGGGCCATCCCAGATATTCTTCAATCATGGAAAGCCACTGGGGCGCATACATGGCCGTCTCTATGATCTTCTGCTCTTTAATCCTGGATTTTCCAAAGATCTCCTGCATCTTTTCAGCGTTGTCATCCTCCCGCGGATAACAGATTTGAAGAAGATAGCTGAGACACTCTTTCCTTCCCGACCGGCTTCCCGACCAGTAGTAATACGTTCCCCTGTCCAGTTTATCGTTTCCTAATGCCTTTAAAATCTGAGCCAGACGTTCTAAGCCGAAGATGCGCTTCATAAAAGGCACGCTGTCGGAAAAAGCGGTTGCCATCTCCCCTCTCTTCAGTTCCACATCCAGAATCATGTCCGTAATCTTAAAATAGACCTGACGTCCCAGTTTAACAAACGGGCTGTCCTGATCAAGCTTTTCTTCCTCCAGCTCCTTTTTGGAAAGGAACCGGCTCAAACAGACTTTGTCACGAACCGTCATGGTATCCATCACGAGGCGGGACAGGTCTTCCAACGCAACGCAGAGCCCGACCTTCGTAAATGCGGCCTGGTACACCAGTTCCATGGGAACCAGCCCCAGAATACAGGCTTTTATGTAATAGTAAATGGAGAGGAACGAACCCGTCTGACGGTTATAGGAAACGCCGCTCTTTTCGCGGTGTTCACTGAAGTCAAATTTTTCATCCAACAGATATAATGCCATAAAATTCCGGCCAAACTCTTCATCATCTTTCCAGTCCTTTAATGTGTTAAGAACATTTAAAAGAACCGGAAAACTGGATAACGGGTACTCACAGTTGGTACTATAGTAGTATCCTTTATCCCTCTCAATCTCATACCAAAGATCCTCTTTTGGTATTTTCTCCACAATTTCATATGCCAGCTCCAGCGCCGCCTCTTTTGTGCCGTTCTCAGGATACCGTTCGTTTAAGATCATAAAGACCGTATTCACAGTGCTGTTGTAACCGCCTTTGGTATACCGATGGGCAGGCAGCCGGTAATCCATAATACTGCTTCCTAAAAGCATGTTCAGATACCGGTCCAATTTTTCTCTGCGCTTAATCTTGCCGCCGTAAACGTTGACGGCGTTATTGGACGCCAGCAGAAGCATTTTTAACAAGTGGGGATCTTTGACTTCCTCTTCATAAAAACGGACCCACATCTCTTTAAACGGGTAACGGTCTTCGAAAGGCAGAGAGCTGCCGTAGGCGATAGGAACCAGGCCATTGCCTAAAAGGACTTCATTGCCCAGGGTGTTTTTGTACTCCGCCTCCGCATTTTTCCCGATTAATGCTATCAGGTTATTGACAACCCGGTTCATATCCTTACCGGACACGGAAAAATAACTTTGGATCACATTCAAGTCCGGCTTTCGCACCGGGCAGGAGAAAGTGAAATCAGGCTGGTAAAGACCGTATCCTTCCTCCTGGTCCGATTTTTCGTTTTCTGTGATTTCATTGATCAAAATCTGCTCTTTATCCGTAACCATCTCTGCATTTCTGGCTTCACAGACCAGTTTTTCCTTTAATTCCTGGCTTCTTTCCGACTTTTTAGCCTGGATAATCAAAGACAGGCCTCCGTCTCTGATCTCCTCCTGGGAGGAACCGAGAAGGCGCTTAACGGAAGGAATCAGAAGGTCATCCGGCTGTTTTTCCAAAAGCTTTAATACATTTCTTCGGATATCCCCGCTTTTGTATTTCAAAAATCCTTCCAGCTGCTCATAATCTGCTGCCGAAAGCGTGAGTTTATCCGCAATCTGAAACGCCTTTTCCCTGGCGCTGCTCTCCTTATCCGCGATATAGCGGATCAAAAGATTTTTCTGGCGCTCATTGGACGGGCTGTGAAGCAGCAGCTCCACCCACAAGCCTCTGGACGCATATCCTTCACTGGTATCCAATAACGGCAGCTTTTCCGCCATTTCTTCCATACAGGCTTCATCCTTCAAGGCGTAAGCGATCACGCACATCCGTTTAATGATCTGGGTTCTGGACAGCGCCACGCCATACCAAGGGAAGATACACGGGTAAAATTCCCGCTTTTTCTTCGTCATCCCATCCAAAATATTCTTTAAGATCCCATAGTGCTCTCTGGCCTCTTCTTCACTGTCAAACAGTTCGGATAATGGAATCTCTTTGTATACTTTCTCAGTTTTATTCCTGTTTTCATTGTAATTTAAAGCCTTATATGCACAATCCTGCGCATGTTCCAGATAGGTTGGGAAAAATGCGGCCACAATCTCTTCATCGTCCGCAAACTTCTTAACCGCGGCTTTCGCAGTCACCGACGTAATCCGGCTCCAGTCCAGCGTCCTGTTAAAATAAGACATGGTGAGCAACTGGTTTCTGGTTCCGCTTTCCAGGTACTCCATCATGGCGTCTATGGCGTCCTGAAGCTCATAGGAACCAAGGGTCCATAATCCGATGGCGATCTGGATGGTATCATTGGTTTTTAAATATTCTCTGGCCACTGACACATCTTTAATGGATTTCTGCATTAAGCCCGCCATTTTTTCTGTAATGCGGTCCACATTTTCCAAATCACAGATTCCTGTCCAGGTGGCCACCGCCCGTTTCACCGCGGCAAACCGGATCAGGTTATTGTCACAAATGGTATCGAATATCTTGACAAAAGCCTCTACGGTTCCGCAGTCCGCATTTTCACAGACCGCCTGCCGCACTCCCTCCTGCAGCCTGGCCGCCAGAAGAAAATCGGCCAAAAGCTGATGAAGTCCGCTGTCGGAGCTTTTTATAATGCCGCGGATCACATCCACAGTCAGAACCGCCGTATTATTGTCGCTGAGAATCAGTTCCCGGACAGCCTCAATCACATCGCGGTCTCCTAAGTCAATCCTGGCCGCAATGATGTCGTCAAAATATTTCATGGTAAATCCGTGAATGGAATTTCTCTTATAATCCAGTTTTTCCGGAGCCATCCGGTCCAAAAGATAATCCGCCACGCTGCATTCAAAAAACTGGAACATCCGGTAATCCCTTAAAAGGATAAACACGTGGCTGATCTGAGGAAAATAGCGTTTCGTCCTCACAGTTCTGCGGTACATAGTTTCGGAATAGGGAAACCGGTTTAATTTATCCACGATATAATAATAATCGTCGCTGTACTTCTTTCCGGCAAAAAACTCCGTCAGTTTTCCATAATGCTTCTTCATCAGCTCCCCATAGGATGTAATCGTTTCCTGTCTGCAGTATTCCAGCGCTTCCGGGGTGATGGTATCCGGTTCCGCCCGGTATGTGCCCATCTGCTCCACTTCTTTTACCTGCTTTTTCAAACCGCTTCCTGCTAAAAGAAGCTTTTTATTCCATTTCTTCTTAAAATCCTCCACCAGCTTCAGCCGGGTATCTCCATTGTACTCCATAGCCCTTCCCTCACCACATTCTGCCGGCCAGCATGGTCATTCTGATAAATGTGAGTTCACTCTCCTCATGCAGCCTCACCGGCGTTTCCAAGTTTTCCAGCCTCTCTCCATCCACAAACAGGGCGGTAATCCCATCTTCAAAACACTGCCATGCATTTTCCACAGCCGTTTCAAATTCCGCTTCTTTTGTATTATAATGGATTCCAAAAGCGATTTTACCCGATTCCGCCTGGTTTTCGATCTCTTCTTTAGAAAGCACACAGGCGATATCCGCGTCTTGACAGCCTTTTTTATAAGCGTCCAGATTGATCCGCACCGTTTCTTTCAGAAGGTCTCTCACCGTGAGGACGGAAGCCGGATAGTCGTAGATGACGGCCGCTGTTTTGGCCCGGTTTCTGCCCAGCTTTTTTACGTAAATTTTTACTTTCACAGGCACCTCCATTGTGATTGGTCTTATGGGTTTATTTTACCTTGGAGGGGAGGGTTTTACAAGTCTTTATGAAAGTTCCTGCTAATACATCAGTTCAAAATCGATTATATTTTTCATTTTATCATTATTCACATAGCGGCTGAGATTTTCATAGAATACGGAAAACTGCCGCTGGCCTGTGGATGGGGATTTTCCGGAAACATGAGGGGTGATGATCAGGTTTTTAAGCCCCCATAACGGGCTGTCTGGCGGCAGCGGCTCCGGAGTTGTGACATCGATGGCCGCTCCGGCAAACCGGTCATTTTTGAGAAATTCATATAATGCTTCCTGGTCTATCAGAGCTCCCCGCCCTATATTTATCAGATAAGCATCTTTTCTCAGCAGCGATAGCCTGTTCCTGTCCATAATATGAACCGTTTCCTTGGTGGTAGCAAGGCTCAATACAACAAAATCTGCCCTGGGAATCACTTCATTTAACTGCTCCGACGTATATAATTCATCCAGATATTCCGGTTTTTCAATCATCGTCCGTTTCACTCCGATCACTTTCATCCCCAAATTCCGGGCTTTTACAGCGAGGGTTCTCCCCACATCTCCCAATCCCACGATACAGAGAGTTGAGCGGAATAAGTCTTTTGTCGAATCCATCTTTTTCCATTCGCATAAGCTCTGCTGGTCCCTGAAATAATGAAGATTTCTGGACAGCATGAGCATAAGACCCAGAACATGATCTGATATGGGCATACCGTATGTACCGGCGCTGTTGGTGAGCACCGCATCCTGATTGCAATATAATTCCCTGTTTACATGTTTGTCCACCCCGATGCTGCTGAGATGGAGCCATTTTAAATGAGAGGCCATTTTCACCTGTTCCGGCAAGGGAAATCCCACCATAACATCGGCTTCTCCAATTTCCGGCGGAGTAATCTCACCGTCTCTTTTAAAGACAAATCGGCATCCTGGAAAATCTTTGACCAGAGTTTCTTCCTGTTCTTTATCAAATTCAAACCCGGCCGTATATATAACAGCAACGTTAATCATTGAATACCTCCCATTACCCCTTCATTCCCGAAGTGGCTATTCCCTGCACATAATATTTTTGGAAAAAGATAAATAACACCAGCATAGGCAACACTGCCAACGTCAGCGCGGCCATCACCGTGCCGTAATAGATGACCGTATCATTAAATAACGACTGGACGCCAACCTGTACGGTCCTGATATCTTCGTTGATCGTAATAATCAGCGGCCACATAAAATCAGACCATCTGAGCACCACATCCAGAATGAAAACCGTCGCAAACACAGGCCCTGATATGGGCACCACAACGCTGTAAAAAGTCTTGAATTTGGATGCCCCGTCAATCTCTGCGGCCTCTATAATCTCATCCGGCACGCTCAGGAAAAACTGTCTGAACATGTAGATGCTGAAGCATCTGGCAGAAAACGGAATGATCAGCCCTGCAAGACTGTTCAGCATTTTCATCTTATTAACCAGTACGAAAAGCGGAATCACAATGCTCTCAAACGGAAATACCATCAGGGATAAAATCAATGTGAGAATTAATTTCTTACCCTTAAATTCAAATTTTGCCAGCGCATAACCGCACATTGAATTAATTGGAAGGCTTACCAGCATAATAATTGAAATATAGATCGTACTGTTTATGATATATTTAAACATATGTACATTATTAAGGGCATTCTTAAAATTTTCCAGGGTAAAATCCATAGGTAAAAATGCCCTAATGCTGGTCAAATCCTGAAATATTCTGTTTTCCGGCTTAAAGGCGGTCACAATCATCCAAATAAGCGGAAGCAGAAACAAAATTGACAGTCCAATGCTGACGAAATACAATATAATTTTTATAAAAAGCCTTGAATGTTTCCTGCTCATATCTCCTCCTGCTGCTTTTCAACGATCCTTTTATCCCACATTTAATTTTCATTATCTACAAACCTTTTTACAATAAATGAAATTGCAACGACAATGATAAAAAATACAACCGACGCAGCGCTGGCGAAACCAATATTATGGTATTTAATGCCCTGCTGGTAAATGTAAAATACCATGGTCGTTGTAGAATTATCGGGACCTCCATTGGTCATAACATAGGACTGTGTAAACATCTTCATGGCGGATATTGTGGTCATCAGTATAACAAATACGCTGACATTGCGGATAGAAGGTATGGTTATATGAATGATCTTATCAATGGTATTCGCTCCGTCAATAGACGCCGCTTCATATAAATCATTTGGAACTCCCTGAAGTCCGGCCAAAAATATCATCATATAATATCCGGCCAACTGCCACACAGACATGCCGAGAATCGAATTCAGCGCCGTTTCTCTGCTCCTCAAAAACATGCAGACAGGCAGACCCATTTTTTCCAGAATCGTATTGACCAGACCATAGCCGGGAGTAGGATTTAAGATTACCGTCCATAAAATCGACACTACAGTCATGGACAACAGAACCGGACTGAAAAATGCGGTTCGGAAGATCGTACTCCCCTTCAGTTTTTGATTTACCAGCAATGCCAGCAGGAAAGAAACCACGCACACCACCGGCACTAATACAACCGCATATTTAATTGTATTTATCATCGCCGTGGCAAACAAATCGGCTGCAAACAGGCTGGCATAATTCTCAAATCCGATAAACTTAATCTTCTGGGGCTTCAGCATATTAAAATATGTGAAACTATACCCTAAAGCCATCAAAGCGGGAATCACTAAAAATGTAACGATAATGATAACCGCCGGACCGACAAACAGATATGGCGTGACCCTGTTAACAAATTTTCTGCTGTGCATCAATTTCTTTCCCTTCATTTGATTCCTCCTAAATTCTGCCCTTTTATTCCGCAAAATTCATCTCGTATTCTTCATCCACTGCCTTAGCCGCCTCATCCAATTTTTTCTGAGGTTCCGAACCCAGGATAATATCCGAAACAGCGCTGTTATATGCGGAATTCAAAGTAGTCCAAACCGCAGTTCTGGGCCTCGGCGCACCGTTGTTTTCCAACTGTTCCATGAATATGCGGTAGGGCTCTTCCCGATACTGCGTAAGTGCCTCAGTCGAAGAGTGTCTTGCCGGAAGATAACCCGAAGCCGGACTTCCTGAAAGGTTTGCCTCTTTATCAGTCATATAATTTAACAGGGCATACGCCGCTTCCTTGTCACCGGCGCTTTTTGTCATTCCCACAGTCCAGCTTCCGGTAGGCGTCGCTTCTTTTCTGTCATTGGAAACCGGGTAATAGGTCACTCCCCAATTCAAGTCGGGATATTGGTTTTGAAGCATGGAAATCTGATAGGAAGTGGCAAGCCACAGTGCGGAACCTCCGTCTGCAAACTCTGTGCTGGTGGGTTCGATATTAGCGATCCCGTCTTCGTAAAATCTCTTGATAAAGGATGCAACTTCAACGGACTCTTTGCTGTTTATATATCCGTCTGTCTTCGTTCCCTCCGGATTGGTGAGACAGGAACCAAGCTGTTCCAAAAGCGGAGAATAATAGTAGGTAATTTGGCTTTGATTTGTATTCAGGGTGATTCCGAACCGGTTCTCTTTTTTCAGTTGTTTTGCCGTTTGATACAACTCATCCCAAGTCCATGCTTTATCCTGCGTCTGAGGCACTTCAATCCCTTCCGCCTCCAGCATATCCTTGTTATAGTAAATACCTACCGATGATTCCCATAAAGCGACTGCATAGAGTTTTCCGTCTACGGTTCCCTGTTTCAGGCAAGATTCCAGCATATCCTTTTTATCTTCCTCTGTTACAAATTCATCCAGAGGAACTAAAATTTCATTTTGAGCATAGCTGGACACATTTGGCCCGTCCACCAGCATTAAATCCGGCAGATTGTTGGCAATGACCGCCGTATTGATCTTCTCTGAGTAACTGTCGGAACCGCTTTTAGGAAATGTTTCCTGGACAGCCTGATATTTTCCTTCATACTCTTTATTAAAGGAATCCAGCATTGTGGTCCACCATTCTTCAATTTCCTGAGTATTTTGCGGTCTCCATATGGTTATCTTCTTCACTTCGCCTCCGGTTTCTACCTTCGTACTCTGCGCTTCTGAACCTGCCCCTGCAGGACTTGGATTGGAACATGCCGCCATAAGACCGGCTGATAATATCGCTGCCATAACATACAATAATTTTTTCATTCTTTCATCCCTCCATTTTTCCAAATACTGTTTATCTGAGAAACCGCCAGTTCTTCTACCTCCTCCCTCTTCTCAAACCAGTATTCAATTTTTTTATTCTGCGGCTTAAAGAAATAAGTTTTTGTCCCCACTTTTTCGCCGTCGTTCACATATAGTTCAACAACACTTTTATCCACAAAAATCTCCAGCTGTATCACTGTTTCCACGGTTACGTTTAACTCAGGCTCCGTCTGTATCCCTTTCTTCCCGTACAGTAAGCCAAGCTGATCCCCTTCGTACCTCACTCCAATCCACCTTTCCTCATTCTGCGCCAGTATAATTTGAAATGAGGTTCTGTTCCTGATTTTCAGGTTTAAATGATACCCATTTGAACGTTCGGGCGGCTGCTCATTCACCCTTCCGCCTTTTATCACCATTGTTTTATGATGTAAAAGCTGCCTTATTTCCTCTGCCGGCCTGGTAATCAGCCGCCCCTCCCGGACAATCAATTCTCTTGGAATTGTCATGCAGCCGTTCGATCCGCTGCCTTCCTCTTTGAATTCCCCATAAGCGCTTACCACCCAGCCAAAAGCCAGATTCCGTATTCCTGCTTCAAAAGTCTGCACTGCATAGCATTCTGTTCCGAAATCATAGATACCTTCCTCCTGTGGAACGAATTTTCCCTTCACAATTTCTCCCACATAGTATTTCATTAACCGCTTTCTTCCCATCGGATCAACCGCATTCTGCAGAGAACACAGCAACGCATACCGCTGATTTTCTCCCCGTATCAGATTAACGCATTCCATTGTTTCACATTTCGTATCATCCTGGAAAAAAGGGCCCCAGTCCGTCCATTTTCCCTGCCGCTGCACATATTTTTCCACCGTGCACGTTCCATTGACCGTAGTTCCGATCAATATACATTTTTCCTGCCCAATCCGTACGATCTTTGGATCCCTGAAATTAAAATCCCTGTTTCCCCCCGGCTTATCAGCAATAATCACCTGTTCCTGATCCACGGTAACTCCATCTTCACAAACAGCCTGCATCTGTACTTCTTTGGTCTGGGGTCCCTTATTCCATGGTGAAAAATGTCTGGTAAAATAAAGAAATATCTTATGTTTTTCCGGCCATGCGGACCCGCTGTAGGCTCCGCCTTTGTAGTTTTTCAAACCGTACAATTCTCTTTGAGGAAATAATGCGATAGGGAGATGGGTCCAATGAATCAAATCTCTGCTGCAGGCATGTCCCCAATACATATTTCCCCACGCCATTCCTGCCGGATTCATCTGATAGAACAGATGATACCGCCCTTCATGGAAACACAAGCCGTTGGGATCGTTCATCCAGTTTTTATAGGTACTGAAATGGAACGCATTCCTATAAGTCTGGCCATAGGCCTGATCCATATTCGTTTCATCATACTTATAGATTTCTTCATTCTGAAATTCTAAAAAACAGACTCCATGTTCCAAAACATCCTGGTTTTTACAAAGATAAGCAAAGTGAATATCAATTGAATTACAGAAAATCTTATAGGTACCGTTTTTTTCCAATCGAATTCTGTCATACCATGGCTGATCGCTTGTATAGCGCTTTAAGAAAATTAAATCGTAATCCTTGTATATTTCCACCAGGCCGTCACCGGTATTTTGGCTTATAATCCAAATCAATTCCGAATATTTATCAGTTTTTAATAGATACATCCCGCTCCTTTCTGAACAATATTCAATGTTTATCCATTTATATTTACAATTAAAATTATATTATCAATTCAGGTAGTTTTCCATTTTCAAAAAAACAAAAAGAACATGCATTTTTGTGTCATAGACACAAAACACACGTTCTCATCAAAATCCGCCAATATGCCGATGGATTATCTTACCCATTGTTACTTATTATTCAAATATTCATATAAATAGCTCAGATATTCTTTATCAATCTTACTGGCAAATGGATTCACATTAAATATTTCCCTGATCTTATCCACGCGATATGCCACTGTATTTTTATGAATAAACAATTTTTTACTGGCCTGAACCATACTGTAGTTGCACTCTTCCAATTCACCAATAATTTCTTTATAGTTATCGATCACACTGTCATCCAGGATCTCATCAAATACGTTAAATACAGACTGCAGTTCGCTGATGGGAATCATGCTTTTAAAGTATTTTCCAACATGGTCATAAAAGAAAAATCCGCTGTCTCCCACAAGATTTGCTTCCATCCATTTACAGTGCATATACGCGGTCCGGTAATTCAACAGGTTATTCTGAAATGAGCCCACATAGCTTCTGTAATTAATATTATTTTCTTTCAGCAGCATGAAAATCGGATTTAAATATTCTCCGATAATATATTTGTAATCCGCCAGTATATTACGGTTGTCAGTCACATTTTTAAATATAATTACATGATAATCATCCGTCCGGTAAGAGATATCCTGCCTGGTATGCAGCGGATGTCTGCGGATCAGTTTAAAAATCTCTTCCAAATCATAATTATCCATAACGTGAATCAGGATAGGTATACGAACCAGCGTAGTCTTATACTGCAGCTGATTTGCCAGAAAAAATAACCGGTCGAGATCCAGCTTTTCCTCAAACAGCAATTGGTTGATGAATGCTTCCTTATTCGTCCTGTGTTTAAATACTTTTTCCTTCTGCATCTCGTAACTGATCGTTGCTTCCAATCCCATTTTGATGACAGAAGCTATGGATTTTATCTCTTTCGGGTCTCCGTTAATTCCCACCACTCCAACCCTTTTCCCGTTATACACCAGCGGAAGAAGAATTCCCTCTTCTCCATCCGGCTCCGGATCTCTGCCATTCTTTATTATCTTATAAGCCGCTTCATGAAAGCTGCCTATCCGGGAACTGTCCTTACCAGCAATTATAATTCCTTTTTCATTCATGATGTTAACATTATAATCGATTAAACCAGCTAGTTTTTCAATAAATTTCTGGGCAAGAGCCACTTCAAGCATAGACTGACCGCCTCCAAATACGTCAAATTAGATATTTATTTTCCTATATATTGCACCGCTTGTTTCCCTTATATCATATATTCCCGGCAATCATCTGTCTAGTTTATTGTCTTTCTTTTCGGAAACCCGGTTTTTTATTCGCCCCTTTGTACCAGTGGATTTTACCCGGAATCATGGTTTTTCACCGAATTGACAATTGAATTTCGGTGTGTTATAGTAATTCCATTGTGATTAAGGAGAATTATCATGGATTTTTATATGACTGATCAATTGAAAAGGAAGCAGAACTCTGTACAAACCAGACCGATGAAACATTGTGCAGAGTATGGCGATATACGCTTTAACATTCATCGGGAAGGGAAGTAGTGGATTAAGTCCGGCCGTAAGAGCCGGGATTATTCGATTGCTTGTTTTTCCTGTGAAAAATTGCGTGCGGAAGGCTATGGACAATGTTTTGTCCATGGCCTTTTGTTATTTTATGCCCCGGGTAAGGGATGGATAGCAGAAGGCGGATACATTGGTTGTATCCTGAATTCTGCTTTTTTTATTGGTCAGATTGCGAGCGGCTGATCTTGAATTTACATTAAGCCTGAAGGCATTTCGGAAAAAGCTCTCACGTTTTAATGTAAATCTTCAAGGCATTTTCCAAAATGCCTTCAGGCTCGATGTAAATCTTCACCACATATAAGAACACTAAGAAAGGATGTATTATTATGAGTTTACTTGATATTACCGAATTAACCCATTCCTTTGGCGATGGCTTCCTCTATAAAGATGCAAATCTTACCCTCAACAAAGGAGAACACATGGGCATTGTAGGCCAAAATGGAGCCGGAAAAAGCACATTGATCAAGCTTTGCACCGGACAAATCGTCCCCGACTCCGGCAGAATCGCCTGGCAGCCCAAAATCACCGTAGGCTGCTTAGACCAATACGCCCAAATAGAAAAAGAAATGACATTGGAATCATTTCTAAAATCTGCGTTTTTCAATCTCTATGGGATCGAATCAAAAATGAATGAACTATACGATCAAGCCGCAAACGGGGATTTCAGCGTCTTAGCTGCCGCCGCCAGATATCAGGAACAGCTGGAACACCATGATTTCTATATGATCGATACCCAAATTGAGCAGGTGGCTTCCGGCTTAGGCCTGCTTCCCATTGGCTTAGACCGTCCCATCATGCAGATGAGCGGGGGCCAGAGAGCCAAGGTCATCTTAGCAAAGCTTTTATTGGAAAAACCCGACATCCTGCTGCTGGATGAGCCCACAAATTTTCTGGACAAAGAACATATTTCCTGGCTTTCCGGCTATTTAAAAGACCTGGAAAATGCCTTTATGGTGGTTTCTCACGATTATGATTTTCTTGAAAAAGCCGTAAACCGCATCTGCGATATAGATAACGGAAAACTCACGAAATATTACGGCACCTACTCAGAGTTTTTGAAAAAGAAAACCCTTCTTCGTGAAGACTATATCCGCCAATACTCCGCCCAACAGCGGGAAATCAAAAAAACGGAAGAATTTATTCGAAGAAATATTGCCGGAAGGAAATCTAAGATGGCGCGGGGACGCCAAAAGCAGTTAGACCGCCTGGAGCGAATGGAAGAACTGGATCAAAAAGAAATCAAACCCGTTTTCCATTTTACCTGCCCTCCCATCACGGAAACGGAACATCTGAATGTAAGACATCTGTCCGTGGGATACCATTACCCAGTACTTTCAGGTATTGACTTTGCCATAAAAGGCGGACAGAAAGTGGTGATCACAGGCTTTAACGGAATCGGAAAATCGACCTTGATGAAAACTCTGACAGGGCAGCTTACTCCTTTAGGAGGCAGTTTTACTTTTTCCGATCAGGTAATCACCGGATATTATGAGCAGGATCTGATATGGAAAGACGATACGAAAACACCACTAGAAATCGTCTCCGATTTCTTTCCATCCCTGCCATCAAAAGAAGTCCGCCGCCTGCTTTCCCGATGCGGAATTTCCAGCAAACACGCGGCACAAGAGGTGGGCACACTCAGCGGCGGAGAACAGGCAAAGGTGAAAATGTGTTTATTTCTCATAAAGCCCTGCAATTTTTTAATCATGGATGAACCCACAAATCATCTGGATATCCAGGCAAAAGCAGCTTTAAAGACAGCCTTGACGGAATTTCCCGGCACAGTACTCCTGGTATCCCATGAAGAGGCTTTCTATAAGAATTGGGCCGATCGGGTGATTCCTGTTGGCAAGGGGAAATCTTTATTTAGTTAACTAAGGTACGCCGGAAAGAAGGGGAAGCCTGGGCGGGCGGCGGAAATAATAAGGAATAGGGGATTCGAGTTTCGACCCTAAGAGGTACTAAGGCCGCCAGAAACGCAAAAAGGCAGCGCGGTGCCCATTCACGATGAACTCCTGATGACTTCATCGTTCAAGGGGCACCTCAAATACTGATTCGGTATTCAGTATTTGTCTGCCTTTTTCCGTTTCTGCCGGCCAAGTACCTCTAAGGGTCTGCAAACGATCCCCTATTCCTTATTATTTCCGCCGCCCGCCCAGGCTTCCCCTTCTTTCCGGCTGTTGCTTGGCTAGCTAAGGAAAAAAGATTTGGGGGATAGAGTAGTTTTTTACATCAACCGCGAAGGAATTTTCAGAAATGCCTTGAGGATTTAATGTAAAGGGTGAGGTCTTTACGCTAAATGCCTTGACGTTTAAAGTAAAACATGAAAGCATTTCAGAAAATCCCTTCACGATCTACGTAAATGTAGTGCTATATAAATACCTATACACCAATATTGTTTTTAACTAGGCCAGCCAAAACCAGCATGGAATCAGGAGGCGGAGCCGGAAGGAACTGGTCTGAGAAGGCATCCGGGCCGCCGAAGGAAGATACAGCCGATTGGGATCGTATGGAACCCCTTTAGAACTACTTAGACCCGGAAGGACAGAACGAGGCAGGTAGAACCTGATTTCGGTGTCAGGTTCTAAAGCGCCGCTGAGCAGCGAAGTCATCAAGAGTTCACTGCGAATGGCGCTGGCCTGCCTCGTTCTGTCCTTACGGGCCTTAGTAGTTCTTAGGGGCGAATCCCGAATCCCAATCGGCTGTATCTTCCTTCGGCGGCCCGGATGCCTTCTCAGACCAGTTCCTTCCGGCTCCGCCTCCTGATTCCATGCGTCCCTTTCGCCAACTACGTTAAATAACAATTTTATGCCTTTTTATCTTGAGCCATCCACCTTGGCATTGGAATCTGCGCCAATATAATCGCTGCAAAAACCAACACACATCCGAACTGCTCTTTCGGCTTTAACACCTCTCCCAAAATCACCCAGCCCGCCAACAGCGAAAACACCGATTCCAAACTCATAATCAAAGAAGCGATAGCCGGTTCAATATTCTTCTGAGCCACAACCTGCAGGGTATACCCCACGCCGCACGACATGGCGCCGGCATAGAGAATCGGCGCCCAAGCCTGACAGACCGCAGACCATTCCGGTTTTTCAAACAAAAACATAAAAATTCCTGAGATAATCCCTGCCGTAAAAAACTGTACACAGGATATCAGCACCCCATCCGCCTTTGGGGAAAAATAATCAATGACTAAGATATGAAAGGAAAAGCCAATGGCGCACAAAAATACGAAAAAATCCCCTTTGCTGATGGAAAGCCCTTCCGTCATGCACAACAGATACATTCCAACCACTGCAATCGCCACGCTGATCCACACATTAAACGGAACCTTCTTCTTAATAAAAAGCCCCAGAATCGGTACGATAATAATATATAAAGAGGTGATAAAACCGGCCTTTCCAACCGACGTATAGGAAACGCCGATCTGCTGAAGCATTGCCGCAAAGCATAAAAAGATTCCGCAGCAGAATCCGCCGATCACTCCTGTTTTGAATCGCGCCCTCTTCTCGTCTTCATCCTGGTCAGATTCCACGCCTTCATTTGACCTGCCGAGAAAAAATATACATGGAACCAGAACGATTCCGCCTATAATAAATCTGGCCGCATTAAATGTAAACGGCCCTACATATTCCATTCCCACGCTTTGAGCCACAAATGCCGCGCCCCAGATCAGCGAGGTCAGAGCCAGCATCAGACTGCTCCTAATCCTTTTCGTTTTCATATGTAAAAATCTCCTATTCCTGTAATCCTTTGAGCAAATCAACGCTCATTCTATCACAGTTATAGGAGATTTGCAATAATAGCGAATCTAGTTTGTAAGGAATCCCTTTCCGATAATTTCACTGGAATTTGAGATCAGTATAAATGCGGTCGGCTCAATCCGGCGGATGTAATTACGGAGTTTTACCGCCTGGCTGCGTTTCATGGTGGTCATGATCACCGTCTTCTTATGATGGGTAAATGCGCCCTGCGCTTCGTATACTGTGGCGCTTCTGTTTAATTTGTGAATGATGTATTCACAGATCGGCTCCGGATCGTCGCAGACAATGTTAAAGCATTTGCAAAGATTGATATTCTCGATGACTCCGTCGATCACCAACGATTTTGCCATAAGACCGAGACTTGAGAACAAACCGGTCGTCGGGCCGAAAACGAAGAAAGACATAATCACGGAAGTGATATCCACCACCAGCAACGCCGTACCGATATTCATGCTGGTATATTTTTTCAGAATCATCGCGATAATGTCCGTACCGCCACTGGATGCTCCGATGTTAAATAACACGGCAGAACCCACTGCCGGCAAAAAGATTGCAAACATCAGCTCTAAAAGAGGCTCCGGCGTAAGCGGGGCGTTCATCGGATAAATCCGCTCCAGAGCGGAAAGGCTGAATGACATCAGCATACTTGCATATACCGTCTTGATTCCCACGCTTTTGCCCAGGAAGACAAAACCGCCTACAAGGAGGGATGTGTTGACAATAAAGGTGAAATCACTGGCCGACCAGTGAGTCATTTTACTGATAACTGTTGAAAAACCGGTAACGCCGCCGAATGCAAAATTATTGGGGAACTTAAAGAAATAGATTCCCACCACCATAATCCAGATGCTGATCGTAATTACGCCGTACTCCGCCGCCACTCTTGCGGTCGGATTTTTGATTTCTTTCATAATATGAGTCCTTTTCCCCTACGAATGGGCATAACAAGAGCTCAAATAAAAGGCAGTCAATCCATTTCTCTTATTTGATTCCGTGTAACCCCTTCGTTACTCCCTTATTCTTATTTTATTCTCGTTTTAATCTTTTACCTCAATTTACTTCAGCCGTGAAGGCATTTTCAAAAATGCCTTCACCCTTTATGTAAAAATCTGTTGGCTTTCTTTATTTTCCTATAGAATATACCTCCTTCATATAACAATTACAAACACCAATATAATTGGAAAAGCCACAACTATTTCATTGTGAAATAGTCATGGCTTTTCTTATCATCTCTTTTTATCCGTTTTTTCAGACTTTCTCAAATCCAACCTTCTCCAAAAACCTTGTAAATGCCGCCCTTCCTTCCGGCGTACATTTATAAACTCCGGCATCCTCCAGCACTTTTTCAAATACCAGACCCACTTCTTCCTTTAGAATCTGCTGGATATTGTCCCTGGTAATTAAATCATATTTAGGAAGAAATTCCTCAACCCAGTCCGCATGTTTTTCCAGCATCTCATCGGAGCGGATCTCTTTTTTCTCCACTATGTACTCTCCCAAAACTGCCAGCTCATTTTTCAGTCTGGACGGCAGAACGGCTAGGCCCATCACTTCGATCAAACCGATGTTTTCTTTTTTGATGTGATGGAGCTCCTGATGGGGATGGTAAACGCCCAGCGGGAATTCCTCTGTCGTTATATTGTTGCGGAGCACCAGATCCAGTTCAAACATATCCCCATTTTTTCTGGCGATCGGGGTTATGGTGTTATGGGGCTCTCCGTCCGTTTCCGCAAAGATAAATGCGTCCTCATCCGTATAACCTCTCCACGCATCCAAAACCTTGGCTCCCAGTTCAATCAGCCGGTCGGAATCCTTGGCGCGAAGTCTTAACACGGACATCGGCCACTTTACAATTCCCGCCTCCACGTCTTCAAAGCCCTGAATCTTAAAGTCGGCTTCCATAGGCGCTTTCGCCATGGCGAACGTATAATGGCCGCCCTGGAAATGGTCATGGGTTAAAATGGAGCCGCCCACGATAGGCAGATCCGCATTGGAACCCAGGAAATAATGTGGGAACAGTTTTACGAAATCAAACAATTTGATAAATGTCTGTTTCTCAATCTTCATGGGTACGTGCTGTCCGTTAAACACAATACAGTGCTCATTATAATACACATAAGGGGAATACTGGAAGCCCCACTGGCTGTCATTGACCGTAATCGGTATGATTCTGTGGTTATTGCGGGCCGGGTGGTTGGTCCGTCCTGCGTAGCCCACGTTATCCATGCAGAGCAGGCACTTGGGATATCCGCTCTGTTTGGCCAGTTTGGCCGCGGCTATGGCCTTGGGATCTTTCTCCGGTTTGGATAAATTGATGGTAATATCCAAATCTCCGTATTCAGTAGAAGTAACCCATTTCATATCCTTGCATACCCGGTATCTTCTGATATAATCGGAATCCTGGCTCAATTGATAGAAATAATCGGTGGCAGTTTCCGGCGAAGTCTTATATGCATCCCAGAACTTTGCCGTCACCTCACTTGGACGGGGCATCAAACAGTTCATAAGCCTTGTATCAAATAAATCCCTGTAAACAATGCTGTCTTCAATCAATCCCTGTTCACAGGCATAATCAAGTAATTCCATCAGGATTTCTTCCAAACTTCTTGATCCGGTAATCTCCATATCCTCGTACTCATCCATGTTAAGCACGTCTAAGATCTGATTTCTGGCATAGATCTCATCCTCTGCCAAAAGCAGTCCCTTATCCAAACCGTACTGTACTAATTCCTTTATTGCCTGATCTACCATATGGCTCCTCCTCGCGCCATAAGGCGCTCATTTCATTTTCTCAATTTTCCTGTTGCCCTGCCTTTATTGGCCTGAAATTAAAAGTGTGAAAGCATAAATCTTTTACATCCGTTTTCTCAACGGCCAAAAAGACAGCGGATATTCATAACTGCAAATTGCAAATGCACGGAACCGTTACGAATATGCTATCAATTATTATAGCCATGTATCTCTGTAAAAACAATATAATATCCAACACATTATTTATAATATTTTGTGATTGAACGGACTCTTCCGGCGACAAGACCGCCTACAATGCCAATTACCCCGCCTGCCGCAGTGCCTGCAAACAAAAGAGCCGGAAGATATACCAGGACTCCTGGCTGCTTTGTCACCCATACCGCAATACACAGCTGGCCGATGTTATGGCCGATCCCGCCAACAACGCTGACTCCGGTCTGGCTGAACCATCCCGTCTTTTTTAAAATCACCATAAGGATTAAACTCACGCTTCCCCCGGCCAGTCCGTACAGCATGCTGGACATATTGCCAAAGGTAAAGCCTACTAAGACAATCCTCAGAAGCGCAACTGCTGCGGTTCCCGGAACGCTGACCGTGTATAAGCCCACTATCGTAACTAAGTTAGCCAGTCCCAGCTTCATGCCGGGTACGGGAAACGGAACCGGTATCAAGGCTTCCACGTAGCTGAGAACCATGGCCAATGCAATCAGCATCCCATACCGGGATACCATAACCGCTCTATTTCTTGAATTCACATTATGTCCTCCATCCTATTTTCCCGCAGAGAGAATAAACAGCAAAAAGGATGCTCCTAATTCTCCCGGGGCATGTCTGCCGTCTAAATCATTCAATAAAACGGTTCATATCTATAATCTTTCCTGCGTATCATGTTATACTCAATCACCTCTGTGTCAACATAAGTATGCGAATATATAAACGGCGTATCCGTCTTATCATAATTAATCCCTTTTAACAAAAGAAAGGAGCGGCATTCCTCTCCGCTAAGTCCGGCCGGCCCGTTAATCTCCGGAAACTGGGAGTTTGTCACGGTCTGAATCCGGAGCGTATCCCATACTGCCTTTCTGCCCTTATATTGGAAGAGATAGTCAAAGGAGGAAAACTCCGTTTTAGAAAAACTCTGAATCTGCTCCCTGGACAGCTGTTCCCTCAGAAAATAATCGATGCAGTACAGAGCAAAGGCATTGCCCGCAAAAAATGTCTTTTTCACAACAACCACTTCTTCGCCTGGCACAGCGTTCAGTGACGAAACGGCTTCCTCCCCGGCTTTCTCTATAAATATCCCTTCCAGCCGGATATCCGGCTCTGCCCCGCCTTTTCGGATAATATTCTCATACAGCTCCGGTACAGCCAGATTAAAAACTACCTTCTGGGCCATGGGATTTACGTATGTTCCGCTGCCATGCCGGGAAAATACCCTTCCCTCCATCTCAAGCTCCTTCAGGACCGATCTCAATGTCACCCGGCTCACCCCCAGCATGATGCTCAGTTTTTCTTCCGACGGGAGACGGTTGCCCTTCCTAAAATCCATAGACTGCATATATTCCAACAGCTGTTTTTTTACCTGCCGCTTCAGACTGCTTTCCTGCCCCAATTTGTTTCCTCCGCTATGACCTGTCATGTGTTCTGTTAGTCCACATTTTAGCACAAACGGAGAAAAATAAAAACCCTTTGAGTTAAATCTCCTTTTCTTTTTCCCCCTCTTTTGCCACCAGGAGGACACTTCCAACGACACAGATTCCACCTGCAATTTTAAAGAAAGAACATCCTTCCTTCAGCACAAGAATCCCGAGAATGACGCCTGTGATCGGCTCCAGCGTGGAAAGCATCGCAGCGCTGGAAGGACCGGACAGCTTCACCCCCATCTGAAACAGGGAAAGAGCCAGAACAGAGGTGAACATGGAGACAAGGAAACTGCACAGCCATGCTCCCGGCGTCATATCGGCGGTCAGCTGCCCCAGCGCAGTCCCAAACACCATAGATGTGGCCGCCATCATGATGCAAAGATAAAAGGACAGCTTAAAATATGGGATATCCTTCAGCTCCGACCTGCTTAAATAAAGAATATAAAAAGAATAGCAGATGCCTGACAAGAGGCTGAGAGCAATCCCCGCCACGCTGATGCCGCTCCCCGGTTCTAAAAGAAACAGGATGCCCGCAGCGCCCAAAAACAGTGCAAACCATTTTAATTTTCCCATCCGTTCCTTAAACAGGAGGCGGCAGCACAGGGTGACCACAAGAGGATAGATAAAGTGCAGGGTGGTGGACAGCCCCACGCTGATATAATTGTAAGACATATAAAGAAAGACTGTGGTAAGACCGGTGCCCAGTGTGCCGGTCACAGCAACGTCGTACAGCTGCCTTTTGGACAGGCGAAGGGAAATACCCTTTTTCCGATTCAGCAGATAAAGGACGGGTAGTGCCAGAAAGGCCCGGAAAAATGTCATGGTAATTCCGTTGCTTCCTCCGTCATATGCGATCCTCGCCAGTATGGGCGTAAAGCCAAAGATGATGGCTGACAACATAGTAAAAATAATTCCCTTTTCCCTGCTCTTTTCTGTATTCATTCTGCATCTCCCTTTGATTCCGATTTATTAACCCCATTTTATCAGCAGGGAAATGCCGTTTCTATTCTCATAGTTGACAAAAAACACCGGCTGTTATTATGCGTTCTGGAAAGTCGTATTACCAGTTAATTCAAAGTGGTATTACGACTTTTCGCATTTCACAGTTTTATGAATGGATTCACACATGTTTTTGTTATATTGTACAGAAAATATACTGTTTTTGCTTTCTTTATTGACATTTCGAGCATAAAGTCCTATTCTCAATATAAATCAACAGAACTTTCGCGAATTTTCTGACTAATTAATTTATCAGAAAGGATAAAATTATGAAACGACTAAATGAAACAATGGACTCTTTCTTCCATCTGACAGAACGGCAGACCACCGTACGGACTGAACTGGTGGCCGGCGCCACTTCTTTTATGACATTGGCGTTTTTAATCGCTGTCCATCCTTCCATCATGGCCAGCTGCGGAATGGATAAGGGAGCCATGGCTACTGTTACCATCGTAAGCGCAATGATCTTTACCCTGGCCTGCGGGCTCTACTGCAACATCCCGTTTGTCCTCGCCACCGCAATGGGGAGCAATGCGCTGATTGCCTATTCCATCGTTGGCGCAGGAATCGCGTCATGGCAGGTTGCCCTGGGAATGAATTTTATTTCCGGCGTCGTATTTGTCCTGATTAGTGTATGCAATATACGTGAAATGGTTGTAAAAGTAATCCCTAAAGGGCTTAAAATTACCATGGGCACTGCCGTGGGCGTATTTATCATCGCTACAGGCATGTCCAATATCAAGCTGATCCAATTAAATGGTTCCGGCTTTCTGAAGCTGGGAGAATTAAACAATCCTGAAATCATACTTGCGGCCGTGACTATCCTCCTCATCCTGATCTTTTCCTCCAGGAATATGAAATCAGGGCTGCTGCTGGCCATGATAATCGGTACGGTCATTGGAATTCCCATGGGCCTTACTACGGTTCCCGAAACGCTGGTCAGCCTGCCGCCTTCCATGGCTCCGGTTGCATTTAAACTGGATATTTTAGGCGCGTTGAAGCTGGTCTATATTCCATTTATCCTGGCATTTTTCATGGGAGATTTTTTCTCCACGGTAGGCAACCTCTTTGGTATCGGAGCCAAAGCCAACCTGCTGGATGAAGACGGAAATTTCCCGGAAATTAAAAAACCTTTTATCGTTGACGCTGTCGGCACCTGCATCGGAACTGTTATGGGAACCAACACGGTCACCATCTATGCCCAGTCCGCAGCAGGCGTGGAGGCAGGCGGCAGAACAGGTCTTACGGCTGTGGGCTGTGCCATCTGCCTGGGTCTTTCCCTCTTTTTTACGCCGATTGCGCTCATGGTACCCAACAGCGTTTCTTCCGCCGCTCTGATCACCATCGGTCTGGGGATGCTCAGCTGTATGGAAAAGCTGGATTACTCCGATTTCACGGAATCTATGCCTGCATTTGTCTCTGTGATGGGAACCGCCTACACATATAACATCGCTACCGGCTTATGTCTTGGCATCATTACCTGTGTCGTGACAAAGATCGCTGCCGGACGGGCGAAAGAACTGCATCCGGCCATCTACATCATCGCTGTTCCGCTGCTGTATTATCTCGTAGCGCTGGCATAAGGAGGGTAAAAATATGGGAATCACATTATTTAAAAACTGTAAATTCATATTTGTAAAGCCGGAGCCAGACGGTATTAAAAGCGGATTATCCGTTGCAGTGGAGGACAACAAAATCCTTTTTGTAGGAACGGAGGACGAATACCGCGCACAGCACCCGGGTAAAGCTCCATACACGGTAATCGACTGCTGCGACAAAATTGTAATGCCGGGCCTGGTGGACGGACATAACCATTTATGCAATACCCACATGAACATTTCCAGGGCATTTCCCTATGACTACGGACACATTTCCGAGCATATGCTGACCACGATTCATGACCCTTACGGCTGGCTCACACGTGAAAGCCTGTATGACATCTCCATGACCTCTGCCATTAATGCGTTAAAGCACGGGACCACAACGGTGGAAAACAGTACGATTCTGCCCGACACCGCCTATGAAGCCATGGAGGACAGCGGAATCCGCGGAATCCTAGCTCCCCAGATGGCATCCTCGTTCCGGCTGGATTCCGACAATCTTAACTGGAAGCAGTATCTGGAAAAAACCAGGGAATGCATCGAACATTATCACAATCCTGACCGCCGTATGACAGTGGCCGTTCATATTCATGATTTATGGGACTGCTTGGAACGGCTGATGGACGGGGCTATGGAACTGTCGGAGCAGTACAATACCCGGTTTGTCACCCATTTCTGGGAATTCAAAAATGCGGTTGACCGGGCGGATGAACTGTGGAAGGAGGAGGGCGGAGCCTTCGCCCACTACATGAGAAAAGGCCTGATTACCAGCAAAAGCGTTCTGTTCCATGGTTCCATGCTAAGGGAACATGAGATTGAGCAAATTGCGAAGGCAGGCGCTTCCGTCATCCACAATCCTGATATCAACGGTTCCAATTGCGGCAACTGCGCCTACGTGCCCTATATGCTGAAAATGGGCGTCAACGTCGGTCTGGGCAGCGATTACGGTTCCCTGGATGTTATGTCCGCCATGAAGCTGATGCAGATTCTTCATAAGATCATGCCAAGAGAGGAACGGGAATTTCCGTATCATAAGCCGTTTTACGCGGCCACGCTGGGAAGCGCCAAGGCTTATGGACTGGATCATCAGATTGGCACTCTTGAGGCGGGAAAACGGGCCGACATCATAACCATTGATTTGAAAAAAGCGTCCCATCTGCTTCCGATGTGCACCGCCCTCACCCGGGTAAAACCGGATCTGCTCTATTTCCTGTTCCTGAGAAACTGTGCGGGTACCACCACCAGCGAGACGATGGTCGACGGGAAGCTGCTCCGCAGAGATGGGGAATTCACTGAATTGGATGAAGAAAAATTCGTCCGCAGATCGTTTGAATGGACGGAGCGCTGCATGAATGACCTTGTGGCAAAGAAAGAACAGGGCGCACACTATGCGCGTATTATTCATCCCGATTTTGTACGCGATGAGGAAATTACTTATGATATTTTGTAACTGTTCAGTAGGTCAGCGCATTTACTGCGCTGACCGTAATAAAACTTGGAAAAGCAGGCAAAAATCCTATCGCCGCAGGCGATTTCGTATGGATTTTTGCTCGTAATTGTGAGGGTACTGAACAATTACGATATTTTAAACTAATGCACAAGACAGAGGGCTGCCATTGACGGCAGCCCTTTCGCTTTGGCATTCTCTTGCATTTATTTATTGATGGGCCTGACCTATTTCAGGAGTATAGAGTGAAACTTCCCCGTTCATTTCCATCAGCAGTGAATGGGCGGGAATGTTAACTCCTTCATAAGAATATTCGTCGCTGCCAAAATTGGCAACCGCCCGAAGGCCTGCGCCGTATTGGGTCATCTGGACAGAACCGTCTTCCTGAAGATACCGGAAATCTGTCATTTCACGGGTCACCGCCTGCCTGCCAAACTCGGACCAGACCTTCGTATGGCTCACAATCTCATTTTTATACTCCTGCCACTCTTCCCCGTCCAGATGATAGAGAGGCGGAACGTTATACAATACTTCTCTCAGCATTCGGTCCTTTACGGAACCGATAATTTTAAAGGTAGACCAGTCCCAATGGTAACCGGTTATAACGGAATCATTATAGACCAGCTTAAAAAGCGGAAGGTCATATACGGGATCGATGAAAATAGACCGATACTCTTCCTTTACAGGAATCCGTTTGGAAAAATGTTCCGCCACCCCGCCGGACGGATTGTAATACTTTCCAATATAATACGGGCTGTCCTTCCTGCTCTTCATATCTTCGTCCATCCAGGCAAAAGATTTTAATTCGATCCCATGAGCGAACGCGATATCGGCAGCGGAAAAATCATTACCCCCTTCCGAACCCACCACCATGCCGTACTGATCCCGGATATAGGCCATGCGCTCTAAACGGGCGGATAAATCCTCCTGCTGTGTGGTAACGTGTTCCGGCGTGTAATCATCATAGATTTCTCCGGTAGCGTCACAGTCAATAAACCAGGAGTTAAAGGGAATTTGAGACGACATGATCTCACCAACCCTCTGTTTTACGGAAGGCAGGGATAAAGTGGGATTCAGCTTACGTCCTACATTTTGAAAACCGGACGCTTTTTCTCCGTTTTTTAAAAGGACGGTGGCATTTTCATATAAAGAATGATCTTTAAATGACGCTGTAATCCACTGCTCCTCTCCCGGTTTGTGAATGGAATGATAGGAATCGTAGGGTCCGGTTAAATACCCGTTCTCCACGGCCCGCTCCACCAGTTCCGGTTTCGCATATGCCTGTTCCCAGCTGTTAAGGCCGATCCACGCCCGGTCAATGCCGGACGCTTTCATCTCGTCAATCAGGCCGGTGGTCTGGCTGTCCATCCACGTCTCTGCCGGGCGGAATACATCAGGAAGGCCGGACGCCAGCGCGTGTTTGTTCAGCTGAATCAAACCGGACTCGTCAAGCGCATCGATTCCTTTATTTAAAAGGCCTTTCATGGTTTCGTCCTGGGAGGTGAAAACCTCCGGGTCATAAAACTTCGCTGATTTCAGGATTTCACTCAAATACCGGCATATTATATTCTTCTGATACTGGCCCACATAATCCTGATTGGCTATGTCCCCAAATGCTTTCAGCGCCTCTTTCCCATTCTCGGTTTCTGCCGCCAGACTTGTCACCCGCTTTAACACCTCAGAATCCAACGCCCTGCGAAATGCAGGCCAATTAATATCTTCGGGAGCGATCAGGTTCTCTCCCCACAGATAGATTTGCGGCGCGCCGTACAGCTTTCTGATATTGGGATTCTTCTCCGCTTTTTCCTCCAACGTCATAAACCGCCCCTGTTCCTTTACATACCGGCGGTAAATCTTTGCCGCTGAAACAGGGCTGTTGTCCGTCAGATAGATACGGAAACTGCTCTCTTTTTCCGGGTCTATCTCCGGATATTCATGGATCAGACTGAACTGCACCCGGTCTTCCTCTGAAAATACTAAGCTGCTCCAAAACGGATTTTCCATGATATATAAAACGGCATAATCTCCGTTAACCGCCGCCCAAAAGGGCATGGAAAGCTGTTCTAACACGGAAAATTCATTTCCTTTTAAATAATTGTTCCATACGGGATCATCCGCCGGAATCCGTTTTCCTTCCCCAAAAGGCAGATAATAGGCGTCTCCTGCTATATAAGGCCATTGGAACTGATGATCCTCCGGTTTTTCCGAAACGATGGTAACATGCAGATAATCCAGTTCCGGTTTAATGGATACGGAAATATTTTCATCCGGATATTCCCAGCTCATCGATTCTCCGTCCTGCACAAAATTGGCGGTCCTGTATTCCTTTCCCGGAAGGGATGCCGGAACCGAAACCGTTCCGTCACTGATGGTCAGGGAAAAATCCGCCGGATTTGCTTCATAGGATATGGATGATGCGGGGATTTCCAAAGAATCCGTTTCCGGCCGCATCCCGGGCGTTTCTCCGGTCTGTGCACCCGGGACGCATCCGGCCAGCAAAGCCATGGAAAGGAGACAGACGCAGGAACATTTTATCGGTTTTCTGTAATTTTTCATTTTGAACCTCCTGTTTTTTCTGTTTACATTCCACATCATAAAACAGGCATGTTACATCCGTTTGACATCGTCAAGATGACAAAAATAAAATGAAATCAGGATTAACCGAACTGTCACGGAAATTCAACCGTAAATATAATGCGGTCATTTTCCAGCCCGCATCCGCATCGGAATCCATTCTGCACTGCAGCCGCTTTCACAATCGCCAGGCCAAGGCCCGTGCCGGACACCGCCTTATTCCTGGATTTTTCCGCAACAACAAAAGGTTCCCATATCTGCTGCAAATCGATCTGCCGGGGATCATTTATCCTGTTTTCCACACGCAGAATCACACAGCTCTCCGTCTTATGCAGACTTACAAAAACCTGTTTGTCCGCCGTGTATTTCACCGCATTGGACAGCAGATTTGACAAAATCATGACAACCGCCTCCTCATCGCCCATAACCGTCAGGCCTTCTTCCGCTTCGCACCCGAACCTGACCCGGCTGCATTCCTCCTGAAGGCGGTAATCCCGTATCAGCTCCACCAGGCTCCGGCTGATATCCACCGGCTTTTTAACCGCCTGCTGCCTCTGCATTTTCGCCAAATCTATAAGCCGCTCTATCATCTTTTCCATACGGTTATTCTGCAGGATGATGGTATCCAAAAAGGTTCCGTCGTCCAAGCCGTCCTTGATTCCGCCGGCATATGCTTTTATCAGGGCCACAGGCGTCTTTAAATCATGGGAAACGTTGGCTAACAGCTCTTTCATCTGTTCATTTTTAAGTTCCAGCGATTCGTGGGCCTCTTTTAATTTCATGCTCATATGGTTGATAGCTCCGGCCAGGTCCTCCAGTTCGTCTCCGCTGTGGATTTCCACGGTTTTATAGTCCAGGGCCGATATAGATTCGGCGGCTTGCCCGATTGTCCTGAGAGGGGATATAATTTTTTGCACCAGTACGGAGATCAGCAGGAACATGATAACAAGAGCTCCCGCAAATACGGCGACGGTCACCTGGTTAATCAAAGACATGGTCCTGTCAATGGAAGGAATGATCTTGGAAACGGCCACAAAATAAGAATCCACCGGCATATATACGACCAACAGGCTGTAATGAAGCCCTTCCTGGTTATAGATTCTCATCTTCCGCCCGTCCGTCATGGCATCCTGCTGATCCTGATCCCAAAGCCAGTATTTTTTCAAGCTGATTCCTTTATTGCGAAATGATTCCCTCAGTCTTTCATTTAACAGCTCATTGTCCTCTGTATTCTGAACCCAGGCGATTACCACATCTTCCGAGCTTTCCAACTCAGCGGCCGCCTCATCCACAGGCCCGTCATAGTCCTCCAGCAGCCCGCAGATGCGCCTCATCTCCTGTTTTTCCTGATAGAGAAAATAACGCTGGATAAAATTCTCATTCAAAAATAAGGACAGTAAAACCACTGCGGCAAATACAAATGACAGGCTGATAATAAATTTACGGGTTAATCTGCTCATCCGGTTCATCCATCCTATATCCCATTCCCACATAAGTGGTAATGTATTCTCTACCAATCTTCCCTCTCAGCCGTCTGATATGGGTATCCAAAGTCCTCTCATCCCCATCGTATTCTTCTCCCCATACCCGGTTAAGGAGCACCTCTCTCTGCAGCACAATCCCCTGGTTTCTCATAAATACTTCCAGCAGCAGATATTCCTTCTGGGTCAGGCGGATTTCCTCTTTTCCCACAAATACGGTCTGGGTTCTGCCGTTTAAAACGATGTCCCCGCACCTCAGAATCTCTTCCATCTGAAACATTTTTTTAATCCTCAATAACAGAATTCTGGGTTCAAACGGCTTTCGGATGTAATCGTCCGCCCCGCAGCTGAGCCCCGTTATCTCATCTTCCGTCTCACTTTTTGCGGTCAGCATAATGATTTTTAACGGCAGGGAACAGGATCGAATCTCTTTGCAAAGCTGTATTCCGCTCATCCCCGGCATCATCCAGTCCGCAATCAGCAGGTCATACCCTCCTTCGCAGGCCATTTTAAGCGCAGCGGTTCCATTGTCCGCAACAGATACCTCATATCCTTCCTTTTGCAGGTAGAGACGGATAATCCGCTGCATATCCGGCTCGTCTTCCGCGATTAAAATCTTCATATTTTCCCCTCCTTTTTCTATACTCTTTTTTGTGTATTTAAAAAGATTAACTGGCAGTATACCAGTCATACGCAGTTACGATTCAAAGTTCCGGTGGTCTTTGACGTCCGTTCCGGTTTTGGCAGTTTTCAGGAACTTTCCTGTGACTTTGCAGGGCATTAGCAATTCTAAACGCGCAGAATTTTTCGTTCAAGGGAAATGTCCACCTGTCTGAGTGTTAGCGAGTTTGGACATTTCCCTTGGTTTTTAGAAAAATCCTGCACGTTTAGAAGCGCTTATGTCCGAAACCGGAACTGGAAAGTTCCTGAAAACTGCCAAAACCGGAACGGACGGCAGAGACCACCGGGGCTTTGAATCGTAACAATACGCCGTTTTTGCCAAAACTTCAAGCAAATACCACCTTGGTATACGTTTTTCTTTATGATATAATACCATGGATAAAGAGAAAATAAACTGCACAATCAGATTGAGGACTCGAAAATGGATAAAAAGAAAAAAAGAGATTTAATTCTAATTGGAGTGATCCTGGCCGCCGCCGCCGTATTCAGCGCCGGAAGCTATATACTTAAACTAAAACCGGCTGTCTATGCGGAAGTGAGCGTGGACGGTAAGGTGGTGGAAACCCTGGATTTAAATGTGGATCAGGAACTGACCATAGAAGGCTATAACGGAGGTACCAACCATCTGGTCATAAAAAATAAGGAGGCTTACGTTACGGAAGCCTCCTGTCCTGATAAAGTCTGTATTCATCAGGGTAAAATTCATAACAGCACAGAGATGATCGTCTGCCTTCCAAACCGGTTCAGCGTAAGGATCGTTGGAAATTAACAGAGAATCACCGACACCTTGTCCCCGGGAACCAGTTTCTTCGTTCCGGCCGGAATGTCGATCAGACAGTTACATCTCATCATAGACCCTAAAACGCCTGAGGAATGAAGTCCCTTAGGCAGGGTCACTTTCCCGCCGTCAATCACTCCGCGGACCATTCTTCTCACCCTGCTTTCCTTTAAAAAGGAATCTGCCATGATCCCCTCTTCCACTTTTGGTATCAATGCATCCTGATGGCTCAGCTTCGCCAGTACAGGCCTCACCAGCACTTCCATATTCACTACAGCGCCGAAGGGATTTCCTGACAGGCTGATAATCAGCGTATCATCGTAAACAGAACACAGGGTGGGCATTCCCGGCTTCATGCGGATTCCCCAGAACAGTCTGCGTGCGCCGATTCCATTTAAGGCCCCATGCATGATATCTTTTTTGCCCACTGAAACGCCGCCTGTGGTAATGATCAGATCCGCCTCAGCTGCGGCTGCCTGAATCATTTTTCCCATGACTTCTTCGTCATCGCCCACCGCCTGCATCATAACCGGCCGGATACCCAGCTCCATCAGCCGGGACACCAGCACATAGAGGTTGGAATTATAGATCTTTCCAGGCACAAGGGGATTTCCCGGCTCCACCAGTTCATCTCCTGTGGCAAATACGGCCACTCTCGGTTTTCTGTATACAAGAACCCGCTCCCTTCCCATGCTGGCCGCAATTCCTATGGCGATGGAGTCCATCGCGGTTCCCCGCTCTGCAAGGCAGTCTCCCTGCTTAAAATCCTCGCCCTGAAAACAGTAATTTTCATAGGCATGGTGTTCCACAAAGACTTTCACCTGTTCTTCTCCATAATCCGTGTCTTCCTGGCGGACGATGCAGTCCGCACCGGATGGGATGGGCGCTCCTGTCATGATTCTAACCGCTGTTTTTTCTTTTATAACGGCGTCTGTATAACTGCCGGCCATAACTTCATTTATTACATTTAAAATTACCGGGCACTCCTTAGAAGCCCCTTTTATATCTTCCGACCTGACCGCATAACCGTCTAACGGAGACCTGGGAAATGGAGGCTGGTCCATGGGCGACAAAAGATCTTCTGCCAGCTCACAGCCAAGGGCGTCTAACAGAGAGACTTCTTCCTCGATCCCATGAGGAATTTCCTGCAGCATCAGTCCCATCACTTCTTCAATTGTCGCTCTTTCCATTTTTACTCCTTTTTACCTTTTACCGTCATTCATTTTTTATAATCATCCATTACAGCATACCAAATTCTCTTTGGAAGGAAAGGACCAGACCGTCCCTGATCCACCGGGTCATTGGCGCATCGTTTACCGCATCAAATCCATGGCCTACTCTGGGCATCATATACAATTCCACCGGCACTGCATCCTTCATCAGGCTGCGGGCGTATTTTAGCCCTTCGTCCCTCAGCGGATCGTATTCAGCTACAATAATCAGTGACGGAGGCAGGTTGGAATAGTCGATTGCTAAGTTGGGGATGGCATAATAAGAAGGAATCTGACCATTAAAGCCTCCCACATATTCCACAAAGGCGGAGGACAGATTATCCCCGCAAAGCACCGGAGCCCCATACCGCATCTGCTCTGCCGATAAAGTGGGGCCAAATCCTATGGCTGGAACATTCATTGCATTAAAGGATATCTTAGGGCCGTCATGGTCACGGATATAAAATGCCAGACCCGCGCACAGGTTTCCTCCCGCGCTGGTGCCAAAAAGCCCCATCCGCTCCCTGTCTCCTCCCATCTTTTCTGCATGGTCATACATCCACTGCCATACCGCCCGGCAGTCGTCAAGAGCCGCCGGAAAGATGTGCTCAGGTGCCAGCCTGTAATTCAGCGCCACCACTAAAGCAGGTATATTCATCGCCAGATATGCAATCCGATTGCTGTCCATATCATAATCCCCGCTGGTAAAACCGCCGCCATGAATATCCATAATCATAGGCAAAGGCTCTTCCTCCGGTTCATGATCCGGCTTGAATATACGTATCTCAATATCCGGAGCTCCGTTAATTCCAGGAACCGTCCGATCCTCAATCGAAAGCCCTTCCGGCTTATGAAAAACCCTCAAAAGTTCCTGGGCTTTTTTCATATCCGCCGATTCAAATACTTTATAATGCGGATGCAGCTGTATCTTCATACGTTTCCCTCCATTTTACACTCATTTACTTAAACTTTCCATTACAAATTTAAATAGATCGTGAAGGGATTTTCAGAAATGCCTTCAGGTTTTTACTTAAAACGTCAAGGCTTTTCGCAAAATGCCTTCACCCTTTACATTAAATCCTCAAGGCTTTTTCGAAAATGCCTTCACCCTTAATGTAAATCTTTTTTTCCTCAGCTAGCCAAGCACCAGCTGGAAAGAAGGGGGAACCTGGGTGGGCGGCGGAAATGATATGGGATCGGGGATCGTGTGCAGACCCTTAGAGGTACTTGGCCGACAGGAACGGAAAAAGGCAGACAAATACTGAATTCCGAATCAGTATTTGAGGCGCCACTGAACGATGAAGTCATAAAGAGTTCATCGTGAATGGCGCCGCGCTGCCTTTTTCCGTTTCTGGCGGCCTAGTACCTCTTAGGGTTGAAACTCGATCCCCTATCCCATATCATTTCCGCCGCCCGCCCAGGTTCCCCCTTCTTTCCAGCGTTTCTTTTATACTAAAACAAAGCTTTTCACTCCCCCGCCAAAGACCCCATGGGGTCCCATGGCTCCAGTTCTTTAGGTTCTTCCGAAAGAGCCGTCTGCAAATCCTCAGGCAGATATTTTTTATGTACCACCGCCTGATAGGTAAACTCATCAAACCACTTGGCGCTCATTACGAAATATCCTTTTTGTCCGGCTTCCTCGCCCCAGCTGTTTTCTATTTTCCACCGGTTCGGCAAACCGTTTTCATCGAAATTCACACCTGCGATTACCATAGCGTGATTCATGGCGCTGTCTCTGTAATCCAGGCTCTCTTCCTTGCTCAGGCCAAAGGTAAGCCCTCCTAACATCTCGCCGTAGAGGAAAGAATCCTGATCCCAGATACCAAGCTTCCGGTCTCCGAATTTGGAACAGTCGCTTCCAAACCATACCGGTTCTCCGTCTTTTAACTGGTTTACAACCATTGCCTTCAAATCGTCCATCGGAACGTTGATGTGGCGGACGGAATCTTCCACTACATTGCCAAGATATTTTACCGTATAGGCTTTTCCATATGGTTTATCCGTTGTAGGGGAATTGATAATGCTGACGTAATCGGCTAAATCCACCCCGATGTATTTCTTGTAAAATGTCTCCGGAGTCAGGTTTCTGTCCTCAAAATAGTTTTTATCCCTGTCTCTGTACTCAAAATCGAAGGTATCCGCCGGTTTTCCAAAGCAGATGCACAGAGCCCGGTACATTTCTGTAAGCATCTCTTCCTTCCGCTCCCACGGCTCTTTACCCTGGGAAACTATGGAACGCAGTTCGATGGCGTATTCTCTCAGTTTCCTGTTGATCATCCGGCTCATCACCCTGGTGTTGGATGACTGATAGGTTTCCGGCATGGCAGAAAGAGGCACCACGCCGTATTTTTTAATGATGGATACGATCATATCCCACTGGCCGCCATCGCTGATTCCCTGGAGAATCCAATCCAGAGTCCGGTCTCCGACGGGAAGGTCTGCGCTGTCTATCACGGATTCCAGGAAATAATTGATTTTCTCAAATTTATCCCAAAAGGCAATATAATTTTCCGACAGCTCAATCCGGTCCATGTTGCAGTTCTTAGCGGCCACTTCCCGAAGGATGTTCAGCGCCGCAAAGATCCAGCACCGTCCGCTGGCCTTCTGCCAGGTAACCTTGGAATCGCACAGGTCGATGGAAAATGTCATATCCAGTTTCCGGGCCGCCGTATCGCAAAAAGAGATATCCGACAGCTCCGATTTAGACGCCGCACAAGCCAGCGCCCGATTGGCTGAATTATTCTCAAATTCGTCGGCACACCGCTTTAGCAGCTCCTTTGTTATAGGTTTTACTTGTTTCATCATCTGATTTGCTCTCCTGAATTTTCATCCCGTTCCGCCTGAATCATCTCGTCAATGGCCAGAATGGACATCACATAGATCTTTATAGCATCTAAAATACCCTGAATATTTCTGGCTTCATCCGGCTGATGGACTGCGCCGTGGCCCGGGGGAAGGAAATCGGCATGCGTTCCGTTTCCTCCGCCGTACCCGACCGCGCGTTTTAATTTTCTCGCATAAGTTCCGCCGTCGATTACGTAAGCCTCTCTGTCAAGTCCCGTTACCTCATGATAAACCTTCATCAAGGTCTGCACATAGGGATCGTCTTTTGCCAGATACAGAGGACCGTTATTGGTGATATCCTTAACGACAAAGCCTTTGTCCGTAATCACCTTCAAAAGTTCTGTTTCAATTCTTTCCCGGTAATCCGTAACAGGATAGCGGATATTGAATAAAATCTCCGGCAATGTACCGTCCATTTTGGCCTTTACCGCCGCACAGACTAATTTTCCGGAAGGTTTGTCACTCCAGTCAATTCCCAGTTTTTTTCCTTCATAATCACCTGTAAATTCTGCAATGCTGGCACAGATATCCCGGTCGGACGGATCTAAAGCCTCCAGATCTTTTAAGAAATCCGCTAACACCCATATGGCGTTAATGGTTCCGTCCGGCATGGAACTGTGGCCTCCGGTTCCATGCGCCGTAACGATAATCATATCATCTGCTTCCTCGACTGCAATATCTGCTCTTGAACCGGCGGCTTTAACCGCCTGTTCATAGAACCGGGGGCAGCGGCAGATTCTGGCCTCTGCCTTTTCCGGTATCATGTTCTCCGCCTTGCCGCCGGAAAAATCTGCGATTTGAACGAATCCGTTTTTCGCCTGCAGAGACAGTTTCAGATTACCTTTTTCTCCGTAGCACACCGGAAAAAACAGGTCCGGAACCATGGAATAATCAGGCATCAGATGTTCTTTGGCGAACCGTTCGATATCCTTCATTCCTTTTTCTTCATTGCATCCGAAGTACAGCATCAGATTGCTTCTCAGCGGAATATTCAGTTCTTTTACTGCCTGCATAGCATACATCCCGACGACTGCGCCGCTTTTATTGTCTCCGGCTCCGCGGCCAATCAGGAATCCCTCTTTCTCTATGGGCTCAAAGGGCTCATAGATCCAGTTGTCCCCTACTTCCACCACGTCCAGATGAGAGAATATGCCGATCAGGCCATTGTCATTCTTCTCACATCCGTAAAGGGCCGTACCATACCAGTAATCATGATTGTTGACGTAGAAGCCCCGCTCTTTTGCCATGGAAAGCGCCTGATCCAATGCTCTGGCGCATTCCTCTCCAAAAGGCTTTTCTTCATCTCCGTCGACGCTGATGCTGGGAATCCGCACCAGCGTCTTTAAATCTTCAACAATCGCATCCCGGTTCTGGTTTATGTATTGCTCTACCTGTTTCATCAGTTCCTGTTTATCCATGATTCCCTTACCTTTTATTTTTTATTTGCAAAATAAGCTCTTAAATATTTCTCCGTATCGCCTGGCTGATAAGGCAGTTTGTTGCCCGGATCAAGACAGGTTGCAAGCGGGCTGTAGCATTCAAGGGCATTGCCACCTAAAACTGCTTTGATGTCTTCAAAATTAATCGCAGATGCAACTGCTTTTCTTAAATCTGCGGAATCAGATACGATGGAATTTCCATGCATATTGAACGCTAACATGAACACGCGGATACCGGAGAATTTCTTCAGGCTTAAATTCGGATCGGATTCTGCAACATCGTATTTTGTCTGAGGAATATTGTAGCAATAGTCCACATCACCGCTTCTAAGTGCGGAAAGGGCTGTCTCCTGATCTGCGATAAATTTGTTTGTAAGTGTTTTGATTAAAGTGCATTCCGGATCTTTTGTGCGGATTGCCGGGTTTGCAACAAAGTTCATCTGATAGTCGTTCATGGATGTGAGCACATAGTTTCCGCTTACGGATAACTGGTTGTCATAGCTGGCGCCTTCTACTGTGGTAACGGAATCGCCGTACAGACGGTCTTTAGTCGCATCATAATTTGCAATATCCACATCCTTGTTCATGTTTTCTACCCATTCGCTGTCCACAATACCTGCTCCATGGAAGGTCAGGCAGTTTAAGATCTGTGGGAACGGTACGGAAGTGTTGCAGCGTACAACCTGGTAATTTCCTGCTTCATTGTCCACTTCATCTCTTCCTGCTACAACATTGCTTATCGGTGTAATACCATTTTCCAGGATTTCCTTCACTGTTTTTCCGTCAGCTGTTTTTATGCTTTCAAGTTCGCTTAAATCAGTTACCAGTTCAACGGTATCCAGGTTTTCATACATACTGTAAGTCTGGTGCATTGGAATGGAATTTTTGTCTTTTGCTCTGTTTAAAGAATAAACTACGTCCTCACCGGCTACTTTAACGCCTGAATCATATACGTTGCCGTCTTTATCAACTCTTGCAAATCCACAGTCATCTCTGAGTACAAAGTAGTAAGACTTATTATCTTCTGAAATCGCATAATTATAGGACAGAGAACTGTCTGTTGTAACGCTCCAGTCAGGAGCCAGGGTTACCAGATGGATATAGAGTTCATCTAAGGTATATCCTGAACTCTGGTCGTCCGCTCTGATCGGATCCCATGTGGTGATGCTGGAACCGGTCTGTGTGATTACGAGTGTTCTGGTATCGCGCTGGGTAGTATCGGCATAATCGATATCTTCCCATCTCTGGTTATTTACAATGCTGTCCGGATTCAGTACATTGCTGAAAGCGCGGGCATTCAGGTTCTGGTATAAAGGAGTCATATAGCACTGCTCTTCGATTGCCAGTTTTTCTGCTTTTCCATAAGTTTCTATGTATTTGTCCTCTGTTTCACCTGACGCCTGAATAACCAGTTCGTCTAAAGCAGGGTCATTGATGCCCGTAACATTGCTGTCGCCTGTGCTCAGCCAGATTCCGCGGCAGCCGTAGTCAGGTGTTCCGATAGGGTTAGCCCAGCCGGTCAGTGCGATATCAAAGTTGCCGTTTTTCTCCTGCTCCTTAAAAGTTGCTCCGTCAGATGCGGCGTTCATCTCCACTGTCATTCCCGCTTTCGTCAGTTCGTCACGGATAACATTTGCCACATTTTCATTGCTGGACTGATACAGAAGCCTTAATTTCACTTCACCGATCTCAACGCCTGCGTTGGGGTCCGCTTCCTGGTTTGCAGCTGTCTGGCTTTCCGCCGCAGCTTTTGTGGTATCGCTCTTCGTCTGCACATTACATCCGGTCATGGATACCGCCATGGCACCACATAATAATAAGGACACCAGTTTTCTTTTTTTCATAGATTATATTCCTCCTTGGATTTATTTTATCGGCATTACCGATTAAAACCTTAATTTGCCTTCCATCATTTCCTTTGTTCTGTGGCAGGCCACAAAATGATCCGGCTTCACCTCTTCAAACACCGGGTTGTCAATTAAGCAGCGCTCGGTTGCAAATGGACACCTGGGAGCGAAACGGCAGCCCGGTTTTGGATTTACCGGCGATCCGATTTCACCTTTTAATATGATTTTCTCCTTCTTCACCTTCACGTTTACAGACGGTATGGCGGAAAGAAGTGCGATGGTATATGGATGAAGCGGATTTTTAAACACCTCATTTTTAGGCGCTTTTTCGATCATCTGTCCCAGATACATAACGCCGATATTGGTGGAAATGTGTTTGATTACCGACATATCATGGGAAATGAATATGTAAGTCAGCCCCAGTCTCTCCTGTAATTCCATCATCAGGTTGATGATCTGCGCCTGTACGGATACGTCCAATGCGCTCACCGGCTCGTCGCAGACAATAAACTTAGGGTTTACGGAAAGAGCTCTGGCGATAACCACCCTCTGACGCCTTCCGCCGTCAAATTCATGAGGATACATGTTGTACATGCGCCGGGACAGTCCGGTCAGTTCCATCAGTTCCTCCACCCGTTCCCGCCGTTTTGCGGCATTTCCATAGAGATTGTGCAGCTTTAAAGGTTCCTCAATGATCTGTGATATGGTGTATCTTGGATTCAGCGACGCATAAGGGTCCTGGAAAATGATCTGCATCTCTTTTCTCATCTGGCGCATCTCTTCTTTATCAAAAGACACGATATCCATATCGTTGAAGATCACCTTGCCGGCCGTCGGCTCATGAAGCCTTAATATGGAACGTCCCAGCGTACTTTTTCCGCAGCCGGATTCTCCTACGATTCCCAGGGTCTCCCCTTTTTCAATTTTAAAGCTTACATTGTCCACCGCATGAAGCTGTCCGCCATTGGCTACCTGAAAATATTTTTTAAGTCCGATTACCTCCAGCATTGTGTTCATGGCTTCACGCCCCTTTCTCATCATCGCCGTTTCCTAACGGGAAGAAACATTTGTATCTGTGGCTTCCTTCCGTCATTTCCGGAGATTTTGTTTTACAGATTTCCTGGCAGTATTTACATCTGGGATGGAAGTAGCAGCCTGTTGGCGGCTCCGCCATGTTGGGCGTCATTCCTTCAATGGGAACCAGCTTGGTGCTGTCTTCATCCAGTTTTGGTATGGAATCGAACAGGCCGCAGGTATATGGATGTCTGGGATTTAAGTAAACCTCTTCCACCGTGCCTGTCTCAACGATTTCACCGGCATAGACAACCGCCACCTTGTCACAGGTTTCCGCCACCACGCCTAAATCATGGGTTATCATCACAAGTCCCATCTGGAACTTATCTTTTAAGTTCATCATAATATCCAGCACCTGAGCCTGAATGGTAACGTCCAGGGCCGTGGTCGGCTCATCCGCTATCAGCAGGTCCGGATTGCACAGAAGAGCCATGGTGATTACCACCCTCTGCTTCATTCCTCCTGAAAACTGATGAGGATAATCGTTAAACCGCTCCGCCTTCACCCCTACCAGCTCCAGCATCTCGATACAGCGTTTTTTCGCCTCTTCCTTGCTGATCTTATTATGTCTTCTTAAAACCTCGATCAGCTGCTCTCCCACCGTCATGGTTGGATTCAGCGCCGTCATAGGGTCCTGGAAGATCATGGAAATACCGTTTCCTCTTATCTTTTCATTCTCTTTATCCGAATTGGTAATCAGGTTTTTGCCTTTGAAATAGATCTCGCCTTCGGTAATCACACCCGGCGGGTCCGGCACAAGCTGCATGATCGCCATGGCCGTGGTTGTTTTTCCCGCTCCGGTCTCGCCTACCAGGCCGATGCTGTCGCCCTCATTTAAGTCAAAGCTGATTCCATTGACCGCATATACTTCCTCTTCGTCGGTGATATAGTGCACATGCAGGTTTTTCACCTGCAGAATACATTTTTTCTCCTGCTGTTCCATCATCCGTCTCCCTCCTACTTCAGTTTTGGATCAAGTGCATCCCTCAGTCCGTCACCTAAAAAGTTAAATGCCAGCACCAGGAGCACAATTGCGAATCCGGGGAATATGGCCATATAGGCGTTTGTTTCCAGATAGGAACTTCCCGCTTTCAGGATGTTGCCCCATTCCGGTATCTGAGGCGGGATTCCAAGTCCCAGATAGCTGAGGGAACTGACTGCCGTAACGCCTGCGCCGATTCCCAATGTGGCTCTGATAATCAAAGGAGCCATGGAATTGGGCAGGATATGTTTAAATATGATCACCTTGTCTTTTGCTCCGCAAGCCCTGGCCGCTTCCACAAATTCCGCGTCGGACAGGGTGAGAACAGACGCCCTGATGGTTCTGGCGTAGCTTGGAATCGCTCCGATTCCAAGGGCGATCACGATGTTGACCGTACTGGTTCCAAATGCCGCGATGATGGCGATCGGAAGAAGAAGTCCGGGAATTGCCATGAACACATCAAGGATTCTCATGATGATATTATCCGTACTTCCCGAATAAAATCCTGCCACCGCTCCCAAAAGGATTCCTGCTATAATGGACAAAGCAGTGGATACAATACCTACAGTTAAGGAAATTCTGGCTCCAAACACAACCCTTGTAAATACGCAGCGCCCGTAATCATCGGTTCCAAACGGATAAGCCAGGCTCGGCGCATTTAAAATCAGTGAATAATCATTGTCAATGGCAATTCCGTAATCAAACGTCAGATTTGCACAGATGGAAAGGGTCAGCAGAAATACGATGATAAAAGCTCCCATTACCGCCATCTGGCTTCTGAAAAGACGCTTTACCACGTCCACCCAGCCGATCGATACATTATCGTCTTTTGTCCAGCTCTTTCGAATCAGCACTGCTCCTAAAAGGAGGGAAAACAGATTGCCGGTCAGTGTGGTGGCGATCAGGATAACGCCCAGAACAGCCATCATTTTATCGGCTTTATTACCGTTAACATGAGTTACCACAAGGGGGAGGCTGACCGCATGGATCAGAATCACAACCGCTAACACTCCCATTCCCAGGAAAAATGTGTCGCATACATAAGGCTTAAATACGTTCATATAGGACACGATCATGATCAGAACTTCAACCAGAACCATGTAGCACCCTATGAGATATTCCAGGTTTTTTTCTTTCTTAATCAGCATCAGTCCCGCAAGGGCGCAAAAGATGTTGCCGTTTATAATCGTGGCCGCCAGAATGATTCCTGTCAGCCTGAGCCCTCTGCTGATTCCATTGTTCTTTAATATCTGGCTTTTCACCGCCTGCCAGATCAGAAAGGCCACGGCCGCCTCTGCGATGAAAACCGCCGCGATTAAAAGCGGAGCGGCTCCAAAGGATTTGGTCTTAATGTCAAATGACAGGGCCGCTGAGATGAACGCCAGCAGAGCGGAACCGCCGCATCCGAAGGCCAGTATTTTCTGTTCCTGAAAGCGGTTTAATTTCCGTATATTCGCTTTCTTTATAAAATAATTTTCAGTTTTCATATCCTTACCCTCCTTATTGGCTCTTCAGCCTGGACTTGATACGTGGATCAAGATATACATAAATCAGGTCAACCGCCAGGTTCATAAGGCTGATAATGATGGACACATATACCACGCCTGCCAGAATTGCCGGAATATCAGGAAGGAACTGTTTATCCACAACATAGCTTCCGATTCCCTTTACGTTAAATACTTTTTCTATGATCGCAGAGCCGCCCAGCATACCGCCGAACTGAAGGCCCGCTACGGTTACGATGGGGATCATCGCATTTCCAAGCGCATGTTTTACGATTACCCTCACATTGCTCAGACCTTTGGCTTTCGCCGTAACGATGTAATCCTGTCCCAGCACCTCGAGAAGAGCGGAACGTGTATTACGCGCTAAGCTGGCCGCCAGATGGGTCCCCAGCACAATGGCCGGCATCAAAAGCGACAGTTTGTTGTCCGCCACATAGGAAGCAGGCAGCAAATGGGTGTTAATGGAGAAGTTTAATATCATAACCATACCAAACCAGAACGCCGGCAGCGACAGACCTACCAAAGCGATGAACATGAATATATAGTCATACGCCGTATTGGGTTTTACCGCCGTCAGAATTCCAATCGGTATCGATATAACAACCGCAATCAGGAAGGCGTAAACGCTCATCTCCAATGTTACCGGGAACTTTCTCATAATAGCCGCCATAACGTCTTCATTGCCGGAATAGGAATTGCCCATGTTAAAGGTGGCAAGATTTTTGAAGTTATGGAAAAGCTGCATGATATAAGGTTTATCAAGCCCGTATACATGGTTAAAATCATCAATCTGCTGCTGTGTAGCCGCTTCGCCGAGCACATTAAGCGCCGGACTGGATGAAGCGAAATGAAGAATGGTAAATACCACAAACACCACACCGAAGGCCACGAAAATCATCATTATCAAACGTTCAAATATGTAACGGCTGTATGCATTGGAAAAGATCAGCAATAAGATATACATGGGAAAGGATGTGATAACGGATAATGCCAGCCACGCCTTATTCTCCAAACATCCGCATAAATACTGTACAAAGGTTTTCTGTCCGCTTTTACCGTCTTTTAGGTAAGCAGCCTTCACTCTTGCGGAAATCTCTTCTTCCGTATCCGCTTTAATCTGCCGATCCAGTTCCTTTTGGAATTCAGCGCTGTTTTCCTGCTTTCCAAAATACCGGTACTTGTTTGCCAGATAATACTTGGCGCTGTCCCGTATCCTCTGCAGTGTTCCATCCCCTTCTGCATCACGTTGCGCCGCATCCCGGTATCTGCCGTATTCCGCCTCTTCCTTTTTCCTGTTAATCATAAACCCCAGGAACGCCACTATAAAAGTGGGAAGACCAAACACGATCACAGCTATCCGGTACAGCGGTTTTCTAAATGCTCGATTCATAAGCTTGTCAAGTTTGTCTTTCATCTAACAGTCCCTCCAGACATTCCTCACCCTCGGTGATTTTTTCATAATTACCGCAATTTACCGTTAATTATTTGTTAAACCCATAGTATCATATCAGCAAATCAACCGTCCAATATACGATTTTTATCTATTAATATCAAAATACGTATGAATGATAATTGATTTCTATCCCCAATCCCCAATAAATTCTGACAATGGAAATCTTTATTTAGTTTAGAAAGAAACGCCGGAAAGAAGGGGGAACCTGGGCGGGGGGCGGAACGGATGAGGCATCGGGGATTCGGGTTCCGACCCTAAGAGGTACTAAGCCGCCAGAAACGGAAAAAGGCAGCGCGGTGCCCATTCACGATGAACTCCTGATGACTTCATCGTTCAAGGGGCACCTCAAATACTGATTCGGAATTCAGTATTTGTCTGCCTTTTTCCGTTCCTGCCGGCTAAGTACCTCTAAGGGTCTGCACACGATCCCCGATGCCTCATCCGTTCCGCCCCCCGCCCAGGTTCCCCCTTCTTTCCGGCTGTTGCTTGGCTAGCTTAGGGTAAAAAAGATTTGGTGGATGGAGGAGTAAGTTTTTACATCAAGGGTGAAGGCTTTTTCAGAAATGCCTTCACGATTTAATGTAAAGGGTGAGGGCTTTTCGCGAAATGCCTTGACGTTTAAAGTAAAAACCTGAAAGTATTTCTGTTAATCTCTTCACGATCTATGTAAACGATCCATGTAAATGAATTCTACGCAAATACAGAAGAACAACTATTGTTTTTAACCAGGCCAGCGAAAACCAGCACGGAATCGGGATGCGGAGCCGGGAGACGAAGGGCGGAGGGGCCGTCCGGGCCGGCGGAGGAAGATACAGCCATATGGGATCGTATGGAACCCCTTAGAGCTTCTTAGACCCGTAAGGGCAGAACGAGGCAGGTAGAAACTGATTTCCGTGTCAGTTTCTAAAGCGCCGCTGAGCAGTGAAGTCATAAAGAGTTCACAGCGAATGGCGCTGGCCTGCCTCGTTCTGCCCTTACGGGTCTTAGTAGCTCTTAGGGGCGAATCCCGAATCCCATATGGCTGTATCTTCCTCCGCCGGCCCGGACGGCCCCTCCGCCCTTCGTCTCCCGGTTCCGCATCCCGATTCCGTGCGTCCCCCTTTCGCCAACTCGGTTAAATAACAAATTCACGTCAACTCAGCCGCAGCCGGAGCATTCGCCTTCGCACTCTGATTCGAAATAGCTGATTACGTACTTGCGGAATTCCTTTGCCATTCCGTTGAAATGGTGGCCGGCTTTCCACACGATATAGTGTTTGCGGGTATATTCCGGGTCTACGATGGGGATGAAAACTAATTGGCTGTTTCCGACATTTTTCTTAGCACGCTCTTCGGTCATCAGCGCTATGCCCTCTCCGGCCGCCACCATCTCCGCCATATGGCAGTGGAAGCATTCCGTGGTCACATTGGCCGTAAATCCTGAATCCTGGCACATCTCGTCTGTGATCATTCTGTATTCGTACTCCTTGGGCAAGTTGATAAATTCCTCGCCCTTTAAATCGCACAGGCGGACGGACTTACTCTTAGCCAGCGGATGAGCGGATGAAACGGCCAGCATCATCTTCTCTTCCCGGATCATCTCTCCCACGATGCCGGGGGCCGAACTGAGGCGGCTGGAAATCACATAGTCCACCTCATTTTTCTGCAGCTCTTCTTCAATGCTGTCAGGGGTTATATTGATCTGCCTGATCCGGCTGTTTGGAAACTGCTCTTTAAAATGCACCAGCATCATCTGGGAAAACGGCTTGCTGACAATGCCCAGATTCAATACATTTTCCAGTTTTTTGCAGTAGGTATCCACTTCCCGCTGAGCCTTTTCCAGGATATCCAGGGCCTGTTCCACATGTTCCAGATAGATTTCGCCGCATTTATTCAGATAAATTCCCCTTCCAATACGGTCAAAAAGGGGCACTCCCACCTCGCTCTCCAGCCTCGCTATGCTGACGCTGAGAGCCGGCTGGGCTACATTCAGCTTTTTCGCTGCATTGGTCAGATGCCCTGATTCCGCAACAGCCTTAAAATATTCCAGTTGGACGATATCCATGTCTGCCTCCATTCAGTAAATTCAACATTCCACCTCAACAATCTGGCTAAATTATATCAACCTTATCCTCAGACTGCAAGAATGAATTTTCATTTTTTATCATTTTCATTTTTAATTAATCTGATTTTTAAATAATTAATATGGATTTGTATATCAACTAATAAAAAGCATGTATTGGACTTATCCTTTTACCAATAGTAACATTAAAAGAAAAGGGTAAAGGAGTTTTGCGCTTATGGATCCTGAATTTAATTTTGATAAACCAGTATGCAGAAAGGGAACCAATTGTATCAAATGGGACCGGAGCCGGGGGAAATTCCAGGAAGAGGACCTGCTGCCGTTATGGATTGCGGATACGGACTTTAACTGTCCCCAAGAAGTGACCCAAGCCATAAATGACCGATGCAGCCACCCCATCTTCGGCTACAGTTTCCCGTCAGAGGATTATTATACCAGCATCATCAACTGGTTCGGCAGGCGTCACGGCCTGACGCTCCAAAAGAGCTGGATACGCGCCTGCTGCGGAGTTGTAACCTCCATCAGCTACAGCATACAGGCTCTGACAAAACCCGGCGACAAAGTGCTGATCCAGACGCCGGTTTACGATCCTTTTCAGGCAGTGATCGAATCCACCGGAAGAAGGGTAACAGAAAATCCTCTGATTTACACCGGAAACACCTATCAGATCGATTTCGAAGGGCTGGAAGAGGAATTAAAAGGCGGGGTACGCCTTATGGTCTTCTGCAATCCTCACAACCCCGTGGGCAGGGTCTGGACGCAGGATGAAGTCTCCCGGGTTGTATTTTTGTGCCGCCGCTATCATGTATACCTGGTTTCCGACGAAATCCATTGTGATATTGAACTGTTTAACAACCGGTATACGTCTGTTCTCTCTTTCCCTGAAAGCCATCCTATCGCAGTAAGCTGCGTCGCTCCTGGAAAAACATTTAACATCTCCGGTTTGGGCGTCTCCGGCATGCTGATTCCCAATCAGGAAATTCATGATAAGATCTTCTCAAAGCTGAGAAGCGCCTGGCTTTTAAATCCGTCTGTCCTGTCCATGGAAGCTTCAGCCGCCGCTTATACCCACGGTTTTAACTGGCTGGACGCACAGCTGGACTACATAGAAGGCAATGCGCGGCTGGTTTTTGAACGTCTGGCCGCTTCGGCGCCCAACATCAAACCGTCTGTCCTGGAAGGAACATTTCTCATGTGGCTGGATTTTAACTCATTTAATATGAACGACGACAGCCTTCATCAGGAGCTGATTCATACCTGGCATCTGGGGCTGAACGACGGAAATCACTACGGAACAGGAGGTTATGGATTCATGCGGATGAATATCGGCTGTTCTAAGGAACTGCTTTCACAGGCACTGGACCGTCTGATTCAGATGCATGAAGCTCATTTTCCCTCTTTAGAAAGGAGTTAACTATGGCATCTTATGCAATCATCGGCTTCGGATGTGCCGGTTATTATGCGCTGACCGCAATCCGCGATGCAGATTCCACGGGAAATGTGGATATCTATTCCGACCACCCGGACGCCCCTTATAATCCCATGCTCACCACTTATTATGCCTCAAACAGGCTTCGCTACGAAGGGATGTTTCCATTTGGCGAATTGGAAGATATCGCTCTGGCCTATAAGGCCAATATCTTTTCCAATACTGCCGCAGCCTCTTTAAATGCAGAGCAGAAAGAAATCATTTTAGAGGACGGAACCGTCCGCCGGTATGACAAAATCCTCATCGCCACCGGAGCCCGCTCCCTGATACCACCTCTGCCCAACGACTGTCCCGAACGGACGGTCTATATGAGAACTCTGGATGATTCCAGAAATTTGAAAAAGCTGCTGGAAACGGAAAACATGACCTCAGCGGTTGTCGTAGGCGCATCCATGGCCGGAATCAAGGTGCTGGAAGTGCTCTACAACAATGGAATGGACACCACTCTAGTGGATATGTCTCCCCATATCTTTCCTCTGGCCGCATATCCGGAAACGGCCAAACGGATTGAAAAGCGGCTTATGGAAAAAGGCGTTAAGCTTAAATTTTCCTCCGGCCTCTCGGCAATCCGGAAAGGAGATGAAACGGCCCTTTCGGTGGAGTGTTCCGACCAATCACAGCTTCCGGCCGACGTGGCCGCCCTCTGCATCGGAACCAGAGCCAACACATCTCTGGCCTTAGCTGCGGGCATTCAGGTGAACCGGGGAATTGTGGTGGATCAGGATATGCAGACCTCCTGTCCCGGCATCTATGCGGCCGGGGACTGCTGCGAAGGAAATAATCTGCAGAGCCAGACCACTCAGATCATCGGGTTATGGGCCAATGCCGCCTATCAGGGATACACGGCGGGAGCCAATATGGCGGGCAGCAAAAAAGAATTTAAAGGCAATATTTTACATAATATCACTCATTTCTTTGATATGGATTTCATTGGATTCGGTGACAACCGGATTCAGGGAACGGTTATAACATTTGAAAATAAAGAAAAAGACTTATGGATCGAAGCGGTTAAAAAAGACGGCGTGCTGGCGGGAATCAACATCCTGGGCGGCAGCCGGATCAGCGGAATATTAAAAAACCATCTGCTGAGTATTCTGCAAAACCACCATCAGGTCATTTCCGATATGCAGAAAGGTGTTCTGTTAAGGGAAGGTCTGAGTGAAGAACTGATCCGGCAGCTGGAAGGAGGCAGTCATGACAAGAATTGAAGAACTGATAAAAGCGAAAATTCCCTGTCCTGAAACAGGAATTGAAATCCGTCACACCTTGTGTGACATCTGTTCCCCCTCCTCTCACTGCGGTGTGGATGCCTATGTGAAAGACGGCGTGATTATAAAAGTGGAAGGCACAAAGGACCACCCGTTAAACAAAGGGCTTCTGTGCACAAAGGGAGCGGCCAACCGCCAGTATATCTACCGGGAAGACCGGATTAAGACCCCGTTAAAGCGGACCGGCCCAAAAGGAAGCGGCTCCTTTGAACCGATAACCTGGGAAGAAGCATATCAGACCATCGCGTCCAAACTGTTGGCGGCAAAAGCGGAATACGGAGCCCAGTCCGTCCAGTTTTTCTCCGGATACAGCAAATGGTACCGGCCAATCCTTCAGCGCCTGGCCTACTCCTTTGGCACGCCTAACTACGGCACGGAATCCAGTTCCTGTTTCACATCGGGTCTTATGGCATGGCAGACTGCCACCGCATCCCCTGCCCGGCCTGATATGAAGAATACAAAACTATTTCTGGGTTGGGCCCATAACCCTTATTTTTCAGGCTATTTAGGCGCTAAAAGCACGGAACGCCTGAAAAAAGCGGGCTGCAAATTCATCATCGTGGACACCATGTATACCCAGACCGCCGAAAAAATCGCCGACCTGTTTTTACAGCCAAAACCCGGCACAGACGGAGCTCTGGCTCTGGCAATTGCCAACGTCCTGATTCAAAACGGCTGGATTGACAAGGAATATATCGATCAATACGTACACGGATTTGAAGAATATGCCCAATACTGCCGCGGCTTCAATGAAACCAACGTGGAAGAGCTGACCGGCGTCCCTTATGAAAAAGTGCTGGCCGCCGCCCAAATGATCCACGAAAACGGCCCCATCAGCGTCCGCGAAAGCTCCGCCCCTCTGGCCCATCACATCAACGGGATGCAGAACTACCGGGCGATCATGGCCTTAACAGCCATCACGGGAAGCTACGATAAAAAAGGCGGTCAAATGCCCGTAGAATTTACCTATGTCCATCAGGCCTCCGGCTATCACACCCTGGAACATGAATTTGTGGCCGAAGCCAGAAAAGCTCCTATGGCCGATCCGGTGGGCGCCAAACGGTTTCCGCTTTGGAATCTGCTGGAGCATGAAACGCAGTCCATGGACATTTCCAGACAGATTTTAGAGGAAACACCTTATCCGCTGAAAGCGATTGTGGCATTTGGAATGAATTTCAGAATGTTCCCGGACAGCGAAAAGATGAAACGGGCTTTGGAACAGCTGGATTTCTTTGTGGATACCGACCTTTTCATGACGGATACCTGTCAATATGCGGATATCGTGCTGCCGGCCTGCAGTTCCTTTGAACGGGAAGAATTCAAGTCCTATCCCGGCGGATATGCATTTTATACCAAACCGGTCATCGAACCGCTTTATGAATCAAAACCGGATACCACAATTATGTGCGATCTGGCAAATTATCTGAATCTGGATGACCCTCTGCTGAGAAAGGGTTACCGGGCCTGCCTGGAATACATACTCAGCCCCATTTCTTATACGGTAGACCAGCTTCAGGAAGCCAATGTGCCCCTTAAAGTGCCGGAATTCAAGCCTCATCAGGAGATGGCAGCCTTAAAACGTGGGCTGAAAACGCCGACAGGAAAATTTGAACTGAAATCAGAGCTGATCGCAGCCCATCCCGAATGGGGGCTGGACCCGCTCCCTACCTATAGAGAGCCACTGGATTCCATAGATGAGGAAATGTATCCTTTCACCCTCACCTCAGGCGGACGTCTTCCCAACGCCCTCCATTCCAGGCTCCACGACGTTAGCTGGCTTCGCAGCCTGAGGCCGAAAGCCATGGCCGATCTAAATCCCGACGATGCCAAAAACATGGGTATTGCCCAGGATGACGTGATTGAAATCAGCACGCCTGCGGGAAGCGTAACCGTTTGCGCCAACCTGTCCTACCACAACCCGCCCGGTCTGGTCAGCCTGTATCACGACTACCGGGAAGCCAATTTCAATAACCTGGTGGACTGCGGCCGCCTGGACCCTTATTCCGGATTCCCGGCTGTCCGTTCCAACCGGTGCCGTGTTGCAAAGAAAGGAGATTTCCATGAAAAAAATGATTCTGGACTTTGATGCTGAACTCTGCTGTTCCTGCGGAGCCTGTGCGGTGGCATGCATGGATCAGAATGACTATGATCCCAAAACGGGAAATGCCCCTTTCCGCACCATATTTGAAATGCAGCACAAAGACGAAAAACCGGTATTCACCCACTATTCCGTAGCCTGCATGCACTGTTCACCGGCTCCCTGCATCACCGCCTGCCCGGTAGGCTGCCTGAAAAAGGACCCGGAAACCGATCTGACCATATTCGACACCACCGACTGCATCGGATGCCATAGCTGCTCCATGGCCTGTCCATTCGGAGCCCCCTCCTTCAACGCCCAAGGAAAAATGGAGAAATGCAACGGCTGCTATCTCCGCCTCCAACACGGAATGGAGCCCGCCTGCGTCCGCGTCTGCCCCACAAATGCCCTCCGCATGGTTACCGAAGAAGAATACGAGGCCGCCCACGGTTCCGGTTCCATAACAGAAACCGCAAGGGATATCGCCGGCCGGCAGATTTAGGAACGATGCAGAACACCTGGGTTCCGGCTGGTTTTCTGCCGGACCGAGAAAGGAACCATATAATATGAAGAAACTAAAACTTTTCCAGGAAGCTCTGAAAAGGGAAGGGATTGAGGCCGCGCTTGTGACCTCTTCCACCAACTTATTTTACCTGACAGACTTTTTTGCCAGCGCCGTTTTACTGGTCACCCCCTGCGAAAGCTGGTATTTTACCGATTTCCGCACCATTGAAGGGGCACAGAAGCATTTTTCTGAATCAGGTGTTCATTTGGAGCAGGCCGATGGGGATTTCGTCCCCATCATATGCCGACTTGCGGAGGACTTAAAACTCAGCTCCCTGGCCCTTGAAAACAACACTCTGACAGTCAGCCAGTTTCGGCGTTACACAGAGACTCTTCCCTGCACCGCTATTTTTCTCAACGGCCTTTTAGAAAATCTCCGGCATCAAAAGCTGCCGGAAGAGATCGAATGCATGATCCGCGCCCAACGGATCGCAGAGCAGTCTCTAAAAGAACTCCTTCCCATGATACGCCCCGGCGTCACGGAACAGGATCTGGTAGCGGAAATGGTATACCGGCTGTACAAAAATAAAGCAGAAGGACTGGCCTTCCCGGTCATCATCCTGAGCGGCCCCAATTCCTCCCTCCCCCACGGATTTCCAGGAACGAGGACGCTGCAGCCCGGCGATTTTGTCACCCTGGACTTTGGAGCTAAAATAGGCGGATACTGTTCCGATATGACCCGAACGTTCGCCTTAGAATATGCGACAGACGAGATGAAAGAAGTTTACGATCTGGTTCTAAAAGCCCAGCTTGCCGGCATCGACGGACTGGCCCCCAAAAAGACCGGAGATGAAGTGGACAATGCCGCCCGCGCGGTCATCGACTCCACCCCATATAAAGGTACGTTCGGACACGGCCTCGGCCACTCCGTAGGCTTAATCTGCCACGATGGCCTGAGGGCTTCCAAAGGAAGCAAAGATCTGCTTTCCGTTGGAAACGTAATCACCATGGAACCGGGCATCTATCTCCCCGGCAAGTTCGGAGTCCGCATCGAAGACATGATCTGGCTGTCGCCGGACGGCAAACAAAATCTAACCGCTTTCCCAAAAGAGTTGACTATATTGTGATTTAACTGAGTTTGGGAAAGGTACGCACGGAATGGGGAAGCGGAACCGGAAGCCGAAGGTCAAAGGGGCTGTCCGGGCCGGGGAAGGAAGATGCAGCCGGATGGGATTCGGGATTCGCCCCTAAGAACTACTAAGGCCCGTAAGGACAGAACGAGGCAGGCCAGCGCCATTCGCAGTGAACTCTTGATGACTTCGCTGCTCAGAGGCGCTTTAAAAACTGAGGCGGAAATCAGTTTTTACCTGCCTCGTTCTGCCCTTACGGGCCTAAGTAGTTCTACAGGGGTTCCATACGATCCCATCCGGCTGCATCTTCCTTCCCCGGCCCGGACAGCCCCTTTGACCTTCGGCTTCCGGTTCCGCCTCCCCATTCCGTGCTGGTTTTCGCTGGCCAGGTTAAAAACAATATGAGTGCATCGATATTTATGTAGAATCATATTTACATAGCTCATCTACACAAATATTAGGGGATTTTCAGAAATGCCTTGGGGTTTTACTTTAAACGTCAAAGCATTTCGCAAAATGACCTCACCCTTTACATTAAATCATCAAGGCATTTTCAGAAAAGCCTTCACCCTTGATGTAAAAACTTATTACCCACAATCCACCAAATCTTTTTTATCCTTAGCCAGCCAAGCAACAGCCGGAAAGAAGGGGAAACCTGGGCGGGCGGCGGTAATGGAAACGGATAGGGGATCGTGTGCAGACCCTTAGTGATACTTGGTCGGTAAGAGCGGAAAAAGGCAGCCAAATACTGAATTCCGAATCAGTATTTGAGGCGCCACTGAACGATGAAGTCATAAAGAGTTCATCGTGAATGGCGCCGCGCTGCCTTTTTCCGCTCTTGGCGGCCTAGTATCACTTAGGGGCGTAACCCGAATCCCCTATCCGTTTCCATTACCGCCGCCCGCCCAGGTTTCCCCTTCTTTCCGGCGTTTCTTAGTTAACTAAACAAAGATTTACTCCTCCACCTTACTCTCCGAGCAAGGTGATCGTTGTTTTTTCTTTTATAAATTTCCGTATAACCTTTTCTTTGTTACGCCGTCTTGCATATCTGAAAAGGGTACTTTCGTCGATCAGATAAAGCTGGAATGCGGCCTCATAAAACGCCTGTCTTTCCTCTTCTTCCAACAATCCCAGAAGCAGTTTATTTGCAAATAAATCCACCAGTATCTTTTCCAGCCTCACCTTATGCGGATCATCTCTGTGCCGCGGGGATTCGGAGGAAAGGGGGAGAACGACAACCGTCTCCCCTTCCAGATATTTATTAAAATATTGATGAGCCGGTTTCAGCCAGACATTGCAGTCCAGATTTCGGCGCAGATGTTCAAATGCCGGCTCCATCTGCTCTTTTGATACTTCCGCAAACACGAGATGGGGAAATCCGGCGCCGGACGGAAGGAATTCTTCCAGCATCCGGCTGTCCCAAAGCTGGTATGAAGAGATGGGTCTCTTCATTTCCAGCAGGTCTATGGCTTTGGCGGACAGCTCGGAATATTCCGGTTCATAACGCTCTTTATCCAGTTCACTTCCGGCCAGGGTATACATGTTGCGGCCGATGCGTTTAAAGATGTGCTGTTCCTGGCAATTGTATACGAACCAGTCCATTGATTCTTTCGACAGGTCAGGATGAAGCTGCTTCATCAGATCCCACAGATCTTCTCTGCTGATCACCGACCGGTTATGGTTATGTATGTACTCTCCCATATTAAACCCCCGGTCCCTTCTCCTGTTTTGACGGGGCTGTTGCTCCCGGCTCTCCAGGGCCCTTGGGGTGGGAATTTTCTGTGGAAGGCTGCGTATCCGGCGGCGCTGTGGTGGTATCGGGAGCCGTAACGACTCCGACTCCTCCGTCTGTGGTCTGAGGCTGCGACGGGGTGGTCTCCGGCGCAGGTGACGTTTCAGGAGGCGTGCTGATTGCAGGCGACGTTTCAGGCACGGCTGGAGTTTCCGGTACTGCCGGAGTGGTCTGCGGCTGAGTGGCTGCAGGTGTTGTCGCAGGCGGTGTCACAGTAGAAGTGCCTTTTGATTCGCTGCCTTCCAAATGGTAGCAGAGAACCGGATCTCCGGCTGAAATGTTCTCATAAACGGTTTTCGCCACAGAAGGCGGCAGGTTTACACATCCGTGGGAACCGTTGGTTTTATAAATGGTTCCGCCGAATTTATTACGCCAGTCGGCGTCGTGGAGGCCGATTCCGCCGTTAAACGGCATCCAGTAATCCACAGGAGTTGCGTAATTTTCGCCTTTTAACGTGGCATTTCTCTGTTTATAGGTCAGCGGATAGGCTCCGGCAGGAGTTGCCCAGCCTCTTGATTCGTTGCCGGATACAAAATCGGCTTCCGCCAGCATCTTTCCGTCTTTATAAAACCACATGTGCTGCGCTGTCAGATTGATCTCCACATATGTATTGCCATAGTCATTTTCACCGTGGCTGGCCGCTTTCTGAAGATACTCCGGCTCTCTGGTCTGGCTCTCTCCCGACCGGAGCACGGCTGTTAATGCCTCCGTTTCTGCGGACTGGTTAATTCTCCATCCATAATTTCCGCCGACGATTTTAACCGTCTTTCCTGAGTTGGTTTTTAAAGTCTTTGGCTGATAGGCCGTATCGTATTTTTTAGCCAGCTGTTTTACAAATTCCTTTATCTGATCGGTGTCCAAAGCGATAGTGGAATCCGCGTTGACGGATACCCACTGGTGTATGGTTTCACCGTCCAGCACTTCCTGCTTATCTCCGAATTTGTAAGTCACTTTCATGTTCACGTATTTATTCAGGTTTTGAACGGCGGTGTTAAGGGCTTCGTCTTCACTTGTTACAGCCGCTTTGGCGTAGCAGCCTGTTTCTTCTAATACAAGTTCATTTTTAAGGCTCATAACCGCTTCCGATATCTTTTCCTTTACCACTTTAGGGTCTGCCTGGGTTCCGTCTGTCTCCGGAATCACTGTATATCCCTGTCCGGGAACATAATCCGACAGATGGGCGTCTTCCGGTTTAACCATTTTCTCTTCATCCAGACACTCCAGACCTTCTACCGCTTTATCAAATGCATCCTGGTCGTATTCGATCATCGTATCGATCACATATTCCGTGGTGTTCTTTTTATGTTTCAGCCATTCATTCGTATTCTGCCCTGCGATAATTTCTTCCAGGGTGCCGTCGAATTCACAATAGAGGCCGATATCATTTTTTGAAATTGTTTCCGTCTTGTCTCCCCGCGTTTTTATGGTTAACACATAGCTGTCAATGCCGGACGCAATCAGCGCTTTTACCTCTTCCACGGTTTTATCCGAAGCATCAATCCCGTTAATCGTCGTGTTGGGGAAGAACAGCGAATTGTATTTCTTTCCCATCTGAACGTATACAACAGCTGCCAAAGCCAGCAATACAATAACGGCCAATACAGCTGCCGCCGCTATGACGCTTCCTTTTGAATCTTTTTTTCTTCTGCTGCGTAATTCACGTTGCTGCTCCATGATTAAAACCCTTTGTAAATGCGCAGACCTGCTGAACAGTTACAATCCTTTCATATAAAATCTCTGCCATTTTCGTTATATGTCAACTGAATGCCATTTGGATTTTAACATAAAACAGCTGAATATACAATGCTATTCTACCGACTTAAATGCTTCGTCTAAATCTTGTAAGATATCCGAAATATTTTCGGTTCCGATGGACAGACGTATGGTATTGGGCTTGATTCCCTGCTCTAAAAGCTCCGCTTCGTTCAGCTGGGAATGGGTGGTGGAAGCCGGATGAATCACCAGGGATTTTACATCCGCCACATTGGCCAGAAGGGAAAATAATTCCAGATTATCGATAAATTCCCTGGCCTTTTCTTCGCCTCCCTTTATCTCAAAGGTGAAGATGGAACCGCCTCCGCCCGGGAAATATTTCCGGTAAAGCTCCTTTTGTTTCTCATCTTCCGTAACAGATGGATGATGAACCTTTTCCACCATCGGATGAGCGTTCAGATACTGAACCACTTTCAGCGCATTTTCCACATGGCGTTCCACTCTGAGGGACAATGTTTCCAACCCCTGAAGCAGTAAAAATGCATGAAACGGCGACAGCGTAGCCCCCGTATCCCTTAAAAGCACAGCGCGGATCTTGGTCACAAATGCGGCCTTTCCCGCAGCTTTTGTGAAGCTGACTCCATGATAGCTGGGATTCGGCTCCGTCAAAGACGGGAATTTGCCGGACGCTTCCCAATCAAATCTGCCGCTGTCCACAATGACTCCGCCTAAGGTGGTGCCGTGGCCGCCGATGAACTTTGTAGCGGAATGCACCACGATGTCAGCGCCGTATTCAATAGGACGGATCAGATAAGGAGTTCCGAACGTATTGTCAATTACAAGAGGAATCTGGTGGGAATGGGCCACTTTGGCGGCATATTCGATATCCACCACATCTGAATTAGGATTGCCCAGCGTTTCGATGAAGACCGCCTTGGTGTTCTCTCTGATGGCATTTTCCAATGCCCCTTCCTCAAAAGGGTCCACAAACGTGGTTTCCACGCCAAATTCCTTAAATGTATGAGCCAGGAAATTGTAGGTTCCGCCGTAAATATTCTGAGCGGCTACGATATGATCTCCCGCATGAGCAAGATTTTGGAAAGTATAGGAGATGGCCGCGGCTCCGGACGCCACCGCAAGAGCGGCCACGCCTCCTTCAAGAGATGCCATCCTCTGTTCGAACACATCTTCCGTAGGATTGGTAAGTCTTCCATAGATATTCCCTGCGTCCGACAGATTAAACCGATCGGCCGCATGACGGCAGTTGTCAAATACGTAGGATGCCGTCTGGTAGATCGGAACCGCCCTGGCTCCGGTAGCCGGGTCCGGGAGTTCCTGACCTGCGTGAAGCTGTAATGTCTCAAATTTTAATTTTCTGTCCGCTCTCTTAATTTTTTCTCCCATACTCGTGTCTCCTCATCTTGTTTTATTTAATTCATATTATTTTAATATGAATTGTATTAAATGGGATTATATTCCATATGGGAACAGCTGTCAAGTTGAATATTACGTTTTTTTCATTAATTAGTTACGATTCACGGCCCGGGGGACCTCTGCCGTCCGGTCCGGCTCCCGCAGTCTATACGGCCTTTCCTGTGACTTTGCAGGGCATTAGCAATTCTGCACGTTTAGAAGCGCTTATGCCCGAAACCGGAACAGGAAAGGCCATATAGACTGTCGGAGCCGGAGCGGATGGCAGAGGTCCCCGGGGCCGTGAATCGTAACCTTAATTATTGCGTTGTTTTTCTTTAAATAAATCCAGCTGGCGCTGTTTTTCCTGTATCACCTGCTGGATACCGGCCCTATCCAACTCTTCCAGAAACATTGGAATGGCCGTTTCCGGGTCCAACTCCCCGCATAACAGCGGATTTTCATATTTGTTGATCACAGCCTGGCAGGCGTCCACTTCCGTCCTCACTTCGGACGCATCGAACAGAAATCCCATAGCAGAAGATTCAATCACCGGCTCATCCCAAAACTCAATATATTGCACCAGATCTTCTCCATTGACCATCCACCGCTCAATGGGCACACTGACCGGCCACGCCCACTCCGTTGTCCGCCACAGTTCAGCCCCCTCTTCGCTCTTCTGGCTGCATGCGGTAACAAACCGGCTGTTGACCTGACTGTAATCAACGCCCTCCTCTCCATATGTGAGAATCTTCGATATTTCATAATCCATAAACATTAAATTCAGGACATCCATGGCAAGCTCCGGTTCTTTGCTGTCTCTTCCGATGCACCATACCATATTGCAGCTGTCCGAATCCATCACCCTTGGCGCAAGCTGGACGGCGGCTATATCGTAATTTACATAGCGTCCTATATTATAAAGAGAAACTTCCGAAAGATTTAAAAAGCTTCCGAATCCCTGGCCTGTGGCAATATAATTCTGACGGTTTTCCGTGCCTGCAAAAGCCCTTTTCATAAAAAGCCCTTCCTCATTCCACTGTCTCATCCGTTTACACAGACCCTCAAAATAATCGGACGCATACAGATTTTCCGTCTTCAATTCCTTCTGCCCGCGTTCAAGCAGAACGCCCAGATTATTATTTAAACGGTCCTGTCCCACATTGGGAATAATTTTGCCGCTGTGTGGGACAATCATATCCATATCCGGGTATGCTTTTTTCACTTCAAGCAGCATTTCGTGCAGGTCGTCCATGGACTTTACGGCTCTCCAGTCAATTCCCAGTTCCTCACAGATATCTCTCCTGAATACGAAACCCATGCACTTATTTTCTGTTATGCTGGAGGGAATTCCATATAAATGTCCGTTTAAAGTGGTTACCAGCCATTCCTTCTCCAACACATACTCATCCAATCCCTCTTTATAAGGCTGAATCAGTTCCTCCATGGGGAGAACGGCTCCTTTATCAATCCATCTCTCAAAATTGGTAAGTTCAAATGCCGCAAATATATCCGGCATCTGCCTGGATAAATACTGATAAGAAAGTTGCTGCTCATATTTGTCCATACTCCATCCTGTAATCACCACATTACAGCCCAGCTTTTCTCTTGTAATCCTGCTTATCAATTTCGAAATCCGCTCATTGGACTGTTCCGATGTGGTGTTGACCGTACAGATTGTGATTGTAGGAATCTCTTCCTTCTTCCCTCCGTCCCCCAACGCTTTCATCCCGCCGCAGCCGCAGATCAGCGCAGCTGCGGCTGCCGCTAACAAAATCACCCATTTGCTACCCCTCTTCATACTCCTCCCTCTGCGCTTTCTGTCGTTCTTCCTGCGGCGTAACTCCCATGATTTTTTTATAAGTATAGGAAAAATGTGAAAAATTATTGTATCCCACCTTCGCCGATACGATGCTGACCGGAAGCCTGGTTGTCCTAAGCAGCATCTGCGCTTCCTTCATTTTCGTCTGGATCACAAATTCCTTTAACGTCATCCCCGTCTCTTTTTTAAAGATCCGTGTCAGGTAATCCGGGTGCAGATGTACGTGATCTGCCAGATCGTCCCGGCGGATGTCCTCTTCTAAATGATCCAGAATATAATTTACCGTCTTTTCCACAAGATTTTCCGGTTTATCATTGTGATCCCCATTGTCAAAACGGCTTACAATATAGCGGATCAGCCGCTTCATCTGATCTACGCTTCGCATTCCGTCCATATAGATCTGAAATTCCTCCTGCGTGGAAAACAGTTCTCTTAAAAACCCGTCTCCCGCCTCTGCCGCATGGTAAGCCACCTGCAGAAAATCCTGATAGAATTCCCGCAGAACCTTCCTGTTTATCATCCCGGAAGCCGCAAGATTGTCCAGGAAATGACAGGATTCCTCCTCCACGGCCTTTGCATAACCGTCCTTCAAAAGTTCAGACCAGCGCCGTATCTCCGGCAGACGGTATACAAATTCCTGTTTTTCCCTTTTCACAACGTAAACACCGCTGGTCATGGCCACATTATCTTCTCTCAAAAGTTCCAGATGATCCCACTGCTCTCTCACCTGTTCCAGTTTTACCGGATTTTTAATGTAGACGGCGGCTTCACATTTCATAAACTGCTGGCAGACGCTGTTGATAAATTGGAGCTGGCAAAACATGGTTTCCATATCTAACAGCTTCTCTCCCCATATAAACATGGCAAACCGCGGATAGAGAACCGGCACGGCTGCCACCTTCTGCCCATAGGTTTCAAATACTTCTCCTGCGATATTTTCCATGGTATCCGATAAAAGCTTCTGATCCCATGTTTCAGAATCATTCCACCGGAGCAGTTCAACCATCACCAGGTAAACCTCCTGATCCAGAGACGGAATTTTGCCAAGCTGATGCAGGGATTCCAACTGTTTTTTCGTATAAGCGCCCGTTGTATAATTGCAAAATGCATTGCGGACGATATTTTTCTCCTGCTGTTTAAAAGCGATTCCCAAGCTTTCCAGCTCTTCCTTCTTTTCCGAATCATAAACTTTTTGAATTGCCCGGCGGATGCACTCTTCTATCGTGTGATAGGATGCCGGCTGAAGGATATAGTCAAAACATCCCAGCTTTACGGCGTCCTGAGCATATCCGAAATCGGCATGTGCGGTCAGCACAATGCACTGGGCCGGCAGATTCTGCCGTTTTATCCAGCCGATCAGCTCAAGACCATTTTCCATAGGCATCTCAATATCGCAAAGCACGATATCCACCTGATTCTGTTTCAGAATATCCTTAGCCTGAAAAACATTCAGCGCGCTGAACACATGGTCAATGTTCAGCCCCTTCCAGTTGACACCATTTATAATCCCCTCAACAACCCGGTACTGGTCATCCACAACTAACAGATTCATCGTTTCATCCCCTCTTCTTCTCTCAGCGGAAAAAATAGTTCTATGATCGCCCCATTGCGGTTCGAACATGCAAACATAAATTCTTCGCCGTAAATCATACGGAAACGCTCCAATACATTATAGATCCCGATATGATGCTTGCATTTATCATCCACGATCTCCTCCCCGCGATTCAGCTTTCCGAGAACTTTATCCGGAAATCCCGGCCCGTTATCCGACACCGTAATATGAACCAGCTCCTGATCCTCCATTTTCACCCGTCCGGCTCCGATCTTGATCTCCAGCCTTTTTCCCGGCATCAGCCCATATTTTACGCTGTTTTCCACAAAAGTGAGAATGCTGATGGGCGGTATGGGAAGCCCGGTCAGGCGCACGTCATAATTGGTGCGCAGGATGGCCGTTTCCTGCTGGTTTATGGAAAACAGATCCAAATAATTTTTGCACTGCCCGATCTCCGTTTCCAAACTGATGGTATCTTCCATGGTGCTGAACGTATATCTGAGATGGTTGGACAACAGCAGGATGGTCTGCTGGATCTCCTGAAAGCGGCCGGACTGAGCCATTCCATAAAGGTTCTTCAAGCAGTTCAGATAAAAATGCGGCCGGATCTGGGCCTGTAAAAATTGAAATGCGGCCTGCTTCCTTTCCAATTCCTTCTCATATGCCTCTATCTTCAGGGTCCTGATCTCCCCCATCATATTATTAAATGTCCTGTTTACCTGCTGCAGCTCCCTGACCGCATACCGGTTTTCCACATGGGCCGATAAATCCCCGCTCTGTATGGCTTCCATCGTCTCAGTCAGGGAATTTAAAGGCAGGATCACCACACGTCTCAGATAAAAGCTGACCGCCGGAACTGCAAGAAGCACCAAAACAGCGCAGACAAACATGCTGATCTGAAACAAGTTCATATTGCTTAACATCCCCCGGTAGGGAACCGCGTACACAAGGCCTAAGTTCTGGATTTCCTCCCGCAAAACCATGTATTTGCTGCTGCCTCCTGAGATTTCATAACGCACATCACCCTCCGGTATCTTTATCTGCCCTGGCTCCAGCACAGGGTCCGCATAGAACAGCTCATTGTTCTCCAAAAGCGCCATGGCGCCCTCCATATGGTATTCCCGGTTCATCAGGCTACTGATCCGTTCCAGATCGATGAATGCGGCGCAGTACACATCACGGTAGTTCATCACCCGGACCAGATAATGATACTTTCCGATCTTTTGACAAAACCAATATTCTTTCAGTTTCCCTTCCGCATCCGGATAAGACCTTACCTTTGGCTCCAGAATCTTCTGGATGCCGATCCGTTCCTCTGACGTAATCTCATAAATCACATTGGATTCGTTGGCATACCAGTCATTGACCGGGCTGTACAGCACAAGGCTGAAAAGGTTGGGATTGGAGACCAGCATGTTTTTCATCTCCTGCTGGACCTCGTAGGAATGAAGATATACGTCGTTATGCGGTAGTTCATTGGTCAGCTGTTGAAAATCGCTGTTCCTGGTCACGATATTGGACATAAAGCGTTCCGCCGATCCCATGGTATTTTCCAGATTACTTTTTAAAACTGCCAGAGTAGTCCTCTCCGATTCATAGACGGTATCTTTGATGCTGCCTGCAATATAGGTACTGTATACAATCAGAAAAAGGGAAAGCGGCACTAAGATTCCAAGAAATGTACCCAGAATCACCTGTTTCAGTGAAAGCTCCCGTTTCTTCTTCATTTTCCCCTCACCTTCTTTATGTTACGATTCACAGATCCGGCGGCCACTGCCGTGTGTTCCGGTGTTAGCAGTGTGCAGAAGCTTTCCAGTTCCGGTTTCGGGCATAAGCGCTTCTAAACGTGCAGGATTTTTCTAAAAGCCAAGGGAAATGCCCAAACTCGCTAACGCTCAAACAGGTGGACATTTCCCTTGAACAAAAAATTCTGCGCGTTAAGAATTGCTAATGCCCTGCAAAGTCACCGGAAAGCTTCTGCACACTGCAAACAACGGAACGCACGGCAGTGGCCACCGGATCTGTGAATCGTAACCCTGTCATTTTAAATGGTATTTTTTAACTACTTTAATTATAGAAAAAGAGAAAGGAATCCGCAATTCCTTTCTCCTTCAAACCACGAATCAGTCGTTTTTCCGATTACACAGTCGTTTTTTTGATAGCTTCCAGATACTTCTCCAGTATCGGATCATCTGTACGTTCCATATATTGTTTCATCCGTTCTCTGTATGCCTGTTTCACACCTTCATACTCAGGGTCGTCAATCAGATTAACCAGCGCATCCGGATCGTGTTTCAGATCGTAAAGTTCCTCCACAACCCGATAATCATACAGCTGCACCCGTTTGGCGATCTCTTCGTCATGGGCCGCAGCCTCCTTCATCGCCTGATAAGTCCTTCCAGTCTTGGATTCATTCCAAAAAAGAGTTTCGCCGTCCGACCAGTCGTTGAACATATATCCGTAGTTTTCATCCTGAATCCCTCTCATGGGATAATAGTCATGGCGGGCCGTGGAGGTGATCTGTGTATACACATCCGTCCACCCGTCTTCCTCTTTTCCCTGAAGAATCCCTCTGTAGGATCTTCCATCCATCGGTTCCGATGTTTCAATTTCCAATAAATCCAGCATGGTCGGCATGAAATCAATGCCGGACACAAAATGTTTCCCGTCTCTGCTGCCCGCCTCAGTTTCTCCCGGCGCGTATACAATCATCGGCGTCCGGTTGCTGTTTAAATAGCAATTTGTTTTTGCAAACGGAAATGCCATCCCGTTATCGCTTAAAAATACGATCACCGTATTCTCTTCCATACCCGATTCCTGAAGCGCTTTCCACACCATTCCCATCGTCTCGTCACACCGGTGGACGCTGGTAAAATACTCCGCCGCTTCCTGTCTCACCTTTTCAATATCCGGCAGAAATCCCGGCACCGCCACTTCCTCAGGCTTATAATACCTGGAAGCATAGGTCTGGAAACCGTACTTTTTAAGCTCCTGCTCACTGCCTGCAAAGGGGCGGTGGGGATCATGGGAATTGGCCATATAGAAAAACGGCTTTCCCTGTTCCTTAGCCATGTCAAAAAATTCTTTTGCCTTCTTATAATAGATATAGGGCGCGCGTCCATACAGATGTTCCGCGTTAAAAACATCTCCCATATAATCCCATGCAAACTTTTCGGCAGGCGCGCAGTGCTTTTCCTTACCGCAGATTCCGTTCAGATACCCGTTTTCCCGCAGCACCTCCCCCAATGTTTTCACATCCGGCGAGATGGGATCAAATCCGGGAGCGCCGTTATTATGAGGATATCTTCCTGTCAGCAGGCATTCCCTGGACGGCATACAGATAGCCGCAGTCACGTGAGCCCGCTCCATACACATCCCTTTCGACGCCAGTCTGTCCAGATTGGGGGTAATATCATCCACCGGACATCCAAATGCGCCTACCGAGTTATAGTTTAAATCATCAGCAACCAAAAACAACAAATTCTTCTGCTCCATTTTATCTCTTCCTCTCTTATCTGATCTTTGGGATTCCTCTGGCAGATTCCGGATTCTCTTTCCATCGTTCCAGATCGTCGGCTTCTCCGGCCCGTTCCATAGCCATCATCCATCTCGTCATAAGAATCCGCTCCTTAACCGCCTTTTCTTCCTTCCCCGGATCAGCCATTTTATCGATGGCCGCCTTCAGCCGTCCTGCCTCCTCAGGGTAACGGCATCTTACATTATGGAGTTCCTCAGGATCTTCTTTCAGATCGAACATCATGTCAAAATTCTCATAACCGTGATAGGAGATATATTTAAACTTACCGAAACGGGCCATAGCTCCGTAATGGGGCAGTTTATTTTCATCCTGTTCCATAAACTGACTGTATACGATGCGGTTTTGATCCCCTTCTTCACTTCCGGTCAGGACTCCGGCCAGATCACGGCCATCCGCGTCCACGTCAAACCGGATACCGGCCAGGCCGCAGAGCGTGGGACCTAAATCCAAAATGCTGGTTGGCGTCCCGATCTTCTGCCCGGCCAGAATGCCGCTTCCTTCCATTATCATGGGGATTTTCGCAGATTTTTCAAAAAATGTCTGTTTTCCGAACATCTTATGAGCTCCCACCTGGTCGCCGTGGTCGGACAGATAGCCGAATACATAGTCTCCCTGCCGTTTCTTTACATAATTAAAAAATGCGTCCTTCACCATGCCGATCTGACTGTCCATCTGTTCGATCATCCCGCAGTATGCGGCCATGGCCTCTTTGGCCGTCCCGCCGTCCGTCCGGCGTTTTCTGGCTTCCAGCAAAGGATTCATAAGAAAACTCTCCGTGAAGCTGACAGGAAGTTCCACACGCTCTTTGTATTTTTGGTAAAGCTCTTTCGGAGCCACATATGGGAAATGGGGCGCATACGTTCCCACCACTATCAGCTGCGGTTTTTCATGAGGCTCTTCCAGATAACGGACCGCCGTATCCACCACCATCTGATCATAATGCTGAACCGGCGATTCCCCTCCTCCTATCACATCCAGGCACCACGGTTCTCCGAAGGTCTGGCAGAAAACGCCTCTTTCCTGCTTCAGTTTCTCCGTCGGCCTTGTGAAGCTGACCGGGGTAATGTCCCCGGCCAGCCGTTTGGTAAACCCGTGTCTCTGGTCATGTCCGATAAAATGCATCCTGCCGATCAGAACCGTCTCATATCCCGCTTCCACAAAGGGATGCAGAAACGTGGGCGTCATATCGGATAAGGTGTCGGAATTTGTATAAACTCCCGTTTTATCCGGCATTTTTGCAGCCAGCATGGACATTCTGGCAGGAACGCAGAGAGGGCAGGAAGTATAGCATTCCTCCAGGCTTGTGCCCGCCTCCCTCATCCTGTCCAGATTGGGCGTATCCACCTTTACCCTGCCCCATCCCGAGAAGACAGGGCTGTGCTGGTCGCTCATAAAAATGAGAATATCCGGCTGATTCATCATAACGTTCTCCTTTTCTTTTCCCGGCTTCATGCCTGTTTCTCCTGCCCTATGCCTGGGCCATCTGTCTCCTCATCTGCTTGGCCTCAGCGATTCTGGCCTTTTTCTTGGAGATTTTCTTAATCGCAGGTTCATTCATACGGTAAATCATCAATGCCAAAAACAGGAAATAAACGATAATCGTTTGGATGCTACTGTCCAACGCCAGCTTGGAAAGGCCCAGCGTAAGGATTTTAATGGACATAACCGACATCATAGTTCCAAGCACCGGATTGCTGAATCTGGCCAGCGTCATTCCCAGCATAACTGCAAACATGTTGCCCATAACCGTAGACCGGGAAGCCATTCCCAGAACCGGCTGCAGACTTCCTTTAAATACCGTATCAAACACTCCGGCTACGGCCACCAGGCCGCCCGCTAAGGTATAGCACCAAATACAATTTTTAAATATATTGATTCCTGAATTCATGGAAATTCTCTGGTTTCCCTGAATCGCCTTTCTGTCATAACCAAAAGGCGATAAAAGGAACAGATATCCGATAACCACAGTCACTCCCGCTACGGTTAAAACGATAAATCCAACATTGGAGAGGATTCCAAGTCCGGCAACGCCGAACATCTGAAGTCCCTTGGAATCAAAAGCGGAAAATGAGATGCATTCGTAGATTAATGCCATTCCCATACCTAAAACCATAGGAAGGATTCTGGTCTGAACGAATACCACGCCCACGATAAAACCGGCAACAATCCCGAATAAGATGCTGAAAAGCAGCACTCCCACGCCTCCCATTCCAAGATTTATCGCTATATTTCCTCCAAAAATAACCGCCAGAATCATCTGAGATCCCAACGAAAAGTCCATTCGTCCGGCAGGAAGGTTACAGCTGAGAGCCAGAGCGATACAAAACAGGGAGGCGAATGTGCGGGCCAGATTCTTTAAATCCGCCATGTTATTGATCACTCCCGCACCTGTGGCTATCCGGCAGATCACTTCCATAACCAGATAGACCAAAAGGGGCACTCCCAGGGAACAGACAACATTTTTTATTTTCAAATATTTCGTTTTTTTATCCATACGGCGCCTCCTACCACAGACAAATCTATTTGCTGAATCCGATATTTTCAAGACATTTTTCTAACGTAAGACTCTGTAAAGTTTCATGCATCTTCTCATTGGTCAGTTCCGGGTTGGTCTTTTTAATCATGCTGTCGATCATGTCATAGTTGAATACATAGGTTGACTCGTCCTGATCAATCTGTTCGATCACTGCCAGTTCTTCCGGACCGTCGCAGCCCCAGTTCAGCGCCTGGAATTTCTGTGCGGTTCCATCCGGTTTCAACACATCCATGTCGCCTAAAATTCCGTTCATCAGCACTGCGAATCCTTCGCCGGCAACAATCGTTGTGGATTTAACCACCACAAAATCAAGAGCTTTATGTCCGGTGCAGTCATCTGTATTCATTGCGGTATGTAAGGAATCGGATAATTCGCCAACGGAGGAAACCATGATGTTTTTGTTATGAGCACGCTCTGCCTCGTCGATAATCTGGGAAAGCTGGGTATAAGTATTACCTGCGCCCATGACGATATCATACTTTCCTGTTAAAAGTGCAGCAGAGATTCCCGTAATCACTTCTTCTTTGTTAATCTGGCCCGGATACAGGTAAACTTCGATTCCCTTATCATTTTCAGCTGTGGTCGGTTCGCCTGAAACCACCAGTTCTTCGATCGGTTTTGTAAATGTCAGTCCATAGGATTCCTGAATCGCTTCCATAATGGCTGTAGAATACAGGCGGTGGGCCACATTGTTTTTGCAGGCCAGAAGCGTTGGAATCAGGATTCCGTGTTCTTCTCCGTCAGAAAGGAATTTTTTAGCTGCAACTCCCATCTGCTCCGCGTTGGAAGACTGATTTGTTCCGAATCCGCCGCAGTAATATTCCAATTCGTCAATTCCTGACGTATCCGCCGTTCTCTGTACACAGTAATATAATCCCAGCTCTTCACACTTGTTGCCTGCCTGTTCAAAGTTGGTAGGAGAAAAGCTCAGAATGCCGGCAGCGCCTGAAATCGCCGCATTTTCAATGAAATTCAGCTCTGCTTCCGCCGAATCCAGGGCTTCGGAAATGATAAATTCCACGTTGTAATGAGGTGCGATATAATTCTTAAAATAGTCGATTCTCTCCAGGTTCTCATTGGACATATCGGAAAATGCCAGTCCGATTTTGATGGTATCGTGATCTTTCATGTGGTCATACGCTCCGCCTGCCTGGGAAGAACTTTCTTTTGATTCATCTCCTGCTGCCTTAGCCGTGCCTTCTGCAGCAGTGGTATTTCCCTGGCCGGAAGCCGGGGCATCCGCCTTATTTCCACATCCGGTCAGTGAAGCTGCGGCCAGCGCCGCCGTTAAAACCAACGCCAATACTCTTTTTTTCATTTTTTTACCCTCTCATTCTTTCATCATTTTATTCTAACTGTTCAAAGGTGTAGTTGCCATTTATATAAAATACGTTCTTTAAAACTGTTTTCTCGTCGGAAGCACATCCGGTCTTTCACTGTTCAGATAAACTAATATGAGAAACAGCACGCCTCGGATACCCTGTACCACGGAATTATCCACGCCCAGCATCAGCAGCCCCTTATTCAGAACCACCACGGTAATTGCTCCAAGCACGCCTGCATAACACTTGGACCTGTTTCCTCCGAATATGGACATGCCGCCCAGCACCGTCGCCAGCATAACATCCATTCCCATGCTGCCCGCCGTAGTGGTATTAATGGTGCCGACACGGATGATAGTATATACGGACGACAGCCCTACGCCGATTCCGGCGATTAAAAAGCTGAGACGAATGTATGTATTTTTCCGTATTCCGCTCTGTGCCGCACAGTTTTCATTGCCGCCGATAAAGCGGATGGCCCGTCCAAACGGCGTAAAGTTATAGATCACAATCGCAATCAGCAGATAAATGATTAACGTGGTAATTCGAAACGGTCCTTTCTCCAAAAAGGAGCAGGTTTTAAATGGTACCGTTATATCCACAGCTCCCACTAAAGATTCCTGAATTGCCTTATAGATCTGCGTCATTACAATCGCCGCCGTAGTCGTCTTGATATGAAGGCTGACCGACAGGGTGGAGTTCCATGCCATGAGCAGAAAGCAGACCAGCATGGTCACTGCGATCATAACCACGATATTTTCACTGGCCAGGTACAGCTTGGCCCCAATGGTAGCTCCCAGCGCGATAACCGCGCCAATGGAGATATCCAGATTGCCTGTGGTATAGATAAATGCGATTCCGATGGTAGCCGTTCCGGTTATCAGCGCCTGGTTGAAAATCCCCGTCATATTGGCCTTCGCAAAAAATCTTCCCCCTGTTCCGATTCCAAATATGATCAGCAAAAGGATCAGAATGATAAATGGAAACGCATCCAGGAAATGACGGCTGTTTTTTAAAGATTTCAATTTTTCTAACATATTCCCCTCCGTTTTCTATATCATATAGTTGATCAGCTCATGCTCGTTAAAGCCGTCCTGCCGCATAAATTCTCCGCTGATCCTGCCGTCCTTCATGATGATCAGCCTGTCGCTCATACCCATCAGCTCCGGCAGTTCTTCGCTGATCATGATGATGGATTTGCCGTTTTTCTTCATTTCATACATCAACTGGTACATGGCCGCTTTCACGCCCACGTCCACCCCTCTGGTGGGGCAGTCCAGGATCAGGATCTCCGCATCTCCGGCAATCCATTTGCCGAATACAACCTTTTGTTTATTGCCGCCTGAAAGGAAGCGCACCGGCTGGTGCATATCCGTACATTTGATGGAGAGGTTGTCGATCTGTTCCTGCACGTACCGTTTTTCTTTCTTAAAGTCGATAAACGGCTTTACCAGCAGGTTTTTCCAATATCCGGTGGACTGGATATTCTCTTTTACCGGAGCCATCAGTTCCAAAGATTCCGTATCACGGTTCTTGGACACATATCCCATCCCGCTTTTAAATGCTTCAATGCTGTCATGAATCACCGCATTTCTAGCAGGCAGAACCACTTCTCCGTCAATCACTTCCTCAAGACCGTACAGAGCCCGCCCCACGGTATGCATTCCGCAGTCGGACAGCCCTCCGATACCCAGAATCTCCCCTTTATGAAGTTCCAGGTTAAAGCACAGCAATTCTTCCAGCGTCGTGATGCAGTCTGCCTTTAAAACCACCTCTTCCTCATAAGGATCGTTATCAATTCTATAGTAATTTCCCTTGATCTCCCGTCCAACCATCAGCCGTTTGATCTTATTGTCCTCGAAATCCTCCTTGTTCAGATTATCAATGATCACCCCGTCTCTCAAAATCGTCAGGACGTCGCATTCGCTGGTCATCTCTTCCATATCATGAGAGATGATGATCACGGATTTCCCTTCATCCGCCATTTTGTGCATGATCCGGTAAAGCAGCTCCCGGCCCTTTTGCGACAAAGCAGTAGTCGTTTCATCCACAATCAGGATCTCAGGGTTCAGACACATAACCTTGGCCACCTCCACCAGCTTCCTCTCCTGCATATCCAGAAGCCTGGTGGGCAGCGCGGCATTAATCCAGGTAATCCCCACATCTTCCAGCGCTTTCTGAGCTTCTTTTACCATTGCCCGTTTATCCACAAAGGGCCCTTTCATAAATTTCTTCGCATTGCCAAGAAAAATGTTTTCCGCCACTGTAATGGATTCTATGGTGCCTGCCTCCTGAACGATCATACCGATTCCATGATCTGACGCTTCCAGCATGGTTTTCGGTTTCCAAGGCTTGCCTTTATAAAACATCTCTCCGTCGGTCGCCGGCTGCATGCCTGCGATAATTGATGAAACCGTGGATTTACCGCTTCCATTTTCCCCAATCAGCCCCCGGATCTCTCCTGTTTTCAGCTGAATGTCCACATGGTTCAGGGCTATCGTCGCACCGAAATTTTTACTCATGTCCTTGACTTCCAGCACCACTTCGCCTTTTTCCGCCATAAACGTTTCCCTCCTTCTGCTTCCGTCCCCGTCTGGTTCCGGCTCTGTTTCCTATGCTCTTTATTATAGAAGAAACTCATTCGCCGTTCTTTCAAAAAACCGTGAAAAGATGTCGATAATATGAGCAAAAAAAGAAGAACCGAAAAAAGCTTTCGCTTTTTCGATCCTTCTTTCGATTTTCCGTTTTCATTTCAATCCGGATGATAAATATGCGCCGTCCGGTTACGCATTGACACCGTACCGTTCATAGATCTCAGCCGGAGCGTCATTCTCATCAAATAATTCCTTCATCGCCTTTAAAAGCTCCGCCTTTTTCTCCGCGTCTTCAATCGGCGTCTGCTCCATTGGATCTGAGATCAGATCAAACATCAAATCCGCATTCTCCGACTGTTTTTTGGCGAACCTGCCTCCTGCGCTGCTCTCGATCCTTAGAACCGGCACCCCTTTGGTAAAGGAAAAACCGGAACAAAGGCTGGTGTTTTTCAATTCTTCAGCAGTAAACATGCTGTTCATATGGGTCGGCATCAGCGTGTATTCATAGCTCTTCACATTCAGATCCGCAGCAGCTCTCAAAAGCACATGAGAACCGTCTGTAATTCCCACAGGTCCGGCATGGTAGCCGAAGATCAGATGGCTGCGCACCGGCGCATCCTCCTTAATCACATCAGCTAACGGCTTTCCTAACATATCCCCGGGGCGTTCCAAACCGAAAAATTCCAGAATGGTGGGAGCCAGATCGATGCTCTGCACCAGAGCATTTCTCCGCTCATCTTTCACGCCGCTTCTGGGATCCCAGATGAAGAGAGGGGTATGAACCAGCTCTTCATAATCCGGCATGGAGCCTTTTCCCCACCAGTCATGCTCTCCTAAGAAAAAGCCGTGATCCGTATTGACCACCAGCATGGTATCTTTCCATAAATCCAGCTCATCCATCTTATCCAGAACCCGTCCCAGCTGGTAGTCGCAGTATGACATCAGGGCATAGTATTTGTTTCTCAGCGTGTCGATCTCTTTTTGGCTTTCATTGACCGGAGCGTACTGCGGCCAGTCGGGGCTGTCATAATCGTCCGGGCTTAAAAATCCTGCCATAAAGCTTTCCGGAGAAGTAAACGGCTCATGGGGGTCAAAGGTTTCCAGCTGTAAAAACCAGTTATCATATCCGCTGTTCTTTTCAATAAATTCCAACCCGTCGTCAAAGGTCTTATGCATCGGAAAATCTTCTTCCCCATGAATGCGCTGACGGTTATTCATATTCTGCCATCCGCCTCTCATGCGATTTACCCTCATAAATCCTTGGGCGCTGTCCGGGCTGTACTGGTTAGGGGCTAGTTCGTCCCCATGGGGTGTCAAATCCCCAATCCATGCGTCGCTTTCCTGGCCTCTGAAACATTCCCAAGTGGAATAGCGCCCGTGATAGGTGGCGCCTCCGTCCTGTATGTAGTGGTAATGGTCTGTGGCCAGGCGGGAATGAATGCCGTTCTTTTTTAGGATCTCCGGCATGGAATCGTCAAACGGCTCTACAGGCCCCCAGCTTCTGTGCAGGAAATTCAACCGGCCTGTATGCAGCTCCCTTCTGGCTGGCATGCAGGGCAAACTGCCCACATAGCATTTGTCAAACTGGACGGAATGAGCCGCCAGCCGTTCAAAGTTTGGCGTAGGAACCGGCCCGCCGTTTACCGACATCAGATCCCGTCTAAGGGAATCATACATCACCATAATCGCTTTCATCCTTATACCTCCTCTATTACAGCAGCACATGTGTAGGAACGTTTTCCCATCACATCTTTCTTTTCCCCGGTCAATGCAATTTCTTCCGTATAGTCAATCCGGTGAGCGCTGGTGCCCACCATAAGATCCATGGTTGTGGGCTCCACCACAAATTCCATATCTTCATTATAATACCCCAGCTGGCTTGTTTTCAACCGGAAGGTAACCTTTTTCTTTTCTCCCGGCTCCAGGCTCACCCTCTTAAATCCTGCAAGCTGCTTCACCGGGCGCACTACGTGTGCCTTCTTGGTGCGGTAATAGAGCTGAACCACTTCGTCGCCCTGGCGTTCTCCGGTATTCGCAACCGCACAGGAAACCACAATCGTTCCGTCGGTGGATACTTCCTTCGCCTCCACGGCAAAATCAGATAATTCAAACGTGGTATAGCTCAATCCATGGCCGAAGCAGAACAGGGGCTGGCTGGACTGATCCACATATCCTCCGGTAAAGATCTGGCTTCCCATCGGATTCTTTTCGGAAGCATATCCGCTTCCCATGCGGTGATTGTATGTGACAGGCGTCTGCCCCACGCTTCTTGGCACGGTTGTGGTCAGCTTTCCTCCAAAGTTTCCGGTTCCGTCCAGTACGTCTGCCATAACCTTGGCCGCATACTGTCCCGGCATCCAGGCCTGGATCATGGCGGCCGTATTCTCACATGCCCATGGAAGGGCAAAGATTCCGGGGCCGTAGAGAATCAGCACAATCGGTTTCCCCACAGCGCTGACCGCTTCTAAAAGCTTTTGCTGGACGCCGGGAAGTTCCAGGCTGCACCGGTCCTTTCCTTCGCCTCCGGTAACATTAACCCAGCCGCAGTTTCCGCCGCAGGCCATGACCACCACATCACTCTCTTCGGCCGCCTTTACGGCATCTGCAATTCCTGTCGTATCTTCGTCCGTGATGCCGCATCCCCGGGCATAGGAGACCTGGAAACGGTCTGCCAAAGTTTCTTTTAACGTTCTCGCCCCCATATCCCTGAGGACTTCATTCATATCGCCAATAGACTGTTTTTCTTCTTCTGTCAGCCCTCTTGAAAATGCCGTAAACGGAGTTTCCGTGGACTGTGGATTACCGATCTGTGCCTCATCCGCCATTCCTCCGATGCTGACCTGGTTTCCTGAGCTTCCGGCCGAAAGCATTTCCACATAAGCGGGATAAGTATAACCGCTGACCGGATATCTGAGGTTATCCGCATGTGGCCCCACCACTGCCAGCTTGGTTCCTTTTTTAAGAGGCAGCACGCCGTCATTTTTAAGCAGAACCAGAGATTTTGCTGCGATTTCTTCCGATAAGGCGTTCTTTTTCTCATTGTTCAGCGATTCTTCCACTTTATCCAGGTCTATGTAAGGATGATCGAAGAGGCCATATTCGAATTTCACCTTCAGGACGCGCCTTACCGATTCATCCAGCACCGATTCATCCAATTTTCCGGCCCGAACATAGTCAGGCAGCTTTCTGAACGCATTTCCCACCGGAATTTCCGTGTCTGTGCCCGCTTTCTTAGCCAGATATCCGGCTTCTTCATAGGATTCGGCCATCTTAAAATCTTTAAATATTTTCAAAACTCCCGCTCCGTCGGAAGTCAGGATTCCATCGAATTTCATGGTGTCTCTGAGCAGGTCGTGGGCGATCTTTTTATTGGCCGCCACGCACATTCCGTCGATCTCCGCATAGTTGGCCATCACGGAACTGACGTCTGCCTCCCGCATTGCCGCCTCAAAAGGAGTTGCAAACACTTCGTAAAGTTCCCGGTCCGGAATCCGGCAGACCGCCGTATTGAGCCCGCCCTGTGAATCGGAATATCCCAGAAAATGCTTCGCAATGCAGGCTACGCCGTTTTTCTTGTCCTTCTGCATTCCCTTTACATAGTGAATTCCCATCTGGCTGGTCAGGTAGGGATCTTCCCCGTAAGTCTCATAAACGCGTCCCCATCTGTGGTCACGGACCACGTCGATCACCGGGCTCATGGCTGAATTGATTCCCACCGCCTTGGATTCTTCCGAAATGATGCCGCTCATGGCCTCTGCCAGTTCCGGCTCCCATGTGCAGGATACATTGATCTGGGCGGGAAACAGGGTTCCTCCCTTGGCCGGATATCCGCAGAGATTTTCCGTCTGAAGGGCCACCGGAATTCCCAGCCTTGTCTCCTCCACAAAGTACTTCTGGAGCGTATTGGAAAGAACTGCGATCTTCATGGGATCGGCTACCCCCATTGTGGAATACTGAGTGATGCGGCCATGGCCATGAGGGAATTTCTTCTTTAGCAATTCTGTGGAAGGCATTCCGTTCTGCACCAGATCCATGGGAAGATCGCCGCAAAGCTGGGCCGCCTTTTCTTCCAAGGTCATTCTGCCAAGCAGATCCTCCACCCGCTCTTTTACTGATTTCGTACTGTCCTTATAAATTTCCATCTTATCCATCTCCTATTCTTTTATTTCTTTTTCCCTGACGCTTTCACGCAGTTTTGCAAGATACATATATAACATTCCCTGTTTCATTCCGCCCCGGATCTTTTCTTTTACATCGTCCTCAAATCCCGGCGGACAGTCATTTTTCACCTTAGCCCACAGCATCTCGTCCGTAAAACGTTTGTCATACCGATATGGAACCACATCAGACGTGCGCTGCAGCCAGCGCATCAGTTCCACCTGCATGGCTGCTGTTTGATTCCCATAGACCGGATTGCCGATCTGATTGGCTGTCTCGTAAGGATCTTCCCGTAAATCGTAAAATTCATCCTCACCCGTGATCCGGCTCACATATTTAAAATCCCGGCTCCTGATCATCACAGCTTTTGCGTGGGCGTCTCCATCGGTCTGCGCCATCATCTTAGGCCAATACACAAAATTCACATCCGGGCCTTCAGGGCCTGAGGAATGGTACTCGTCGCAGTGGCTTTCCTCCGGAAGCCTTCCGCCTTCACAGCATACAAACGAACGGTTTTCTTTTGTCCGGTCCGCCGCCACATCCTTTAAGCTCTTTCCGAAATGGGTTCTTCCCGGAACCACACCCGCATAATCCATGGCCGTGGCATAAAAGTCCACCAGTTCCGCCATGGAATCGGTAACTCCGGCATCTATCCCTTCCCCTTTCGGCGGTTTGATTAAAAGGGGTACCCTGGTTAAACAGTCCTCAAAGCTGGACTGAGCCTTTTCGGTGATCCCGTAATCCCCGGCAAAATCCCCGTGGTCGCTGAAGAAGAAGATGGCGCAGTCGTCATAGATCCCCGCTTCCCGAAGGCCGTCGCAAAGGCGCTTAAACTGGTCGTCTATCTTTGCGCACATGCCCAGATAGACCGCCCGCAGCTCATCCCAGTCTTCTTCCGTATAATCGTCCAGTTTCTGATAGTTTCTCAGAAGGGAAAGCATTTTTGATTTATCCCTGCACTCCTCCTCCCGGATTCTGGGCGGAAGTTTTTTTCTGTCGATCATGGAGTAATATGGTTCTTCCACCCCGTACGGCACATGCGGAAATAAAAGGCCTAAAAACAGACATATAGGCTGGTCCTTATCATAGTTTTTGATGAAATTGACTGCCCCGTCCACCGCTTCGTCATCCGCGTTATAATTTTTACCGTTCTCATCCAGGCCAAGCTTTCCGTCAAAATGGGAGTATTTATATTTTTCCTCTTCCTTTAAAGCCGCTTTATCCACAGGTCCCGGAGCTTTCGGCACGTCTCCGCCGTAAAAGATCTGATCCGCATTGGACTCGGCCCAGCCCTCCATCTGCCCGGCAAACAAATCATTTCTGGCATTCATCCAGACGTAATAGCCCGCATCCTTCAGTTCAGAAAACAAATTCTCTTCTCCGGGATGCAGCAGATAGCTCATCGTCCGGTGTCCGTGTACATGGGGATAAAGCCCTGTAAAAAAGCTGCACCGGCTCGGCACGCAAACCGGATTCTGGCAGTATGCATTGCGAAAGGACACCGCCTCCTTCTCTGCAAACTCATCTAAAAAAGGGGTATGAGCCGCAGGATTTCCCATATGTCCCATGGTATCCCACCGCATCTCATCCGGATTAAATATAATAATATGTGGTTTCTTTGTTCTTTGATTTCCCATCCTTCCATTCCTTTCTGTTCTCTTATCGCTTGTTGTCGGAAGCCTGATATCTTATCGCTACGGTTCAGCCTTCCGATGTATGTGCCCTCCGGAAGGCTGAACTGGAACTCCCGGCCGGCGCAGGTCTCAGGGTATGCTTGACTTTGGATATCCTGTTTGCTATACTTTATTTATTAAATTAATTTAATAAATAATTTTTGTACAATTTTCACTATTTATATGGGGGTATGTTATGGAAATTACACCAGGAAATAATCTTCTCAGAGTTAAAGTTTCCAATCAGGCGGCAATCCGCCGGATAATTTATGAATACGGTCCCATTACCCGTGCAGAAATAGCGGAAAAGCTCTCTCTGACGATTCCGACTATTGCCACCAATATTACCAGCATGATCGCATCCGGTTTTCTTGAAGAAGTTCCAGTACCCGAAGGCTCATCCATGAGCCTTGGACGGCGGGCCAATGCAGTCAATATTGTCAGCAGCTCCGGTTATTTCTTAGGCGTCGAATTCCGCAGACAGCTGCGCCATCTCTGCCTCACCGACTATCGTGGTGAAGTGATCTATTCAGAGGTTGATTCCACCGATTATCCCGATTATAATGACTGTATGGGCAATGCCTGCCGGATGATTAATAAGGTTCTCCGCTCAGATATCGTTCCTCCGGATATGATAGCAGGTATCGGAATCTGTCTGGCCGGAATTATCGATCCGGTGAACGGCACCTTGGGAGTGCACCGTCAAACCAATTGGTGCAATAAAAATATTCTGGAGGACGTAAAACGCCTGACTGACTATAAAGGTCCCGTCAGCGTTGAAAATAACGCGCTGGCACGCGCTTACGGAGCACAGCTGTTCCGAAAAGATCTGCTCCGCGATATCCCGTCCTTCATCTATCTGTATATCTTCAACGGAATTGCAAGCCCGCTGATCCTCAACCACTCCGCGATGTTAAGCAATCCGGTGGGGCCCGGTGAAGTGGGCTACATGATCATCGATCCGGGAAGACCGCGGAACGAACTGGGCAGCATGGGCACGTTACAAAGCCTGGCCGGCGAAATAGGCATTGCCAACCAGTGTTTTGAAGCCCTGAAACAAGGAAAGGCGCCGATTCTTAAATCCATCTGCGGCGGTGTTGTAAGGCCCACATTCTTGCAGATTCTAAAAGCCCAGGAAGCCGGAGATCCATTTTCCGATGAAATCCTTTTGAGCGCCGCATTTTATCTTGGAATTGCAGTCGCCAATGTGGACAACCTGATACGTCCCCATTCCATGCTGATTGAGGGGCGGATCTTTTCAAATGAGAAAAACAGAAATCATTTTCTCAATACCATCCGGGAAAACCAGTTCCGTTTAACCGATACAAAAACGCGGCTTATTTTCCTGGATTATGACGACTACAGCGGCGCCAAAGGAGCTGCGGCCGTAGCCATCCGGAATAACCTGGAACTCTATATCAAATAATCGATTATAATATGAAACAGCGAGGAGCCATTGCCATGCAAAAAAAATATTTCGTCAACCCTTTAGAATTTACCGCAGCCTTAACTACAGTCGTCGTATCCGCCGTGCTGGCCTGCAGCCTGATCTTCATCGGCCGCCCCGGGTCCGCCCTGTTATTCATCGTCATCGCCCTGTTATTTTTAAAAGTTTCCCTTACGGCCGGAGCCAAAGTCGCCATCGGCCCCGACGGCATAACCCGGTCGGTTTTAGGAAAGACGGTTCTCTCCTTTACCTGGGATGAGATCGCCGAAGTCGGCGTCGCCGGTTCACGAATCTTTAATAAAGGCAATAAAGAAAAAAGCGGCACTCTCTACATATATTTTTCCAAAACGCCCATGGACGATCAGGAACGGTTTCAAATGATGTTAAAATGGCCGCCAAAAGATAAAATCTATCTGGAACACGATAAATACCGCATGGATTTTATACAAGTTCTGTACGGCAAAACAATCCAAAAATACAATGCCGGCCGTTTAAAATAATGATTGAACGCCCGATTATAAAGGAAGCCCTCACTCTTATGTGAGGGCTTTTCCTATAGCCGCACCTCTCCCTGGATTCTCGCCGATTCATAGATTCCCTGTACAATAGCCAGGGTCTGCTTCGCATCCTCAGGCGTCCACGGCATCTGCCGCCCTTCCCTGAGAGCCTGATAGCACCGGCATATCTGGGTATAATGACAACTGCCCCAATAACTTTCTCCACTCCCGCTTCCATCCGCATCCGGCAATATCTCTTCCTTCTTCCCGTCGTTCCAGCGGATTTCCATCCGGTCATGCGTTAAAACAGCCGTCCCGTTTTCGCAGCTGATGCTCACGTTTATGGGGCTGTTGGTTGTGAAATAGTTACAGGCGTAAAAGGAATAGACCGCTCCGTTATCCAGCCAAATAGCCGCGTCCGCCTCATCTTCCACCTCGATCTCCGTCAGCACCCGCTTTGCAGTATGCCCCATGACCTTAACCGCCTCACAGCCAGTCATATAGCGCACCAGATCGATGGAATGGATGGCCTGGTCTATGATAACGCCTCCGCCCTCTGTCTCCCATCTGCCCTTCCAGTCGCATTCATAGTAACTGGGAGGCCGAAACCAGTTCAGGGTAGAAAAAGCGCCTTTCACCTTTCCAAGTTCCCCGTTTTGTATCAATTCCCGCGCTCTCTGAACGCCGTTTATGTAACGGTTCTGAAAAATAACTCCCAGCTGCATTCCGGTCTTTTTTTGAACCGCAATCAGCTCATCCGCTTCCGTCAGTGTGATGGTAATCGGCTTTTCCGTCAAAACGTTTACGCCGCATTCCATGGCCGCCATCCCATATCTGCCGTGAAGATGATGCGGGAGTAAAATGTGGATCAGATCCGGTTTGATCCGGTTTAAAATCTCTTTAAATTCCGGTATTCCCACCTGGTCTGAAACAGTACAGCCCGGGTGGCCCTCAGCCGCAGCCCGGGCGCGGGCCGGATCTTTATCCATGGCCAGAACCAATTCCATCTCCTGTGAAAGCTTTTTAAATGCGCCTTCATACACTGAGAAAATCCTGCCGCAGCCAATAACCGCAATTCTAAGCTTCTCCACCTGTCTGTTCCCCTTTTCTATAAAGATCTGCCATATCCTGAAGCCCTCTCAAATAATTAATGGCTCCCAGATAGCTGTTCTGGTCGAAATTACCGATTTCATATTCCACAATGGCCCATGCGTCATCCTTTAACTCATTTTTCAGTTCACGGATGAATTCCGGATACCCCATCTTGCCCGTACCAAGATCGATAAATCCTTTGTGAACCTGGTTAAATGTATCTTTTACCGGATCAGCAGCCGCCTTATAATCCCTCAAATGAATATAATCAAACCGGCCCGGATATGTTTTAATCAGCTCCAGCGGCTGATAGCCTGAAACTGCCGCCCAGCCGGTGTCCAGCGCGAACTTCAGATCCGGCGCATAGTCGGCCAGAGCAAACCAGATCAGCCCGTTGTCTGCAAACTCCCAGCTGTGGTTATGGTAATGAACCTGCACTCCATAAGTGTTCTTAATATCTTTAACGATGTCATTTAAAACAAAGGCCATCTGCTTAACCGTCTCCTTGTCATGAAGCTGCGGCATTGGCGCACCGGCTGCAATCGGCAGATCCCGTATCTCCTCCATGGGCACCATGCCGGTAGCAATGACATTTTTATTTTTAAGCGGTGCTACGAATTCCGCCACCGCTTCCAGCGCTTTCTTAGCGGCCTGAGGATTTTCCAGTAAATCCGTCAGTTTAAACTGATTGCAGTGCAGCCCGGCCAATTCCATCTGATTCTCTCTAAGAACCGTTTCCAGCTCTTCCCTGCGCTCCAAGCCGAAGAATCTCTGTCCCAGTTCGCATCCCTCTGCGCCTGTTTTAGCCAGTGTACCGATTATCTTCTGAGGATCACTGCCAACCTCTGCTCCATATAAAACGCAATGTGCTCCAAATCTCATGATATTCTCCTTTTCGTCCGATTAAAAATCCGAAATTCTGCTTCCTGTTAAAACAACTTTACGGTTTCTCCTGTATCTGCCGATCTTTGGGCCGCCTCCAGCACTTCCTGAATATAACGTCCCCGCTCAAAGGTCAGCTGTGTACTCCTCTTTTTCTGGATGGTATCCAGAAATTGACGGATTTCATAATAGAAATTAATGGCCATATGCTCTCTTGGAGCCGCCGCATCCGGTCCAAAACATTCTTCCGGTACCGGAACCACTTCAGGAGCCGACTTATATCCGCCGTCCTGATCCTTTAACTGCAGGGTCAGTTCGAATGGTCTGGCGCCGTTGAATATCATTTTTCCGCCTGCGCCGATGATTTCCAGCATGAAGACAGCGCCGATCCGGCTGGCGGTAAAGTTATAAAGAGTCCCCTTTTCCGTCCGGCAGGTCCAGCAGGCCACATCGTCATTGGTAACCTTACCCATAACTCCCGGATTTCTGATCTCTTCCCGCTCTTCAATCAGAATATCCTGCATACATTGAACTTCCCTGATCTTTCCGCAGGAATCGCGAAGCAGATAATCGCAGATATCTATCATATGGCTTCCAAAATCAGCCAAAGCGCCCGGGCCGGACAAATCCTTCTGCATCCTCCACTCCAGTTTGACATCAGGATTTGCAATGCGGTCCCCTCCCTGCTCTTCTCTTACAAAGAACACCTTGCCGATCTTTCCTTCCTCAATCAGCTGCTTCATATAGACAAATCCCGGGATATCCCGGTAGCAAAGTCCGATCATCGCCACCTTATCCGTCAGCTTTGCATATTTAACTGCCTCTTTGCATTCCTCTTCCGTAGGTGCAAATGGTTTCTCGCAAAGCACATGGCAGCCTGCCTTTAAAGCCGCAACCGCTAATTCCACATGGGTAGCATTGGGGGTACAGATGCTGACCGCATCGCAGTTTTCAAAAACTTCCTGCTCACTCTGACAGACTTTCGCATCCTTTAATTCAAACTTATCAATATAATTCTGAGCGCGCTCAGGAAGAATATCATAAACCGCGGTGATCACCGCATCTTCACAAAGCTTATAAGACCTGATGTGAAATCCTGCAATACCTATTGTGTTTCCTACTCCGATAATACCTATACGAATCATACTTATTCTCCTTTATTCTTTATACTTTATTCTTTATACTTTATTCTTCATTCTTTCAGGCGGCCCGCCGTGTATATGGCAGCTATTATTTATAAGTATTCGTAACGATTCAAAGGGGGCATCTTCTTGCATGCCCTACGGCCATACAAAAGCTGGGAGGTTCCTCCGATGTGAATATTGATACAAAAATCCGCTTACAAGCAAGCTTGACACTGATTTTTGTATCAACATTCCCGCCCTTTGAACAATTACAAATACTGGTTTAAAAACTCTCTGGATTTTAAAATCCCCTCTGCAACCGCTTCCAGGCTTCCTTCGTAATCTTTATCCTCATGTTCAATGCTGATGGTTCCGTTATAATTAATTTTCTTCAATTCCCCAAACATCCGGTTCCAGTCAATTTCTCCGCGTCCCGGTATCCGGTAATTCCACCAGCTGAAATCCGTCAGAATCCCAGTACGGCTCAGCTGTTTGCGGTCGATCGCGGTGTCCTTGGCATGGAAATGGAAGATGCGGTCTGCAAACTCCTGAACCGGTTCGTACGGATCCATCATTTCCCACACAAGATGGCTGGGATCATAGGCCAGGCCCACCATGCCACTGTCCAGCTTTTCGAAAATCCGATGCCACATCACCGGAGAGATGGCTATATTTCCCATCAGCGGACAATTCTCAAAACAGATCTTCACGTTCTTTTTTTCCGCCAGCTCCAAAACCGGATTAAATGTCTCCAAAAATTTTTCCATACTCCTAACAGGGATTCTCCGTATCATATTTCCCCTGTCCTTCACCGCCGGATCGCGGTCGTAGATTCCCTCTTCTATGGTCTTGTCAATGCCGGTGGATGTAATAACCTTTTCGATTCCCAGCTTCCCTGCAAATTCGATCCTTCTCTTCAGCTGAGCGATATGCTCTCCCGCCTCCGCCTCATCGCTGCTCAGATAATTTCTACAGTAAATCAATGCCGTAATATTGATCTTTCCTTCTGAAAGCACCTTCTCATAAACCGCTTCATCCAGCACCAGCGACGGCCCGCACTCCAAATCCGAAAACCCATGTTCCACAGCCCAGTCCGCAACCTGGTCAAGGCTTTGGAATTCTTCGCTCGTCTGCCGCCTGGCCTCTTCCACAAGACTATTCGTTAAAAAGCCCAGTCTCATACCTTTTCTCCTCCTCAATCCCGTTCTATATAATTAATTTATTTAATTAATTATATGTTAGCACTGTCGTCCAGTGTAGTCAAGCCTAAAACAACTTTATTTGTACAAAAAGGTGAGTGTGGCAAATCTTTATTTAACTGGCTAAGGTACGCCGGAAAGAAGGGGGAACCTGGGCGGGCGGCGGAACTAATAAGGAATAGGGGATCGTTTGCAGACCCTAAGAGGTACTAAGGCCGCCAGAAACGGAAAAAGGCAGAGCGGCGCCCATTCGCTGTGAACTCCTGATGACTTCACTGCTCAAGGGGCGCCTCAAATACTGATTCGGTATTCAGTATTTGTCTGCCTTTTTCCGTTTCTGCCGGCCAAGTACCTCTAAGGGTCTGCAAACGATCCCCTATTCCTTATTAGTTCCGCCGCCCGCCCAGGTTCCCCCTTCTTTCCGGCTGTTGCTTGGCTAGCTAAGGAAAAAAAGATTTGGGAGATAGAGTAGTTTTTTACATCAACCGTGAAGGAATTTTCAGAAATGCCTTGAAGATTTAATGTAAAGGGTGAGGTCTTTACGCTAAATGCCTTGACGTTTAAAGTAAAACATGAAAGCATTTCTGAAAATCCCTTAACGATCTGTGTAAATGTGATTCTACATAAATACCTACGCACCAATATTGTTTTTAACCAGGCCAGCGAAAACCAGCCCGGAATCGGGATTCGGAGCCGGGAGACGAAGGGCGGAGGGGCCGTCCGGGCCGGGGAAGGAAGATGCAGTCAGATCGGATCGTATGGAACCCCTTTAAAACATCTTAGGCCCGTAAGGGCAGAACGAGGCAGGTAGAAACTGATTTCCGTGTCAGTTTCTAAGGCGCCCTTGAGCAGCGAAGTCATAAAGAGTTCACTGCGAATGGCGCCGGCCTGCCTTGTTCTGTCCTTACGGGCCTTAGTTGTTCTTAGGGGCGAATCCCGAATCCGATCTGGCTGCATCTTTCTTCCCCGGCCCGGACGGCCCCTCCGCCCTTCGTCTTCCGGTTCCGAATCCCGATTCCGGGCGTACCTTTCCGCCAAATCCGTTAAATAACAATTTATTATACTTTAAAGATGGCCGGCCAGCAGTTCCTGAACTACAAGGGCACAGCATCCGCGGGCTCCCGTATAACGGTTTGCATCCATATATTGCACTTCTACGTCCAAATGATTGCGGAAATAATTATGTTCATAGATAACCTGATCGAGATACTTTTTCAGCACCCGTCCGTTAAACAGGGCGCAGTCTACAATTACAAGCTGAGGGTTCAGCAGGTTGATAATGTTGGCAATGGAAATCCCCATGTAGCGGATGGCCGGAAGAAGCGCTTTTTTCAGCTCATCGTCTCCCATATCGACCGCATTCACAATCTCCTCCATCTCCGGATGCTGAGGATCTTCACAGATATCTTTCAGCTGTTTTGCCTTTCCCAGCGAAAGCTGCTCCCTTGCAATATCCTGAATCGCAATTTCACCGCTGAAGGTCTGAAGACACCCCCTCTTTCCGCAGGCACAGAGCGGCCCGTCGATATCCATGATCGTATGTCCGATATCTCCGGTTCCAAAGTGTTCGCGTCCAAACGGCTCTCCATCCGACATCACACAGCAGGAAATTCCCATCTGGGCAAAATAATACAGATATACATCCGGCCTGTTTTTCCTTTCGAACATGTCCTGTCCGATGGCGCGCGCCCTCACATGATTCTCCACAAAAACCGGATGATTTAACAGCTCCTCCAGATCCTTTTTAACCGGCAGGTTCTGCCAGTCGGTGCCCGACATGGAGCCACAGACCAACATACCGTTTTGAGAGTTAACCATACCCGGAGTAGCCCATCCGATTCCGATGATGGACTCCTCATCGATCTCATTTTCCCTTATGATTTCATCCACGCAGGCCTTTGTTTCCGACAGCATGTCTTCGTAACTCATACCTATGGTCTTCAGCCTGTGTTTTTTTGTGGCAATCTGCTTACCTCGCAGATCAGAAATGCACAGGATAACACCGATAGGGTTCCATTCAATCCCCAATGCATATCCTGCCGTCTCCTCAATATCAATGGCAGACGCTCTTCTTCCCAGCGCATTTCCCTGTTCCTTTAGCGGCACTTCCTTTAAAATTCCTGTATCCAGCAAAGATTTTATAGTGGTCGTCACCGTCGGCAGCGCTACCTCCAACTGTTTGGCAATCTCGCTGCGCGCGATTGGCCCCTCTTTATAAATCGTCCCCAAAATGGCGGCGTAATTATCCGCTTTCATTCTCGTCTGATTCAGCCCTGATTTTACGTTCAAATGTCTACCTCCTCGACCTTACTTCCTTTAAAGCTATTATAAACACATTTTTCTCTCTTTGCCAGCCTAACCTTCTATTCGCTTCTAATTTTCCAAGCTCCGATCTGAAAAGAATCCTGCACGGAGGTTTTTTATACCATCAGAATACGTTCCTATCATACAAAAAGGCCGGACAGCGCACAAATTTGCACCGCCCGGCCGTCTTCTATATAATAGGTATTGATTAATTTACCTCATGCACCCTGCAGCAGGTTACAAAATGTCCCTTTGATACCTCTTCCTGTTTCTGCGGTTCATGGCAGGCATCTGCCGCATACGGGCAGCGGGCTGCAAACCGGCAGCCGGGTTTCGGATTAATCGGGGATGTGATCTCCCCTTTTAATAACTCCCGTTTTGTCGGATGATGGATATCCACAGACGGAATGGCCGAAAGCAAAGCCTTGGTATATGGATGAAGCGGAGTTTTAAAAAGCTCTTTGGAAGAACATTTTTCCACCACCTGTCCCAGATACATCACGCAGATATCATCGGAAATATGGCGCACCACAGACATATCGTGGGTTACAAACATATAGGTGAGGCCGTGATCCATCTGAAGCTTCTTTAACAGGTTTAAAACCTGGGCCTGGATGGAAACGTCCAAAGCGGATACCGGCTCGTCGCACACGATAAACTTGGGATCAAGTGCCAAAGCCCTGGCGATTCCCACACGCTGTCTGCGGCCGCCGTCCAATTCATGAGGATATGCCTTTTGAAGGCGCTCATCAATTCCGACCAGTTCCATCAGTTCCCTTGTCCTGTCCTCGGTTTCTTTTTTGGAAAACCGTTTGGAAACCATAAGCGGTTCCCTGACCGTGCTGTCAATGGATTTTCTCGGGTCCAGGGAAGAATACGGGTCCTGGAAAATGATCTGCATCTTCTCACGGGCCAATTTCAACTCTTTTCCGGTGACTTTGGTCACATCCTGGCCTTCCAGTAAGATCTTACCGGACGTGCTTTCGTGAAGGTGGATGATGGTTCTTCCCAATGTAGATTTTCCGCATCCTGACTCGCCTACAACGCCCAGGGTCTTTCCCGCTTCAATCGTAAAGGTAACGTCGTCGACTGCGTGGAGAAGCCCTCTTGGAGTCTGGAAATATTTTTTTAAATTCTGAACTTCTATTACCGGTGCCATATCAACCCTCCTGCTCTTTGATCTCACCTAAACGGCAGCAGCGGCAATCATGGCCGTCTTCTGTCTTACAGATGGAAATCGGTTCCTTACGGCATTCATCCGTGGCATATTTGCACCGCGGGCTGAACGCACATCCTTTGGGAAGATCTGTGGGATCGGGCGGAAGCCCCTCGATGGGGTGCAGCCAGATCTCATCCTCATTCATATCCGGAATTGCGCCAAACAGGCCGATGGTGTACGGATGGGACGGATGGTCAAAAATCTGCTCTTTTGTGCCGTATTCCACAATATTTCCGGCATAGATAACCGCCACATCGTTGCAGACCTGGGCGACAACGCCCATATCATGAGTGATCAGCAGCATAGCCGTATTATATTTTTTCTGTAAATCCCCAATCAGGTCCATAACCTGAGCCTGAATGGTCACATCGAGAGCCGTTGTGGGCTCATCCGCCAAAAGCAGATCCGGGTTGCAGGCCAATGCGATGGCGATCACCACACGCTGCTTCATGCCGCCGGAAAACTGGTGGGGATATTCATAATAACGTTCTGCCGGGATTCCTACGATTTCCAGCATTTCTTTCGCCCTGGCTTCACAGTCGGTTTTTCCGTCATTATGGAGGCGGATTACCTCTGCAATCTGCTCTCCCACCCGCTGAACCGGGTTTAATGCGGTCATGGGGTCCTGGAATATCATGGACACTTTATTACCGCGGATTTTTCTCAGATCGTGTTCCGGCATAGCCAGCACGTCTTCACCGTCCAGCCAGATCTTTCCGCCTGCAATCTTACATCCGATATCCGGTAAAATCTGAAGGATTGATTTTGCGATCGTTGTCTTGCCTGCGCCGGTTTCCCCGACAAGACCCAACGTCCTGCCCCTTTCCAAATTAATGGAAACGCCGTTAACGGCATGGACAATCTGGTCATCCGATTTATATTCCACCACAAGATCCTTTACGGAAAGGAACGGCATATTGTTTTTTGTATTTTCAGACATCATTTTCCCCTCCTTAATTCTTTAATTTCGGATCCAGCGCATCTCTGAGCCCGTCGCCCAGCAGATTCAATGCGAGAACGGTAACTGCAATTGCCAGACCTGGGAATATAACAAGATGGGGAGCCTGGCGGATAAACTGGCGGGACGCGGACAGCATAGCTCCCCATTCCGGTGTGGGCGGCTGTACGCCAAGGCCGATAAAACTCAGACCGGCTGCCATTGTGATGGTCTGCGCCACTCCCATGGTTGCCTGTACGATAATTGGAGAAATACAGTTGGGAAGCAGATGGTTGATAATGATGCGGCATTTGCTGCAGTTGATGGACTGTGCGGCTTCGATGTATTCATTGTCCCGCTCCTTCATCATCTGAGCGCGGAGCATACGGGCCATACCGGGAATGCTTCCCACGGACATGGCGATAATCGTATTAAAGAAACCGGGCCCCAAAACAGCAGATATAACAATCATAAGAAGCATGCCTGGAATCGCCTGTACAATATCCAGCAGACGCATAATAATGTTGTCTACCTGTCCGCCGAAATAACCGGCCACCGCCCCAATGCAGATACCAAAGGTTGCGGAAATCGCCACGGCAATAATTCCGATGGAGATGGAAAACCTTCCTCCATAAAGGACGCGGCTGAAAATATCACGCCCCATATCGTCACATCCGAAGAAATGAGCTGCAGAAGGCCCCGAAAAACAGTTCATCATATCCATGGCCGTATAGTCGTAAGGAATAATCCATGGGGAAAGCAGCGCCAGAACCAGCTCTACCACCAGAACGGCCAATCCAAACATTGCCACCTTATTCTTTTTTAACTGTTTCATCACACGGGCAAATTCGGTCTGCCTTTTTCTCGGTTTTTCAGAAGTCATTTCTTCACCTTCTTTCCTTTTTTTGCAGATGAGTACTGCGCCTTGATACGCGGGTCCACAGCTGCATAAAGCAGATCGATTAACAGCATCATAAGGCTGAATGAAATAGCAAGAATGATCGTTCCGCCCTGAACAATCGGATAATCACGGTTGTTAACCGCACCGATGATATAAGTTCCCATGCCGGGAATGGTGAAAATCGTTTCAATGATCATGGCTCCGCCTAAAAGACGTCCGAATGAGGTGCCCATCATGGTAATAATGGGGATCAGTGCATTTTTCAGCGCATGCTTTACGATTACCGCATTTTCCGGAACTCCTTTGGAGCGGGCTGTGGTAATGTAATCCGCCCGGATCACGTCCAGCATGGAAGAACGGGTCTGCCGGGCACAGTTGGCAAGAGCACCTGCGCAGTTGGCAATTGCGGGAAGAACGTAGTATTTCAGCCCTGCAATTCCGGTTCCGATACCCATGGCCGGAAGCCACCCCAGCTTGACGGAAAACAAAAGCACCAAAAGAAGGGCCAGCCAGAAGTTTGGAATCGCAACGCCGATCAAAGCTAACACCATGGATACGTGATCCTGCCACCGGTTCTGGTGGGTTGCCGCCATGATACCAAGAGGAATGCCAAGGCCAAATGCAACCACTAAGGTTACGATGGTAAGGGTCAGAGTCCTCGGCATACGGTCCATAATCGTGGAGATAATATCCACATTCGTAATCCAGGATTTTCCAAAATCAAAGTGAATAAATACATCACTCATGTATGTAGCAAGACGCACAACAAAAGGCTTATCAAGGCCCAGTTCAACTCTCTTTGCCACCAGGTCCGCCTCTGTGGCAGTCGTGCCGAGAATAATCTCCGCCGGGTCGCCCGGGCAAAATGTCATCATGGTAAATACCAGGATGGTAACGCCGAGGACAATGGGAATCATCCATAATAATCGTTTTCCTATATATCTGAGCATAAGTCCCCTCCAAGTTGATTTCCAGAAAGAAACCATTTTTAAGAGATCGGTGAGAAGGCTGGCTCCTCACCGATTATTTCCTAGTTTCTTATTCAGTAAACTGGCAGGCTGCCGGGTTTACAAAGTTTGTCAGTCCGCCTCTCACCTCTTTAACAAGGCCGGCGTCACCGCGCCAGATCGTAAAGGACTGTGGGTTTACAAGGCCGTATGCAATGGCGGATTCTTTGATATAGTTATGAACTTCGTCAATATTTTCATCCGTAAATCCGTCTACGGTCCAGGTTTTGTACAGCAGTTCAGCTAATTCATTGTCATGACGGCTTGTTGCATCTCCGGTTTCATAAGCGGCCGGGTCATAACGGATGCTCCAGTGATCCGGAAGGTAAGTTCCACCGATGGTATTTAAGAACATGTCATATTTGGTTCCATCCAGACGGATTGAGGTCAGAAGAGCCATATCCACGCTGTAAAGTTCTGCTTTGATGCCTACCGCCTGTAAATAGTTCTGAATCATCTGAGCCAGTCTTGATACAAATGTGCTGGATGAGCAGAGAATTGTTAAAGTCTCTCCGTTATAGCTGGATGCTGCCAGCAGTTCTTTGGCTTTATCCGCATCATATTCATAGTAAGGTTCATTTTTCCATTTCTCAAGGAATCCGATTCGGTCAGGAGGGCATACATCCCACATCTGGGTGCCGTAACCGGAGCAGAGGCCTGTGATCAGTCCCTGTGCATCGATGGCATAGCAGATTGCCTGACGCAGATTCTGGTCTTCTGCAACCACACGGCTGTCGGCGCCGGAGAAGAACATCTCCCATCCCTGCTGTCCGTCTGTCAGATTAACCACAAACTGATCATTTCCTACGAACTGTGCTCCTGTGGAAGAATCCACATCAATACCTAACTGAATCGTGCCTGTCTCAAGCGCAATACCAAGCTGGGAAGCTTCTGTGATAATGCTGTAATTTAACTCTTTTACCAGAGGTCGCACACATTCAGGAAGAGCTTCGATATCGGTCTGCCAGTAGTCGTCACGCCTTGTAAAACCGATGCTGTTTCCCGGTGTGAACTCAGTGCATTCATAAGCGGAGGTTGTAACCGCTTTTGTGGCAAATTCATCGGAACTGGCTTTATAGGCTTCTTCAGAAATAATCTTCGTATCAAATAAAAGTGCTTCAAACGCGCCGACGATATTGGTCGTAAGCTTTACGTCAAATGTATAATCGCCTGTTTTAGTAACGCTCTCCACCTTGCCGAAGTTAGGCATCAAAGCCTTCTCTACAGCGGTGTTGATATACCAAACGACATCGGAAGCCGTGATCTTATGGCCTTCGCTGTCCGTAATGTTGTCCCAGATTTCCACGCTGTATGTATATCCTCCGTCCTTTGTCTCCCAGGACTTAGCCGCCCATGGTTCCATCTCTCCGCTGGCCGGTGAAAGGATGGCAAGGGATTCAAACAGATTTATAAGATAAGGTGCGTTACGTCCTGTGTTGGACCGGAAGCAGGTAAGGGAGTCGATGGAGACGCTGTATCCAACGCTCAAAGCCTTGTTTCCAAGCGTGCTGCTGGCCGCAACCGGTTCTGTCTCCGGAGCTGCAGAAGCGGATTCCGCCGCCGAAGATGCTGCCGCCGTACTGCCGTTACTGCTGGCCGCCCCTTTAGAGCCGCCGCATCCGGCTACGGAAGCTGCCATAATAGTTGCCGCTAACACAAGAGAAGTCAGCCTGCCGATATTTCTTTTCATATAATTTCCTCCTTTTGCCAATCCCCCGTCTTGTCGCCTGCCAACTGCCGGCTGAAACATACAACGGATTCATTAAGCTATTTAATTTTTTAATTTAATTAAATAATAGCATAGGTTTTTTTTGCTTACAACGTCAATTATCACAATAATTTTTTAATATTTTTATCACATTTTACCAATTTTTCATGCCTTATATTTTTTCATTTCCCTGACCGCCCTTTCTGCCATTCCGGCTCTTTCTATCATCTATTCGGATTTTTTAATCCGGTTTGTTACGATCCCCGGGGCCGTGAATCGTAACCCCGGTTTAAATAAAACAAGGCGGGCAGACTGAGACCGGGCAGCAAAGAATCCTTTTACTCGATTCCCTGCTGTCCGGTCTCAGTCTGCCCGTCCTGCTCTCTTTTTCTAAATATACAATTATCTCATCATTTCATTCAATCTAAGCTGCTGCCCCGGGTAAATATAGTCTGGATTTTTAATCTGATCCATATTCAGACTATAAATCGCAGTCCAGAGCCGTCCATCTCCCAACTGTTTTTTGGCGATCCGGTAAAGCGAATCCCCTTTTTGAACTGTATAATATGGATTTTTATTCCGGACTTCTTCCAGATTCTGATTCACTTCCACAATTCTTCCTTCAACCCGGATATTCACCACGCCGGCATTTTTAATATAGTTAATAAGAATCTCCTCTAATGAACCATATTCGCCTTCAACCGGCAGGTTCGAAAGCATTGTATAAGAATCCCCGCCCGACATAATATAATCATTTGCAGCAAATAAATAAGTTTGATTTTCGTCCAGCGCCTTTCCCTGAACCGTTACCGATTGAACACGGCTTCCGGCCGGCTTTGAACTGTCAAAGGAAACCGTTACACCCGACAGCTGAGGAAATCCACCCTTTTTCTCCGGATATGTATCAAATCCCGCTTCTAAAAACTCCTTTAAGACTTTTCCGCTAATCTTCTTCGTCACCACATAATTTCCAAAAGGAAATACCGATACCAAATCCTTCTTGGTTATTTCTCCCGCCTGCACCGTCGCGCGGATTCCGCCGCCATTAATCATGGCGATGTCAGCTCCGGTTTCTTCTCTTATAGCATCTGCAGCCAAGTTTCCCAGATTGGTTTCTTCCCGCCTCACATGCATGTATTCACCATCTAAAACCACATCCGTATGCCCAATCACTTCGGCTAACATTGCGTCCTGTTCCTCTTGTATCTCTTTAGCAGCCTGGCTGATTAAGTCATCCTGTTCTGTGAACTCTTCCTGCGTTACAAGAACCGCTGTTTTACTTCCATCCGCTTTAATTGTTACCACTCCAACTGCCTGCAGATAATTACCGGTGCTGGCAATAAGCGTATCTCCTGCCCATAAACCGTCTTTTAAATAGGTGTGGCTGTGGCCATCTATGATAACATCAATGCCTTCCACCTGTTTCGCAACCATTTCAGTCGTATACTCGCTGTTTTCAAGCAAACCTACATGGGCCAGCGCGATTATATAATCCACTCCTGCCACTTTCAGTTCCGTTACCTGCCGCTTTGCAGCTTCAACCGGACTGTCAAACCGAATTCCCGCCACATTATCGGGCTTGGTTTTTGTGGATGTTTCAGGCGTCGTCAGGCCAAATATACCATATTTTATACCGTTTTTTTCAATAATCGTGTTGGCCGGAAGCAGCGTTTTTCCAGTATCCTTTATCATTGCATTGGCAGAAATCAAAGGATAATCCATCTGTTCTGAAATCTCCGCCAGATAATCGCTTCCATAGTTAAAGTCATGATTTCCCGGTGTCATGGCATCGTATCCGGCCATATTCATCAGTTTTACCACGCTCCCGCCTTTCGACAGCGTAGCAAACGGAAGGCCATGCAGGGTATCGCCGGCATCCAGCAAAAGTACATTTGCCCCTGCTGCTTCATATCTCTTTTTCAATGCGCTGACAGCAGCAAATCCCATCACCTTGTTCCCGCCATCTGCCACACCGCGCCCATGGCTGTCGTTGGTATGAATAATTACCGTCTGGCCGGACATGCTTCCTTCTATCGGTATTGTCCATTCTGACGCATATCCTGTAAATACAGTCATTAAGATTAAAAATGCTGCAATCACACAGCTTAAAGCTCTCTTCCTACTCATCATACCACCCCTTCTTTTTCTGCTTTGTATTAATAAGAACGATGGCCCCGATTACCAGAACCACGCCGATCCCTCCGGACAATTGAAGACATTCCTCATAAAGAATCACTCCCACAAAGGTTGCCACCACCGGTTCAATAGAGGAAATCACAGACGCCATCCCCGTTTCCATATGAGAAAGCCCCAGCGTATATAAAATATAAGGCGCCACCGTCGTCACAAAGATCCAGAACAACGCATTCCCGATCTCCCCCGGATTTCCTTTAAAACAGCCCATAATCCCAGGCACGCTGATAAACGGCAGAACCCCAATGCTGGCCGAACCAAATGTCCACAGCGTAATCGTAAGAGACGAATATCCCCTCATAATCGCATATCTTCCAAAAATGCTGTATAATGCATATCCCACACCAGCTCCTAATCCGGTCAAAATGCCGGCTGCACTCATCCCTTCAGCACCGCCCGTTCCTCCTGTCACAAGCACGCATCCCACAAACGTAATCACCAGCGCCGCCGCTTTCTTCCCGGTAAACCGTTCTTTAAACAGCACCGCGGACAACACCATTACAATCGAAGGCGCCGTATACAGCAAAATCGCCGCCGTAGATAGCGACGTCAAAGAAATGGTTTTAAAATAACAATAATTAAAAAATACGATACTGCAAATCCCCGTCCCAAGAAAACACCAAATATCTTTCAAATGAACCCGAAAAGCCTTACGGTCAATCACCATTAGTCCCGCCGCCATGCAGAGAAACGTCACAAATGCCCGAACCGCCACCACTTCCATGGACTCCAGACCAATCTTATTCAAACTTCTAACCAGAATCCCCATACACCCCCATAGGCTTCCGGCAATCAAAATAAACAAAGGAGCCGCCTTCTTCATACAAATTCCACCTCACCACTTATCATCTGCAACCTACGTATTATACCACCCCTCCTCCCCCCTTACAACTATCCTGATGGGGTAAATCTTTATTTAACTGAATAAGAAACGCCGGAAAGAAGGGGGAACCTGGGCGGGCGGCGGACATAGAGAACGACAGGGGATTCGGGTTACGACCCTAAGTGATACTAGGCCGCCAAGAGCGGAAAAAGGCAGCGCGGCGCCATTCACGATGAACTCTTTATGACTTCATCGTTCAAGGGCGCCTCAAACACTGATTCGGAATTCAGTATTTGTCTGCCTTTTTCCGTTCTTGCCGCCCAAGTATCACTAAGGGTCTGCACACGATCCCCTGTCGTTCTCTATGTCCGCCGCCCGCCCAGGTTCCCCCTTCTTTCCGGCTGTTGCTTGGCTAGCTGAGGAAAAAAAGATTTGCCGGATGGGAGAGTAAATTTTTATATCAACCGTTAAGGCTTTTTCAGAAATGCCTTCACCATTTAATGTAAAGGGTGAGGTCATTTTGCTAAATGCCTTGACGTTTAAAGTAAAACCCCAAGTCATTTCTGAAAATCCCTTAACGATCTATGTAAATGTGATTCTACGTAAATACCTACGCACCAAAATTGTTTTTAACCAGGCCAGCGAAAACCAGCCCGGAATCGGGAGGCGGAGCCGGAAGCCAAAGGTCGGAGGGGGCCGTCCGGGCCGGGGAAGGAAGATGCAGTCAGATCGGATCGTATGGAACCCCTTTAGAACAACTTAGGCCCGTAAGGGCAGAACGAGGCAGGTAGAAACTGATTTCCGTGTCAGTTTCTAAGGCGCCCTTGAGCAGCGAAGTCATAAAGAGTTCACTGCGAATGGCGCTGGCCTGCCTTGTTCTGCCCTTACGGGCCTTAGTTGTTCTTAGGGGCGAATCCCGAATCCGATCTGGCTGCATCTTCCTTCCCCGGCCCGGACGGCCCCTCCGACCTTTGGCTTCCGGCTCCGCCTCCCGATTCCGGGCGTACCATTCCGCCACCTCCGTTAAATAACAATTTATTGACCTATGCTTTTTCTTTTAGGAGGTCTCGGATTTCGCTTAAAAGTTCCTCTGTGGTTGGTCCTGCCGGCGCGGCCGGCTCCTCTGCTTTTTCTTCTTCATGGCGGAGCTTGGCGCTGACCATTGCAACCGCTTTGATCATAAAGAACATACAGATTCCAATGATCAGAAAATCGAAAATATTCTGCAGAAAGCTTCCGTACTTGATGGCCGCAGCAGCCTTAATCTCAGCGCCGCTGGCATCATAAACAGCCGGATTGATCACCCATTCTAAGGTGCTGAAATCGGCTCCTCCGGTCACGGCTCCCAATGCGGGCATCAGGATATCGTTAACAAGAGAAGATACTATTTTGCTGAACGCACCGCCGATAATAACACCGACTGCCATGTCGATAATGTTTCCCTTCAGAATAAATGCCTTGAATTCTTTCATAACGTCGCTCATTTTACTCATAAATATTCCCTCTTCTTCCGTATTTTCCTTTCTGTCAAAAGAGATTAAGCCCTTTTGCTACAATTGAAATAAAGTCCTGCACATTTGTGACCATGGTTGTCGCGCTCAGGCTTCCGCGGTCAATCAGCTTATTCACCACGAATTCATCCGCGTCCACGGTATACAGATAGAGCGGTCTGATCTCCCCATCGGGCATCACCCGGAAAGACGGAGTCATATTGCCTGTGGCGATTGTATGAAGCATGGTGGCAAGGCAGATCACGCAGGTCGCCTTTTTCACCAGACCGCGCATGGCATTCTGGCCCTCGTAGGCGCCGGCAATCACTTCCGGCATCGGACCGTCGTCGCGGATGGAGCCGGTCAACACAAATGGAACGTGATTCTTCACACAGCTGTAAATGATTCCGTTATCGATCTTATATTCCTCAATAAACTGTGGAATCGATCCGCTGCGGCGCACTTTGTTCAGCACATCCAGATGATTGTAATGTCCGTTGGGCTGGGAAACCTGTGTATAGATGTCCTGGCCCAAAGCAGTATGTAAATAAGCGCCCTCCAAGTCGTGTGTCGCCAATGCATTGCCCGCCATCAGTCCATGGGCATAACCGTTGTCAATCAATGCCTGCATGGCGGCTCTGGCATCCGCATCAAAGGAAAATGCCGGCCCCATAACCCAGAGAATATTGCCGAATTCCTTTTCATGCTTTAAAAGTTCGAACAGATTGTCGTAATCTCTGGAATAGGAAGTTTCCCGGCTGCGCCCCTGGCGGAACACAAACTGGTCCCTATTTCCGTCTAAACTGATGTCGCCGAATCCGTTGCAGTGCATATAGATGCCTTCTTCTCCGTCTTCCGATCTTCCCAGTATAACCTTGTCGCCCTTTTTCAGATTCCGGTTCTCCACCACTTCCAGATGTCCGTCGTCACACAATACCACGCTGGAATCCATCCGGCTTTCCTCTGCTAAAACCCAGGTTCCATTGATTTTAAAATATTCCGGGTACATGGATGTGCTGTGGAAATAATCCGGTGCCACCCCATCCTTTTCTACCACTTCATATTTGACATCCGGTGCGGACGCCAGTTCCGGACGGTTAAAATCCGGGTGATGATACTTGGGCATTTGAAACGCCATTACAATTACCTCCTTATATTATGTACTTTCAAATAATGACCTGCTGGTTTCATAATAGATCTTTGTCAGGTCATCTAAAACCTTGGTGTGTTCAAAATCTTTGTGATAGACCATATTGATCTCTCTGCTCATACTCAGGTTTTCAATCGGAAGACCTTTTAACTTCCCTTTTTTCAATTCATCCATAAATGCGCTCTTTGCCAGAATCGAAACTCCGAAATTCCGCCTAACCAGATCTTTAATCGTGGCGATGTTGTCTACCTCCAAAGTTACGTTGAACTCATCTATGCTCATATTATTGCTTTCCAGATGAGAAACGAACAGGTTTCTGGTGGCCGAATTGGGAAGGCGCAGGATCAGGTTTTCTTTTTTCAGCTCATTCAGGGTCACCATGCTCTTTTTAGACAGCGGATTGGAGTTGGGAACCGCTAAAATCAGGCAGTCCGTATCCAAAAGTACGGAATTAAAGTCCGGATCGGGTATCTTTCCCTCCACAATTGCTAAGTCAACCTCGTAAGTTTTCAGCTTCATATAAAGATTATTTATGGTGTCAGAAATCATTGTTATGCGAAGACCGTGATTTTGAGAACTGTATTTGGCTAAAACTTCAGCCATCAAATTGCTCTCTGCGGTGTGGGTAATCCCCACTGAAATCCTTGTGATCTGCCTCTTTTCGTCCTTTAAACTCTGGTTTAAATTCTGGTACAAAATCTTGATTCTACGGGCGTATTTCAGCACTATTTCCCCTTCTGACGTCAGTTTTATGGTGCCTTCACTTCGGTTAAACAGCTTGATATTGAATTCTTTTTCCAGCTGTTTAATGTGCTGGCTGACCGCCGGCTGAGTGAGGGAAAGCTGCTCTGCCGCCTTTGTAAAACTATGGGTTTCGCATACCGTTAACAGTGTTTCCAGCCTTGCATCAATCATGTCCCACCTCCAAAATAACAAATTATTATATATGTAATACATTTCATAATTTGTATTTATATTGCAACCTGCTATAATTATAGCATGAACAAGGAGAAATACAAGGGGGTCTTACAATGCAACCGATTTATAGTACGTTTAATGAATCGACAATCGTTTTATATTCCATTTCCGTTATTCTGTTCGCAGGATTTCTTATGACACGAATTACGAAAAAACTTCATCTTCCCAATGTCAGCGGTTACATTTTAGCTGGAGTTTTGATCGGACCGTCAGTCTGTAATGTCATACCGGAATCAGTAATTGAACACATGGGATTTATGAGTGATATAGCGCTTGCCTTCATCGCATTTGGGGTAGGAAAATTTTTCAAAAAAGAAGTTCTGAAAAAAGCAGGGATCAGAGTTATCCTGGTCACTTTATCAGAAGCTTTAACCGCAGGGGTTATCGTTACTTTAGCTATGCATTATCTGTTCCATCTGGATTGGAATTTCTCACTGATCCTGGGAGCAATCGCTACTGCTACTGCACCGGCCAGCACCATGATGACCATTCATCAGTATCACGCCAAAGGAGATTTTGTAAACACGCTTCTCCAGGTAGTCGCATTGGATGATGTTGTCTGCCTGCTGACATTCAGCATGGTCGTAGCCGTAGTAAATGCCCGCACAACGGGTTCTGTTTCCGTTTCCGATATCGTCATTCCGATTCTCTATAATATAGGAGGATTGGCAGTCGGTTTCCTTTGCGGAATCGTGCTGGGAAAACTGATCACACCTTCCAGGAGCCATGACAACCGTCTGATCCTGGTTATCGCTATGCTGATGGGTATTTCAGGTTTATGCGCAAGCTTTGATTTGTCACCGCTTCTGTCCTGCATGGTATTCGGCGCAACCTACATCAATACCACAAAAGACAAAGCTCTGTTCCATCAGATCAATGATTTCACTCCGCCGGTTATGTCTATCTTCTTTATTGTATCAGGCATGAATCTGGATTTGGGAGCAATTACTACGGCCGGAGTCATCGGCGCCGCATATTTTATTATCCGTATTGCAGGAAAATACGCAGGTACGTATCTCTCCTGTAAAGCCACAAAGATGAGCCCGGAAATCACCAAATATATGGGATTGGCATTGATACCGCAGGCCGGAGTTGCCATCGGTCTGGCATTCCTCGGACAGCGCCTGCTGCCGCCTGATATCGGCAACCTGCTGCTCACCATCATCTTGTCTTCATCCGTTCTCTATGAACTGATCGGACCGGCATGTGCGAAGATGTCATTCTTCCTGTCCGGTACCATTAAGCGTGAAGATAAAGAGCGTTTTGTCGGTCAAAGCGTATCGCCAAGCCTTCACACCAGCACACATTGAAACAACCCTTAACCGGATCAGCCGATTTTTAAATGGCTGGTCCGGTTATTTATTATCCGATTCCTTTGCACGCTCTATATTTTCCATAAATTCTTCTTTTTCGACAGGAACAAGTCCCTCCATTCTTAAAATGCGGCTGGACAGCCGAAGACTTCTCCCCCATCGCTTTTTTCTATTATAATTCTTTTGTATTCATATGGCCAGCTAAAGGCATCAATATGTCAGGGAATGTTAATGTAATTTTCATACATCATGCTATTTTTTATGCTATAATAAGGATAATTAAGGAAAGGATTCTAAAACAAGGAGGGGTTTTATGAAAAAACCTGTAAATTATCTGTTTACAGCCGTTCTTGTCACCGCTTTATCCGGTCTCACTCTGGTTCCTGCTTTCGGCAAGAGCCGGACGGAAATCGACTATGTCAGCCTGGATTTCAGCTCTGATATCGAGGTGGGCGAAAGCGGCGGCACTGTGGATGTAACCGCCAACGGCGGCGACTATTATGTGGATGATGTTGAGATTCTCAACGATGTGGATGAATGGGATGATAATGACAGGCCCAAAGTCAAGGTTTATCTGTCGGCCGAAAGCGACTGCTATTTTTCCGCTGACCGGAAAAGCGATTTTGATCTGAATGGAGAGGGCGCTACTTATGTAAGCTCCTCGACGCAGGATTCCAAGACGGTTCTCATTTTGACCGTTAAACTGGATAAGCTGGAGGGCAGCGGTGATCTCTATGTGGATGGGCTGGAATTAAACGACAGTTCCGGAGAAGCCAGCTGGGAAGAAAATTCTTACGCCAAGTATTATCAGGTTCGCTTATACCGCAACGGCAATTCCTGTTCCTCCATCTATAAGGTCGAGGATACGTTTTTTGATTTCTCATCCGATATCACCAGAAAAGGGGATTACAGCTTTCAGGTGCGCGGTGTCCGCAATTCTTCCGAACGGGGCGACTGGAATGAGTCGGACAGCGTTTATATCGATGCCGAAACAGCGGATGAATTGAGCTACGGCAATTCGTCTAAACCTGGTTCCTCCTCTTCTTCCTTCTCCTCCAACGGGCCCGGACAGAGCAGCTCCGGTGCCTGGCTGAAGGACACGGTTGGCTGGTGGTACTGCAATGCAGACCGGACTTACACGAGAAACAATTGGCAGTATATCAATAACAAATGGTATTTCTTCAATGAAAATGGTTATATGGTAACCGGATGGGTCCTTTGGAAAGATAAGTATTACTATTTGGGCGAAGACGGAGCCATGTATACCAACAGGATGACGCCTGATCATTACTATGTGAACGGAGACGGGGTATGGATTCCTTAGAGATTGGATGCAACGAAAAAAGGACCACATATGTGGTCCTTTTTTATATCATGGAAAGTACTCCTATGATATAAAAAATCCCTCCGGGCAGCTTATCCTGTCTTCTGATTTCATGTACCCTATATGTACACTGCCGCCAATTAAGGATTTACCACATTGACCGGATTACCGGATAAAAACTGTTTCAAATTATCAACCGCTATATCCATCAGCCTCTGCCTGCTCTCTTTAGGCGCCCATGCAATATGAGGTGTCAAAATGCAGTTGCTGCATTTCAGAAGCGGGTTGTCTTCCTTAATCGGCTCTGTGGATACAACATCCAAAGCGGCAAAGGACAGCTTTCCGTTGTTGAGCGCCTCCGTCAGGTCATCTTCCACCACAAGGGGCCCGCGGCTTGTATTGATGAGAACTGCGCCTGTTTTCATCCTGCCGATCGTATCCTTATTTATAATTCCCTGGGTGGAGGGGAACAGAGGACAATGCAGGGAGATAACGTCTGACTGGGACAATAACACGTCCAAAGACACATACTCTCCGATTTCCCTGCCCGCGTCATTTGGATATTCATCATAAGCTAAGATCCGCATTCCAAATGCTTTGGCAAGTTTGGCGGACGCCTGGCCGATGCGGCCGAAACCGATGACTCCGAAGGTTTTTCCTGCCAATTCCACCAATGGATAATTCCAGAAGCACCAATCCGGATTATTGGTCCATTCTCCGGATTTTACCGCCTCTGAATGGGCTCCTACATGGTGGCAGACTTCCAAGAGCATGGCCATCGTCATCTGGGCAACTGCGGTGGTTCCATAAGTGGGGATATTGGAAACGATAATTCCCTTTTCCTTTGCATATTCCACATCGATCACATTATATCCGGTGGCCAGAACGCCGATGTATCTGATATTCGGGCATTGGTCCATAGTCTCTTTTGTAATTGGCGTCTTGTTTGTAATAACCGCTTCGGCGTCTCCGATGCGGGATATTATATTTTCTGCAGGCGTCCGGTCATAAACCGTTAATTCGCCCAGATCTTCCATTCCCTTCCAGCTTAAATCGCCGGGATTTTCCGTATAACCATCTAAGATTACTAGTTTCATCATCAATCCTCCAATAATGCCCATGCCCGGTTCATCACCCGTTTTGTATTGGTTACAATCACGTCCGCGTCTTCATCTCCGTAAGGAGTTACTTCAAAGGAAAGGTTAAACGGCTGTTCTGCATCAAAAAATCCTTCCTGCTTCAGCACGCGGAAAAAATCGAGAAGCTGTTCCGTATCATTGGCGCTGTCCGGGAATCCGAATCTGGGGTGCTTATCTCCATATGCCGGTTTGCCGGGAATTACGACCGCATTTCCAATATGAAAATGGGTGATGTAGGGGCGCAGCGTCTGAATCACAAATTTTGAAGTTTCATAAGTTGTCGGAAAATGGGACAGATCGACTAACAGCCCGAAATTGCTGCAGCATGACCGCACCTTTGCCGCAAATTCCGCCGCATAAGGCGCGGGGCCGATCAGCGCGGCTTTGTCCATGTCGAAATCAAATACTTCCAGATTGACGCTCATGCCTTTTGCCCGGGCGTAACGGCACACATTGACCGTGGTTTTTACCAGCTGGGAAAAGGCCAGATCTTTTGTCTCTTCCTCCCATTTTCCCGCCAGAAATGCAATTGCCTTTGCGCCGAGGTATTGGGCCTCGTCCACCGCATCCCTGAGAATCTTTTCCGCCTCCTCACGCTTTGCCTCTTCAATATGGTTGGGATTCGCACCGGTTCCCAGCAGACAGGGCTGTGCGCCGAAGCAGACAGACAGATGAGCTTCCTGAATCAGATTTCTCAATTTTTCCCGTTCCCCGTCGTCGGCTACGTGGGTCACTTCAATGGCGTCGAAGAAATCGTCGGACGCTATCTTTTTTACGCTCTCCATTAACCCCCATTTTGCAGGCGGATAGGACATCCACTGGATCGTTCCTATTTTAAAATATTTATGAATTGAATCTCTCATTTTTTCCTCCATTCTGAAGTGCGGCAGTTTAAAAAAGGCGCTGTAAAGCTGCCGGAGAATCCGCCGCACTTCTGCGCGGATCTCCGGGCGGACCGGAGGTTAAAAGACTGTGGTCCGGTATCCAGGCCTATTCTGTCTGTTAATTTTCTCCGGCTAAAAGAACGTCTAAATCTGCCAGACGGTCAAATTCCTGCACATCTACTCTGCCGCAGAGCCGGGTCAGAACCTGTGGTTCGTACATGGCGCCGATCATGGCAGAATACCGTTTCCAGGTTCCGGCCGCTTTTTTCAAATGGTCGATTGCAGCCTGCTGCTCTTTCTTATCCCCTGTCTTCTGATAGACCGCCAGGTTTATGGCAGCTTTTTCTTTCTCCGAATAATACATGCCGAGCAGGCTCATGGTCTGAATATCGTATTTTGTTCTCTCCAATTCCTGATCGGTTCCCGATTTCAGTTCCCTTAGATTTTTCAATGCTTTTTCTGCATGAATGTTTATGGATTCCGCAACGGCGGCCGGAGATATTTTCCCTGATTCGGTGCCATTTACAACGGATTCCGCATATTCTCCGGCGGAGGCATACCCGGAACCTGGCATTGCAGGGCAGTCCATAAATTCATGGATATCGGCGAAGCAGATTTTATCCATGGGCTCTTTCTCATACATACAGCAGCCTTCCGGCCACCATTGGAAATCAAAATCATGCCAGTGAATGCAGTTTAACTCCGGTATGATCTGAGAAGCTTCTTTCCATGCAGTATAGAGAATTTTGCTCTGTTCTCCGTCGATTCCAAATCTGGCCCTTAATTCATGTTGGAAATATTCCTCTTCCAAATGGATATTGTAGCTTAACTGTCCCCAAATTCGGAACATATACCACATCTTATCTACTACCAGCGGATGATTTTTGTCGCCTTTTGTCATATAGTCACGTCCCCAGGTGAAACCGTCCGGTCCCATATAGAATCCGGACATGCATTCCTTTGGCATGTTGGCAAGATATTCCTTTGCGAACTCCGGATTTCCCCAGCGCGTCATATAATAATCGTCATTGCGCACAGTCAGCCATACCTTTACGTCCGGTGCCTTTTCTTTTAAAAAGCCCTGAATAAATTTCGGTTTTGGGCTGGAATACATGTGGGCCTGGGAATATTTAAAGCTGATCTCAAAATCACATGGAAAATCTTTAAACTGATTGATAATATGGTCATATTTTGCCATCTGCATCCTGTGGATCAATGTAAACTTCCGTTTTGGATGGTCTGCCAGATAATCTCTGATCCCGCGTCCATAGGTATCTGCTATGAATTCGATATCCGACTGGAAGAAAACGCTGTTTTCGTCTGTGGAACCTCCGATGAAGTCCATATTTTCTCCTGCCGTCACGCCGATGCCTGCAAGCAGCGGATACGTTTCCATCAGGGATTTTACCCCGCAGTACACATAATCCCTGGTAACCGGATTGTCCAGTTTGTCCGTAATTTTGTAAGGGGAATCTTCCGTACCGTAGACAAACAGATTCCATGTAAAAATATAGATCTGTATGCAGCGGTTTTTGGCATATTCCATAACCTGACGCCAGAAGTCTATCTTTTCTTCGATTGTAATTTTCTTTACCGTATAGAGACTGCGGCGGTGATCTTCTCCGTAAATTCCCACGCCGGACAGCTTTGCGTGGAACGGCCTTGTGGTGATCTTCACATCATCCACACAGGCTTTGGGGTATTCGGGAATTTTAACTAGTGAGGGAAATGGAGACAAGCTCCAAAGGGACAGCACGTTATATTTATTTTCCGCCATCCGGTCCAAAAACTCTTCCCAAAATGACAGTTCCCACATGTGAGCAATATTCACAGATGCGCTGGTGGATGCATCGGAATAGCTGGGCGTTCTGGAATCCAAAGGGATATTGAATTTAATACCGCGCTTTGGCATGTATGGGGTGACGGCTGCATCACCGATCTCTTCATTCCTGCGCATCGCATCCGCCAGATCCAGTACAGCATACATCATGCCTGCTTCGTCTCCGGCTTTTATGGTGATTTCATCTCCAACACAGACGCGCTTATAAGACTGCGCTTCCATGGAAGGATCATATTCCAAAACCAGAATTCCTTCTCCGGTTAATTTTCCTAATGCAAATTCAACCGGAGGTGTTAACTGATACTGAACGGTTCTAACTTCCATAAGTTTTCCTCCTCAACGATAATTCTATCGGTTCCTCAACCTTTCACAGCGCCTGCGGCGACGCCTTTTACGATGTTTTTCTGGAATGCAAAATAGAAAATAATGATAGGGACAATGGACAGGATAAATGCCGCAAACGCAAGCCCCCATTGGTTGCTGTTTTCAGACCGGAAATAATACTGGGCCATGGTAATGGTTCTGAGCTTATTGCTGGTCAGCATGATGCGCGGGAACAGGAAATCATTCCACAGCTGCAGCGCATCCAGCACCAGAATCGTGGAAGTGATGGGTTTCATGATCGGAAACAGGACTTTCCAGTACAGCTGCATCAGATTCGCCCCGTCCACGCGCCCGGCTTCCAGAATTTCCCTGGGAATCCCTCTTACAAATCCGGTGTAGAGGAAAACCGCCATAGGCATATTTCTACCGCAGTAATAGATGACCATTCCTGTCAGGGAATTATTTAAGTGAAAATCTGTCATCAGTTTTACTAACGGCACCAATGCGGTATAAAACGGAATCATAATGCCGCATAAGAAAAACAAGTAGATAAAGTTATAGAATTTCTGGTGTTTCGACCATGCGATAATATAGGCCGCCAAACCGGAAAGCACAATGATGCCGAACAGGCTCAGCACGGTAATAAAAACCGTATTCGCAAAAACCGTAGGGAATTTCATCTTCTCCCATGCAATTCTGAAATTTTCCCAGTGGAGCTCTTTTGGAAATGTATTAGGGCTAATAAGGGCTTCTTTGGTGGATTTCAGCGAAATCATGAGCATCATAAAAAACGGATACAGGATAATCGCAGCGCATGCCAGCATGAGAACCATAATGATACTTTCTTTTACAAACCTGCTTCTTTTTTTACTATTCTCTCGCATTATCTTCCCTCCTTCTCAATACCTTCATCTGGAACAGGGTGATAACTACAATGATGACAAAGAGCACGACTCCTAGCGCTGCTCCATATCCGGCCCGTTTGTTTGTAAAGGATTCATTATATATGGTCATGGAAATCACTTCGCTGGACCGGCCCGGGCCTCCGCCTGTCAGCGCGAAGATCATATCGTATTCCTTAAAAGCGCGTTCCACGGCTAAAACCATATTGATTGTAAAGGACGGAGCCAATAAAGGAAATGTCACATACCGGAACCGCTTCCAGCTGGTCGCCCCATCAATATCCGCCGCATCGTACAGAGACTGGTCGATGTTCTGCAGTCCTGCTATGTAAATAACCATATACCAGCCGGCCATTTTCCATGAGGAAACTAAAATCCCCATCCAAAGCGAATGTTTAGTGCTTCCCAATATGTTGTTAGCCAGCAAAGGCAGATTCCATGCCTTACCGATGTCGGCCAATACATTTGCAAAAAAGAAGTTAAAGACAAATCCGACCAGAATTGAACTCACTACAGCAGGAACAAATAATAATGCGCGGAATACATTTTTCCCATGGCTGACATTTTCCGTTCCCACCGCCATGGCAAGGCCCAGAATATTCAGGATAATCGTGGTGAAAAATGCATAGATAAACGTATTTTTTAATGGTTCCAGCACATATTTGTCCTGGAACAGCTTAATATAATTTTCTATATTAATAAACTTAAATGAGGCGGATACCCCATTCCAATCCGTCAAACTGTAAAATATGCCGCCCAACAGCGGATAAATGACAAATATCAGATAAAATGATAATGCCGGAATTACGATCAAAAACTCCAAAATCGTACTTTTTCTCTTCATATTGCTCTCCTTGGATCACGGCTCTCAAAAAAGATACAGGGCGCCGGATGATACTGGCACCCTGTAACAATCGATGGTTACAATGATCACTTCCACTCGTAAGTCTCGAGGAAGTTGGATACCCACTCAGGATCCGCATCCATTAACCGTTTGTGTTCTTCCGCTATCGTATCAGCTACAGACTGAGGATCTTCTCCTGCAAGCCAGTTCTGGCATCCGCTCTTTAACAGCTCCTTAAATCCGGCAATCCACTGTCTTGAAAGGATTGGACTGTTTGGAAGGGTTCCTTTTTGAAGCACTTCATAAACAATGCTGTAGGAAGGATCGATTTCCGCTTCACAGCCCACAACTGTGGATACAACTCCCGTCGTGTTGGCATAGATGGTAGAACCTTCCGGTGATGTAACATAGTTCAGGAAATCAAGGCACAAATCTGGATTTTTCGCATTTGCAGTAATGCTGATTCCATCGTCAAAGCTGGAGATCAAAGTCTGGTCAGCCGGGTCTTCCGTAAAACTGGATGGAAGTAAAATGATGTCACATTCCGGATCAAGCGCTTTAATATTTTTGATTGTTGTCGCCACCTGACTGAGAAACAGTGTATTTCCGCTGATAAAGTCCGCATATAAACCGTCCATATTCTTTCCAAGTGAGTCAGGAGAAACATATTCCCTTATCTTATTATACGCGTCAAACATTGCCACGAATTCCGGGTCAGACCAATCCTTTTTTCCGGAAAGGACATCGGCATACCAGTTTGGATCGTCTCCGTAAAGAACTTGATACATATACTGGAAAGGCCATGCCGTACAGGAGGACAGGTCAGCCCCTGCAAGACCGTATGGGTATTCCACGCCGGCGTCGCGGCATTTCTGCATTAATTCCAAGAATTCACCCATACTCTTAGGATAATTATCAACCGTCAGTTCAATTCCCAGCTCTTTTAATGCCGTATTATTACACATAGTAACCGACATATTCGTTGCCATAGGAAATGCATAGAGTTTTCCGTCATAGGTAACCAGACTGGTATCCCCTTCTGCCAGATGATCTTCGATGCCGGTACCTGTTAAAGGCATTAAATACCCCTCTGCCGCATACTGCTGCTGAACGGTGCTGGTCTGCGAAAGATACATATCGGGCAGAGAATTAGAAGAAATCCAGCTGGTCATCATCGTTTCAAATTCTGTCACGTTTTCATATATGGTAAAGTCGATATCCACATCCGGATGCGTCTTTTTGTACTCATCCAATACCGCCCGCAGACCTTCCGCTCCTGAACTGTGGGTACACATGGTAATCGTACCCGACAACTCAGACTTCGCTACCTCAGAACTGGCATTCTCTTCTTTGACTGCCGAAGTTTCTTTTCCGCTTTCGGTAGAAGCAGGTGTGGATGAGCCTCCTCCACAGCCAGACAAAAGTGTTGCCGCTGTCGCAAATGACAGTAAACAGCCGACCAATTTTTTTGATGTTTTTTTCATTTTCCTTCCCCTTTCCATCTCTTATATAATTTTAATAATTGAAATCTAATTTCAATATTTTGTAATATCAGTATATATTTAACAATCCTTATTGTCAATCGTTTTTTAGTATTTTCATCAAATAAAGGAGCATATTTTTCGTTTTTTTAGTATTTTTCACTATTTTGGATCAAAAAAACAGGCCTGTGATTTTTTTATCACAGCCTGTTTCTATCGTCTTCCTATTATTTTAAGATTTAATTTTAATAATTGAAAGCATTGTAGCCCAATTTTTTAGAAATCTCCATGGAAATTCTGCGGAAATCATCCAGTCTCGGAGCGATCAGCTCATCTGTCAGACGGTTTTTAGGCCCTGTTACGCTCAGCCCTGCCACCACTTTTCCCGTATAGTTATAAATCGGAAATGCAACGCAGCGGGCTCCCAGTTCCCGTTCTTCCTGGTCATAGGCAAACCCTCTTTCGCGGATTTTCTTCAGTTCCTCCATCAGCTGCCACTTGCTCGTAAGGGTATTTTCCGTATAGCGGGCCAATCCTTCCACCCGTATCAGTTTATCCAGATCTTCTTCCGAGTAATTTAAAAGCATCACCTTTCCGTTGCCCGTACAATGCATGGGAACTGCATTTCCTACGCTCTGCACCATCATTAAAGACTGGTTGGACTCCCGGATCACCTCGATGTAAACGGATCTCATATTTTCTTCTACCGCCATGCATACGGATTCTCCGAAAATTTTTGCCAGCTGCTCCATATATGGTCTGGCGATGGTCCGCATATCCACATAATTATTTACATTGCTTGCCAAAGCGCATATCTTATAGGTGGGAAAATATTTAAGCGTTTCTTCGTTCTGATCCACATATCCTTCATTTACAAGCGTTGTCAGAAAACGCAGCGCTGTGCTGCTGTTCATACCCAAGTCCCGGGCTATATCCAAAAGCCTCTGCGGCTCCCGTTTTAAAATCAAATGCTCAAAAACTTTTAAAAGCTTTACACTGGACTGGTTGCCCTGAGCTTTTACTTTTTCGTCTTTTCCCTCTTTTTTCACGATTTTCGCTCCTTTTCTCCACTAATATAGTTAATATACATGAACCCATGCAAAAAATCAACATTTTATAAAATCTAATTTCAGTTTTTAAAATCATTTTTCAGTTTTTAGTCTTTTAAATAATCGGTTTGCCGTCTGTCTGCAACATAAAAAAGAAACAGCAAAATTCTCAGGCAAACCTGGCAATTCTACTGTTTCCTTCTATTCATCGAAACTTTTTTGATAGGGCGGCAGCTGACATTCCGCTCTATTCTCCTAACATTTTTTTCAAATAAGCCAACTGGCCTCCGCTTAAAATCACTTCTAATTCATTATCCGACACATCCAGGCGGGCCTTAAAGGTAAAATCTTTCGTTTTATCCCGAATCACAATCTCTCTCGTCGGAATCTGGTCCAGCAGATTCTCGATTTCCAGTTCGTCCAGCAAATCCAGTTTATCGTAATCTTCCTGACACTGGAACAGCATTGGAATAATGCCGTGATTGATCAGATTTCCCTTATGAATTCTGGCAATGCTTTTGGCAATCACGATCTTAACGCCAAGATACATAGGATTTATGGCCGCATGCTCTCTGGAGGAGCCCTGTCCGTAATTTTCGCCGCCGATGATGATGCTCTTTCCCAGTTCTTTTGCCCGGGCGGCAAATTCCGGATCATAGCGGTGATAGCAGTATTGTGACATCAGCGGTATATTGGAACGCATGCTGCTGAATTCGGCGCTGGCGGGCGTTATGTCGTCTGTTGATATATTATCTCTGCCCTTTAAGCTGATTTTGGCCGATAAATACTGCTGGGGCGCATCCGGCACCGGCAAAGGTTTAATATCGGGGCCGCGTAAGATTTCGGTCTGCAGCGCTTCTTCCTCGGGAAGCGGTTTAATGAGCATGGAATCGTCCACAAAATACTGCTCCGGTTCGTGTACCAGAGAAAGCGTTTTAACCTCTTCTCCCATAATGTCTTCAGCTGTGGCAAAGGTTCCTGCTATGGCAGTTGCTGCGGCACTTTCCGGGCTCACCAGATAGATCTCTGCGGTTGGATTACCGGCGCGTCCCTTGAAATTGCGGTTGGTGGTTCTGACGGCGACTCCCTCGGTGGCAGGTGACTGTCCGATGGCGCAGCATGGTCCGCAGGCCAGTTCCAACAGCCGGACGCCTGCATCCACCAGCATATCCAGATAGCCGTCGTGCAGCAGCGCTTTATAGATCTGTTTGGAGGCGATGGCACAGGTACAGCTCACATTTTCATTGACATGTCTTCCCCGGAATACTAAGGCGGCTTTTGCGATATCCGCATAACTGGCATTGGTACAGCTTCCGATAAATACCTGCTGTACCGGTTTCTTGGGAACTTCTTTTAACGGCATCACGTTATCCGGCTGATGAGGACAAGCCATCAGGGGGTCCAGATCGTCTAAGTTGATTTCGATCACATCATCGTATTCCGCGTCTTCGTCGGGAAGCAGTTCCACAAATTCGTCTTCCCGTCCCTGGGCCTTCATGAACGTTCGCACCTGTTCATCTGCCGGGAATATGGATGAAGTCGCCCCCATCTCGGCTCCCATATTGCTTATGGTCGATCTGGCCGGGCATTCCAGCGCGGCTGCTCCGGGCCCTGTGTACTCATAAACTTTGCCAAGGCCGCCTTTTATGCTGACACGGCGCAGCATTTCCAGAATAACTTCTTTGGAATTGCAGCCCGGCTTTAACGATCCGGTCAGATTTACTTTGATTACAGAGGGCATCTGAAGGCGCATGGGCACTCCGGTCATGGCTGTGGCTACATCCATGCCGCCGACGCCGATGCACAGCATGCCGATGGCTCCTCCGTGAGGCGTATGGCTGTCTCCGCCCATGCTGATCTTGCCGGGCGCACCGAACCTGGAGACGTGAACCGTATGGCAGATGCCGTTGCCCGGTCTGGATGCGTACAGACCGTAGCGTTTTGCTATGGACTGTAAGTAGATGTGGTCATCCGGGGTTTTATTATCCACATATAAAAGATTGTGGTCCAGATAGCTGACGCTGCACTCAGTCCTAACCCGATCCAGGCCGACGGCCTCAAAGGCCAGATATGTCATTACCGCATTGATATCGTGCGTCAGCGTCTGATCAACCCTGATAAATACTTCTTCTCCTGCTTTCATGCTTCCTGATACATAATGTGACTCAATAATTTTTCTTGTTAGTGATTTTCCCACGACAGACCCTCCAATGTTTTTACTGAATTAATACTCTATCTATAGTTTAAATCACTTTTCACATAAAATAAAATACATATATTGAATAATCTTTATGCATAAAAACCTATAATTATTGAGTGCGGCGTGGAACGCTGAATGTCTGTTTTGCAATTTCGATGAAGCGCTGTTCCGCATTGTCCAGATAGCTGTCCCTGCGGTAAAATACTTTCACATCCCAGGTATAGGGCTCGCTTCCGATCTGATAACAGCGGTAGCCATTCAGGGCTTTTGACATCTCGACGGTTCTCAACGGCACGATGGTGGCGCCTACACCTGACATTGCCAGATTAAAGGCGGTGATTGTGCTTCCGGTTTCCAGAATACAGTCGGGAGCGATATGATGCTGTTTAAACAGAGCTTCGGCGGCATTTCTGATGGCATGTCCTTTTCTCACCATGACATGAGGAATGTCGGCCACTTTTGACATGTCGATCTGGTCCGGATGACCCGGCATGCATCTGGATTCGTCCACCAGATTATCTCCTGCCACATAGACCAGTTCTTCCTGGTAGATCAGCTGGGATTCCACCTCCTGATTGTGAACCGTGCTTGGAAGTATGATGAAATTGCTCTGGCCCTTGATAACAGAATCGATGAGTACATCTGATTTTCCTTCCAAGGTCATGATCTCGATCCTGGGGTATTCTTTCTTAAAGGCGGGCAGAATCCTGGGAAGCATGTAACCCACCCGTTCTGTGGGCATGCCGATTGTAATTCTGCCTGCGGTTCCCTCGCTGATATCGCTGAACTCTCTTCTCATATTGTCGTTCAGACGGAGTATCTGCCTGGCCGTATCCACGTAGCGCTCGCCTGCATAAGTCTGGGTGATGGGATAGGCCGTCCGGTCAAATAATTTCACACCTAGCTCCGCTTCCACTTTTGAGACGAGGTGGCTGAGAGACGGCTGTGATATATATAGTTTCTGTGCAGCTTTTGTAATGCTTTGGCAGTCTGCTATCATGGTGATATAGTACAGTTCGCGAAAATCCATGGAAGTTTCCTCCTGTTATGCCTCTCAATTCCCCCCGGCTGTCAGGCGGTAAATGTTTTACAGGCATCTATGTTTACTAATATATTTATCACAATTTCCGGGTAAATACAACAATGCCGTCTGACTGATCCGTCTGATGAAACAGTAACAGAGCCGGTTTATAAATGATACGCAAAGAAGGATAGGAAGCCGGAGCGGATATAAAAGCCAGCGGAAGGAGAAAAAAGATGTTGGTTTCGATTATCCCTCTTAGATATTAAGGAGACATTATGATCCCATTTTCCTTTTCTTCTGCCGCTGGCTCTGCTGTCCGCTCCGGCTTCTTATCCCATCGTCAGCCGTTCTGCCAACACTGTTTTGCCGCCGCAAATATCAGCTGTTCCGCCACATCATAGCCAGGGCTTCTGCGCACCAGGAATCCGTGTTTTGCTCCCGGTACGCGTTTAAATGTTACCGTAACATTGGCTTCCATCAGCATTTTTGCAAACTCCATGGCCTCTTTATTCAACGGGTCCTCTTCTCCACATATAATCAAAAAATGCGGAAGCCCTTTTAGCTGGCTGAGGTCTGCGTAGACCGGAGATGCATAGAGTTCTTTTCTTCGCTCTTTTTCTATATACCAGTCATTATACAGCCTGCCTGTTTCAAAACTTTTTCTGGCCTCTTCACTGCCCTCCTTCCACTTATCAGCCGGATCTTTAAACAGATCGTATGGCGGGTAAGAGGCGCTCACAAACTTGGGCAGCATTTTTTGGTTCTCCTTCAGCAGGAAGGTGATGGCGGTCACTATATTGGCACCTGCGCTCTGGCCTGAAAGCGCGATCAGGTCACAATTCACGTTCCATTCCGCCCCATGGCCGTATACATAACAAATCAGATCGTAACCCTCTTCAATGGCATATGGATACTTGTATTCCGGCGCCGTTTTATAATCCACATCCAAAACCATGCATTCACAACCGGTTGCGAGAATTCTGGAAAAGGCAAAATCTCTTCCCCGGTATCCTTTTACAAAACCGCCTCCATGGAAGTTAACCATGAGCGGGAGCTTTTCATTGTCTGAATATGGCCGGTACAGATAAGCTTTCACAAATCCATGCCGTGTCGGAATCTCAAGTTCTTTCTGTTCTTTGATTGGATACTGTTTCATCAGCGCTTCATCCACTTCCTGCCCCACCGCTTCATTTCTGATCCGTTCTAAATCATTCATACTGTCAATGCCCTGCTTTCATAAAATTATAACACTAAACTGAATACAATACCGGCTATGAGGAGTACCAATCCTCCCCCGATTCTGGATGAAATAGCCGCATAAGACATGAGATCCAGCCGGTCTGCCGCTCCCAAAACCACAACATCTCCGCCGCCGCCCCTGTTTGCCATACAAAGACCTGCCGTGATCGCCGCGTCGATGGGATAAAAACCGAGAAGGTAACCTGCGCCTGCGCTTCCGATCACTGCACCGGCCACAACTCCAAGGCACACAATCAAGGTTTGAATATTGATCGCACTTACAAATTCGCTGAAATTCAGCAGGGAAATCCCCACTGCCGCGAACGCCGCAACAGAAAACCGTCCCACTAAAAATGCCTGAATCCGTTTAATTCCGGCACAATATTCTTTTGGAAGAATGCCGCTTACATTAATCAGGATAAAAAATAACACAAAATAAACATACTGATGAATCTGTACGGAGCCAATCTTCGGAAGCGCCACCTTCGCCATAAATACGGACAGTATGTAAACGATGCCGATAATCAGAAATCCAACTGCCGTATGCTCCAGGGAAGGTTCCGGCAGCTTCGTCATTCTGTCTTTTTCCGCCTTGCGGCCATTCCTCATAATTTCTTTTTTATCCCCTGTCAAGGATGGAATTTTATTGCCGATTCCATTTAAAATGGCTCCCATGATGATGCACAGGATATTTGCGATGGTCAATATGGCAACGGCGGCCGCATAATATGCATCCTTGTCTTTTCCCGTGGCCGCTTCATAGATCTGGCTCATGGGAATGGCTCCGGCTCCATTGCCGCCTCCCATAATCGGAAGCACATAGTATGTAAGCAATTCCGGTATGGAATATCCGAGCGCCATGCCCACAAGGCATCCTGCTATGGCAGCTCCCAACACGCCTGCAAGAATGGTGGGAATATATCTTACGATGGACTGAAGCAGGGTTTCCCTGTCAATCACCACAAATGCACAGGCCATCAGGATACAGATAAACATGGTCTGATATCCTGCCGTATCAAAAAATAAAGTAACGCCTTCCACATATTTCTCCGTGATAATTCCCCGGTATACCAGAAATGACGGAAGCATCATTGCCATCATGCTGCCTCCTCCAATCCATGTATTAAAGATTGGAATCCGTTCCCCAACAAAATAACAGATGCCGCCAATCACAAAAAGCATGGCCATGATGGATATCATGTCTGTCCCAAGCCCTCCCGTTGCCATAGCTGCCAGCACAATCGCTGCAAACAGCAGAAACATCTTCCATGGAACCCCTTCAATCTTCATGTTTGGGCCAAACTTCTCCTTTTCCCGTCCCATAACAAATACCTCCTTTAATTTCCCCTAAATATGTTTTTCTGATAACTTTATCTTACGGGACAGGGCTCATTTTGTAAAATTAATCAAATTTTAGAATCATAAATTTATTTTATGGTTTTTTCACTATTCACCGTTCCGGCGGTCGCTGCCGTCCGTTCCAATTTTGGCAGAGACCGCCGGGGCTGTGGATCGTAACGGTTTTCATCAAAAAAAAGAATTTCTGCATTCTCATATTTCCTGTGAAATATGGATGAATACAGAAATTCTTTTCTATTCGGATTCGGCATAAAATTCCCGGATACTCTTTATAAATTTTCTGACTTCCTGTTTCTTCTTTGCCTCTTTATTCCATACCAGAAGCACCTCGATCTCAGGCTCTTCTTCCAGCGGAATTCCCACAATCCCATTGTAGCGCATCACCCCTTCTTCCGGAAAGAAACCGGTGGCCACATTATTTAGGATCATATTGACCGCCAGATTCAGCTGGTCATAGCGTTCAATAATATTGGGAACTGCGCCGTATTCTGCAAACAGGCGGTTCAGAACCTTCGTTTTGTTGGTATCGTTGATGGTGGACACCATCTTCTCATTTAATATCATCGGTACGGTAAGGCTGGTGCAGCCGGCCAGAGGATGTTTTCTGGACATGCAAAAAAGCATCCTTGTCTTTTTCAGCTCAATGAATTCCAGGTTTTCAAAATCCTCTTCCTCCTGCCTTGGAACAATAATAAGATCCAAATGCTGCTTTCTCAATTCGTCAAACAGCACTACCGAAGCTCCCGGTCTTGTGACAATATTCATCTCCGGGTATTGGAACACGCATTGGGCAAAAAATTCGGCATAAACATTTGACCCGACGGAACGTGTGAGCCCCAGCTTCACATACCTTGTCTGGTCGGCGGCCTCATGCATCTGCCTTGAAAAATCTTCCGCATAGTTTAAAAGGAGGGACGCCTGCTGATAAAACAGCTTTCCCATCTCACTGAGAACCATTCCCTTTCCATTTCTCTCCAGAAGAAGGCAGTCGTATTCTTTTTCCAGCTCACGTATGGCGGACGATATGGTCGGCTGTGTGACAAACAGCTCCTGGGCAGCTTTTGTAACGCTGCCCGATTCATATGCTTTGCAAAAATAATGCAGCTGCAGCAGTGTCATAACTTCTCCTTTTTCCACGGCGGACATCAGGTTTTCATGAATCCCGGTTTTGGCCGTAATAATTGATCAGGCTTCCTGACAGAAGAATCCGCTTTTCATCCTCCGTCATTTCTCCAAACGTGCATTTTAAACTGCTTTTATCCTCTCCGGTAACAGCATCCAGCAGTTCCGCAAAAACAGGGGCCGGGGAAAATGTTACCGCACTGTCCACGTCTTTTATAAGCAGCCAGTCTCCGTTTTGGAGCGCAGTCCTGTCCCCGGTTAAAATCGGCAGAATGCCCCAGTTTATCAGATTCGAGCGGTATCTTTTCGTAGCAAATCCATTGGCAATATTAGCATAGCCGCCCAGAACCTTTTGGCAGCTTGCAGCCTGTTCACGGGAGGAACCGTCGCCAATCTGATCGCCGGCAATCGCACTTCCGATGGTAATTTCCGACTGACTGCAGTTTAATCGCTTACAAAGCGCCGTAAGAAGTCTTTCGCAGTCAGTGTTTTCCCCGATTTCTCCGGACCTTCTGCGTCGGTCCAGTTCCCGTACCTCTTTTGCCCGTTTTACATAGCCGCTGTCACGGCTCATCATCATATACTCCGATATTTTATCCGGATTGGAGCGGTAAGAAGATACCTCTCCGGAAGGAATCAGCTCATCGGTCGTGACCGATCCTTCATAAGCTCCGGCCACACGCAGCAGCAAATGCCTGGTGAGCGGATACATCTTGGGCCAGTCGGCTATATTGGGCCCCATCTTCAGGTTTTCATCCGGATTACCTGATCCAAAATTGTTAAACACCTGATTTTTATAGATTTCAGCATGAAAATGATATTGTGGGTTCCTGTACACAACATCCAGTTCGGTCGCTGCAGTAAGCACACCTCCGTTTCGGACTGTGGCCGCAATGGAGCGGGCATCCATCAGAATAACCGCTGCCATCTGGTTTTCTCCCGGCTTTGAGCCTTCCCGGTTGGGATAGTTTCTGGTGGTATGGCGTATGCTCAGCTGATTATCAGCCGGCACATCGGTCACTCCAAAACAGGGGCCGCAGATGGCCGGGCGCATCACGGCTCCGGCTATGGTAAGCTCGCTTACAATTCCCTTTTCCACAAGATCCATATAGACCGGCTGGCTGGCAGGATTAATTCCCAACCCCGGGCGGCTGCCATTGATCGCGCAGCCTCTTAGTATATCCGCCATAGCTGCTATATTTTCAAACATTCCGCCGCTGCAGCCGCTTACAAGGGCCTGGTCTATGTGAAGCTCACCATTTATCAGTTTGTCCATGAGCACAAATTTTTTCCCTGTATCCCCTTTGATCCTCTGCCCCTCTTCTTCTGCCTTTCTAAGGTATTTTTCAGGATTTTCCTTAAATTCGCGGATGCTGCATACATTGCCCGGATGAAACGGCAAGGCCATCATGCACTCTACAGAAGACAGATCGATCTCGATCATACCGTCGTAGTACGCAATGCCGGAGGGCTTCATCTCCCTGTAATCTTCTTCTCTTTCATGTATGGCTAAATACTCCTGAACCAGTTGATCCGTACACCAGATGCTACTGAGCGCAGCGCTTTCGGTGGTCATAACGTCAATTCCCATTCTGCATTCCGGGCTGAGTCCGCCAATGCCGTCTCCCAGGAACTCTAAAATCTTGTTTTTTACAAAGCCATTTTTAAATGTGGCTCCAACCAGTGCAAGGGCAACGTCCTGAGGGCCAACACCCGGCTTTAAGGAGCCGGTCAGCTTCACCGCCAGCACCGGCGGCATCTCTATATCGTAGGTTTTGGAAAGCAGCTGTTTTACCACTTCTCCTCCGCCCTCTCCTATCCCCATGGTTCCCAGCGCACCATAGCGGGTATGGCTGTCTGATCCCAGTATCATCCGGCCTCCGCCCGCCATCATTTCCCGCATGTACTGGTGAAGCACAGCCCTATAGGGAGGCACAAAAATCCCTCCGTACTTTTTTGCGTTTCCCAGTCCGAAAACATGGTCGTCTTCATTGATCGTACCGCCCACCGCACATAGGGTGTGGTGGCAGTTGGACAGCACATAAGGTACCGGAAATTGCTTCAGCCCGCCTGCTCTGGCCGTTTGAAGGATATTCACATAGTTATTATCCGGTGAAACCAGCGCATCAAATTTCAGCCGCAGATGTTCCATATCGCCGCCCTGATTGTGGGCTTTTAATATGGAATAGGCCATGGTATTTTTGACTGCTTCCGTCTTAGGTATGACACCCTGTTTCACCGCTTCGCCTTGGGGCGTTAAAAATACTCCGCTGTCTGTTAATTTTATCATTTCTCTTCCCATCTGCTTTACCCGCCTTCTATACGATCCGGTTAACCGGATAAAGTGAAGGGGATGCGAAGCCTATATCGGCTTTTATGTACCCGATTCTGCCATATTCTGATTGTATCAACTCTTCAAATCTTTTCTGCGCCGTTTTTCTGCTTTCCATATGTAAATCCTCCTTTAATCCTTTAGACTATAATGATTCTAAAATTATTGTACTATTCTTTATACATAAATAAAAATACATATTTCAGCATACTATATATGTCTATATCTGCATATAAGGAAAGCTGTCTAAACGGTCAAATTCCCAGCTTCTTTTTTGTATTTTCTATGATCTCCAATGCGTATTCTTTTGGAATGACGCATACACCATTTACATCTCCAACAATAATATCGCCCGGGTTTACCACCACTCCGCCGCAGCTGACCGGTACGTTGACCTCTCCCAACCCTGATTTTACTGCTGATCCGCTGGTTAAACCTTTTGCATAGACGGGCAGGCCGATTTCTTCACAGCCTTCAAAATCCCTGAAAGCCCCGTCGATTACAACTCCGGACACGCCGGCTTCCATAGCCTTTTTGCTTCGGTTATCTCCCCAATAGGAACTGGCACAATTTCCATGGCCTGCGATAACGATGATATCGCCTTTTTGGGCCAGTTTGATCGCCTTTACTACAATATCTCCTTCCCCGGAAGGTACTTTTACCGTAATTGCCGGGCCGATGATTTTCTTTTTTGTAATGTATGGCTTGATCTGATGATCCATAGAGTCAAAAACAACGCATCCGTCACATAGATCTGCGGTTGTAAATGGTTCTAATTGTTCTAATAGCTCTTTTGGGGGCCTTTCTATATTTTCATTAATTCTAAAACCGTACATTGGTCAATATCCTCCATTTATTTTGTATGCAATCGTAAGGCTGATCTGTAATGCTTTTATCTTTATATTTTTACTATAGCTGAATTCGAGGGGGAGGTCAAAGACATTCTATCTATATTTGTTATAACCTTTTCATACTTTATCACTTAATGAATAATGATACATGAATTTTGTAATGGAGAATTCCGCTTGCGGGATTCTCCGCCTAAGGGATTATCGCTTCAGAGGTATTTTACCTCATTGCCACAATGCGAATCAGCACTTCAACTGTTACTGTTCACGGCTCCTGGGGCCTCTGCCGTCTGGTCCGGCTTCGCGCGGTATATTACAGCCTTTCCTGTGACTTTGCAGGGTATTAGCAATTCTTAACGAGCAGAATTTTTCGTTCAAGGGAAATGTCCACCTGTTTGAGTGTCAGCGAGTTTGGGCATTTCCCTTGGGTTTTAGAAAAATCCGGCACGTTTAAAGTGCTTATGCTCGAAACCGGAACTGGAAAGGCTGTATATACCGCACGGAGCCGGAACAGACGGCAGAGGCCCTAAGAGCCGTGAACAGTAACCTTCAACTCCCATACATCTCAATCTTGAAGGAATTGGGGGTTGTTTTTTCTTCTTATTTATTCCATAATAAGCTTATGAACATTCTGCGAACTATTTTTAATAATTGTTACGAAATAATTCAATATGTTCTTCATCTGAAAGCTCTTGAAATAGAAAGTATCTATAAGATGATTCATTGCAGTGATCCTTTTTTGGGTGCATCATGTGTTTCTGCTCTCATTGCGGCTGCGTGAAATTCGCGGAACTTTACTACAATCATCATTGTGTTCATTTATAAGACTTCTGCATTTTCTAATTCACTATCTGTCTGATTTTCCTACATTTTGAGTTCTTTATCAGTAGTCCGTCAATCGGTGAGAATTCACCTAATCTACAGGGACTATTGAATCCGTCTGCTATCCGTCATTTGATCTCCATATTTTCAATCGTAGTATTATAATAATGCAATTTCATGTAGTTTCTTATTATTTCCCAGCTAATCAAAAACATTTAATGGTTGATCTGCTGCTCTTTCCTGGTTTATGTGTTCAAATTAAAATCAGTTCTAAAATGGGAGTTTTTCTTTTTGGTTCGCTGTTTTTTTAATTACTGAAATTGATGGTAAAACAACACATTTTTAGAAATATATCTTCTGCCAGCATCCCATTCAATCCCTTGTGAACCTTGAAAACTCAATAGACTTTACACTTTGTATATGGTATGATATTTATGTATCCAGATTAAGGGGGTAAGCTATTATGACTGTTGAACAACAATTACAATATATTATTGAAAATATGGTGACCAAGGTCGATCTCGATGATATGGCTATGAAAAATGATATCAAGAACATGGCCACCAAAGATGATATCAAAAACATGGCTACCAAAGATGACATCATGAACATGGCTACCAAAGATGATATCAAAAACATGGCCACCAAAGATGATATCAAGAACATGGCTACCAAAGATGATATTAAGAACATGGCTACCAAAGATGATATCATGAACATGGCTACCAAAGATGATATTATGAACATGGCTACCAAAGATGATATCAAAAACATGGCTACCAAAGATGATATTAAGAACATGGCTACCAAAGATGACCTCATGAACATGGCCACCAAAGATGATATCAAAAACATGGCTACCAAAGATGATATCATGAACATGGCTACTAAAGATGACATCAAGGACATGGCTACCAAAGATGACCTCATGAACATGGCTACCAAAGATGA
>NZ_PKUU01000011.1 GCF_002899675.1 Clostridium sp. chh4-2 | reverse complement strand
TAAGATTCCATCCGAAAACTTCCTCTTAATTGCTTCGCTCGACTTGCATGTGTTAAGCACGCCGCCAGCGTTCATCCTGAGCCAGGATCAAACTCTCATGTTAAAGTTTTGATCTTGATCCAAAATTAACGTTAGCTAATTTTAAACCGTTTTACTGTTTTGTTTGGTTCGTATACATCTCTGTATTTGTTCTGAATTTTCTCATTCAAGGCCATCAAACATGACCCGTTTTATTAGAATTTTCAGGGTTTTACATACTGTTCAATCTTTAATTATCAAGGTTCATTCTGTGTTGTTGTCTTCAACAGCAACTCGATTAGTATATCATGTTGAGAAGTGTTTGTCAACAACTTTTTAAAACTTTTTTTCAAACTCGTTTGCTGTGTTTAGCAGCGGAGTTTATATTATCATATCTGTCAGAAGTTGTCAATCACTTTTTGCAGTTATTTGTCGAAAAAGTTTTTTCTTATCTTCCTGCTGGTTTCTTCTTTTAAAAAGCGGAGAAAGAGGGATTTGAACCCTCGCGCCGGTTACCCGACCTACACCCTTAGCAGGGGCGCCTCTTCGGCCTCTTGAGTATTTCTCCGTAGTTTTAAATGAATCAGCAATATGATATTATGCTCTGAAACTAATACTTTTTCAGACGCATTGACAATTATACTAGAGAAGACAAGCATTGTCAACCCGTTTTTCTAATTTTTTTTCACATATTTTTATTGATCTCGTTTTGAATGCTGTTATGCACTATATCTGCTATTTCTTTTGTTTTTAATCCTATATATTGTTCCGGATAAATGGGTGGAAGATAACAGACTTTTACATTTACTTTATTAAAAGAAGAAATATCAAATGGTTTATAGCAATCGATCAGTGCAACCGGAACAATCGGACATCGGGCATTAACGGCGCTTTTAAAGGTTCCTCCTTTAAATTCCAATATGTTATTCTCCTGTTTGCTCCTGGTGCCTTCTGCAAAAATCACATAATTTCTGCCTTCTTTCACTTCTTCGGTCATTTTATTAATTATAGTAAGAGAAGCGCGGATATCTTTGCGGTCAATAGACATACCCCTTAAAAGTTCAATAACCTGTTTGACCAATATAATATTAGAAGCTTCTTTTTTTACCACCACGCCAAAAGGATTCGGGCAGGTATCAATAATTGCCAGCATATCAAATAATCCCTGATGGTTGGGAAATAATATAAATCCATTTTCTTTTGGAATGTTCTCTGATCCATGACCTTCTACGGTCACTCTGCCGGATATATTGACGCGCTTTACAATATTTCTTAAATAATGATAGCGTTCCTCTTCAGTATGGGTATCATTTGGACGGCCTAATCTCCATATATGATACAGCCATATTGGAACTCTTGTTATGTTTCTGGCTAACATCAGTACAATTCTTTTCATATTTTTATCTCATTTCTGCTCATTATATCTATTATACAGCGATAAGCCGGGTAATTCAATTTATTATGATCATGAATGTTAAGAAATTCGTAATTGACTTTTATCGTGCTATATTATATTATTGTATTAAGTAAATAGTACAATAATACAGGAGGTAATCATATGCCATGGACATTTGAAAATGATCGTCCCATTTACACACAGTTATTGGAGAAGATAAGGCTGAATATTATCTCCGGAACTTATCCAATCGGAAGTAAACTGCCGTCTGTCAGAGATTTGGCAGCTGACGCTGCTGTTAATCCTAATACAATGCAGAAAGCGCTTGCTGAACTGGAACGAAGCGGATTGATATATTCACAACGGACTTCAGGAAGATATGTTACGGAGGATGCCAATATGATTCAAAAAATGAAGGAAGATATTGCTCAGGAAAAAATTGAAGAATTTATGAAACTTATGAGGCAAATTGGTTTTGAACCTGAAGAGATTTGTATTTTAATTGAAAAGACAATAAAGGAGGGCAAATTATGAGTTCCATATTAGAATGCAGTCATTTGACAAAATGGTTCGGATCTACCAGAGCGCTGTATGATTTCAGCTTAAAGATCGAACCGGGAAGGATTGTCGGACTCCTGGGGCCAAATGGAAGCGGAAAATCTACCTTCCTTAAATTAGCTAACGGTTTGCTGGTCCCTAAAAGCGGCACGATAACAGTCTGTGATATTCCGGTGGGATTGGATACGAAATCTCATATTTCTTATCTGCCTGATAAAAATTATTTGAATAACTGGATGTCAGTTACGCAGCTGATCGATATGTTTCATGATTTTTACAGTGATTTTGATAGGAATAAAGCTTATGAAATGTTAAAAAGGCTTAATATCAATGAAAAAGACTGTATGAAGACCATGTCAAAGGGTACGAAAGAAAAAGTCCAGTTAATTTTGGTCATGAGCAGAAAATCGGATCTCTATCTTTTGGATGAACCGATTGGAGGCGTCGACCCGGCTACGAGGGATTATATATTAAATACGATTATTTCTAATTATAATGAAGATGGTTCTGTTATTATTTCAACTCATCTTATTTCAGACATCGAACAAGTGCTGGATGATGTTATTTTTCTTAAAGAAGGGGAATTGGCGCTTTATTCTACCGTAGATGATATCCGGGTTAAATACGGAAAATCTGTGGATGCACTTTTCAGGGAGGTATTCAGATGTTAAGTAAATTAATGAAACAGGACTATTTGTCCACGAGAAGATTATTTTTTCCATCCTACCTGGTATTTATCATAATATCCGTTTTAAATAAAATTCTGGTTGAGATGTCCAAAAATATGGCGCAGCCGCAAAATGCGATTGATTTTATATCTGTCATAGCGATGACTTTGTATGTAATTTCAATTATCGCTTTATTTGTTGTCACTTATGTTTTCATTTGTATGCATTTTTATAAGACTATGTCATCGGAACAGGGATATTTAACGCATACTCTTCCGGTTAAGACCAGAACAATTATTAATGCTAAATTGTTTAACTCGATTATATGGCAGGCTTTAACTGTATTACTTGTTTTTCTATCATTTATTCTGCTTCTGGCCGGACATATGAAAGATATCACATTTCAAGTTATATATGCAAATTATGTAGAATTTATTGAAGAAAATATGTATATGAACGCATCGACATTTACTATTGAGATGATTATCACCTGCATTATCAGCTTATTCAGTTCTTCCATGATGTTTTATTGTTCCATTGCTATTGGACATTTATTTAATAAGCATAAAGTTGGCGGAGCTGTGATCGCTTATATTGGTATCTATATGGTTATGCAGATGCTGGGAACTATCTTACTGTTTGCCAGCGGGTTCCTCAGATTTATTAATCATGATTCGGCTGATTTCTTCTATGTTTATAATAAGATAATGATCTCTTCTATCGCTTTAAGCGTTGTTACGACTGCTGTGATGTATTTTATAACTGAATATATATTTAGAAAAAAATTAAATATGGAATAAAAAGGGCGCCGAAGAGGCGGTATAGGGAAAGCGGGGTTCCGGGCTCCCTATACCGTACCTTGGGTGTTTTATTCTTTTTGTGAGGTATTATTATCATTCTGAAGATTATAATATTCTCTGACCTTATTTTCTATTTCTGTAAGAATCTCAGGATGTTCTGATAAATAGATTTTGGCGCCTTCTCTTCCCTGGGCTATTTTAGAACCGTTATAGGAGTACCAGGAACCGCTTTTGTTGACTACATCAATATTGGATGCCAAATCTAAAATATCCCCCTCCCTTGAAATACCACTTCCATACATGATATCAAATTCCGCTTCCTTAAAAGGGGGCGCTATTTTATTTTTGACCACTTTAATTCTGGTTCTGTTGCCGATCCTGTCCCCGCCGCTTTTTATGATATCAATTTTTCTGACATCCAATCTCACTGATGCATAGAATTTAAGCGCTTTTCCGCCTGTGGTCACTTCCGGGTTGCCGAACATGATTCCGATCTTTTCGCGCAGCTGATTGATGAAAATAACAATGCATTTGGATTTGCTTACGACTGGGGTCAGTTTTCTTAATGCCTGTGACATGAGCCTGGCCTGAAGCCCCATATGGCTGTCTCCCATGTCGCCGTCTATTTCTGCTTTGGGAACCAGGGCGGCGACGGAGTCAATGACAACAATATCGATAGCTCCGGACCGAACCATCATCTCTGCAATCTCCAGCGCCTGTTCTCCTGTATCGGGTTGGGATATGTATAATTCATCAATGTCAACGCCAATACGTTTTGCATATTGGGGATCTAATGCGTGTTCGGCATCGATAAATGCTGCGATTCCGTCTCTTTTTTGAATCTCAGCCACCATATGAAGGGAGACTGTGGTTTTACCGCTGGATTCCGGTCCGTAGATCTCAATTACCCTTCCCCTGGGAATACCGCCTAAACCAAGGGCGATATCCAGGCTCAGTGCTCCGGTAGGCACAACTTCTACCTCTCCAATGGAATTAGGATCTCCAAGGCGCATTACCGCGCCTTTTCCAAAATCTTTTTCAATCTTTGACAGCGCTTCATTTAATGCTTTTTTCTTATTTTCATCCATAAATTATTTACCTTTCTCTTTCTTAGGTACGAAATAAATGAGGAACCGTTTCGCTCTGTGTATCTGAGCGAAACGATTCCTCATTGTTTGCCCACTGTACATTCTTTGTACAGCTCTCCGTTTATCTTAACAGATTTTTGGCCATGAATGTAAGTTGTTTTTACATTTTAATTTACCATAAGAACGAATGCCGCCCATTAAACGGGCGGCATTATTTTTATTCCTCTGTTTCCGTATTTACTTCTGACTCTTCTTCTAACAATTCTTCCGCCTCGTCGGCTTTGTTTCCGCTGTCTCTGACTTTGGCGATGCTTGCTACGGTAATATCGGAGTTTGCATCGATATTCATCAATTTTACACCGGAAGTATTACGGCCGATTATGGTGATATCGCTGACGGAAATTCTGATAATAATTCCTTCTGTGGTGATTAACATAATATCGTGGTCATCATGCACTAATTTTGCACCTACAATGTCGCCTGTTTTATCGACGATCTTATAGCAGCGCACACCTTTTCCGCCACGTTTCTGAGGCGTAAATTCATCGATGCTGGTACGTTTGCCCATACCGTTAGCAGATACGATCAGAAGATATTCGCCCTGGGTATCCACCTGCATTCCTACGATCTCATCGCCGTCGTCCAGCTTCATACCGATTACACCCATGGAAACACGGCCCGTTACCCTTACATCGGTTTCTTCAAAACGGATGCACTGGCCTTTTTTCGTAACCATGAAAATATCTTTTGTATCATCTGTCGCCTTAACCTCGATCAGCTCATCATTTTCACGAAGTACGATTGCCTGAAGGCCGTTCTTGCGGACGTTTTCGTATTCCTTCATCGGAGTTTTCTTTACCATACCGTTCTTGGTGGCCATGAACAGATATTTATCATCATCATACTCTTTCATCGGGATGATGGCGGTAATCTTCTCTCCTGGAAGCAGCTGCAGCAAGTTGATGATGGCTGTTCCTCTGGCTGTGCGGCCGGCTTCCGGTATCGCATATGCTTTGAGACGGTATACGCGGCCTGTGTTGGTGAAGAACATGATATAGTGATGGCTTGTTGTCATGAACAGGTCTTCGATATAATCCTCTTCGATGGTCTGCATTCCCTTGATGCCTTTTCCGCCACGGTTCTGGCTCTTGAAATTGTCAACTGACATTCTCTTTATATATCCCAGGTTGGTCATGGCGATAACGGCTTCTTCATCAGGAATCAGATCTTCCATGGACATATCAAATTCATCGAATCCTATAGCGGTTCTTCTTTCATCGCCGTATTTATCGGAAATTAACTGGATTTCATCTTTAATAACGCCTAATAACAGATTCTCATCTCCTAAAATGCTCTTTAAGTATGCGATGCGGTCCATGAGTTCCTTATATTCATTCTCAAGTTTCTCGCGTTCCAGACCTGTCAGAGCGCGCAGACGCATGTCCACAATTGCCTGGGCCTGAACGTCGCTGAGACCAAAACGCTCCATTAACTGAAGTTTGGCATCCTGAACATTGGAGGAAGCGCGGATAATTTTGATCACTTCGTCGATATGGTCAAGGGCTATCAGCAATCCCTCTAAGATGTGGGCCCGCTCTTCGGCTTTATTTAACTCGTATTTTGTTCTTCTTGTTACAACTTCTTTTTGATGGTCTAAGTAATAATTAAGCATCTGAACCAGATTTAATACACGTGGTTCATTGTTAACCAGCGCAAGCATGATAACGCCAAAGGTATCCTGCAGCTGGGTATGTTTCAGAAGCTGGTTTAAAATAACGTTGGCATTGACGTCACGGCGGAGTTCAATTACGATTCTCATACCGGTTCTGTCGGATTCATCACGAAGATCAGTGATGCCGTCGACCTTCTTTTCTTTTACAAGATCGGCGATCTTTTCGATCAGGCGGGCTTTATTAACCATGTATGGAAGTTCTGTAGCGATAATGCGGCTTTTTCCATTGGGCATGGTTTCAATGTTGGTCACAGCACGGACACGGATCTTGCCGCGGCCGGTGCGGTATGCTTCTTCAATTCCTCTTTTTCCGAGAATGGTGGCTCCGGTTGGGAAGTCAGGCCCTTTTATAATTTCCAGAATTTCTTCCATGTCTGTCTGACGGCCTTCATTAACCTGGTTGTCAATGATTTTAACCACCGCAGCGATCACTTCTCTGAGGTTATGAGGAGGGATGTTGGTGGCCATACCTACTGCGATACCTGACGTACCATTTACCAGAAGGTTGGGATATCTGGATGGAAGTACTACCGGTTCTTTTTCTGTTTCGTCAAAGTTTGGTGTGAAATCTACGGTGTCTTTATTGATGTCAGCAGTCATCTCCATGGAGATCTTGCTCAAACGGGCTTCTGTATAACGCATGGCTGCGGCTCCGTCACCATCCACAGAACCGAAGTTTCCGTGGCCATCAACCAGCGGATAACGGGTTGACCATTCCTGAGCCATATTTACCAATGCGCCGTAGATGGAGCTGTCGCCATGAGGATGGTATTTACCCATGGTATCACCGACGATACGGGCACATTTACGATGTGGCTTGTCCGGACCGTTGTTCAACTCGATCATAGAATATAAGATTCTTCTCTGTACCGGCTTTAAACCGTCTCTTACGTCAGGCAGAGCCCTGGATGCGATAACACTCATGGCATAGTCAATGTATGACGTTTCCATGGTCTTTTTCAGGTCTATGTCATGAACTTTATCAAAGATATTTGGTTCCATTATTTTCCTCCATTTTTACTTTTTTACATCAGTGACCTGGTCTTTTCAGTTAAAGGGTGAAGGCATTTTCCGAAATGCCTTCACCCTTGATGTTGGAAAGGCCTGATATAAAAAATAATTTAGATATCCAGGTTCTGTACATATTTTGCATTTGCTTCAATAAATTCACGTCTAGGCTCTACCTGGTCACCCATCAGGGTTGTAAATGTCAAATCGATTTCGGAAGTAGTCTCTTCATCCATGGTCACACGAAGTAAAATACGGCGTTCCGGGTCCATGGTTGTCTCCCACAGCTGTTCTGCATCCATCTCTCCCAGACCTTTGTAACGCTGGATCTTGTTATTGGTATCGCGGCCTACTTCGGCGAGGATGCTGTTAAGTTCCTCATCGCTGTATGCGTACCATACTTTTTTATTCTTTTCCAGTTTATATAACGGCGGCTGAGCCAGATATACATGGCCCTGCTTGATGAGTTCGGGCATAAAGCGGTAAAGGAAGGTTAAAAGCAGGGTGCTGATATGAGCGCCGTCCACATCCGCATCGGTCATGATAATGATCTTGTGGTATCTTAATTTGGAAATGTCAAAATCATCATGAATACCGGTACCGAAAGCGGTGATCATGGCTTTAATCTCCGCATTGGCGTATATCTTATCGAGTCTTGCTTTTTCTACGTTTAAGATCTTTCCTCTAAGCGGAAGAATCGCCTGGGTATTTCTGGAGCGGGCTGTCTTTGCGGAACCGCCTGCGGAATCTCCTTCGACGATATAAATCTCGCATTTCTCCGGATTTTTATCGGAACAGTCGGCAAGTTTACCGGGAAGGGCCATTCCTTCCAATGCGGTCTTTCTTCTGGTTAAATCTCTCGCTTTTCTGGCTGCGGCACGCGCACGCTGGGCGAGAATGGATTTTTCGCACATTGCTTTAGCGACGGACGGATTCTGCTCTAAGTAATAGGTGAGCTGTTCGCTTACGATATTATCAACGGCTCCTCTGGCTTCGCTGTTTCCTAATTTCTGTTTGGTCTGGCCTTCAAACTGAGGATCTTCAATCTTAACGCTGATGATGGCGGTCAGGCCTTCGCGGATATCTTCACCGCTTAAATTGGCTTCGTTGTCCTTTAAAAGCTTGTTTTTACGGGCGTAATCGTTAAAAGTTTTGGTCAGGGCATTTTTAAAACCGGCCAGGTGGGTTCCGCCTTCAGGGGTGTTTATATTGTTTACAAAACTGTATACATTTTCTGTATAGGAATCGTTGTGCTGCATGGATACTTCCACGTAAATACCGTCTTTAATTCCTTCGCAGTAGATTACATCACTGTATAACGGAGTCTTGCCTTTATTCAGATAGCCGATAAATTCCTTGATTCCGCCTTCATAATGGAATTGTTTTTCAATTTTTTCTTCTCTGTCGTCACGGAGAATGATTTTTAACGCCTTAGTAAGAAATGCGGTTTCACGGAGGCGTATTTTTAAATCGTTATAATCAAAAATAGTTTCGTCGAAAATTTCTTTATCTGGAAGGAACGTTACCTCTGTGCCGTGTTTGTCTTCCGGACATTCGCCGACTACTTTCAGAGGGTACATGGCTTTGCCCCTCTCATATCTCTGCTGATAGATTTTTCCTTCTGAATATATTCTTACTTCCAGCCACTCGGATAATGCGTTGACAACAGACGCGCCTACGCCGTGAAGTCCTCCTGATACCTTGTATCCTCCACCGCCGAACTTACCGCCGGCATGAAGGATGGTAAATACGACTTCAACCGCAGGGATTCCGGCTTTTTTCTGGATTCCGACAGGAATACCCCGGCCGTTATCCTTTACAGTAATAGAATTGTCATGGTTAATCTGCACGTCGATTTCTGTACAGAATCCGGCCAGAGCCTCATCTACCGCGTTATCTACGATCTCATATACCAGGTGGTGAAGTCCCCTTGATGAAGTACTACCAATATACATACCCGGACGTTTCCGGACCGCTTCCAGTCCTTCCAGTATTTGAATTTGATCTGCTCCATATTCAGCACTCATAAGTTTCCTCCTAATTTTCGCTTAATATTGTTCCATTGATTACTTTGAATATCTTATCGATCTTAAAACGGTTGTTAATGAAATCTTCTAATCCGGTACAAGTAATCATGGTCTGTATATGATTGATTACGGATAATAGATGATTCTGACGGTTACCGTCCAATTCCGATAACACATCATCCAATAAAAGAATCGGATAATCATGTACCATTCGTTTTACTAGTTCTATTTCTGCCAGCTTTAAGGAAAGCGCTGCAGTTCTCTGCTGGCCCTGAGAACCGAATTTGCGGATATCGATTTCGTTTACATAAAAACTGATATCGTCCCGGTGTGGTCCTGTAAGGGTGGTTTTCTGTTTGATATCCTGAAAACGGCTTCGTTTTAAGGCCTGTTCAAATTGGTCAGGCGTAACATTTGGATCGTAACGGATATCAAGATTTTCTTTATCTCCGGACAGCTGTAAATGGATCTCTTTTATAATATCGTTCAGTCTGTCGATAAATTCCCTCCGGTAATTGATCACCTCTTTGCCGTACTGAACCAGCTGCATATCCCATATATCCAGCGTTTCTTCATATTCCGGTTTGAATGCAAGCTCTTTTAACAGCTTGTTCCTTTGAATGACAATATGGTTATACTGGACTAGGGCGTGTACGTACAGCTTGTTTAGTTGACATAACTCAAGGTCAATAAACCTTCTTCTTTCAGAAGGCCCATTTTTGATCAGATTTAAATCTTCGGGCGAAAAAAACACCACGTTCACGATGCCGAATAATTCACTTGCCTTGCGTATGGGGATGCCGTTGACAGCGACTCCCTTTGCTTTATTTTTCTTCAAATGCATATCAATCCGGTACGGAACGTCGTTTTTTCTTATATTCAGTTTTATATGGGATTCATCCCGCTCAAACTGGATGATATCCTTGTCTTTGCTCCCGCGGTGGGACTTGGTGGTGCAGGCCATGTAGATGGCCTCCAGCACATTGGTCTTTCCCTGAGCGTTATCACCATATAGGATATTGGTTCCCTGACTAAAATCCATATGTAGTTCGTCATAATTTCTATAATTCTTTAACTCTACAGATTCAATAATCATGGAACCTTTCCTTATGCTTCAATCTTTATAGTATTGCCGTCAAATGTGACCACGTCTCCGTCTCTGAGCTTTTTACCTCTCTGATACTCCACTTCGCCGTTGACTTTTACAAGGCCGTCTTCAATGGCAAACTTGGCGTCAACACCTGATTCCACCAGGTTTGCGGCCTTTAAGGCCTGGCCAAGCTTTATATATTCGTCTCTTAATTTAATGACTTCCATAGATGCCTCCTGAGCACTAATCGTTGTACTCCGCCTGATTGAAGTTAACCGGTAAAATCAGGTAGATGTAATTTTCATCGTCGTCTTTGATATAACATGGTGCTTTTGGATTCATCATATAGATGGTAACTTCTTCGTCATCGATGATTCTTAATGCATCGATCAGGAATTTCGGATTAAATCCAATCATCATATCCTTGCCGTATTTATGAATCAAAACCTCGGCGTTCATATATCCAAAAACGGTTTTCAGGCTCAGTTTCATAACGCTGTCGGAAATCTTCAGAATAATCGGCTTTTTGTCGCTTTCACGAATCAAAATGCTGGCTCTCTCGATGGAATCCAACAGCTCTTTGCGGTTGATATTAATCTTTGTCTCGTAATCGTTGGACAGCATCTGGTTGATCTTGAAATATTCTCCTTCGATCAGGCGGGAAACCACGATTGTCTCGTCAAACTGGAACAAAATGTGATTGCTGCTGAAGAATAAAAGCACTTCGGAATCATTGTCCCCATTTAAAATCTTGCTGATTTCGCTGAGGGTTTTGCCGGGTACGATCACTTTTCTGGATTCGTAACTGTCTTTTAAGATGATCTTACGGATGGAAATACGGTGGCCATCCAAAGATGTAAGTTTTAATTCGTTGTCATTGACTTCGAACAAAACGCCGGTCATCATCTTATTACTATCATTGACAGAAATGGAAAAAATAGTCTGTCTGATCACTTCTTTTAACGTAAATTGGGAAAGGCAGATATAATGATCTCTTTCTATATAAGGAAGATAGGAATATCCCTCCGCACTTTGTCCCTGAATATTGAACACGGAATTGTCGCAGGTGATGATCACCCTTAAATCTTTATCACTTTCAATGGTGACCATCGCATCTCCTCCGGGGAGTTTGCGGATAATCTCTGAAAAAAGTTTGGATTCAAGAGCCAGTTTTCCACGTTCTTCAATAATGCCTTCTACTTTGGTTTCGATACCCAGTTCCATATCATTGCCGGTGAGCTTGATATCCGTACCGCTGGCATCGATTAAGATGCATTCCAGAATAGGAAGCGTTGTTTTTGAAGGCACTGCTTTAAGAACGATGTTTATGCCATTAAGAAGGTCGTCTTTTTTGAATGTAAGCTTCATATTTGTTGATAACTCCTTTTCGTTTTTTGGTCATGTAAGAAAGTAATTTATAGAATAGATTTCCGTAGCATTCGTAGTAGGGGGTGTGAGTTTGTGTATAAACTTAAAATTCCTTTAAAATAAAAGATTTTTAAGGGCTTGGCCATGTTTAAAGGTATGTGAATAAGTGTCAAATCATTTAAGAATAACTTTGAGGTTATCCACATAGGATTAAGTGGCCACGATTTTCACATTTTTATCCACAGGAAACCCACAGGAAGTCCACAGCCTATTGTGGACTAATTTTCTTCTTCAGGATCTCGATTGTATTTTTAAGAGTATCGTTTTTCGCAAGGTCTGCGGCGATCTTTTCGGAACCGTGGATAATGGTTGTGTGGTCACGTCCTCCAAGGGATTTTCCGATGGACTGCAGCGGAACTGCCGTCATATCGCGGCAAAGATACATCACGATCTGGCGTGGATAAACGATCTCTTTATTCCTCTTTTGAGAATAGATATCAAGAGGGGTCAGGCCAAAATGATCGGCTACGATCTGGATGATCAGTTCCGGGGTGATCTCACGGTCGCTGTTAGGGGAAATGATGTCCTTTAACGCTAATTCGGCCAGCTCAATATTGATCTCTTTGTTGTTGTCCAGTTTGGAAAGGGCTACGATTTTGGTCAGGGCTCCTTCTAACTCACGGATATTGGATTTAATATTGGTGGCAATGTATTTGATCACTTCGTTATCAATATTATAGCCTTCTAATTCCTCTTTTTTACGTAAAATGGCCATCCTTGTCTCATAATCAGGGGACTGGATGTCCACGGTAAGTCCCCATTCAAAACGTGAACGAAGCCTTTCTTCCAGCGTTTCGATATCTTTCGGCGGTTTATCGGAAGATATGATGATCTGTTTCTTTGCTTCGTACAGAGTGTTGAAGGTGTGGAAAAATTCTTCCTGTGTACTTTCTTTACCGATGATAAACTGAATATCGTCGATTAAAAGTACATCGTTGTTACGATATTTTTCCCTGAATTCAGTTGTGGATATATTGTTTTTGTTACGGATGGCGTCGATCAGCTCATTCGTAAATTTTTCAGAAGTTACGTATAAAATCTTGGCTTCCGGATTATTCTTTAATATAAAGTGAGCGATGGAATGCATCAAGTGGGTTTTTCCAAGTCCAACGCCTCCGTAGATGAAGAGAGGGTTGTAGATCTCTCCCGGTGATTCGGCGACAGCCAGCGCTGCGGCATGGGCTAAGTTGTTGTTGGCGCCGACTACAAAGGTGTCAAATGTATATCTTGGATTCAAATTGGCATTCTGGATAGCGGTAGGGCTGACATCTGCCGGCTTTGAATTGATGAGAACCTTGTTATTTTCCGGCTTTGGCTGAACCAGTTCTTCCAATGTAATGTCTATCTCACAGTTGATTCCGGTCACTTCAGCGACTGCAATCTGAAGGAGCACGCTGTATTTCTTCTTAATATAGCTGATCATGTTGGCGTCGGAGGCCAGAATCTTTAAAACGTTGTTTTCAATGTCGTATGGCTTTAGCGGAAGAAGCCATGTATTGAAAGATATATCTAAAATATCGTATTCTTCTTTTAAATATTGAAGGATTTGGTCCCATTTCTTTTTTATTTCATCAATCATGTCAACTCTCCTAAACTATAATAAAAGGTAAATTCGCACATTTACCCAATCTAAATCCATTGTATACTAAATCCAATAAATTTTCAATGTTTATAAAAAAATATTGTGGATAACTATGTGAAAGCCCTGGGGAAATATTGTGTAAACGATGTGGAATAACAATAAATGGAAAAGTTATCAACATTATCCTCAAATAGTCGGAAATATTGATATTTTCGTTGCTTTGTGAATAAAAATGCCACTTATTCAGATTATTATCCACAACTTATCAACATTTTGGGGATAACATTATGTAAATTAACTCATTATCCACAAGATAAAGGCCGGAAAAGTGATTATGTAAATTAATCATTGACATGTATACAGAAAGTTTCTATAATTTGGCTGTGACTATATTATTGCATTGTATCTTTTTAAAAGAACAGTAGCAGGAGGAAAAAAATGAATAGTTTGGAAAAAACCCGTAACATGGTAGTGACGGCTGTATTTATGGCCATCATCATCATCATGGCGTTTGTGCCTTTCCTTGGGTATATTCCGCTGGGATTCATGAATGCGACCATCATTCACATACCAGTCATTGTCGGAGCCATATTGCTTGGACCGAAAAGTGGCGCGTTTCTTGGTCTTGTGTTCGGACTCACTAGCGTGTGGAAAAGTACGACGGCACCCATCGTTACTTCTTTTGTTTTTTCACCATTTACAAATGTGAGCATTAACGGTGTGAGCTTTGTAAATATTGTGGGAAGTACGATCATACCTTTGGTTCCCAGAATTTTGATTGGAGTGGTGGCCTATTATGTGTATGAGGCCCTGATTAAGCTTTGGGGACACAGAAAGCGATACCTTGCGTTTATTACGGCAGGGGTTGCAGGTTCGTTGACAAATACGCTGCTCGTTATGAATTTTATCTATCTTTTTTTCGGAGGGCGGTACGCGGAAGCTTCCGGAAAAGCGTTTAAGGGATTATATATGGTGATCCTGGGTGTAATATGTATGAACGGAATTCCTGAGGCGATTCTGGCAGGAATCCTGACATTAGCTTTGGCAAGCGCTTTATTTAAAGTGAAACAATAATATAGAGGATACTAAATCTTGTAATTCATAATATAGCACATACATATTGTGGGGGTGGTAAATTTACCATCCCCTTTTTTTTCTTTTTTACTTGACGAAGCGGCATGTTTTCTATATAATTGAGGGGATGTTTAATTAAAATAGTCTAAATGTGTTTAATTCAAATTACATTGATTTAGATAACTATAGTTAGAGGAGGTGCACAGATATGAAAATGACATTTCAGCCTAAAAACAGACAGAGATCAAAAGTTCATGGTTTCAGAGCTAGAATGAGTACTCCGGGCGGAAGAAAAGTAATAGCTTCCAGAAGAGCAAAAGGTAGAGCAAAATTATCAGCTTAATGAACCAAGGCCGCAAGTGATTGTGGCCTTTTTTTGACATAAGAGAATCGGATTTGTTTCCGGTTCTCATTGTCTTCTATCATTATTTTGGAGGACGATTTGAAACATTTTAATTCGATAAAGAAGAATAGTGATTTTCAAAAGGTTTACAGAACCGGAAAGTCCTATGCAAACAAATTATTAATCATGTACGTGAAAGAAAACGGCGGAGATGAGAACCGGATTGGAATTTCCGTCAGTAAAAAGGTTGGAAACAGCGTAGTCAGGCATCATATCACCAGATTAATAAGAGAAATATTTCGTCTGAATGAAAACATGTTGGATAAGGGATTAGACATCGTAGTGGTTGCCAGACCGGCAGCAAAAGAATCAGATTTCAAATTAATCGAGAGTGCATATCTGCACCTATGTGGACTTCATAACATTAAAAAAGAATCGAAGTGATCTTATGATTAAAAAAATACTTATATTGATGATAAGGTTTTATCAGATATTTCTTTCACCTTTAAAAGTAAGAACTCACTGTATTTATACACCTACGTGTTCTCAATACGCCATTGAGGCACTTCAAAAGTATGGTGTATTAAAAGGTACATGGTTGGCTGTTAAAAGGATACTCAGGTGTCATCCTTGGGCCGAAGGCGGTTATGATCCTGTCCCGTAGAACAATTTCACAGCCCGGCTGTGAATCATTTGAGGAGGTAATTCATTGGATTTCTTAGTATTGACTAAAACAGGAGGCTTTTTGTTAGGCCCGATTGCTAATGTTTTAGGTGTCATCATGGATGCATTATTCCGTTTTACCAGTATTTTTGGTGTGATGAACATCGGTTTATGTATTATTTTATTTACAATTGTTATTAAGCTGATCATGTTCCCGCTTACTCTGAAACAGCAGAAATCAAGCAAACTGATGGCTGTTATGCAGCCGGAGATTCAGGCAATTCAGAAGAAGTATAAGGACAAAAAAGATCAGGATTCCATGATGAAGATGAACGTGGAAACAAAAGCTGTTTATGAAAAGTATGGAACTTCCATGACAGGCGGATGTTTACAGCTTATTATCCAGATGCCTATCCTGTTTGCATTGTACCGGGTTATTTATAATATTCCGGCATATGTAGAATCCGTTAAGATGTATTTTGCCCAGGTTGTTACAGCGATCAGCGGTGTTGACAGTATTTCCAACTTAGCAGAGGGCGCTGCAACTAATCTTGTTAATTTTGCGAACGCAAACAGCATTCCTTTAACGGGAATGAATGCCATCGGCGACCTGACAGGCGTTACAGGAACCGCGCTTGGCAATAAGATGATTGATATCTTATATAAATTAAACCCGGCTCAGTGGGTTGCACTTGCCAATGATCCCACATTCCACAGCGCAGCGGATGTTATTAATACAAATGCGGCGCAGATTGAGAGCATGAATTCCTTCCTTGGAATTAACCTGGCTACTTCACCCTGGACAGGCTTTGTGCCTACATTAGCATGGCTTATCCCGGTTTTAGCTGGTTTGACACAGTGGTACAGTACTAAACTTATGACTTCCACACAGTCTATGAGTGAAGATACCCCTGGAGCACAGTCCATGAAGACCATGAACACCATGATGCCTCTTATGTCGGCATTTTTCTGCTTCACATTCCCGGCAGCTATCGGTATCTACTGGGTAGCCAGCAGTGCTGTTCAGGTTGTACAGCAGTTGGCAGTTAACTCTTATCTTAACAAAGTAGATATAGATGAGATGATTGCTAAAAATGTTGAGAAAGCCAATAAAAAGCGTGCGAAACAGGGACTTCCGCCTGCAAAGGTCAGTCAGAATGCCAGCGCTAATTTGAAGAATATTCAGGCCGCTGCTGAGAGAGAAGAAGCTGAAAGAGCGAAAAAATTGGAAAAGACTCAGGAGATCGTGAAGGAATCCACCAATTATTATAATCAGAATGCAAAGCCGGGCAGTTTGGCTGCGAAGGCAAATATGGTTCAGAAGTATAATGAGAAGCACAACAAATAAGGAGGGGGTCCGGTATGAATAAAACAATTACAGTTCATGCAAAAACTGTAGGTGACGCGATTACAAAAGCAGCAATAGAACTTGGAACTGCCAGCGATAATATTCATTATGAAGTGATCGAAAAGGGAAGTTCAGGATTATTTGGTTTTATAGGTGCGAAGGACGCTGTTATAAGTGCAAGAGTTATGGAACCGGAAGAAATTGAAAAAGCGAAAAACGACGCATTAAAAGCTTCTGTGAAAAAGGAAGAAAAAGCGGCAGTTAAAGAAGAAAAGAAACCGGCTGTTAAAGAACCTGTAAAAGCAGAGAAGAAAGCAGATAAAAAAGCTGAGACAAAAACCGCTCCGGCGAAAGAGCCTGCACCCAAAGGAGTGTTAGATCCTGTTGGCAGCGCAGAGAAGTTTTTAAAGGATACATTTGCCGCTATGGGAATGGAAGTTCAGATTGACGCTTCTTATGATGAAGGTGAAAAAGAATTATCCGTTAATATGACCGGCGATGATATGGGAATTCTGATCGGTAAGAGAGGACAGACCTTAGATTCTTTACAGTATCTTGTAAGCCTTGTTGTTAATAAGGAAAGCGAAGGATATGTAAGAGTTAAGCTGGATACGGAAAATTACCGTGAGAGAAGAAAAGAAACATTGGAAACCTTGGCAAAGAACATTGCTTATAAGGTTAAGAGGACAAAGCGGTCCGTATCTTTGGAGCCGATGAATCCTTATGAGAGAAGAATTATTCATTCCGCACTTCAGAGTGACCGTTATGTGGTTACGAGAAGTGAAGGAGAGGAACCATTCAGACATGTTGTGATCTCTTTAAAGAGAGAAAACAGTAAAAAAGACAGATACAATTCTGAAAAATAAAACCGAGGGTTTGGGATGTTTTATGGCATATATGCCGGACACCTCAAGCCCTTTGTTTCATTCATTGAAAAGAAAAGGTTGAAGATATGGTAAAATCAGATACAATTGCTGCGATTGGAACAGCTGTGAGCAGTTCAGGAATTGGAATAATCAGAATAAGCGGGCCGGAATCATTTGAGATAGCGGATCAGATATTCAGGGCTAAGAATGGAAAAAAGATTGAAGAAGCAAAATCCCATACAATTCATTATGGACATATCTGTGATGGGGATGAAGTGATAGATGAAGTGCTGGTCATGGTCATGAAAGGGCCGCACAGCTATACGGCCGAGGACACCATTGAGATCAATTGTCATGGCGGCGTATTGATGATGAAAAAGATTCTGGAAACGGTGATCAGGCATGGAGCCAGGCCGGCGGAACCAGGTGAATATACAAAGAGAGCATTTTTAAATGGAAGAATTGACCTTTCTCAGGCAGAAGCTGTTATTGATGTGATTAATGCCAAGAACCAGTATGCGCTGCAGAGTTCGGTCAGCCAGTTAAGCGGCGCGGTGTCCAAGAAGATTAAGGAACTGCGGGAGATGATCATCTATCATATCGCTTATATTGAATCCGCCCTTGACGATCCGGAACACATCTCCTTAGACGGGTATTCAGAAGAATTGTCAGGAGTGTTAAGACCGGTTGTGAAGGAAGTCGAAAAACTGGTGGCCTCTTCGGATAACGGAAAGGTGATGTCGGAAGGCATTAAAACGGTGATTCTCGGAAAGCCCAATGCGGGAAAATCTTCTCTTATGAATGTGCTGGCGGGAGAGGAGAGGGCCATCGTTACGGATATTGCCGGAACCACCAGGGACACGTTGGAAGAGCATATCAGGATGCAGGGAATCAGTTTGAATGTGGTGGATACCGCGGGAATCAGGGATACTGAGGACGTGGTGGAAAAGATCGGCGTGAAAAAGGCCAAGTCGGCTGCAGATGAATCGGATCTGATCATCTATGTGGTGGACGGGTCCTGTGAACTGGATGATAATGACCAAAAAATAATTGATCTGATTAAGGATAAAAAATCGATTATTCTATTGAATAAAACGGATCTTAACATGGTGATTTCTAAGGAGGAGCTGGAGAAAAAGACAGGGCAGAAGGTAATTCCGGTGTCCGCAAAAGAAGTGACCGGCATTGAAGAATTGGAAAAAGAGATCAAATCCCTGTTCTATCAGGGAGAGATTGATTTTAACGATGAGGTATATATTACCAATATTAGACACAAAAAAGCTTTGACAGATGCGTTAAACAGTCTTAATATGGTTCAGGAAAGTATTGATAATGGAATGCCGGAGGATTTTTATTCCATAGACCTGATGGATGCATATGAAAGTTTGGGAAGCATAATCGGAGAAGCGGTGGAAGATGATCTGGTAAATGAGATTTTCAGCAAGTTCTGTATGGGAAAATAGGAAGGAAATAATTATGCCGAATCTGGAAGAAACATATGATATCGTTGTTGTCGGCGCCGGACATGCGGGCTGTGAGGCCGCTTTGGCCGCAGCCAGACTGGGTCTGGAAACCATCATGTTTACGGTCAGCGTTGACAGCATCGCGCTTATGCCCTGCAATCCTAACGTAGGAGGCAGCTCGAAGGGACATCTGGTAAGGGAACTGGACGCTTTGGGCGGCGAGATGGGTAAAAATATAGATAAAACATTTATTCAGTCTAAAATGCTGAATGAATCAAAAGGACCTGCGGTCCATTCTTTAAGAGCTCAGGCGGATAAGCAGGAATACTCCAGGGAGATGAGAAGAACTCTGGAAAATACGGATCATCTGACCATCAGACAGGCGGAGGTATCCGATATTATTGTGGAAGACGGTAGAATAACCGGGGTGAAAACATATTCGGGAGCTGTATACCATGCGGGAGCCGTAGTTTTGGCCACAGGTACGTACTTAAAGGCCAGATGTATCTATGGAGATGTGAGCAACCCGACTGGGCCAAACGGCCTTCAGGCTGCCAATCATCTGACGGATTCCTTAAAGGAGCACGGCGTTGAGATGTTCCGCTTTAAAACGGGAACTCCGGCCAGAGTGGATAAGAGAAGTATTGACTTTTCTAAGATGGAAGAGCAGTTCGGCGATGAGAGAGTGGTGCCATTTTCGTTTACAACAGATCCGGAATCCATTCAGAAGGATCAGGTATCCTGCTGGCTGACTTATACCAATGAAAAAACTCATGAGATTATAAGGGCAAACCTGGACCGTTCGCCGTTGTTTTCAGGCGCCATTGAAGGAACCGGACCGAGATACTGTCCGTCTATCGAGGACAAAGTGGTCAAATTCCCGGACAAAAACCGCCACCAGCTTTTTGTGGAACCGGAGGGGCTTTATACCAATGAGATGTATCTGGGCGGCATGTCCAGCTCTCTGCCGGAAGATGTACAGTATGCAATGTACCGGACAGTGCCCGGATTAGAAAATGTCAAAATTGTTCGAAATGCATATGCAATTGAATATGATTGTATTAATTCCAGACAATTAAAAGCTACGTTGGAATTTAAAAATATTGAAGGATTGTTCAGCGGCGGACAGTTTAACGGCAGTTCGGGATATGAAGAAGCGGCGGTTCAGGGATTTATGGCGGGTGTGAATGCCTCCATGAAAGTGTTGGGAAGAGAACCATATGTATTAGATCGTTCTCAAGCGTATATTGGAGTGCTGATTGATGATCTTGTTACAAAAGAAAATCACGAACCTTACCGTATGATGACTTCCAGAGCAGAATACCGTTTGCTTCTGCGTCAGGATAATGCGGATCTCAGACTGACGGAAATTGGCCATGATATTGGGCTGATCAGTGATGAAAGATATGAAAAACTCTTGGAAAAAGAGAAAATGATTGAAAAAGAGATCAGCCGCTTAGAGCAGACTACTATAGGTGCAAACCGCGTGATACAGGAGTTCCTGGAAAAAAATAACAGTACTTTATTGAAATCGGGAAGTACGTTGGCCGAATTGGTAAAGCGGCCGGAATTGGATTATGATAAATTAGCGGAAATTGATCCGGACAGGGTTAAACTGCCGGATGATGTGATAGAGCAGGTGAATATAAATCTTAAATATGACGGATATATACGCCGTCAAAAACAGCAGGTTTCCCAGTTTAAGAAGTTAGAGAGCAAAAAACTGGATGTTAATTTCGATTACAGTACAGTTCAGGGATTGAGAAAAGAAGCGGTTCAGAAGTTAAATTCCTATAAACCCATGTCTGTAGGACAGGCTGGCAGAATCTCGGGAGTTTCTCCGGCGGATATCTCTGTGTTGCTGGTACATCTGTTTCACTAGAATCTGTTTCACTAGAGAGGAAAATATATGACAGAGCGATTTAAAGAGTTGATGGAAGGCGGATTGGATGATCTGAATTTGTCCTTGAACAGCGGACAGTTGGAACAGTTCTATGATTATTATGAGCTGTTGATTGAGTGGAATAAGGTGATGAATCTTACCGCTATAACGGAACTGGATGAAGTTGTGACCAAACATTTTATAGATAGTTTATCTTTGATAAAGTCGGTTGATGATTTAGGAGAAAAGGACAGAACTGTGATTGATATAGGAACGGGAGCCGGATTTCCTGGAATACCGTTAAAGATTGCATATCCCGGATTGAAGATCACTTTGTTGGATTCTTTGAATAAGAGGATCAAGTATCTGAATGAAGTGATCGATAAGTTAGGTTTGAAAGAGATTTCTACGATTCATGGACGGGCAGAGGATTATGGGAGAGACCCCTTATATAGGGAAAAATATGATCTCTGTGTATCACGAGCCGTGGCCAATATTTCTACATTATCCGAATATTGTCTGCCTTTTGTGAAGGTGGGAGGATATTTTGTTTCTTACAAATCAGGGAAGATAGAAGAGGAGCTGAATCAGGGGAAATCGGCGATTAAGCTTTTAAGCGGTAAAACAGAGGATGTGACCACTTTTTTACTTCCTGGAAGTGATGTTGAAAGATCTTTTGTGAAGATAAAGAAGATTGAACCTATTTCTAAAAAGTATCCGAGAAAAGCAGGATTACCGTCAAAAGAACCATTATAAAAAGAAGGAGATGTTTCACGTGAAACATCTCCTTCTTTTTATGCAAAGTACATATTGATTATCTTTAGCACCTCGGCTGGATTTTCCATCTGAGGAAGCTGTTTTGTATTGGGAATCATGGATGATTCTATGGCGGGGTTATATTCTTTATACTCTTTGATAATATCATCAATATGGCAGACTTCCGATCCGCCCAGAATATAGATACTGTTGTCCACTTTCTTTAACGCATTAATAATATTGCACTTGGTGTAGTAGCATTTAACGCTGGCAAAGACGGATTTTGGAGAATCGCCTAAATGGGCGGCCTCGTAATAAGCGTCTATATAAGAATTCTTCACTGAGTATGGATTGAAGAAGTAATTCACTGCAAATTCCTTCTTCAACGCTTCTTTGCTGTTGGCAATATTGTAAATCAAACTTCCTAAAATTGGCAGATCAAGAAATGCTTTATAAAACTTAGAATATTTACCCGGTATATGGTTGCAGGTAGACAGATCTTCCGGATTGATAAGAAGAAGTTGATTAAATAATTCCGGGCTGTTGTTGCATGCCATGACAGCAATAGAAGAGGAAGCTCCTGTTGCTATAATATCAGTTCGATGGCCAATTTCTGACTTAATGAATTCGGAAAGAAGCTGAACGAAAAGATAATTAGTATAGGTTAAATACGGTTTTTCAGATCTTCCGCAGCCAAGTAAATCGATTGTGTAAACAGTGAAATTTTCCGATAGTTTATTGACTAAGAAATTCCATTCAAATCCACTGGATGCGGAAGTTAAATCGTGAACTAATAATAAAGGTTTTCCTGAACCAGTCTTTGTGTAGTGAATATTACCTAAACGCCATTTATAACAGCGGGATTCGGGTTCTGATAATACGTTTTTTGAACCTGCTGATATGGCTATACATTTATTCAAAAGAGCGGTGCCTGCGGCAGCTCCCGACGATACAATTAAGAGTGTTAAAAGTTTATTTCTGGCTTTCAATTGGCAATCCTCCTATAAGGAATTCTAATTGTTATTATAGTATAATCTGTAAGCATATACAACGCAAAACATATTAAATTATTCTTAAACTTGGTTACTCGTTACTATTCGCATGGATTTGATGGTATAATGTTTCACGTGAAACATTTATTGGCAGGTAAGCTCAATAAACTGTAAAACGCAACAATTATTTAGAAAATATAGCATCTTTTTTAATGTAAGGCATATGAAAAAAAAGTGAAATGTGTTATACTTCTATTTGTGATTTTATGTAGAAAAAGCACATGCCTAAATCTGACTAGCATATGTTAAGAAAGGAAATATTATGGGACGTATTATAGCGATCGCAAACCAAAAGGGCGGTGTTGGAAAAACAACAACAGCGATTAATCTTTCTTCTTGTCTAGCAGAAGCAGGACAAAAAGTACTGGCAGTAGATTTTGATCCACAGGGAAATGCTACCAGTGGTCTCGGATTAGAAAAAGAGCAGATTGATAATACCGTATATGAATTATTAATAGGCGACTGTAAAATTGATCAGTGCTTGATAAAAGATGTACAGGAGAACCTGGATGTATTGCCATCCAATGTAAACCTTGCAGGAGCCGAGATTGAACTGCTTGAAATTGACGACAAAGAAAAATTACTTAAAAAATACCTGACCAAAATAGCAAAAAATTATGATTTTGTTATCATAGATTGTCCGCCATCATTAAGTTTGCTGACAATAAACGCTTTAACAGCAGCTAATACTGTATTAGTGCCCATTCAATGCGAATATTATGCATTGGAAGGTCTGAGCCAGGTATTAAAAACGGTGGGATTGGTTCAGAAAAAGCTAAATCCGAAATTGGAGATGGAAGGCGTCGTGTTTACCATGTATGATGCCAGAACGAATCTTTCTTTAGAAGTGGTGGAAAATGTAAAGAGCAATCTGAATCAAAACATCTATAAAACGATCATTCCGAGAAATGTAAGGCTGGCAGAGGCGCCTAGCCATGGAATGCCGATTAATTTGTATGATACCAGGTCTACAGGCGCGGAAAGCTACCGCCTGCTGGCTGCAGAAGTAATTAGCAGAGGAGAAGATTTATAATGTCTAAGAGAAATGGACTGGGTAAGGGATTAGGGGCTTTATTCGGAGAAGATCTGATGGAACAGCAGCCATCATCTCAGCCGGCACCTACGAGAGAAAAAAAGGTGGAAGCGAAAGCTCCACAAAAGAAGGAAGAGGAAGCAGAAGCAGCGACAGGAAAAGAACTGACTGTTAAAATAACGGCTATTGAACCAAACAGCCAGCAGCCGAGAAAAGATTTTAACCAGGAATTACTGCAGGAATTGGCTGATTCCATCAAACAATATGGGGTATTACAGCCATTATTGGTCCAGAAAAAGGGCAATTTATATGAGCTGATCGCTGGAGAGCGCCGCTGGAGAGCTGCTAAATTGGCGGGATTAAAGGAAGTTCCGGTGGTCATCCGTGAATATACGAAACAGCAGAGTATGGAAATTGCTTTGATAGAGAATGTTCAGCGTGAGGATTTAAATCCAATTGAGGAAGCGCAGGCTTATCAGCAGTTAATGGAAGAATTTGGATTAAAACAGGAAGAGATCGCTGTGAGAGTGGCCAAAAGCAGAACGGCTGTTACAAACAGTATGCGTCTTTTAAAGTTAGATCCCAGAGTTCAGGCCATGCTGACAGAAGGCGTTATCAGCAGCGGACATGCCAGGGCTTTACTTTCATTAGAAGATAAAGAACAGCAGTATGTGATCGCTGAAAAGATTGTCGTAGGGCGATTAAGTGTCCGTGAAGTTGAAAAGTTAGTGAAATTACTGATGAAACCCAAAAAAGAAAAAGATCAGGCTCAGGAACCCGAAAAGGATTTGAGCTTTATTTATAATGATTTGGAAGATCGAATGAAACAAATTATGGGAACAAAAGTAATTATTAATAAAAAAGACAAAAATAAGGGAAGAATAGAAATAGAGTATTATTCAGAAGCCGAACTGGAAAGAATAGTAGAGTTAATTGAATCGATCAGATAACGGTGTGGAAGTGAGGACATAAGATGGAAAACAGTATGCTTAACAGTTGGCCCATAGATCCAGCTTATATTTTTATTGGATTAGCAGTGGTATCTTTGATATCATTGATCGTTGCGATCAGCTGCCTCGTGCGGATGAAACGTCTATATAGAAGGTATGATATGTTTATGAGAGGAAAAGATGCTGAATCTTTAGAAGATATTATATACGACCAGGTAGAAGAGATCAAACGTTTAAGAGCAGAGGATAGGGCAAATAAGGATGCAATCCGCACAATTAATAAGAGCGTAAAAAACGCATATCAAAAATTCGGTGTAGTACGGTATAATGCATTCAAGGGAATGGGTGGAAACTTGAGTTTCGCATATGCAATGCTGGATTCCAATAATACGGGATTTATACTGAATACAGTCCATAGCAGAGAAGGCTGTTACCTGTATGTAAAAACTGTAGTAAAAGGTGAAACAGAAGTGTTGTTGGGAAATGAAGAAAAAGAGGCGTTGGAACAGGCGCTTGGATACTAATATTAATTTAATGAAAAAAGAGGAAACCGGGACGAGCAGGCGTCAGAGGTTTCCTCTTTTTTTTAAAAGATATTTTATTTGAGATATCCGGCCAGAATCAAAGGCCTTCTGATCTGGTTTCCTACAATAACAGCGAGAACGGTGATCAAAATATCTTTAGGAACAAATGCTACCATAGAATATGTAAATACTGCCGGAAGGGTCATGCCGGACAGAAAACTCCATTGAATTCCGCCGATTATTTCAACAGCCGCTAAACCGATTAAAGATAAAAGAATGGTTAGGGCAGTATTTTTCATTTTTGATAAGCGATTAATGCGAATTCCACATAAACCGGCTAAAATTGGCCATGCTATAATATAGCCGCCGGAGACTCCGGTCAGTATGCCGAGTCCGCCTGTAAAATTGGAAAATACAGGGATTCCGATTGCTCCGATGAAGATATATACTAAGGTGGATAAAAGGCCGAACTTCCAGCCCAAAACCACGCCAACGAGTGCAACGCCGAATACCTGGATTGTAATAGGAACGCCGGAGGGCATGGGAATGGAGATCTGTGAGATCACTGCCAGAATTGCGGCGAACATGCCTGTTAAAATGATATCTTTCGTGGCCATTTTATTAGAAGAAACAGTGGTAGATTTTGAAGTATTCATAGAAGAAATCCTTTCATTTTATTGTTAATATAGTAACATGAGAAAAAAGAAATGTCAACTATAATAAATAAAAGGTTAACAATATGAAAAACCGCATTAAATCGTGAAAAAAACACGAAAAAAAATAAAAAAGTGGCCATAAAAAGTATTATATGCTTCTTGACTTTAATACGCTGAATTGCTATAATTTTTCCAATAGCCTTACAGGTGGTAATTAAACTTCTGGCTAGTAAAGGTATGTAGACTAAATGGATTTACAAGGAGGAAGAAAAATCATGTCATATGTTGATGAAATCTATGAAAGAGTAGTAGCGCAGAATCCTGGCGAGAAAGAATTTCACCAGGCTGTAAAAGAAGTTTTGGATTCATTAAGGCTTGTTATTGATGCAAATGAAGAAAAATACCGCAGCTTAGGCGTATTAGAGAGATTTGTAGAGCCTGAGAGAATCATTTCCTTCAGAGTTCCGTGGGTAGATGACAACGGAAAAGTTCAGATCAATAAAGGCTACCGCGTACAGTTTAACAGCGCAATCGGACCTTACAAAGGCGGCCTTCGTTTCCATCCATCTGTAAATCAGAGCATTTTAAAATTCCTTGGTTTTGAGCAGACATTGAAAAACTCTTTAACTGGACTTCCAATTGGAGGCGGTAAGGGCGGATCGAACTTTGATCCTAAGGGAAAATCAGATAGAGAAGTTATGGCGTTCTGCCAGAGCTTTATGACAGAGCTTTACAGACATATCGGACCGGATGTGGACTGCCCGGCCGGAGATATCGGCGTTGGCGGAAGAGAGATCGGATATCTGTATGGACAGTATAAGAGAATTACCGGACATTATGAAGGTGTATTAACTGGTAAGGGACTGACATTCGGCGGTTCTCTGGTTCGTACACAGGCTACAGGTTATGGTCTGATCTACATTCTGAATGAGATGTTAAAGCATAACGGTAAGGATTTAGCAGGAAAGACAGTTGTTATTTCCGGATCAGGAAACGTTGCTACCTATGCGGTTGAAAAGGTTCAGGAATTAGGCGCTAAAGTTGTAGCTTTAAGTGATTCCAACGGATATATTTATGATAAAGATGGTATTAAGCTGGATGTGGTTAAAGAAATTAAGGAAGTCCGCCGCGGACGTATTAAAGAGTATGTGGACGCTGTTCCAACAGCTGTATATACGGAAGGAAAGGGCATCTGGACAATTCCTTGCGATATCGCACTTCCATGCGCAACTCAGAATGAACTGAATTTAGACGATGCAAAAACATTGAAAGCAAACGGATGCTTTGCAGTTGCAGAGGGCGCAAACATGCCTTCTACAATAGAAGCAACGAACTTCTTCGTAGAAAATGGAATGCTGTTTATGCCTGGTAAAGCTGCTAATGCAGGCGGCGTTGCTACATCTGCTCTGGAGCAGACACAGAACAGCCAGAGACTGAGCTGGACAGCTGAAGAAGTTGACGCTAAATTAAAGAGCATTATGGTTGATATCTTCGCGAAATCAGCAGATGCGGCAAAACGTTACGGCGTAGACGGCAATTATGTGGCAGGCGCCAATATCGCCGGATTTGAAAAAGTTGTCAACGCTATGATGGCTCAGGGTATTGTATAATTCCTGATTATAGTATATAATGGCAAGAGAATTGAGACGGGGAAGTTTCTTCTTCGTCTCATATTTATCCCATTTTATAAGTAAGAAGGTGAAACAATGCATAAGTTTTTGCGCTCTGTTGGTTTTAGCACGTACCAGAAGAGAAAAGAAATTGAAAAATTGCTTCAGAAACTCACAGAAAACGCGGAAGATATAAAGAAGCTTCAGATTGAGCAGGACACGGAAATCGTCAGGATACGCGCGGAGGCAGCTCCGGGTATGGGACTTGTGATCTGTGGAGTGATGGAAGAGGATGGAGCATTTAAGGCGGAATATTATTATCCTTATCTGTCCAGTAGCGATATTTCTTCTACATCTGACTGTTCGATTCAGAGACATACGGAAAAAGAGACTTATGCAGGTTTATTGGATGAATATAAGGTTGGAATTTCATTAATTTTCTATATTGATAACACCATGGAGTATCAGGAACGGAAAATTAAAAAAGAAATTACAGAGGTTTCGTCTGCATGCTTGACGGGATTGTCAGTTAGTGGTAAAATTCTCTTGCCGGTTCAAAAAACTGCGAACCAGATTGAAAAAGCTAAAGTTGCATCTAAGAACCGCAATAACCTGCTGGAAGCGGCGAAAAACGGGGATGAGGATGCGATGGAAACTCTTACGATTGAGGATATCGATTTATACTCACAGATTTCCAGAAGAATCATGAAAGAGGATATTTATTCGATCATTGATTCTTGTTTTATGCCTTGTGGAATTGAATGTGACCAATATTCGGTGATCGGAGAGATCAAACGCATTGAGACAAAGAAGAATTGCTTTACGGAGGAAGAGGTTTATGATCTCACCCTTGACTGCAATGATCTGATCTTTCATGTAGGAATCCGTAAGGATGATTTAAAAGGGGAACCTATGGTGGGCCGCCGTTTTAAGGGCCAGATATGGATGCAGGGAACTGTTAATTTTAAGGAGCCTGCGGATATATAATTGAATAGATAGGTTTACGTTTCTGTAGCTCAGCAGGATAGAGCGTCCGCCTCCTAAGCGGAAGGCCAGCGGTTCGAATCCGCTCAGGAACGCTGGATAAAACGTCGAAAGTCTTGATTTTACTAGGCTTTCGGCGTTTTTGTTTAATAGGAAAGTTCTTGTGTTGAAAAATTATGTAAACCAGATGTTCTGCTTTTACGGAGTATAAAAAATGGATTAGACTAAAATACAAAAAAGCCATCATTTCCATTATCTTCGCCAAATACATTTTCGTGAAGATAATAATCCATATCAAGAAGATATTCCGGCTATATGTGCAGGATTTCAGCAGCGGTCATTCCGTCCGGAGAATTTTTCGTTTACTATCAGTTAATAATAAAGTTCTGCTCTATTACTGCCTCCGGCTCCCCATCAAATATATTGTTGGTGTCTGATTATAGACCAGGTATTTTATTAGTGCCTAAAAATACATCTTTTCACAAGATACTTTGAATGAGATTGGATAGCAACTAAAACTTCTTTTAAATTTGGGAAAATCATCCCAGAAAACAGAGAATGGTTCTGTGTACTTGCTCAATCATACACTGGCCTGTATTCTATACCTATAGTAGTGAGCCATCTTGAGCCTCCTAATCAATTCGGGCTGTTCAGCTACGACTGAGGAATATTCTCAGTGTTTTTCAGATGGAACTGTCCCACTAAACTTTTAAGTAGCTGTGCCTGACCGGATAACTCCTCGCTAGCTGCGGCGCTCTCTTCAGCGGTGGCAGAATTGGTCTGAACAACGCTGGAAATCTGGACAATCCCTTGGGTAATTTGTGCAATAGAAATCGCCTGTTCATTTGAGGCATGAGAGATCTGGTCAACCGTTTTTGCCACAATTTTCGCGCCTTCCACAGCAACCAGTAAAGACTGTGCTGTTTCAAACGAAATTTTTGCGCCACGTTCCACAGAACGCAGGGAACTTTCAATCAGGGCAGCTGTGTTTTTGGACTCTTCGGATGACTTGATTGCAAGGTTACGAATCTCTTCAGCAACGACTGCAAAGCCTTTCCCTGCGATACCTGCACGGGCTGCTTCAACTGCTGCATTTAGAGCCAGAATATTGGTTTGGAAAGCAATGTCCTCAATGGTTTTAATGACATTTCTGATTTCATTTGATGCAGCGGTAATTTCTCCCATGGCCTGAATCATTTCCTGCATACTCTGGTTACTCTGCAAAATCTGTTCTCCGGTATTTGTTGCTTTTGTGCTGGCTTCCTGTGCGTGTTGAGCATTAAGCTTAACGTGATCAGAAATTTCGGTAATTGCAGCCGCTAATTCTTCTACCGAACTTGCCTGTTCTGTTGCGCCTTGTGAAAGAGCTTGTGAAACAGAAGAAATCTGCTCAGAGCCTGTCCACACTTGAACCGAAGATAGATTGATTTGCTCCATTGTATTGCTCAAATCTGTAGTCATTTGACGCAGGGTAAGCAATAGAGGACGAAAATCGCCGACATAATCCTGCTCAACATTTGTATGCAAGTTAAAATTTCCACTGGCGACTTCTTTAAGAAGATAGGTCAAATCACTGATAATGGAAGAGAGTCGTCTGACCGTTATCCTCATGCTATCAGACAGACTACCTAATTCATCTCTTGACTGATAAGTAATTTCGACATTCATATCTCCATTCGAAATTTGGTGGGCGGCTTTTTCAATTTCATTAACAGGTTTACGAATATTGTTAGATATATAAAGTCCTAGCAGCATAGCCAAAACAATACTAACACCAAGTGCGATACAAACCACCACCGTGGAAATTATAACTGCGTTTTCTCCTTCACTCACCATCAGGTATGCGTTGGTTTTAGCGGCGTCGGAAATTTGTATTAACAGATTTGCAATTTGATCCAGCTTAGGAATATACTCATTGTTCATTATTAAAAAAGCTTCATCGTCCTTGCCAATTTGTATTAATTCAAAGATTTGATCCCGATAGAAAATTGCCTCGTCTAATAGATCTTCAATTTGATCAACTAGTCCGACATCACCTTTGAAGGTACTACGGATGATGGGAAAGGTCTCTCTCATTGTTGCAAGATTTTTCTTCGCACTTTCAATTTTTAAATTTTTGGTAGATTCATCCTCTGCCAGAATAGCATGCAATAAATCGGCACGTGTGGCCTGCTGTGCGCGCCGTGCTGCCCAGGTATTTACCGTAACTGTATAATTGTTGTTATAAAAACTGGTTAGATTAGCGCCTATATCACGGAGCATAACCAGTGCAATCACGCTGGCAATCATGGAGATTACGATAATCACTGCATAAGAAGCCAGTAACCTCGTCCGTATTTTCATATTTCTCAGCATTTCAAATTATCCCTCTGTATACTTTTAATTTTATTGTAGGGCATCTTTTAATATATTTGATTCATTCTGCCGCAAAACCTTCACTGTGTTCAGATACAAAAATATTTTCCGTACCATCATTATTGGTAATATGCGCAATGCCTGTCAGATAACGATTGGTGGTAATCTCCAATATTTTGGTTGTAAAAGATATGGTGTATGTGTGCGATCCCTATTTTATCCAATTGATTCTGCAGATCAATTACGTCATACTGACAACCTTTTTATACCAGCAATAGATATGACGAGTAACTACCCGTCCAGCCAAAAAGTTATCTATTTATTACTTTCCATTAGTCCATGTACCTCTTTAATTCAAGTATTCAGATTACATTATGTATACATCTCCTTAACACTTCAAGCAGTTTGTCTATCTCAATAGGTTTGGAAAGATGTCCATTCATACCGCTTGCTATGGACTTTTTAGAGTCCTCGTCAAATGCGTTGGCAGAGAGGGCGATAATGGGTATTGTGCGTGCATCTGTCCGGCCAGATGTGCGGATGCGCCGAGTGGCTTCCAGGCCATCCATGAATGGCATACGGATATCCATAAGAATCACATCGAATCGTCCGGGGGCACCAGTGCAGAAAAGGTCCAATGCCTCCTGTCCGTTGGCGGCACAGGTCACGGTGAAGCCATACATTTCCAATAAAGTCTGGGCAATCTCCTGGTTGAGCTCATTGTCTTCCGCCAAAAGGATGTTCCGGCCGTTAAAATCCGGCAGTGGGGCAGGTGAAGCAGTTTCCCTATCCGTATCTTTTGTCTCAGCAGCGTAGTCAAATGACAGGGTGAAGAAGAAGGTAGATCCTCTGCCGGGCTCGCTGCGGACTTCAAGATTCCCTCCCATTTTCTGGACTAGCCGGAACGAAATAGACAGGCCAAGTCCCGTACCTCCATGCCGGGAGGCGGTGCTTGCTTCAGCCTGCTCAAAGGGATTGAAGATGCGCCGCTGCACGGCGGAGTCAATGCCGATGCCAGTATCTGTGACGGAAAATCGCAGGACGGCTCGGGGCTCTGTTTCCAACTCCTCAACGTATACGGTGATACCGCCGCAATCCGTGAACTTGACTGCATTTCCGATGATGTTTACCAGAACCTGGTTAAGGCGGAGGCCATCTGCCTGGAGCAGCCGGTTTTTTATGCGGCCGTCCTTTACGTTCAGGGTAAGTCCTTTCTCAAGTGCCTGTGCATGGAACAGAGAATCCAGGCTGGCCAGGAGCTGCGTGAGATCCAGAGACCCATAATTCAACTCCAGTTTCCCACTCTCGATACGTGACATATCCAGGATGTCATTAATTAGGCCCAGCAGGTACCGGTTGGACGACTCAATTTTTTCCAGGCAGTCGAGTGTCTTGACAGGATCCTGTACAACACTCTTGGCGATGGTCGTCATTCCGCTGATGGCGTTCATAGGTGTACGGATTTCGTGGGACATCCGGGACAGGAAGTCTGTCTTAGCCTGGCTCACCGCGTCTGCCTTGGACTTCATGATAAAGGAGGGGACGAGCCGCGCCAGTTCCTGAAGGAGCCTGCGGTGCTCCGCCGTCCAATGGTATCCCGGCACATCGACTTCAAAGCTGATTGAGCCGACATACTCGCCATAGTCCCATATGCCAGCGTGGAGGCAGGAGGCAAAGTCGGAAATTCCATCCCTCAGGTTGTGGTCGGCCAGGCCATCTTCATCATACATCGCTGAGCATAGTTCAAAATCCTCATCCGAAACATAGAAATCCTGGCCCAGCTGTATCCTCGTCCGGCTGCGCGCCCATTGGTAGGCAAAATGGTAGGTGAGATAAGCACGGTCAGCTTCAATGATGGAAACCCGGTCGAATCCGCAGGCATTCCCGATACGGGCCAGCAACAGACTGACAGCATCGTCCAGATTTTTGGCTTTGCCCAATAGATCTAACGAAAAGGAAATCAGGTCACTGCCTGCAAACGAACTCAGATTCTCTATCTCATTAACAGGGTGCTCATCGGTATAGATCTGAGTCAGGAACATCCCTACGGCATTGGAGGTATCCAGGTAGCAGGCGGCCTGCCCCTTCCCGTGTTCCTTTACGTACTTAAGGGTACTCTCTGCGCAGCGGTAAAGTTCGTTATAGTCCTGCGTCACTTCGGTACTGCACATTCCGATGCTAACGGAAATATGGACGTCACGATCCTTATCAGCCAGGATGCCCTGGACTCGGTTTGCGATGCGGGGACCGATGGTGGTGGCATGGGCTTTATCGGAGTGCTTGAGGAGGAGCATGAATTCATCGCCGCCCAGCCGCACCTGGATCTGGTCCGGCCCGGTCTCTGCCCGCAGGAGACTGGCCACTTCCTGAAGCACCGCATCGGCGAAGATATTGCCCTCCTTCTGGTTGATTGCTCCGAAGTTATCCATATCCAGTAACATCAGTACCGCATGCTCACCCACAGGCCGGTTGTTCAAATGTTCCTGGGCCAGCCGGACACCATATTCCCTTTTATAGAGGCCAGTCAGGCTGTCACGGGACCGGGCATTGTCCAGCGCCTGCTCAACCTCCTTCTGGTGGGTGATGTCCTCTACAATGCCAATCACCAGCTGGGGTAAACCTGCCTCGTTATGACGAATGACAGATAGTGTCTGTCGGCACCACTGACAGCCATCCAGGCTGCGGAACTCACAGATGGTGGTGTGTTCTCCCCGGTCTATGCGTTCATATGCCTCATAGAGGGTCTGGCGGTATGCCTTGTCTACATGTTCTTCCGCGAAGTCTTCCGGCATACGCATATAATGGGGCTGACAGTGATAGATGGAGCAGGTGCGTTCCGGTACTGTACAGGAACCGGTCTCAGGGTAGTAGAAGAACTCGCAGATGCTGGTGTGTTCCAATGCCAGGTGCAATATCTCATTGCTGGCTTCCACCTGATCTGCCAGTTGCTCATTGCATAGTTCCACATGTTTCCTCTCGTTGATATCCAGAAAGACGCTTTGAGTCAGCTGCTCTCCATCCAGGTCCACAATTACTTCTGCGCTGCCAATAATCCAACAGGGGTTCCCGTCCTTTTGAAGCAGGCGGTATTCAAAAGCCTCCCTGTCACCAGGGCGCTGCAGACGGCTGGCGCCTTTCAGTACACGCTCACGGTCCTCCAATACAATCAGATCCTCTAAATTCCAATCCTGTTTTGCCCAGAACTCTTCTGCCGTGTAACCTAAGATATGGATACACTCCCGGTTGGCGTTCTTAAACGTTACCTGTTGCCCACTGAGCCGATATTGGGCAATGCCGCACAGTACAGACTGGAACAGGCGGTCATAATGCTCTGCCTGTTGCTTTAGATGTTCATGGTCCTCCATTTCTGCTGTGATGTCCCGGATAACGCTGATACAGACCGCCCGTCCATCTATGGAAGAAGCTTTCTTACCAACATCATTGACCCAGATGTAGCTGTTGTCCTTCTTCAGCATCCGGTACCGTACCTCATAGGTGTTTCCTATACTAAAAGCCTGCGTAACCAGAGTGTCTACCCGTGTCCGGTCATCTGGGTGAATACAGTTGATGACCTTCCCATTGATGGTGGTTATAAACTCATCGCGAGTAAAACCGAGGTAGGAGAGCATGTAATCATTCACATAGTAGAGAGGATAATCTGGTTCCAGGTAACCTCCCATCATGCCTCCAGGGATATTTTTCCCCAGGATGTCCAGTGCCTTCTCGCCTATCTGCTGTTCCAACTCAGTACGTTCCGGTAAAGAGGCGGCGATTCCCCAGCTTCCGACCTGCTGGCTGTCCGGTACAGAGATATGGAGGGAGGCAATCCGGCATAGCCCGTTGTGGTTTTCCACGCATGTAGCGGTTACCAGTAACTGGAATGTATCGGTACCCTCCATCAGTGGGTATGCGGACACAGTAAGCAGGACTACAGCACAAGTATCTGACACCACAATCTCTTCGATGTTCTCATATTTTATCCGGAACATTAATGGAATCTGTGAAAACTCCTCTTTAAGAGCCTGCTCAGCCTGAGTCCGCCCGATGGTTGTTTTAGACTTACCGGTCCCGACCCACTGAATTTCTTGCGTCAGGCAGGCAAGCGAATTTTCTACGTCCCGCCGGACGAGGTAGGCGTCAAAAAATGCCTTTACTGTTTTACAAGCGGTACCTTCCTGTATCATATCTTAGTTTCTCCTTCTGGAATCATAATTCTTTCAGTTTCTGAATCAGCAGATCCACATCGAATGGCTTGGAGATATGGCCATTCATTCCTGCGGCCAGAGACTTTTCCACATCTTCCATAAAAGCATTTGCGGACATCGCTAAAATAGGGATGGCAGCAGAGTCTGGCCTGGAGAGGGCGCGGATCTGTCTGGCAGCCTCCAGTCCGTCCATTACGGGCATCTGGATGTCCATCAGGATGGCGTAATAATATCCTTCCGGATGCTTAGAAAACATGGTGACGCCCTGCGCTCCGTTGTTGGCTATATCTACGAAGAAACCGCGGGATTCAAGCAGGCACTGGGCTATTTCCTGGTTGATAGGGTTATCCTCAACCAATAAGAGGCGCGCTCCGGATAAATCCTTCTCTGGCTTTTCTTCAGATGCCTGTGCCTGTACGGCTGCGTTCACGCTCTTGAGCGGCAGATGGAGTGTAAAAGTAGTGCCTGCTTCCAAGGTACTCTCTACATCCAGTGCCCCATTCAAAAGTTCTGCATAGCTGCGGGCTATTGGAAGGCCCAAACCAGTGCCTTCCCTTGTGCTTCCACGTTCAAACGGCTCGAAAATTTTATCAAACATCTCAGGTGCAATACCTACTCCGGAATCTTTAACAGTAAATGAAATCACTTCCTTCCCATTGGAGAAACCGGAAAGCCCGGCAGCAAGTAGTATGGTATCCCCTGAATCCGTAAATTTGATAGCGTTACTCATGAGATTCATCAAGATCCGCTCGATTTTTGCCTCGTCACCCATGAACCACATGGGGAGTGCGGGGGAAATATTGGTTTGAAATACAAGGCCCTTATCCTTCGCTGGCTGGTCGAAAACCGTTTTAAGCCGGTGGAACATGGCTGCCAGTTCAAAAGGTTTTTGGACAACCGCGACCTTACCACTCTCAATCTTAGACATATCCAGCACATCGTTGATAAGACTCAGCAGTACTTGGGCAGAAAGTTTTATCTTTTCCAGATATTCGATTATCTTAGGAGGCGTGTCGGAATACTCTAATGCAAGCTGCGTCATCCCCATCACAGCGTTCATGGGTGTCCGGATATCGTGGGACATACGGGAGAGGAACTCCGATTTGGCGCGGCTCGCCTGTTCCGACTGCCGCAGGGCCGTCTCCAGTTTGTCGTGCAGGCGGCGCTGCTCTTCCTGTATGCAGATCATGTCGTTGATGTCCATATAAGTGCTGTAAATGATTCGACAGCCATCTATGTAGTCATCAGTAATGGTCGCGACAATCCTGATCCAGCGGAATTGTTCCCCTTTGAGTGGCATCCGGCAGATGGCTGTATATTGCGGCACTCCCTTTTCCAGTGCACCAAAAAGAGCAGCTTTAATCCGTTCAAATTCTTCCGGATACCCCTCAAAATATCTGCGGACACTTTTTCTGAACAGCCTTTCATATTCCTCTTTGCTGTACCCGGTATTATAGTAGTAATAGTCGTTGGCCCAGAGAACAGAGAAGTCCTGATCCAACTTGTGCTTGCTGACACTGATTCCCATGGAATTCATCAGCGTATTGTATTCGTCAATCGAATCCAACGCTGGATTCACGCCTTCTGTTTTCTCGATTTTCATAAGAAACTCCTCTCAAAGTCAATTTGGTGGGGCTGGCAGGCCAAGAACCAGCATGAGATTTTCCTGCTGTATAGTAGTTATATGATCTGCCTCAGATTATGCCAGTTGTGTTTAGACTGAACAGTGTTATTGGAATTGAAGAGAAGAATAGCTACCAGCATCAGCATAATTACATTACGTTATCCTCTACATTCAACCAACTTTGTTCATATGTGATACTCTTGATTATAATGCAGAGAGTAAAAAAACTCAATATGTTCGGAATAAAATAACTGTTTTTCTATTATTGAATCGATTTATTGAATATAAGGGGGAATTCCTATACATTTTCCATTTCTATTAAAAAATCATGAGGGAGTAATTTTACAGAATACTGCATATGCTGCCCAATATTTCTATGTTCAAAAATCGGTATTGAAAACGCTGTAAATAGTGATTGCACCTATCAATCAGGATTTTCTCATTGTATAATAAGTCTGTTACTATCTGGCAGGATTTCTTTTTAGATTTGGGTGATAAACAGATACGAATATAAATTCTTAAATCCGTAATAGATTTGCATTATTGCATATGTTATAATTTATTACAAAAGTATAGATTCATAAGGGGGTTATGTAGTGAAGCCAGGAAGAGCAAGCATGATCTACCAATTTTTCAAATATCAGATTGAATTTGGATACTACCAGAAGGGAGATCGCCTGCCCTCCATCGATATGCTTTGCAGTGTGTATCATGCGGCCCTTCTGACGGTACGCAATGCCTATCAACGGTTACAGGAGGAGGGCTATATCGAGATTCATTGGGGGAAGTATACAGTCGTTTCTTATGACGCATCGGCGGAAGAGTGTTTCCATAACCTACAAGACTACTATCTTGCTCGCGAAGAGTCAATTCAATATCTGAACGAAACGCTCTATCTAATTATGGAGCCTTTGTTGTATGAGGGTGTTCAGCGCCTCCAAACAAAGGATATGCATGCAATTAAAGCGATAGCAGAAGCGATGTCTTTGGATTCTCTTTATATTTCGTTCTACTGCTGTCACCAGATGATACTGATGCTCAAAAACCGACTGATTCTCGACCTGTTCTATGAGTTGGTTCTTTTCCAACAGTTCCCGCATACACTGGCAAAACGTATTCCACTTCCGGAGGCGGAGCAGAAACACCGCACCCTCACTCAGCAATTAGTGTCAGCCTGCGACCAGGAGGACCGGGAGGCACTTAAAGGGGCGCTTATGCAGATTATGGGTCTGCCTAGCGAAATTCTAAGGGTTTTTATTGAGCGCGCAAAGCAGGAGCGGCCTATACCTGAACCTGTTTCGTTCCAGTGGAGGGTCTACCAAGAGCACCCTCAGAAATGCTATTCTGTGGCTGCCCACTTAATTGGACGGATTTACATTAAGGGAGAGTATGAACTGGGTGCGATACTTCCCTCTTACGGGTCGCTGGCAAAAGAATACGAAGTCTCCTTTAGTACCATCCGTCGGGGCATGGAATTGCTGGGGTGTTTGGGCATAGTGTCGTCCAGTCAAGGGCTGGGTGCCTGGGTGACAGTCCCTACGCTAGACACAATCCAGCTTGAAAAAAAGCCAGTACAGAAGATTCTCTCAATGTTCTTGCAGACAATACAAATCTTATCTATCTCCATAGATCGGCTCTTGGAATGTTTTTTCCCGGGGAAGAAATGCCGGGTTGAGGCATGTTTGGATCGATTAATGGTTCAGCAAGCCACAAAGGGAGGTTTTTGCACCCTTTTGACCGGTGTAGGGGTTGTGCTGGATGGAAACGACGGCCGACCGATGAAGGATATCTGGGATAAATTTTATGAAACGCTTCTACTTTGTCTTCCTCTTTTAGAAGCGCAGGCGGCCTCTCAACCGGAATTAATTACCAAAATGGAATGCGATACAGAGCGTTTGATTCAAAGCCTGAAGCAGGAGGACAGCAAAGCGTTTTCAGATACGCTAAAGCGCTTTATGCTTTTATCTGAATCAACTGTCAAACAGCTTTATAGTCAAATTTAATAGGTCCCGTTTAGGGTAAAGAAAATAGACTGTGATTAAAACAGCTTGATATAGTGCCCGTCTTCAAAGGCATCGCCGTCAAAGCCGTCATCTTCAGTTAAAAGTAATACATATCCAATAAATCAGAATCAGTCATATTTCTGACCAGTTTGGGTGTCATTCCTTCCGGCGGGGGGATTTTTGGACAGCCTGAAAAAGGCAGTTAAGAAGACCCTCAATCTTGAGGGGGTGGGGAGTTGAAGTGTCGAAGGCACTTATTTAAAAATAGGTATTCAGAAGGCAGGCGGAGTTTTTTACAACTCTGTCTGCTTTCTTTTTAGGATTGGCTTAAAAGAAGGACCTGTATAGAAAATTCATTGATACCGTCTTCTCTTTGTTCCGTTTTCAGCCACACGTCTCCGCCATATTTTTCAGCCATGGAACGGACGGAGGAAAGTCCGATGCCGTGCCGGCCTTTTTCTTTGGAAGAATAAAAGTTTTTTCCGTCAGGTACTAAATCGCCTTCATATCTGTTTTTCACTTCAATGCCTATCGTACCCTCATGACAGGTAACCGCCACAGTAACGAGGCGCTGATCCTGTGGAACGGGAGCGCTGGCATCTAAAGCATTTTCCAGGATATTACCAAGAATCACACATAAGTCCTCTTCCGAAATTCCGGAAGCGGCAGGCACGTTGGCATGAACGGTCATTGGTATATGAAGATCCTCCGCACAAGAATAGTAATAACGGAGCAGAACATCCACGTAATAAGCATCGCAAAATGACAGGGGCGCGGAAGTTAAGCTGCTGTTTATCACTTTATCCAGATATTGTTCGGCCGCTTTTGCATTACCGTCTTTTAACAGAACGGACAGTTGGGTAAAATGATGGCGGATGTCGTGGCGCATGGTGCGGATCTTTTCTATCTGTGACGCCAGTTGGGAGTAATGCTTTTTCTGCATTAAAATCTGTGATTCCATGCGATTCTTTTCCTGATAAAGAATAAACTGGTTTTTGTAAAAAATGGCCGAATCACGGAGCAAAAGGAAACTAAGCAGCAGTACAAATAGGAATCCGGCAATTTCAGAAAACCAGCCAAAACGGATTGGCTCAAAAGATGGATAAAGGCGGTCCGCCGCCAAAGAGGAAGCAAAGATGCAGATTCCTATCAGAAGTATGGTGTGATCTGTCTCTGGTTCCTGTTCTGTGTACGAGAAAAATACCGTACCAAGCAGCCATAACGCACAGATGACTTTATAGGCCCCGGCAGTGCGGGAAAACAGAAGCATCTGGCTATAGGTCAGATACGGCGCCATCAGGGATATCACCAGAGACAGGAAGGGGAAAAGCGCTGCCGCATAGGACGCAATCTTTAAAGCCCGGTTTTGACTGCCGCACAAATTCAGAACCAGGAGGAGGGACAGCCCATATATGGTATAGCGGCAGAAGATTTCAAGGTTATACCATGGCACAATCCCGGTGGTAATCAGCTGATGCAACGCCGGAGTGCTTACAGAGCCGGCAAAAGCCATACAGATAAGACCGGATAACAGGGAGCGGCGGCTTCTCAAAATAGCAGCCAGTGCGAGCTGGAAAAAGCCAAGGATGGCAGCCAGCACGGTAAGGGTCAGACTGACGGTAAATCTCTGCATTAAGAGAGAATTTACTGCATTCGGAGTGCCAAAAGCCGGGGCATAGACCATACCGCTGTATAAGTGGGACCAGTCCGAGACAGAAAATAGAAGCTGTATGTCGCCGGAAGCTTCAAACGTAACAGAATTGGATCTTAGGGCGGGTTTATAGTGATCTGGGTCAGGATTTCCCTGGACGGCCATTAGGCGGTTGTCTATATAAAACCGGTAAGCCGAGTAAATCTCAGGCAGCTCCAGCGTATAAAAGGCAGGTGTTTCCGGAAGGGAAAGAATCAGACGGTACGTGGCGCTTCCATGAGGAGACGCCTTCGGGTTGCCGGCTTCCATGCCGGAATACTGGCCGATATAGATGTGATTGTCCGGAATCGGAAAATCGTTTATAAAATCTTTTGGGGTTAAGAGTCTGCCCTGATAGTATTCCCATCCGTTGATCAGATAGATTGGATCGTCCTGTTCAGGCGTATAGAACAGGATGCCATTTATGGGCTGGACAGACTGCCGGGTATATTTATTATCGAACCGGTAGGCTGCTGTAAACAGTCCCATTGTGAGGAAAAATGTGAGGGCAAGGAGGAGGAGCCGCTTACCAAGTTGTAACCGTTTTTTGATCATGGCTGATTCCTCCTTTTGCGTCTGTAAAAAAACAGGATAAAAATAAATGAAATCAGGATACCTGTAAGGAATACACATACAACCGGAACTACAAAGGAAGAACCGGCAGAAATGGAATCATTGGTCTGCCCGTGTGCCGAAGCAGCTGGGGCTGGCGGTATCACAGTTACAAGATCCGCTGATGAAGCCTGTGGCTTTATGGTAAAGGCGCCGGTTTCTGATAACTGGAAGGTAATGGCTGAGGAATCCAGGTATGCGGCTGTTCCCAGAACCTTTCCGTCTTCGTTTGTAACTTCCAAAATGGGAGTTTCGTCAGCTGCTTTCCAGGGCATTGTGATTGTCATGGAAGGCAGGTCTACCAGCGGCACGCCGTCTATGGAGAGCATAAGTAAGATACGGTTTTCGGCCGGGGCTGTTAGGTCTGCCCGGAACAGGGATTGTTCGGACATGCCGGAAAATAGTCCGGCGTCTGACGGTAACTCCAAGCGGATTCTGTGTTTTGTAATAACAATCGGCCTGCCTGGATTTATTTCCAGCTCTTTGTGAATCCGTTTGCCGGACAGGATTGTGTAATCGGCGGTGTCCGCTTCCTGCCCGGATGAAGCTGGGGCGGATATAGCGGCAGTTGTTTCTGTCTCTTTTTCCGGTATTGGCCCGGCTGCAATGGTTGTGGCTTCCTCAGATGGTTCTGATATTTCTTCCTTCTGAGTTCCAATGGAGGGTTCTGCCTCCAGCAAGGGGGACAAAGATGCGGAAACAGTTTCGGCCGCCTGATATCCAGGGCCGCTGGTTAAGTCCGAGGAAGTGCTGTGACGGGACGGTTTGCTGTATGTACCGGAAGAGGAGCCATTGTGGCTGGCAGTATCCTGGTCTGCCGGCTGTGTTTCGGCTGGTTCAGTTTCTTTTGGCAATATTATATCCGGCTGAGTCTCTGGCGGAGTGGTTCCTTCTGGTTTAGTGGTTCCTAAAGGTGGAGTTTTGTCCGCATGATCCGGCGGCAGGGTGACGGCGGGAGGCGGCTGTTCTCCCCGATCCCCTCCATCCCGGTCACCCTCAATGAGATCATAGTACAGGTCGTCTTCAGTCAAATATATCTTTAAAATGTTAGAGTATTCTCCATCGTATTCCAGTTGGAAGTAGTAGGGGACTTCAAAAAGGACATTTTCATAATAAAAGACATACATGGATTGTGTATTAAAGCTTTCAATCCGCATAAAACTTCCTGTGGTATCTTCTTGCCATGGGCCATCGTCCCCAATGGCATAATAGCGGTGGAACTTTTCCCGCTGTGGCGTTGGTTTTGTCCAGCGGGTCATAAAGGAAATCCCATCAAATGTGGGTGGTGTAAGGGAGAACACTCCGTTTTTCTGAATGATTACATCACAAGGATAAGAAGAAAAATCGCTGCTTAAAAGAACTCCTTCGGGAAGGTCCGGTATCCCGTATACCCGGTAAGTGCCGGGGGTTCCAAAGGCAATGCTGCTTATATCCCAGATAAGCGGTACAGACAGAAATATGCCATTATCAAAATACAGGTAAGTTCTGTTGTTGTTCTTTAGTGATTTCTGCAGGTCCTCGGAAGAGGAATTCTGGGAGAGAAGCATCTGACTGTCACGGACAGGATCACTGGAGATCACCGGCAGTTCACAAGGCTCTTCCGGATCATAGAGGAAGACTGGGATTGTGACAGTCATGAGATCTGGGGGGATGGATATGGAGCCGTCATCGGGAACATTTACGGTTCCGTTCAATAAAAAAAGTCCGGTCTGTGTCAGATCGAAGGTATCCATATCATATTGAATCGGATAAAACTTTCTGCTTTTGTCGCTGAACAGGACCACTGCGGTAGAATAATCGCTGTTTTCCAGTTTGGTTTCAAGTAGTTCTCTGGCATTCTGCCGTGCCGCCAGAATAAGTGCGTTAGAATAAGGGGTTATGACCTTTATCACTTCGAGAGGTTCTGCATTGGCTTTTTCCCGTATCATCTCTTCCAAGGTGGTTTCTTCTGTTAGAATTTCCTCAAATAAGGAGTCTTCCAGAAGAGTCTCCTCTGCATCAGAAGGAGTAGCGACAGAGGTTCCGGTTTGTGCGATAGAAGGAACTTCAAAGGGCGGCAGCGTCAAAATCAGGGTAAGCAGGGCTAAAAAATAAAGAAATTGTTTGCTTTTTTTCATAGAGTATCTCCAAATTATTGATTCTCATCTTATATGAACAGGCGTAGGGGAAAAGAAAGGACGGGCAGATAAGAATAATCAAATCTCATCCTGCTTCACCCCCTGAATTATGTACTCCATATAGCGGTGTTTGGCTTCCGAGTATGCGCGTGCGATTAGCAGTTCCTTCCCATTTTGTAAGATCAAGCCTTTTTTGTTTATGGTCCTAATGCAGCGCAGGCTGACAAGCATGGAGGAGGAGATCTTCACGAATCTGGGATCATTTAATAGAACTTGAAGTTCCTGGTCAAATCGGGCACGGCTGGTAATACTTTCAACGCTGGTATCATTTGTTAAATGGTATGTAAAGACATGGTAATTCTGTTCCACATACATGATAAGATCGGTACGGATGGATTTAATTCCATTTTTGGTGCGTACTGTAATATAAGTGCCGCTTTTCTTTGCCAGGTTTTCGATTTCACGGCCCAGAATCCGAAAGAATTTTTCCTTTTCTATAGGCTTTAATAAATAATATTGTGCATCAACGGAATAGGAGGCCAATGCATAATCTGGGGATACGGTTAAATAGATAATGGCCGCGCGGCTGTCATTTTCCCGGATTACCTCCCCAACTTCAATTCCATTTTTTCCGTTCATGAGAATATCCAGAAGATAGATGTGATAGGTTTCGGTTTTTAGGCGTTCTAATAAGCGCTCCGAAGAGTCAAACTGGGTTATGGCAACACCCGGGTTCGGATGATCTTTCATATATTCTAAAACAAGGTCCTGAATTAGGTTCAAATCCAGGGCGTCATCGTCGCAAACTGCGATTTTCAGCATAATCTGATACCTCCCAAATTGGTTACAAAATTAAGAAAAATCGTATTATATGTCAATTTAGTGTAAAAATGTGTCAATTTAGTGTAAGGCCACACAATAAATTTGTTTTATGATAAGATGAAATCAGTCGCATTTGGGAAAATATTTAAGCTAATCATAGCTTAGCTGGAAGTAAAAGTCAAAATGAATTTAGGTGGAAATCCCTGGAATTTAAGAAAAGAAATACAGTCGCAGGGGCTGTATTTTTTGCACCAATTTTTAGGAAAAAAGAGGTGATTTACACGAAATGTAACCGGAAAAAAGAACAGAAGAGCGCCTGTTGGAGAAAGGGAGGAGGCGGCTTATGGTTGTTGCGGTATGTTCAAAAAAAGAAACGGAATATCAGGCAATTGCAGATGCAGTTATGAGCTATCCGGAGCGGGAACAGTATATCATGGTTCCACAATGGTTTTCATCTGCAGCGGAATATAGAAAGTCTCAGTTAAAGCATCCGTTTGTAATTACGATATTTGCTTTTGATGATATTGAGAATCAGGAACTGTCCATTTTAGTCCACCGGACGTCAGAGGAAAGCCAAATTGTCTGGATCGGGAAAGATGAGCGGTTCGGCGTGGCTTCCTACCGGGTAAGGGCGGCAAATTTTTTTCTCAAACCTGTGACGGAAGAAGGAATCTGGAATTCATTAAACCGATGCATAAAAAGGCTGAAGGAAGAACAGACCATCGGTCAATTTTTGTAATCGGATATAGAAGGAGGGAATATTATGGGTTATGCAAAACACAAACGGCGGCTTGCCATATTGCTGAGTGCAGCGCTGTTGTTTTCGCAGTTGGAGATTACCGGCTATGCGGAGGGGACGCAGGCAGATAACAGCGGGATATGTGAACACCACCCGGAGCATACGGCTGACTGCGGGTACAAGGAGGCTGAACCGGGGCATCCCTGCGGTCATGAACACACGGAGGACTGCTACATTGATATGATAATCTCCGACAGTGATGAGGAAGATGAGCAAATAGCATCGGACAGTGATGCGGACTATGATTACGAACAGGAACGTTATGTACTGGACTGCCCGCATGAGCGGGGGGAGCACGATGACGACTGTGGATACACAGAGGGTGAAATGGGAAGCCCCTGTGGTTATGTATGCGAAGATTGTGGAAATAATGACAACGGCGTGGAAGGAAACGCTGGCGGAAATACGCTGCCTGCACAGGAAGTAACAGAACTGAAAAACGTGCGGGAAACGGATAAAACGGTAATACGCATTACGGACTTTGACGCGCTGGATACCGAGGTACAAAACCGTCTCGTTCCAGCTGGTACGGAGTGGGATGAGCTCGCGCTTCCTGTGACGCTGGGAGCCAGCGGTTATACAGTGACGGGCGATCAGGAATCCCAGCCGGAAGCTCTGACTGTGGAGGGTATTATTTGGGAAATTGACCCGGATAATGAGATAAACGAAGGTAATGATATATATAATTCGGAGATTGGAAGCTACTGTCTGACACCGGTTTTGCCGGGAGGTTATGAGCTCAATAGTGGAGTGGCGCTGCCGGAAATCTATGTGAGAATTGGCGGGCAGATGAATCTGGACTATAGTGAAAGTGCATATAGTAAAAATGATGTGGAAATTATTAATGGGATCATTGATAACAACGGCCTTAGCGGATATACCAAAGATGACCCTGCAAACTGGAATACTAGTGTTATTAGATGGGATACTGCCCAGAGGCCAAGACGAATTAATTCAATACAGTTGCCGATGATGGGCAGTTTATATGGATCAATGAATGTGTCCGGTTTAACGGAGCTGAAAGCTCTAAGATGTAACTATAAGCAATTGACGGGACTAAATGTATCTGGATTAACTAAGTTGGAGACACTGTATTGCAATGATAATAAGCTGACGGAACTGGATGTATCCAGCTTATCAGGACTGGGCACTTTGGAGTGCTCTAGTAACAAGTTAACAGAATTGAACGTGACATCGGCGCTAACTCAGCTGCAGTGCAGCAGTAATTTATTAGAGGAGTTGGATCTGTCTCTCATGCCGAAGCTAAAAGTGCTGTACTGTGAGTCTAATAAACTGAAACGGTTGGATCTGTCTCCCTTGTATCTGCCCGATATGAGTGAGTTGGGAATCAAGAATAATCCACTGACTTTTCTGAAGCTGACATCAGGAAAAGAACTGACCGTTGAAAACACGACAGGCGGTACCGTCTGGTTAAATGAGTTTAAAAGATCTTCTGGTTTGACAACATTAGAAGCAAAAATAGAAAGCGGATCAGGCTATAAATTCGTGAAATGGGAGTCAAACGACGGGACACTTAATGGTACAACCACAAATCCGGTGACATTTGTTCTGGATCATAATATTACCATGAAGCCGGTTTATTCCAATATAAATGCAGATGCGGTTGCGAAGGCGAAGGCTTTGGCTGAGGGAGGGACCTATACCGTGGCTCAGTTTTCAGCCAATACAGAGAGTGCGATAAAGAGTGTTTTGGCTTCTCGGATCAATCAGCTGCCCGGCATGTCAGCCATCGGTATTAACAGCGTGAAAGCGAGTGATATTACCGTAAGCGACTTCAAAGAGGCTGTTAAAGGAGATGGGGACAACAAGTACGGAACGAACGGAAGTTTTAAATTTACCGTGAAACTCGCTTGTGGTGCGTTCGAAGATACTACCAGCAGTTTAAGCGGCACTATTACCGCCACTGAGTATTATGGTGAAACGAATGAAGATTTGGTTGCAAGGGCGAAAGGTATTATTGAAAGAGGCACGTATACCGTGGCTCAAGCTGAAGCAGGAACAAAGGATGAGATAAAAGTGATTTTGGCCCAACAGATCAATAAGTTGTCCGGTCTGTCAGCCACGGGTATTGACAGCGTGACAGCGGATAAGATCAATATAACCAGCTTTCAACAGGCTGTCTCCGGGAGCATAGACACACCGAACGGTACGGCTGGAAGTTTTACTGCTGAGGTAGCGCTTTCAAAGGGAAAGGCCAAAGGTACTGCGGTAATTAATGGGACAATTACAGCAACGAAGCTTATCCTGTATATAGTAACCATTACAGTTAAAAAGGATGGGGTAAACTGGTATGACAGTGGTAAAACATTCCGTTTAAGCACAGATGGAACCACCTTTATTACAGATTTGGGATACGTTCCGGCCGGCCGTTATGATATCTATGAGGGAAGTACGGATACAGGGATCGATGTGAATGTGACGGGGGCCTATACGAGAGCAGATGTGCCCTATTATACGGTAACATTCTATGACGGAGAAACTGCTTATACAGAAGATGGATTAAAGCCACAGATTATTCTGAGCGGTAAGGAGCCGGCGAAACCGTCTGATCCGTCGAAATACGGTTATACCTTTACCGGATGGGTAACAGAGAAGGAAGGAAACAACGCATTTTCATTTAACAGCCCTATTCAGCAGACAACAAGCGTCTATGCGTCATGGAGCCAAAATACCTATGCGGTAAACATTACTACTAAAAAAGATGGAGTAAAGTGGAACAATTCCGGAAAGACATTCTGTCTGACAGCGGATAATGGAGGAACTTTCCTGACTAATTTGTCCCAGGTACCGGATGGAACATACAAAATTTATGAAGGAACCAATAATCCGGTTGATACGGGGGTTTCTGTGACTGTGGATGAGAGTGCGGCAAATGCGGAAATCAATTATTATACTGTCACCTTTTACGATGGCGACACGGCTTATACATCCAATGGATTAGAACCCCAGATAATATTGAGCGGAAAGAGTGCGTCAAAACCGTCTGATCCGTCAAAATCCAGATATGATTTTATTAAATGGGTGACAGCCAAAGATGGAAATGACGAATACGGCTTTGGAAACGTGACAGATACCACAGATGTTTATGCGTCTTGGGAGCTGATTACCTATCCGGTGACGATTACACCCAAAAAAGATGGAGTGAAATGGGAAAACAGCGGTAAGACATACCGTTTGAGTGCAGATGGATCCACCTTTATTACAGATTTGGAAAATGTTCCGATTGGCTTGTATGATGTTTATGAGGGTGAAACTGATACCGGTGTCGATGTGGATGTGGCGGATGCCAATGCAAAAGTGGATGTGCTCTATTATACGGTAACATTTTATGACGGAGATACTGCTTATACAGAAGGTGGATTAAAGCCTCAGGTTATTTTAAACGGCAAGGAGCCGTCGAAACCGTCTGATCCGTCGAAATACGGTTATACCTTTACCGGATGGGTGACAGAGAAGGAAGGGAACAACGAATTTTTATTTAACAGCCCAATTCAGCGGACAACAAGCGTTTATGCGTCATGGAGCCAAAATACCTATGCGGTAAACATTACTACTAAAAAAGATGGAGTAAAGTGGAACAATTCCGGAAAGACATTCTGTCTGACAGCGGATAATGGAGGAACTTTCCTGACAAATTTGTCCCAGGTACCGGATGGAACGTACAAAATTTATGAAGGAACCAATAATCCGGTTGATACAGGGGTTTCTGTGACCGTGGATGAGAATCCGGCAAATGCGGAAATCCATTATTATACCGTCACCTTTTACGATGGCGACACGGCTTATACATCGAATGGATTAGAACCCCAGATAATATTGAGCGGAAAGAGTGCGTCAAAACCATCTGATCCGTCAAAGTCCAGATATGATTTTATTAAATGGGTGACAGCCAAAGACGGAAATGACGAATATGGCTTTGGAAAAGTGACAAATACCACAGCTGTTTATGCGTCTTGGGAGCTGATTACCTATCCGGTGACGATCACACCAAAAAAAGATGGATTGAAATGGGAAAACAGCGGTAAGACATACCGTTTGAGTGCAGATGGAGCCACATTTATTACAGATTTGGAAAATGTTCCGATTGGCCTGTATGATGTTTATGAGGGTGAAACTGATACCGGTGTCGATGTGGATGTGGCGGATGCCAATGCAAAAGCGGATGTGCTCTATTATACGGTAACATTTTATGACGGAGATACTGCTTATACAGAAGGTGGATTAAAGCCTCAGGTTATTCTGAACGGCAAAAATCCAGTAAAACCGTCTGATCCGTCAAAATCCAGATATGATTTTATCAAATGGGTGACAGCCAAAGATGGAGATAATGAATACGGCTTTGGAGAAGTAACGGATACCACAGCTGTTTATGCGTCTTGGGAGCTGATTACCTATCCGGTGACGATCACACCCAAAAAAGATGGAGTAAAATGGGAAAACAGCGGTAAGACATACCGTTTGAGCGCGGATGGAACCAAGTTTATTACGGATTTGGAAAACGTTCCGATTGGCCAATATGATATTTATGAAGAAAACACTAAAACTGGCTTCAGCGTGGACGTAGTGGATGGCGAAGCCACAGCGGATGTGCTGTATTACACAGTGGAATTCTATGACGGAAGTACGGCTTATACAGATGGAAAATGGAAACCGCAGGTAATTCTAAGCGGTAAGACTGCAGCAGAACCGGACTCTCCGGCGAAAGAAGGTTATACCTTTATCAAATGGGTGACAGAGAACGAGGGAAGCAGTGAGTTCCCGTTTGACAGCCCGATTCAGCGGAAGACCAGCGTCTATGCATCATGGATACTCAACTATAATCCGGACGATGTGGCAGCATTCCAGGCTTTGATGGAGAGTTATCCGTCGTCATTTACCTGGTTAGACCAGGATGACCCGGACACATGGGCAGGAGGAATACAGCCTGTAGTAACATGGAGTGAAGACCTACCCAAACAGATAATAGGACTGGATTTCAGTTATGGTCTGACGGAAAAATTAAGCGGAAGTATGGATGTGTCCGGACTGGAAAACTTAGTGGAATTAAACTGTTCGAGGAATAACCTGACTGGCTTAATTCTTCCGGGAAGCCTTATGAAACTGAATTGTGAGGATAACGTGCTGACAGAGTTGGATGTATCCGAATTGAATCTGACATACCTCCTGTGCGGTGCGAATCCGCTGAATTCTTTAATATTGCCTGGCGGAAAGGAATTAAAGGTTCTGGCGGGAGAAGGCGGAACCGTTCTGCTGGATGAGATCATCTATCGCCCCAATGGTAGTACCAGAATTAAACTAAGGGCAGAGCCGGATAACGAAAATGGGTATTTCTTAAAGGAATGGCTGGATCAGGATGAAAACGTAAGGGGAACGGATGAAGCGGTTGAAATTGTCTTGACAGGCATAGAGTTTGTTACACCGGTATTTGCTAAGGCGGTGACGGTAAAAGTCAGAAAAGATGGAAAAGAGTGGACAGATCATGGACGAAGTTACCGGATTACAGCAGATGAAGGGATAACCTTTATCACGGATTTAGGTGCGGTGCCCAATGGTGTTTATGACATTTGGGAAGACAATACGGATACCGGCGTGAAGATAACCGTAGATCAGACCGGAGATTTTGCGGAAATTGATTATTATACAGTTTCCTTTGCTGACGGAAGCGTGGAATATGACAGCGGCCCATGGGCAGTTCAGACTGTACTAAGCGGAAAGCAGGTGCAGGCTCCGACAGAAAGTCCGGAAAAGCAAGGGTACCGGTTCCTCAAATGGGTGACAGAAAATGGTGGAACGGATGAGTTTTCCTTTGAAAACCCGGTGACGCAGACGACGAAGATCTATGCAGTATTTGAAGAAATTCCGGCGGCACAGTATCGGGTCACAGTAAATGGAAGCTATGCGTCAGATACGGGAGAAGGAAGCTATACGGCCGGTGAGACGGTAACAGTCCGGGCAGGAACCAGAAGCGGATACCGTTTTGCAGGATGGACATCCGGGAACGAAGTCAGATTCTCTGACGCCTCGAAAGAAACAACTACCTTTTTCATGCCGGAACAGGATATAACGGTGACAGCGGACTGGAACGCGATTGGAAGCGGATCCGGCGGCGGTGGTTCCTCTGGAGGCGGAGCCTCTGGCGGTTTCAGTAACTCCCATATCATAACCACGCCTTCCGGCAGTATAAACAGTACGGAAGGAGGAACTGCGGTATTGCAGACCACAGTCAACTGGAGTACCGGGATCGTGGTGGAGACAGCGGTCAGAAGAGACGGAGGAGGCAGGGTGGTTTCTGCCAATGCCAATATACAGGCCACGAATCCGGTAGTGACGTCTGACGATACGGAGACGAGGATCGGGGTAGTAGTGGATAATCTATCCATTATGGCGGCGTCACATGACATTCTGGACAGCTGGCAGGAAGGAAATAAATTTTTAATTACCATAGAACTGCCCGGTGCGGCAGTGACTGGCCAGCTGAAGGCAGATGACCAAAAACCGGTTCATGTAGTTTTGGAGATTCCATCCGGAGTAACCGGGGATTCGGCAACGCCGCTGACCAGAATAAATTTACCTAAAGAGGTGCTGGAAGCGTCTAAAGAGTCAGGAAAAGACTTGACTGTAACGGTAAAAGACGAGAAGGGAAATGTAGCCTGTCAGTGGATGATAGATGGAACAGAAATGAAGAAATCAGAACAGCCACTGGATTCCATGAACCTGTATTTTAATGCGGTTCCGGTAAAGAAGCTGTCGGAAAATAGAAAAGAAATAAAGACAGCGGTATCCGGAATGACAGGAATATCGGAGATCGAGGTACCGGGACTGAATATAGCCTTAGGAGGAGAGAACGTATTCCCTTCCAAAGTCAAGGTGAAATTACCGGTTGGAAATGAAGCGGGTATCTATCCGGGTGATTTAATCGGGCTGTATTACTATAATCATGAAACCGGGCAGATAGAGGGATTGGAAAGAAATGATTATGTGGTTGGAGAGGATGGATATGTGACCATCGATTTTGAACGCAGCCTGGATTATGTGCTGGTGCCGAAAAAGATTAGGGGAATACCGTAAGCGGACTTTTTCTAAGTTTTTGTCAGGAACTGGGGCGGGATTTGTTGAAATCCCGCCCCAGTTCCATGACACGGGTTCAAGACAGCTATTTTCATCGATATACCTTCCAAGTTAAGAAAAGACTTGGTATAATTAGCGTACATCAACATTTAGTATAGAATTATTTTTATTAAACGAAACCAATATTAGAAATGCGACTAAAAGCCAAGCTGCTATTGGATTATAATCAAAATTAACGGAAAAGGCCGGAGGCAGTTTTTTATAAAGAAATTTGCGCTGGAGAAAGGGGAATTATGAGCAAAAGCCTGATGCAGCAGATTGCGCAGTACGAGTTGACAAAAAGCCAGATCAGAATAGCGGATTATGTTGCCAAAAATCAAAAAAGGATTCTTGGCATGACGGCAAAAGAACTTGGAAAGGAGACTGGAGTCAGCGATGCTACGATTATCCGGTTTGCCAGAACTGTGGGATTTAAGGGATATACGGATATGCAGGAGCAGGTGGAAAAAGAGCTGAGGAACAGCAGTGAAAAGATAGGCAGACATTCTCTCCATGATCGGTACGTTATGCAGTTTGAAAAATATAATGAGGACAAAGAAATCGCAGGAGACATAGTAAGGTTAATGGGAATGAATCTCGAAACTTCCATACGGCAAAACAGCGAAGATGTTTATAAACGTGTCTGTGAAAAGATATTGGCTGCAGATCATAAAGTGGTAATTGGGCTGCGCGGCGGGAAAGGGCCGGCAGTACAATTTGCCAGACTGCTGGGAACAATTACAACGGAAGCAAGGGCGGTTACATATGATGATCAAGATTCTATTTCTTCATTGACGGATTTAGATGAAAATGACATAGCAGTTTATTTGAATTTTCCGCGATATTATAAGATGGATGAAAAAATTGGAGGTATTTTTGCGGAGCGGGGAGTTCCAATTGTGTTGATAACGGACAGTATGGCTTCACCAATTGCAAAATATGCGGGGGAGATTTTGCTGGTGGAAACAGAACATTGCGGATTTTTCCATTCAATGATTGGGGTGGAGGGGGTTTTGGAGTATTTGCTGATACTGATGTGCTGGCAGCAGCCGGAGGAATTTCGCAGCCGGTTGGAGAAACGTGATCATGTTCTGGAAGAATATTTGATTAAACAATAAGAACGCTTTGGCTTGCAGAACCGGTTAGAAAAAGGACTGGTGTTATAAATCTGATAATTCAGTTAATAGAAAACATAGATAACCATTTTGTACTACATTATTGTAGCGTAAAATGGTTATTTTTTTGTCATTTGAGGGAAAAAGCGAAAAAATATGTATATATTTAACAAAAAAATACAAAAAACTTATTTCTGGCTGTCAATTGAATGTAGCGGATGTTGTCTTTATAATACGAAATGTAATAAAGATTTCAAAGTAAATGGCCATTACAATGAATCAGCAGATTCCAAAAAAGATATGGGGAAAGGGGATCGGGAATGAAAATATATTTGAGCGAGTATATCTGTCCCAAAGCGGTGGAAACTCTGAAAGAAAAAGCGGAAATTGTCGATACTTGGGATCATTTAGAGGAATTGGATGCAATTGTACTGCGAAATGTGGATGTCACAAGAGAAATGATGGAGCGGGCGAAAAAACTAAAGGTTATAGGAAAACATGGTGTAGGCTGTAATACAATTGATTTGGAGGCTGCAAAAGAATTGGGCATTACCGTATTGAATACGCCCAAAGCCAATACAAATTCCGTAGCGGAGCTCATTGTAGGTTTGATGCTGGCTGCTGGGAGAAATATCAATCACTGTGACCGGGTAACAAGAAAAGAAGGTTTTACCAGAATTGCGCCGCCGGAAGTCAGTGGACTGGAATTAGAGGGAAAAACAATAGGCTTGGTAGGTATGGGGAATATTGCCCGCAGGGCCGGAGAAATACTAAAGGGTGGTTTTTCTGCAAAGCTGGCAGGGTACGATCCCTATTGTTCCAAAGAATTGGCAGAAAAGCACGGCATTCAGAAATATGAAAGATTAAATGATATGTTGGAGATATCTGATTTTGTAACGATCAGTGTGCCGCTTACTCCATCGACCAGAGATTTAATTACGGCAGAAAATTTCAGCCATTTCAAAAAGGATGCGGTTTTAATTAATACGGCACGTGGAGGAATTGTAAATGAGGATGACCTATACGAGGCATTGAAGAATAAAGTGATCCGAGCAGCCGCCTGTGATGCTTTTGTGGAAGAACCGCCAAATGGAAAAAACAAGCTGATGTCATTGGATAATTTTTGCGCGACGCCTCACATTGGAGCGGATACGGACGAGGCATTACAGCGAATGGGTATGGAAGTGGCAGAAGAGGTTTTAAATGTGCTGGAAGGCAGGGAAACAAAGTACAGAGTAGTTTAGAAAGGCAGGATAAATATGGGAGAAGCTGTTTCAAAGGATTTTAACAAATATGTAGAGTATTCTGCGCATGCGCCATGGAAATTAAAAGTGGAACCTTTCCGGGTGGCGCCGGCGGTTTATTATGTGGGAAATGAATGGGTCGGGGCGTTTCTGGTTGATACGGAGGAAGGGTTGATTCTTATAGATACCTGCATGTTTGAAAATGTATATCTTACGATAGAAATGATCCGGGAGTTGGGATTTGACCCTAAAAATATACGTCATATCATGCTGACGCATTGCCATGTGGATCATGCGGGAGGGGTAAAGCCGCTTCAGGAACTATCCGGCGCTGTGGTTTGGATGTCGCTGCAGGATGATCTGTTTAAGGGAGAACCGGCTAATTATGAAATGGATGATTTATTTTATGTGCCGCCATATGAAGTGAACCAACATTATGACCACAGTAAAACGATGCAGTTTGGTGATGTTGCAATTAAAACAATCCTTACACCCGGACATACGCCAGGGACAACATCATTTATGATTACAAGTCCGGATGAGGACGGAAGACCTATTACTGCTGCAATTCATGGAGGGGTAGGGCCTATCACAATGAAAAAAGACTATCTGGAAAAATATCACCTTCCGCTCAGCCTGCCGCAGCAGTTTATAGACGGATGCGAGATGCTTAAAAGTTATCATGTTGATATTGCTGTTCCAAGCCATCCGGCTCATGGTAATCTGTTTGGGCGGAGATCAAAAGATCCCATGGATTATAAGAGTTTGATTGACGAAAAGCAGTGGCCGGAATTTTTAGATTCCAGAATACAGTTTGTCAGGGATATTCTATAGGGGGATAGTTTATGAGTAAATTGACAATTTGTTTGATTATATGCGCATTGACTTGTTTTAGTTATTTGTGGGGGAAATTTACATTGGCAACTACGGCAATGATTTCTATGATGCTGTTTTTGCTGACCGGATGTGTTGATGCCAATGCGGTGTTATCATCCTTTGGAAACAGCACAGGTATTATGATGGTAGCAATGTTTGTGGTGGCAGCAGGATTCAGCCGTACTCAGTTTGTAAAGAATCTGGCCGGGAATATTTCTAAGGTGTCTAAGGGAAACCTGACTAAAGTTTTGATCGGATATATGCTTGTTGCCGTTTTATTATGCCAGTTTATTCAATCAAATCTGATTCCTTTCTGTATTCTGTATCCGCTCCTGATGGCTACTGTGGAGGATATGGGAATTAAATCCAGTAAGGTAATGTATTCTCTTGGCCTGGTATGTATTATCACCACGGGAGTTCTGCCTCTTGGAGGCGGAGCAACCGTATATGCGGAGATGAACGGTTACTTGGAAGCAAATGGTGCAGATGTACTTATGGCAATTACCGACCCTATGAAAGCACGCCTTCCTTTGATGGTTATTATGACGCTTTATGCAATTTTTCTGGCGCCTAAATTTGCACCGGACAATCCTGTAACGGATACCAAATCAGTTGATCTGAGTGCGGCTGAGAAAACGTTGAATCAGAAACCTCTTCCTCCGTTTCAGGAGAATATGGGATATATTATTTTCTTCGGAGTATCCCTGGCGCTGCTGTTTTCCTCTAAAATCGGGCTGCCCATATGGGAAATTGCCATCATCGGTGCAATTCTCGTGGTAGTGACTGGAGTTCTCAGCCCTAAGGAAGCTACGCAGGCCATGCCGATTTGGGTGTATCTGTTATATGTTGGTTCTATTGTTATGGCAAATGCGCTTAGTTCTACAGGAGCCGGAGAAGCGGTCGGAAATATGCTGGCGGGGTTTGCAGGCAGGCTGAACAGCAATATTTTGATCTATCTGATGTTTTTTATAGTTCCGTTCATCGTTACACAGTTTATTTTCAACCGTTCGGCAATGCTGATATTCTATCCAATTGTAATTCAGACCTGTTTGAGCCTTGGAGCAAATCCTATAGGGCCTGTTATCTGTGTACAGGCGGCCTGTTTATCGGCGTTCGTAACGCCTATGGCAACGGGAACCGTATCTTACTTTATGGGTGCAGGGGGATATGACCTGCGAAGTGTTCTTAAAATGTCACTGCTTCCGATTCTGATCTGCTGTACGGTAAGTGTGGTATGGAGCAGCATTGCATTTCCGTTATTTTAGATATTTATTGAGGAGAGATTAAGGAGGAATTTTAAAATGAATTTATTTGATAACACGCTTCGTGATGGAGGAAATGTGGTAGGACATGGATTCTCTAAAGAACTCACGGCAAGTATTATTAGCGGTTTGCTGGACTGCGGAATTCAGGATATTGAGATGGGAAACTGCAAGGGGCTTGGAGCTTACAGCCTTTTGGGAGCCGCAAATGCACCGTCTGATGAGGAATATTTTGGAGTTTTAAAGCCTTATCAGTCAAAGGGCAGGATTGGTATGTTCATGCTGGCAAAATGTGCAGAGGAAGATAATATTAAAAGAGCGGCATATGCCGGTTTAAACTTTCTTCGGGTAGGCGCAAATGCCGGTGATGGAGCCGGATCTGTAAAAGCGGTGGAAATGGTAAAAAAATCCGGTTTAATCTGCCGCTATTCCCTGATGAAGGCATATGTCTCAACTCCGGAAGAACTGGCGGACGAAGCAAAGATGCTTCAGGACGCAGGTGTTGATAAAATTACAATTATGGATTCAGCCGGAACCATGTTTCCGCAGGATGCGTCTGCATATGTGAAAGCGCTAAAAGAAAAGGTGACCATACCTGTGGGCTTTCATGGACACAGTAACCTGGGACTTTCTCAGGCAAATGCATTGGCGGCGGCAGATGCAGGCGCAGATGAAATTGACTGCGGCCTTCTGGGAATGGCGCGCAGCGCAGGGAACTGTGCCACGGAGCTTGCGGCGGCCACTTTGAAGAAAACAGGGCATTTGGAGAATGTTGATCTTTATAAATTGCTGGGTTATCTGGATAATGAACTGATACCAGCTATGAGTACATACAATTATCACGTTGCAGTGAATCCTACGGATTTGATGCTGGGGCTTTCCGGGTGCCATTCCAATTACTTGGGGATGTTTAAGAAAGCAGCTGAAGAAGAAAAAGTACCGCTTCTAAAGCTGATTGCGGATGTATCGGAAATTGACCGGAAGAATCCGACGGAATCTTTGATAAGAGATATGGCGATAAACATGAAATTAAGCTAGTAAGCGGTCAGAAATTTTCAGTATATCCGAATATGTTTCCCTCTATCCCATAGATTTCACTGAGAGGAATCCTTAAACCATCCGCCATAATGATTAGATGGCTGTACATGTCTATTTTTCTGACATTACCGGTGGCCGATATATATCGGCCGCCGGATTTTTTTTCATCAGGCTGGAAATAGGTGACAGTTATCTCAGGCTGACGAGCCAGCATTTCCTGTATCATTCTGAGCTTTTCATCAAGTACGGCTTTGGCATTTTCATCCAGTTCCACCCTTTCGTCAGTCAGCCGGGCGGTTTCTTTAATGGCTGCGTCATGGCCGGTTAGAGCGGCGAAGGGGGCGAACTGTGCGGCCCGGTCGGAAACTGGCATAGGAGGGTGGACGGATGAAACATGGTGTGGGAGATGAATGATATCGTCGTAACGGTTGATATTAGTGTTTTTGTCGTCCATATGTTTCTCCTTTCCACGAAAACTTATGATTTGTGTCCGCCGATCTGCTGGTTGCGTTCTTTCGTCATAGCCCCTTCTTCCAGGTTCATACCTTTTAAAATCGCATTTTTTCCGAATTTTTTCTTGATTTCCAGCATTGCCTGTTGCATCTGCTTTTCTCGTTTCAGCTTTTCTTCCTCTTCTTTATTCTTTTGTTCTAATGCTTCATAATCTGTAAAAAGGTCAAGCTGTTCAAATGATTGTGTTTTGGCAGACAGATCTTCACTAACCACATGATTGGCCGTAATATAGATTCTTCTTACCATCAGATTCCTGTCCACGATATTATCATATAATTTCATTACGGCATCCATGATCAGCATTGTAGAAGAGGTTTGGCGCCCGATGTTGGCGGTGCCGTGGGCATGTTTGGGGATTTTGCGTCCGTAATGGTCTGTGGTGATCTCGCCTTTATATAATTTTTTGATGGAGGGATCTGTAAGGTTGTCTATGTCATATCCAACCGTGAGAACCAACTGGTCTGTTACAAGTCCCTTTTCCACCAGATCGAGGACTAAAAGATCAGTCATTTCCTGTACGATCAGCCGCGCTTTTTTATAGTCATAGGCGCACTGCAGTACCTGGCCGGAACCGATGCTGTTTGCCGCAGGTTTGTACGATTTGATGTCGGCCATGGTACACGGCTCCCATCCCCAGGCATGATCAATCAATAGCTCGGCATTGACGCCGAACAGTTTATAAAGAAGTTCTTCGTTGTGGTATTCATTGGGTTTTCCGATGGAGCAACGGGCTACATCCCCCATAGTATATAAACCGTTTGCTTCCAGTTTGCGGGCATAGCCCTTACCGATACGCCAAAAATCAGTCAGGGGGCGGTGGTTCCACAGAAGCTGCCTGTAAGACATCTCATCCAGTTCGGCGATCAGCATTCCGTTCTCATCGGGTACAATCCGCTTTGCCATAATATCCATGGCGATCTTGCACAGATACAGGTTGGAGCCGATTCCGGCGGTGGCCGTTATTCCGGTGGCCTGAAAGATATCCTGTATCATCTTCGCCGCCAGTTCCCGGGCCGTAAGATGGTAGGTGCTCAGATAGTCGGATGCATCGATCATCACTTCGTCTATGGAGTAGACGTGAATATCTTCCGGGGAAATGTATTTCAGATAAATATTATAAATCCTGGTGCTGTATTCCATGTAAAAGGCCATCCGGGGCGGAGCCGTGATATAGGAGACCGACAGTTCGGGAGAAGATTTCAGCTCATCCGCATCACAGGAAGAACCGGTAAATGTCTTTCCCGGAGCCAACCGCTTTCTGTTGGCATTGACTTCATTGATCTTTTGCACGACCTCAAATAACCTGGGGCGGCCGGGAATGCCATAGGCTTTGAGAGCAGGCGATACGGCAAGACATATGGTTTTTTCTGTCCGGCTTGGATCGGCAACCACAAGGTTGGTGGTTAAAGGATCTAAATACCTCTCCCTGCACTCCACGGAGGCGTAAAATGATTTTAAGTCAATTGCGATATAAGAATGATTTTCATTTGACACGACGGCAGCCCCTTTCAATAAGATGATTTATAGTTATTTTATCATATTAGAAGGGGAATTAACCATATTTTTTTAATGGATACGTTTAGCAGGTACCTTCTGTATTGGGAAGGTCTACAAGCGTGTAGGAATAATCCAGCGCCGGGAGAAATTTCGTTAGGAGATCAGAGGTCCGCAGCTTTAAGCTGGAGGTATTAATGCAGGGATGACAGCCGAAAAACTCATGACGAATCACGTCCCGGTCAATCAGCAGCCTGGTAGATTTCTGTTTGTCATTGATCAGACCCAGGATTGAGACGGAACCCGGAGTGATGTCGAGAAACTGTTCCATAAACTCCGGTTCTGCAAAAGAAAGCCGGGAGGAACCTATCTGTTTTGAAAGAACGGCTGTACGGAATTTTTTGCAGCCTGGCATGAGAAGCAGGTAAAATGTGGTTTTCTGTGCATTTCTCAGAAACAGGTTTTTACAGATTTCAATGTTTAAAATCTTGTCTATATCGTGGCAGGCAAGCACGGTATCTGTGGGAGAATGGTCTACACGTTCATAGGGGATGTTCAGTTGATCTAAAAAATCATAGGTTCTCAGTTCTTTGTCCATCCGCCCGTCGGGATTAGACGGCCGTCCGCTGTAAATCGTTTTATCCAGATAAAATCCGTCATTTAGGGTAGTCATATGCTGTACTTCCTTTTGTCTTTTTAGACATTATTATAGTAGGGGAGAGAAGAATTGCAAGTGTTTTTATATCTTTAAGACATCTGCATGCTGTGCTTTATCCTTTTGATTCCTATCAGAGATAACGCCAACAGATAAAATGCGCATATCAAAAAGAATAATAAAACGTTCTGTCCCAGCACATCCTCCGATTTGTTGGAATTCATGCCTAAAAGCATCTGTGAATAGGGCCAGAGAAGTCCGGCCTTTGTATTGGCGGCAATCATACCCGTAACGCCGCCCACCAGTCCCACGGCGATGGGAGTGGCAAAGTTTTGTATTTCAGTGGCAATGAGAAACTGTAAGGAGGCAATTACAAAGGCGCCGGCCAGTCCGCGGATCATCCAGAAACAGAGATCGGCGGGCGGCAGACCCGGAAGGCCCATGATCTTCCCGGAGACGAAAAAGAGCAGGGCAAACCATATCTGGGTCATCCCGGAGATTGCGCAAACCAGAATGAACTTGGATAGGTAGATGGTGTGATATGGTACCGGGCGGGCGAAGAGAGTGTTCCGGCAGCTGTTAAAATTCTCATATCTCCATAAAAATGCGCAGTATGCGCCGATTAACGGAGCGAAGAAGAAAGTGGCATAGAATAAGGTTACCTGGGTCCAGTAGGAATACCAGCCGGATTTTAAAAGATCCAGATTGGACAGATAATTCCCTGCCCCAAGCAGGATTGGTATGACGGGAATCAGCAGAAAGGCCGGCCATATCAGGGTTCCTTTGCATTTCATTCGTTCACAGATGATTGCTTTTTTAATCATAACTTTTTCCTCCTCACATGTTTTCACGGACGGTTTCTAAAAAATGTTTCTGCCCGTGACGGTACAGGATAATGATTGCGGCAGCCAGTACGGCCATCCAAAGAAACGGATACGTATCCCAGGAATAGGTGGTGTACCGTGTTGTCTCATCATATATATATCCTGCATTGCACAGCGACGCATAGTAGCCCCACGGTATCAGATAGCGCAGCGGCCACCTGTTTAAGAACCAGGAAAACAGCCCGGTAAATGTGCCTCCTATACTTATAAAAATGGGCGTCAGCTGATTGGTGAATTTGAGGGAGAGGTTCAGCTGAAGGATGAATATGCAGAGGGAGGTCAGAAATATGGTTGTAAAATATCCCGGCAGATGGGACACGGCGCCCGCTCCGTATGGCTGTGAAATGATCCAGAACAGAATTGTCTGCATCAGAGTAAACAGGATGATATAAAAGCTGCCGGCCATCACTTTGCCGCGGTAAATATGCTCCGGTTTCTGCATGGTGCAGAGCCATTTATAAGTATTTCCCATCTGTTCCATATCGCACATCCGGCTGGCTAAAGCGGCCAGCACAATGGGACACAGGATGGTGTTCATTAAAAGAAGGTTGGTGAATACCATGGCGCTCACATCGTTCAGACGGGAGATGTCTAAGTCATCTATGCACCAATATGTCCAGGCTGTGATGAGGGTAAATACCATCAGAAACAGAAGCGGGATATGACGGCGGCGCAGTTTGCGCATCTCCAGGGAAAATTCTGTCTTTTTATTCATAGTCCCGCCTCCTCTACCATGTCAAGATAGATATCTTCCAGGTTCTGCCGTTTTTCTTCCGCCCGGTACAGATCAATTCCATGGTTTTGCAGGCTGCGGATTATCTGCGCAAGTATCCAGTCAGGGAGAAATGGAAGGAGGATACCGTCGGCTTTGGAATAATAGAAGCTGTCTGAGGCAGTGGTATCTTTTCCTTTGTGAAGCAGGAGGGAAAGGTCCTCATTTTCCCGAAGCAGGGAGGCTGCGCCTGTGTCATCCGAGGTGCGCAAATAAATCTGACGTGTGCTGCGTGCCTGGAGCATGGAATGGGCGTCCTGAAATATCAGTTGTCCGGCGGATATGATACCGATGTGGTCTGCGGTCTGCTCCATTTCCGCAAGAAGGTGGCTGGATACCATTACCGTCATTCCAAAGTGTTTTGGGAGGCTTTTAATCAGTTCACGCATCTCATGGATACCTGCCGGGTCCAGACCGTTGGTGGGTTCATCTAAAAGTACCAGCGCCGGCGAACCCAAAAGGGCATTTGCCAGGCCCAGGCGCTGTTTCATTCCCAGAGAATAATGCGCGGTCCGCTTCTTTTTCTGCCCGTCCAGGCGAACGATGGAAAGAACCCGGTCAATCTCCGTGTAAGGAAGTCCCCTCAGCATGCAGCTGATCTGAAGGTTTTCATATGCGGTGAGATTACCATAATAAGAAGGGTTCTCAATCAGGGAACCTACCTGGTTCAGGATGGAGATGCGGCTGCGGTCATTCAGTTCGGTCCCGTTGATGCGGATGCTTCCGCCGTCCCGGCTGATTAATCCCAGAAGCATTTTCATGGTGGTGCTTTTGCCGGCTCCGTTGGGGCCCAGAAATCCGTAGATGGAGCCTTCGGGAATGCGAAGATCCAGATGGTCCACGGCGGGGGTGCCCCGGTAGATCTTTGTAAGCTGGCTGGTTTCAATAATATATTGTGCCATTTTGATATCCTCCTTGTATTTGCCGCTGTTTTCTATAGGATTCAGGATAATGAAGCATCCTTATGCCTTCCTTTCTGCAACCTTAAATTTACCTTAAATGATTCAAAAAATGATTCCCTGTCCCGGTAAATCAGCTATAATAAACCAAAAGGCAGGTGATTGGAATGAAGCTTAAAGAAGCGCGGATTTTAGTGGTGGATGACAACCGGGAGCTGTGCAGTTTGGTGGAAAATATTTGTAAGCAGGAGGGTTTTTCTTATGTGGAGACAGCTTTTTCCTGCCGGGAAGCGGAGGAGAGGATAAAAAACGGCGATGTGGACTTTCTTATTCTGGATGTTAATCTGCCGTTTGAAGATGGATTTTCTTTTTTTCAGCGGATTAAGACAGTGCTGGAAGATAAGCGGATTCCGGTTCTGTTTCTATCTGCGAGGGATCAGGACGAGGACCGGCTTCAGGGACTGGATCTGGGGGCGGATGATTATATGACGAAACCATTTCTTCCAAGGGAGCTTGTACTGCGTATCTCAGCTATCTTAAAACGGACCTACCGGCTGGAAGAGCAGTCAGAATGTTACCGGATGGGAAACCGGGAAGTGGATCTTTCTGCAGGGGTGGTGAGAGTTCTGGACGGCTCGGGGAAAACCATTTCCCTGACAAATAAGGAATACCAGCTTTTGAAATTATTTCTGGAAAACAGAGGAAGAATACTGACATTTGATGTCTTGTCGGAATCGGTGTGGGGAGAGAATTATTTCGATTATGAGAATACATTGATGGTACATATCCGCAAACTGCGGGAAAAGATAGAGGAGAAGCCATCGGAACCGGCATTTTTAATTACGGTGAAAGGATTAGGGTATCGGATGAACAGATGAAAAGTCTGATGAGAATTTATTTTAACTATATCGCTACAGCGCTGGTGATAATTTTTGCGTTTGCTGCACTGCAGTTTGTACTGTTGGCTGTCATAACCTCGAAGCTTTATGAAAATGACAGCGGCGGAAAGAGGCATTCCATCGCCCGGGTATATGAGATGATGGATGAGGATGGGCAGGAGGCGGCCGCCTGTCTTCAGGAGATGGGAGTTTCCTTTGCCATGCTTCTGGATGATGCAGGAACCCCGATTTGGAGCTATCAGCTGCCGGAGCATTTAAACCACACATACACAACCTCCCAGGTTGCATCTTTTACCCGCTGGTATCTGGATGATTATCCGGTTTATGTATGGGGCGGTGAAAAGGGACTTTTGGTAGCCGGATATCCCAAAGGGAGCATATGGAATTATGCGGTCCATCAGGATATGGATAAGTTAAAGGGGATTTTTACATTTCTGTCGCTGAGTTTTATCAGTACGTTGGCAGCAGCGGTCCTGATTCTGCTGGTATCAGGATTCCGCTATTACAGACGGATGCGTATGATTGCGGATGCGATCGGACAGCTGGCGTCCGGTGGGAGCGTCCATCTGGCAGAAACCGGGAATATGAAGGAGATTGCCTGTACCATCAACCGCACCTCCGACCGTTTGACAACGCAGCGGGAACAGCTGGATAAGAGGGATGAGGCGCGCACGGAATGGATCAGCGGGGTATCCCATGATATACGGACCCCTCTGTCCCTGGTTATGGGATATGCGGATATGATAGAGCGCCAATCTGATACAGATCCTGAAATCCGGGACAAAGCCGCCTTAATCCGCGCGCAGAGCATCCGCATCAGGAATCTGATTGAGGATTTAAACCTTGCCTCTAAGCTGGAATATAATGTACAGCCGCTTCGCAGGAAAAAGGTCTTTTTGGCAGCAATCCTGCGCAGGGTCGCTGCGGATTTATTGAATTCCATGGAGCAGGCGGAGCGTTATCCTTTGGCCATCTGCATTGAACCTGGATTTGAAACAGTTTCCTTGGAAGCGGATGAGCAGCTTTTGTTTCGCGCATTCCGGAATATTGTTGGCAATTCAGTACGGCATAATGAAGATGGATGCAGCCTTGGCGTTCGTGCCTGGGTGGAAGACGGATGTCCCCATGTGGTATTTTACGACAGCGGCTGCGGTATTCCTCCAGATGTCTGCCGTTATTTAAATGAGGGACGGATGCCGGAGGGGAATGTGCATCTGATGGGGCTGCGGATTGTGCGGCAGATTATAATGGCACATGAGGGGACTGTCCATGCAGGGAAGAATGGACGTGAGATTGAGATCGTGTTCTAGGAGGTTGTGAATAGAGAAGAGATTGCTGTTTAATAAAAATTAGCAATCTCTTCTTTACGTTTGCCATCAGATTGTTTCATGATCTGAGTGTTAAGCATTCGAATAGGTATTTAAAGAGGGAATCGAGCAGTATGTGAGGCTGTTTCTTCACGAAATTGTAAGGTAATATTTAACAGATGATTCTATTATTTTCAGAGAATATCATTATAATGATAGATAAATAGAGTTGTCATTTTTATAAATACAGATGATTGTGAGCGGTGAATGAGTGTGAAGGATTTTAAGGCAAGTAAATGCGGTTAAAGTTGATTCAGTAAAACCCTAATAGCATGAACTGATCGTGAAAGTCAGACATCGCTAATAAATTCAGAAACAGGAGGAAGCAGATTGCATAAATGTATTCTAATAATAACCATGATGGCAGCAGCCATTGGAATATCTGCCTGCGCAGGTGCGAAGCCTTCAGAGGTGAAAAGTTCTGAGAAAGAAAGTATAGAAGCTCCGTTGACCATGGAAACAGATGCACCGCTTCCAATGATCTATGTGCAGGGACAGCTTTACCGGCTTTTCAGCGAGCAGAGAGAACCTATGGGAGATTCCGGTTCCGTGACAGGGTATATCCAGTCATCTGTGGAAACGGATGAGACTCCGATGGAGGAGGAACAGTCCAATTTTGGGGAAGTGGGAAATCCATACTGTCTGGATGAAGATCATGGCCAGTTAGTAGCTATGATAAATGATGAATGGCAGAGGTTTACCGCTGTGAATCTGGAGGTAACTCCGGTAGATTTGGATCGTTTATCTAAACCGGTGGATTTATTGGGCGCCGATGGAATGGAACTTAATTATATCGGCGAAGATATTATGGTTTTTCATAGTTTTGCCGGGGTGTTTGTGTGTAAATTTACAGAAGACGGATGGGTGCTGAGTCAGACACTGGATCTGGAACCGTTGGAAGGGACTGCGACTCAGGGAGATTATTTTACATTTATCAGAGCCGATGAACAGGCGGTATGGATATCTCCGAAATGTTATGCTACGGATAACGAGATTCCGGTGACGTATAAGTATCTGATAGCTGAGAACCGTTTGGAACTTGCTGGAAGATTTGAAGAAGAGGAAGATGATTACCTTAGATGGAGTTATTCAGAAGAGGGGATGGCTCTGAAAGAAACCGTCCGCAGCAAATTAGAACAGGAGGGGATGGTTATCTCCAATTTGTATCCGGTCTTATATATGGATTCTGAGGTGTACGGATTCATTGCCGTGGATTCCGGGGAACGGTCTTCGATTCAATATGGACGTTATTGGAAGACATCGGGAGAAGTGGAGTTGGAGACGATTCCTGTAAAGATGTCGGGTGATTAGTGTGTACCAGTTCATTATTATAATGAACTGGCTGATTCTATTAGCTGCAAATCCTTGGATTTGCAGCTTTTTGTTTAATAAGAATTCGTTTTTGATAGCAGCGGAAATAAGCATAAAATATTCGAAAAATTATCTTCATCTGATATCAGACAGCATATCCTGGAAGATATGTACATGAATTTGTTCATCCAGAATAATACGGTTTAACAGCTCTGTAATACACTGATCCTGAATCATGGCGGCCTGTTTCTGATATTTGGCAATTGTGTTCAATTCCCCGCGGAGGGCATTTTGCAGCAGGGCATTTAGCGGGCGGGGGTAATGATTGCAGGCCGGAGTCCAGTACCGGGGGCCTTTACCGCCGTATGACCATAGCCGGGGGTCTGCGCCCAGCATATGCGCCAGCTGAGAGAAGATGTTCAGATGATGCATTTCTACAATGCTGATTTTGTGAAAGATATCGGCATAATCCTTTTTTGTTTCCGTCAGGATTACGCTGTTGTAAAAATACAGGCTGACGGCTGATATTTCCGAATTGCAGGAGCCGGTGTTGCTCAGCATTTCCCTGGCATAGCGTGAATTGGGACACTCCACTTTGATAGGAGGATAAGGGCTTGGATCTGAAAAACTGCTGATAGATAACATAAGAAAACTCCTTTATAATATTAACTTAAACTAATATAGTAGGAATCGGACAGGAATATGCTATAATCGGAGAGAAAGACGGAAACCGGAGGAAATTGACCGGAAAATAACTGAAAGGTGATGACAGAAAATGATAAACAGAGAAGACATGCTGGAATTGACGAGAAGAATGACACTTTCCAGAACATCCTTTACCAGAATAGCGGGCTGCTATGTGGACAGGGATGGAGATTTTGACGGAAGCTTCAATACGAATTTCCTGAAATTATCCTCACAGGAGAGAACAAAAAAATTAAAGCTGGCAAAGGAAATCCCTTTTTCAGCTACCAATACGAATCTAAAAAAATATGAATTTCCACAGGAAGCGCGAAAAGCGGGGAGTATGTGGCAGCTTCTTATGGCTATGAATGAATGCGGACTGAAAAATGACGCTTTGATGGATACATTTTATGACGTTGTTATGGAAAATTATTGTGCGGATTCCGAATATGCAATTCTGGTTTTCCATGACCGGTATGACATTCCGGCTAAGGGCTCGGATAAGGAACGGCAGTGGGAATCGGAAGAAGTATATGAATATATGATCTGTGCCATCTGCCCTTTGGAAGAGGAATATGAACCGGGAAAGCCGGAGTGCGGCTTTTTATTTCCAGCATTTACGGACAGGAGCGGGGACCTGAACCACATCGCCGTATTTCAGGCGGATGCGGCCCGGCCCCATAGGGAATTATTAAAGACTTTAGGAGTTTCTTTTTGAGATTAAATCAGCTGGTCTTCTGGGAATCCCAGCTCTAAAAGCATATTTTTGGAGACTCTGACATTTATCTCCAGTATTTCCGTTAATTTTGCGGCAAATCCCTGGATATCCTGGTTCTGAAGCAGTTTTTTCAGTTCGAGAGCAGTTGCCACGTAAACACTGCTGACCCTCGTTCTCTGATATACCATGTAAAGGGCATGGCCCCACAGTAAAATCTGGTAAAGCTGGCGGTATACCTCCCGGATAAAAGGCGAAGGACTTTTTTCACCGATGAATTTGAGGCAGGTTCCGCTGAGAAGAAATGTTATCCGATCCTCTATGAGCTGTTCGATAGTCTGGCTGAATGCTTGTAAATCTTCGCTGCTTAGGGCGGATAATGTGTGAACGGAAACATTTTTAGCGGTTAGGGCGCAGATTTGCAGAGCCTGTAAAAATAAAATAAGGCTATTTCGAATCTGTACATGAGAAAAATCGGGATAACCTGCATCTTCGATAGAAACCACCCTGGTTCCAACCCCGTTGAGCGTTTCGGTCATGCACATATCGCCCAAAAGCTCCAGAGTCCGCCTCATGGTAATCTGGGAAACGCCATATTCCTTGGCTAATGCCTGGCAGGAAGGAAGAAATTCGTTGGGTTTATAGACCTGTTCATTAATATTCTTCATCATTTCAGCGGCCAGGGTATAGCACAGCTGGGGACGTTCCCAGTAGATATGCCATTTAAACGGCACCGGTTCCACCTGATCGTATGCATCAGCGGCAAAGGGTATATTTTCAAAAAACTTCAAGGTGACATCGCTGGTAAACTTCATCATCTCATTCACCGCGCGGGCGGCGTCTCCATCCTCCACAAATGCCAGCATCCGTTCAATATGAGAGGAGGACTGGGGATCTGTATCATCAAAATCAGCAACCCGCGGAAGATAGGGAGTCCGCAGATACCGGATTACTTCCCAGCTTAAATTCAGAGCCAAAGGATTGTTTAACGGCTGCATCGCTTCTAAATAAAACAACATGAGCTGTTTGGACGAATGTCCATGCAGCTTTTTTAGATGCGACCGTATCTGGTTAATTGAATCCTTGTTTTGCATTTGAAAATAGTGGAGAGCAATAGGGCCAAACAGAATTTTGAAGGAACGGCAGATATCGATCATGCCTTCCCTACGGGAAAGAAAAGAGTATTGATACTGCTGAATCTGATGTTCGTCCGGATGATATGTGACAATGCTGTGTTTGCGCTCGGTGGTTTCTATGTAGCCGTCTTCCCGCATTTTGGCAAATGCGGCCCGGACGGTCTGTGCACTGACCTGGAACTGCCGGCGGACGTATCTGATGGATGGAAGGCGGTCTCCCGGAAGATGATATCCGAATAGGATACGGGAGGTAAAATAATCATAAATAATATCTGTCATACTGTTACTTTGCACCGTATATTCCCCCTTATTTATTAACTGGATAAATTATATCATAGTTGCATGATATCCGCCATATTCATTCAAGAAACAAGATATGAGATTGCATTTTATAGGGAAATCAGATATAATAAACTGATACTAACATGAACAAGGAATGCGGGTAAGAGGGGATAGGCAGGTGTGAAAAATGTCGGAGAAGAGAGAGACAGGTGCTGCTGGGCAGATGAACAGTCAGACAGTAACAAATTATGAATACAGCGTTTTGACCAGCCTTTTAGAGGTCAGCGTCAGCAAACATTTGTTGGATGGCCATTTTACGCTTATTTGGGCCAATGATTTTTTCTATGATCTGATTGGTTATTCCCAATCTGAATTTGAAACCCGGTTCCATAATCATCCGGACGAATATTTTTATAATAATCAGGAGGGACTTCAGCTTCTGAAAAATTCTGTTGAGACGGCTCTGAAAAATGGGGAAAAAGGCAACACGGTATATCTGCCCCTGTTTTCTCCTGAAGGGACAACATATTGGGTCAGGCTGAAGGCTTCTTTTATGGATGAGTATATTGACGGATATCAAATCGCCTATACCACGCTGACGGATGTAACTGAGGTGATGCAGGCGCAGCAGGAGCGGGAACGGGCAAAAGAGATTTTTGAAAAACTGGCCAATGAGCAGGCCATGCTGATGAGCGCGTTGAATGTCAGCGTCAGCAAGCATCTGATTGACGAGCATTACACCTGCATTGGAGCAAATGAATATTATTACCAGCTGATCGGCTATTCAAAAGAACGGTATGAGGAGCTGTTCCATAACCGTCCGGACGAATATTACCGGAATAATCCGGAAGGCTGGGAACTGTTGACGAGCAAGGTCACGGAAGTTCTGGAAAACGGCAGGGATCAGTATGATATGATTGTCCCCATGAAATATGAGGACGGATCGAGTTACTGGGTGAAATTGTTCAGCTATTTTACGGATGAATATCAGGACGGCTACCGCATCTCTTACACGGTTATGACGGATGTGACTGCATTGGTTCAGATGAAGAATGAACAGGAGATGCTGATGCAGGCCATGAAGGTCAGCGTCAGCCGCCACTTGGTTGACGAGCACTTTACCGTGGTCTGGGCCAATAACTTTTATTATGAACTGATCGGATACAGCAAGCCGGAATATGAAGCGCTGTTTCACAACCGCTGTGATGAGTATTTTGCAGATAATCAGGACGGTTGGGAGAAAATTCATCAAAAAATACGGGAAATGGATGCGGCGGGAGAAAACAGCTATGAGCTGTTTGTGCCTCTGAAAATTCCTGACGGCTCTACCAGCTGGGTTAAGATGACCGGATTTTTTACGGATGAATATCAGGATGGAAAACAGCTGGCCTATACGACTATGGTCAATGTTACGGATATGATTCAGATTCAGCAGGAAAAAGCGGTTGCCTATGATAATATTCCGGGCTTTATCGTCAAACACCGCATTCTTCCGGATACGATTGCCATCATTGATGCCAGTGACCGGATTAAGGATGCTTTTGATATAGATTTGAATAAGCTATCTTCTTATGATGTCTATTCTGTTCTTACGCCGGAAAGCCGGGCTTTGATTGAGGAAAACCATCCCCGGTTACGGCGCGGAGAACCATTTGAAGGAACTATTTGTGTTGAGGATAAATATGATAAGGAACGGTGGTTTAGGATTCACTGTACTTGTATCGATTCTATTGCTGATGATCCGGTTTATCTGGTGGTATTTATTGATATTACGGATATTACCGAACTCAGGAGGCTGCAGCGCAAGATAGAAGAGCGTACGGAGATGCTTAACGCAGCGCTGGAGGAGGCCAGACGGGCCAACGCGGCCAAATCGGATTTTCTGTCCCGTATGAGCCATGATATCCGTACGCCGATGAATGCCATCTTTGGCATGACCACCATAGCGGCTTCCTATGTCAATGATCCGGAACGGATCACGGATTGTCTGGAAAAGATCACCGTCTCTTCCAAACTTCTTCTGAGCCTGATAAATGAAGTGCTGGATATGTCTAAGATTGAAAGCGGGCGGATTGTGCTGGCGGAGGAGAATATTAACTTAGCTGAATTGGTACAGGGTGTAATTACCATGGTGCAGCCGCAGATTAATGAAAAAAGCCTTCTGTTCAAGACGTATGTAAACAGCATTGTCCATGAAACTGTGGTCAGCGATATGCAGCGTCTGCAGCAGCTTCTTCTAAATCTTTTGTCCAATGCCGCGAAATATACGCAGCCGGGCGGAAGCATTTTACTGGAAATCAATGAAAAGCCGTCGGACCGTTCGGACGAAGCTTGTTATGAGTTTATCGTATCGGATACGGGAATTGGCATGAAGCCGGAATTTATAGACCATGTGTTTGAGCCGTTTGAACGGGCAAATGATGAAAAAATCCAGGCGGTTCAGGGAACGGGCCTGGGGCTGTCCATCTGTAAAAGCATAGCGGAATTGATGGGCGGCACGATTCAGGTGGAAAGCACATATGGCGAGGGCAGCCGGTTTGCCGCGACAATCTATCTCCGAATTATGGAAAATGAGACCGATGACGGAGCGCTGGCCAATCTTCGGGTACTGGTTGTGGATGACGATGAAGAATGCTGCTGTAACATATGTGAGCGCCTGAAAGAGCTGGGAATGGTCACAGAGTGGGTAACGGAAGGTATGGAAGCCTTAAATCAGATAGAAGAGGCTCATGCAGCCGGAAATGATTATTTTGCAGTTATTCTCGATTACCGCATGCCTCAGATGAATGGAGTTGAAACGATCCGTCTGATTCGGGAAAGGATCGGAAATGATCTTCCCATCATCATGATATCGGCTTATGATTCTTCGGAGCAGGTGGATGCCGCCAAGCTGGCGGGAGCCAATGGCTTTATCACCAAACCGCTTTTCCGGTCCCGGCTGGCCTATAAGCTGAAGCAGTTCTTAAATGGCGGCAGCGGCAGGGAACCGGTAATTGAACATCCGGTGAACGATTCTTACGAAGGAAAGCGTATTCTGTTAGTGGAGGACAATGCGCTGAACCGAGAAATTGGCGTGGAAATTTTATCTCAAACCGGTATTTCTGTGGATACTGCGGAAAATGGCAGGGCAGCGGTGGATATGATAAAGAATTCTCCGGCAGGCACCTATGATCTGATTTTCATGGATATACAGATGCCGGTTATGGATGGCTGTGAAGCGGCTGTTAAAATCCGTGCGCTTCCCCGGGAAGACTTAAAAACCCTTCCGATTATTGCAATGACGGCCAATGCATTCGCGGATGACCGCCAGAAAACCAAAGAGGCGGGGATGAACGGGCATATGGCGAAGCCGATCGATATGGATCAGCTGAGGGTGATTTTGAAAACTTGGCTTTGAAGAATTGTTAGAAAGAACAGAAGGAATAATTTATAAAGTTTGTAACCGTTCAGTTTTCCGGGGGGAAAAAGGCATCGGGAGGCAGAGCGGTTACGTCTATCTAATTGAATATAGGCTATGTCTTGACATTTTTCTGCTCCTGGTATAACATAATAGTACCAGAAAGTTTAGTATTAAACATGTTGCACCAAAGCGAAATCCCCCGGAGGCCAGTCCGGGGGATTTCTTTTGGTTAGCTGTCTTTTTTGTCTCGGTCTAACCATTTTCATATGTAGTAACCAATTACACTCTCTTTCCGATGCTTGTGGCGAAACTGGCATAAGCATTGGAAGGCTGAATGGTTATTAAATTTTGTAAAAATCATAAAATTACGAGTGACAATTACTCCCATTAATGATATACTTAGAATGTCTAACGGCAGTACTATATGCGGTTTCTTATTATATCGGATAGTTTTTCTTTTATTTCAGCTATTCCTAATTTTCCCTAATATTTTTTATTCTGATAAGATTAATTATTTTATTTCATTTTTCAAGTCTGTCATTTTATCTTATTATCATGTATTTTCACAGCAAACGCTGCTTTTTTCCCTTAATGAAGTACCTTATATTCTTTAAATTCTCTATCTTTTTGTCGGTATTTCTGCCGAACGGATTACCCCACATCCTATATACTATCCACATTTTCTGCGGATTCAGCCGCAGTTTATATAAAAGAACCACATTTCGGCCGTATGCTGCCGTATATGAAAGCTGCTGTTTCGCATGGCCTGTAACATGGATATTGAAAACAAGTTATTTAAGAAAAGAGGATTCCTATGAAAAAGTTTAAGTCAGTTTTAAAATTCTTGTTGTTAGCGGCGCTGATTATAAGTCAAAGCGGCGTTTTCCTGGGGATGGCTGAATCAGAGCGATCTGTTTATTCTGTCAAAAAAGAGGATGCAACGCCGTCCAATTCGCTTAGGAGTGAGGATAAAGGAATGGAGGATTTTTCACCGGCCTCCTTATCGGACGCCCATAAAGAACTGCCATGTGCATCATCATCCGATGGATTGGTTCAAGAGGATTTTTTTGTCTACGCCATACCTGGAGAGAGTGAGATTCCATGCTGGTATACTCAGACAGAAAGGAAGGATGGAGAAAGGATATGCTTTCAATATGTGGACCGCTTTGGAACGGCTCATTGGCGTGCATATGGAGGCTGGGGAATGGACGATGGATTTTGGTATTCCTGCGATTCATTTGGATATGTGACGAAGTCAAATGGCGTAGTTGATATCGAGTCGGAGGATATGACACTTGCGCCTTATCGGTATCGGTCTGTAAAGCCGGGAAAAGATGCAACTGACGCGTTGGTCTGGCCGCATGAGGATTCTCATAGAGAGCGTTGGACGAAAGAGGCCGACATGGGGATTAATTATGACGGATCTCATTATGATGTGTGGCGGTTTGAAGATGAGTTGGATGGAACGGATTCTTACTGGTTTTATGGAATCAGGGAGAATGGCAGCGATGAGCCGGGATGGTATGAGTGTGACAGTTCAGGCACAGTGACCGGAAGCATGTATTTGAGGTCTGATTATAAAACAGATGCCGATTCTTATTACTTTGATGAAAATGAGATTCAGATTGAAGTTACCACTGCCGACGATAGTCTGCCGCTTATTGTTGATGCCAAACAATATATCGTTTTTTTAACGAGAGATCCAAATGCGGAGGTAACTGGGATACGCTCGTCTTCCGGAGCAGCTCAGACCGGGGTATGGCTGGATGACTTGACAACGGGCTGCGGCTATCAGGCACCGTCCGTTATGCGGATCGTGACTGTTTCTTATAGAGTGGCAGATGAGACAGGCATAAAAGAGGTATCTAAGAAATTTGGGATTCAGATCGAACATAATTATGGCGAATGGAAGACGACAAAAGAACCTACCTGTACAGAAGACGGTATTTCGACCAGCACCTGTGCCTGCGGAAAATATAAAAACGTAAAATTGCCTGCATTAGGCCATTCTTACAGTGATGCCAGCTATGTGAGAAGAGAACCTACCTGTACGGAAGAGGGAATAATCGCACATAATTGTATCAGAGGGGATGATTATGAAGATATCTCTGTGGTTCCGGCGCTGGGGCACAGCATTGATTCCTGGACTTATCTATACGGTAACTGCACGAAGGGAGCAAATTATCAAGGACAGTGTACCCGCTGTCTTAAATACTCTCAGGAAATAAAAATAACAGACCACCAATGGGATGAATGGGACTGGAGTTCTGCCCCGTGCACAATTTTGTCAAATCCCGATGATTTTTTTGTATATAAGAAAAGGGAGTGCCGGATCTGTGAAGCTATTGATACAGGCGAAACGATTCGGACTCCGCTGGATCATGAATTTGGAGAATGGACGGTTACAAGAAGTCCGAGCTGTTCTAAGGCGGGGATAGAAGAGAGATTCTGTAAATATTACGGGCCATACAGCGGCAATATCCATAATTGCCGGGGAACCGAAACGAGACAGCTTCCAAAAACCGAACATACCTGGTCGGAATCGAGTAAAACGGGCAGTGTAAACGGATATATTCAGACGTATTGTGATGACTGCGGCGGAGTTGTTAAAACTACCCCAATCACTTATAAGGTACGCTATTATACAACTCCCGATTCGACGGATTATGTGGAAGAGGAACATACATATGGAAACAGTTTCTATCTTCCTCAAAAGGATATATTAAAGTGGTATGAAGAGGATACCGGCGGGTGGCATCTCACCTGGAAAGGCTCCGATGGAACGTCGTATCAATCCCTTGATCTTGTAAAGAATTTAACAAAAACACAGGACGATATTTTCTATATGACTCCGGTTATGAAAGGCATTAAGGTATCCATTCATTTGCATAAGATCTACTCTTTAAACCCAGACGTGACCTGCACGGGATATTATTATGAACCCATGAATTTACCGGAACGCACGCGGATGGGGTATACTTTTTTGTATTGGTCTGACAGCTGGCCGGAGGAAGGCCGCAGATATCAGACCGGAGATCAGATTCTTTTTTATAATAGTAAAAATTTATATGAGGTTTGGGAGCCGAATCAATATAAGGTTACTTTTGCAGATGATACAATTGCAGATATTTTAAATAACGGAGCCCCGGAACATCAAAAAGAAAGCATGTGCATTGACTATACCTACAGTGATGATAATTTTGGGAATCAATTGACAATAGGCTCGCATTCCCGATATGAAGAGATTGCGGTAAAGATGGACAGCTATAAAAATCTGCCGGGTCTGACCTATGTGGGGCTTTATACACAGCCAAACGGAAAGGGAACAAGGGTAACCAGCAGAAGCAGTCTGTGGGCAGAGGATAAAATGATTTATCCTCACTATGTGCCGATTAATTATGATCTCATCTATGATGAAGACTATAAAGACGGAACATCCAAAATGGTAACCAAACATTACTATGATCCAATCGGCGAAATGCCGGAGCCGGAGCGCCCCGGATATCGGTTTATGGGATGGTTTACCGGAAAAAATGGAACGGGAACTCGGATATCCGCCGGGGAGAAAATGCCGGCAATGAATACAACTTATTATGCATATTGGCAGGAAAACGCTTATTATGTAAAATATGCCCTGAAAGATGATACGGAAATAAGCCGTTCCCATCATCTCTATTCTGAAACAGCCTATACGGAATCAGAACAAAAGGCCCGGGAAGTGTACGAAAAGACAGAGCCGGATGCATTCAAATATAATCTGGCCAATTGGAGCACCAATAAGGACGGTTCCGGCAGTATTTATATGGCCGGTTCACAGATAAAAAAACTATCTTCCACACACGATTCCACGGTCAATCTATATGCCAACTGGAAGGGAAGACCCATGGAATTGCATCTCAATCCCAATGGAGATATGAACGAAAGCAGTGTGGTTCAAGGATATTATAATGAACCCATCGGCGAAATGCCGGAGCCAAAGCGTCCGGGGTATACGTTTAGCGGATGGAATACATCACCGGAAAATAAGGGAATAACTTATGAAAAGAATGATCCCATGCCGTTTTATGAAGCAGGACAGATGGATCTGTATTCCATTTGGACACCCAATACATACCGGGTTACTCTGGTCTGCAATGCAGACGGATTCGCCCAGAACGGAGCGCCGGAATATGTTAACGGAAAGGAAGAATTCATTGTCGAATTTTGCGATAATGGAGCAGGGACAGCGCTTGCCTATGGAGAAGCGGACCATCAGTTATCAGATGCACTTGAGACATTTGGCCATTTGCCCGGGTTAAAGTTTGAAGGATTTTACACGGAACCGGGCGGACAGGGCGATAAAATATCGAAAGACAGCCCGATGCTTCCTCAGGATGTGACCCTGTATGCCGCCTATGCCCGGGAAGAATATACGGTTATCTATGATCCGTGTTTTGACGGAGGAGAAAGGATTGTAAAAAACAGCCGTTATTATGACAGGTTCGGTGAGCTTCCCCAGTTTCAGAGAAAGGGATATACATTTCAGGGGTGGTTTTCAGAAAAAGATGGGAAGGGATGGGAGATAACGTCAGAGGGCAGATGCCCGGCTCAGAATATCAGCTGTTTTGCTCATTGGATTCCCAATACGTACCGGGTTGATTTTGAATATGGAAGCGGAAAAGGGAACATTTCAGAAAAAGAGATTATATATGGGACTGAATATGGGAAACTTCCGGTTCCTGACCGGTCCCCGGAAGATTTTGAATTTTACGGATGGTATGAAGAGAAAGCAGAACCTGATATGATTTATAAAGGAGATCCTATTCCGCAGAAAAGCCGGGAGATAACGGAACATAAGATATATGACACAGCTGATAATACGGCGGCATACGCCTGTTATCAGGTAAAATTTAAAGAAGACGGAATCCATACCAATGTCCGGCCGGGCGCAGATGACAAGTACGGTACGGAAGACGACAATCATTATTTCGACGGTTATGATTTTATTCCGGGCAGCAGGGGCGATGTAAAGATCAATGCAGGTGAGGATGGAGAGTATGGGACGGAGGACGATTTTTTTGTGGATGAGAGTGGAAGAGAGATCTTTCCGGGAGATGACCTTGAATTTGGTACAGAAGACGACTATTATAGAAAAGAAAGTGATGGGCTGAAGGTGTGGGCAGGACAGGACTGTTTATTTGATACGGAAGACGATATTTTTGAACAGCGGCCCGATACGGCAACTCCGTCTGAAGATAAGGAAACTTCTGTTAAACCTGATTTTTCTGATTCGGAAAATGATATGACAACCTTTTGGATTCTGAGAGACGGCAGCTGGTATTATTATAATAATCATGGTATGATGCTTAAAAATAAATGGGTTCCATATAGGGAACGGTGGTTTTGGCTTCAAAATAGCGGCAGAATGCTCAGCAATTCCTGGATGGAACAGGAAAAACGCAGATATCTCCTTACTGATAACGGCGCTATGGCTCAGGGGCAGTGGGCGAAAAAGGATGGTAAATGGTACTATTTTGATGCAAAAGGAATGATATCTGAGGAAAAGGATGATATTTCCTGCAATTTCTCAGTAATAAACGGCGAGCTGGTATTCACCGGACCAAAAGAGCTGGTAAAAGATGGCTGGTATGAGGATTACTATATTGGACAAGATAACATTGCCGCTACAAATAGATGGGTATGGAATCAAGGCGGCTGGTATTACATAGGAACCAATGGAAAAATGTTGAGGGGCCAATGGAATGAGGTTGACGGGCTGTGGTATTACATGAACCCGGATGGAAAAATGGAGAGAACCTCAACCGTATGGGAAGGCAAAACCTACTATATGGATCAGAACGGCGTTTGCCATAACACCGGATTTTAACGTGAAAGGAAGGGGTATTTTATGTGCGGCAGATATTATATTGATGATGAAACGGCCAGGGAGATTAAAAAATTAGTCCGTCAGATCGATGACCGCCTTCAGAGAGAAAAGATGGGAAGAGATGTTCACCCAACTGATCTGGCTCCTGTGTTAAAAGGAAACGGGGCTGATTTAGAAGCCGCATGGCAGAAGTGGGGTCTGCCCGGGATTCAGAATAAGGGTGTGATATTTAATGCCAGAAGTGAGACTGTGCTGGAAAAACGGATGTTCGGGGAAGGGGTGCGCCGCCGGAGAATCGTAGTTCCCTGCACCTGGTTTTATGAGTGGAATAAGAATAAGGAAAAGATTACTTTTTATAGAAATGACAGCCCGGTTCTGTTTCTGGCGGGATTTTATAACCGGTTTGAAGACGGGGACCGCTTTGTGATTCTTACAACAGAGGCCAATGAATCGATGAAGTCCACGCATGACCGGATGCCGTTGATTCTTGAGCCAAAGGAGTTGGAAGACTGGGTGATGGAGGACGGGAAGACGGAGGAGATTCTGCGTCAAAAACCGGCGCTTTTATCTAAGCGGGCGGAATATGAACAGCAGACGCTGTCATTCTTATAAAAGGCTGCTCTAACGCGATGATTCCCCACAAAAATTCAGATATTAAATAAAATAGTTGACAAAACAAACTGTATATTGTAAAGTTACAGTATAAACTGTAACTAAAAACAATTCAGTTAAGGAGCGTGTACCTATGAATAAGAAAATATTGATGTTATGTGTTGGAATTGCTGCTGCTGTATCTTTGGCAGGATGTGCGTCGGGACAAAAAAAGGATACTGTTGAGGCATCTGTTAAGGAGAGCAGTTTATCAAAAGAGAGTATGGCAGAAGATAATATGACAGGAAAAAATATGGCAGAAGGAAGTATGGCGGAGGAAAGCATGGCAGAGGAAAACATGGAAGCGGCATATCACAAGATCACCGCGGAGGAAGCGAAAAAGATGATGGATGAAGGCGGCGTGACTGTAGTGGATGTGCGAAGAGCGGATGAATATGCGGCAAAACACATTCCGGGAGCAATTTTAGTTCCCAACGAATCCATTAAAGAGGAACAGCCGGAAGCGCTTCCTGATAAGGACGCAGTTTTATTAATTCATTGCAGAACCGGTATCAGGAGTAAGGACGCATCTGATAAACTGGTGGCTATGGGATATAAGAATGTTTATGATTTTGGCGGTATTAACGACTGGACATATGAGACGGAAACTGGAGAATACCAGGAACCGATGAAATAGTCTGAGAAGACTGGAGAATCAGGAAAGGAGGGAAAGACAGAGAAAAGCCGGAAGGGGATTTTACCAATAACATCCACTTGAAATAGAACATACGTTCTGGTAAGGTTAAGTGGAAAGGAGTTGGTAACGGATGGAGCGCAGAATATTTCATATCGATGTAAATTCAGCATATTTATCATGGGAAGCGGTTTACCGCCTGTGGCATGAAGGAAGCGGCCTGGATCTCAGGGAGATTCCTTCTGCCGTAGGCGGTGATCTCGCTCTGCGCCGGGGAATTATCCTGGCAAAGTCCATACCCGCTAAAAAGTACGGAATTAAAACAGGAGAGGCAATCTGGGAAGCGAAGCAGAAGTGTAAGGAACTGGTTTTGGTTCCTCCCAATTACTGCTTATATGAGAAGTCGTCAAAGGCTTTTGTCGAGATTCTGTCTAAGTATTCGCCGGATGTGGAGCAGTACAGCATTGACGAGGCATTTGTGGACATGACGGGGACAGAAGGGCTTTGGGGAGATGCTAAAGGCGCCGCGGAGACAATGCGGGAAGAGATTAAGAGAGAGCTGGGATTTACGGTTAATATCGGAATATCGGATAATAAGATTCTGGCCAAGATGGCCTCTGATTTTCGAAAGCCGGACCGGGTTCATACATTATTTTCGGACGAGATAGAGCAGAAGATGTGGCCTCTTCCCGTTTCGGAATTATTTTTCGTGGGAAGGGCGACTGCGAAAAAGCTGTTGTCCATGGGAATCAGGACCATTGGAGATCTGGCTAAGACAGATCCCCATCTGCTGCGGCAGCATTTGAAAAAACATGGGGAAGTGATATGGGCCTTTGCCAATGGAATCGATTTGTCTGTGGTGGAGACGGAGCCGCCGCCCAATAAAGGGTATGGGAACTCCACGACAATTGCATTTGATGTTTCAGACAGAGGGACGGCTAAATTGGTGCTCTTAGCTCTTTCCGAGACGGTGGCAAGCCGCCTGAGGGAAGCGGGAGTGAAAGCGGAAGTTGTGGCGGTGGGGATTAAGGACTGTGACTTTCATTATGAATCCCATCAGATGATACTTAAAACAGCTACCAATATAACCATGGAGATTCACAAAGCGGCCTGCCGGTTGTTTGATGAACTGTGGGACGGCAGAGCGGTGAGGCATCTGGGCATCCATACGGGGCGGCTGCAGGATGCGGATGGATTCAGGCAGATTTCCATGTTTGATGATATGGAGTATGAGAAGATGGAAATGATGGATGAAACCATAGACCGGATACGCAGGCGTTTTGGCATGGACGCGGTGAAGCGGTCGGTCTTTCTGACCGGGGGAATTGACCATATGGAAGGCGGAATTCCAAGGTCATTCCGCGGAACTGCTTAGCGGGAGGCGTGGATTATGGCATTTGGAATAGGTGTGAACACTAAAGAGGCGGACAGTGGTCCGGTCAGAGGCCGCCAGATCGAGATTGCCTGTAAATGCTGGTTTACCAGTACAGGAAGGTCTATGCCTATGATGATAAAATTTCAGTCCGAAGGCCGGGTTGAGAAAATCGATGAGATCCATGTTAATTATATGGAAGAGAAACGATATAACGGAATTGCATCAGTGGAATATGATTGTACGGTCTGCTTTGAAGGCATCAGGCGGGACGTGAAACTGGTATTTTTTAAAGATGAATGCAGATGGATTATGCGTTTTTGAGCAGGGAACGCCAGGAATGCTGATAAAATGGTTGGGGCGGGGAAGATCCGATGGGAATATGATTTGGACGTTCGGCTGAAGTGGTACTAAGACTCGTAAAGGAAAATGAGACAGGTAAAAACTGATCCGGAAATCAGTCCTTACCTGTCTCATAAATCCTTCTTTAGAAAAATAATTTCATAGCCCCAATTAAAGCCGGATTATGTTCCGGGTCCGCCTGGAGAATCTGATAGGGAGGTACGAAATCATCATTGTCCCTCATGTCCTCCTGCAGTGAATTACTTGCAAAAGGAAAATAAGTCGACATGATTCCTCCGCCTAAGATTATGGCTTCGGGTTTAAAGATGATTCCCAGGTTCCATACGGCGGTTTGTAATTCTGTCTGTATCTTCTTAATAAAGAGTCCGGCTTTCTCATCTCCGGAATTCCACTGAGCGAATAAATCATTAAAATCTGAAAATCCCATATCTTTTGCGCGTTTGTGAAGGGCGGTGCCGGACCACAGGCTTTCAAAGCAGCCCTTGTGGCCGCAGTAGCAGGTATCGCCTTCGCCGGAAACGATGATGTGGCCAAGTTCGGGGTGGAAGCCCTGTCCGGCCCGGTAGAGACGGCCGCCGGCCTGGAATGCTGCGCCGATTCCGGTTCCGAAGGCGATCATTAAAACGCGTTTTTCTGTAAGGCCTTTTAATACAACTTCTCCTAATAAAGCGCCGTTCACATCATTTTCCAGTTTTACGGGAAGGCCGGAACGGTCTTCTAACACCTGAACTAAAGGATAGTGATCCCAGCCGGGAAGGGTATAAGGATTTTCGATGGTGCCTTTTACCGCATCCACCGGGCCTGCGCATACGACGCCGATGCCGGAGAGCTGTGAAAGGGAGATGGAAAGATCCGCGCGCTGCCTGTTCAGGCAATTTATAATTTTATCCATGGTGTCGGAAACCTGTAATTCCAGTGTGGGGAATTTTTCATAGCTTTTAATGTCCCCTTTTTCATCTGTAATGCCTGCCATGATTTTTGTGCCGCCAATGTCTATGGTACCGAATAATTTGTTCATTATTATGCTCCTTTTCTGCTTTTGAGTAAAAATAATATACATATTATACAATAAAATGCGAAAATAAACATATTTAAAAAGCCATATTATATTAAAAAACGCAGATTGCAATTGTAAAATATGAATAAAAGATAATAATATTATAAATCGTGGGTTGAAATTTTCATAATGAAATTATATCATAGAAATACAAGAAAGCACACGAAAATATAAAATGTGCACAAAGGAGGATTTATTTTATGAGAAAGCAAAAACTATTGAGGATGGCAGCAGGGGTTATGTCAGTATGTTTGCTGGCAGGTTCATTAGCTGGCTGCGGCGCGAAGAAGACAGAGGGGACTGCTTCATCGGCGGCTGAAAGCAAAGCGGCAACTACGGCAGCAGGAGATACGACGGCAGCGGCTGGTGATACACAGGCTTCCGGTGAGAAAGAGGCTCCGGCTCATCTGAAACTCTTCTTAACTAATAAGAACATTGTAGACGGTTCTTATGCGAAGAAGATGATTGAAGAAGCAACCAATACAGAATTAGAGATCATTCAGGTTCCTACAAAAGATCTGGATAACAAATTAAATATCCTTCTGGCTTCCGGCGACCGCCCTGACATCATTCAGTGTGAGACAGAAACCATGGAGAGCCAGTTACTGTCTTCCGGCATTCTTCTTCCATTAAATGAATACTGGGATAACTATCCAAACATTAAAAACGGCCGTGATGAAGCTACATGGGATACCATGAGATATACGGATGGAAATATCTACTCGATCGGTATCAAGAATCCGAACCCATTATCCATCATCGCTTACAGAAAAGACTGGCTGGATAAATTCGGTCTGGAAGTTCCTACCACATTAGACGAATATTATGAAGTTGCAAAAGCAGTTGCAAAACAAGACCCTGATGGAAACGGCGTAGACGATACCTTTGCTTTTGGCGGATATCAGAACGTGGATACCACATGGTTCGACCACATTTTTGGCGCTTATGGTGCACTTCCTAACTACTGGATGTTAAAAGACGGCCACGTTGTAAACGGCTCTGTTGATCCTGGAATGAAAGATGCATTAGTATTCTTAAACAAGATGTACAAAGACGGTTTAATCGATCCTGAATTCGTAACGGATGATCCTAAGAGATGGCAGCAGAAAGTAAAATCCGGTATCTATGGCGCAGGCGTTACTAAAATACATATTTTTGATAAGAACAACTGGTCAAACTACTATGAGCCGTTTATCCAGAGCAATCCAAACGGCGAGCATGTATACGGCCCTGTACTGAAAGGCGGAAGCGACAACCCTGTAGGTATCCGTATGGCAAGTGAAAGAGGCTGGTTAAGAACATTTGTATCAAAAGATTCCAAGAATATTGACGCATGTTTAAGACTGATTGATTACCTGATGTCAGAAGAAGGAAACCGCTTCGCACAGTATGGTGTGGAAGGTGAGCACTACAAATGGGAAGGCGATAAGTTAGTCAGACTGATTGATGACAAAGAGACAAATGACCTGGATTTAAATAAATTCTTCATTGGTAATACCGTATTATTCGATCATTCTTCACCGGAACTGTTTGACGCATTTGATTATTCACATACCATCTGCTACGGAAGCCCGGTTGACGGTATCTTCATTGATGAATTAAATGAAATTTATCCAAAACTGAGAGAAATCACAAATACCAGATATATCGAAATGATCGTAGGCGAAACACCGATCGACGGCGGATTTGAAGACTTCGTGGAAGAGTGGAACTCCAGAGGCGGAGTGGAACTGACAAAAGCCCTGGATGAAGCTTATCAGGCAAAATAAAATAAAAGTTAAGGAGAGGTTGACATGGCAGCAGGATCAAATGCGGCGGTAAAAGCATCAGCTACAAAAAAATCCGGAAGTAAAACATGGAAGGCCGTAAAAGAACATAAAGTACTTTATTTGTTAATGATCCCCGGATTGTTATATTTCATCTTATTCCGGTATCTGCCCATGTTTGGCCTGGTAATTGCTTTTAAAGATTACAACATTTTTAAAGGTATTTGGGCCAGCGACTGGGTGGGACTTGCGAATTTCAAAGCGCTGGTACATTCCTCTGATTTCTGGAATGTTATGAAAAATACTCTGGTCATCAGTTTGACCAAGATCGTGATCGGATTCCCGATTCCTATCTTACTGGCGATCCTTTTAAATGAAATCAAAGCGGTAAAATTTAAAAAAGTAACCCAGACACTTCTGTATCTGCCTCACTTTTTATCATGGGTAGTAATCGGAGGAATCATGCTGAACCTTTTCTCGCCGGTCTTCGGACTGGCGGGACAGGTGTTCCGCGTGCTGGGAGTTGAGCCGATCAACATCATGGCTAAGAAAAGCACGATCTTCTGGGTCGTTATCTTTTCCGATGTATGGAAGGAAGCGGGATGGAGCACGATCGTATTCCTGGCAGCCCTGACTCAGGTGGATTTGAACCTGTATGAAGCAGCCAGAATGGACGGAGCAAACAAGTTCCAGCAGATGCTGCACATCACGATTCCGGCAATTTCTTCCATCATTATCGTAATGCTGATTCTCAGAATCGGTAAAGTTATGAGCGCCGGATTTGAACAGATTTTAGTTTTGCAGAACCCAATTACGATGGAAAGCATTGATATCTTTGATACCTATGTTTACCGGGAAGGTCTTGGGCGGGGGTCCTACAGTTTTGCAGCGGCAGTTGATACCTTTAAATCGGTAATTGCCCTGATTCTGGTATCCAGCGCCAATAAGATCAGTAAAATGTTCGGGGAGGAGGGAATCGTATGATGCACAGACATAAAAAGGTACATGTGTCTACCGTGTTGAATTACCTGTTATTCGTTATAATAGGAATTATAATGCTGTATCCGTTCTGGTATGTTGTGATGTATTCCTTCAGCGACCCGTCAAAAGCCAGCCTGAACAGCCTTTACCTCTGGCCGGAAGGATTTACCGTTGAGTCATATATTTATGCATTTTCCAAGAAAATATTGTTTTCCGGATTTTTTAACTCCGTATTTTTAACCCTGGTAGGAACATGTGTGAATATGGTGCTGACAATTATGCTGGCATATCCGCTTTCCAGAGAGAAGCTTCCGGGCAGAAAGTATCTGTCGGCGTTTGTAATATTCCCGATGTTGTTTAACGGAGGTATGATACCTACATATCTTGTAATCAAGCAATTCGGACTTTTGAACAGCTTATGGTCTCTGATCGCTTCCATGGCGGTTAACGTATACAACCTTTTGATCCTGAGCAAGTTCTTTAAGAGCATACCGGACAGCTTGATTGAAGCCGCAAAAATCGACGGCTGCGGCGATGCGGCAACGCTGGTTAAAATTGTACTGCCGCTTTCCAAGGCGTCGCTGGCAACCATTTCGCTATTCTACGCAGTACAGCATTGGAATGAATTCCTTCATGCGACGATTTACATTAATACTGATTCAAAATGGCCTCTTCAGGTTGTGCTCAGAAATATTATCGACATGGTAGCCAACGACTTAAACAGCGGCGGCGAGGTGTTTATGAATCCTGAGAACTTTAAGATGGCAACTATTGTAATTACCGTGTTACCGATTATATGCGTTTATCCGTTCCTTCAGAAACATTTTACACAGGGAGTAATGATGGGATCTGTGAAGGGGTAAAACGCGGATTTGAAAATTCTGTATGCCGTTTTTGGCATACGGAATTTTTGAGTATCCAGGGAAATGATTGAGAGGAGAATACCGATATGGGAAACAGACCAGATATACTGCTTTTTATGACGGACCATCAGCGGGCGGATATGATCAATATGGTCCAGTGCGGACGGGAAGTAACGCCGAATTTAAACCGGCTTGTGAACGAGGGGTTCCGGTTTGAACGCGCGTATGACGCCTGTCCGCTTTGTGTGCCTGCAAGAACCGCTTTAGCCACAGGCGTATACCCTACTGCAAACGGCGTGGTATATAATGACTGGAAGGGAGAGACGGCAGGGGATTTAAAACCGATTCACAGAATATTAAAAGAGGCCGGATACCGCATCGGACATGTGGGAGTTGACCACATTAAGGTTCAGCCGCCTATGAGGGAACAGGGACTGGACTTTTTTGTGAATCAGGAAGATTATGAGACCTGGGCAAAGGAACAGGGGATCGTGACCGCCAGGGATAAAAGCGAGCTGACAAAGGTGGAAGAGGACATCGAAGGCGAGTATGTGACTAAGCTTTACAGCGGCCATAAAGTCAGTGTTTGGGATAAGCCGGTTGAGCAGTTTAAAGACTTTTATTTTAAGGATCAGGCGTTGAACTTTATCAGAGAACTGCCGGAAGGTCCGGTTGCCCTGTTTACATATCTATGGGCTCCTCATCCTCCGCTGCGCGTTCCTGAGCCCTATGCTTCCATGTATGATCCGGATCAGATTGTGCTTCCGGAAAACATCGGAATTGCTGCGGAAGGCGAACCGGAATTGAGAAGAAAAGGGGTTCCGGCCCAGTTGGCGGAAGGCGTATCCATGGAAGAGTGGAGAAAGGTATGGGCGGCCCATCTGGGACTGACTACCATGGCGGACGAGATCTTTGGCGCGGTCATGGAAGAGCTGAAAGCTCAGGGCAGATATGAGAATACCTGTATCATTTTCACCTCGGATCATGGGGATAATCTGGGACAGCACAGCATGTATCAGAAGATGGAGATGTATGAAGAGGCGGTAAAAGTGCCGTTTGTAATAAAGGTTCCGGGAGAAAATGCGGGAAGTTCAGACGGTGTGATCTCGCATCTGGACATTAAGCCGACGATCTGTGAACTGGCCGGAATCGATGATAAAACCGGCGACGGAATCTCCCTTCTTCCTATAATCAGGGGAGAGAAACCGGATGAAAACCGAATCGTCTTTTCCCAGTATTCAGGAAATCCTGGCTATGGTACAATAAGAAGAGCGGCGGTTTCAAAACGGTATAAGTACGTGTATGACAACCAGCGGCAGCATGAGTTATATGATCTTGAAAAAGATCCTCATGAGATGAAAAATGTGGCCGGGGATGCACAATATCAGGACGCGTTAAACACCATGTACGCGGCCTGCAGAGACTTCAATGAGAAACACAAAGATTACTTCAACTGGGAGGAGAATAAGGGATGAGCTGGACAAAGGAAGCATTAGAAAAATGCCTTTTAAAGATTGAACGGAATATCGACGGGATCGGAGCGCATTTTCCCCATGTAGCTTATGACGGAGTCTATAATGACCAGGGGGCGGCATTTTGGACATCCGGGTTTTGGCCCGGGCTTTTATGGCTTTTGTATCAGGAGAAAAAAGATGAAAAGGCGCTTCTTCTGGCAAGAGAGCTGGAAGACCGTTTGGACGAGGTTTTGGACGGATTTGTGACCCTTCATCATGACGTGGGATTTATGTGGCTGCCGTCGGCAGTCATCGACTATAAACTGACCGGCAATGCAAAGTCCAGGGTGAGGGGGCTGAAAGCAGCCAGCCATCTGGCAGGCCGTTTTAATCTGGCAGGAAACTTTATACGGGCGTGGACCGATGAAGTGAACCCGGATTCGAAGGGCTGGGCGATCATCGACTGTATGATGAATATCCCCCTGTTATTCTGGGCGTCAAAGGAGATGAATGATCCGAGATTTTACCATATCGCAAAAGCGCATGCGGATACAGTGTTAAAAAGCTTTATCAGGCCGGACAATACAACGGCCCATATCGTCAGCTTCGATCCTTATACAGGTGAGAAGATTGAAAACCTGGGCGGCCAGGGAAAAGACCCTGATTCCGCATGGGCGAGAGGCCAGGCCTGGGCGATCTACGGCATGGCGCTGGCTTACCGGGAAACAGGAAAAGAAGAATACATGACGGCATCTAAAAATGTGGCCGGCTATTTCCTTTCCCACCTTCCTGAGGATAAAGTTCCTTATTGGGATTTCAGAACAGACGCCGAGGACCGTTTTGTGCTGGATTCATCCGCTTCTGCCTGTACGGCCAGCGGGCTTTTGGAACTTTCCGGCCTGATGGAAGACGGGGCTGAGAAGGAGTTTTATCATGACCAGGCGGTGGCCATCTTAAAAGGGCTTTATGAGAATTATGCTGATTTTTCAGAGGAAACCCAGGGAATTATACAGAAGGGCACAGTAAATTATGCGAAGAAAAAACATGTTAATGTGCCGATTATTTACGGGGATTTCTTCTTTACGGAAGCGTTGATAAAACTGAACCATAAGACGGAAGTATTTTAGGAAAACAACGCCGGAAGGCGGTTGATTAATAAAGTTAATAAAGTGACAGGCTGCAGGGCAGCAGAAGGAGAGACTACAATTATGAATACTTACTGGGGAGATTTGCACAATCATTGCGGAATTACATATGGATTCGGAAGTCTGTCGAATGCCATAAAGAGGGCGAAAAGCCAGCTGGATTTTGCGGCATTTACGGGACATGCCATGTGGCCGGATATGTATGAAAAAGCGCCGGGCACGGAATTTGTGGTTAATTTCCATTTGGAAGGATTTAAGAAATTAAAGGATCATTGGGAAGAGATCAGAAAAGAAGTGGCGGAGGCCAACGGGGCGGATTTTGTGGCTATTCAGGGATATGAGCTTCATTCCAGAGAATACGGCGACCACCATCTGCTTTCCATCGATGATGAACTTCCGCTGATCTACAGGGATTCACCGAGAGAATTGGTGGAGGACTGCGGCAAAGACGCCATCGCGGTTCCTCATCATATCGGATATACGCCGGATTATAGGGGAATTGACTGGAAGAAGTTTGACAATACCATTTCTCCTGTTGTGGAAGTGTATTCCAAACATGGCTGTTCCATGAATGAAGACGCGGATTATCCGTATTATCACAACATGGGGCCGAGAGATACCAGGGATATGGTGGATGAAGGCCTCCGTCAGGGACATAAATTCGGATTTGTAGGTTCCACGGACCATCATGCAGGTTTCCCGGGTTCTTACGGCGACGGAATGGCAGCCGTTATTGCGGAAGAGAAGACCAGAGAGAGCATCTGGGCGGCCATTAAGGCCAGAAGAACCTATGCGGTTACGGGCGACAGAATCCTCTGTGATTTCAAGGTAAATGATTCCTGGATGGGCAGTGAGATCACAGGCAATATGAGAAAGATTCACGCTCATGTGGAGACGGAAGGAACCCTTGATAAGATCATTCTCTATAAGAATTACAAGCCAATCCACATCATTAACGGCGAAACATTCCAGGAGATCAACCAGGAGGGATGCTATAAACTCCGCGTGGAAATGGGCTGGGGCAATTCTTCCCTTTACCGCTGGAACGGCAGCATTCAGACTGAGGGCGGCACAATTAAAGAATACAATACGTATTTCAGAGGCAGAAGCGTTCTGGCTCCGTCTAAAGATGAATCTTATGATGAAAATGACATCAACGACATTGAGACGTACTCTGAGTTAAAGAGCGGCAGCGAGTTTGTATGGAGCTGCGATACCGTGGGCAATAAATCCACCCTTCATCCGTCCACCTCTTCGGTTGTGGTTAAGGTTCAGGGAGATTTGAACACGAAAGTGACATTTACAATTAACGATAAAACGTATACGGCTTCCATCGGGGAACTGCTGAACTACGGATACACCAGCCATATGGAATATTATCATTCCCAGGCATTTAAGATCTACAAAGCGCTTCCTGAGTCAAAATACACATTTGACCTGGATCTGGAAGACAATAAACCGGAAAATGACTGTGATTACTATCATCTGGAAGTAGCCCAGAAAAACCGTCAGTGGGCTTATGTATCACCGGTTTATGTGAATAAGGAAAAATAGAGTTGAATGGAGAAGGGATATGCAGGAGATGAGCAAAAACTCGTTGAAATCCAGGCAGGATCTGCAGGATTTGGCGGAGAACATGATATCCTGTGCCGTTAAACAGTTAAGCCCGCAGAAAGCCTGGTTAAATGCCGGGGAGAGCGCGGCCAAATATCCTCATAAGACAGCCTGGACAGAGGGATTTTTAAGACCTCTGTTCGGGCTTGTCCCATTAAGTGCCGGAGGTTTTAAAACCGGGCTCTGGGATGAGTATCTGGAGGGAATTAAAAACGGTACGGACCCAAATTCACCGGAATATTGGGGAGATTTGGATGGGAAAGAGCAGAAAGTGGTGGAGATGACAACCCTGGGGCTGGCGCTTGCCATGGTGCCGGAGCTGGTGTGGGAACCGCTTACGGAGCAGGAAAAAAAGAATTTGGAAACCTGGCTTTTAAAGATCAATGAAGTGCCGCTGGCCACGAACAACTGGCTGTTTTTCTATGTGATTGTGAATATGGGGCTGAAAAAAGCGGGGGCAGAGTACAGCCGGGAAACTATGGAAACGGCTCTCGATGAGATCGAAAAAAGCTATCTTTCAGACGGCTGGTATTCCGACGGGCCAACGCTGCAGAGGGATTATTATATCGCATTTGCCATGCATTTTTACGGTTTGATCTATGCAAAGCTAATGGGTGAAGAGGACCCGGTGCGGGCGAAACGGTATAAATGCCGGGCGGCGGAATTTGCCGGAGATTTTATCTGCTGGTTTGCCAAAGAAGGGGATGCCCTTCCCTATGGGCGGAGTCTGACCTACCGGTTTGCGATGTCCGCATTCTGGAGCGCGCTGGCGTATGCGGAGGTGGAAGCGTATTCCTGGGGAGTGGTCAAAGGCATTGTTCTGAGAAATATCAGATGGTGGATGAAACAGCCTATTTTTGACCGGGACGGGCTGCTGACAATTGGTTACCGTTACCCTAATCTTAAAATGGCGGAGTTTTACAATGCGCCCGGTTCGCCTGCATGGGCGATGAAATCATTTCTGGTGCTGGCCCTGCCTGAAGACCATCCGTTTTGGACGGCAGAGGAGGAAGAGCTTCCTGAATTGCCGTTGTTATCGGTTCAAAAGCATCCTTTTATGATCTTCATGAGAGGGGAAGGCGGAAGCCATATCCAGGCGCTCACATCGGGGCAGTACGCCAGGTTTGAACCCAGCTTTATGGCCGCCAAATATGAAAAATTCGCTTATTCCAATGTGTTTGGGTTCAGCGTTCCGGGAGCGGAATACGGTTTGGACCAGGGCGCATTTGATTCCGTGCTGGCTCTGTGCGAATCCGGGGACAATCTGTACCGGACCAGGCGCAGCTGCAGGGAAGTAAAGGTCAGTGAAAATGGAATCTACAGCGTATGGGAGCCGTGGGCGGATGTGGCCATTCACACATGGCTGGTTCCATGCGGTTCCTGGCATGTGAGAGTCCACAGGATCGAGAGCAAAAGGGAGCTGACAGGAGGCGAAGGCGCTTATGCGGTCAACTGTGATTTCTATGAGAAACAGGAAAATGGAAGCGAGATGCGGGCGGATGAACGGATGTCGAAAGCATTTTTCCCATGGGGATGTACCGGAATTGTGAACCTGGAAGGGCCGAGAGAAGGAATTCTGGTGGCCGCACATCCGAATACGAATATCATGTATTCCAGAACCGTGATTCCTACGTTGGAAGGGAAGATTCCGGTGGGTGAAACATGGCTGGCCTGCGCTGTTTTGGGAGCCGGGACGGCACAAGAGGCTGAAAAGGAGTGGAGCCATTGTCCGGAATACAGGAGAGACGGCTCGGGATTCCAGATCAGTTACGGCAAATGTGTGAGAAAGTATTCAGACGTGGAGGAGTAAAAGACACTTATGAGTTTATGTGGGGATTTATTAAGGCAGTGGTGTGGAAAACTGTTGGAGTTACAGGTCAGGTCTGTGGATAACCCTGCGTTAAGGGGCGGTATCCTCTGCCCGGCCTGCGCCGGAATCCACGGAAGGTGTTTCGACGCCATCTACCCGTTTCTGTATCTGGCAGATGCGGACAAGGACGAACGGTATCTGGAAGGGGCTAAAATGCTCTTTGACTGGGCGGAGCAGACCGTATCCCGGGAAGACGGCTCCTATGTCAATGATACGAATTCGGAATGGAAGGGAACCACGGTATTCAGTGTGATCCAGCTGATCGAGGCGCTGGAATATCATGGACATCTGCTGGATCAGGAGACTTATGATAAATGGAAAGCGCGCATTGCAAAAGCCGCGGAATTTCTGTGCGGATTTAAGACGTTTGAGGTCTGCAATGTGAATTACCGGATTACTAACAGCCTGGCCATGCACCTGTGCGGAGAGTTTCTAGGGGAAGAAAAATACATACGCAGAGGGCGGGAGCTGGCCGGCCTGGCGGCAGGACAGATAACGGAAAGCGGAATCCTGGCCGGGGAAGGCCGTCCGGTAAACGGTTACAGCGCAAAAGGCTGCCGTCCGGTGGACATCGGATATAACATGGAGGAATCTCTGCCGTCGTTTATCCAGTACGCATATCTGACCGGGGATGAAGAGCTGAAGAAGCTGTTGAGAAAAGCGCTGAAACGGCACATGCTGTTTCTTTTGGAAGACGGAGGAATGGACAACAGTTTTGGAACCAGGAACTATAAATGGACGTATTGGGGAAGCCGGACCTCGGACGGCTGCGCTTTGGGTTATCTGACCGGAGCAGATGTGGAACCGGAATTCGGCATTGCGGCTTATAAGAACCTGAAATTGCTGGAACAATGCACTCACGACGGCTTTTTATACGGCGGCCCTCATGTGTGGGAAATGGGGGAGGCGCCATGCGTGCACCACGCGTTCAGCCATGCCAAGGTTCTGGTTGGCATTTTAGACCGCGGGCTGGAAGAGCGGCTTATGGACGGAAAACTTCCAAGAATGGAATTAAAACACCCGGTTTATCTGGAGGAGACGGATACTTATCTGGTCACTGGGGACGGATATACGGCTACAGTCACGGGATATGACTGGGAGTATCTAAAGCTGCCGGGAGGCCATGCCAGCGGCGGAACTTTATCTCTTTTATGGCATGAGCGGGCCGGGCTTTTGATTGGAAGCAGCATGGGCAGTTACAGCCTGAAAGAGCCTAATAATATGCAGTTACCCAGATTTTCCCGTCATGAATGCCTGTCATTCCGTCTGGACTGTGAGGAAGGCGGAAACGAGTACAGCAGCATGTATGATTACAAAAGCTCGCTGTCCTGTGAGGAAACGGCTTCCGGTACAGCGGTGTGGGTGAGCGGAAGGCTGACGGACCTTGATCAGAATCAGCTCCAGGGGGAAAATGGAGCCTATGAGATCGAATATGTATTTGGAAAAGATTCTATATGTGTCAGCGCCGTTATGGGAGCCCAAGTCAGATGTGTCTTACCTCTGATATCGGAGAAGGATGAGGAGATCATCAGGGATGAAAATTCGGTTTTGATACGTAAAAATGGTATTGATGTGAAAGCAGTTGTGAAGAAGGGGAAACTTGACCTGCCTTACGGCGTGGAAAGAATCTACAATCTGGTTCCGGGGGCAGAGGCGTTAAAGGCGGTAATCGAGCCGGAATGCGGGAAGATTGCTTTTTGCTTTTCATTTTGATATAGTATTTCTATATTGGGGGAAAGTGAATGAATAGAAAAAAACTATCGCCGAAAAGCATGATATTTTATAAACTTTATCTGGTGAATATAGTGATAACCGTGGTTTTTATCTGCATGATCGCAATCATTTGCAGCGCGTTCAGTTCGAAACTGATTCTGAACAATATGATTGCATTTAATGAAGATATGATCGCGGAAAAGAGCAGCGCCCTGGACGAGAGGGTGAAGCAGCTGGATGAAACGGTAAACCTGATGATCGGAGATGAAAATGTATTTAAATTTTTGATGACCAATGAGGTTTATTATGAGCGCCCTACGGCTCTTTTAAAGATGATCCGCCATTTCCAGAATATCTGTTCCAATAACAGCCTGGTGGAGGGGATCTGTCTGGTCGATGTAAAAAGGGGAATTGCTATTACGGAAAAAACCAAGATTCAGCTGGATGATAAGAATCCTATGATTGGTTACCGGAAGCAGAATTCATTTATCATTGATGAGGAAGACGGGGATAAGCAGCTTGAGTTTGTCAAGGTTTTTGAGCCGGTAAGAGGGGAAAAGGACGTTTATATCATATTGACCCTCAATGAGGAGTCATTTACCAATAACCTGCTGATCGGAAGCGAGACGGAGATGGTAAAGAGCTATCTTCTGACCAGGGACGGGGACATGCTTTCGGTTGATGGGGTCGGCGACATTGACCCGGACATTAAGGTACAGCTTCAGGATCAGGCTCAAAGAGTGGAAAAGATCAATCTGGGCGGACAGAACCTGGTTCTCTATAAAAACCGTTCGGAAGTATCGGACATCTCTCTGGCGGCCGTTCAGGATTACACGTATCTTGTTAAGGAAGCGGGAGCGGTTAAAAAGATCATCATTATAGCCAGTGTGCTGATGATTGCCGCCGCCACGGTTATCATTTACCTGTTTTCGCTATATGTCTATAAACCGTTAAAGCAGCTGGGCCATAAGCTTCAGGGTATTGCGGCAAAAGACCAGCAGGAAAAGGTTACCAATGAATACAGTCTGATTGAGAATGTTGTCAATGAACTGCAGACGGAAAAGGAATACGCCCTGCCATCGGTTGTCAGGGATTCGATCGGAAAACTGGTGATGGAATTTTTTGATGAAGAGCGGTTTGAACATCTGAAGCTGGTGCTTCACCAGAACATGAATTTTGAGTGGAATGTGCTGGTTATCACGGAATGTGAGGATAAAGAGGCCAGAGGAACGATTATCAATCGGTTCCGGGAGCTGATTCAGGATGAGCCTGAAATTGACGGATTTTTTGCGGGAATGACTTCTGAGCGCTGTGTGGGAATATTCAACACTTCTTATGATTATGAAGAATTCCTCAATAAGATTGACGGTGTTAAGGTGAAGCTGGAAAGCGATGATCTGATAAAGATCACCTGCTGTGTCAGCAGAAGTTTTAAAAACCGGGAAAATATGAACCTGGTTTATTCCGAAACATTACGAACTCTGGATAAGACATTTTTTAAAGGGAAAAATACGCTGATGTACGAAGCGGCTCCCGTGTCGGAATATAAGAACGAGTACTACAGCAGGGAAATTGAAAACCGCCTGACAAAATATGTGACAGAGGGCAATGTGGAAGAGGCGGAGGAAACCCTTCATACGCTCACGAAGGATTTGAGCAACAATGCCACGGATATCCAGTATACCAGATTTGTATATTTCCAAATCTGCAATAATCTGATTAAAAATGTGCTGGAATTGGGAGGAAAACTTCCTAAGGAGTACAATGAAAAGGATATTTTCCAGTCGGTTTTCAGCGCGGAAAGCATTCTGGATCTGGAACAGATGTCGGAAAGGATTTTAGAAGCCTGCATCAAGAATTTTGAACGCCAGGAAAAGCCGTACTCGCCGAATGTGGAAAAGGCGGTGGCTTTTATCACTTCAAATTACTGGAAGGATTTGTCTCTGGATGAAGTGGCAAAAGCGGTGTTTTTGTCATCGGGGTATTTGAGCATTATCTTTAAGGAAGAGACGGGGTATACGGTTTTAGAGTATATTACTTTTATTAGAATGCAGAAGGCGAAGGAACTGGTGCTGACGACTCCGGCGCTTAAAATTAAGGATATTGCGGAGCAGTTGGGTTATAATAATGTGCAGAGTTTTATACGGTACTTTAAAAAGTATTATGGGGAAACGCCGATGGCGTTTCGGAAAAAGGAGAAGACAGAATAGATTTTCTATTCCGTCTTCTTTTTTTACATCAACCTTGAAGGCATTTTCGAAAATGCCTTCACCCTTTACTTTAAATTTCTAAAAACGCTTTGCATACAGCCATAAATTCCACTTCATTGGAAAGCATAGCCGGATGCCGTCCGGTTTCGAACAGATGCATCTGCCCGTGACCGATTTTACGGATCATGTCACCATATGTAGTTTCAAAATAATCCGGGTTTATCATACATATAAATTCATCGGTTTTGCTTCCGGTCATCAGGATGGGGACCGAAAGACTGCTTAACGGTTTATGAAAGAATTTACCAATGGTTTTATCATGTTCCACGATTGCCTGTGTGTCCAGATCAACAATGGTTTCCCAGTCGTCGCCGTGCATGTAGTAATAGAACATTCTGGCGTCAGGATCATTTTTAGAAGCTTCTCTGTCTTCAACTACAGAATTGGTAAATGCTTTTAATGGAACTTCCCCTTCAAAACTGTCTGCAATGATTTTTCCCACCAGTTCGGGAGCTTCGAGGGCCACATTGATTGCGATCAGAGCGCCGCCGCTGGTGCCTATAATATCCACTTTTCCATACTGCTTTTCTTTGAGAAATGCGATGACTTGTTCTGCTTCGTAAAACCAAAGATCGGCGGGGAATTTATCAAGGCGGTCAGATTGGCCGTGGCCTAAAAAATCCATCAGGATAACCCGGTGATCCTGGGCGTATCCGCCGGCGACAGCGCCAAACATGTTGGAAGAAGCGGTGTTGCCGTGAAGCAGTAAAAGTGGTTTTCCGCATCCGGTTTCTTCGTAGTAAATATTCTTATCTTCAAATTTAAAATATGACATGATTGCCTCCTAATAGTCTGATTATTATATTAGCAAGGCAGATATGGCCTTGCCGGCTAGTTGGTTTTTTCTATTCTCATTTTGGCTCCTTTCCGGTTAATACCGCAGTTGATGTTTTATGCAAACCACATCTCATATCCGATGGGTATATTGTGCATATCAAATTTTACCGTGTGCATAGTGTGCTGGTCGGAATCGCTGAAAGAGACGGTGAATCCTCCGTTCATATCTTTCCCATTGCCATATCCGTAGTCCCCAAAGTAAAAGGAGGAGATCTGAGGGGTACAGCTCTGTGCAAGGTTCCAGGTGTCCAGCTGTTTTTGGGCTTTGTACAGATAATTGTCCACATCAGAAATGACTTTTTCCGCCAGATGGAGATATAACTCAGCCGGCGCTTCCTTGGTTCCCTGAATCGTGATTTCTACAATTTTGTTGTCGATGTTCAGCGCCTGGTTCCAGGTATTGTCCGCGAAGTATTTTAAGTCGTTAAGCATAGTTTGGCCTCCTTTATATATGATAGAAAGAATCTCTGGGTTTCTGAAATTATATTTCTATAGTAATTATACCATTGGAAGGGGCTTCCGGCAAAGGGTAACGGGGGAAAATGCCTGTTCTTTGCTGTGATTCATGGCTCAGGAGCATATTCTGTATACGGAAATGCAGGTGAAAGTAATATTGCACAAAAATAAGTACAATATAAAATTAGATTGTATGAAAATACCAATTGATATTTTTTTAACGAAATGATATTATTTAATTGTTAAATAAATATCAATTATTTTTTACTTATAAAATATTATTTAGGAGGAATCATCATGGCAAACAAAACAGAAGTCACTGTACCGGCAATTATTGACAGCGTGGATGCTCTAATTGCAAAGATGAAAGCAATGAGGGAAGCTCAAAAGATTTTTGCCACCTATACACAGGAGCAGGTAGACAAAATCTTTTATGAAGCTGCTAAAGCTGCTAACCAGATGCGTATCCCGCTTGCTAAAATGGCAGTTGAGGAAACCGGAATGGGCGTTGTGGAAGACAAAGTTATCAAAAATAACTATGCGGCCGAGTACATTTACAATGCTTACAAAAACACCAAGACCTGCGGCGTGGTAGAAGAAGATAAAGCGTTCGGAATCAAAAAAATCGCTGAGCCTATCGGTCTGATCGCAGCAGTTATACCGACAACAAACCCAACCTCAACAGCAATTTTCAAGACTCTGATTTCGTTAAAAACAAGAAATGCCATCATCATTTCCCCTCATCCACGTGCAAAAGGATGTACAATCGCAGCGGCTAAAGTTGTTTTGGATGCGGCAGTTAAGGCCGGAGCTCCGGAAGGAATCATCGGCTGGATCGACGTTCCTTCACTGGAACTGACCAACGAGGTTATGAGAGGAGCCGACACAATCCTGGCAACCGGCGGTCCTGGTATGGTTACAGCGGCTTATTCTTCAGGAAAACCTGCTTTAGGCGTTGGCGCTGGTAATACGCCTGTTATCATTGACGACACAGCTGATATCAAGATGGCAGTAAACTCCATCATCCATTCAAAGACATTTGATAATGGTATGATTTGTGCTTCCGAACAGTCTGTAACTGTGTTAGAATCAATTTATAGAGAAGTAAAGAAAGAATTTGAATACCGTGGATGCTATTTCTTAAAAGCAGACGAGATCGATAAAGTCCGTAAAACAATCTTAATCAACGGCGCATTAAATGCTAAGATCGTTGGACAGTCCGCACATAAGATCGCATCATTGGCAGGAGTTAATGTTCCTGTGGATACAAAGATCCTGATCGGTGAAGTGGAATCCGTTAATATCGAAGAAGAATTCGCTCATGAGAAATTATCTCCGGTTCTGGCTATGTATAAAGCTAAGACATTTGACGAGGCTATTGCAAAAGCTGAGCAGCTGGTAGCGGACGGCGGATACGGACATACGGCTTCTCTTTTCATCAACCCGAATGAAACTGAAAAAATGGCAAAACATGCAGCAGCTATGAAGACATGCCGTATTGTTATCAATACTCCTTCTTCTCACGGCGGCATCGGTGATTTATACAACTTCAAGATGACACCTTCACTTACCCTTGGATGCGGTTCATGGGGCGGAAACTCTGTTTCTGAAAACGTGGGTGTAAAACATCTGCTTAACATCAAGACCGTTGCTGAAAGGAGAGAGAACATGCTTTGGTTCAGACAACCTGAAAAGGTTTACTTTAAGAAGGGCTGTATGCCTGTAGCACTTGACGAATTGGGAACAGTTATGGGCAAGAAGAGAGCCTTCATCGTAACTGACTCTTTCTTATACATGAACGGTTATACAAAACCGATTACTGATAAACTCGACGAGATGGGCATCGTATACCAGTGCTTCTCAGAAGTACAGCCTGATCCGACCCTTGCCAATGCACAGGCAGGCGCAAAAGCTATGACAGCATTCCAGCCGGATGTTATCATCGCTCTGGGCGGCGGTTCTGCAATGGATGCAGGTAAGATCATGTGGGTAATGTACGAGCATCCGGAAGTGGACTTCAAAGATATGGCTATGCGTTTCATCGATATCCGTAAGAGAGTTTACACCTTCCCTAAGATGGGCGAGAAAGCTTATTTCGTAGCTATCCCAACTTCTTCAGGTACCGGTTCTGAGGTTACTTCTTTCGCAGTTATCACAGATCAGGAAACAGGCGTTAAATATCCGCTTGCTGACTATGAATTAATGCCTAAGATGGCAATTATCGACGCTGACAACATGATGAGCCAGCCGAAGGGCTTAACAAGCGCATCCGGTGTTGACGTATTGGTTCACTCACTGGAGGCTTATGTTTCCGTAATGGCAAGCGACTATACGGACGGTCTTGCATTAAAGGCTATGAAAAATGTATTTGACTATCTTCCAATTGCATACAACGACGGTTCTAATGTGGAAGCGCGCTGCAAGATGGCAGACGCATCCTGCATGGCTGGTATGGCATTTAACAACGCATTCCTTGGAGTATGTCACTCCATGGCACATAAATTAGGCGCATTCCATCACCTGCCACACGGTATTGCCAACGCATTGCTGTTGAACCTGGTAATCGAATTCAACTCAGCTGAGTGTCCAAGAAAGATGGGAACCTTCTCCCAGTATGAGTATCCGCATACCATGGCAAAATATGCTGAATGTGCGCGTTTCTGCGGTGTTCAGGCGAAAACTGACGAGGAAGCTGTTCAGAAATTCCTTGTTAAGATCAGCGAATTAAAAGAAGCTGTGGGTGTTAAGAAGACAATCAAAGAATACGGTGTTGATGAGAAATACTTCTTGGATACCCTGGATGCAATGGTTGAGCAGGCATTTGACGACCAGTGTACAGGTGCTAACCCGAGATATCCATTAATGAGCGAGATTAAAGAGATGTACTTAAAGGCTTATTACGGTAAATAAGAAGAGGATAGAAAGGAGATAGCATTATGAAGACAGATAAGATTTTAGCAACACGCACGCACAAGATTATCTATAAAGTTGGGGATACTGCTGTTAAGGTATTTGACAAAAATTATCCGAAAACTGACGTTTTAAACGAGGCTCTCAATCAGGCCAGAGTTGAAGAAACAGGTCTTCCGATTCCTAAGATTCTGGGCGTTACCACTTCTGAGGACGGAAACTGGAGCATTACTTCCGAATACATCGAAGGCAAAACATTGGCTCAGATCATGGACGAAGATCCTGCAAATGTTGAGAAATACATGGATGATTTTGTAAATCTGCAGATGGAAGTTCACAGCAAAAAAGCTCCTCTGTTAAACAAATTAAAAGATAAATGGGACGGCAAGATCAGCGCGCTGACCGCGATCAACGCAACCACCCGCTATGAGCTGCGCACCCGTTTGTCCAGTATGCCAAAGCATACAAAAGTGCTTCATGGAGATTTTAATCCATCCAATATTATCGTTGATAAAGACGGCAATTACCATATCTTAGACTGGTCCCATGCAACACAGGGCAACGCATCTGCTGATGCGGCTACAACTTACCTGCTGTTTGCCCTTCATGATCAGAAGATGGCAGATCTGTATATGAATAAGTTCTGCGATAAGAGCGATACTGCAAAACAGTATGTTCAGAGATGGCTGCCGATTACAGCGGCTTCCAGATTGGCTAAGGCGATTCCGGCTGAGAAAGAATTGCTGGAAAAATGGCTGGATGTTGTTGAGTACGAATAGATTATTTACATCAAGGGTGAAGGCATTTTCGAAAATGCCTTCACCTTTTACTTTAAACTTTAAGGCATTTTCAGAAATGCCTTCACCCTTTACTTTAAAATCACCAAGACTTTACCATTTCTTTCAAAGATTCTTCCGTCTCTCTCAAAATCTCTTCCACATCAGCCCCCTCAATATCCAATCCCTGAGCCGACTGACTTTCAAACTCCTCAATCCCGAAAAAACCGCAAATCCCTTTCAGATACTGGTTCCCAAAATCCATATCCCCAATAATTCCTCCTGAGGTAGAGATACAGAGCAGTTTACTTGCCTGACATTTCCCAACAGAGCCGTCTTTTTCATATCCAAAAGTGATTCCGTTAACGGAAACCTGTTCAATATAGCATTTTAATGCGGCCGGAAAAGACAAATCCCAATAGGGCGCTCCGACGATGATTTTATCGGCAGAAGCGAACTGGCGGGCGGATTGAAAAATTGGATTATTGAAATCGCCTTGTGAGATCAGCTGGTTGCGGCGGTCTAACGTGTTGCTGTCCATTGGTAACGGCATTTCATCGTTAAGCCGGATGGTCTGGATCTCATCTTCAGGATGTAATAATTGATATTGGTTTAGAAATGTCCGGCATAACCGCCAGGTTCTCGACTTCTCCTGACTGCGGATACAGGAGTCTACAAATAGGATTTTCATAAATTGTTTTGTTCCTTTCTTGTGATATGGTTATTATAGCACAGAAGGCGTCTATAAAATTCCTCCGGACGTCATTTAGTTAATGTACGAATCTTGTGTTTCCGTTTTTAGCGGATTGTATAAATGATCGTAATTTTTTTAATTATCTGACTATTGCAACATCTGTAAAGGTGAGTTAGACTATAAAGAGAAATGAGGACTGTAAACTAAAAATATATAGAGAAGAAACGTAAAATGATTTTACCAATAAATAATGAATTTAGTGATGCATTATAGAAATATGAAATAACTTGGAATTTCAGAGACGGTGTATAGGAAGGACGGATATGGTAACAGAGGAATTTTTTAATGACAATTTTTATAAGCTGTTAGAGGCAACGGCCGAATATGCGGAAACACAGATGAAAAGCAGTGCATTTGAAAAATTTTACATATCTTTTGATGTGCCGGGGCGGCGGAATTATGAAAAACTTTTTTTGACATTTATACCGGACAATGCTGATTCGGATCGGCGGATATGGAGACTTGAGGCCAATGTCCGGGCACGGTGGAATCAGGAGTATGTGGTCAGACAGCGTTTGTTTGTGGGAACGGGAGATGAGGTGCTGCGGTATTTGAGGAAGCCTGATGCGGAAGAGGAATTAAAGAATGTAATCAGGCAATTAGACGAGAGCAGCGGACATGAACATCCGCGGGACCAATGAATAGTGCCGTCCGGAAGCCATAATATTTCCTCCGGTAAGGGAAGCGTTTTTAAGGCTAAAAGAGTAAGATGAAATCATAAAGAAGAGAAAGTAACTCTTCGTATTTCATCAAAACATCGATTAACCATTGAAGACGGGAGGAAATACAATGAAGACGATGAATAAAAAACAATTTGAGCGGATGAAGGAAAAAGCGGCGGAAGTCCTGAATAAAAAGGCGGAAGGCATTACAGACCGTGAGATCATCGCTCAGATCTATATGGACGGATTAAACGATAAATCTATGGACCGTGGGCTGGCGATGGCGGATGAAGCGTTACAGGCGGTCAGAGATTTTAAGCAGAGCTATAACAATGCGGCAGAAGATAAGGACAGTACCCTGGAAAAACTGGTGGATCAGTTGCTTGAAGGCAAGTCTACAGCCGAGCGGTGCGGTATACTTACGAAAATGTTTGCTGCAATAACTGCATCCAACGCCGCGATGTCCGGCGGGGATAGTGAGGAAATTGAAAACTTGATTCGTCTGGCGGATGAAGAGTCCTTTACAGAAGAACAGGCAGATCCTGAGCTGGAAGCCGGTATCCGGGCGCAGGTCATGGAAGCCCTTAATGCGTCTTCGGTTCTGAGCCAGGGCCTGCTTCGCCAGGCAGATCAATTGGAAGAGATAGCAGCTGAAAATGGTATAACCTGGATGGTGCTGCAGGCCGGTCAGGACGAGATCGGGTATCAGGGAATTATGGCTATGCTTTGTTACGTGGAAGTTAAAAACGGAACGATCAAGGAGTTTCCACCGGATTTGACAATTAAACAGACTGCGTGCATTATTGCGGCAGCTGAAGCAGAACAGCAGATAGTAAAACGATTTACAACAGGTGAGCTTTCAATTGAATTGGCGGTGGCTCTGCTGAATATTCTTGGGATGATATTATATATAAAATTAGCTGCATATACGATGTTCTGTGGAGCCCTGTTGGCGGCTGGTTTGTTCGGTTTTTATATGGCATTTCCGGCAATTATCCTATTAGCGCTGTTCTGGTATAGCGCTATGGATAAGTCTGTAGATATTTGGGAATGCGGTTCGCGCTTATTGGTTCGGACCGTTGTGACAGTGGTCCGCGCAAGTGTGAAAGCGTTTCTGGCGGCATCTCGCGAGATTGGTGAATATGTGAATAATACAGTGGTACCTGCCGCGGCGGCTGCAGTAAAGAAAGCGTGGAGCTTTGTAAAGCGCATTGTGGGCCTGCGCTGTGAAGAAACATCTGAAGTTGAAGAAAACATTGCGTTAGAGGTTGAATGGGTATAAGAGCGTCAGCGTGGTTAAAAACATATTTTTATGAAATGCGGAAGGGGGAATGGATCGTATGGAACGAAATGTACGTCTTTTGCAGGTGGAAGAAGAGTTAAACGCACAGCATTGTATTGAACAGGGGGTTAGCACAGAGGAAAAACGTGTGCACCAGTATAAGCAGGCATTAGAAAGAGCATTAGAATCCATTTTAGATGATAATTCGACGCTTTATCAGGATATCTGCGCCTATCTCTATAGGATTAAAGTGCCGTCTTTTATTAAAAAGAAGGCGGCGCAGCAAGAGGCTGAACTGGATGAACCTAAGTTTTATTTATACGCTTATATTGATAAAAATACATGGAGCAATATCAGGCTGGAGGCAAAAAGAATCAGCAAGGAAAGTGCGCTGAAGCTGGTTATTGCGCTGCAGCTCACGGAAAAAGAGGCGAAGGAGCTGGTGAAAAAGGCTTCTTATGCGCTGAGCCGTACCGATTACCGGGATCACGTTATCATCGCATTGCTGCATATCCAATGCTACGATCCGGACGAAGCCAGCGAGATTTTAGAGGTGCTTGGAAAGAATAAAAAGCATCCGTTTGAAAATATCTATATCATTTAAGGTGACTGTTCATCTTCCCGTTAATTGCGCCGGATTCGGCGCAGATGGCGGGAGGCTGGACTGTTGCTGTTTAAACGGTATAATTTTTGATTGAATATGATGGAGGTGTCTCTTTGGATAAGAAAATTCAGATGATTACTGTAGAAGAAGAATTAAATGCACAAATAAGCATAGCCAACTACGGTTGCAGCGATGAAAACCGGGTTCATCAGTTACGGAAAGTGGCAGAGGAATTGTCCCGGATATCCATTTCGGCGGAAACCTCTCTTTATGAAGATATCTGCCGGTATATTCAGAGAATAGAGAAGCCGGATACTTTTGTGAAAAAAAGTTTAAAGCTAGATGAGAAAAAGTTTTATGAGTATGCGGATATTGATAAAAATACGTGGAGCAACATCCGCTTAAATGCAAAGGGAATCAGCAGAGAAAGCGGTTTTAAATTGGCGATTGCGCTTCAGCTCAGCGAAAAAGAGGCGGAGGCGCTTTTGGAAAAGGCTTCGATCGCATTTGACAAAAGGGAGTATCTGGACAAAATTGTGCTGGCATTGCTGAGAATAGAATGTTATGAGCCGAAGGCGGCGGCAGAACTTCTGGAAGAGTACGGCAGGGATGAAGCGCATCCATTTAAAAATATATACAATATCGAACGAATGAAGAAAAAAATATCCTCCACCGAGGGAAGCGATTCTAAGGCAGGAATGATATGATGGGAGCATAAAGAAAGAAACTTAAAAAACATATCCAGAACAAGGAGGAAATACTATGAAGACTATGAATAAAGAAAGATTTGAACAGATGAAGAAACAGGCAGAAGAAGTATTGGCTAAGAGAGAAGCAGGCGTTTCTAACCTGGACCTCATTGCACAGATTTATATGGACGGTTTGGACAATAAGTCTATGGAACAGGGACTGATGATGGCTAACGAGGCGGTTCAGGCGGTTAAAGACTTCAATCAGAGCTACAGCGAAGCAGTGGAGAATAAAAATGGCACCATGGATAAACTGATAGACCAGCTGCTTGAAAATAAGAGCGCAGCTGAACGGTGCAATATCCTTACACAGATGTATGCAGCAGTAACCACAGCCAGCGCAAAGGCCTCTGGAGAGGAATGTGAAGAAGGCGAAAAACTGGTTAACCAGGCAGATGAAGACCCCATTACAGAGGAGCAGGCAAGCCCTGAGCTGGAAGCCGAGATCAGGGCACGGACGATAGAAGCGCTTAACAGATCTTCGATTTTAAGCCACGGTTTGTTCCGCCAGGCAGACCAGCTGGATGCGCTTGCATCAGAACTTGGAGTTACTCAGATGGTGCTTCAGATCGGACAGGATCAAATCGAATATGAAAGCATTCTGACTATGCTGAGTTACGTGGAATCCAAGAATGGAACCATCGAAGAGCTGCCTCCGGATCTGACAATTCAGGAAGTTGCATACGTTGTTGCGGCGACTGTAGAAGAGGAACAGATTGTAAAACGCTTTACGATGGGCGAGATGGCAATGGAAGCAGCGGTCGCTTTGCTGGATATTCTGGGAATGGTCATGATGATAAAATTCGCAGCATGGATCGTTGGCAAAGGCGTAATGGTAGCAGCAGGGATGGGCGGATTAATTTTGGCAGCTCCTGCATTGGTTCTTCTGGTAGCAGGCTGTATGGCGGCTATGAGTGAAGCGGTAAACATTTGGGACGGCGGAGTCCGTTTAGGCGTCAAAGCGGCATCCACAGTTGTCCGCGTCGGCGTCAGGGTTGCAGCAGCCGGGCTTCGCAAGATCGGTGAATTTGTTCAGAATACAGTGGCGCCTGTTGCAATCGCAGCCGTTAAAAAGGCGTGGAGCTTTGTGAGACATATTATGGGTATGGATGCAGAGGAAACGGTTGAGGTCGAAGAAAATACAGTTGTAGGTACAATATAGATTAATAAAATAAAGGAGATCCTGTCATATGTTAAGAGCGGATAGACAGACGATTGTGAATCTGATAGATCTGCAGAAATATGCAAGTTTATCGCAGCTATATAATCAATTAGAACAATTTTGTGAATTTGCAGAAGTTCATTGCGTACCTATGGTTCTGCTGTTTGACGATGGGCAAACAGCAGAATACCTTGATAAACAATTTTGGCTTGATCTTTTGCGTGAGAAAGAATTATTGGAAGCGAAAACAGGAACTGAAAATATGGATGCCGGGCAGTGTGCAGAAGTGGTTTTTGACTTAAAGGTATTATTATATGAACGGAAAATGCAAAGAAGGCAGTTTATTGAAAGCGGCATAGGCGAACCTATTGATTGGAGCATTTCCTGGAATGATAATGTAGAGCTGGCTGTTCAGAGATTTCGTGAATCTTATGGAAACAATCCTAAGATAGAGGCGGGGGCTGCATCCATAAGAAAAGATCTGGAGAAGCCTTATAAGATTGATGATGCAATTAAAAAGCAGATATCACAGGAACTGGAGCAGGGGCATATAAAGGAAAAATTGGCAGTTATTTTAAACAATAACCGGAAAAATGGAGATAATTCTCCTGTTTCAGCAATCAGCATGCTTGCAATCAGTATGCTGACCGAGTGCAGCCCTGCAGCAGAGCCGCAGAACCAGCAGCCGGCCTTTGTAAAAAAGGAACCGCCCAAGGACAGTAAACCTTCGAAATCGGTAAATTTATCACAGATGAAAACTCCTCCAAAAGAGAAGGGAAAGAAAGAATTTCTTAATCAAAAAGATCATACGGTAAAAGAGGCTGAAAAAAGCGCTCCGGTTCTTTCTGTGGAATTGATTAATGCCAATGCGTCCTATGAAAAGCTGGAATGCCGGGATACGCCTTACCGCTGGTGGCTTTATGAGGTGAATGAGGTTCCGAAGAATGAAGTGATACATACGGTCAAGATCGAGGCTGTAAAAAAACAAAATGGATTTGGGAGCGTCTGCATTCAGCTTTATTCCGAAAAGCGGCAGATGGTATGGGAACTTAGCCTGAAACCGGGTGAGTACAGGTACTGCAATATGATACAGGGAAAGATTGTATGTTTTCTGCCCACAGTGGCCGTTTGCGACGAGTTCTGTGTATATCGGCCTAATTATTACAGCAGTGATATCCGGGTCTGGGCCAGAAAAGATAAAAGGGAAACCCAGTTGGCATACGGATCTGAAGTATCCAGCTACAGCGTATGCAAAGATGGGGAAATGTATCTGCGGAAAGGCCGCGTGATGTCGGGCAGATACCTTCCGTGCAAAAACAACCAGAGGATTGCCGGTAAGCTCGAGGCATTGAGCTATGAGACATTTGTTGAAGTACATGTTAATGATAAAGGATATATGCTTCTGAATAATAAAGGATTGGTGCGCTCGAATATCCCTGAATGGGATGGAAAACGGGCAGCATCTCTATATGGAAATGATTGGATGAAGAATATCCCGGTTAATGACAGGTAAGAAAGGCTTAAACATGCACAGGAAAGGTGATCGGATGAATGTATATTTAAAAGCGGCAATTGCCGTATTGGCGATTATTGTTTTGGCAGTGTTAGGAAAAGAAAAGCTGAGAGAATTTTTCGGTATGCTGTTTGGCGGAGGCCGGACGCCTGACAGAGGAAAAGAAGATGGGACTGCGGGCAGTGCGGAAAAGATAACCATCGGCGGGCCAAGGGGCAGCGATGATCTGTCGATGGCTAAAAAGCAATACAGCGATATCATTTACCGTTTGGATCATCCGCAGGTTGGAACGAAAAGTTTTGAGGCCCGATTGGAAAAATGCCGGCGGATGTGGAAGGAGATCAGGCAGTCGGCGGGAGCGGAGGACCGTGCGAATATCATTCTCGCAGGCTATTATGCGGAGGACCGCCTGAAAAGCAAGTTAGCTGATTTCTGTGAATATGTGGAGGAAGAGCTTGATGAGGAACAGAGTTCAGAATCCATCGTTCTCTGCGGGTTTAACAGCTGCCTGAATTTCGCCTGGCTGGATTATAAAAAGATGAAGGAGCGATTGAAAAAAATGCCTTTGGAATCGGGCTCATCACCAAACGGAGCGGACCGATGGGACTTTTTACAGGATATGTCCTACCGGGGAGGGGCATTTGGGGAATTGTATTCAGCCCTTTCATTAGGTAAACGGAAGTTTGAAGCCAATGAATCCATAGGCGTTTCTGACAAAGAACTGCTTGCTGTGCTCACAAAGGTCCGGGGGTATATGGATGATGCGTCATCAGACTATTTTTCATGGGACCGTGTGATGAACGATTATAACAGAATGAAGGAAAAGCGGGAGGCTGCAATTGAGAAGGCCCGTGATCTGGAAGAACGTCTGGAACAGGTGATGATTGAAGATGTGATAATGAAAATGAAAGATAAAGAATGTCCGGTTGACCAGCTGAAAAATCTTTACCGTGGAATGGATAAAAAGATAAAGGAAAATCTTTCTGATATAAAAGAGTAATATTTCATTTTTCCCTCGCCGAGGGATGAAAATCCGGTTGGAAGGGGTTAAAATGAAAGCAGATCAAGGGAGATCAGGAATAAATAGGATAAATGAAAGGGAGTACGGCTATGAGAATTATTGGGTTAGATTTTGGGCATTGTGAGATTGCGGCGGCGATGGCGATATTTCTGAATGGAGTGTTTGTCAGCATGAAGAATCTGTTTCTGGATGGGGATAAGAATACAGTGATTCCGGCTGAGGTGGAATACGAGGGCGAGATATTTAACTACTTTAAGGCTTCGCCGAAACATTTTAACGAACAGGTTGAGGGAAATAAAGTAACGGCTGTCCGCAGGGATCTGATGATCCTTTTGTTTAAAAAGATAATAAATGGAATTTTGGAATTCAATACCGAGATTAGCAGCGGAGAACAGATTATGCTGATCGTAGGCTGCCCTACTTCCGGGGAATGGACGTCAGAAGAGAACCGTAAAGAATATGAAACGCTCATCAAGGAAGCGACCGGGGTGGCGGAGGTTCGTGTAATTCCTGAATCCCGCGCAGCGATGTTCAGCGCTTTGGCAGACGGAAAAGGCCGTATGATTTCTGCCAGCGAAGGAGCGGCTGTATATGATTTCGGTTCATCCACAGCGGATTCAACTTATATGAAAACCGGCAAACGGTGTGTAGAGGTTAGCTGGAATCTGGGAGCAAGAGAGATTGAAAAGGCTCTGCGCAGGATGATGTGCCACGAAGCATCGGTGAAGGCAAACCAGAAGGGCTTAGAGCTGGTTCCTATTGATAATTATGCAAATCTGGAAAGAAAGCTGAGAGCCGTAAAGGAAGCCTATTTTAATGGAGAATTGGACGAAGATTCCTCTGTGACTGCATGGAAATTCCCGACGGTAGAAGGGAAGAAGCTGACGGTAACGCTTGATATTGATGACGACACGATGGCTAGGGCGCTGAGCGATGAAGAGCTTACTATGGATGTTAACGGCAAGCTGGTTACCGGTAGCTGGAAACGCTGCTGTAAAGAATTTTTCCGTGAAAGTAAGTTACTCATAGAAAAGCAGCATTCGGTCAAAGAAATTGTTCTGACCGGCGGAGCAAGCAAAATGAAATTTGTCGCTGAATACGCCCGTGAGATATTCCCAAAACCGATGTATGAAGTGACATGTGCCAAAAATCCAAGTTTCAGCGTTTCGCAAGGTCTGGTATGGGTAGGTCTTGTGGATGAGATGCAGGAAGAGTGCATCGCTGCTGCGAAGAGTGCGGTTGTCGACAGCGGAGTAGCAATGGTTGAAGATCTTAAAGATGGTTTAAAATCAAGCATGGGAGAAAAAATATATCAGTCCATTTATAGTTCAATGGATGAATGGGCCCAAGCAGCCACAGACGAATCTCTGCATGATCTGCAGAAGCGCATGGATAGAAATATATCCAAAATTGAAGGCGATATCAAAAGAGATAATAAGTTATGTGTTGAGAACTGGACATCGGGTATTGTTAATGAGATTCGCATTCAATTGGAAGAAGCGCTCAAGAAAAAACTCGGTACTACGTTGGCACAAAAGATGGTTATGCCTCAACGCATGTGGGATACGCTGAACCAAAGCTTAGATAAAGTGAGCATTGATACAGATAAGATTATAGAGGGAATCGATGTGAATTCATTGATGACTAATATAATCATGTGGGTACTTATATTGGCATATGCAGGAATAGGGACAATACTTATTCCGATTCCGGTGATTAGTACACTTTTGGGTGCGGCAGTCGGAGCTCTGTTTGCCTCCTGCTTTAATGATACTAACAAAGATCTGGCTCGTGATGAGAAGATTAGAAGAAAAGCAAAAAATGTAATGGAAAAAAATGATCAAAAGGAAAAAATCATTAGCCAGGTCGGTGCGGAGATTAATAATGCTGTAGATTCACAGGTTACAGCCGTTTCGGTAAAAAATGATATTGAGGCTATTACAAGAAGCGCCTATGAAATCATGACGCTCAAATTCGAAATATAAATATAATTTATAAGCCCTGATAATAGTACGCAGCTATCAGGGCTTATGGCCTTACAATATGGGCAGCCAAAAGTGGCGTGTAAAGTGCTGCTGTGTTATAATTCATATATACGCGGATAAAATATACGGAATGGAGATAAAATGAAAAAATTTTTAAAGTTTACATTATTTGTATCTGTGGGTATTGCTGTCATAGTAGGAGGAAAAGAAAAATTGATGAAAATCTTAGGAGGAAACTCCAAACCCAATAGATTTCCCGGCCGCCGCGGAGTAGGACAACCCGGCTGCCGTTCAGGAGAAACCTCTGTAAAAAAGCCAAATGACGATTTGGCTCAGGCTAAAAAACGATATAAGGATATCATTTATCTGATCGATAATCCGGCTATTGACAGTACAAAACGCTTTGGAACCAGATTTGCAGAGTGTTTACAGGTTTGGAAAGATATCAGGCAGTTGGCTGCTTTAGAAGAGCGTGCCAATATCCTCCTCACAAGCTACTATGCAGAAGATAAGCTGAAAAGCAAATTATCCGGTTTTTGTGAGTATGTGGAGAAGGAGCTTGAAGAGGAACAGAGTTCAGAATCTGTTGTCCTCTGCGGATTTAATACCTGCCTGAACCTCGCATGGCTTGATTATCAAAAGATGAAGGAAAAATTAAAAGAGATACCGGCGGATTCCGGTACATCACCGAGTGAATCCGACAGATGGGATTTTTTGCAGGATATGTCTTACCGGGGCGGTGCATTCAGTGATTTGTATAAAGCTCTCTCCTTAGGCAGAAGCAGATTCGACCTGCATGAAACAGTGGCCGTTTCCGACCAGGAGCTGCTTTCTATACTCACGAAAGTAAAATCATATATTGACGATACGTCGGCAGGTTATTTTGCATGGGACAGCGTGATGGATGATCTTAATAAGATGAAAGAGAAGCGGAATCAGACAATTGAGAATGCGTCTCATCTGGAAGAGTGCCTGGATAAGGTAATGACAGAAGATAGAATTTCCAGAATGAAGGACAAAGAATGTCCTGTTGAACAGTTGAAGGCCCTTTATCGTGAAATGGATAAAATAATAAAGGAAACGCTTCCTGATATAGAAGTATAGTAACTGTTCAATCGGTCTGCGCATTTATTGCTCTGTCTATAACGAAACATGGTAAATAAGGTAAAAATAATAGATTAATAGCTCTGAAAACTCCTTACAGTTGTCAGGGCTATTAATATACAGAATTTAAATATTTTTCCCTCGCCGGGGGATGAACGTTCCTTTTATATGCGATATATTAAAAGTAGATCAAAATATTAAAAGCAGATCAAAAGATATTGATGATTGGGCGGATAAGAGAAAGGACGCATGGCGATGAGAAAGATTGAGTTAGATTTTGGGAGTTGTGAAACCACTATATCAATGCACAGAGAGCCACAGGAATTGGCAAGCGTCAGGCTTACAGACGATATGAGGGACGAGTGTATCGCAGGTGTAAAGAAAGCAGTTATGGATAGCGGCGCAGCAGATATTGACAAACTGGAGGAGACACTTAAAACCAGTGTGTGCGGGAACTTATACACATTTATGTTCGATATAATAGATGCCTGGGCAAATGCGTCTCAGGATGAATCCCCAAAAGACCTAAAAGCACGCATAGATGAGAAATTTTCTTGGATTGAAGGAAAAATTAAAGAGGATAGCAGGGAATGCATAAGCGCATGGTCTTCTGATATTAATAAGGAAATTTGTATTAGGATGGGAGAAGAGTTTGAGAGAAGGCTTGGTATTACATGTGGGCAAAAGATGGTTATGTCCTTAAATCTGTGGGATTCATCGAATCGGTATTTAGAGAATATGGGTGTTGATGCGGATAAAGTCGTAGATGAAATAGATGTGAACTTAATTTTGGGCATTTTATTTGCGAGGGTAATGACAGCCACATTTTTTGAAGAGTCAGGACTGCGACTACCGGAAATTTCTCCTGCTATTACTGTAATGGTTTCTTGTTTCGTGGATGATTATCTGAATAACAAAATGAGTGATGATGGGTGTTCGCAAAAATTTAGAAAATGGTCGCTAATGGAAATGAAATACGAGAGGAGAAAAAAAGTGGTTCTTCCATTATTAGAACAACGGATTAAGAAGGTAATAGATTCAGAAGTTACTAACGCTTCTGTAGAACGTGATATTGAGCTTATGATAAAGAATGTCTATGAGATTATGGCGGTTAAACTTGAGGTATAAATAATATAGTAGAAGCAAGCTGAGAAGTATTTCTAATTAAGCGGATACGGGGGATATGGCAATGAAAATTATCGGATTGGATCTTGGATATAGTGATATTACAGCAGCAATAGGTTTATTTAACAACGGCGAGTTTGTTCGTATGCACAATTTATGTTTAGACGAGTTCATGAACTATGTGATTCCGGCCGAGGTAGAATGCTATGGTGTGCGTTTTAACCATTTTTGGGTATCTCCAAAGCATTTTGCTGAGGAAATCCATTGCAATAGAGAGACAATCTGCCGCCGTGCGCTTATGAGCTTTTTACTCCGTAAGGTGATGAAGAGGATTATGGATAATAATCCCGAAATCGCCGATGGGGATCAGATTATGCTGGTTGTGGGCTGTCCGGCTTCTGAGGAGTGGTTATCAGAGAAGAAAGAATATGAACAGTTTATCATGGAGGAAACAGGCGTGGCGGAGGTTCGTGTGATTCCGGATTTCAGTGTTTCTCAGGGATTGTCATTTTGAATATTTTCCCTCATTGAGGGATGAAAATTCACCGAATATGTTGTAAGCTAGAAGCAGATAGAAAAAGGTATCTGATTTAGAAAATAAAAGAAATTGGAAGGATATATGCCAATGAGAATTATCGGTTTGGATTTTGGACATTGTGAGATCGCAGCCGCCATGATTCAGTCTATGAACGGCGAGGCTTTCAGAGTGATGAATTTATTTCTGGATGGGAACAAGAACACGGTGATTCCGGCTGAAGCAGAATACCATGGTGAGCTGTTTAACTATTTTAAGGCGTCGCCAAAGCATTTTAACGAACAGATCCGGGGCAATGAAGTGACGGTTATGCGCCGGGATCTGATAAGCCTTTTGTTTCGCAAAGTGATGGATGGAATCATGGAATATAATACCGAGATTGCCGATGGAGAACAGATTCTGCTGGTTGTGGGCTGTCCGGCTTCTGAGGAGTGGACAGCGGAAAAGAGCCGGAACGAATACGAACAGCTTATTAAAAAAGCAACCGGCGCGGCGGAGGTCCGTGTAATCCCTGAATCCCGGGCGGCCATGTTCAGCGCGTTGGCGGACGGAAAAGGACGGATGATATCGGCTGGCGACGGAGCTGTTGTATATGACTTTGGTTCCTCTACGGCCGATTCAACGTATATGAAGTCGGGAGAACGGTGCGTTGAGGTAAGCTGGAATCTGGGTGCGAGGGCAATTGAAAAAACTCTGAGCCGGATGATGTGTTGCGAGGCGTCGGAAAAAGCAGACAGGCTGGGATTGGATATTGTTCCAAGCGAAAATTACGCCAATCTGGAAAGAAGGCTTAGAGCGGTAAAGGAAGCGTATTTTAACGGATCATTGGATGAAGAGTCCTCCGTATTCGCATGGAAATTTTCTACTGCCGGCGGGAAAAAATTAACTGCCATTTTGGATATTGACGATGAGCTGATGGATCGGGCATTAGGCGAAGAGGAAGTCAATGTGGAACTCAACGGCGCTTTGCTTGCCGGAAGCTGGAAATACTGCTGTAAAGAATTTTTCCGTAAGAGTAAGACCCTTATCGAAGAAAACTATTCGGTAAAGGAAATTGTTCTGACCGGCGGCGCCAGCAAAATGGATTTTATTGCCCAATACGCCCGCAAGATTTTTCCGGAACCTAAATATGTGGTAACATGTTCCCCCAATCCGTGTTTCAGCGTTTCGCAGGGCCTGATATGGGCAGGGCTTGTGGATGATATGGAAAAGGAGTGCGTTGCCGCTGTAAAAAAAGCAGTAATCAGCAGTAATATATCCGGTGTGGGTTGGCTGAAAGATAGAATGAAATATAATATGGGCGAGAAGATAAGTAAGGTAGTCTTTGATGTGGCCGATGCTTCCATAAAGGCAGATTGTAAGGACTTCAACTTGGAAAAAACTATGGAAAAGGTGTTTGACCCTGAAAATATAAAAGACCAGCAGGAGCGTATAGAGAGGGGCATTTCCGGGATCATGGATGAGATCAGATCAGATAATAAGGAGTGCATCAGGAAATGGACTTCGGGTATTATTAAGGAAATCCGTATTCAGCTGGAGCATGAACTTCAGAAACGGCTCGGCGCTATTTTGGCGCAGAAGATGACTATGCCGGAAAACATGTGGGATTCTTTGAATTTGAATCTGGAAAAGCTCATTAATGCTGATAAAATTATAAATGGAATGATTCCAGTGAAAATCAAATGTCCAAGCCGGGAATTGCTGGTGGATTATAAGATGAAAGTAATAAGCACTTTGGCCGTTTTTGGAATAATGAAAGATACGGATACAGGGCGGGGGATGATAAATGGCGTGAAAAAAACTATAAAAGAGATAATTCATACTGAACAGGGATTTTGGATTAGTAAGGCCGTGGATTCAGCGGTTACAGACTCTTCCTTAGAAAGCCATATCGAAGCTATTACAAAGAATGCCTATGAAATCATGACACTTAAATTTGAAGTATAAATATACATAGTTAGTTACAGCAAGTTCATCCGGAGCGGTGATTGAAACGGTTGGAAAGGAAGTGCGGATATGAGTGTGTTATCTGATGTTACAAAAAAGTGTAAGTCTGCAATGCGGGCCGGTATACCAATTCTTTTCATTAAGACGAATTCTTATGATTTAATCAGGGATATTGTGGACAGCGAAGAACTTGTGCTTCTGGTTAAAAAAATTAACGCAAACAATACGGCAGAAGGGGGTAAATACCGGCCTTATGGAGAATGGAAACGGCAGCATCCGAATGAATCTCCCAAGCCGGATAATTGGTTAGAAGAACTCGATAGTGTTAATACATGGAGTTACCCTCATATTGTTACCTTAGCCGGTAAAAAGGGTTTTGATGAAGCTAAATTAGATGACTATATAAGAGGATATATAAGCCGGTCTACTGATAAAAATGTCCGGCATAACACGGCAATACTGCAAAGCAGCGCTATGATCATATATTCGGATAATATCTGCTTATCCGACAGAATTTTACAGTACACAGAAGTGATCGAAGTGAAATATCCGGATCACAATGAGATCAGGGAACTGGTACAGGAGAAGGCAGCACAGTTTGGTGAGCGGATAGAAGGGAAAGAACTGGAACGTTTAAGCAGTGAACTTCAGGGATTTACCAAACAGGAAGCTATAACGGCCATGAATAAAGTTTTAACCCGTGAAATTGAGGAAACTGACGAAGATGGGGAGATTAAGTGGCTAAATGATGAAAAAGCAGTGAAGAAGATTATTCAGGATCAAAAAGCACAAAAACTTCATAATGGAGATCAGATCCTAAAGTTAATTACCATCGATGAAGATGAAGAGATTGGCGGAATGCAGGAGCTGACAGAATACATAAAAAATATCAGAGAAAAAAGGCTTTTGGAAGATGAAGATTTAAACCGGCGTACCTATGCTGTTCAGGCGCCAAAAGGGATTCTGCTCTGTGGAATACCGGGCTGCGGAAAATCGTTGGCAGCTAAGCTGACCTCTAAAACGTTTGGGCTTCCTCTTCTACAGATGGATATGGGCAACCTGATGGGCGGGCATTTAGGTGAGTCCGAGGAAAGGATGCGCTGGGCCTTATCAACCGTGGAAGCGATGGCGCCATGTATTTTGTGGGTCGACGAGCTGGAGAAGGGGTTCAGTGGTGCTCAGGCCAGCGGAAATTCGGATGGGGGAACTTTTAAGAGAATGTTCGGATCACTCCTAAACTGGATGCAGGAAAACAAGAAACCGTGTTTTATCTTTGCAACGGCCAACGATATAGGAGGACTTCCGAAAGAATTTTTCCGAAGCGGGCGTTTTGACGAATTATTCGCTGTTTATCTTCCGACGGCCAGTGAATGCGCAGATATCTTTTTGGCCTGTATCAATAAAGCTGTGAATAAAACAAAAGAAGAAAGGGAGAAGATGGGCAAGCCTCCGTTGATTGAAGAGGCGGCACAGAAGAAAGACTTTTATTTAAAGATTGTAAATACCTATTTAGTAAATAACGAAAGGGTAAAGATTGTAATCGGCTCTGATATTCAGAAAATTGTTAACTTAGCTTTAACAGAACAGTGTGATGATTACGAGGCCAACACCATTACCCAAAGCCTATGGAAAGATGCATTGATACAGGAAATTGAGCGGTGCAATGTTTATGGCGACAGCCCGGAAAATATCGACAGTATCGCCGTAGGATACTGCAGAATGCTTCGCAAAGCGTTCCGGCCGACATCCGGGAAAGATATTCTTTTTAGGGCAAAGGATTATCATATTGAACGGGCTGCACAAATACGTGATAATAGCGATGAGGATACCGCGGCCATAAAAATTTTGGACAGAGATAAAGAGTCCCAACGCTGTCCTTATGATCAGGCCGTTTACGAAAAACTGTACCCCAAAATCAATCAATGGGCAGCTGATGTTGAAATGATTGAAAAAAGGAGATTATTGGAGGGATAAGAATGTCAATAACATTAGGAACAATTGTTACTGCGCTTTTGGTGGCAGAAGTAGTATGTGCGGCGGTTGAGTTTCTTCATGATTTATGGGGATACTGCGTGAACGCTCCGGGAACGCTCTGTACCGCAGAGATGAGCGAAACAGATATAAAGATGCAGGAACAGACAAGAGATATGATCCACGAGACATTTGGCGAGAATATTATAGAATCTGTTCAAGATATGGATGCAGCGCAGCGGATTAAGAGTGCCCAAAATTTGATACAGGCACTGCAGAAAGAATATGATCTGGATGTAAAAGTAGAATTTTATGGTGACGACCGGCATCAGTGCGGATTTTATAACAGCAGGGATAATACCCTTAACTTAAATGTTGCTGATTTACTTTCAAAAACGCCTGAACGGATTCAGGAGTTCTTTGATACCATAATTCATGAACTGCGGCATGCCGTTCAATGGAAAGCAATTCGGGAAGCCGGTTATTGGAACGTAGAGGAAGAACGGAGCAAGGCGTGGGCTACAAATTTTGCTAATTACATCAGCGCCAGCGTTGATCCTAAGGAATATGCAATTCAGTTGGTTGAGATGGATGCCCGTACGTTTGCCAGTGGATGTCTGGAAGGAGTGTTTTAATGATGATTAAGAATGGCGAGTTGAGCATTGTTCAGAAGATTAAATTAAGTGAATACCTGAGAACACAGCAGGAATATAGTGAGAAAGAAGTGGATCAGGCTGTGGCGGCAGTAAACCGAATGAATCCGGAATTGAGGAAACAGCTGGTGGAGTTTCTCGTTACGGGAGAATATCCAAGCACTGTGATTGAAAAAGTGACGGTAAAAGACCTGGTTGATAAACTTAACATGAATCCGGTCACTGCATTTCTTTCGTTGGATTACCTGATGGAAAAACCGGATGAGGCCAAATATATCCTGAGCAGAAAACCGGAAAAGATAGAGATAGATCAGGAATTTTTAGAAGAGCTGCTGGGTTCACAAAAAGATGAGTCCGCAGATGAAGCGGGCGAGTGATAAGAGATAGATGCGAAAGAGGGGAGTGCTTTTACAGAGTATTCGCCTCTTTTTTCGGTTAACAGAAGCCTGATTATTTCCTCCGCCGGGAGAAGCAAGAACGAAAGAAAACAGATATAATTGAATCATAGTAACAAAACGGGCAGCGTTTATGAAACATAGAATGTGGTATAAATTTTCAGGAGGCAGGCGGTATGGCAAAGAGTAAGGAACAGAAGTATCAGCTGGCGGTGGAAAAAGAGTTGAAGATAGTTCAGAAGCAGGAAGAACGGTTATGCCGGTCGGCAGGTAAACCTGCTAATAACAAGTGGAAACAGGTTCTGGAAGAGAAGGTTCCGGATAAGGTGTACAAAAGCCTTCAAAGCGTATTTTGTAAGGCATTTTCCATCATTTTTGAAAAGGGAACCGGGATAATTGAAAAAGGCTATAAGCGGGATGTGATTCAGGAAAATCTTGAGGTGCAGAACTTTACATTTCAGGTAAAGGCGAACCGGAGATCTTTAAAAAAAGTCCGCAGCAGCGTCAGCGCGGCTCATCTGTTGAATATGACCATTACTACGGCCGAGGGAATCGGGCTTGGCGTCTTTGGAATCGGGCTGCCGGATATCGTCGTATTCGTCGGCGTACTGCTGAAGGGAATTTATGAAATCTCACTTCATTACGGATTTGATTATGATACTGATGAAGAGCGGTATTTTATTCTGAAACTTATGGAAACAGCAATGCTGAGAGAAGAGGAATGGAACGCCGGCAATGAGGCAGTTGACCGCATGATTGCGGGAGAGGCAAATGAGAATTGGAACGAGGCTGTGAAGCAGCAGATTCCCCGGACTGCGGATGCATTTGCAGTGGATATGGTCTTGATGAAATTTGTTCAGGGACTTCCTGTGGTAGGTGTGATTGGAGGGGCCGGAAATCCTTTTTATTATAATAAGGTGATGAAATATGCGGAATTAAAATATTGGAAAAGATACTTACTTAAACTTCAGAAACAGTAAATGGTCAAACAACATCATTTTTAAGTAACAGTTCAATCTTCCGATGGAAACAGCCGGAGCCGGCACAGCCATCGGAAGGATAAACTGTTACTTTTTAAACCTAAAACGCCGAAAATCCCTTGACAGAAGCTGATAAAATCGATATGATGAAAGAAAAGGTTATAGATATATATAACGAATATGATGACTTGAAAACAATATGATGTGAGGGGACATTATGAATGAGAGTAGAATTACACCGCTGTATCAGCAGGTGAAAGAAGACATTAAGACTGCCATCGAACAGGGCAGGTATAAGGCCAAGGAGAAGATTCCATCGGAACCGGAGCTGAGCGCGGAATATTCCGTGAGCCGTATCACGCTGCGCCGGGCGGTGGAAGAATTGTGCAATGAAGGATATTTGATTAAACGGCAGGGACAGGGAACATTTGTGAGCACGCCGCGGATTCACCGCAAGATGGCGGGAGGAAACCGTTTGGAGAGCTTTACGAAAACCTGCCAGAATTATAATATGAAGGCAGGAGCCCGCCTGCTGAGCCGCCAGATTGTGCCGGCCCGCCAGGACGAACAGGAGTTTTTCGGGCTTGGTGAAGACGGCCTTCTTGTTTATGTGGAGAGGGTCAGGACCGCAGACGGTCTTCCGATCTTTTTGGAAAATCAATTCTTCCCTTATCAGGAGTTTCGCGGCCTGATGGAGGAGGATTTAAATGATGTGTCGCTTTTTGAAGTGATTGAACGGGTTTCGGGAAGACGGCCGGTGGACAGTTTCCGCCGCACTTTGGAGATCACCAGGGCATCTGTGGAGCAGGCGCAGAAGCTGGGAATTCCTTTAAGCGAGCCGCTCATGCATTTGAACAGCTATTTTGTGGATGAGGAGGGGAAACCGCTTTGTATTGGCCGCCAGTATTATATTGGAAGCCGGTATATGTTTGATCTGTAAAAAGACAGGGAACTATTCTGGAATTTGCCCTCAAGTTGGGGAGAAATTGAAAATATAGAATGGAAAAGCCGGAAGGCAGCAGATAATGGCTGTCTCCCGGCTTTTTTGTGAAAATCTACGGTAAATATTACTAAAAAACACATAAAAAATTTATGCAGTTCCACAAATTGTCTTTTTATTTGCAAACTGTATTGACAGATTTGTAAAATCTGCTATTATGAATATAACGATTATGACGTCTATGACGTTAGAGATGACATAGATGTTGTGAAGCGAAAGCAAATCATATAGGGGTTAAAGAAAGGAGAAGCGCATGAACAAAATTATTCTTGCTTCCCACGGCGGAATGTCTGCCGGGGTGAAAGATACGATTCAGATGGTTCTGGGGGATTTACCAAATCTTTATGCGATAGCCACCACACGGGACGAGACAGAGAGCGTTGCAGAAGCTGCGCGCCGGCTTTTAGACAGCTTTGATGCATCGGACAATGTCTACATACTGACCGATGTGCTGGGAGGAAGCGTTAATAACGATATGATGACGCTGTTGGGCGATTATCCGGATTTGGTGATTATCTGCGGTATGAATTTAAGCCTGGTGCTTGCCCTGGCTCTTACAAACGGGCCGATTTCTTCAGAGGAACTGAACGGTCTGATCGGGCAGGCCAGAGAACAGATTGTAAACTGTACGGAGATGCTGCGTTCGGCAGCTCAGGAAGAAGAGGAGGATATTTTATGATAAAGCTGGTACGTTTGGACTATCGTCTGCTGCATGGTCAGGTTGTATTTTCCTGGTGCAGCTATGTGGGAGCACAGCGCATTATTGTAGTTGACGACGCTGCGGCATCCGATGAATTGAAAAAAGCAGCTCTTTCTTTGAGTAAACCGGCCGGAGTGCGGCTGAACATCTTTTCTTTGGCAACAACCCTTGCGAAGATGCCAAAGGTTGAGACGCTGAATGAGAACATCATGATGATTTTTGGAAATACCGAAACGCTGCTGGCATTCTGCGAGGCATATCCGAAAATTAAAGAAATCAACTATGGGGGACTGGCTAATAAAGCGGGCGCAAAGCAGTACGGAAGCGCTATCTTCATGACGGAGAGCGAGGCAGAGGACACCCGGAAACTGGTAGATATGGGAATTAAGCTGTATATCCAACAGACACCAAGCCTGAAGGTAGAACCACTTAATTTATAAGCTGTAAACAAAAAGAGGAGGATTAAATTATGTTGGGTACATCCATTATCCTGGGGTTGGTCGGCGTATTCTGTATTTTGGATTCAAGACTGTTAGGACGTCTTAATCTGGAACGCCCCTTAATCACCAGTACGATTGTAGGTCTGCTGCTGGGCGATCTGCCTACAGGACTTGCGGTCGGAGCGTCCATGGAGCTGATGAGCCTGGGACTTGTAAACATCGGCGCGGCAGCTCCGCCGGACATGAATATGGCGGCAATTATTACGGCGGCATTTGCCATATTGACAGACGCCACCATGGAAACGGCTCTTGCGCTTGCGGTACCGATCGCTTTGCTGGGGCAGGCCATCGGAGTGCTGGGACGAATCTTGCTGGCAAACCTGACGCATGTGGCGGACAACGCCATCAGCCAGGGAAAGTTTAAAAGAGCCTGGCAGATGCATATCGTGTGGGGAACGCTTGTCTATGCGCTGATGTATTTTGTTCCGATTTTCCTGGCAATCTATGCGGGAACCGACGTGGTGCAGATGATCGTGAGCGTGATTCCGGGATGGCTGACTGAAGGGCTGAACCTGGGCACCAAGTTCCTTACCGCTTATGGTATTGCGCTGCTGATGTCGACTATGCTGAACAAGGATTTGACGGTTTACTTTTTCCTGGGATTTTTCCTGGTAGGGTATTTGGGACTGAATATCACGGCAATCGCTATTTTCGCCGTTATCGCAGCCGTTGTTCTGAGCGGTCTGAAGTTCAAGAGCGGCGGAGGCGGAGGTTCTGCACATGCAGCTGATGACTTAGATGATTATGACCCGTTGGAAGATGACGATCCGCTGGAAGCGTAAGGAGGAGAGACCATGAGCAATACAAAGGCTGCGCCCAATAAGCGCTCCGATTTCAAGAAATTTTTACAGTTTTTCTGGCGGTCCTGGGCAATTCAGGCATCCTGGAACTATGAACGTCAGATGAATATGGGGTTTTTGTACGGCATTGCCCCCACATTAGACGAATTATATCCCGACGAATCGGACCCGGTTCAGGTGGAACAAAAGAAAGAAGCTTATGAACGCCATATGGCATTTTACAACTGCACACCCCAGACCAGCGCCTTTGTCCTCGGACTTGCGTCATCCATGGAAGAGCAGTATGCGGCAGACAGGGACAATTTCAATCCTGAGACAATCAATGCGGTTAAGACTTCCCTGATGGGACCTCTTTCCGGCGTGGGGGATTCCTTTTTCCAGGGTACGGTCCGGGTTATCGCATTTGGACTTGGAATTTCACTGGCACAGCAGGGCAGCATCTTAGGGCCGATTCTGGCCATTCTGATCTCCCTGATTCCGGCCTGGCTGGTTACCTGGTTCGGAGGAAAACTTGGATATACCATGGGAAGTAAATATCTGACCAAACTTCAGAGCGGAAATCTGATGGATCAGCTGATGTATGTCTGCGGAGTCGTGGGACTGATGGTAATCGGCGCTATGGTAGCCAGCATGGTGGGCATCACAACGCCGATCGCATTTAAGAGCACCGGACTGGTGCTTCAGGACATCGTGGACGGAATCCTGCCGCAGGCGTTAAGCCTTGGGGTTACCATGACAATGTATGCTCTGATTCGTAAGAGAGTTTCTACAGGATGGCTTTTGCTGATCTGTATTGTAGGCGGTATCATTATCAATGCGCTGGGCGTATTGGCGTAAATATAAAAAACAAGCATTTATTTTAAGGAGGAAATTATCATGTACAATATCAATCTGAATCAGGTAAAGGAAATTGTCTCTGACATCGTCAGCAAGAATACCATAGAAAATGTGGCGTTCGTAGGCTGCGGCGCTTCCAAAAGCGAACTGTATCCGGCTAAGTATTTTCTTGCAAATGCCAGCAAAAAGCTGCGTGTCGCTCATTATACCGCCAATGAATTTAACTATGATGTTCCGGACTGGCTGGGCGAGACAACGGTTGTTATCACCGCTTCTTTAGGAGGAAGCACTCCTGAGACAGTAAAAGCCAACGCTGTGGCAAAAGCAGCAGGCGCAGTTGTTGTCAGCGTAACACATGCAGCAGGTTCAGCTCTGACCATCGACGCAGATTACAGCATCATTCACGGATTTGAAGCAAACTACGCTGCAAAACTGGAAAAAATGGGCTATGTAATGGCGCTGGCACTGGAACTCCTTCAGCAGATAGAAGGATATGACAAATACGACAAGATGATTGCAGGCTTTGACACCATCTTTGAACTGGCAGAAAAAAGCGCTCTTTCCGCAAAAAAGGCTGCCAAAGAATTTGCAGAAGCATATAAAGACGCTCCGGTTATCTATGTAATGTCCAGCGGCGCAAGCGCTGAGGTTGCATACTCTACATCCATCTGTCTGATGATGGAAATGCAGTGGATCAATTCAGGAAGCTTCCATTCAGGAGAGTTCTTCCACGGACCATTTGAAATTACAGATAAAGACGTACCATTCGTACTGCTGATGAATGATGGAAAAACAAGATCCATCGATTCCAGAGCCCTGACTTTCCTTCAGCGTTTCGACGCTCTGACAACCGTTGTGGATGCAAAAGATTACGGTCTGTCTTCCGAGATCAGCAGCGACGTGGCTACTTATTTCAACCCATTGTTACATACTGCAGTATTCCGTGTATATGCTGAGGAACTGTCCTATGCGCGCCAGCATCCGCTGACAAAACGCCGCTATATGTGGAAACTGGAATACTAATTCTTACAGCCTCATGTCAGGCACAGGACTTGTGATGGATGTTCATGGAAGAGTTTGAAGGGGAGAGATTATGATAGAGGGCATCATATTTGATATGGACGGTGTGCTGGCAGATACAGAGCATTTTTATCAGCAGAGGCGGGAGAATTATCTGCGGGAAAAACAGTTTGTATATGACGCGGAGATGGATTTTGTCGGTTCCAATGAGAAAGCAATCTGGGAAGCCATCGTTCCGGACGATCCGGTTCTGTGCCGCCAGATGCTTCTGGAGTACAGGGAATACCGGGCGGCTCATCCGGAACCTTATGAAAAGCTGGTGGACCCACAGGTGAAACCGCTGTTTGAGGAGCTGAAGCGCAGAGGCTTAAAGATCGGCATTGCATCTTCTTCTGAGCGGACGGCCATCGAAGCCATGATGAAAGCCGCCGGAGTGACTGAATTAGTCGATTACTGCATCAGCGGAGTTGAGTGCAGCACCCACAAGCCGGACCCGGAAATTTACTTAAAGGCCATGGAAAAACTGGGGCTGAATACGGCAAATGCCTTCGCCGTGGAGGATTCCGCCACCGGAATTGCGGCGGCGCTGAATGCGGGGCTGCGGGTATATGCGCTGAAACCCCGTCACGGTGAAAGGATCGATCAAAGCGCGGCTACTGCGGTAATCGGACAATTGAAGGATGTGCTGGAACGGCTGGACGAAAGGATATAACCGAATAGATGAGAGAGGCTCCGGGATCAGGATGTTTTAAAATTTCTGATTCCGGGGCTTTTTATATTACTTTATACAGCGATAGCAGTCCGGGTTTAAACGTCACAAGACCGGACTGTTATTTTTTACATCCGCTTCTGTCGTTTTCTCCATGTAGTTTCTAAGCCCTCTGTGTTAAGATACAATTATCTAAGAGTCGTGTGATAAAGGAGGGCAAGTTTTATGAAAAAAGGAAAGAAAATGATTGCATTAACACTGGCATCCATGATGGCGGCAACAAGTCTTGCAGCATGTTCCGGTTCATCAAAAACAGCGCCGGAGACTACAGCCCCGGCAGCTCCTGCAACGGAGGCTTCCACAAAGGCAGCGGAAGAGTCAAAGCCTGCTGAGACTGAAGCGGCCGAGACGGAGAAGAAGGAAGGGGAATGGGAGTATAAAGAGGCTACATTATCTCTTCTGATCGACAATAACGTATCTTTGGACGGACTTAACGCAGTCTGTGATCTGGCAAAGGAAAAACTGGGAATTACGGTTGAGATTGAGTACAAAGTGGATGACAGTGTGCTGAAGACCAGGCTGGCGTCCGGGGAAATGACGGATCTTCTGGTATACAACTCAGGATCGCTTCTGGATGCCCTGAACCCGTCGGAATATTTTATCGACCTGACGGATCAGCCGTTTACGGAGAAATATGACGATACCTATAAGGATTCGGTGACTGTAAACGGTGTGATTTACGGCGTTCCGTTTGCATCCACGCAGGCAGGGGCCGTGATGTATTACAAACCGATTTATGAGGAATTGGGGCTGAAAGTGCCTGATACATGGGATGAGTTCATCTCTAACTGCGAGAAGATTAAAGAAGCAGGCCATACGGCTTATATCAGTTCCACCGCTAAAAAATCCATGACGCAGGTTCTGTTCCTGGGCGATCATTACAACGTGGTTGCCGCAAATCCTGACTTTGTCAGTGAATTTGAAAAGGGAAATGCAAAGTACGCTTCCGATCCGGCCGCATTAAAGAGCTGGGAAAAATACGAGGATGTGCTGCCGTTTTTACAGGAAGGCCATACAGCGACCACCTATGACGAGGCATGCGATATGCTGGCCAATGGAGACGGCGCCCACTGGATCAGCCTGACCCAGGCATTATCCAATATTTACTCCCTGTACGGCGAAGAAGCGGTCAACAAGATCGGTGTATTCGGTGTTCCCGGGGATAAGGCGGATGACCATGGACTTACCGTCTGGATGCCAAACTCCCTCTATGGAAGCTTAAATTCTGAGAAGAAGGACGATATTCTCAGATTCATGGAATTCTACATTTCTGATGAAGCGTTAAATGCTTATGCCGGAGCAATCCTTCCGGACGGACCTTACTGCATTAAGGGATATTCTTTACCTGAGAATTCTTATGACGGCGTAAAGAACGATATGCAGGCATATTTTGACAGCAATAAAACAAAAGTAGCTATGGAATTCCAGACTGCCGTAAAGGGCGCCAATTGTTCTACAATTACCCAATCGCTCATCTCCGGATTAACCACCGGAAAAGACGCTGCGGCAGAGTATGACGAGGACTGCAAACTGCAGGCATTGCAGCTGGGACTTGACTGGAAGTAAGAGATAATAAAAAGACTGCCTGAACGGTATATACGGGCAGTCTTTTTTTGAAAGCAGGTGAAGGATTTGAAACAGAAAAAAAGGTATTCGGGATGGTTTCTGGCCCCTACGTTAATTGTGTTCACAGGACTTTTTATCATCCCTCTGGTGATTTCCTTTTATTTCAGCCTTACGGTTTGGAGCTTTACCGACGTGAAGTTCGTGGGGCTGGAAAACTTTAAAATGTTTATGAGAGACAAAGCGCTGAGCCACAGCCTTATGAACACGTTTATCTATGCGTTTTCTACCTGCGGGATCAAGGTGGTTTTAGGCTTTTTGCTGGCGGTTTATCTGACAGGGAATATAAAGTTAAAGAGGACGCTGAGATCGGTTGTTTTCTTTCCTCATCTGGTGAGTTCGGTTGCGGTGGGAATTACCTTCAGCGCTCTGATGCACCCGTCCAGAGGTCTGATCAACCAGGTGATCAGGTTCTTCGGCGGCCATAGCGTGAACTGGCTTGGCAATCCCGATATCGCGCTGTTTTCCATCATAGGCACGGACGTGTGGAAAGGTCTTGGAGTGGCCACGGTTATCTTCATCTCAGGGATTCAGGCCATTGACCGCACCTATTATGAAGCGGCTGAGGTGGATGGGGCGAAAGGTTCCCAGCTGCTCAGATATATCACTATGCCGCTGTGTCGTCCGGCCATGAATTCGGTTATCATCCTTTCCCTTGTTACGGGAATGAAGACATTTGATCTGATTAAAGCCATGACGGAGGGCGGGCCGGGGACGGCGACAGAGGTGATCGCCCTTTCTGTCTATAAACAGTTTGCAGCGGGATATTACGGGCTGTCCACAGCCGGAAATGTGATCATGCTGGTGGTGATTGGCGTTATCGCCTATCCGCTCCAGAAGTTTTTAATCAGCCGGGAAGAATAGGTGGTGAATGACGATGAAAAAGAAGAATATAAAATGCCTGATAGCCACGGCAGCGGGAGTGACAGCCGGTTTTTTTATCTTTATCATTCCGTTTCTGTTCATGCTGACAAATTCCTTAAAGGACAGGAAATCGGCCAACCAGCTAAGCATTTCCCTTCCGGAATCCCTGCATTTTGAGAATTTTATAAATGTTATAAAGGAACAGAACTACATGCTGGTCCGGGCTTATAAAAACAGTTTTATTCTGGCGGTTTGCTCCATTGTTCTGCTGATTTTATTTTCCGCTATGTCCGGCTACGTGCTTCAGCGGCGCAGTGATAAAAAGATGACTGCGGCCAATGCGATGATATTAGTGGGACTTATGGTGCCGCCTGCGATTATGCCGACGATTTGGATTTTGCAGAGTTTGGGACTTTATAAGACCATGGTGGGAATGATTCTCATCGAAGTTGCTCTCCATACGCCGTTTACCGTGATGCTTTACCGGGGATTCATGTCTTCCATACCGATTGAGCTGGAGGATGCCAGCTATATTGACGGGTGCTCCCAGTGGAAGACTTTTTGGACGGTGGTATTTCCCCTGTTAAAACCGGTAAGCGCTACGGTGAGCATACTCAATTTAGTCTCTGTATTCAATGATTTTATGAATCCTCTGTATTTTCTTCCGGGATCGAAAAATGTTACGCTTCAGCTGACGTTATACAGCTTTATCGGGCAGTTTTCCAGCTCCTATAACCTGTTATTTGCAGATGTTATCATGATTGTATTGCCTATGTTAATAATATTCTTTATACTGAATGATAAGATAGTGGACGGTATGACGGCGGGAGCGGTAAAAGGATAGCAAAGGGCAGGTGGGGATATGAGGTTCCAGAAAAAAATATTGTTGAATTATGTGGCATTTCTGTTTATCTCGGTCATGGTGATCTGCGTCCTGTACTATCATTCGTCGCGGAAACGATATGTGGCGGAAGAGTATTCTTACCTCACCACCCTTACCGGACAGATGATGAAGCAGCTGGAATTGGAATACAGTTCCATGCAGGAAGCCACGGAATCCCTTTTATCCGATCCTGCAATTCTGGATAATTTAAAGATTCTCTCCTCTGTTCCAAAAGATAATAACTACCGCTTAGAAGCCAAGAAAAAGATCAATATCCGTCTGAACACCTATCATATTGTGAAAAACTATTATAGGGTTCTCATTTACAATGAACATGGAGACTTGTTTGCCAGCTATGATTTTGACGACCGGAAGATTCGGGATGCCATTCCCGAGGAACAGAAAGTATGGATCGGGGAAGCCACCGGAATCCGGGGTAAGACCATGCTGATACCGCCCCATGCCGACCCGTGGGGCTTAAAGTCCCGGCCCAATGTATATGGAATCATACGGGAGATTCTGGGATATCAGCTGGGATATCTGGAAGTCCAGCAGACAGAGGAATCCTTAAATGAGATCTTTGATATTTATGACGATAACATCCGTGTGACGGCTATATTTGACGGAGGAAAATTCCTTTACGGGGACGAAAATGCCCCGGGCGCAGCATTTTATCAGCAGCTGGGCATGGAAAAGAACAATGGAATCTTCAAGGCAAAAAATCCGGAAACAGGGAAACAGGAGATCGTTTCCTCCATATATTCAGATTTGACCGGGGTTACAATTCTGCTTTCCGAAGACAGGGGAGTGATCCTGAAAAAAATGTCCGGCTTTTTATGGATGGCGTTCTGGATTATTCTGCTGTTTGCCGGTCTGTTCGTATATTTTATCATCCGCGTATCCGTCAATATGGCGCGGCCCATCAACGAGCTGCGCAGGCAGATGGAACAGGCCAGTTTTGACAATATGGAAGAGGGAATCCATATTGAAAACAGCGTGGATGAGATAAAGGCATTGACCGATGCCTATGAACAGCTTCTAAAAAGGCTGAAAGAGTCGTTAACCAATGAAAAGAACCTTTCCTACCTGCAGCTTCAGGCCAGCTACGATCTGCTCCAGGCGCAGATCAACCCTCATTTTTTCCATAATGTGTTGAATGTAATCTCCTCCAGAGGCCTGATATTGGGAGACGAATCCATCTGTGAAATCTGCGACAGCTTATCCGGAATGCTGCGCTATGCTACGGGCAACAAGATGCGGTATGCCGCCATTGCGGATGAACTCCAGTATCTGAACCAATATCTGTATCTCATGAAGCTTAGATACCAGCATAAGATTGAATATAGAATTGACGTGGAAGAGGATTTAAAAAAGCAGCTGGTACCGAAAATCGTATTTCAGCAGATCGTGGAAAATTCCATCAAACACGGGTTTAACGGCAGCGCGGAAGTCATGAAAATTACGGTGACAGGAAGGCGTTCCCAGGCCGGAGACCGCTGGATTATGGAGTTTTGCGACAACGGAGAGGGGATACGGCCGGAGACTGCCGACAAGATCAAGCAGGACATGGAAGAGATGAAAATCAATCTCATGTACCGGCACGAAGTGATAGAAATGGAAATCGGCGGCATGGGACTTCTCAATACATACGCCCGCCTGGTTCTGTTTTTCGGCGACCGGGTAGAATTCGATATCAATGGATCTGAAAGCGGAACAACCGTTATAATCGCGGCTCCGTTTGCGGATTCGGAAGACTTATAAACCGTGTACAAAAGCGTCAGGGGGGATCATAATGTTTCGTGTGCTGGTAGTGGACGATGAACCCAGTGCGTTGGATTATATCTGTAATATAATAAAGATGAAATGTCCGTCCCTCATCATAGCGGGAACCGCGGAAAATGGAAAGGACGGGCTCATGAAGTACCGCCAATTATCGCCCGATCTGGTAATCAGCGACGTGAAAATGCCCATAATGAGCGGTCTCGATATGGTCAAAGCCATAAAAGAGGAACAGGAGGACGCCCAGATTGTCTTAGTCAGCGGCTACCAGGAATTTGAGTATGTGAGGGCTGCGTTAAAATACGGGGTATCCGATTATGTGTTAAAGCCCATGACCCCGGCCAATTTCGTATCCGCGGTAGCCCCCGTTCTAAAGGTGCTGGATCAACGGGTGTACGAACAGAGAAAACGCCTGGTGCGCGCCATGGTTACCGGGGAGCTGTCCGATCAGGAAAAGATACGGGAGTATTTTCCGGAAGAACGGTATTATCTGGCCGTGATCCGGGAAAACGGGCTGCCACGAAGATTTACGGGAACTTATGAGATCGAGCTGATCTCTGAGATGGAAAACACCATATTCGTGTACGGCCGGGATGAGCGGGAGGCATTATACATCTGCCCGTCCAAAGTGGTGGGCGGAGCGGAATTTTACCGGATGATGGCCAAAGAGGCGGAGCGTAAAAATGGGGACGGATGTTTTGTGACCTCCGTGATGGTGCCCCATACCGTTGAGTCCGCGGACTTGGAGAGCATGATTTGCTGTCTTTATAAGAGTTTAAACAGCCGCCTTTCCATCGGCGTCAGCCAGACGTTCATGGTATCCGCAGACAAAGGGCCGGACGAGATGCCCGCAAAGGAAGTTTACAGCCAGGAAGCGATGAAAAGCATGGAACGGTGTCTTGAGAAAAAGGACTATGCCATGTTTCTGGAAACGCTCTGGGATTTTATAAAAAATGCAGGCGAAGCCGAATATCCCCAGCTTCGCCTGGAACGGTTTGTCCGGCAGATGTCCGTCAAAGTCCAGCAGTATCTGAACTATCAGGGCGATGTATTTGAGGATGAAATGATGCTGGAAGACGCATTTTATGATGCGGGAAGCGTAAAAGAGCTGTATGATAGTTTAAAGAGTATCTTTATCCGCTACTGGCGGGAGGATAAGGAAGCCGTAAAACTGGATTCACCGGAGTTTTTGGAGACAATAGAGGATTATATACGGAAGCATTTGTCGGAAGATATCACCGTATCGTCCGTGTGCAGGGAATTCGGGCTGTCCCAGTCTTACCTGAATCTGATATTCAGGAAACATGGAAAGCAGGCGTTTCATTCTTATCTGAGGAATGTCAGAATCGAACGGGCAAAGGAGATTATGGAACGGAATCCTCAGATGTTTATCAAAGATGTGGCAATGATGACAGGATACAAGGATCAATTTTATTTCAGCAGGATATTCCGGGCGGTGACGGGGATTTCGCCGTCGGAGTATATCGACAGCCTGTCCTGAATGAAAAGGAGGAAGAATGCTGTATCAACTCAATAAGAAGGAATTTTCTGAGCTTCAATTTGCAGATCCGCCGGCCGAGTACCGGGGCGTGCCGTTTTGGGCATGGAATACAAAAATGACCCGGGAAGACGTGGATTTCTGCCTGGAGGTCTTCAAAAAGATGGGCATGGGCGGCGGATTTCTGCACAGCAGAACCGGCATGGACCTGCCTTATCTGGGCGATGAATTTATGGAAATGATCTCCTACGCCAATGAGCAGGCCAAAAAGCTGGGGCTTCATGCATGGCTTTACGATGAAGACCGCTGGCCGTCAGGTTTCGCAGGCGGGCTGGTGACTTGCAGCAGTGAGTACCGGTCCCGCTTTTTAGTGTGGTCACCCAGACCGTATTCAGACGGCGAGGTGCCGGAAACTGATAAAAAGAACTCAACCGCATCCGCGGTGAGAAGCGGTGAAAGGAAGCTCCTGGGAATTTATCTGGTGACAGGGGAAAACGGCTTTTTAAAGAGCTATAAAAGACTGGACGTGGGGGATGCAAAAGAGACAGGCAGGGCCGCCGGGCCATATGAGACGGAAATGGCCGAAGAAAAAACCAGAGAAAAACCGGCTGGACTGGAACCGGCCGGCCAGACTGAAGAAAACGTGTGGTATGCATATCTGGAAGTATGCGGTGACAATCCATGGTTTAACGGCCAGTCCTATGTGGATACATTAAATTCAAAAGCGGTAAAACAGTTTTTGGACATCACATATGAAAAATACCGAGAATATCTGGGAGATGATTTCGGCGGCGCAGTGCCGGGCATATTCACGGATGAACCTCAGTTTACGCCCAAACAGAGGGCAGGAAGCATAGAAAGCCGCAAAGAAGTAATTCTGCCGTTTACGGACCGCCTGCCGGAGCTTTTTAAAGAACAGTACGGATTCGATCTGTTAGACCGCCTGCCGGAACTGTTTTACGACAGGGAGGACATGGAATCGGAAGCCAGATATGATTATCATGACCTGGTGAGCCGTTTGTTTGCAGAAAGCTATGGGGAGCAGATCGGAGCCTGGTGTGAAGCCAATGGAATCGCTTTGACCGGACATTTGATGAAGGAGCCGCTGTTGTCTTCCCAAACGGAGTATGTGGGAGAAGCGATGAGGTCTTATCCCGGGTTTCAGATTCCAGGTATTGATATCTTATGCGACAGAAGGGAATTTACCACCGCAAAGCAGGCCCAGAGCATTGTACACCAATGCGGCCGGGAGGCGATGATAAGCGAATTATATGGTGTGACCAACTGGGACTTTGATTTCAGGGGACATAAGCTTCAGGGAGACTGGCAGGCCGCTTTGGGCGTAACGGTGAGAGCGCCTCATCTTTCCTGGACGTCTATGGAAGGGGAAGCAAAACGGGATTATCCTGCGTCCATATTTTACCAGTCGCCCTGGTTTGAGGAATATAAACTGATCGAGGATTATTTTGCCCGGATCGCCATGGTTCTGAGCCGGGGGCGCGCCGGGGTGAAGATCGGGGTTCTGCATCCGGTGGAATCCTGCTGGCTTTACTGGGGAACCATGGAAAAGACAGGAGAAGCGGTAAAGGAACTGGATGAACAGTTTCTGCGCTTTACAGACTGGATGCTTGGATGCTGCCTGGATTTCGACTTCATCTCGGAATCTTTGCTGCCGAGGCTGTATAAAGGGAGTTCGGAACATGGTTTTGTTGTGGGAGAGATGGAATATCAGACAGTCATTGTTCCTTATATGAAGACGATCCGGTCTTCGACACTGGCCGCTTTAAAAGAGTTTAAGGATAATGGGGGACAAATCCTGTTTATCGGAGGAATCCCACAGTTTATAGACGGAAAATGTTCTGATGAAGCGGAACATTTTGCCCGTAAATGCCGGGTAATTCCCGATGCGAAAACAGCCCTTTACCGGGAGCTGGAAGGCTATGGGGATATCGAGGCATATTATGGGGATTTTGAAAGAGCAGAAGACCTGATCTGCCAGATAAGGGAAGAAGGAGATATGCGCTGGCTGTTCCTGGCTCACAAGGAAAACCCGGAGAAAAATGAGCTTGTGCGTCCTAAACAGCTGCTTTTAAGGGTTAAGGGAAGCTGGGAATGCGTTCGGATGAATGCGCTTGATGGGACATCTGAGAGGATGGAAACTTGCGGACAGGAGAATGGGGTGACGGAGGTTCGGATGGAATTGTTTGAACACGACAGCATTTTGCTTCAGCTTATGCCGTTTTCCGGTGAAGATCGGGCAGAGCCGCCGGTTCAGGAGACATCTGAGGAAAAGACAGCGCCATATGAAGCTAAGTACAGCAAAGAGGTATCCATCACATTGACCGAACCCAATGTTTTGGTATTGGATATGCCGGAATACTCCTTCGATGGGCAGCCGTGGCAGGATCACGAAGAGATTCTCAGAATCGATAATAAGCTGCGGCAGCAGTTGGGATACCCGCTCCGCATGGAGGCATGGCCCCAGCCGTGGAGCAGAAGGAAAGAAAAGGATAAATCAGGAAGGCAGGATCACAGAATTGAGCTGCGCTATTATATCTGGTCTGAATGCCCGATTGACAGCGTGAGTCTGGCATTGGAGCAGCTGGAAGAAACTACGGTATTCTGGAATGGATATCCGGTGACGGTTGAGCCGGACGGCTGGTATGTGGACCGGAGAATCAGCACGATACCGTTAGGTGCGCTTGAAAAGGGGGCCAATGAGCTCTGTCTGGTTCGTAGCTTTCACGATGGAGCTAACTTGGAAGCGGTCTATCTGCTGGGAGATTTCGGCGTGAAAGTATCGGGGTGCAGCGCCGTAGTAACTCCTCCGGTGCGCCGATTGTATTTTGGCGACTGGACGTCACAAGGGCTGCCGTTTTACGGGGGAAATGTGATCTACCACGTTGCGGTGGAGGGAGAGGACAGACCATTATCAATCTCTGTGAACAAGTTTTCTTCGCCGCTGATCCGGGTGGACTATGAAGGGCGGAAACAGGGAATCATCGCATTTTCACCGTATGAACTGACTACTGAACCGGTTGGAAAAGGAGAAAAGTGTATCGAGATAACGGCGTATGGAAACAGGATTAATACCTTTGGCGCACTTCATAACTGCGATTCGCAGGATAACAAGGCAGCTCCCGATTACTGGAGGACAACCGGCTGCGCATGGTCGTATGAATACTGCCTGAGACCGTCCGGCATCTTGAAAGCACCTGTGATTAAATATGATTGATATTTATTTTTTAGGGTATGGGGCGGCGTTTAATCCCGCTTTTGGCAATACATCTGCCTGGTTTATGCATGGAAGGGATTTTTATCTGCTGGACTGTGGGGAGGATGTATTTCGCAAGGTATATGAGTTGGAGGAATATAGGAACTCGGCATCGGTTTCTGTGATCATTACACACATGCATACGGATCATGTGGGCAGTTTGGGCGAGCTGATTGCCTATACATGGTTTAAACAGAACCGGCGGGTCAGGGTTTATTATCCGGACAGGCGGTTGACGGAGTATCTGGGGCTTTGTGGAATTAAAGAGGATATCTATGATTATATGTCTGCCGATGAGATGACGGAGAGGGACGGGGTGAAGATCACCCCTGTTCCGGTGTTTCATGATCCTTGTATGGGGTGTTTTGGGTATCGGATTGAAGATGAGGATGAGTCGGTGTATTACAGCGGGGACAGCGGTTTGGTCGGCCGGGAGCTGGTGGATGAGCTGGTTAGAGGAGATTTAGCCAGGCTGTATCTGGATACGGCTAAATATGCGGAGAGGGATTCTGGGCATGGGAATTTTGAGGGGTTAAAAGAGAGGATTGGAGAAGAGTGGAGGGGGAGGGTGATTTGTATGCATTTGGATTGTGACTTTCGGGATGAGATTGAAGAGGCCGGATTCCGGGGAAGCTGGTGATTTTTACATAAAGGGTGAAGGCATTTTGGAAAATGCCTTAATGTTTTAATGCAAAGGGTGAAGGCTTTTTCGAAAATGCCTTCACCCTTTATGTAAATTACCGGTATTTGGGAATCAGCTCCCGAATATCAAAACTCAATTCTTCGCAATTCGTCCCACCCAGCCTGACCGCCGGTTTTGTCTTCCCATGAAAATCACTTCCCACAGTTTGAATTAAATGATATTTCTCAGCAATTTCCCGATAATACCTGATATCATCCTCAGAATGGTAACTGCTGTAAACCTCGATTCCCGTCACGCCGCACTCAACCATATAAGCAATTTTCTCTTCATCCCGTTTCACCATCGCCCCCGGATGTGCGATTACGGAAACGCCTCCTGTGCTGCGGACCAGTTCAATTGCTTCTTCCACAGTTATATAGGACACCGGAATAAATGCCGTCTTTCCCTGCGAACAAAAATCCCAGAAGAAATTTACATAAGGATTGCTGCTCCTGCTTCCGCCCGGATAATATGGCTTCATCAAGGGATTGTTAAAATTGCGCTCATCCTGAAGAGCGACTTCAGCAATGGTCTCGCCGATTACCACTCCGTCACGGGATAATGCCATAACTTTTTCGGGATCAAAGGCGATTCCGGCCTGCAGTAGAAGATCCATGGTCTGTACGGAGTTAGACTGTTTTTGCTTTAATATATAAGTTTCATTATCTGCAAATCTTTGGTCTGTTATATCAATACCATATCCCAGCAAGTGAAGATCCAGCTCTTCACAGATACAATCCAGCTCAATTCCCGGAATTATCTGAATCCCATAGTTTTCCGCCGCTTGTTTCATCTTATCAACGCCGCGCACCGAATTATGATCGGTCAGAGCGGCTGTTTTAATGTGGTTTTCATAACATAATTTTGCTAATTGATCAGGTGTAAATTCACCGTCAAGACTGATGTTGGAATGCATGTGTAAATCGATATCGCTCATGGGTTTGGCTCCTTTCCTCGCAATAGATGGCTTTAGTTTAGTGTAAATGAAAGGGTCTGTCAACAAGCTGGAATGATTTTCAATAGGCAAATGTTCTAATATATGATATAATCAAACATTATGAAGAATTATATTGTATTTGACTTAGAGTGGAACCAGAGTCCACAGGGAAAAGAAGGTTCCATAGAGAACTTTCCATTTGAGATTATTGAGATCGGTGCGGTCAGGCTGGATGAATCATTTCGTGTGCTGGAAGAGTTTCACAGGCTGGTAAAACCACAGGTCTATAAAGAGATGCACTTTATGATATCAGAAGTTACCCATATGGATATCCGGGAACTGAAGGAGCAGGGAGAAGATTTTACCTGTGCAGTGCAGGAATTTTTAGACTGGTGTAAAGACGAACCCATATTTTGTACATGGGGCCCCATGGATCTGACGGAACTGCAGAGAAATATGGTGTATTATGGAATGGAACTTCCATTTCACCTTCCATTATACTATTATGATATTCAGAAATTATACAGTTTAAAATGCGGTTATGGAAAGACCAAAGTTTCATTGGATACGGCGGTGGAAGAGATGGGCATTATGGAAGAGCGGCCGTTTCACCGGGCTTTGGACGATGCCTACTATACCGGAAAAGTGATGGCTCATATGGATTTTTTGGAGCTGGAACCTTATATCTCACTGGATTATTACCGCGTTCCGCAGAGCAAAGAAGAAGAGATCTATCTGGTATTTCCCGACTACTCCAAATACGTATCCAGAACATTTGAAAGCAAGGAAGAGGCTCTGGAAGATAAAGCGGTTACCGATATGATCTGCTATCAGTGCAGACGCATGCTGCGGAAAAAGGTGCGATGGTTTTCCGTAAACCAGAAAGTCTACTTTTGCCTGGCAGTTTGCCCGGAACATGGCTTTTTAAGAGGCAAGATACGCATGAAGAAGACAGATGACGACAGGGTTTATGCGGTTAAGACAATTAAGATTGTCCGGGAAGAGGGCGCACAGCAGGTTATTGAGAAAAAAGAAGAAGTAAGAAAAAAGCGCAATATGAAAAACCGCTTGAGCAAAATAAGAAAAAAGCAACTTTAGCTTGAGAATGCGTAAATCTTTATTTAACTAAGAAACGCCGGAAAGAAGGGGAAACCTGGGCGAGCGGCGGACATTGAGAAAGACAGGGGATTCGGGTTACGCCCCTAAGTGATACTAGACCGCCAAGAGCGGAAAAAGGCAGCGCGGCGCCATTCGCGATGAACTCCTGATGACTTCATCGCTCAAGGGCGCCTCAAATACTGATTCGGAATTCAGTATTTGTCTGCCTTTTTCCACTCTTGCCGGCCAAGTATCACTAAGGGGCTGCACACGATCCCCTGTCTTTCTCAATGTCCGCCGCCCGCCCAGGTTTCCCCTTCTTTCCGGCTGTTGCTTGGCTAGCTAAATAAAAAAGATTTAGTGGATGGAAGAGTAAGTTTTACATCAAGGGTGAAGGCATTTTCGGAAAAGCCTTGAGGATTTAATGTAAAGGGTGAGGTCATTTTGCGAAATGCCTTGACGTTTAAAGTAAAAGGTGAAGTCATTTCTGAAAATCCCTTAACAATTAATGTAGTTGTGGTGCTGCATAAGTACCTAAGCACAAATATTGTTTTTAACCAGGCTAGCGAAAACCAGCCCAGAACCAGGAGGCGGAGCCGGAAGGAAACGCTCAGAGGGGAACCGGACCGGGGAAGCAAGATACGGACAAATGGGATCGTATGGAACCCCTTTAGAACTACTTAGGCCCGTAAGGGCAGAACGAGGCAGGTAAAAACTGATTTCCGTCTCAGTTTTTAAAGCGCCGCTGAGCAGCGAAGTCATAAAGAGTTCACTGCGAATGGCGCTGGCCTGCCTCGTTCTGTCCTTACGGGCCTTAGTAGTTCTTAGGGGCGAATCCCGAATCCCATTTGTCCGTATCTTGCTTCCCCGGTCCGGTTCCCCTCTGAGCGTTTCCTTCCGGCTCCGCCTCCCCATTCCGTGCGTACCCCTTCCGACAACCCCGTTAAATAACAATTTATTCCTTCATTCGGTATCCGACGCCGATTTCTGTGAAAATGTATTTTGGCTCTGCCGGATTGGCCTCCAGTTTTCTTCTGATATGAGCCATATTTACTCTTAAAATCTGGTTGTTGGTATCCGTAAATGGTCCCCAGATTTGTTTTAATATGTAGTCATAAGTGAGTACCTTCCCAGGCTGTTTTGCCAGAAGGCAGATCAGTTTGTATTCAATCTGTGTCAGATGCACTTCTGTTCCGTCCACTGTCACCAGCCGTTTCTCAAAATCGATTACCAGTCCGTCTACGGAGTAGAGATTGGCATTGGCGGAGGCGCCGGCTATGGTGTGCGTATGACGCAGGGCTGTGCGGATTCTTGCCAAAAGCTCAGGAGTGCCAAAGGGTTTTGTAATATAGTCGTCCGCCCCGTGATCCAGAGCGTTGACCTTTTCATTCTCCTGTGTGCGGGCGGATATCACGATGATGGGCATGTTGGAAGACTGGCGGATTCTGCGGATCACTTCCATGCCGTCGATATCCGGAAGTCCAAGATCTAAAAGGATCAGGTCCGGACAGCAGGACGCCGCCAGGGAAAGTCCGTCCGCTCCGGTGTATGCGGTTACGGCTTTATAACCGTTGTTAGCGACCGTAGTTTCGATAAAATTTGAAATATTCTTTTCATCTTCAATAATGAGTACCGTGAGTTTATGTGCCATGTCGACCTCCAATTCAATCATTCGTTTTTGTAAACCATTACTGTCTGTGGTGTTTGTGATTCCGCATCTTTAACCTTCTCAACCTTCTTCCTTCAGCGGCAGTGAAAATACAAATTCTGCGCCTTCCTGATGGTTGCACGCATGGATTTCTCCGTGATGCGCTATGATAATCGTTTTGCAGATGGAAAGCCCGATGCCCATTCCCTTGTGGGAATCGCTGCTGCTGTTTCTGTCTGTATTATATCCGTCAAAGATATTAGAAAGCAAGTCTTCCCGAATGCCCAGACCGTAATCTTTGATGTGGAAATAAACGTGGTCATTGTGGATATCCACATAAAAATCGATGGGTTTTGTGGATTCCGAATGATAAACTGCATTTTCAAGCAGATTGATGATAACCTGTTCAATGAGAGTGGCGTCCATGGGAATCATGATGAAGTCATCGGGGATCTTTACATGAACCTGGGCGTCGGGAAGCCTCTTGCGGAATCTCATCACAGCTTCGGATACCACCTCTTCGAGCGGTTCTTCCGTCTTATTGACCTTCATGTTGTCGTCCTTGATTCTTGTGACGGACAGCAGATTTTCCACCATGTTCAGAAGCCAGTTGGCGTCCTCGCAGATATTGGATACCATTGAATTTTTTTCCTGATCGCTTAAATGTCCGTTGTTTTCCAGATAGGTGGAAGCTGTGCCGATGATGCTGGTTAACGGTGTCCGCAGATCGTGGGAAATCGCCCGCAGAAGATTGGCCCGCATGGTTTCCTTTTCCGCCTCCATGAGCAGCTTTTCACGCTCGTTGATAATCCGGTTCTGCTCCTTGAGGTGGGTGGTTAATGTGCTGGTGGTGCTGGAGATGACCATCATTCCGATAAATGTCATCGGATATCCGTCAATAGTGAAATTAAGCTCCATAAATGGAAATGTAAATACATAGTTTACGCAGATAACGCCCACCAGGGAAGCGATGATTCCCGGAACATAGCCCACCGTATATTTAGCCACAAAGGTGACTGCCAGCATATAAATGATGGCGATTGTGGTGGTGTTCCTACGGGTGAAATAAAAAAAGATGGAAGCGATTATAGTTGCTATAATCAGAAATATTGCGGTAGTAATTGTATTTTTTAGCAAAGTATGCCGGGACATGGAACTCCCCCTAATCTGTATTATTTAGAATATAAGAACTATTCAGAGGGGCATCTTCCTGCATGGTCTGCGGCCATTTACACCCTCTGAACCGTTGAAAAATATTATTTAAAAAACGGGAATTTCTTACGTCGGTGGTTCTTTCGTTTCGTCGTATATGAGGACCGTTTCTGTTCCAGAAGCATATCGAATTCTGTGGCCGAGTAACCGGCGTCTTTAAACCGTTTCAGCCGTTTCTGGCGTCGGATGAGACGGGCCTGTTCCTCTTTCCTTTCCTGATATACCCTGATAACGGCGATGAGCCCGATGATAACAGCCAATACGGCGATCACGGCCAAAACTTTCCATACAACAGATGGAATGGCAAATGTTTTCGGCTCTTTTGCAGGCTTGACATCCGGTTTTGGATCTGTGGCAGCCGGTGTGGTGACCACGATAGGCTGAGTTTCAGGTTCCTGAACTGCCGCTGTGGAAGCCGGTTCAGAGGCGGATTCCTGCGCAGGGGCCGGAGCCGGAGCGGACATCATGGCCCGGTCCACCATCAGATAAGCGGTGCCGACAGATCGGCCGTCATAATTATATAATACCTTGGCGATGGCATTTTCCGGATCTTTTGTTGTGATGTCAAAGCTGATGTCAGACACTGCGTCGGAAAATGCGGCGCTTTTCGGAAGAGTAATCCGGGCGTCCTTATCAATGGAAATGGCATTTAAGTTGCTGCTTGGAAGGCCGGCTATGGTCATATCATTTTCCAATGAAGTGAAAGTGGTTTCGTGCTCCGCAATTCTGAGAGACTGGAAATTCTCAAATCCGAAGTCCAGAAGGGCTTTTGTATCCGCATAATGGGTCTGATGGCCGTTCAGAATAACGGATATCAGCTTCATGTCATCCCTTTGGGCGCATGTGACCAGCGTATTGCCGGCCAGAGAGGTATAACCTGTTTTGCCGCCGATGACTCCGGGATAATAGCGGGAATCATTTTTCTTCAGCATGGAATGATGGGCGTAGATTGTGCGTCCCCCCACATTGCGTTTTGTTTCAGGAATCTCGTAATAGGTGGTGGAATCAATCTCCACAAAAGTCGGATTTTCAAATGCAGCCTTTGAAATCAGTGCCATATCATAGGCGGATGTGTAGTGATCCGGGTCGTTTAAGCCGCTGGGATTGGCAAAATGGGAATCCACACAGCCCAGAGAAGCCGCTTTTTCATTCATCATCACGGCGAAATCCTCCGTCGTGCCCGCCACATGTTCCGCCAGGGCATTGGCCACTTCGTTGGCAGACTGGAGCATGAGGCCGTAGAGACAGTCCCGGACCGACAATTGATCCCCGGTTTCCATGCTCATGTTGCTGCTTCCCGATTCCACGTTGTAGACGGCATTCTGCGAAAACGTGACGGTTTCGTCCAGATCACAGTTTTCGATTACCAGGAGAGCCGTCAGAATCTTTGTGATACTGGCAGGAAAATATGTCTGGTGCATGTTTTTTCCGTAGATCACAGCGCCCGTATTGGCATCGATTACGATTCCGCCCTCAGCTTCAATTGAAACATTTTCCGTCCATTCCGGGGCGGCAAAGGCGGTCAGGGGAAACAGGCCTGCTAAGAGGCACAGGCATAAAAGCATGGTTAAAAATTTCTTCATCTATTATTAATCTCCATTTTATATGATTTTGGGACAAGGTGCCTATTCAACAGTATATGCCATTTTAAGGGACAAGTAAAGAATAAAAAGGCTTTCATATATCGCGCGGGCATGGTTTACCGGCCCTGACGTAATCTATGAAAAGCCTTTTATCTTTCAGTGTTTTTTATTCTTACCGCGAAGTACGAAATACAGGCAGGCCAGGAAGAGCACAATCACGGAAATGCCATAGGTAATGCCGATTCGTGCGGCCGTATCCATAAAAAATGGTTCCGGAACAATGTTGATTAATAAGTCGGTTGCCGGGTCCAGAATCCATAAGTCATTGTTAAAAAAGATGTGGTGGAAAACGATAAAATATTTGCTGAAGTCTGTGGATATTATGCCTGCCAGCACCAGCAGAACTGCGAAAAACAGTCCGGTTCCTATGCACAGGGTCTTTGGCAGAATGCTCTTTGCCCTGCCTTTCAGCAAAAACATGATCACAAGGCTGACGGCAGCGGTCAAAAGACAGATCCGCCGGAGGAGAAGAGCGCCTATGAACAGACCTTTCACATCCTCCATGTGGGCGATTTCGCGCTCATTAAAAAATTCCCTTGGCTGTCCATTTACAACTGTCATTACGTGCAGGTCTTCCCGGTTTCCTCTTAAAAAGGACATCATTTCATGAGTGACGTCTAAAAGGTCGTCCATCTCCATATGCACGTCTTCGGTGACCCCGTATTTGGCATATTCCTTTTCATAAAAGCCGGGGGTCCAGTAGGTGACTGCTTCTACGGAAGTGATCAGCAGTATGATCATCAGGCAGAATGCGGTCAGTATGCCTAAAATATATTGGATTATTTTCATGATTCCTTTTCCTTTCGTTTTTTGGTTGCCGTAGGAAGATTCCAACAGTAGTGGGTGGCCAGAAGCCGGATCAGCACCACCAAAAATGCGCTCACCAGAATTGCGGCGCTGGAATGTGTCCGTTTGAGCAGGAAGGTATAAGCCACGGCTCCGGCGATGGAGGCACAGGCATAAACGTGTTTCCTGAGAACATATGGGGTTTGTCCGGCCATGATGTCGCGGAGAATACCGCCGCCCACGCCGGTTAAAACGCCCAGAAATACGATTAAAAACGTGTAATCCCCATAGCCGCTTTCGATGGCGGTATCGATGCCGACTACGGTAAATGCGCCCAGCCCGACGGCGTCGAAGATATTCATCACCTTTTCATAAGTTTCGATGGAACGGCTGTCCAGAATTTTCTGATTCAGACGGACGATCACAAATAACACGATTACCGTCAGAAAGGCGACGAATACATAGACAGGATTTTTAAACAGATTGGGCGGTATATTTCCGATCAGGATATCCCGCAGCATTCCGCCTCCCACTGCGGTGGTGACGCCAAGTACGATGACGCCTAAAAGATCCAGCTGTTTTTTTATGGCGACCATGGCCCCGGAAGAAGCAAATGCGATGGTGCCGATCATTTCTATCATAAAAAACAGAGTCAGATTTATCTTCATTATAAAGCCCTTCTATCAATATTTTCTTGAGTATACCACAAAGCGGTTGGAATGATAAGAGAATTAAGCGTGCTTCTAGTAGATCTTTACTGTCCAGTCATCAGGTCCGGAGCCCCGTTCATACATAAATTCATTGAGATCAGGGGAATCAAAGACCTCCAGCAGCTCCATAAAGTCATCCACAAGAGGATATTCCCCCAGACGGCTTCGGTCAATCCACATCATCTCACCCTCTTCGGATGAGGTGAGAGTCCCTTCAAAACGGTCAGTTTTAAACAGAAGAACAATGTACCGTTCGTCATCATCTGTCTGGAACTGTTTGATTCCGCACAGTTTGGGCGAGAAAATGGTGAGCCCGGTTTCCTCTTTTATCTCCCGGACCGCTGCCTGGACGAAGGATTCCTGCTTTTCTACGTGGCCGCCGGGGAAGGTATAGCCTTTCCAGTCTTCCTTGACACGGTTTTGAAGGAGAAGTTTATTATTGTCATAGACCATGCACAGCATGGTAACGATAGCTTTTTCACTTTTGGACATATGAGATCACCTTGTGTGTTTATTGGACTTTTAATTATTTACAGATTACACTTTATCATACAGTTATGCGGGAGGCAATCTGAAATTTCAGGGCGGCAGGAAACAAGAGGTGAAGTATGGCGGACAAAACAAAATCCAAGTCCCCAAACCGGACTTGGATTTCGTATGAGTTTAAATTACTCTTCAGGCGGATACAGGCCCTGCATGGTATAGGCCAGCACACTGAATCCTTTAATATATTTAAACCTGCGGGTGCGCTTTTCGCCGGTTCCCATGACATTTTCCTGTTCGTAATCAAAATCTTCAGGATTTTTCAAAATGGCGTCACAGGTTTCAAGCTCGTCGGCCAACACGCTGTTTTCCAGATTGACAATGAAATGGCTGGGAAATACATAGTCATATTCATCCATGCGGGCTACCAGCTTTGCCAGATTATTGCGGAATACGGTGAGATTCTGGTACTGGCCGTTGACAGCTCCGGGCCGGGGGCCGGAAGCGACTCCGGAAACATCACTGCACAAATCGTCGCCCATGAAAATGATCCGGTTTTTCTTGTCTAAGTATCCGGCCATGCCGGGAGCATGGCCGCCAAGCCAGATTAATTCAACCTCGTAGCCGCCGCCCAGATTGAAGATATGGCCGTCGGGCACGCCGATCACTTCGTATTTCTTAAATTTGGGAAGGTCATTTTTGTCAAATTCCAGCCAGATATTATTGCCGTTTTCATCGAAAAGATAGTCCCACATGTGTTCATTCTGTTTCTCAATGATAGGCGCCTCGTATTCGTGGCAGTAGGCGCGTTCAAAGCGGCAGTTGCCATAGGCGTGATCGAAATGGCTGTGGGTGTTTACCACGATGACGGGCATTCCGCCGGTGATCTCGTCCACCAGGGCTTTCATATCACCAAGGCCGAAGGCGGTATCGATCAGCATGGCTTTTTCAGGGCCGATGATCAGATACATCCAGACATCGCCTGCTCCGTCGCAGTTTTGGTTAAACAGTCCGTACATGTTGTCACGGAACTGATAAACTTCGATATAGGGATTGCAGTCGTATACTTTTCTGGTTTTGTCTTTTTCACGGAGCTGTTTCATAAATGCCCAGCTGATTTGATTTTGAGGAGAGCCCCATAGAATCCGTTTTGCTTTGCTTGCGCCATTAATTGGCCACATGTTTCCTTTCATACATTACCTCTGCTTTCTTTAATTATGAGTTATTTATCATGAATAATCTTTATAGTTAAAAAATTGCAAATAAAATTGTCCTGTGATAGAATATTTAAAAGCATCAGACTCTTGAAAGGAGCCTTTGTAAAGATGGATATTATCTCTTACCGCTATTTTATGAGTGTCGCGGAATGCCTTAATTTTTCTGAGGCAGCAGAACGTAATTACATATCGCAATCTTCATTATCTAAAAAGATTATTAATCTTGAAAAAGAACTATCTGTTAATTTGTTTGACCGCCAGCATCATCCAACGTCGCTGACACCGGCCGGAAAGTGTTTATATCAGCATCTTCAGCAGATTGCGCCCTTATATATGGAAACGCTGGAAGATCTGGAAAAATACAGTGAACACAAGACCATATCCTGCTATGTGGTTCCCAAGTCCTATGCGATCCGGAATTCATTAAAGAATTTTAATGATAAAAATCCGGGGATAGAAGTGATCGCTACTATGAGCTCAAACTATGAAACTGAGGTAGAAGAATTTTTGTCAAATGACTATGATTTCGCCATTGTCCATCGTCCGCTGCAGGTGCCTCCTGAGATAAAAACCACATTTTTATATGACGATGAGCTGTATGTTGTTACCGCCAGAAACCATGAGTTTTCCAGCAGAACCAGCATCACCATGGCGGAACTGGACGGACAGACATTTATTGAAAGCTCATTTTCAAAAACCCTTCTGCATGTTCTGGCTAAGAACTATAAATTCCGTCCGGCCAGGGTTTTGCCGAAAGAGGATGTGAATATCACCAGAGAAGAGGTGATTCAGCAGGTCAGCCTGAATATGGGGATCAGCATTTACTGCGGACGTGATATCAGCATGTTCCGTGCTGAAAAATTTACCAATTTAAAACTTCTGGACGCCCCTTCTATTCCGGTTGTGCTGTTGGAAAAGGCCAATCAGCCGGCTACGGAATGGCGCGAAAAATTCCGGCAGTATGCCAAAACGAATATCGAACCGTATGTAGGGCCTAAAGAAGAGTAGCCGATGTCCGGGTAAATTCCACGCATTCCAGCTGAAGGCATCCGCCTGTAACGCAGATTCTTACCGTGTGTTCCATGGCGGGTTCCAGAACCAGCCCTTTGCAGGTGATTGTTCCGGCTGTTTCCTCCAGATGGATGTCGGCGGATGCGTCACCGCAGCTGATATGAACGTCAGTATTGGTCAATGCGCGTGCGGTTATCAGCACATTGCAGGCCGCAGTCACATCCCGGACGGTATAGGATACATAATCACCCATAGATAATTCCAAAACCAGACTTTGCAGAGGATCTCTTGCAAAGTTGGCAGGTTTTGAAAAAGGCATGTCTTTTCTCGGCGGAAGACAGCCTTTTTTTAATACCAGTTTTGTCCTGTCTTCTGTACGGAAATCAAAGGGATTGCCATAGTCCCAATGGCCGGAAAATGAGGCGCCGATGGTTTTGGCGCTGTCATAGGCCGCGGCGGGAACAATCCGTCCGGGACGGCGAAGGATATAATCGTGCTGGTCGGGAACCTGCACGCAATTTTCGAATTTCATATTTTCCAGCATCTCATCAAATATGGCCTGGCATTCTTTATAAGAAGGGCGGGGAGCGCCTTCGTTTAAACAGGCTGTGATCTTTTCCCAGTTCGCCGGAAGGCGGTATTGTACGGGATCGCGGCGCAGATTGCCGTTATTCATCACAGAGGTTTTCCAGGACCAGAGATTATAGCCCATGCCCAGCGCCTGGGCGGCGTCCAGAAGGGATGCGATTTCGATCACATTTCCCCCGCCTTCTCCAAGCCAGACAGGAACGTTTAACCGCAGAGACGGCTCCAGAAATGAGTAGAGAGAACGAATTTCCGGGGACAGCCGGTAATAATGGACATGGATGCACCAGTTACTGCAGACGGGATCGTAGTTGTGGTTAAAGATCTCCATATTGGTTGCGGCTCCTGCTCCTTCCAGTGTGAGCATATGGTTTTTATCAATGATCCGGATTCGTTTGATCAGGCGGTCGTAAAAAGAGGAGAGTACGGGCATTAGAGAAAACCATTGGTGGGAAGCCAGAGGTTCGTTCAACAAGTCATATCCGCCTACAATCCATCTGTTTTTGTAACGGGACGCAATTTTTTCCCAGAGCCGGATGGTGCGTTCCATGCTTTCTTCTTCTAAAAAAAGCCGGGGAACATAGTCGATGCCATCGTCACATTTGATTCCGGACTGACCGCCAGGGGTGGTGTGCAGGTCAAGAATGGCGTACAGCTGATATTGTTCGCACCAGTCCAAGACTTGGTCAAGCATCCGGAAGCTGTCTTCATTCCAGTGGTAACCCGGCTCTTCCGGTAAAAATGCTCTGGCATTGAGAGGAAGGCGGATGGAATTATAGCCATACGAGGCCATGGATCGAATATCCGCTTCTCCGAGATGATTTCTGTACCATTGAGGCCAGAATGAAGCCGCATATTCATTTCCGCACAGCAGGGACAGGCTGGCTTCCATGGAACGGGCGCGGTCAAACCTGCCCGGAGGCTGTGCGGCGTCATCCGCCGACCATGGCCGCGGCGTATCACCGCAGAGAAATCCTTCCGGATTTGTCCAGTTTCCGGCCGCCCATCCTTTCAGCAGAATTTCTTCCCCGCGTCCGTTCTTCATTGCCCGTCCATCTGTATGTAAAAAACCGTAAACTAACGAATATTTAGGTAATATCATGATAAATTCTCCCCCTTAACAGGCATTGTGCATATCTGCTAAAATTAGTATAAAGAATTAAAAAAATGTGTTCAATTCAGATTTAAAAAACACGATATTCCAAAATAGAATAGAACAGAGGAGGATTACGTGTTAGAGTAAAGAAAAGGAGGAGGATTATGGACAGAAAGATATTAAGATCACAGGCGGCGGGTGCTTTCAGGAACAATATTCTGGCGGGAGTTATCCTGCTTTTCTTATATGTGCTGGGCCACAACGGGTTTGGCACAGATGATATGAAGGGGATTTGCTTAATATGGGGGGATGGGTTTGCCATGACCGGAGTGCTTCTCTTAGGAACCGCAGGTATAACATTGCTCAACAGGCTCGGTTATCTGGATTGGGCGTGTTATGGAGTTTATTTATCAGGCGCTCTGTTGTCGCGGAAAAAGAATGAGGATATCTCCAGTTTCTATGAATACCGTACCCTGAGAGAACATAAAAAAGCATCTGTTCTTCCGGCCGTTGGAGTTTCAGCTGTGTGGATTTGCATTGGGCTGCTGTTGAGCATGCTGTATTATCAGGTTTAAGATTTATCGAACAGACTAAAAAATATTAGAAAGAAGGGGATGCCCGGGCTGCCGGGTGTCTCCTTCTTTTTTTGTTGTTGGACGGTTTGCTCGGGATATTCAAACAGCTATTATTCCATTTTGGAATAATTAGGGGCCAAAAGTAAGAATTGAATGTGAAAGTTTAAGTTGATATACTTAAAATACACAAAAAAGTACTGAATTTATCAGATAAAATGGTAAATTTATCTAATTCATTTTTGGAATAAAGAAAACGGGTCAGAAGTGTTAAGTACGGTCTGTCATAGGGGATTATTCAACAGACCTATTTATAAAAAACAAAAACGGAAGGGGTTACAAGGATTATGAAGAAAGTGTTTTTAAGAAAACGGTGGCATAAGGTGGTATGTGCAGCGGCTTTAACATTGGCAGTTGGAACATTAGCTGCATGCGGCGGCGGTTCCGGCAGCAGCGGCAGTGCTCCGGCATTAGCGGAAAGCAAGACGACGGAAGGTGCGGCATCGGCCTCAGCCTCAGGACCTAAGGAATTGACCTTTGTTATCAGCTCAGACGTAGGGGATCTATCTCCATTTGGCGGTGACAGCGGCGGCCGCCACCACACTTACAGGATGATGTATGACTGCCTGTGCGCCAGCAAAGGATTGGGGCAGAGCGTGGAAGATTTACAGGGGCAGATGGCAAAAACAGTTACGGTCGCAGATCCGGTAACCGTGGATGTGGAATTATACGATTATATTCATGACAGTCTGGGAAATGAAATTAAAGCCAGTGATGTTGTATTCAGCTATGAAACAGCTCTTGCCAGCGGAACCATGGAAAAGCTGAAAGGCTACTTGGAAAGTATTACGGCAACCGGGGATTATTCGGTTCAGATCAAATTATCATCCTCTTCCAAAGGCGCTATGGAATGGTGTCTGGACACCGTTCCGATCATCAGCCAGGCGTGGTATGAAGCGGCTTCCGATGCGGACAAGACTTCAAATCCGGCTACGACAGGAGCCTATAAGCTGGTCGAGACAGTGGCCAGTTCACACACCACTTTAGCCAAGGATGAAAACTATTGGCAGACGGATGAATCACTGCGCAGTTATTATGATGCACAGCCATTTGACACAATTACCATCAATGTAATAACAGAATCTGCAATGAGAGTGATCGCATTGGAAAATGGCGAAGCCGATTTAGTACATAATATGCCGGCGAATGAGATCTCCATATTCATGAACGAGGACGGCACCAGCGCGCCGGGATGGAACGTGTATCCTGATGAAAATGGCCGCATGTACATTCTCATGTTTAACAATGACAACAGCGTGTTTGCCGATAACCAGACGCTGCGTCAGGCCGTTTTATATGGTATTGATTTTGAAGCGGTCCGCCAGGGATATGGCAATACTCCGGATAACGGATCTGTATGCGCAGATTTCAGCCCGGATATCGCAAGTGACTTTAACCAGGAATGGAAAAATGAAGACTACTACAATTATAACTTTGATAAAGCAAAAGAATTGATGGCAGAAGCCGGATATCCGGACGGAGGATTTACAGTCCGCCTGATGTACCAGAACAGCACCGCGGCAACTTCAGGTTTAACAGTTGTCCAGGATTATCTGTCCAAACTGGGAATTACCGTGGAATTGACGCCATATGACCAGGCTTTGTTTAACTCCTACAAATATGACGATACAAAATGGGATATTATCGTGGATTCCAAGTCCACATCAGACTATGTCACAAGCGTATGGCAGAACGTATTTGATACCAATGCATTCCAGAACGGAAGCGCATGTTTTACGCATGATGAGAAACTTCAGACCTTGCTTGAAACCGCCAGCGACGTGAGCACTACCAGCAAAGAGGCACTGGATGAATTCCATGACTATCTGAAAGACCAGGCATATGGCGTGGGCATGTTCTGGAACTATGCGTATTACGTAGGACAGGACGGCATCACAAAGATTGAACAGGACGGATTCGGCAATGTCACGCCTAATACGGTTGAGATTTCAGCGGATTACAAGTCGGTAGTCAAGTAAGAGTTCAGCATGCGAAAGAGATAATAATGGGCCGGGAACCTTCGCTTTATAAGGTTCCCAGCCAAAAGTATGAGAGGAATTAATATGAAAAAATATATTCTGAAGCGGGCGCTTCTGATGATTCCCATATTAATCGGCGTAGCAATCCTCATATTTACGCTGATGTATTTTGTGCCGGGCGATCCGGCGGAGATTATTTTAGGAACGACAGCTACGCAGGAACAGGTTCTGGCCATGAGAGACCAGCTGGGACTTAACGAACCCTATATCGTCCGTTTAGGCTCATTTTTGAATAAATTGTTTCTGCACGGCAGTTTTGGCAATTCGTACATATATGGAACGGATGTTGGCGCAGAGCTGATGTCACGTTTCCCGAAAACTTTGATCCTGGCGGCGTTCAGCATTCTTTTATCGGCGCTGATCGGCGTGCCGTTAGGGATTCGGGCGGCCACACATGCAAACCGTGCGGAAGACAGAATCTCCATGTTTATTTCTATGATCGGAGTCTCTATGCCTAACTTCTGGCTGGCTTTGATGCTGGTGCTTTTGTTTTCACTCAATCTGGGATGGCTGCCTTCCAGCGGATGCAAGGGCTGGCAGTATTATATCCTGCCGGTTCTGGCCAATGCGCTGGGCGGCATTGCAGGAATTGCGCGTCTGACCCGGTCCAGCATGTTGGAGGTGATCCGGGCGGATTATGTGACAACAGCCCGCGCTAAAGGCGTTTCCGAACACAATGTTATCTATGAACATGCGCTGCCCAATGCGCTCATCCCCATTATCACAATCTGCGGCGGCCGTTTTGGCGGGCAGTTGGGTGGTACCATGGTGATCGAGACTGTTTTTGCCATCCCCGGCATTGGAGCCTACTTAATCAACAGCATCAATAATCGTGACTACAATGCGGTGCAGGGCAGCGTACTTTATATCGCATTTACATTCAGCGTTGTCATGCTTTTGGTCGATCTGGTTTATGCCTATGTGGACCCTCGTATTAAAGCACAGTATGTTGGTCAGAGCGGACAGAAACGGAAAAAAGTGAAAGAGGTGAAAGCAGATGAGTGAGAATAAATGGGCCGTAAAGCCCAAACCTGAACGGCAGAAAACATATGCGAGAACCGGTTCCGCTCTTTATGTATGGCAGAAAATCATTGAAAATCCTCTGGCATGCTGCAGCGTGATTGTGCTGGCTGTGCTGATCATTCTATCCATTATTTCACCGTTTCTATTAAAATACGACTATTCTTCCATAGACATGACCTGTAAATATATGACGCCTAATGCAGAGCATCTATTCGGCTGCGACGAGCTGGGACGCGATATTCTGGCACGGATTCTTTTCGGAGCCCGCTACACCCTGAGCGTCGGCTTTTTATCGGTGTTCATCTCGGCCACATTGGGAATCGCACTGGGCGCAATTGCCGGATATTTCGGCGGTGTGGCGGATCAGGTGGTCATGAGATTTTTGGATATTATGGCGGCATTTCCCCAGCTGCTTCTGGCTATCGCCATATCGGCAGTTCTGGGAACCGGATTTGATAAATGTATTTACGCTCTCGGCGTATCCGGCATCCCGCATTTTGCCCGTATGATGAGGGCCAACATATTAACCATCCGCGGCCAGGAATTTGTGGAGGCGGCCACGTCTATCAACTGTTCCAAGCTGCGTATTATCGTAAAGCACGTTATACCCAATGCGATCGCTCCGCTGATTGTGGAAGTATCCATGTCGATTGCAGGTGCGGGGCTGGCGGCATCTTCCCTTAGCTTTATCGGTTTAGGGGTTCAGCCTCCGGCGCCGGAATGGGGAGCTATGCTGGCATCTGCCAGAAACTATATCCGTTTATACCCCCATATGATTATGTTCCCCGGTATTTTTATCATGCTGAGCGTATTGAGTTTTAACCTGATCGGCGATTCGATCCGCGACGCGCTTGATCCAAAGCTGAAAGATTAAGAAGGGCAGAATGAAGATGGAAAATAATAATACAAATAAAAGCAAACATTTCCTGTCTGTTAAAGATCTGGTTGTGGAATACCGCAGTGAAGGAAAGACGGTACAGGCGGTGAATCACGTCTCATTTGACTTGGACGAAGGCAAAACCATCGGCCTGGTGGGAGAAACGGGCGCTGGTAAGACATCGATAGCAAAAGCGATTCTGCGCATTCTCCCGGACCATTCCACGAAAAAGACGGCAGGACAGGTTATTTTAGACGGGCAGGACATCATGGCCATACCGGAACAGGAGATGCAGAAACTCCGGGGCCATAAATTGTCCATGATATTTCAGGACCCTATGACAGCGTTAAATCCGGTAAAAACGGTGGCGGATCAGATCGCCGAGGTTGTAAAACTTCATAATCCGGTGACAAAGGTGGAGGCCATGAAGCGGGCAAAGGAAATGCTTCAGATGGTGGGAATCTCCCCGGACCGCGCAGGAGAATATCCTCATCAGTTTTCCGGCGGCATGAAGCAGCGGGTTGTCATCGCCATGGCGTTGGCCTGCGATCCCAAGCTTTTAATCGCAGATGAGCCCACCACGGCGCTGGACGTGACAATCCAGGCGCAGGTGCTGGAGATGATCAACAGCTTAAAGGAAGAGCTTCATACTTCCATGATTATGATTACACACGATCTGGGAGTTGTTGCGGAAACATGTGATACGGTTGCCGTAACTTATGCGGGTGAGATCATCGAATGCGGCACGAAAGAAGACATTTTCGACCATCCCACGCACCCGTATACGGTAGGGCTTTTTAAGGCGCTGCCCAACATGAACACCAACTCAAAGCGTCTGTCTCCAATCGAGGGATTACCGCCGGACCCAACCAATCTGCCTTGCGGCTGCAGCTTTTCACCCAGATGCCCTCTTGCGTCTGATGAATGCCGTCAAGGGGAGATCAGCACAAAAGAAGTTGCTCCGGGACATCTATGCAGATGCATCAAAGCAACGGTTCAGGAGGTATAGACATGGCAGCGTTACTGGAAGTTAAAAATTTAAAGAAATATTTCCCCACCAGCAAGGGTGTGGTTCATGCTGTGGACAACGTCACATTTAATCTGGAAAAAGGGCAGACCATGGGAGTGGTAGGTGAGTCGGGCTGCGGAAAATCCACGCTTGGAAGAACGATAATTCATCTTCAGGGCAGCACGGAAGGCAAGATTATATTTGAAGGAAAAGACGTCACCCATGTGAAGGGAAAAGAGCTGGCAAAACTGCGTGAAAATATGCAGATCATCTTTCAGGACCCTTACTCGTCTTTGAATCCGAGAATGTCTGTTCACGATACAATTGTGGAGCCGCTGATTCTTTCAGGGAAATTTAAAGGGCCGGAGCTGGAAAAAGAAGCCGCCCGGCTGATGGATATGGTGGGAATCGAATCCCGTCTGCGCAATGCATTTCCACATGAGATGGACGGCGGGAGAAGGCAGCGTGTGGGCATAGGACGCGCGCTGGCATTAAGCCCTAAATTCGTAGTCTGTGATGAACCGGTATCGGCTCTGGACGTATCCATCCAGGCCCAGGTGCTCAATCTGCTGATGGATCTGCAGGATGAACTGCAACTGACTTACATGTTTATAACCCATGATTTGTCGGTAGTCCGCCACATTTCCAGCAATATCTGCGTCATGTATCTGGGGCAGCTGGTTGAAACATGTGAGACGGAGGAATTGTTTAAACGCCAGCTTCATCCATATTCTAAGGCGCTTCTGTCCGCGATTCCGTCTACGGACATTCACAGTCAGAAAAAGCGCATCGTCATCAAGGGAGAAATTGTATCCCCTATCGATCCGAAACCCGGCTGCCGTTTTGCGGCAAGGTGTCCGTATGCCTGTGAACTCTGCCATAAACCGCAGGAATTACGGGAAATAACGCCTGGGCATTTTGTATCCTGCTGTCAGGTGGAAAAGATTAATAAATTAAAATAATGGAGGTAGCCGCATGGAAGGATGTATGTGGCCGATTAAAACCGGCAATAAGGCAAAACGATTATTATGGGGGCCGCCTCAGAATCAGATCAGCTGGGCATTTATGAAGGAATTAAGGGAACGTGATAAAACCCAGAAAATATATGACTGCGATCCATATGTAGAAGTATATGAGTTCGAAGAGAATCTTTACGGTTTATTTGCGAATAACTGTGACGGCATGGGAGACGTCTGGATGTATCTGATCATCGGACCGGAAAAGGCCATGCTCATCGATACTGCTTACGGACTGGGCGACACAAAGGCCCTGGTGGACGAGATCACAGGCGGAATGCCGTTAGTGGTTGTAAACACCCATTCAGGTCCGGATCACTGCCTTGGAAACGTGCGCTTTGATAAAGTTTACTGCCATGAATACTGTGAATGGAGTATTAAAAATAAATGTAAACCCCACGCATGGGATTACCTGTTTGATGAAAACGGAAATAATATCTGGCTGGATTTTGACCGCAGGGATCTGCCGGAATACAGGGATTACCAGTTAATACCGGTAAAAAACCATCACATCTTTAATCTGGGCGGTGATTATGACGTGGAATTGGTGTGGATGCCCGGCCATGATTCCGGCCATGCCATGTTCTTAGACCGCAAAGGACGCCATCTCATAGCCGGCGACGATGTGTGCAGCGATGTAATCGGCTGCGGCGGTGGCGGAAGGCCGGAAGATCCGTACCGCAAGTATGCGACCCTGGAAGCTTACAGGAATGAACTGGAAAAATTATGCGAACGCCTGGATGAATTCGATTATATCTACCCGGGGCATTTTATTGTGAAACTGGAAAATCATTTGATGGTGGACATTTTAAACACGCTGAATGCGATTCTGGAAAATCCTCAGGATTACGATTATAAGCAGGAAGAAGTGAGCGGAAACGGGGGGGCTAAAAAAGTCCGGATGTTCAAATACATTCCTGGTTTCAGCACAATTGCCTATAATGAGCAGGGTGTTTATATTCCTAAAGGGTGAGGGCATTTCCGAAAATGCCTTGAGGTTTTAACATAAAGGGTGAAGGCATTTTCGGAAATGCCTTCACCCTTTATGTAAAACCTTGTTAAGTAAAGTATAGAGAAAAGAGAACACATATGGAAGCAACGATAAAAAAGAAACAAGTAGGAAGAAATCTGACAGAAGGCCCTATCTTTTCCACACTTCTGCTTTTCGCAGTTCCCATCATCATAACAAACCTGATCCAGCAGTTATACGGCATGGTGGATCTGATTGTAATCGGACAGTTTGTGGGCAGCACCGGAACGGTAGGCGTTTCTACCGGAGGAGAAATCGCAGATTTAATAACGCCGGTGGCCATGGGCTTTTCTACGGCAGGCCAGATCTTCATAGCACAATTGGCCGGCGCCCGGGAGGAGCAGAGGATCAAAGACACGGTTGGAACACTTTTAACCTTCATGCTCATCTGTTCTGCGGCTCTGGTCGTATTGGCAATCTTATTCTGTAAACCCATACTCCGTCTGCTGAATTGTCCACAGGAAGCTGTTACTCAGGCGGAGGCCTATCTGATTATTACCGCATTTGGATTTCCCTTTATCTTTGGTTACAATGCGGTTGTGGGTATTCTGCGCGGCATGGGAGAGTCGAAAAGGCCGCTGCTCTTTGTGTCTGTGGCGGCAGTGGTGAATATTGTGCTGGATGTGATATTGGTGGCAGTATTTGATATGCAGGCCGCAGGTACGGCGATTGCGACTACCTTTTCACAGTTCGGCTCGTTTTTGGCGGCCTTTATCTATTTGTGGAAGAGAAGAGAAAAATTTGATTTTGAGTTGAAACGGTCTTATTTTACAATGAAGAAAGACATTTTGCTGATTTTGATTAAGCTGGGTATTCCCCAGGTGGTCAGATCCCTGCTGGTCCGTTTTTCCTTGCTGTGGATCAATTCCAATGTTAATGCTTATGGGCTGGCAGTATCCGCTACAAACAGTGTGGGTAATAAAATACAGAAGTTTGCAGAGGTATTTAACCAGGGCGTCGATACCGCATCTGCAGCTATGATCGGTCAGAATCTGGGGGCGAAAAAGCCGGAACGGGCCAGGAAAACCACTTGGTCAACGCTCAGCCTGACTATGATGAGCGCAACTGTTGCCTGTTCCCTGTGCCTGCTTATTCCTCAGCATATATATGGGATGTTTACCGCGGATGAAGCTGTTATATCATTGGGCGTGATCTATCTGCATATTATGATGATCCAGTTTTTTGCATCCGCATTTATAGGTCCGTTTCAGGCCATGGTAACGGGCTGCGGCTTCGTGTCCCTGGGATTTGCGATCGGCATATTGGATGGAGTTGTGTGCAAAATCGGTCTGAGCCTTCTTTTTGTTCATGTAATGAATATGGGATATGTGGGATATTTCTGGGGAATCAGCTGCTCCCGTATTCTTCCCGGGCTGCTGTGTTTTTCTTACTTCATGAGCGGAAAATGGAAAACAAGGCGTTTGCTTTCCGAACGATAAATAAAAGTTTTTAAGACCAGACAAAAAAAGAGGGGCGGGAGAATTGTGGTTCTTTCTTGGCTTTGGATGCGGGGCTGTGCCGGAGGGTTAATATCCCGTGTCCGCCGGGCTTCCTACTCGCCATAAAAATGAACGTGACTGTCGGACACAAAATGCATGTGTTCGCCAGCCACGTTCATTTATTACTCGTTTTATTCAGCTGTTTTTCTCTTTCGTTCTCTTAATCACTTTAAGCCGCGTGAATTCCTCACGTTCCTTCTCCTCCAACGAATTGGTAATGTTCTTAGTAAGATTCTCATAGGTAGGAATCGTGATGTTTTTCAGAGCATTTGCCCTTTTCTGCGTTTTCTTAATATTATTAGCCAGCCGGTAGGCGGAATTCTCAACCATGGAAAGTTTTATGGTCAGCTCTTTTACCTTTTCAAACTTAGCCCGGGCCTCATCTAAAGATTCTCTGGTGCTGTAGTAAGCATAAGTCAGGTCCATGGGCGTGTCTTCGTGCTGGACGAGAGGAATTTCCGTGCCCATGATGCTTCGCGCCTTAATCTTGATTCCATTTTCAATGGGGACGGAGGCGCTGATTTCCTGTACGTAGTTGATGCCCAGCTCGATATTGGCCTTTTGGAGCGCACGGTAGGCTTCCGTAAAGGTCACATCAATCTCAGACTGGATTCCCTTCGCTTCGTCGATCAGGTTCATGAGCTCGCGGATCAGGATATTTCTCTTTTTATCCATCAGGCCGTAGCCCTGCCTAGCCAGAGCCAGAGAGTTTTTAGCCAGTATTAAATTACCTTTGGTAGGAAATGAATTCGGATCCATAAAATCCCCCCTTACTCTTCGGCTGCATGCGGTGTGGTTGGCTTATAATATACATCCAGAACCTTTGTATCTATACGGTCAAGCTCTTCCCGTGGAAGCAGTCCTAACAGTTCCCAGCCGATATCCAGGGTCTCAAGGATGGTGCGGTTTTCGTGCTGAGACTGGCCGATAAAGCGCTGTTCAAATTCCTTGCCGAATACCAGATATTTTTTGTCGATAGGGGACAATTCATCTTCACCGATAACGGATGCCAGAGCTCTCGCATCTCCAACCTTTGCATAGCAGGAGAACAGCTGGTTCGCCACATCCTGATGATCCTTTCTGGTATAGCCTTCTCCGATGCCGTCCTTCATCAGACGGGAAAGAGACGGAAGCACGTTAATCGGAGGATAGATGGACTGTCCCTGAAGCTGACGGTCCAAAACGATTTGCCCTTCCGTGATATAACCGGTAAGATCGGGAATCGGATGGGTGATATCATCATTAGGCATGGTTAAAATGGGGATCTGGGTAACCGATCCGTTGATGCCTTTTACGATCCCGGCCCGTTCATAAATGGTTGCCAGTTCGCTGTAGAGATAGCCGGGGAAACCTTTACGGGAAGGAATCTCTCCTTTGGAAGAAGAAACCTCACGCATTGCCTCGGCAAATGAAGTCATATCCGTCAGGATAACCAGAATATGCATGCTCTTTTCAAATGCCAGATATTCCGCCAGCGTTAAAGCCACTTTTGGAGTGATCAGACGCTCTACAACCGGATCATTTGCCAGGTTGATGAACATAGCTACGTGAGAGGAAACGCCGCTTTCTTCGAATGTACGGCGGAAGAACTCGGCCACGTCGTATTTAACACCCATAGCGGCGAATACGATTGCAAATTCTTCGTCGGAATTTTCCCCTAAAGACGCCTGCTGTACGATCTGTGCCGCCAGCTGGTCGTGAGGAAGTCCGTTTCCTGAGAAGATCGGAAGCTTTTGGCCTCTGATCAGGGTGGTTAAACCGTCGATGGCCGAGATTCCGGTACGGATATAGTTACGTGGATATTCACGGGTAACCGGGTTCAGCGGCTGTCCGTTTACATCCAGCATCTTTTCCGCTTTAATCTCTCCAAGGCCGTCGATGGGGGTGCCGATACCATTAAAGGTACGGCCTAACATATCTTCGGATACGCCGATTTCCATAGGGTGTCCAGTCAGGCGGGTATGGGTGTTTCGAAGCGCCATTCCCTCTGTTCCTTCAAATACCTGGATTACGGCTTTATCATCATAAATCTCAACAATACGGCCCAGCTTCTTTTCATTGCCGGCCACAGTCATCTCAACTATTTCATCAAATGCGGCTCCCTGTACGCCTTCCAGCACTACCAGGGGTCCGTTAATTGCGCTTAAACCTAAATATTCAATTGCCATTTTAAACTTCTCCCTTCTGGTTATGCGTTGCGTTCAATTACGTCTTCATAGAATTTATCGATGGCTTTTTTATAATCATCCAGCATATCGAGCCTGTCGTTGGGGACGTCATACTTGATGGAAATAATCTTATCAAAGATGGGATCTTCCTTTAATACGGACATTGGCATTCCCATGGAAATCAGGGAACGGGATCTCTTGTACAGATAGAGAATTACGTCCATCATCTTAAACTGCTTTTCAAGAGGAACGCAGGTGTCGTCCTTGTGGAAGGCATTCTGCTGTAAGAAGCCTACACGGATTACTTTTGCAATCTCCAGAATCAGCTTCTGGTCATCCGGAAGAACATCGCTTCCGATCAGTTTAACGATCTCCATCAATCCGCTTTCCTGGGTCAGAATATAAACCATCTGGTTGCGGTAATCAATAAATTTCTTATCCACATGTTCGGTATACCAGGAAGACAGATCGGACAGATACTCCGAGTAGCTGGTCAGCCACTGAATCGCCGGGAAATGTCTGGCATAGGCAAGGGCTTTATCAAGCCCCCAGAAACAGCGGACGAAACGTTTTGTATTCTGTGTAACCGGCTCTGAGAAGTCGCCGCCCTGTGGGGAAACGGCTCCGATGATGGTAACAGAACCCTCTGTGCCGTTTAAATTCTGCATCATGCCCGCCCGCTCATAAAATGCGGAAAGCCTGGATGCCAGATACGCCGGGAACCCTTCCTCGGCAGGCATCTCTTCCAAACGACCTGAGATCTCACGGAGAGCCTCGGCCCAACGGGAGGTGGAGTCGGCCATGATGGCCACATCATATCCCATATCCCTATAGTACTCAGCCAGCGTCAAACCGGAGTAAAGGCTGGCTTCGCGGGCTGCCACCGGCATGTTGGAGGTATTGGCGATCAGCGTGGTGCGGTCCATCAGAGGATTGCCTGATTTGGGATCGATCAATTCGCTGAATTCTTCCAGAACCTGCGTCATCTCGTTACCTCGCTCGCCGCATCCGATGTAGATGATGATGTCTGCGTCGGACCATTTGGCAATCTGATGCTGGGTCATGGTTTTTCCGGTTCCGAAACCGCCGGGAACCGCAGCGGTGCCGCCTTTTGCCAATGGGAACAGGGTGTCCAGAATTCTCTGGCCTGTGATCAGCGGGACGGTGGCAGGATAACGTTTTGCAGTAGGCCTTGGAACACGGATCGGCCATTTCTGAATCATATTGATCTCTTTTTCCGTGCCGTCGGGCAGTTGGAGAGTGATTAAGGTATCCGTTATTTTATACTTTCCGTTGGAAACGGTTTTTAACACAAAGCCTTCCGTATCAGGCGGAAGCATAACTTTGTGTACGATGGCCGGAGTTTCGGGAACTTCCGCTATAATAGCGCCCGGAAACAGCCGGTCGCCTTCTTTTACTATGATTTTGGTATCCCATAACTTCTCCATATCCAGAGAATCCACGGAAACACCGCGGCTGATGTACATGCCGCTGGTCCGGGCGATTTCGCTTAACGGGCGTTCGATACCGTCAAATATGTTGTCCAGGATGCCGGGCGCCAGGGTTACGGAAACGGGAGAACCTGTTCCTGTTACCAGCTCGCCGGGCTTAATGCCTGAAGTTTCTTCGTATACTTCGATGGTGGTGTCCTTGGAGGTCAGGCCGATCACTTCGCCGACCAGATTCTGATTTCCTACATATACCATCTCATGCATCTGGAACCCTACGTCGCCTTTGATGTGGACGATGGGGCCGTTAATGCCGTAGATTTTACCAGTTTTAGCCATGGATCTTACCTCCGAAATCGAATTTGAAATTCTGCTTCACTTCTTCAAGCTTTGCCTGGAAGGAATTGTCAATCAAGATATTCTTAGAGGGGATAACCGCCCTGGTGCCGCCCATGAAGGAATACTCGCTGACCTTGATGTTCATATTCTGATGGAAGGCGATGCGCCGCACCTTATCCTCATCCACAGGATCCATGTAAATGATTAATTCCTCGTCTCCGGCCACCTTTTTCGCATAGGCCACCTGAGATTCCAGCAGTTTTTGATATTCCGGAGTATCCATATAATGTTCCAGCATATCCTTCACTTCAACCAGCAGTTTATCCTTTAATTCGTCATTTTTATGACCGAGAGTACGCTTGATGTTAATTTGTTCAATGGAAAGCTTTTTGTTGATCTCGCGCTCAATCTTTTCGGTTTCCGATTGAAGCTGCATCTGGGCATGACGTTTGGCATCTTCCTGATGCTCGGCAAATGTCTGTTCCAGAGCGCTCATATATTCATCCAACATCTTTGCACTTCTGTTTCTGGCATCTTCCATGCAAAAGCTTTGAAAATGCTCTAATTTCTCCTCAGTAGTCAAGACGTTCACCTTCTTTCTTATAGTTTTAAACCGATCGCTTCATTAACATAAGCTGTGATAAAGTCCGGCTTGCGGCCGGTACCATGTCGGTCCGGTATCTCGACGATCAGTGGCAGTTTCCGTTCCAGTTTGACATTGTCAATGATATCTGGAAATTCCCTGCCGAATTTTTCCGTCAGCAATACAATACCGATTTCCTTATCGGCCAGAACCTTATCCAGCTCTTCTTTTAACTGAGCTCTTTCATGAACGACAGCGCCTTCCACCCCTGCCAGGCGCATGCCTGTGTAGGTATCGATGTTGTCGCTGATTAAGTACATCTTCATAGATTACAGCTTACCTAAGATCATAAAGGAAATGATCAGTCCATACAGACAAACACCTTCGGCAAGACCTACGAAGATCAATGATTTACCAAGAATGGAACCGTCTTCACTGATGGCGCCAAGAGCGGCGGAAGCAGCAGCGGATACGGCGATACCGCCGCCGATACATGCAAGGCCGGTGGATAAAGCGGCTGCCAGATAACCCCAGCCGGCAACGCCGGAAGCAGCGGCAGCGGTTTCAGCAGCAACGGCGTCTCCTGAGAACATGAAAATACTGGATACTGCGATAGTAGCAAAGAATAAAAAGATGTTGATGCCTAAGGCTTTTTTATAACGCCCTTTTGTTTTTTCACCGAATGCAAATGCGCCAAACGGAACTACAATGCTAAGGATTAATGCAGCGGCTAATGTGATTTTAACTAATAAACTCATGATAAAGACTCCTTTTCGTATAATTAGATTTTATTAAGGCTTTTGTTGTCCGGTTATGGAGTGCCGGAATTAATTTTTGGCAGACATATTTTTGCCATATGGTTTAAATGCACGTCCGGTACCTCTGTAGAAACGGCTGAACAATTCATAATATTCCAGACGGAGTACCTGAATTCCTACGATCAGTCCCTCCATACCGCACACGAACAGATTACCTAAAATCACAACAATCCAGTTTGGATTGCCGGCTTCCACACCGCCCAGCATCAGCACCACTTCCATCATGGCCGCATGGCTGACAGCGAACGCGCCCACACGGACGAAGGACAGCGTATTTGAAAAATAACTGAGCAGTACTTCAAATAATTCGAAAAATCCCTGGACAAAGAACATGCCTTTTTCCTTTGGCATGACCTTAGCCTTTTTCTCAACAAGGGCGGTAAGCGGTTCCTTGCAGAAAATCACGATCAAAGGAATGACAAACATCACCACTAAAATGATGGTAGCCGGCAGGGCATTGCCTGTCATATAGAGAACTACGGTTAAAACCAGGCTGGCGTAGAATACCAGACCTGCGATTCCGTTGGTGTCAAAAAATGCCTTTTCCCTGTCTTTTGAATGAAGGCTGTTGATGATATTGAGCACCATGGTCAGCATGATAATTCCCATACCGAGAGCGATTGCGACCACAAAAACCGTGTTCAGATTTCCGATGAATGGAAGCTGGGTCATGGCTTCTTTTGGCCTTAACCATACGGCATCTAAAACCGTCTCGAAGCCGAAAACGCTTCCGAACAGGAAACCGAATATGGTGGAAAAGAAACCGCAGCAGGAGATAATCGCCGCCAAACTGGCCTTTTTAAACCGATATAACAAAAATCCGCCTAAGAGCAGGCAAAGACCCTGTCCCACATCTCCGAACATGAAGCCGAAAAGGAAGGAATAGGTGATGCCGATTAAGATGGTAGGATCGATCTCATTGTAAGCGGGAAGGCCATACATGCCGATGAACATCTCAAACGGCCGGAACAGCTGAGGATTCCTCAGTTTGGTTGGAGGCCTGCTGATGATATTATTATCATCGGTTTCCATGATACAGAACGTGTCCTCATCGGTGGAAATCTCTTTCTGGAACTGTTTGGCATCTTTGGCTGACATCCATCCGCACAGAATGTAAAAGGTGTGTTCCCTCTGCTTGGTACATGCAGCCATCTTTCTGACATCAAAATTTTTCGTATATTTCTGCAGCTTTTTATCGGCTGCGGCCAGCTTTTCGCGCTGGGAATTGAGCGCTTCCGTGATCTGGCTGTCAATTTCAGATATGGACTTGTTTAATGCATTGATCTTATCTTCCAGAACGTGAGCCGCTTCGCTGGGCGTTCCTTCATATTCATCGGGAAGATAAAAACGTTCAAAATGCATGGACGCATAGATCGCATCCACTTTATCCGATATGGTTTCCGGCACAAAGTAAACAGCCCAGACATAATTCTCATCTTCACGGCATTTACAGAGCACCGTATCGATGGTGTCGTATACATAGTTGTAAAATTTATCATAATATTCATGAGCGATCCGCCCGAACCGGAATTTAATATACCGGAAATGGAGAATGGAAGTCAGATCATAATTTAACCCGGTAAAGGGCACGATCTTATTCATGGAATCCTGAAGCGCGGCAATCTGATTCTGATAATCCTCTTTTTGTGCTACCAGGCTGTTCAGTTCACTGTCCAAAGTGCTTACAAACTGAACCGCTTCTTCCACAGATATATCATCTTCGGAAACGTCCGGCACATCCTTCAAAGCGCCCAGCAGTTCAGCGGAACGCTGGCTTATATTTTTATATGGATTTGCCTCCACATAAGGCCTCAAGTCTTTCACCGTTTTAAGTTCGGACAGAGCATTTTCCAAATGAATCTCATATTTGGAAAGGTATTGTTCGACCACTCTGTCGATATCTTCCTTAGGCCCGGTGATACTCAAGAATTTCATCTTTTCAATCACAGGTGTAAACCTCCTTTGCTAGTTTCTGGCTGCCAGCGAATAGATTTCTGCTGGGTCAAGGCCATAACGTATCCCCTCAATTAGAGTTATAATTTTGTTGATTTCCTGCTCTTTAAAATAAAGATAAGTATTTAAAGAGGCGATGGAATACGGATTCCGTTGACGGGTCAGAGAATGAATCCGGTCTAAAACTTTTGCATACAGTTCTTCCAGATCAGGATATTCTGAAAGGTTGGAAATGCTCAAGTTTCCATAGTAAGTATTTTTAAGAAGGGAATAAAATTCTTCTATGGAAGCGGCTTCAGCCAGTCTGATGATGTCAGCCTTTTTCAGGCGGTAATAGATCGGTATCAGAAGGGCGTAGATATCTGCCGGAGCAAGCTCATAATATTTCTTGGACCGGTAGATCCACTGGAGGTTTAAAAGATCCAGTTTTGTACCAAAACACTGGGCAAGAATTTTCTGTTCGGATTTGGACAGATATTTATTCTTGATTTTCCAGATAGCTTTAAAATAGTAAAGGTCCAGCTGCATTTCATAATCAAATAGCGTAGGTGAATCTGTATTCTCTATATGGGTGAGCAGGTCAAAAAACGGAGTGCCGCTTAAATTGGCAATCAGCTCATTCATGTCCTGGGAAGTGGATAGTTTGATCAAATCAAGATTAGAATGTTTTTCGAAAAATTCACGAAACATAGATAAATCCAGATCAATCTCTCTGTGATCCAGAGCGCTTCGCAGACACCGTTTCAGGATAGCCACCTCATAATGCATGAAGTACAGATCCAGAAACTTGCGTTGTGATAAATTGGAAAACCGGTAAAGCTTAGTAAAATCCTGATATTTGGACAAAACCAGCAGTTCTTCAATGGTAGCGCGATGCAGTTCCTGATCTTCCAGGCCCGAAAATATGGATGTATAAGCAGGCTGGTGTTTCAGGTATTCCACAGCTTCCGGAACAGAATTCAGGGACGCCATCTCGTGAAACTGGGCATCGGATATGAAATTGCGTTCCATGGCTCTGACCTTTGTGGTGAGGCCGCTGTAAGATAAAAGGCTTCCCATACGCTACTCCTTTATCATAGACTGGAATAATTCTTTAGCATATGAACGATGGTTTTCGTGGTAGCTTTCTTCCATCCGCTTCAGAAGTTGTTCGGCGTCTGATCGTTGTTTTTCCAGTTTAGACTGCATTGTAGTTTCCATCTGAGCTCTTAAATCAGTGACTTTTTTGGCAGTTTCGGCTTCCAGAGCGACGTCGAAGTCAGATGCCTTCTTTTCCATCTCAGAAGCAAACTCTTTTTTACGGGCATTGGCAGCTTCCATGATAGAAACTGCGTTCTGCTCGATTTCGGATAATTTGTTGATGACGTTATCCACAGTTATCCCTCCTTGCCTAATTATAGTTTCATGATGCATATATAAATAAGAAGTTATACATCATATAAGTGCTACTTTATCATAATACTCCTTTTTGTGAAAAATGCTATAGTGATTTTTTATAAAAATAAATTTTTAACAATCTTTTCACACACAAAAACGCCGAATAAGTATCGATATACTGATATTTATCCGGCGCTTTTTTATGTAAAATGCTATTCTTTTGTCAAATACTGGCTGGCGACATAGGCTTCTGTACCATTATAGTCGATAATTGCCCATTCGTCGTTATAGGCACCTTTATAAGTAACCTCTGTTCCGGGAGGCAGTGCTCCCAGCTTTTCTCCGCTGGTGGACGGTTCTTTTCTGACGTTCAGAGTATCGGTTGTCTTATAAATCTCACGAGCCAGGGTTTCGGTTGGAACGCTTTCCGTTTCAGGAGGCGTGGTCTCAACAACCTGTTCCGTGGTAGTGGGTTCTGTTGTAGTCTCCTTTTCAGAGCCTTTTCCCGGTTTAATAAACTTAACCACTGCAGCGATAAATGCGATGCAGAGTATTAAAATAACGATCTTTAAAATCGTCTGCTGATTGATGGACGGGCCGCCCTTTTGTGCAGGCCGCTTTCTGCTCTTCGATGATCTGGAACCGCCTGCGCTGCCTGATGGCCTGCGTCTTGCGCGGTAGTCATTGGAAAACGTATAAACTTCCTGGGAAAGCAGATGATATGCCTGATTGGCATCGTAAGCGTTGTCGCTGCCTTCGTGAATGGCTTTATTACCAAGTATGCGGATCTTATGATAGTGCTCAGATGTGGTTTTTGTAATCCACTTTCCAAGATATAATTCATCGATAGTACTGCTCAAATCACCATCAACGATACATGCCCTTTCTCCAAGGCACCGAACCATGTATTCAAGAGTCTGACGAGCTTTTACCATAGCGAGGTTATATTGCTTTTGTCCAATGAGGCGCTCTGTCTCTTTGACTCCTTTTTGAATTTTATCCCAACTGTTGCTTGTATCTACATTAGCCATAGATATCCTCCTTTGCACAAATGCTTTGAAGCCTAACATGATTATACTCGATATTTGTCGATTCTGCACGTAAAATTTTTACATTGTAAGATAAATGTAAATACTACCATATGCGTGACAGTTGAGCCTTCCGATACCTGCGCGGGCTCCGGCCGTTTCCATGGCCGTTCCTATGACTTTGCAGGGTATTAGCGATTCTTAATGCGCAGAATTTTTCGTTCAAGGAAAATGTCCACTTGTTTGAGTGCAGCGAGTTTGGACATTTTCCTTGGTTTTTAGAAAAATCCTGCACATTTAGATTCGCTTATGCCCGAAACCGGAATAGGAACGGCCATGGAAACGGCCGGAGCCCGCGCAGGTATCGGAAGGTTCAACTGTTACCATAATGTTAAGTCTCAATTATCAAAAACTTGCAAACAAAGCGGTGGAATGGTAGAATGTGTACAGATACGAACCAGGCAATTTCAGATTATTACAGTTGGAGGAACGACTATGAGACTACGCCACATTCCCGGCGCTGAAGAAGAGATAGAGAAGAGCCCTTATGTGGTTCATAACCCGGAAGAGAAAAAAGGACAGTGGGCAGATGTATTTGGCAATAACAACCCGATTGAGATAGAAGTCGGCATGGGCAAAGGAAAGTTTATTATGGAACTGGCCCGTCTAAACCCAGGCATCAATTATATAGGAATTGAACGGTATTCCAGCGTTTTGCTCCGGGGACTTCAAAAGAGGGAGGAAATGGAACTGGGCAATCTGTATTTCATGTGCGTGGATGCCAAGGAGCTGGCCCAGTATTTTGAAAAAGGAGAGGTTTCCAGAATATATCTGAACTTTTCCGATCCATGGCCAAAAGACCGCCACGCCAAACGCCGTTTGACTTCTCCGGAATTTATGAAAGTATACGACCAGATTCTGAAACAGGATGGTCTGGTTGAATTTAAGACGGACAACACGGGCTTGTTTGATTATTCACTGGAATCAGTACCTCAGGCGGGCTGGGAGATTCTCCGATACACAAAGGATCTCCATCACAGCGATATGGCAGAGGGCAATGTGATGACGGAATATGAGACGAAATTTGCGTCGGAAGGGAAGCCGATCTGCAAATTAGTGGCAATGAGAGAATCCCGCGGCATATAATAGTAGAAAGCTTCTATCGTGGTGATGTTATGGCTATGCGGGATAATCTTACAAAAAAGCTGTCACAGGCGACCGTGGACAAAATTGAACTGAACCGTCAGGTGCTGAAACTGAAAAAATCATTTGACGAAGCGGAAAAAGCCCTGAATGCGGGTAAGCGAAAAAAAGAAAAATAAATTAAAGGAGACAGAAGACATGATTTTAAAATTAACAAGTGATAACTTCGATTCTTACGTTACAGAATCTGATGTGCCGGTGCTGGTGGACTTTTATGCGGACTGGTGCGGCCCCTGCAAGATGATGGCCCCAGTGGTGGAGGCTTTAGACGCGGAATATGAGGGGCGCGTTAAATTTGCTAAAGTCGATATCGATGTGAGCGACGATATCGCTATGAAATATGGCATAATGTCTATTCCCACCTTTATTGTATTTAAGAACGGTGATGTTAAAAAGAAATTTATTGGTGTAACGGATAAGAAAGAATTAGCCGGCGCTTTAGACGAAAATCTTTAATAAAGCAAAAAAAGTAAAAATTTGAAAAAAAGGGTTGACTTTTTTTCGACATTGCACTACAATAATGTTCGTGTCACTTAACTTAGTAAAGTGATGCGGACATAAGCGCCTTTAGCTCAGTTGGTAGAGCAGTAGACTCTTAATCTATTTGTCCAGGGTTCGAGTCCCTGAAGGCGCATTCGAAAGTTCTGTTTTGGTAGACTGTGAGCTGCCGGGACGGGGCTTTTTTTTGTATTTACAAGGGTTCCCAGACTTTCAGTAATCCATGAATAGCAACTTTATAAGCATTTTCTTTATAATAAATCAACCCATTTTTAAACCATTTCCTAGACATATATCAAGATGCGAAATACTATTTTCAGCAGCTATAATCTCATGGGCAAAGTGTTCATATTTTTTAGTTGTTTCAATACTTTCATGACCCATAAGGATGCTTAAATCATATACATCAGACTTCCCCGTTATGCGTACATGATCGATACAATAATTGGTAGCAAAGTTATGACGGAGCTTGTGAGAGGACAGCTTAAAAGGCAACTGTTTTTCTAAACGGTTTACAAATAGCCTTACAGCGTTACCAGACAATACGTTACCCCTACGGTCTAAAAATACATAAACATTATCAGTAAATGGACATGAATTTAAATAATCATCCATTAGTGAAAGCGCAAATTTACCTAATGGAACCATACGATCTTTAGCCCCTTTACCAGTGACTTTCATAACCATACGATCACGGTCAATATCAGATTTTAATAATCCGCAAACTTCACATTGACGTAATCCAGAATCAAGCATTAAGGCAATAATAGCACGGTTCCTTGCCGTAATCCATTTTACCGATGTTTTTACCAGAGAAAAGACAAGCTGTAGTTCACTGTCATTGTAAATATGGACGTTTTTCTTGGGAGGTTTCGGAACCTTAATTCTAGCAGGATCAAATTTTAAACCATATTCTGTATGTGCCCACCTAAGAAATATACGGTCATTACGAATGTAGGACGATATAGTACCCTTTGATATAGGCTTTTTATAAAGATCAAGGATATATTTGGTAACCAGGTCATAAGAAAGCGTTTCTAAAGGCATTTCTGAGCCTAGATAAGCAACTATAAGAGATATTGTAGCTCGGTAATTCTGTATACTATCCTCAGCAAGTCCAGCAAGACGTTTTTGAAAAAGAAATTCTTCCAAAGCTTGTGCCAAAGTCATAATATTCCTCCAGAAGCAGACTGCATAATCTCAACATGATGCTTTTTCAAGCGAGTTGAGCCAGCCTTCACTAATTTATATATATAATCAATAGAACCGCCCTCAGATATCACAACAGCGGCCAGAGTAGGAGCTACTTGTTTACCAAGCCATATTTTTTTGTCCTCGAGTGTCTTAATTTCCTTAGGACAATACAAAGATAGCTTAGAAATACCCCCGATAAACAACAGCCATTTTTCAGAGGTTGTACAACGATCAATCCTTACATTATCCAGAACAATTAATCGGAGATAGTTTGACAAGATGCCAAATACAACATCTGAAATAGAATGTCCAGAAAGTATAAGGTCAACCGCCTTAACTGCACGTGATTGTTTCAATTCCAATTCCCAACGAACCCAGGGATATTCAATAATAGGCTGGCCTGATAAAAGAAGCGCCTTATTTAGTTCTAATTGTTTATCATATACACGGAGCATAATTTCACTTGTACGGCTTCCCATATAAACGGTATAGCCTGAAATCTCATTACCGTGTTTATAATCATCCATACGGCGCCAGCTTCTGAATTTAGAAACATAATTACCAGACGATAAAATATCAACAAGTTCTGAAAGCGTATAAAAATTAGCCCCAATATCATCAATAGCAAGATCAATTCTTGTAATGTGCCCACAACTTTTAATACGTGCAAGAAAATCACATAATACCGTAGAATCAAACGAATCAGCCTTATACGCTACATTACCAAAAGGAGTATCAGTCAAACGAGACATCATAAAATGATCAATCATATCCGAAATAGCTGAACCGGAAACATCCACATGAATACCCATACCATCTTGACCGTCATACTGAACAGAAATTGGATAAAAACAATGTCGCATCTGAGAGCGATAACCGTTAAGCCCTTTGGGTAAAACTTGAAAATCAGAAACAGAATATCCCATCATGGAAATAGCCATATTTACATTACATGGTTCTTCTAAAGTCCAGGACAGCCAGTCAACAACAAGTCTAAGGCCATTTTGAACACTGAAAGAATTTCCTAAATTCATAATAAATATTTCACCTCCATGGAATTACTACCCCCGTATTACTGTACGGGGGTGCGCCGAACTGAATCGGCAACCAGAAAAAATGAGTATTAAGTGTTTATACTGTCAAGTAAGAGGGAGCGGTCTCGCGGCCGTTGGCTCGCGAGACCTCGCCCTCCCATCCATACCAACCAGCCGAATCATACAAACCAAACAAACAATCAAACAAACCAACCAACAAAAACCAACCTATTCAATCCAATCGTAATTAAGAAACCCTTCTCCACAAGAAACATGAACAGGAGAGCCAAACATGTTACAGAAACGGGAACAAATAATATCATTCAACAATACATCCTCATCCATGGAATAATCACTATCAGGAACATTATAAAGATCACGGACATTCACATCAAACCACATTTTCTTATACCGACATACTAATTCCAAATTGCTAAGAGCATTTAACTCACAAAAAATCTCTGAATATGTACGAATCACAATTAACCCTCCTCAACCATCCAAAAAAGATATATTTGCGCCAAGAAGAAATAGCAAGGCAAGCTTACTAATTCTTCCCGGCTTTATTAAGTTGTTCCGTTTAATGGGGAAATCACCGCCACAGACGATGAAAGAATGGAAAGCTGGTTACCAATGCACCAAAAACAACCGCTTGAACAAAAAATCAGATCATGATACAATTATAAAAGTAAGCATATTACACAACAATAGTAAGTGCAAAGTTGGCTATAAGTAAGCATACCTTCGTTGAATTTATCTTATCATAGGTAAGCTGACTTTGCAACTACTTTTTTACAAAATTGAAAGGGGAAAAACATGCCATCTAAATTACCAGTAATACGAGCCAATACCACCGATAATAATATTATTAAAATGAAAACAATAGCCAAACATAACAAAAGAAGCCTAGCAAAAGAATTAGAATATATCATAGAGAAACATATTGCGGAATTTGAAGCAGAACATGGAGAAATTACTATAGACTGGATGTCACCAAAAGAAATTGTACAAGATATAAATGACCGAATTGAAGGAAATCCCCCATATGAAAAATAAGCCCTTGATTCACCACATGTAAACAAAACGCGATGAATATCAACCGCCAGAAATCTGGCACTATGGGCGATCAAGGAAAAAGCAGATATTTCAACCGCTACGAACCATCATAAGCATAGGATACATCTTCCACTACTTCACAAATTAAACATGACCGCCCACAGGGCACCCGGTCATAGGTTTGATGCGTATATAGTCTCTAAATACCGTCAAACACAATCCGCAAGGAAACAGTACGATTAATTTGTTGCGTAAAACGGTATTAAAGTAGCGGGGTAGGAAAATAGACCTGATCCTCCTACTCCCTAACTGTATTAACATGGAAATTATAACACGTCGATAACCGGATCATATTTTCCAACCCCTTAATTTGATGCGAATACAGTGCCCGGCATCATCAAATACGATCCGCATGAAACACTGATTTTGAAACACTTGTTCGAGACTCTTAATCTATTTGTCCAGGGTTCGAGTCCCTGAAGGCGCATTTGAAAGTTCTGTTTTGGTAGACTGTGAGCTGCCGGGACGGGGCTTTTTTTTGCGTATATAAGTGTCGGCTTTTATAAGGTATAATAGTTGTGCAGTCTACCCTATACCGTCAGCGGAAAGGGGGTACTGTATAACAGATATATTCAATTTCCTTGTTGCGGTCATGGTAAGTGTAGCTGGTTATTACATATGCGAATGGTTAGATCGGAACAATAAAGACAGTTAGCCTAAAAGAAACCCCGGAGACTGGCATCTCTGGGGTTTCGCTTTGTACTGCATAACAATATTCAATTGTTTCACGATAAATGTATGGCGGAGCAGCTTTAAGTTAATCAATATGTCCAGGATTCGAGCCCCTGAAGGCGCATTTTCGATAAAATCTAAAAACGAGACCGGGTTACTAAAATATTTATGTAAACAACATCATCAAATAATTCTCCCGGCTATAATTCACATTCCCCATCAAATAGTTTTAATTGCCCCATAGTTTTCTTTTCCGCAGGATGGATTACCGGAATGCGCTCCCCGGCTTCAGCCATTTTCTTTTTCAGTTTTTCAGCCAGAACCAAGCATACAGATTCATGGGCGCTGGAGTGGATCAGATTGTGCAGTTCATAGGGATCGTGTTCTAAATCATATAAGAAGGTTTCCGTATACTCATCGCTGCAGGAATCCTGAATAGGGTGTTTGTCCAGGGCTTCAATGGAATATTTCCATCGGTCTGTCCGGATAGCTCTTCCCACCTGGCTTTCGCTTATTTGAATGAAGATATCATTTTCGGCCGGTTTCTGCTTTTTATGAAGAATATAAGGCATAATGGAATGCCCCTGCATGTCTTCTGGTACCTTTAGCCCGCAGGCATCAATCAGTGTGGGAGCAACATCTGCCAGACTCACCTTTTCACGCAGCTTTCCTCCGCCTGTGAATGGGCCGCCATAAAATGACAGAGGAATTCGTATGGAGCTTTCGTGGCAGGAACGTTTGTATTCTTTATTCCTTGTTTTAAAATGGCATCCGTGATCTGTGGAGTAAACCAGGATTGTGTTTTCCGACATGCCCAGACTTTTTAATGCATCCTGTATTCGTCCAAGATCTTCGTCAAGACGCTTTATCATTCCGTAATACCCGCCTAAATGTTCCCAAGCAGTTCCTTTCAGGGCGCCTAAATCCGGCGGCATATATCCGGGCGGCATATGTTTATAGACATCCGGAGCGGGAAAATCGTCATAGCAATTTTGAAAATGCGGTTCTAAAAATGACAGGAATAAGAAGAATGGTTTCTCCTCATTTTTTCTTTCATTAAGAAAGCGGATTGCCGCATCGGTTAATGCATCTGCCCGGTAGCCTGGGAGTTCTACAGGCTGATTATCATTATCATATAAAAGAGTGTGATAGGAAGTGGATGTATGTTCCAGTGAATTTGCCCCCAGCCACCATTGATACCCGCCGCGCTGATCTTTAGGAACCGCATTCTTTCCATCCGCCAAATGCCATTTTCCGATATATCCGGTAAAATATCCGGCCTCGTTAAAGTAATCAGCCATTGTCTTGTGTTCCTTTGAAAGAACGATGCCATTGCGGTAATTTCCCGTGGTAGTAGCATATTTTCCCGTCTGCAGAACAGCTCTGGCAGGACCGCATACGGGCTGCGGCGTAAATGCCCGTTCTGCATAAGTACCGTCTATGGACATGCGGTCAAAATTGGGGGTCAGGCCGCATGGATTGTGGCCCATACCGGTGGAATCATAACGCTGTTGATCGGTAAAAAAGAACAGTATATTATTTTTCATTTAGGACGCCTTTCTTATATTGGTAAATGTTTCTGTTTGAGAGTATTCTAGCACCCGGTTATGATGAAGAAAATAGAATATGGTTTTTTGGCCTGTAATCACTGGTTTTGTCCCTTAACACAGCGGATGGAAAGACTTAGAATGAAGTTACGAATATTAGGAGATTCGCAGATTGAAAGAATCGAAAGAAAGGCTGAAAACATGAAAATAGACAGAAAAAAATTGATTGCCCAATATAATCCTAATCTGGCAGATATCGATACATCTTCGCCCCTCACAGTCGGAAATGGAGAATTTGCATTTACAGCGGATGTTACGGGACTTCAATCTCTTTATGAGGACTATAAGAAGGATTGCCCGCTTTGCACAATGTCCCAATGGGGATGGCATACCACTCCTGTCAGTGACACGTTATATAGTTACACATTGAAGGATCTTGAAATGACGGAATTTTCCTATCAGGGGAGAACGTTAAAATATCCGAAAGACAAGAAGCCTGGAAATGAGCAAGTATACCAGTGGCTCAGACAGAATCCTCACAGGCTGAATTTGGGCAGAATAGGTCTTTTATACCATAACGAGGAGATCGTGCCGGAAAAATTATCTGATATTCAACAGGAATTAAATTTATATGAGGGCAAAATGGCGAGCGCTTACAGCATTGAAGGAGTGCCGTTTAAAACGGAGACATGCAGTGACAGCGAGACAGACACATTGGGTTTGCGCTTATTCAGCAGGCTGCTGTCAGAAAGAGCTGTATCGGTATGTATATCATTTCCCTATGGATCACCCGATATTACGGCTTCTGATTGGATGAGTGAATCACGCCATACTACAGACATAGTAACCCGGACCGGTAAAAAAATTGTATTAAAAAGGATTCTGGACAGGGATGTTTATTATGTGACAATCCAAAGCGGCGAAAATGTGGAATTTGATGTGGGAGAGACAAACAGACATATTCTGAAGGTTTATGCGCTGCGGGACGAACTGCAGCTGACAATTACTTTTTCTAAAGAGGTGCCGGAACAGGATATGGAGTGTGGCAGAGTTTTTAACAACGCAAAAGAATATTGGAAGTCTTTTTGGGAAAATGGGGGGATGGTGCAGCTAACGGGAGATTCTGATAATGATAAAAGGCCGGAAGAGCTGCAAAGACGGATTTTGCTTTCTATGTATCTGTCGGCAGTTAACTGTGCAGGTTCCATGCCTCCTCAGGAAACAGGTTTGATTTGCAGCAGCTGGTATGGAAAGATGCATTTGGAAATGCATTTTTGGCACAGCGCCTGGATGCCGCTGTGGAATCACGGGGAGCTGTTGGAGCGAAGCATGCCTTGGTATCTGGATCACATGGAACAAGCCAGGGAAAATGCGGTACGTAATAATTTCAAAGGTATCAGGTGGCCTAAAATGGTGGCATATGACTGTGTGGACAGCCCTTCAGATATTGCGCCTCTGCTGATTTGGCAGCAGCCTCATATTATATTTATGCTGGAACTGCTTTACAGAAATGGCCCGAAAACCGAATTTTTACAAAAGTATTGGGATCTTGTGAATGAAACGGCAATCTTTATGGCAGATTTCACTGTGTATGATGCGGACGATAAAAAATATGATTTATTGCCGCCCATCATTCCCGTTCAGGAATGCCATAAGGCTGAAGTCAGCAAAAATCCGTCGTTTGAGGTGGAATACTGGAGGTATGGACTTTTTATCGCTGCCCAATGGGCAGAAAGACTGGGAAAAGATCCGGATAAGAAATGGATAGATATTTATAAAAATATGAGGGAAGTTAAAAAAATAGAGGATTTATATCCGGCCCATGAAAACTGTGAAGATACATTTACTGCCTTTAATATGGATCATCCTTCCATGCTCGGGATGCTGGGTGTCCTTCCATCCGGGCGCATAGATAAAAGAATCATGGAAAAAACATTGGAAAAAGTACTTCAGGAATGGCAGTATGAAACCTTATGGGGATGGGATTTTGCTGTGATGGCAATGACTGCTGCAAGACTAGGTAAGCCGGAACTGGCGGTAGACTGCCTTTTAAAAGAGACCGCCAAAAATGATTACGTTGCCAGCGGTAATAACAGACAAAAAACAAGAGAGGATCTGCCGTTGTATCTGCCGGGAAACGGAAGTCTTCTTCTGGCGGTAGCGATGATGGCAGCAGGATGTGACGGAGAGCCAAAGAACGCCTCGGGATTCCCCGATTCATGGAAAGTTATTTATGAAAATATCAATCCATATGTTTAAGAATAGGAGATAGGTAAATTGTGAATAATCGTGAATTAAAGTTGGGAATGCAGCCGTTCTGGTTTTGGAATGGTGAGATTGAAAATGAAGAGCTTGTCAGGCAGATACTGGAGATGAAACAAAAGGGAATTCCTGGTTTTATGATTCATCCAAGACAGGGAATGGAAATCCCCTATATGTCAAAACTATATTTTGATAAAGTCCGCCTTGCCGTGGAGACGGCCAGGGACAATGATATGGAGGTATGGATTTATGATGAATACCCATATCCAAGCGGTATCTGTGGAGGTGAGGTGATATTGGATCACCCGGAATATCTGTGCAAACGGTTAAAACGAGTGGTTCAGGTTGTGGAAGGAGGGCAGGAAATAAAGCTGTTTGCGCCCTGGGGAAAAGTCATTTTAGCAAGAGCCTACCGCATAAAAGGCGGTGGCTTCAGCCTTGATGATTATGTGGATATTGGACAATATGTTGGAACGGGATATCAACAGGAGATTTTTCAGTACAGCGGCCTTACCAAATACAATAAAAAGCGGTATTTCACCGGTGATCTGGGAAAACTTTTGTGCTGGACGCCTCCCAAAGGCACATGGAAAATCTATTTTGTAACGGAAGTGGTGCTGGATCATTTCAAATACTTCGAAAACTTTATAGACACCATGAATCCCGACGCAGTTAAATATTTTATAAAGTTATCTCATGAAAGGTATAAGCAGGCTGTTGGTGATGAGTTTGGGAAGACAATAAAAGGTTTTTTTACGGATGAGGTCACGGCATTTCCCGATAAAGAACCCTGGTCTGTCAATCTTCCCGGCAAAATTATGGAACGGTATGGAATCGATTTGATTTCCTGCCTTCCTGCCTTGTGGGAAGACATGGGTGAAATTTCTTCGAAGGTGAGGTTTGCCTATTGGAATACGGCAACGGACTGTTTTATTGAAAGTTATGATAAGCAGGTCTATGACTGGTGTGAGAACAATCATCTGCTATACATCGGGGAAAAGCCAATTATGCGGAGCAGGGAGTTAAAATACGTACATATACCGGGGATTGATGCAGGCCATCAAAAGGTTGGAAGTCCTGCCAAGATAGTCAGCGAAAGATATCGGTCCAATGGCAAGATGATCAGTTCAGCAGCCCATTTTTACGATAAACCGGCTGCACTGTGTGAAGCCGGACACAGCATCGGATGGGGCATGACAATGCAGGATTTAAAATGGATTTTTGACTGGCTGGCAGTGCAGGGCGTGGATTTTTATGTAATACACGGATTTTTTTATACCACGGACGGACTGAAAAAGCACGATGCCCCGCCGTCTGCTTTCTTTCAGATGCCATGGTGGGAAGACGCATCCTGTCTTATAAAATATGCCGCAGGTTTATCAGATTTTTTGCAGTCGTTAAAAAAGGAAATTAAGATATTGGTTATTGACCCGGTAACCTCCTGCTGGACATCGTCTAAAGAAGAGCAGGTTTTACTGAAAGAAGATTTTGCCGCGATGCAGAACCAAATGCTCTGCCAAGAGTTAGACTATTACATTATTGATCCGGAACTTCTGGCTTCCGGAGGCGTGAGGGTTAATCAGGGAAAAACAGAACTTTTTGTCCATGATGAAGGATACGAAATTCTGGTATTGCCTCCTATGCGGAATCTGGAAGCGGATGCCTGCAAAAAAATTGTGGAATTCGCGTCGAAAGGCGGAAAAATATGTTCGTTATCCGGTATCCCATTTGAAAAAATAGAAGATTCGGATAAGATAAAAGAGTTGGAGACTCTGTTTGAGCTGAATGGACAGGAGATATGGAGATCTTACATAAATAGGGATCTCAAACAGTCAAAGAGCACAGGAACAGTTTTTTATGCTGCCGAATTAGAAGATTTGATTACATGGCTTAAAAAAGCCTGTCCCAGCCGCTGGCAGATCAGACCTTTAGATAGCCTGAAACGGAAAGGCCTTCCAAGTATTTATGGAACCGATAAAACCGGTCGCGATGTGCTTTTTTTAGTGAATACTTCCCCCAACGAGCGAAACATGGAAATCCGTGATCCTGACGGTAAAGTAAGAATCATAACGCTGTCACCTTATGAATCAAAAATTATTACAACAGAAAAACCAAAGGAACCGAATCTGTTGACAGTGTCTCTGGAAGACAATATGGAATTTTCAATAAATAATTTTAATGCATTGCGGCTATCAGCCTGGACAGCAGCGCTGCCTGATGGGCAGGAAAGAATCACAGAGGCTGCTCCTATCATCGACCAATTGGAAACAGCCGGTTTTCTCAGGCCGGTTTGTCAAAAAAAGTATTTCGGATGCCCGAAAGAACTGGAATTTGAAAAGACACAGGTTCGATATTATACGGAGTTTTGTGTCAGCAGCATTTTGAAGCAAAAAAACATACCCATCTATTTAGTCATGGAACCGGGAACGTTTTTGGGAGACTGGCAGATACAAATCAATGGCCACGTACTAGAAAAAGAAAAATTCACCAGGAAGCATATCTACTTAAATACAAATTTAGCCGCGGATGTAAAAGACCTGATTTGCGCAGGAGAAAACAAAATTGAAGTAACTGTTCAGACTGATGTTTCCTATGGCGGTATGAGGAATCCAATCTATCTGTTTGGTGATTTTCAAGTATATGCAAGAGATCAAAAGTGGACCCTCTTTCCGCCGGTCAAGAAAGGTGGGATGAAAGATATGAAAGAACTGGGACTGCCCTTTTACTATGGAGAAATCATCTTTACAACACATATTTCCCTTTCACCCCAGAATCATAATGCATCCGCCATCAAACTGGATGCGCCCTGGCTTACAGATTCGGTTCGTCTGCGTATCGGCGGTTATGAAACGGAGCCATGCGCCTGGCAGCCATATATTTTTAAAATTCCCGACATAATTAACAAAAAAGCAAAAGTCCCATTAGACATTATAATCAAAACGTCCGCCGCCGCCTTATTTGAAGGCCAACGCTTTAACCAGAAAAACCACGAGTACGAAAATATCCCATCAAATTAATCTATATTGCAAAATTGTTATTTAACGGGGGTGGCGAAGGGGTACGCCCGGAATCGGGATGCGGGGAAGGAAGAGGCGGTCTTTACGGGAACCCGGACGGGGGAAGAATGAAAAAAGGCCAATTGGGATTCGGGATTCGCCCCTAAGTGATACTAAGACCCGCAAGTACAGAAAGAGACAGGATCGCGCC
>NZ_PKUU01000010.1 GCF_002899675.1 Clostridium sp. chh4-2 | reverse complement strand
AGCAGTGAAGTCATAAGGAGTTCACTGCGAATGGGCGCGATCCTGTCTCTTTCTGTACTTGTGGGTCTTAGTATCACTTAGGGGCGAATCCCGAATCCCAATTGGCCTTTTTTCATTCTTCCCCGCCCGGGTTCCTGTAAAGACCGCCTCTCCCTTCCTCGCATCTCGATTCCGGGCGTATCTTTCACAAATCCGTTAAATCACAATTTTTCCGCCATCGTCCGTTTCCTCATCAACGGCTTAATGCCTCCCGCCTTTAAAATCTCCAGCGCATATTCTCCAACCTGTTCCCCGGCGTATTCCTCTCCCCGGGTCAGATTCTTAATCACACCCGTCTCTATATCCGCCTCCAGCACATCCCCTTCTTTTACCTTTTTGGAGATGCCTTTGCATACGATCAGCGGCAGGCCCAGATTCAAAGCATTTCTATAAAAAATTCTAGCAAATGAGTCGGCAATAATAACAGATGCCCCCAAATGCATTAAAGCGATTACCGCATGTTCCCGGCTGGAACCGCAGCCAAAATTACTTCCTGCCGTAATGATATCCCCTTTTTTGAAACGCTGCTGCAGGGTTGGATCACAGTCTTCCAGACAATGACTTTTTATCTCCTCAGGATCAACCAAAGCCAGGTACCTTCCCGGAAATATCTGATCGGTATCAATGTTATTGCCCAAGACCGCGGCATTCCCTCTGTATCTGCTTTCCATCTTCTCACCTCCCCTTTCCTATCACTGTTCTCGGATCGGTCAGGACACCTGTCAGAGCAGAAGCCGCCACAGTCATGGGCGAAGCCAGATAGATATCCGCCTGATTGCTGCCCATTCTTCCCGGGAAATTCCTGTTGGAAGCGGTCACGCAGACCTCTCCGGGAGCAAGTACTCCTTGATGGGCGCTCAGACACGGTCCGCAGCCTGGAGTTGAGATCGTTGCTCCGGCGTCGATACAGTCCTGAAGATATCCTTTTTCTATACAAGTACAGAGAACTTCCTTAGAAGCCGGAATCACAATCAGCCGGACATTCTCTGCAATCTTTTTACCTTTTAATATTCTTGACGCAGACGCAATATCTTCAACGCGTCCTCCGGTACATGCTCCGATAAAGCATTGATCCACGTGAACCGCCTCCGCCTCTTCAATCGGTTTTACCCGGTCTACGCTGTGGGGAACCGCTACCTGAGGAGACATCTCACTGATATCAAAATAATACTGTTTTGCGTACTGGTATCCCGGGTCTGTTTCCTGCACCTCATACGCTCTCTCCGCACGTTTAGAAACATAATCCAACACCTGTTGGTTGGGCTGCATATAAGCGGTTTTAGCGCCCATCTCCACTGCCATATTGCAGATCGCCATCCGCCCTGCCACATCCAGCTGTTCTACGTAAGTGCCGGTAAAATCAATGGCTTTATAAACAGCCCCGTCCGCTTTTATCTCACCCAGTATATGAAGAATCACATCCTTAGGCATGACGCCGTCCATGGCTGTTCCGTCAATTCTCACCTCTATGATTTCCGGAACGCGGAACCACAGTTCTCCTGTAATCATAATCGTCGCCATATCCGTCGCCCCAACGCCCGTCCCCAGCGCTCCGAATGCTCCGTGGGTGGTCGTATGGGAATCCGTGGCAACCACAATCGTTCCCGGACAGATCAGGCCGTGTTCCGGCATAACCTGATGACAGACCCCGGCATTGATATCAAAATGATGGGTCAGACCCTGCTCCCTAACAAATTCTCTCATCTCCTTATGGTTAGAAGCTGACTGTATGGTTGGCGCCGGAGCATAATGGTCAAATACAAATGCAAGCCGTTCCTTGTCCCATACCTTCTCTCCCCCCATCTCCCTAAACGAATATATCGTCTGAAGATAGAGATCATTGACCTCTGCAAAATCTACCTTTGCAGTAATAATCTCTCCTGTTTTAATTGACTCTCTGCCGCTGTTTTTTGCCAATATTTTTTCTATTGCGTGCAAAACTTTCCCTCCTTATCCATGTTCTCCTATATATGAGTTCCGGCGCTGTTATACGTCCTTGAGCTTTTATGGGCTAATAGCATATGAACAATGATAATTTTCATGTAAATCCTCTTTTATACCGCATCTTGAATATCGTATCTCGTATATCGTATACAATCTAAGCTATTTATAGCATATATTTTTGCCCATGTCAATTATTTTTATATATTTTATACATATTATTATGTTATATCCGGAGTTTAATTATATATTTTAACCCGTTTTCTCCGGCCCGAAATATTGACTTTTATTTCTTCGATATGTTAATATTAAATTAGATATTTAGACGCATTTTATTGCGCCTATAGCGGAAAAAATGAACGTTGGGGGATCTTATGGCTGCAAAACTTGAAACTGTTAATCTATTACCGACACGGTTTAGAATAGCTTCCATTATAAGGAAAGCAATTCTGGCAGGTGAGTATAAAGAAGGAGAAACCCTATCTTTGACTCAGACTGCGGAACAATTAGGGGTAAGCCGCACACCTGTGCGTGAGGCATTTCAGATGCTCTCATCTGAAGGTCTTATTGAACTGCGCCTGAATAAAGAAGCAATTGTTAAAGGAATTAATGTTGACATGATACGGGATCATTTTGATGTGCGCACCATTTTAGAAGGGGAGGCTGTCTCCAGGGCGGCTTTATCCCGTATGGATGTGTCTGAATTAATTCAGAATCAGACTGAAATTGAAGCTAAAAATGGGGTGTTTCTGCCGGATGAATTCCGGAATTACAATCAAGTTTTTCATACCTCCATCTGGAAGGCAACGGGGAATAAAAAACTGTTTTCTATGCTGACTTCCCTGTGGAATGGGAGTTCCTTTGGAAAAACCGTCACGGAACACGAGCATAATCTGAAATCCATAGAGGAACACAGAGCGATCCTGGACGACATCATTAAGGGAGATCCTTATATGGCGCGAAAAGACATGGAAAGTCACTTGAACCGAAGTATGAAAAATCTGATAGACAGTTATAATTTGAAATAAAAATGAAAAAATTAACCTTTTCACAATTGACAAAAAGGTACTTCTAAACCGAAGAAGAAGCGTAAAATGAGAAACTCAGGTTACGGATTGGGGGATAATATTTACAAAGAGCATAAGATTTTGCAAAAATCGCAAAATCTTATGCTCTTAATTAAACTAAACTCCTGTAATTGTAATCTGATTTCCTCAATTTATGTCTCGCCTATTCCCCGGGTTCCATGGATTTTATTCATATAAAAAACAGGCAACCTGATGGCCATTTCCAATATCTTTTAATACCGGTATCTCCTGTTTGCAGCGATCTGACACACGGTCACATCTGTCGTGGAACGGACAGCCGGCCGGGCGCTTTGTAAGACTCGGCACCTCTCCGCGAATCTCTACCCGTTCCCTTTTCGCCTCTACCGCCGGGTCCGCAACCGGAACAGCCGACAATAATGCCTTCGTGTAAGGATGAAGGGTATTTTCATACAGTTCTTCGCATTCCGCGATCTCCACAACACGTCCCAAATACATAACAAGTATCCGGTCGCTGATGTGTTTTACCACCGCAAGGTCATGGGCGATAAACAGATAGGTCAGCCCCAGTTTTGCCTGCAATTCTTCCAGCAGGTTAATGATCTGCGCCTGAATTGATACGTCCAGCGCCGATATCGGTTCGTCACAGATAATCATATCCGGGTTCGAGGACAGCGCTCTGGCGATTCCGATTCTCTGTCTCTGGCCGCCGGAAAACTCATGAGGCACACGCCCCTTCAAATCCGGGTCTAAGCCTACAATGCGGAACAGCTCATCCACCCGTTTGTCATACTCTTCTTTATTCTTAACAAGTTTATGAAGCTTTAAAGATTCTCCCACGATAGCCTCTGCCGTCTGTCTTGGGTCCAAGGATGAAAACGGGTCCTGGAAGATCATCGCGATCTTTGAACGGTAGGGCGCCAGCTGTTTATCCGTAAAGTTAGCGATATCCGTACCATTAAATAAGATCTCGCCCTCTTCCGGCTGGTAAACTCTCATAATACAGCGGGCAAGGGTGGTTTTTCCGCATCCGCTTTCCCCTACAATTCCCAGAGTCTCGCCTTTCCTTGCGTGGAAAGTGATCTCCTCAATGGCCTTTACTTCTCCAACTTTTTTCCTCATCATTCCCTTGTAAACCGGGAAATACTTCCTTACATTCTTCACTTCCAGACAATTTTCTGCCTGAATTACGGATTTCGGCGCTTTCTTGATCTCTTTCTTGGCGATCTCTTCCGCCTTCTGCGCCTTCTCCTCTGCCGTCAGCACGCATGCGCTGAAATGTCCCGGAGAAACTTCTGCTAATTCCGGCCTCTTTCCCTCTTTACACCGGTCCACACGGTACTCGCACCGGTCATAGAACGGACAGTACTCCGGACGGGATGCCGGGTTCGGCGGCAGGCCGTCTATGGGGATCAGTATCCGGTCTTTCGGGTCATCCAGTCTGGGAATCGCACGTAACAGCGCCCTCGTATACGGATGCTCCGGATCTGCAAACAGCTCGCCTGCCGAGGTGGTTTCCACCACGCTTCCCGAGTACATAACATAGATCCGCTCCGCAAACCTTGCCACAATTCCAAGGTTGTGGGTTACAATCACAACCGCTGTATTGGTCTTTTTGGCGATGTCCCGGATCATTTCCAGCAGCTGCGCTTGGGTGGTTACGTCTAACGCAGTTGTCGCCTCGTCTGCCACCAGCACCTGCGGCTGGGAGGACATGGCCATGGCAATCATGATCCTCTGCCTCATTCCTCCCGAGAACTGCTGCGGATAGTAGTGGAACCTCTGCTCCGCATCCGGGATGTTCACCATCTTTAACATTTCGATGGTTCTGGCCTTCGCCTCTTCTTTATTCAGTTTCAGGTGCAGCATGATGTTTTCCTGGATCTGGTACCCGATTGTCAGCACCGGATTTAAGGATGTCATCGGCTCCTGGAAGATCATGCTCACCTTTCCGCCTCTCATATGACGCATCTCCTCGCTCTGCGCGTCATACTCCAGCATGTTTTTATCGCTTCCCTCTATGTACACCTCTCCGCCGTTCACCTTACCCGGCGAACTGATTAACTGGAGCATGCTCATCATCGTCACGGACTTTCCGCTTCCCGATTCCCCTACGATTCCTATGATCTCTCCCGGGTCCAGATACATGGACACCCCGTCCACCGCCTGAACCTGTTTTCCATCGGTACGGAAGCTGGTGCGGATTCCTTTTAATTCCAGCAAATGTTTCGTCATTCCCTCTTCCTCCTTTTAGATCTCGCCTCTGAGCCTTGGATCCAGTGCGTCACGCACTCCGTCACCAAGCATGTTCAGGCAGATAACAAGTATTGCCACGCAGATTCCGGGCGCCAGCGCAAAGGCCGGGCTCTGGAGCAGGAACAGGCGTCCCTCGCTCACCATGCTTCCCCAGGATGCCGTCGGCGCGCTGATTCCAAGCCCTAAAAAGCTCAGGCCCGCTTCCGACAGGATCGTCGTTCCTACCTGCTGGGTCATCATTACGATGATCGGGGAAATGCTGTTGGGCAGGATATGTTTAAACATCAGCTGGAAGTTGCTGTTTCCCTGCAGCTTTCCGGCCATGATATAATCCGACTGTTTGATGGAAAGCACCTGCCCCCTCATCATGCGCACATAACCGGCCATGGACGATACTCCCAGGATAATGGCCAGGTTTTTGATTCCGCTTCCGAACACTGCCGTCAATGCCATAGCAAGCACTACCTGAGGGATCGCGCGGATTGCCTCGGTCATACGGTTAATTACATCATCCACGATTCCGCCAAAGTATCCGGCCACCATTCCGAGAAAGGTTCCGATGGCGCAGGCGATGATAACCGCCAGCACGCCGATAATCAGACTGACGCGGGCGCCGAAGATAATCCGGCTCATTACGTCACGCCCGTAAGAATCCGTACCCAGCAGATGAGCCCCCGACGGCTTTGCAAGATATGCCGCAAAGTCCGCAAAGTTGGGATCATAAGGGGCGATTAACGGGGCAAACAGTGCGGTGAAGATAAACAACACCACCACCACAAATGCGAAAATAACTATCTTTCTGGAGAACATGGCTCCAAAAAACTTCCTGAGTTTTGTATTCATCATCGTTTCCTCCTATTCTGCCCCTTATTCCAAACGGATCCGCGGGTCAACCACTGCATAAAGGATATCGGTGATCAGATTGACCGTACACGCAACCAGCGCAGTCACCAGCACGCAGGCCTGTACAACCGGGATATCACGGGAGGTAATGGCTTTTACAAACAGGGAGCCCATACCCGGAATGGAGAACACCGACTCCACAAACATGGAACCGCCAAGCATGGCGCCCAGCCTCATGCCCAGGATGGTGATAACCGGGATCAGGCCATTTTTCAACGCATGGATAAAGATTACTTTTTTCTCGGTCAGTCCTTTGGAACGGGCCGTCCTCACATAATCCTGGCGGATGACTTCCAGCATGCTGGAACGGGTCTGTCTTGTTACCGTTGCGATACCGCCAAGAGCCAGGCAGAACAGCGGCATAACCAGCTGCTTCATGCTGGTGGAAAAATCCTCCCAAGGCCAGGTGAAGCCGTAAGACGGGAGCCAGCCCAGTTTCATGGAAAACAGGTACATTACCAAAAGGCCGATCCAGAACTGAGGAAGGCAGGCGGTGATGTTGGCTAATAAAGTAACAACCATATCCGCCGCTTTTCCCCTTTTTACCGCGCTGACAACCCCGAAAAACACGCCCAAAGGAATACTGATTAAAAATGCCGCAAAGGATAAAAACAAAGTGATGGGAATGCGTTCTGCCAGCACATCGATGGTGTTTTTATGAAACTGCGTGGACATGCCCAGGTTCCCTCTGAGCGCATTAAACAGCCAGTTGAAATACCGCATGATAACCGGCTTATCTAGCCCAAGTTCCAGATATACTCTCTGGTATTCCTCCGGTGAAACCTCCTCACCCAGCATCGCATACACCGGATCGCCCGGAATCAAAGAAACCAGCATAAAGATAAAAATGGATATCAGAAATATAATTAAGATCATCTGTCCCGTTCGTTTTGCAATATAAGATCCCATAAATAAACCTTCTCCTCTCTGCTGATAACCGGGCGGTAACATACGTTTCCGCCCGGTTCAACATTTAACCTTATTCCCAATACATTGCTTCCGGCGTCCACTGTGACATATCCGCTTCGGAAATTCCGGTATCTTTCAATCCCGGCTCTCCGAAAGACTGTGAATAGACAACCGCAAGAGGTGTAATCATCACATAATCCTGTACCAGCGCCTTAGACGCTTTCTGAAGCTGTGCTTTTTTCTCCTCTACCGTCTTCGCCGCCCTGGCTGCAAACAACGGCTCTTCAAATTCTGCCGGGCGCAACATAATTCCGTGGTTTTTGATGCCTTCTGAAGAATACAGGCGGATATAGTTATTTACAAAATCCATTTGAGCCGCACCGCTGCCGGCGATAAATCCGTCTATATCATCCTCTTTCTGCATGGATGCCAGTACGGAACTGTCCAGAACAGAGATTTCCGCTTTGATTCCAATCTGATCCAGACATGCCTGGAATGCAGTGGCAACATCCACATTGCTGGAAATAGCATAGATCGTGGTTTCAAAACCATCCGGATATCCCGCTTCCGCCAGCATTGATTTAGCTAAATCCAGATCATACTCATAGAATTCCGCTTCCGGATTGTAAGCCCAGGAATCCTTGGTACAGAACAGAGGAGTCGCTTCTCCCAGACCGCCTGACAGGGCTTTTGCCACATTATCCCAATCAATCGCATGCATGACTGCCTGACGCACCTTTAAATCTCCCATCGGATGTTTATCGCTCTTGCTGTTCCAGATGATATGTTTGATGCCGGCGCTGTTGGCATTTTTATTACCGATCCGCTCAAAGCCAGCCGCCGTTATGGTATTGATGGCCTGCTCATTATTCAGCTTCATGGCCACATTTATTTCCTTATTCAGCAGTGCGGAAACGATGGTGTTGTTGTCTTTAATAAAGTCAATTTCCAGCGTATCCACTTTTGGAAGTCCTTCAATACGGTAGTTTTCATTTTTCTTATATGTGATTTTCGTATCCGCCACATAGGTGTCCAGGACAAATGGTCCCGTACCTACCGCATGGATCTTACACCATTCCGCACCGTTCTTTTCATATGCTTCTTTAGAACAGATATAAATGTTTCCGATCACATTTTCCCAGTCATTCGCCCATTTGTCATACTGGATCACCACGGTCAGGTCATCCGTTTTTTCCACCGATTTAGGAGAACCGATCTCACTGGCTTTTCCGTTCTGGATATACTGTTCAATATTCCATACCACTGCATCCGCATCACAGATTGATCCGTCCTGGAAATACACGTCTTTTCTCAATTTAATCGTAAATGTCAGCGCATCGTCGTCCACAATAAACTCTTCTGCCAGCCAAGGCGAATAATCTCCCTTGGAATCCACCCTTCCCAAGGGTTCCAGAATCGGCTGTACGCCAAACCGGTCGCCTGTAGAAGAAGACTGAGGCATGAAAAAGGTCTGCTGAGGGGTGCCGATGGCGATAACCACAGATCCTCCCTTACCTTCTTTTGTTTCCGCCGTTGTCTGTTCCTCTGAGGTTTGTTTTTCTGATGAAGCCTGGTTTGATGAATCCGCCGAAGCCGCCTCTGCCTTTGTAGCCGGCGCCGGTTCCGCCTTTTTGCTGCATCCTCCCAAACTTCCTGCTGCCAGCATAATCCCCAATGCCGCTGCCAGTAACCTTCCCGTTTTTTTCATTACCTTTCCTCCTTATTGATCTCTTGTATTGCACAATTTAAAAGCGCCTTCATATATCCGGTACAATATGCGAAAGAAGCATTCATTCCTCCGCATTCATTTGTCATACGGGGAGCGTGATCCACATGAATCACCCCTTGGTAATCACAACGCACCAGCTGTTTCATGGCCTCATACATATTCATGTACCCGTCTTCCAGCAATGTCTCCTCAAAATACGGCATGGTTCCGCTCACATTGCGGAAATGCACGATCAGCACCTTGTCCTGCTCAATAAAGTATTTAATATCCTCCAGCAGGTTTCCAAATGCATCCCCGGCCTCCAGCCAGCATCCCATACACATCTTCATCCCCAGATACGGGCTGTTGCCCGCCAGTTCAAATGCACGCTTATAATCAGCGGCCGATGTAATCAGGTTGGAAATGCCCAGCAGGCAGTCCACCGGCGGATCGTTGGGATGAAGCGCTATTTTTACATTTTCCTCCTCGCACACCGGGAGTACCCGATCCAGCCAGTATTTAAAATTATCCCAGATTTCTTCCTTTGTAAAAAGTCTACCATGGCTGTACGGCCTCTTTTCCAATTCCCCGATGTCCACAATCCTGGCCGGAGCCTGTCTCGTATAAGTTCCGACGTCAATGCGGCTGGTTAATACTTTATTCGGCTCCCATGTCATGTAAGTTACCGGAATACCGGCTTTTGATAAGACCCGGGTGAACGCATTATACCGTTCAATGGCCTCGTCCCTGCCGGGAAGGCCCAGATGAATCAAAGGATTCTTATAGATATCCGTATTTCCCGCATCCGTCACCGTGAGCCCAACCTTTCGCAGTCTCTCCATAAACTTCATCACGGAATCGTAGTCCGTGTGTTCATTCTTAAACATCACAAATACATGATCCACACCTATTTGTTTGATAAAACGCAGCTGTTCATCCGTATAATCGGATACCACCTTCATCTGCGTGCGCATTTTGCTTCCCAGCATATCTGCCTCCTTCTGCCCCTTAAATACTTCTTTCATACCCCTTTTTGATATGATATAATGAACTGGTATTTTGTTTATTTCGTACATCCTTATGTATTAATTATAATATCAGGTCATCATTATGACCAATTCACAGGACCTATAAATTTTATAGCAAATACTTATATCCGAAAGGCAGGTAACCCATTGGATATTAAATATCTGAATTATGTTCTCGCGATTGATCAGTATAAAAGCATTACCCGGGCGGCAAAGGCATTGTCCATATCCCAGCCCACATTAAGCCAGTATCTTTCCAAACTGGAAGAGGAACTGGGAACCGCTCTCTTTTTAAAACATGACGGGGAGCTTTACCCGACTCCGTCAGGCAAGATCTATCTGGCCGCCTGCCGCGATATCCGCACGATGCAGCAAGCGTTCAAACAGGAAGCGTCTCTGCTGATGCAGTCAGAACATATACGCCTTGTGGCTTCAATTTCATGGTCTGTTAAACTGTTTTGCCATATACTCCCCATCTTTAAAAAGGAGTTTCCCAACTGCACGCTGGAATTTTCAGAAGAAAATCACTCCCAAATCAAAAAAATGGTAACGGAAGGAAAGGCGGATATCGCGCTTTTAGCCGATATTTCGCCCAATGGGCTGCCCGGCTTCAGTCAGATCCTGGGAAAAGAGGATATTCTGCTGGCCGTTCCGGCAAACCACCCATTTTGCCGCCTCCCCAATCCTGATCACACCATCGCTCCGGAAGAATTCGTCAGACACTTTGCGGATAATCACTTCATACTGGCAGCGGAAAACTCCAATGTGCGGCGGATCGAAGAGCAGATGTTCCGGCAGACCAATTATTTCCCGGCTTCCACCTGCCGGATCAAACATATGAACCATGCGGCCGTTATGGTCTCTAAAAACTTTGGAATCACCATGCTTCCGGCCAGCTGTGCCTTTTTAAGCCCGGATATCCGCTATTATCAGTTAAAACCGAGAGCTTACCGGCTTAATTTATTATGTTATCAGCAGTCCCGTCCGCTGACCCCGGGCGAACAGATGATGCTGACACTGATTCAAACGCATTATCCCATGTTTCAACCGTCTCTTTCCGGCCTTTTGCAAAATTAAACGTTGATGAGGTAATTATGGATACCAGATATTTAGAATATATTGTGGAAATAGATAAGCAAAGAAATATTACAAAGGCTGCTAAAGAACTCTATGTCTCCCAATCTTCCCTCAGCCAGTATCTGAGCAAGCTGGAAAAAGAGATGGGCGCAGCCCTGTTCATCCGTAAGCAGTCAGAAATCCTTCCGACTCCCATGGGGGAATTATACGTCAGATATGCAAAAAAGGTGTTGGAATTAAAAAAAGCTGCATATAAAAATATACAGCAGGTGTCGCAGATGCAGCTGATCACCATAGGAAGCACTTCCGCCAAAACGCTTCAGACGCTTTATTCCATCCTCCCTCTGTTCCGGGAACATTTTCCCCATACAGAAGTCGAGATTCTGGATTCCAACTTGTCCAATATTGAGCGTTCCGTTATGGACGGAAGTTTTGATATGGCTTTGGTCACCACTCATTCTGTCCGGCATTTTTCCGGCCACAGTGATATATTAGATAAAGAAGAGATCGTTTTCGTACTCCCTTCCACCCACCCGTACTGCAGCCGTCATTCCCGGAATGAAGCCCTGACAGCAGCCCAAATTTCCGGCATCCTGGAAAGCGGAGACTTTATCCTTCAGAAAAAAGGAAACTGCATCCGCTACCTGGTGGACAGCTTCTTTAAAGATCTGCCTCAACAGCCCCAGTCCGGTTTCAGCTTAAATCAGGCCGATATGATCCGAAACCTGATAAACGGCGGCATGGGCGCAGCATTCCTGCCCGTCCGGCACGTTATCAACAGAGAATTGGCTTTTTATTCCCTTTCTCCACAAATATACAGAATCACCGCCCTGATCTGGCGCAAAAACCTGGAGCTGACAGACGCCCATCTCTTCCTGATGGAATTAATCAGGAAGTATCAATTGTGATTTCAATAAGCCGGGAAAATCTCTTTATATACAGAACCGTTCCTTCAGCCTGTCTCTCTTTTCCCTTGAAAAGTTCAGCTGATTTTCCAAATAGCTGTCCATGCCTCCAAACCGGTCTTCGATGATCCTGAACGCCCCGCGGATATAGGATTCATGAACCTGGCACAGGATTTCAGCGCATTTTTCCAGGTTGGGGTCCGATGTTCTGGAACGCACCAGAGCGGTCATTCCGTCGGTTTCCTTTTGGAGAAATTCATTGGATGCCGTAAAATCGCTGATCACCGTTTCCCGGTCCACATCCAAAGCGGTCAGTAAAAATGCGGATGCCATGCCGGCTCTGTCTTTTCCTGCGCTGCAGTGCCATAAAACAGCGCCCGGCTCCGCTTCCAAAACCTGATTTAAAAAGGCTCCGTAGCGTTTCATGGCCTGTTCATTTATCACCAGATTTTCATAAAGGCGGTTGATATAGATTTCCGGATGGCCGTTTAAGGATTTCGCATGTTTTAAAAATCCTTCCAGCATATCCACGCCTTCTCCGTCTTCATTTTCATGGGTGAAACCCGCTGTTTCTTCATCCAGAATCGGATTGAATACGTTCTTCACTCCCGGCACCTCCGGATCTGGTTTTTCGGCGGCCTCCAAACCGGTACGCAGGTCGATGACTGTGCGGACGCCATATTCCCCATATAAGATCTCTTTATCTTTTTCGCTCATTCCTGCCAATGCTCCGCTTCGGATCAGGCATTTGGGACGGATTGTTTTTCCGTCAGATGTCCGGTATCCTGCCAGATCCCTTGTATTAAGTAACTTTTCTAAACTAATTCTCTCAGCCATTTTTTGCCTCTCTATCTTTAATATCCCAAACCTTCTATAAACTCCTGAAGCTCTTTTTTACCTTCAGAGCCGGCCTTGACAAACAGCACCGTATTGTCAATTCTCACAGCGGCTGCATAGATTCCTCCGCTGGTCTGCTCATATTTGGAAAAGTTTTTCAGATTTATATTCTTATTGCTGGACACTGCCCCTTTGTAATCTTCTGTAATCATATATTGAGTTTTGTTATAAAGTTTAACTGCTGAAGCCACGTCAGAGCACTCACTGAATGAAATTACCAGTTCCTGATCTCCGTCCTCTTTATAGGCCTCTCCATACTTTCCGAAACCTTCTGGCATTTGGCTTGTTTCATCCTCAAAGACATATCCCTGCTCGGATGCATACTTCCCAAACTGTTCAAAAGTGACCGGTTCCTTCTTAAAAGTGATCAGCTTGCCAATTAAAACCGCCGCCACTACTACAATAATAAGAAGAAATGTTATGATGCCGGCAATTAGAAACTTTAAGTTCTTTTTCATTATCCTCCTCCGTTGTCCGATTATAGTTTTTCTGAGTAATAGTTTACCATCTTTCTTATCTTCCATCAAGCGTTACTGTCCGCGGCCCCGGCAGTCCGTTCGGTTTTTGCATTACGTTTATTTATTGACCTTTTTTCTTTTCCATTATATGATACCTATATACCCTATATTTTAGTTTACAATATTAGTAAAAGGAACTTCTCATGAAAAATACCTTTTGGAAACGCGTTGATTTTCAGGTATCAATTTTTACCGCCGCGATCGTGGCGGCTTTAACTTTTTCCATCTTTATCTTTCAGTATCAGATTACTTACAGAGATACATTAAAAAGTTTAAATGATCAGGTAGAGTCCATCTATTCCTATATAGATGAATTCCTGGATACCACGACTTTCGATAATATATCCGCCCGCGAAGATATTAATAATCCGGAATACATAGAGATGCATGACCTTTTCCGCCAGGTAAAAGAAGTTACGGGAGTCATGTACTTATATACCGCCAAACAGAATTCAAACGGCGAATTCATCTATGTAATTGACGGCTTAAATTCTGATAATCCTAGTTTCCGCTATCCGGGCGATCTGATAGAAAGTGAGATATACCCGGATATGCAGAGGGCTTTAAGCGGAGAAAAGGTGCTTCCCGATAAAATCAAGGATACCGAATGGGGCAAAATCTTCATCACTTATCTCCCCATCTATGATGATGCAGATGTAATCGGCGTGATCGGCATTGAATTTGAAGCGGAGCATCAATATATGACCTACCGCAATTTAAGGCTTCTCCTTCCTTGGTTTATCCTGCTGTTCAGTTTGATTGCCAGCCTGATTTCCAGAGCTCTGTTCCGCCATATCTCCAATCCATTTTACCGCGATATGGCCAATACGGACTATTTAACCCAGTTAAAGAACAGAAACGCCTATCAGATCGACATGGCCAATCTAATAGCTATGAGACGGGAACACGGGATGGGAATTATAGCCATTGACTTAAACAGTCTGAAAAAGGTAAATGATACTTACGGGCATGAAAAAGGGGATCAATATATCACCTGCATTTCCCAGGCATTTGAAAATCTGAAAACGAAAGAAGCTGTCATGTACCGGATCGGCGGAGATGAATTTGTCATTTGGGTTCCCGGCGCGGATGAGAGTAAGATAGAGAATTTGATGGCACGGCTGAAAGAAGAATTCTACAAACTGACCTTCTCCCCTGATCTGAGTTTTTCCTGGGGATATGCCATTTACAATGAACAGGAAGACGATGATCTTCACAGCACTTACCGCAAGGCTGATAAACAAATGTATTCAAAAAAGCAAGAGCATTATTCTGCCTTGGAAAATAATACGGATAAAAACCGGTAAAAGGAGGTTCCAATGGCCACAATCAAACAGATTGCCGAGATAGCAGGCGTGTCCAGAAGAACGGTAGACCGTGTCATCAACAACAGAGGAGCCGTAAAACCCGACACTGCGGAAAAGATCAACCGAATCATACGCGAGCTGGACTACCAGCCCAACGAAGCCGGGAAAGCGCTGGCCGCAAGAAAAAGGAAGCTGAAGATAGGCTTTTGTTCGACTACGGGAAAAAAAGCGCCCATCTACGGTGAAATCCGAAAAGGCGCTCTTGAAAAAGCGGAGGATCTGAAAAAATTTGGCGTTCACGTGGAATTTTACACTTTTGAACGCGATCTGCCGCTTACAGAAGAGGAACTGGACCGGATTTCCCAATCATTTGACTGCGACGCCCTGGCCGTGGCTCCGGGCAATAATCCCGGTGTTGTAAGGCTGATTCAAAAAGCCGTGTCCATGGAGATCCCCATCCTGTTTTTCAACGTGGATGATCCCTCCTATGAACGCATCTGTTATGTGGGCAGCGATTATAAAAAAGCCGGACGCCTGGCCGCCGGCCTGTCTGCGCTGCTGAGCAATGACCATGGACGTGTGGTGATCTTCAGCAATCAGGCTTCCAATCCCTTCAGCTATGAGGAACGCGTCAAGGGCTTTCAGCAGGAAACATCCGAGCGTTATCCGGATATCCGCATCGTGGGCAGTTATGTGTTAAAAGACGGTACGTCCGATTATTATGACACCGTCCGGGAAGCGATTCAAAACCACCCGGATATGAACATCATCTATCTGGTAAACCCTGGGGATTACAGCGTATGCAGGGCCATCTCAAAGGCTATGGGTAACGGAAAAGTCCGCATCATCACCAACGATCTGGTGGAACCTATGGAACCCATGCTGAAAAACGGCATGGTTTCAGCTACCATCTCCCAGGATTCCAAAGGCCAGGGCCGGTTGTCGCTGGAACTTTTATTTAATAAACTGGCCCTTGGAAAAGACCCTGAAAAAGATATTTACTATACAGATTTAAATATCTACATTCCCCAAAGCCTGTCTTCCGATCCATCGGAGCCTTAAAATCCGGTTATATTTATCATCAGTAATTAGAGATAAAATACCGGCTGCCTATTTGTCTATTTCTTCTAAAAATATTGTTTCAAAGCAAATAATATTGACATCTTTGCACAGATGTGCTAGTTTTAAATAAAAAAGCGCTCGAGCGCAATAAGGAGGAGACATATGGTTTACTATGTATCAATTGATGCAGCACGCGGCGGTGACGGATCAAAAGAGAAGCCGTTTAAACAGATCAGCGAGGCGGCTCAGATCGCGGTTGCCGGCGACGAGGTCATTGTCGCACCTGGCCTTTACCGTGAATATGTAAATCCTATTAACGGCGGTGAAGAAGGAAAACCTATCGTATACCGTTCAGAAGTGATGGGCGGAGCCATTATCTCAGGTGCGGAGCCTGTGAAAAACTGGGAACATTATAAGGATAATGTTTGGGTTGCCCGTATCCCTAACGGAATCTTCGGATCTTACAATCCTTATACCACGGTTATCGGCGGCGACTGGTATTACAGCAGCATCGTTCTCCATACCGGAGAGGTTTATCTGAACGGCAAATCCATGTATGAAACAGATTCTCTGGAATCCGTATTAGATCCTCAGATTTATAAACCTTCCTGGGATCATGAATTCACTGTTTACCAGTGGTATTCCTGCCAGGAAAATAATGAAACCGTAATTTATGCCAACTTCCAGGGCAATGATCCCAATGAGCACAACGTTGAAATCAACGTCCGTAGAAATTGCTTCTATCCTGAAAAAACAGGCGTTAACTACATCACCCTTTCCGGCTTTGTGGTAAAACAGGCTGCGACTACCTGGGCACCTCCTACCGCATATCAGGAAGGCATGATCGGACCGCACTGGAGCAAGGGCTGGATCATCGAAGACTGCGAAGTTTCCGATTCCAAATGCTGCGGCATCTCTTTGGGCAAATATTTACAGCCTAATAATGAGAATAAATGGACGCTCAAACGTCTGAAACACGGAACTCAGACCGAGCGTGACGCTATCTGCCAGGCACAGATCGAGGGCTGGACAAAAGAAAACATCGGTTCCCATATCGTGCGCAGATGCCATATTCACCACTGCGAGCAGACCGGTATTGTAGGACACTTAGGCTGTGTATTCTCTCTGATTGAAGACAACCATATTCATGATATCAATACAAAACAGCAGCTGACCGGAGCCGAGATCGGCGGAATTAAGCTTCATGCAGCCATCGACGTCATCTTCCGCAGAAACCATATTCATCACTGCACAAGAGGTATCTGGGTTGACTGGCAGGCACAGGGCACACGTATTACGCAGAACCTGTTCCATGACAATATGCCGCCTGAAGATGCAGAACTGACCACAAAGCTGTCCCTTGGCGAGGACTTGTTCATCGAAGTAAGCCACGGCCCGACTCTCGTGGACAACAACCTGTTCTTATCCGCTTATTCCGGACGTCTGGCTACACAGGGCGTTGCTTATGTACATAACCTGATCTGCGGACCATTTACATGTGTTGGCGGCGGAACCGATAACGGAAGCCCTGCTACCGGCCCGAGATATACGCCATATCACGTACCTCACAGAACAGAAGTTGCCGGATTCATGACATTTTTACACGGTGACGACCGCTTCTATAATAATATATTCGTTCAGAATCCGATTCCGAAATCCTATACGGATTTTATTGAATCACAGAATATTGAACTGGTCGGCACAGTAACAGGTACTTCACAGTTCAGCGATTATCCTACATGGGATGAATATTTCGCTCTGTTCACCAAGGAAAATGACACCGGAGCTGCAGAAGACCGCACCAAATATTATACAAAACTTCCTGTTTACACAGGCGGAAACGTATTCTTCAACGGCGCCGAGCCTTGCGCAAAAGAGCTCAACTACGCTCAGGATACAGAACATGAGATCTATGTAAAATTGGTGGAAAAGGATGGCGCTTATTATCTGGATACCAACCTCTACGAGCACCTTCCGAAACTGGCGACTCCATTTATCTCCACTGAAGTGCTGGGAGAGGCATTCGAGCCGGAAGAGAAATTCGAGAACCCGGACGGCAGCCCGATCTTCTTTGACAGGGATTACTGGGGTGAGAAACGCGGTGTGAATCCTACACCTGGACCATTTGAGAAAGAATTGGATAAATCTTTAATTTAATAGCTGAATTAGAAGCGCCGGGAAATCCGGAACGCTGAGGGCCTGTCCGGCCCTGCGTTTCCGGGTTTCCCGGCGCTGTTTTCACTTAACTCAGTCGGTTTTGTTTTTATAATTCATAGCTAAACGCATAATCCGCGGCTGTTATTGAATCCAGGCCCCATCCGCTCCTACCTGATAATTATCCGGCGTTACCGTATCATGAAGCATATATCCATCCGCTCCGAAATAGTAAAATTTGCCGCTTATCTCTTTCCATTGATTCGCCGGATAAGTGCCGTCGCCGTTATCATACCACCAGCCCGCACTGTCCTTCTTCCATGCAGCGGCTGATGCATTGGTACCGCCCTGTTTCAGTTTAAAAAAGTATCCCATGTAATCATCTGCATAATTAGTCGTATTAACAGCATTAATCATCACCACATAGGTTTTGGAATAGGCTGAACCATCGGCCTTATCTTTTGCAAGCTGTTCCGGATTAATTACAGGATAATTTTTTCCGCCCTGAATGCTGTCATTCATCGGTAAGTTCCCCATCATGCTGGATTCCCATGATCCCAAACTCACAAAATCACTGCCGTCCAGATATCCCCAATAGACTACCGGATTTCCTGCCATTCCTGAACTTTGGGCTTCATCCATTGCAAGCGTAGTATTTTCATCCAATAGGTTATAAAGCTTTCCGCTAAAATCCATGCCGTAATAGGATGCGGTCAATTCTGACCCGGTATCCTCAATAGCCTCAGCAGGTGTGAATACACCGCTGAAAACGATATTATAATCCTCTGCAACTGCAGTCATACCTCCGGCAACGGTTAAACCTGCCGCCAATCCTAATGCAATTAATCTCTTAATAAACTTCATATTTATCCTCCATCTTTTCAATCTCAAGTGCTGTGCTTTTTAATTTTCACACCGTTTTATTCTTTACCACAGTACGTCATCATTCTATTGGGCGCCCTTGGCTGTTCTTTTTTAAATTCTTCCAAATCTATAAGTTTTCCTCCATCATTATTCATAGATCAAAGGAAGTTCTATAGTTACAGATCTCCATCCGTCTCTGCTGTTGTTGATTTCTATAACTGCTTCCTGTCCGGCCGGGAGTTTTGCCGTGCCCCAATATGGTATATCCTCTTCGCCTATGGCCGCTGTGGTCGGAACTGATCCATTTGGTGCATATGCAGTCGTTTCTCCGTAATAATGTTCTTCATACTCTATCTCTAAATCATTGAATGCATTTTTGATCTGTCTCGTTTTGGATTTATCGTTAATTTTTCCATTAAGGAAGTAGATATCATCCGCACTCTCACACATACGAATCCTGCTTATTTTTCCGTTGCTGAATATATCCTCTTCATTGGACGGATTATATATGCCGACTTCCACCGCATCATCCCCATCAGCATTTTCTATCTCCACTTTTGCTTTTTCATTCGGTCCCAGCTTACGATCCAGCTCATCACAGCTGTATCCTGCCTTTTGAAGAAATATAACCAGTTCCCTGAGAGTCAGATTTTCCAGATACACAGTTGTTTTATCTATTGTCAGGCTGGTGACGGGCGTCCCATCTGCTTTACCTTTTTTCTTTTTATCCTCATTTTTTTCCTCTTTGTCCTCTTTCTCTTCCTTATCGGCAGTTTTTTTCTTCTCTGTCTTCTCAGTTTCTTCCTTCGCTATACGGTCTGTTCTGTCAAACGATTTTGCAGAACATCCTGTCAGACCTAAAACTCCAATCATCCCTATAATTAAAAACCTCTTCAATACCTTCATAACCTGATCTCCTTTTCTTCCCTATCACTTATTCTGCCATCATTTTAATGGGACAGAGCAGGATTCATACTTCCTGCTCCCCCATAATTTGACCAAATTAAAAAGCAGGATGTTTAGCATTTCCGCTTTCACATCCTGCTCTATCTCATTTTTGAGTACAGCAAAAAAACTCCTAGCCCATTTTTCATCTTGTCTATTGAATCGACTTAGATTATAATAAAAAGGCGTAGTAGTGGTAGCAACCATTGTGAAAGCGTTCGCCAAAACGCTTTTCACACCTATAGAAGTGTGACAGCACTTCTATAGGTGCTATGCTTTTTAATTTTCATTCTAATTTTAACACAGTAAAGATTTTCCTTCAATACATATAAATTAAAAATATCAGCATGACATTCGAGCCCTTTCCATTAATCCGTAAACATCTGCCCTTGCTCCAATATCATCCGTCTTTCACATATCCTTTCCCTCCTTTTCCAAAATTAATTGATTTCTCATGAATCATATCAAAATCCGGAGTATATTAGACTTATTTCTGACAAAATGCTTTATTCATATGCCGATCAACCGAATCATCACATTGTCCGCCTGCTTAGTATCGCTGCTTTTCACCTGTTCCGTTATCTTAATTACATAAAAACGAAAAAATAGCTGTCAATCCAAACAATTGACAGCTAATTCCCATTATTATGATTCATCCGCCAGGCCGGAATATCCTTCAAGGTGAAGTCCCTATTCTAAAATTCCCCCGTCCTCCAACAGGCCACAAAATGCCCCTTGCTGATTTCCTTCAGCTCCGGACATCCCTTCCTGCACTGGTCGCCTGCGCAGGAACACCGTTTCACAAAACGGCATTCATCCGGCGGATCGATTGGGGACGATATTTCACCCTTTAAAATAATTCGCTCTTTTCTCCTTCCGATCTCCGGAACAGGAATCGCTGAAAGCAGCGCCTTTGTATAAGGATGGGTCGGATTGGCAAACAGCTCCTCCGCCGGAGCTTTTTCCACCAGCTGTCCCAGATACATAACCGCAATATCATCTGCAAAATAGTTGACAACCGACAGGTCATGGGTGATAAAAATATAGGTCAGCTCCATTTTTTTCTGCAGTTTCTTCAGAAGGTTGAGAATCTGGGCCTGAATTGATACATCCAGCGCAGAAACAGGCTCGTCACAGACGATGAACTGTGGTTCCATGGCCAGGGCCCTGGCGATTCCGACACGCTGACGCCGCCCTCCATCAAGTTCATGGGGGTAAGTATTGATCAGACGTTCCGCCAGCCCCACTGTTTCCATCAGTTCCAGCACACGTTTTTCCAGATCAGTTTTATCCTTGATGATCTTGTACTCGATAATGGGTTCGCTGATAATCTGGTTCACCGTCTTTCTGGGGTCCAATGAGGAAAATGGGTCCTGAAAGATCATCTGCATCTCTTTGCGCATCTTGTGAAGCTGTGATTTCCTCAGCTTGGCGATATCCGTCCCGTTAAATAAAATCTGCCCTGATGTGGGCTCCAGCAGCCTGAGAACCACCCTTCCCGTGGTGGATTTACCGCAGCCCGATTCTCCTACGATCCCTAGAGTCTTCCCTTTTTCAATAGTCAGCGAAATATCGTCAACCGCATGAAGGACGCCTCTGGGCGTTTTAAAATATTTTTTCAGGTTGCGGACTTCCAAAATAGGAGTACTCATGAATTTTTCCTCCTCTCTATTACAAAATCAGGATCTTCATATGCCAGACATGCAACTCTGTGGCCGCCTCCAACATCTTTCAGGCCGGGAACGGAGTCGCTGCATTTATCTGTCGCATACGGACATCTGGGTGCAAATGCACAGCCCGCAGGAAGATCAGTGGGGTCCGGCATCAGACCGGGTATGGGCCGCAGTTCCTCTGTCCTCTTGTTAATATTGGGCAGGGAATTGAACAGGCCTTCCGTATAAGGGTGCATTGTCTCGTTATAGACAGCCTCCAAAGGCCCCTCTTCCACGATCCTGCCTGCATACATGACCGCTACCTGGTCACAGATTTCCGCTACGATGCCCAAATCATGAGTGATCATCATAACAGAGGTATTGTATTTACGAATCAGGTCTTTCATCAGTTCCAGAACCTGAGCCTGAATGGTAACGTCTAAAGCGGTTGTCGGCTCATCAGCGATCAGAAGCTTGGGGTTGCACGCCAAAGCAATGGCTATTACCACCCTCTGCTTCATTCCGCCGGAAAACTGATGGGGATATTCCACAGAACGGTAAGCCGGGATGCCCACCATTTCCAGCATCTCCTGAGCTTTATCATAAGCCTCCTGTTTGGTCAGGTTTTCGTGAAGCTCGATGCTCTCAGCAATCTGCTCTCCAACCGTGTAAACCGGGTTTAAACTGGTCATAGGGTCCTGAAAGATCATGGACACGTCCTTTCCTCTCACCTTTTCCAGTTCAGCCGGCGTCAGTTTCATTATATCATGACCGGCAATGAGGATCTTTCCGCTCTTTATCACCCCCGGCGGGTCCGGGACCAGGCGCAGGGCTGATAAAGCCGTGGTGGTTTTTCCCGCCCCGGTTTCTCCCACCAGGCCCAGTATCTTCCCTTTGCCCAGTTTGATGTCGATCCCATTTACGGCACAGACCGTCTCCTCTTCCAACACATAGTGGATGACCAGATTTTCAATATCCAGCACTAAATCCTTGGTATCTTCCATCTCTTATCCTCCTTATCGTTTCAGTTTCGGGTCTAATGCGTCTCGAAGTCCGTCTCCCAACAGGTTTAACGACAAAACCGTAATCATGATCGCAAGACCCGGGAACAGGGTAAGGTAGCTGTAGCCCCTGATAAACTTTCTTCCTGCCGACAGCATACTGCCCCATTCCGGATTTGGAGACGGAACCCCTAATCCCAAAAAACTTAAACTGGAAGCCGATATGATCGCCGAGGCCACCCGCAGCGTGGTCTGGACTATAATCGGCGACAGGCAGTTGGGCAGCACGTGGCACCAGATGATTTTAAATTCATTCAGCCCTATGGACCGGGAGGCTTCTATGTATTCCTGGTTTCGTACCGTGAGTACAGCCGCCCTGGTAATTCGGACAAACTGCGGCACGCTGGTGATCCCCACAGCCAGCATCAGGTTCAATGTGCTCTGTCCCAAAGCCGACACGATGGCGATTGCCATCAATATGCTGGGAACCGCCGCCAGCATGTCGCTGGCCCTCATGATGACTTCTTCAATTTTACCGCCGAAAAATCCGGCCACAGACCCCAGAGTCACACCGAAAATCAAGGCAATGATTACTGCCACCACGCCCACGGAAAGAGAATATCTGGTTCCGTATAAAAGACGGCTCATAACGTCCCGTCCCACATCATCCGTTCCCATGGGATGAGCTAAACTGGGATGCTGGAGCCGTTGGGATATATTCTGTCCGATTACATCGGTCTCATAGTCCATAAATACCCCGGAAAAAACAGCGATCAACACAATCATAATAACCAGAAAAAGTCCCAGCATGGCGCCTCTGTTTTTACGTATTCTGCGCCATATTTCAGCTCCCTGACTTCGTTTTTTATATTGCTTGGAAACAAGTATCATGTTTTCATCCATGGGACTTACCTCCCTTCACAGCATACTGTGCTTTGATTCTTGGGTCCACCACCGCGTAAAGTAAATCCACACACAGCAGAATGAGGCTGATGGTAATGGTTTTCATGATGATACATCCCGTAACCATTGGAATATCCCTGGAATTAACCGAATCCAGGATCAGCCGTCCCACTCCGGGCCATGCAAAAACGGTTTCCGTTATGATCGCTCCGCCAAGGCAGGACGCCAGCTGGGTACCGATAACGGTGATTATGGGAATCAAAGCATTTTTTAACGCATGTTTATGAATCACTCTCTTTTCCGGCACTCCTTTGGACCTGGCGGTCCTCAGATAATCCTGACGGATCACATCCAGCATGGAAGAGCGGGTAGTACGGGTTAACATAGCTGTTAACCCGGTACCCACTGTAATAGCAGGAAGTATAATATGGGCTATGGTACCGTAGCCCCCGGAAGGAAGAAGTCCCAATTTTAATGAAAATAATATAATGAGCAGAAGTCCCAGCCAGAAGTTGGGCATCGATAACCCCAGCAGCGCCACCACCATGGTCACATTATCCTTCCATGTTCCCTGGTTAACCGCAGAAATAATTCCCAGCGGAATTGATATGACCACCGAAACCAGGATGGAGGCAAAGGCCAGAATCAGCGTGTTGGGCAGTCGTTTCATATAGCTTTCAAATACAGGTTCACCGGTAATATATGAAGTGCCCAGATCGCCGTGCAGCATACCTGACATATATTCCGCGTACCTGACTATGATTGGCTTATTAAATCCATATTCCTCACGTAATTCCTCTATTTCCTCTACAGTTGCATCCTCAGATGCAATCTGGCTGATAATATCTCCGGGAGCTAAATCTATTACAAAATAGACCAGAAACGAGATACCTATGATAACCGGAATCAACATGAGCAGACGCTTAATCACATAACGATACATCGTAAGCTCCTTTCATACTTCCTCTTAACCTGAATTACTGCTCAACATAAACGGTAGACAAGTCCACATTGGAGTTTCCATACCAGGTAACACCGCCTACATTCTTTTTAACTCCCCAGAAGTTTTTCTCATAGTAAAGAGGAATAACCGGAATGTCTTCTTTTGCAATTTCCTGAATCTCTTTATAGTAGTCCAGACGCTTGTTCTCATCGAATTCCTGAACGGCCTTGTCCATTAATTCCACCACTTTCTCATTATAATAGTGGGAACGGTTGGTGGAACTGCCTTCTCCGTATACACGTCTCACTTCATCGCCGGCGGTATTAAATCCTAAACCGTATACCAGTCCCTGATGTCTCGCTTCATTTGTAATACTGGTCAATGCCGCTGAATCCACTTCATTGATAATTACATTGACGCCAATTTCCTTTAACTGAGACTGTAAAACTTCAGCCGTAATAACACGGGCGCCGGAAGCTACGGTCACCTCCAGATCCACGCCATTTTCAAAGCCGGCTTCTTTCATCAGTTCTTTCGCTTTTTCAAGATCATAAGGCCATGTTTCAAAGTTTTCAACATAACCGAACTGTGTAGGTCCCCAGAAGGAATCAGCAATCGTTCCATATCCATTGATGGTGGCATCCATAATATCCTGTTTATTTACCGCACAGGCAATGGCCTGGCGCAGATATTTATTGCTGGTCAGTTCATTTTTGCAGTTAAATGCGAAAAACTGGCAGGTTGTTCCTTCAAATTCCACCAGCCTGAGATTGGTATCATTTTTAATCGTATCCAGTTCAATGGTATCAGGGTCCTGGCAGAGATCAATCTCCCCTGTCTGAAGGGCGATTAACCGCGAAGAAGCTTCGGGTATGTAGCGCAGGGTCAGGTTAACCGTAGGAACCGGCCCGTCCATATAATCTTCAAACCGGGTGAGCGCCAGATAATCCTTGCTGACAAATTCCTTTACCATGTATGGGCCGGCCCCGATTTCATATCCCTTATCCGGATCATCCTGTAGCGCTTTTTCTGATAAAACGGAAAATACAGGCAGGGAAATGGTATCCAGCCAGTCCTGGTTAGGAGCATCCAATACCATGCGTACCGTATGTTCATCCACCTCAACCACTTCTTTTGCCGGTTTCATCTTATTAGAAGAAGCAATTCCATCCCTTCCTCTTTCAAATGTATAAACAACGTCTCTCGCCGTTACCGGCTCTCCATTGTGGAACTTTGCGTCTTCCCTGAGTTTAAATTCTATGGTCCTGTCGTCTGTCCACTCCCAGCTTTCTGCCAGATCAGGAAGAATTTCACCTGTGTCCAGATTCATCGTTACCAATGTGGAATGTGTCAGCTTATATGGAATATTATGAGCAACATTGCTGACACTCTGTACATCCATACTGGTTATCTGCGCTTTTATTCCCACCACAACGGATTCCTGGACTTTTGCATCCGAAGAGGGTTTTTCCGCCGGAGCCGCGGCCGATGTTTCCCCTGTTTTCTCTGCCGAAGTTTGTACGGCAGGCGATTCTGCTGCGCCTTTGCCGGAACCGCATCCCATAAGAGAAAATGCAATAGCTGCTGAACATGTTAATGCCAATAATCTTAACTTCATAAGTACTCCTCCTTTTTTTACATTAGCTTTTTCATATTTTGTATATTAGTTAAAAATTGGTTCTGCCATACAATATTTTTTATATGGCTCTCCGCATAAAAACTCTTCCGGAAGCTCTTCTCTCTTCATATCCATTGAAATTGTGACATGGCCGTCTTCGTTTCGCCAAGCATTGCAAGGTTTGCCCAAGGCCACATGAATCAGAGATTTCTCCGGATGCTCCCTATTTAATTCCATAATGGCGGAAGACTGGGTGGAGCTTTGAATTCCGTCCAGATGGCGGCAAATTCCAACTGATCCGGTTCCGTCGTGGTGATCCATTGAAATTTGTTTTAAATCATCAACCGTTACGTGCCCCTCCACTTCGGCCAGCATTTTCTGGCTTCTGTGATATCTGCAATAGCAGGACGCATTTCCAGGCTCATTGAGCTTATCAAGCGTAACGAAGTAGTTTGACCTGGAATCCACCGCATTGGTGATCTTATTGACTGCCACATATTCATATGCATTTTCCACAATATAAACTTCATCGGCATCCGCAAATTCCAGAATCCCGCTGGAAGCCATGGGCCGGGCTATCAGCCTTGAGGCCGCATACTGTGCCGCCTCAAGAGCTGTTTTATGCTGCAGCGCATCTCTGGCGATCTGCGCTCTGTCACCTGCAAATTTATCCTCGGTAGACAGACTTTTTCTTTTAATTTCAGAGGAATATCCAAAATTGGTTGCAGCCGCTACCCCATGGCTGTTCAGCCCCATTTTAATGCCCGTTGTGCCCGCCGCCGATACGCCGACAATGTGGCTTCCATCCTCATTTTCAAAATATGATACCACGTTAATTTCATGTAATTTATAGCAATTTTTTCCAGTAAATAATTCATCTCCGCCTTTATCACTGTTTTTCCCGATTATAGTAGCCCCGGTACTGCTGGAGCTGCCTGCCGCAAAGAACACCGTGCATCCCTCCGGAAGAATCTTCTGCTGAAGCAGGTTATAGGCCAAAAGCCGGCCAAAGTCCACCTTGGCCCCTTCTGCAATCCCCCGCACCTCTTCATACCTGGACGGTGAAAGATCCTTTTTCATGAATTCGGCTTGAATATGAATCGCCTCTTCCGAGTATCCGGCAGCTTCTGCCGTCCGGAAGAAAACACGTATATTTTCAGCAATCGAATCTGCACACTGTTTCCCGGTCTTCTTTCCGTTTTCATAGTTCATTTGACTAAACATAATATCTGCTCCTTCTAAAGGTTATATTTCTTATATTCGCCTTCACATGGCGGACCTGCACAGATATAGGCGCAGGAATGATCAAAATCCACGATCATAGACGACACGGTCATACGGTCCTTTGTGTATTCGTTATCATCCGATGTGGGATGGCCGCAAATGGAAAGCGGATAATATTCATGATCCTTCATACACTCCATGATATATTCCGGAGTAATGTGCCCGTAGCGCTTCATCAGCAGGCTGCGAAGTCTTGTATCCCTGTTTTTAGGCCTTCCCGCCAAAGCATCCAGTTCAGGCGTTTCTACAAAATGATTTGCATGAGTCAGGATATCGTCCTGAGGTTCCAATTCATTTACGCCAAGGGGATGCCACTCAAAATCTTTTGCCTGGCCGCCTTTTGCATCTGTCAGAAGAATATTGTTGGAAACCGTACGGACCGCTTCTTTAATCAGCTTTTCTGCATCTGCAAAATTTCTGCACATGAGTATTTTTCTCCGCAGAAATGTAACCGGTATTCCAAACCCGGAATGATCATGAACCGACTGCAGGTTATTCGTTCCGATAGAGAGGCCGTAATTGTTAAAGCCGTCCCGAATCATCTGCCCTGCTTCCGTCAATCCCATAATTCTGGTTCCGTCTTCTGTAATAATATGGAGGATCACTACATGATCCAAAACTCCTTTAGAAAAATCCCAATTTTTAAATGAATAGGTACACTTTTCTTCTGTGCTTCCGGCCAACGCAGCTCCGGTAGTGCATTCAGGCACTTTCGGGAATTTGCTCATCTCATACCGACAGTTAATCACCATGATATCAGCGAATTCAACTTCAGCACCTTTGGCAATCCCTCTCGCTTCCTCCAATAAATCAGGAAATGCCTCCTCTAACATCTCGGAGTACCTCAGCGCAAATCTGCATACCGAATCCCACTCATCTCCCCTGCCGCCAAAATAAGATTTATAATGTTCCCTGGCCTTTAATATCTGTATCTTTGCCTGTTTCCCATACTGGACGCCTCTCTCATAAGGGGTTGGCGCATCGATTTTAATATATGGAAATTCTCTCATACAATTCCACTCCTTTCCAAAAAGATAGCAATACCTTCCATTGTTTTAACCATTTATCAGACGTCTAAATACTTTACGATAAGTATACTTATAATTTCTTCAGCCGTCTAATATCAAACATTTTACATAACGATAACTTTTTGTTATAATATGTTTACGAGGTGATAACTAATGAATATTAACCATTTCCGTTACGTGATTGCGGTGGCAGAACATAAAAATATGTCCCGGGCGGCAGAATCCCTTTATATCTCCCAGCCTGCGCTGACAAAATCCATCAATCTGCTGGAAGAACATCTGGGTCTTCCATTATTCGACCGCACGGTATCTCCGATTAAGCTGACCTACGCTGGTGAATTTTTTCTAGCACAGGCAAAAAAAATGCTGGAACTCAACGATTATCTGGAAGACGAAATGCGCGCCATCGCCACATTGGAAAAGAGCCAGTTAGTCCTGGGCATCCCGGGAGAACGCGGCGCCAGATGGCTGCCTCACCTTCTTCCCGCATTTTCCAAAGCCTATCCTCAGATCGATGTTAAAGTGATCGAAGGACACAGCAATGTGCTGGAAGAAAAGATGCTTTCCGGCCAGATTGATATAAGCTTTTATACCCTTCCGGTTGGAACGCCGGAAATTGACTTTGAAGTTTTAGCGGATGATCCGCTCATTATTATCTCAGCCAGGGATTCAGAATTTTCCTCCCAGTTCGACCTGTCCCAAAACAGCCCCTGGACCCCTTATCTCATATCGGAAAAGCTTTTAAACAATCAGGACTTTCTGATTGTGGCGCCGGGAAGCGGCATGAGAAGAATAACGGAATACCTTTTGGAACGTCACGGTATCAAATATAATATTCATAGAGAATTGTACAGACATGAAACAGTGGTCAGGCTGGTTTCCGTGGGAGACGGATTGGCCGTGTCTCCATGCGTGACGCCGATCCGATTGGGCATTCCCGATAAGGTGGCCTGTTTTTCCTTGGATAACCCGGTTTTAACGAGAAAATTAGTTGTAGCTTACAGAAAGAACAGAATTTTGACGCCGCCTTTAATCAATTTTATAAATCTGACTAAAAGGGTCATTGAAACTACGCCGGAATTGATTGTGCGGAATGTCAGGGTTCTGCCTGCTCTTATGGCCGACCATAGACAATTAAAGTAAAACGTGAAGGCATTTTTAAAAATGCCTTCACGTTTTACTTTAATCCTCAAGGCATTTTCAAAAATGCCTTGAGGCCCGATGTAAAAAAAACAGCTTAACAGGTCGCTCCGCCAACTTCATGAAGCTTCGCATCCAGAATCTCCTGTTTTCTCTCCAGAATATCCTTTCCCAAAATCTCTCTCTCCACATTTTCAAAGCCAATTCTCTGAATCGTCTGGGCAAACCGTTCCCCTGTCTTTCCCTGTTCCCGATAGAATAAAATTACTTTTTCAATCGTTTCCAGCGCTTCTTCTTCATCTGTAAATATCCTGTTCAGCTCTCTTCCATGCTGAACACGCTTGCCCCACATGCCGCCTAAATAGATCTTATATCCCGTCACACCGTCTTCAATCGCATCAAAATTGCATTTGCCGATGCACCGTCCGCAGTTATTGCACATTTCCCGGTCAATATGCAGTAAATCATCTTCCAGTTTTGCAGCTTTAACAGGACATGCTTCCTCTACCGCACATTTTACACATCCATTGCAGTAATCCTCATCGAATTCAGGTATTCTCTGTCCGATGATTCCCAAATCATTTAAGTTAGGTTTCACACAGTTATTCGGGCAGCCTCCCACCGCAATTTTAAACTTATGCGGAAGTTTTACACCGCTGTATCCTTTATAGAATCTCTTATGGATCTCCTCAGAAAGAGCGAATGTGTCAATCAGCCCATACTGGCAGGTGGTTCCCTTACAGGATACTACCGGGCGGACCTTAGACCCGGTTCCTCCGGTCTCCAGTCCGGCTTTTGCGATATAGGTCCGAAAATCCTCTATTTTATCATATGCAACGCCCTGTACCTCCAGCGTCAGCCGTGTGGTAAAGGTGATGTTTCCGTTGCCGTACAGCCGTGCCGCTTCAGCGATGCACTGCTGCTGATCCGCTGTAATTTTGCCGTTTACCGTAATGATTCTGGCGGAAAAATTATCCGTTCCTTTATTGTTTAAAAAGCCTAATGCTTTCACCCTTTTTTCATCTTCGGCGTTCACAGTTAATGCAGCCATTCTCAATTCCTCCTACTATTTTAATTCATTGAACGTCAAACCGCCCTCAAGCACCTTTGTCCCTGTATAACCATAATATTTCAGGCGGTTTTGAAGCATATAGGCCCGTTTGCCTTTTGCACACACCAAAAGCAGTTTTTCATCCGGTCCGAATTCAGTCATTACCCCTGTAACCTTAGACAAGTTTACATAATCCGCACCGTCAATGGATGGCTGCAGGGAAGCGTCCACGATCCGGTAACCATCCGCCTCTCCATTTATGTACCCGGAAGGCGTAATTGTCTCAAATTCGCCTTCCATCTTATTCAAAAGAATATTTACCATGTGCTCAAATGGATGGATCGCCGTGGAAAAAGGCGGCGCATACGCCAAATCCAGATTGGAAAGCTGGTACAAATCAGCCTTCAATGAGATCGCCGTCGCAGCTATATCCACGATTTTATCTGCCGCGCCCTTTCCCAGCACCTGAATGCCCAAAAGTTTAGCGGTTTTCTGATCTGCCGTCATTTTAATGATGAAAAAGGATGCGTCGGGATAATAATGCGCCTTATCATCCACTACGCCTACCACGCTCACCGGATGGTATCCTGCCGCCGCAGCCTGCGATTCCGTCATACCGGTCCGCCCCACATTTAATTCAGGCAGTTTGCATACAGCCGTTCCTAATACTCCTGCATAGCTTCCTTCTTTTCCCGCAATGACTCTGGCAGCCAGCCTTCCTTCTATATTGGCGGAAGAGCCCATCGGAGACCATTGAGCATCTCCTGTAATCATATTTGATACGCAGGCACAGTCTCCCAACGCATAGATATCGGGATCATTGGTTCTCATCCGGCTATCCACCTTCACGGTTTTATCCGGCATCAATTCAATGCCTGTTCCTTCCAAAAAGCCTGTATTAGCCCGTATTCCCACGGATAGAATTACCGCATCCGCCTTCATGGCCCGTTTTCCGGTCTGAACCTTTTCCACATGACCGCTGCCCAGAATACCCACCAATTTTGTTCCGGTAAATGCCATGATTCCCTTATCCGCCAGATGCCGTTCCACATAAGCGGCCATCTCAGGATCAAAACCCGGTAAAATGTGATCAGCCATCTCCAAAACCGATACCTTCACGCCCTGAGCCGCCAGATTTTCCGCAATTTCAAGGCCGATAAACCCTCCGCCGGCCACCACTGCCCGCTTAATTTTGCCCGCTTCCACGGCTTCTTTAAGTGCAGCCGCATCATCAGGCGTCCGCATAAAGTACACTCCCGGCAAATTCACCCCTTCTACAGGCAATTTTACCGGAGATGCCCCGGATGCTATCACCAATTTATCATAGGCGAATACGCTCTTTTCCTGCGTTTTCTCCGATACGGCCGTCACCGTCTTCTGCTCCCGGTTTACAGCCACCGCTTCCATTCCGGTGAGCACAGTAACCCCGGTCAGGCCGCTGAAGCTTTCAGGCGTATTTACAATCAGCTGGTCTTTCCGCTGTATTACATTTCCCACATAATAGGGCAGTCCGCAGCCGGCATACGAGATATCGCTGCCTTTTGTAAGAATGGTAACTTCTGCACTTCGATCCTCTCTCTTCAGCTTGGCCGCCGCCTTAGTTCCCGCTGCTACGCCTCCGATAATTAAAACCCTCATCGTCAATCCTTCTTTCTCCCCCTATACGGGGAACCGTCTTACGGTGTCATGGTAATCCGTTTTACATCATAATATTCTGATAATGATATGGTGGACCAGTCCTTTCCGATTCCGCTTTCCTTCACGCCGCCATGGGCATATGGAAGGGGAGAGCCGCCGCCCCATACATTAATGATGATTTCGCCCGCTTCCAGATTCTCCGTCAGCAGGAATGCATCATGCAGATTTTGGGTGTAAGCATAGGCGGAAAGTCCGTATTCCGTATCATTAGCTATTTCAATTGCCTCCTCTAAAGTCTTAAAGGTAATTACAGGCAGTGCAGGGCCGAAGATTTCTTTTCTGCATAGTTCCATCTGATTATTACATCCGGTAAGAAGGGCCGGCGTCAGATAATTGCCTGATGATTTATCCTCAGGAATTTCTCCGCCGCATACCAGATTGGCACCGTGGGCAACAGCGTCACTGATCAGTCCCAGAACCCGGTCTCTGTCACCTCTTGTAATCAAAGGCCCCATAGTGACATCCTCTTCCCGGCCCCAGCCCAGTTTACATGCTTCAAATTGTTTTTTGACAATTTCCACAAACTCGTCTGCCACGTCTTCGTGCACCAAAGCGCGGTTTACGCAGGTACAGATCTGACCGCAGTTATTCATTTTAAGGGATGCAATGAAATTCGCTGCCTTTTCCAAATCTGCATCCGGCATCACGATGGCAGGAGCATTTCCGCCCAATTCCAGAGAGTAGGATTTTATCGTATTACAGGAATCGCGGATCACCTGTTTTCCGGTTTCCGATGAACCGATCAGTGTAATCAGCCTGGGAATCGGACTTGAATTCAGCACCGTCGCCACATCATTTACCGGCCCTGTCACGATGTTGAATACACCTTTGGGAAAATGTATTGATTCGGCAATTTCACCCACCTTTAAGGCAGAAAGAGGGGTTAGGGAGGCTGGTTTTAAAACACAGGTGCATCCCGATGCCAGGGTCGGTCCAAGTTTTGCTCCAATATTGAGAAGAGGCATATTCCAGGACAGATGGCCTACCATAACGCCTTTTGGGCGGTACGCGTTCGTATGATAAGAAGCATTGCTGCTGTTATAGTCTGGAATCGTGATCCCGGTAAAACGCTTTGCTTCTTCATAATAAAAGTCAAGTGCATCCACCAGCACATTGAACCCTCTCGCCGCCGCAAACAAGGGCTTGCCCGTCTCCATAGACAGAATATCCACCAATTCCTCTTTCTGGGCAAAAAGAGCCTTTTTCAGCTTTCCGATCCACTGTCCCCTTTCCGTCAAGGACATACGGGACCATGTTTTAAATGCTTCCTGGGCTCCGTCAAGAGCTTCCAACGTCTGTTCTTTGCTGGCGCATTTAATGACCGCAACGGTTTCTCCCGTACCCGGATTGCTGATTGTTCTCTCCACGCCTTTTCCTTCCACTAACTGCCCATTGATATACAATTTAAAACTCATATTCCCGCGCCTCCTTCTATCTTATTTCGCCAGTCCTGCTTCTTCCAGAATCGGAACATAGGTATCCACTTCTTCCTTCATCCATTCCTCATATTCCTTAGCGTCTCTCCACATAATATTGGACTGCTGGTTCTTAATAAAATCTTTAAATTCATCACTTTCCACCGCCTTTTTAAAGGAAGCTTCCAATACGGCAATCACATCGTCCGGAGTTCCCTTCGGCGCCACAAAACCTCTGGTAGAGTAAACCGAACAATCCCAGCCCAATTCCACAGATGTGGGTACATCTGCATAGCTTTCCATGCGGACATCCGTAAGCGCTGCAACCGGAATGATCTCTCCCGAATCGATCTGTGAAATACAGTCCACCGGACTGAATACTGCTACATCAATATCGCCGTTTGCAAGGGTCAGACCCACACCAGTACCGCCTCCTGCGTTGGGAACCACATTGACCTCAATGCCGGCCACTTTACAGAACTTCAAAATGGCCAGGTGCCACATTCCGCCTGCTGCTCCGGTTCCCCAGCTCAAATCGCCGGGATGAGCTTTTGCATACTCCACAATCCCCGAAAGATCTGTAAACCGGTCGTCATTGCTGCGGATCATAACCGTAGGGGCATCAAAATTAGCTCCACAGATAGACGTGAAATCTTCATATGACAGTTCAGAATATCCAAGCGCATTTAGGGTGGCAAGGTTTGTCATCGTCATGGCGATGGTATACCCATCCGGGTCAGAATCCGCCAGCTGCTGCAGTCCGAGGGACGTGGAACCGCCCTCCACATTGGTGCACACAACCGGAACCCCCAGATCCTTCTCCACCTGGGACACCAGCACTCTGGCAATCAAATCACTTCCTCCGCCCACTCCCTGAGGAATAATCAGTTCTATCTTGCTCTTGGGAAATTCTGACTTTGCAGCCTCTGTCTTTGCTTCAGAAGACTGTGCCGCCGTATTTCCGGCTGTTGATGGGGCCGCCTCCGGAGCTTTCGAACAACCGGACATCAATCCCATAACCGCTGCCATAATTCCTACCGCCAAACCAATACTTTTTTTCATTTTACCCTCATTTCCGCGCGTTTTACCCCGCCGCGCTGTTTTTTTCCTTCTCTGCTTTGTTTTTCAACGCTTTTCTTATCTTGGGAACCACCACCATTATTATGGTCAAAACCCAGAATACCATGGGAATCGGCCGGAAGAATATCTTATAGCTTCCCTTGGAAAGCGTAAGCGCCGACCGGAAATTCACCTCAGCCAGTGTTCCCAGTACCTGCCCCAGAATAAACGCCGACGTGGAAATGCCGACTTTATCCATCAGAAATCCCAGAATGCCAAAAATTGTCATAACATAGATGTCAAACACTTTATTGGAAGATGCAAAAGATCCCACGACACACGCCATCAAAATAATGGGGATCAATATCTTTTTATCCGTATTGATCAGTCTCGCAAAATACTTAGCCGCCGTTAATCCAACGATCAGCATAAAGATATTGGCAATAATCGTATATACATAGACGCTGTATACAATATCAGGAGTTTCTTTAAAGATCATCGGTCCAAGTCTTAGCCCGTGAATCGCAAATGCTCCCATAATAATTGCCGTAACTCCGTCCCCCGGCACCCCCAGCGCCAGCATCGGAATGAGCGCACCGCCGACAGTGGCGTTATTGGCACACTCAGGCGCCGCAATTCCTTCCGGAATACCGGTTCCGTATTTTTCAGGTTCTTTTGATCCGTTCTTTGCGCTGTTATAAGCCACAAAAGCTGCAATCGGCCCTCCTGCTCCCGGAAGAGCTCCGATTAAAGTCCCAATAATAGAAGATTTTATCAATATAAACTTGATTCTTTTTATTACGCCCCATCCCGGAAATGTCCTGCCGATCTCCTGTTGTTTCACCTCTCCGTTTTTCATATTGAACAACTGGTTTAATATTTCAGAAACTCCAAACAATCCGATCAACGCGGGCACCATACCGATTCCGCTTATCAGATTTCTGGAACCCATGGTAAACCGGGTGATTCCCGTCAAGTTGTCCATTCCCACAGTGGTGATAAAGATTCCCAAAATAGCCCCTAAAAGCCCCTTTAATAAAGAATCTGAAGATACATTTGAAATCACGCACAGACCAAAAACCGCAATCACAAAATATTCAGGGTAAGAAAACTTCGCTGCCAGACCGGCAATCGCCGAACATCCAATAATCAGAAAGATACAGCTCACAATTCCTCCGAAAAAGGAGGATACCGTGGAGATGCCGATTGCCTTTCCGCCCTCTCCCCTCTTGGCCATAGGATAACCGTCCAGCGCCGTCATAACAGCGGATGACGTACCGGGAATTTTCATCAGAATAGCTGAGATAGAACCTCCGTAAACGCCGCCTACAAAAATCCCCAAAAGCATGGCAATGGCCTTTGAAGATTCCATACCAAAAGTAAAAGAGGTCAAAACCGCTACTGCCATCGTAGCAGTCAGCCCCGGTATAGAACCCACAACAATTCCCAGCACCACGCCCACAAACGTCAAGATAATAGTCGAAAATGATATCGTTGATAAAACCATCGTAATATTTGCCGCCATATTCTTTTCTCCTCTCTCAACGTTTTACAAAAAACTGGTAGGTATTGCCACTCTGAGGAATTTAATAAACAACAGATAGACAACAATGATTGCAGCTATTGGAATCAGCAGCAGCCGCTTCCAACTGCGTTCTCCGCAGACTGCCATACTGGCTATAAGAAATACAAATGTGGAAATCTCAAATCCAATGCCGCGCAGCGAAATTCCGTATAACACCATCAATATGGGTATTACTGTCATCCTAAAAACGCCGGACAAATTATTTTTTATGGTTTCCTTCAGATCAACAGCCTTTTTAAGTTCCGCTTTGGCATAAGCCGTATCCCCTGTTTTCACCGTTATAATCTTATAAACTTCCTGTATGATAAGTACCACCGCTGCAAATGTAAAGAAAGCTGCGCAGCACTTTGGGAAAAATCCGGGACCCGCCAAAGTCATGCCGCCAAGGTTTGGCATTTTTGAACTCTCTGCATAGATAACCCCCGACAAGATCAGCAATAAAACCGATGTGATAAAGTTTCCTATCATTCCGCCACCTCCATAAACTCAAATACTTCCGGCCAGATATCCTTTTATACAGTCCACTGCAAATTGATGGTCTTCAAAATGGCTCATACCGGAGACACAAATGGTTCCAATGATCCCCGCCTGTTCCACATAAATGGGAACTGCGCCCCCCAGCGCCAGATATTCCATGGGATCCCGCCCTCTGTCTTTAATCGTTAACCCGCTCTGCTGCAGTTCATAAAAGATTTTGAGAGATGGACATCGGAACGCATCCGACACATTTGATTTTCTGATAACCGCCCGTTCATGATTTAAATCGGTTCCGTCGAAAGCGAAATAGAACATCATCTTCTGGTTCACCCGTATCATCACCGCCAGATCAACCCCTTTATCCATAGCCGCCTGTACCATCCGGTTTCCCAGTTTATAGGCATCCTCCGCCAAAAACCTTTTAAAATGAATCTCTTCTGTTTCCTGTTTTAACTCAGACAATCTTCTTTCGTATTCTCCCATACCGTTCTCCCTGTGACCGCTTTTGCTTCTTTTTGTTTTTGTTTATTTTGTATATTTTTTCATATTTTTGCTTCATTTATTATACATATCGTACTATAGATTTTTCTAATCTTCCAATACCTAAATGTTATTACCTACATAACCATTAAGTTAGCGATCTTCGTCATCACATATCAAAGGATTTAAAAATGCCCCAGAGGTTCAGCGAAAATACCGTTCAAATGACATAATCAGTCAGGACAGGGGTATTCTATGCCAACCTCCAAGGCATTTACAAAGACGCATAACGTATGCATCGTCAACCTCAGATTCAGGTAAAACAATGGATATGGGCAACAGGCTCGAAGAACGCTCTCAAAACTCTGTGATTCATCAGCCGATAATCATCTGAGTCTCAACTAATGCTTTTCTGATTCTCTCTACCTCAGCTTCACTTCTCGGAAGGAACGGCTTTTTCGGAACTCCGATATCCACTCCCAGCATGGGCAGTACCGCATGATAGAATGGAACAGGGATTCCATCTCCCGTTACGGAGCGGAGAAGATTGGCTTTCAGCTGCATATCTCTCGCTTTCTGGAAGTTGCCTGATTTACAGTTCTCATAGATTTCCTTAATAAATCCCGGGAATGCATTGGATAATCCAGATACCACTCCATGCGCTCCGCCTACTACTGCAGGAACCAGATGAGTTTGAGATCCGATCAGGAATAAGAAACCTTCATTGTCCACTTTTGCCATATAGTCATAGAATAATGCGATATCCGCAGAACTGTCTTTTACTCCCTGCAGTCCGATATCCGCCAACTCCTTTAACAGGTCTCCGGTAATACAGAAATTGGAATACTTTGGATTATTGTATGCGATGACTGGAAGACTGGTTGCTGCGATTAAGTCCTTATAGTACTGGATAATAACATCCTTTGTGTGACGGTAATAGCAGGGCGTTACCGCTGCTACCGCATCGGCTCCCACCGATTCCGCATGTTTTGCCAGCTCTATGGTGCTGTTGGTATCCGTGCATCCGATCATAAAGATCACCGGGACTTTTCCTTTTGCCACTTTCATTACGGTTTCTGCAACCGTCTTTCTCTCGCTCACAGTCATAATCGGACCGGAACCATAAGAACCTCCTACAAATAAACCGTCCACCTTATCTACGAGATATGCAATGTAGTTTGTAAGCTTCTCTACATCCACTTTGCCTTCCTCTGTAAATGGGGTGATAACCGCCGGGTAAACTCCTGAAAATTTCTTGATATCCATCTCATTTTCCTCCTTTTTATGAACATTGTATATTGTATTATGTATTTTCTTCAAAAAAAATTAACCTATGATCATCTGAGTCTCAACTAACGCTTTTCTGATTCTCTCTACCTCAGCTTCACTTCTCGGAAGGAACGGCTTTTTCGGAACTCCGATATCCACTCCCAGCATCGGCAGTACCGCATGATAGAATGGAACAGGGATTCCATCTCCTGTTACGGAGCGGAGAAGATTCGCTTTCAGCTGCATATCTCTCGCTTTCTGGAAGTTGCCTGATTTACAGTTCTCATAGATTTCCTTAATAAATCCCGGGAATGCATTGGATAATCCGGATACCACTCCATGCGCTCCGCCTACTACCGCTGGAACCAGATGAGTTTGAGATCCGATCAGGAATAAGAAACCGTCATTGTCCACTTTTGCCATATAATCATAGAATAATGCGATATCCGCAGAACTGTCTTTTACTCCCTGCAGCCCGATATCCGCCAACTCCTTTAACAGGTCTCCGGTAATGCAGAAATTGGAATACTTTGGATTGTTGTATGCGATGACCGGAAGACTGGTTGCTGCGATTAAGTCCTTATAGTACTGGATAATAACATCCTTCGTATGGCGGTAATAGCAGGGCGTTACCGCTGCTACCGCATCGGCTCCTACCGATTCCGCATGCTTTGCCAGCTCTATGGTGCTGTTGGTATCCGTGCATCCGATCATAAAGATCACCGGGACTTTTCCTTTTGCCACTTTCATTACGGTTTCTGCAACCGTCTTTCTCTCGCTCACGGTCATTATCGGGCCGGAACCATAAGATCCTCCTACGAATAAACCGTCCACCTTATCCACGAGATACGCAATGTAATCTGTAAGTTTCCCTACATCCACTTTGCCTTCCTCTGTAAATGGGGTGATAACCGCCGGGTAAACTCCTGAAAACTTCTTGACATCCATTCCTTTTCCTCCTTAATTGCACATATAATTTTTATGTTATCGATTAATCCCCGTACTGCCGCTGATAAAATCTTCGACTTCCTTTCTCATCGGGAATGCCTCAATATTACCCTTTACCGTAACCGTCATAGCGCCGACCGCATTTGCTAACTTCATACGCTCTCCCAAAGAACGCCCTTCCAAGGTCCCGGCCAAAATACCGGCTGCAAAAGCATCTCCTGCGCCAAATGCATCAACTACTTTTTTCACCTTAAAACCGGAAGAAACCTCTCTGTTATTTCCTTCGTATCCAATACAGCCATCAGCTCCAACTTTTACAATAACCGTTTTAACACCATAGTTTTTAACGGCCGCAGCGATCTTATCCGGATCAGAAGTCCCATACAGCAGCTCCCCTTCTTCCACTCCCGGCAGCGCAATATCCACATATGCCATTAACCGGTCAAGGGTCTTTTTCGCTTCCTCCAACGTCCACACCTTTAATCTCAGATTCGGATCAAATGCCACTAAAATGTTGTTTTCTTTTGCAATCTGCATAGCCCTCTCCACTGTACGTGCCGCGCTTTCGCTGATTGCCGGAGTAATTCCCGAAATATGCATAATTTTTGAATTTTTTATATAATCTTCATTCAGAATATCCGGAGTCATGGCGCTGGCCGCCGATCCTTTCCGATAATAAAAGTTTTTACTTTCACCGTTATCCAGCCTCTGACGGAAGAAAATGCCTGTTACTTCCTGATCCGACATCTGAACCTGGCTTACATCCACGCCCTCTCCCCGAAACTGGTTTAAAATCTTATAACCAAACTCGTCCTCGCCCAATCTGCTGATCCAGCCGGCCGTATGTCCTAACCGAGTCAATGCGACTGCAGTGTTCGTTTCAGCGCCGCCGGTATGGCATTCAAAGTTGTAACTATATCTCAGCCTGGTAGCATTCAGGCTGTCAAAAACCACCATAGTCTCTCCAATCGTCACTACTTCCGGCATTTCTCTGTCTCCTTTTCATCTGAATTATTATCTCTCTGCTTATGGTTTCATTATAAACACCGGATTGTACTTTGTAAAATACATAAACCGAATCGGACAGATAACCAATTGGTTATTAAAGTCAATTATTTTCATCAAAATCAGGGTTTATTATGCAAAATGTGCACTAAAATAGAATATTATACCATTATTTAACAACTTGAAATGCTATATTTAATGTAATATAATTTCTATAATTAATCTTTTAGACAAAACAATGATTGCTCTGCCATTTATCGTTATACTTTAAAAATGGGATTATTTTATGTTATCATTATAATTTTTTACATCAAGATATGCAGCTGCCCAAATTACCAATGGATAAACTATTAGGAGGTTTTACAATGACAATTCGACACTTTCGGGTTTTCAATGAAGTCTGTAGACATATGAATATGACACAAGCATCGAAAATTCTGCACGTATCTCAGCCATCAATCAGTAAAACGATCGGAGAACTGGAAGACTGGTATGGAGTGAAATTATTTGAAAGACTTGATAAGAAACTCTATTTAACAGAAGCGGGCAAAACAATTTACCACCATTCTATCTATCTGGTTGATACATATGACAAAATTGACAGCGAGATCCGGCATACCGCTACCAATGACTTAATCAGAATCGGGGCCAGCGTCACTGTTGGCACCAGTGTATTAAGCGACATCATTTCTTCTTTTAAAGTTCTTTATCCTGATATTCAATACCGTGTTTATATCGAAAATACCCAACGCGTGCAAGATTTATTATTAAATAATGATATTGATATCGCTCTTATCGAAGGCTATATCGATAACCCGGTGCTGATTACGGAACAGTTTATGGAAGCCGACGTGGTGGCTGTCTACAGCCATAAACATCCTTTTTACCAAATGGAGACCATCACGGTACGTGATTTAGAAACCGCAGACTTTATCATCCGAGAACCCGGAAGCGGAACCAGAATACAGTTTGAAAAGGTGACAAAAGAACTGGGCATCCAGTGGAATCCCACCTGGATCTGCCATAATACACAGGCAATTAAAAATGCGGTGGCGGCAGGACACGGAGTGGGAGTATTATCTAAGCTTTCTGTCCGAAAAAGGCTGAAAAGCGGTGAATTTAAAGCCATTCCTTTTTTAAATATGAAACAGGATTTTTATATCGTTTACCACAAAGAAAAATTTATGCCTAAGATGCTGCTCACCTTTAAAAAGCATATTATTAACAGCTTCAACAAGCTGGAATTGGATTTGATCAATCCGGCTAACAGCTAATTGAAAATTCAAATTTATTTTTCATATTTTGGAGCTGTTTTTTCCATCCACCGCATCAGACACCGCTTTCTGTAAATCCTCCATTTGATAAGGCTTAGTCAGAAATGCGCAGCCTCCGGCCTCTATCCCTTCCCGCGCAGTTCGCGCATCGGAGTGGGCCGTAAGAAATACCACCGGAATGTCAGCTCTGCTGCGCAGTTCTCTGCAAAAGCTCAGTCCGTTTCCATCCGACAGATCAATATCCAAAACAATGACATCCGGCGAAGATTTTTTAAGCAGCGCACCGGCTTCCTGCAGTGACTTCGCACTCATAATAGTATAACCATCCGGACGAAGGACTCGTTCATTCAGGCGAAGCAGCTCCGGGCTGTCGTCTACCAGCAAAACGGTCTTTCCCACATGCCTGGATTCGGCAGTTCTGGTTTTCTGAACAGAGTTGCGGATCTCTCTGAGCCTTGACAATTCCCTTTGGCTGACCAGAGAATATACGAAATATGCCAGCAAATCGAACAGCACCGAAATATGTCTGAGGTTTTCCGGCGGAGGATTATCCGCCCCCAGAAGACCGTATATCTTTCCCTGGACCATCATAGGGCTCAGAATGATGGAGTGGATTTCCTGAAACTGTAAAAATTCATAAATTAATGGATCACTTTTTTTAAGCATTTCCACATCCGATTCGATGATGTTCCCTCCACCTGCCAACCGCCCATACCAGGGAAACAAGTCTTTTTTTGTCACATAAGGGAGTTCTTCAATACCGGATGAGATTCCCGGCCTACACCATTCGTATGTGTTGTAAATATGCTGCCGGTCGATCTCCTCAAACACGTATACCCGGTCGCATTCCAGCTTCTCCCCTAAAAAACAAAGAAGCTGGCGCAGTCCTTCTTCCGCATCTGAAGCCGCGCTTATCCTTTTTAAACATTCCCCGACGAACCGTTCATTACGAACTGCGCTCTCTTGATGACATAAGACCTGAGACTGTCCAGCGATACCTGTATAAAGTTTCATTAACTGGCCTCCCTCCTTTTTTAATAGTGAAACTGCAGAAAGGCCTTTCACATCCTATTACTCACCAGTTTATCTATGGTGAGCAGCAGTTCTAAATCACTTTTAAACTCAATCACACGACCCTCTGTTGTCAATTTTCCCTGCCATGTATAATTGCGGTAATCCTCTATACACACCTCAAACCTTATCTGTGAATGTTCTTTTTCCATACGCCTCCTCCTTTCTCAGATTCAGCATAACAGAAAAAAACGAAAAAAACGCGAACCTTACCAAAATGTCAGGTTCGCGTTATACCGTCACTCTTATATCACTTATTTTCCAGCCCGTCGTCCAAAATGTCTAACAGATAGCCCTCATTTCGAAAATTCATTAAAGATATTCTGCCTTCTGAAGCCGCCAGTTTATTCTTTAGCCGCGACATACATTTCCAAAGAGCATTAGCATCTCCGGACATGGGCTGTTTCCAGATCTCTTCATAGATTTCCTCCGCCGGAAGGGTTTTTCCCTCATTTTTTAAAAGATACAGCAGAACGGAAAATTCCCTGGCAGAAAGCCTCATATCGCTGCCGTTTAAAAAGACCCGCAGCGCTACTGTATCCAGAACCAAAGGCCCCCTCGTCAAAGTTTTTGTGTGTTCCATTGTTTGACGATTCATGCGCACAAGGCGGAGCTGGGTTTTAACGCGGGCCACAAATTCGTCCACATCATAAGGCTTTGTAATATAGTCATTGCCGCCTGCAACAAGCCCTTCAATAATCTCATTCTTTTCATCCAGTGCTGTCAGAAACAGTACCGGCGCTGGAGTAGCAGAACGGATTTTTTCACAAAAAACCAGCCCGCTTCCATCCGGAAGCATAATGTCCAACACCAGAACATCCGGCGAATGCTTTTGAAGAAGCTCATATGCCTTCCCTATGGTTGCGGCACACAGTACCGTGAATCCTTCCCGTTCCAAAATCCGACGGTTAATCCGCTGAATATTTTTGTCATCTTCTACCAGGAGAATTATCCCCGTTTCTTTCATGTCCCGCCCCTTTCATCGCCGGAAGAGTAAACCAAACCCTTGTCCCCCTGTGCTCTTCGCTCTCTATTCCAATTTCGCCGCCATGTTCTTCTATTATTGTTTTACATATGGTAAGCCCCAAACCGGTTCCGCCTCCCTCGCCCCGCCAGAACCGGTCAAATACGTGCGGAAGCAGTTCCGCGCTGATGCCGCTTCCATTATCCGAAACGCTGATCCGTACCTGGTCATTCAAAACTTCCGCGTTGACCACTACCTTGCCGTTTCTTGTATGTCTGTTGGCATTGCTGAGAAGATTGATCAGAACCTGAACAATCTGGTCGGTGCTGCCCTCCACAACGGGTATGTCCGGTTCAAGTTCTGCTGTCAGGGTATTTGCCCGCCGGGCAAACATGGATTGATAAATGCGCACCGTTTCCGCCACTAAAGACTCAAGAGACAGTTCCGTTCTCCCGGATACGGTTCCCTGCATTCGGCCAAGATCCACAAGGCCTGTGACCATTTCCGACAACCGCCTGGCTTCGGCCGAAATAGCGGTCAGATCGGTAACTGTTTCTTCATCCACCACACCGGCCTTAATGTTCTGGGCCGCGAACTGCGCATTGACAGATATAACCGTTAAAGGAGTTTTCATTTCGTGGGATATTTCCGTATAAAACTGATTTTTCATTCGATTCATCTCCGCCAGCATCTCCTTTTCAGCGGCCATGCGCTCCTCCCTCTCTCTGGCGCGGCGCACCTCCCGCATGGTACCAAAAAACATAGCTGTCATGGAAAATAGGACGAACACCGCCATTGCCATCTCCGAAATCGCAAAGCGCAGGGCCGGAGCCATGAACATATCACGATGGTACATCATATCCCATATGGCTGCAAACACCAAAAATGCAAATCCCGACAATACGGCAGACTGTCCCGGGTCCGGCCTCTGCCAGCTCAAAAACAGGCGGACAAAAAAATATATGCCGATAAGCACCAGAATCACGATACGCCAGACTGTAGTATAGGACATAAACAATGTGGAACCGAACAGATCAACAGCTGCGAATAAACCGCATAATATAGTGACAGCCGGAGGAAACCATTTTTGCAGCACACCCGGAAATAGCAGATATAGAAGCCAAACAAGCAAAATACCGCTTAACGGCATCGTTAAATATTCCAGCCGGAACACTGCCGTCCACGGCAGCTGCGGCAATATCACGCTAAATATCCGTTGTCCGGTCACTCCTGTACGGACAAACCATGTTAGGCAGTACAAAGCAAACAGGAAATTAGGCCTGTAGCCACGCATCATCAAATAGAGGATCAGATGTACGACAAACAGAGAAAGATAGCATCCCATGAGCACTACTTCCGGCCAGAGATTACGGACTGCATACCGGTTGATCTGCTCCGGCATGCCGATGTAGAGAGTTCCATGGGTTCCCCCGTCTTTATGGGTGAAATTGGACGCCTGCTGCACAATAACAATCTCTCCATTTTCGTCCGGCGATACCGGAAGCACATAGAATTCCACGCCCGGCGCAGTATTTTCCCGGCTGTCGCCCGGAACGCCGGCTTCAAACAGCAACTCCCCATTGGCATACATCCGGCTGGCAAAGTCCACGCTGTACCCGCAGATAAAATAGCTGCCTTTCGGAGCCTTTATCCGCATCCGGCTGGTGGCATACGGAATCTCATTGCCAGGCTGTCCCAGCAGGATTTTATTGTCTCTTAATAAAGCATTCTCAGAAAAAGCCTGCGGGGTAAGCAGAGCGTTTGGTACATATTCAACGGAACCGGTAAGTCTAGTCACCCTTTGGTCAAGGGCGTAATCCGTCAAATCCCATATGCCGTCTGCAGAGGTTACAGTTGTGATTTCATCTAGGCGCGGCTTAATCCCCCATAACGCCAGCATCAAAATCACTATCATAGGCAGAACAACTGCCAGTATCCACCGCTCTTTTTTCTCTGACAATTTCCCGCCTCCCCGCATTCATTGATAGCTTGATTATATCAAATAATCACAGGTATATAAACCAATATCGGCAATTTGCAGTTTATATCTAATTCTATCATCACATCCTGTCCCTTGCCTCGTTTTTTCTTTGTACCCTTCTCGGTTCTTTTCTTCCTTCAATAACCTGTATCCGTAAATTCACGAATGCTGGATTGAGATTTTGTCTGGAAGGTTTTTTATATCATTTTACACCTATTAGAAACATATACCGCCGAAAGCACAAAAAATGACCTCATATTTTCATATAAGGTCATTTATAAAATCATATTTTATTCACACTATGAGTAAACATTTGAGCAAAACCAACACTCAAAGCCCTTATAGAATAAGGATCTTACTCCATTGTGTAAGGCATTAAAGCGATATGACGTGCTCTCTTAATTGCTACTGTAAGAGCTCTCTGATGTTTTGCACAGTTTCCTGTGATTCTTCTAGGAAGAATTTTACCTCTCTCAGATACATATCTTTTTAATTTGTTTACATCTTTATAATCGATTACGCCGTTCTTATCGCCGCAGAATACGCAAACTTTTTTTCTTCTGCGCATACCGCCGCCTCTTCTCATCTTAGAACCGTCAGCTTTATCATTTCTATTGAATGCCATTGATGTTACCTCCTTCTTCGAATATAGGTATTAATTGAACGGAAGTCCTTCGTCTTCAACTCCGTCCGGAATGTTCATAAATCCATCACCAATTGCGCTGGATGGCGCTGGTCTGGCTGCCGGCTGCTGGTATCCGCCGCCGCCCATATCGGAAGCAGCGCCCTTGCTGTCAGCAAATTCCTGATCGTCTACAATAATGTCAGTCGTATAAACTTTCTGACCATCTTTGTTGGTATAGCTACCAGTCTGAATTCTTCCTGAAACTAAAACCCTCATACCCTGGCGGAAGTACTTTTCTGCAAATTCTCCGGCTCTGTCAAATGCTACGATATTGATAAAGTCTGCTGTCTGTTCGCCGCCGTCCTGGCTTCTGCGGCCTCTTCTGTCAACGGCAAGAGTATATCTTGCAATTGCCATAGAACGCTCGCCCTGAGAATATCTCACTTCAGGATCTCTTGTCAATCTACCCATAAGGATAACTCTATTCATACGATCACTCTTTCTTATCTTCTATTATGCATCCTGTCTTACGCATAAATATCTGATAACCTGCTCCATAATACGAACGTGTGCTTCCACTTCGTTAGGACAATTGGAATCAGACTCAAACTGGATGAAATAATAGAAAGCTTCTTTCATCTTCTGAATTTCGTAAGCTAATCTCTTCTTACCCCATTCATCAACGTTAGTTACAGTACCACCGAAACGGGCAATATATCCTTTTACCTTTTCAAGTGCTGCTGCTCTTTCTTCATCATCGAGTTTTGCGCTAAGAACAACTGCTAATTCATATTTGTTCATGCTTTTAACCTCCTTGTGGTCTCTGGCCCCTGCTTTCAGTTTCAGGAGCAAGGAATTTATATGTCACGAATATTCATTTTATCAAACTTTGTCCATAAAATCAAGCATTTTTCAGGGATTTTTTGATTTTATTATAACAGTTCAGCCTTCCGAAGCCGGCTAAAGCATCGGAATGCTGAACTGTTACATTTTATTTGCCGCTGTTCTCAATGGACAGCACTTTATAATCCTGATCTTCCACTGTTTTTTTCAAAACATCATCCTCTATCTGTGAATTCAAGGTTACCACTGCGGTTCCGGCTTCATGGCTCACTACGGCTTCATTTACTTCCGGCAGCGCTTCCAGGCACTTTTTCACTCTGGCCTCACAGTGTCCGCACATCATTCCTTCGATTTTCATTGTTTTTTCCATAATTTTTTCTTCCTTTCTTTTTGCTTTTATTTTTTTATCCCCTGATGCGTCATGCATTTTGAAGAAATTAAGCCGGAGCGCATTGGTGACCACACAAAAGCTGGATAAGCTCATGGCCGCCGCCCCGAACATGGGATTCAGTTTCCATCCGAATAACGGGAACCATACGCCTGCTGCCAGCGGTATTCCCACCGCATTGTAAAAGAACGCCCAAAACAGGTTCTCGTGAATATTTCTTAATGTGGCCCGGCTCAGGCGGATGGCGGCCGGAACATCGCTCAGGCGGCTCTTCATCAGCACCACATCGGCAGCGTCGATAGCAATATCCGTTCCTGCTCCGATGGCGATACCGATATCCGCTCTGGTGAGGGCGGGCGCATCGTTGATGCCGTCTCCCACCATGGCCACCTTGCCCTTTTTCTTCAGTTCCCGGATCACATTTTCTTTTCCTTCTGGGAGCACGCCGGCAATCACCGCGTCCACACCGGCCTGTTTTCCCACAGCCCTGGCCGTCCGCTCATTATCGCCAGTCAGCATCACTACATGGATTCCCATGTTCTGAAGCTCTTTTACTGCCTGAGGGCTATCTTCTTTTATGGTATCGGCTACGGCTATGACGCCGGCCATACTGCCGTCTTTACTGAAAAATAACGGGGTCTTGCCTTCCTCTGCCAGCTGCTCCGACCTGCGCTTCATCTCCTCAGTCACCTCTGCCTGGCTGCTGATAAAAGTAAAGTTTCCGCCGCAAAGCACAGCGCCGTCCAAAACTGCGGATAATCCGTTACCGGGAAGCGCACGAAAATCGGTTACTTCCCTGGCTTCCATCTTCTCTTCCTCAGCCCGCGTAAGAACCGCTCTGGCCAGCGGATGTTCGCTTTTCTTCTCCAATGCGGACGCCAGCTCTAAAAGCTGTTTTTCCGTAAATCCTTTTGCCGGAATAATATCGGTCACCTTAGGTTCTCCGCTAGTGATCGTTCCGGTCTTATCCAGGGCTACGATCTGTGTCTTGCCCGTCTCTTCCAGGGAAACGGCTGTCTTAAACATGGTGCCATTCTTGGCTCCCATTCCGTTGCCCACCATAATCGCAACCGGAGTTGCCAGACCGAGAGCGCACGGACAGCTTATTACCAGAACGGATATACCCCGTGCCAGCGCAAAACCGACGCTCTGGCCTGCGATCAGCCAGGCCAGTATAGTCACCGCAGCGATCACAATCACGATAGGCACAAAGATTCCCGATACTTTATCCGCAACCTTGGCAATTGGCGCTTTCGTTGCCGATGCATCGCTGACCATCTGTATGATCTGGGACAAGGTGGTGTCTTCGCCAACCCTGGACGCCTGGCATTTGATGAAGCCGGACTGGTTGGTGGTGGCGGCCGATACCTGATCCCCGGCGCCTTTATCCACCGGAATGCTTTCTCCGGTCAGAGCCGATTCATTGACCGCGCTGCTGCCCTCCAGAACAATTCCGTCTACCGGAATATTTTCACCGGGGCGGACTACAAAAATATCGCCTTTTTTCACCTGATCGATGGAAACTTCCACCTCTTTGCCGCCTTCTATAATAGTTGCTGTTTTAGGCGCCAGTTTCATCAGGCTTTTTAACGCATCTGTGGTCTTACCCTTAGAACGGGCTTCCAGCATCTTGCCGACTGTAATCAAAGTCAGAATCATGGCGGCCGATTCAAAGTAAAACTCATGCATGTATTCCATGACTCCCGCCATATCCCCTCTGGTCTGAGCGGCCGTCATGGCAAACAGCGCATACACGCTATATACAAAAGACGCGCCGGAACCCAATGCCACCAGCGTATCCATATTCGGAGCTTTATGCAAAAGCCCCCGGAATCCGCTGATGAAGAATTTCTGATTGATAACCATGACAATGGCCGTCAAAATCAGCTGAAGCAGCCCCATAGCCACATGATTATCCGCGAAAAATGCAGGAACCGGCCAGTTCCACATCATATGTCCCATAGAAAAATACATCAGGACAATCAAAAATCCAAGGGAGGCAGCCAGACGGTGCTTTAATACCGGCGTCTCCCTGTCTTTTAACATATCACCGTCATCTGCCGCCGGCCCGCTCTTTGCTGCGGCACGTTTCGCAGCCGCCCCATATCCGGCTTCCTCGACCGCACGGATCACGGCCTCTGCCGGTGCGTCGCCCTCCACTCCCATGGAATTGGTCAGCAGGCTGACCGAACAGGATTTAACTCCCGGCACTTTGGATACCGCTTTTTCGACGCGGGCGCTGCATGCCGCACAGCTCATACCTGTTACATTATATTGCTCCATCTATTTACTCCTTTCCTGTTGTTGTCTTTCTGTCAATGCTTTCTGCTGCCGTATTTCCCTTGCCGCCGCTCTGACAGTTCTCGCATCTATCCCATTCCGGGATTATATTACCGCATCAGCTTCCGGATTGTATCGACCAGTTCGTCAATGGTCTCATCCTTGCCGCTGCGGATATCATCTGCAACGCAGGTCCGTATATGGCTGGACAGCAATTCCTTGCTGAAACTGTTCAGAGCGGCGGTAGCCGCAGCCACTTGGACCAGTATATCCGTACAGTAGGCGTCCTTTTCCACCATGTTTTTGATCCCGCGTATCTGTCCTTCAATCCGGTTCAAACGGTGTACCAGGCTCTTATATTCTTTTTCTGTCCGCTCTTTTGTTTTGTGACAGCAGTTCATTCCTTCTTCCATCATTCCGGCCTCCTTTTGCATCCGTATACCCCATACAGGTATATTTACATTGTTTATTATATACCCCCATCAGGTATTATGCAAGCACTTTATTAAAATTTTTTGCAGCATTTCCGGCTTTCCGCACCTTCAGACACTTTCATGCCCAAAACCGGAACAGAATGCAGCCATGGAAGCTGTCTGAGCCGGATCAGATATCAGAGCACAGGGACAGGAAACCGCAGCTCTGTGCCATCCCTCTTATTTCTTTTTCTTCCGAATCACTTGTAACGGACAAAAATACTTTGTATAATAAACCTAAATCAAAAAACAGCGGACGCATTGTCCCGAAAGGACTATTTTTGTTTCAAACAGTTCATTATACAATTAATTCACCACGTATTCCGGCGGAATTTAACGGCTGCCGGATCGCCCATCTGTCCGACCTTCATGGAGCGCTGTACGGGCCGGATAACCGGCTTCTTCTGAACCGGATTGATGAGGCCCGTCCTCATCTCATCGCCATGACCGGCGATATGGCGGATGAAAAGGACAGGGCGGTGCCCGGCTTCATTGATCTGTGCCGCCGCCTTGTAAAACGGTATCCGGTTTACTATATAACCGGAAACCATGAGCAGTCATTATCTGCGGATGTGCTCTCCGGGCTTCTTTCGGAATTAAGGAAGATGGGAATCCGGATTCTGGAAAATAACTGGACCACCATTTCCCGAAAAGGAGCATTTCTCAAGTTATACGGTTTAGTCACTCCCATGGTATACTATAAAGATCCGTTGGGCGAATATATAAAAGGAATCCATTTTTCGGCGGAAGATACGGAAAATGCCCTTGGAAGTTTTGATAACTCCTGCTATACCGTACTTTTGTCCCATAACCCGCTTTATTATCCTTCTTACCGGGACTGGGGCGCTGATCTGACCTTATCCGGCCATATACACGGCGGAATCATACGGATTCCCGGGCTTGGCGGACTTCTTTCGCCCGATTTAAGCCTGTTCCCCAAATACGACGGAGGCCTGTTTGAAGAAGAAGGAAAGCACCTGGTTGTCAGCCGCGGACTGGGCAACAATTTTCTGGTGCGCGTTTTTAATCCGCCCGAATTAGTCATTATCGCATTACAACACAGTTAAAATACAGGGGGATTTATGGATACTCTAAACAGCGATGCTATCTACAAGATATTGGAAGAAGAAATTATTAACCTGACGCTGGAACCAGGAAAGGTGCTGAGCGAAAATGAACTCTGCGCCCGTTTCAACGTGTCCCGCACGCCCATCCGCGGCGTCCTGCAGCGCCTCCAGGAGAACGGCTTAGTCACCATCACGCCTTATAAAGGAACCACAGTCACTCTCCTCGATCTGGACAGCGTAAACCAGATGATCTATCAGCGCCTGGCCGTGGAAACCATGGTGCTTCGGGATTTTACCAAGATCTGCGACCTGCTCTCCATAGAAAAGATGCGCCATCTGGTGCGGGAATCCAGAAAGCTGATCTCCGGATCATTTGAACCCGCAGATTTTTATGAGCTGGACAGCAGACTTCATTCCATCTGGTTTTTAGAAACAAAGAAAAATTACATCTGGGAGATGATACAGAAGACGGACAGCGACTATTCCCGTTTCCGCATGATGGATATTGTGGAAATGAAGAATTTTGAACAGATTATAGAAGAACATGAAGAACTTCTGGACATTTTAGAGCGTAAAGATACCGCCGCAATTGAGCCTCTTATGAAGAAGCACCTTTACGGCGGCATAACCCGGCTTGGCCAGTTGATCTATACGGAATTTAAAGATTATTTTGTTCCGGTTTCCTGAGTCCCCGGGTGTTTTTCTCCACCAGTTTACGGGCTACCATAACCTGATGGCTGCATCCCATGCACTTTAACCGGAAATCCGCGCCCACGCGCAGGATTTCCCATTCATTGCTGCCGCAGGGATGCGGCTTTTTTAATTTCACAATATCTCCTACTTCATAAACCCATTGTCCGGGCATAATCTGTCAACCTCCTATGCTAATAATCCGGGGCCTTTGCCAATGATTGCTTCAATCCGGTCAAGCTCTGCCTGTTCAAATGACAATTTACCCACCGCTGCGATGCTGTTTTCCAGCTGTCCGGCGCTGCTGGCTCCCACCAATACGGAAGTCAGACCTTTATGGGATAAAATCCAGGATAATGCCATCTGAGCCAGGGACTGTCCTCTGTTTTCTGCAATCGCATTCAGCTTTTTGATCTGATCCAGGCGTTCTTCTGTCAGATAACGGCCTGCAACCGTAGATCCGGTGCGGCTGGCCCTTGATCCTTCGGGAATTCCCTTTAAATATTTGTCCGTCAGAGCTCCCTGTGCCAGCGGGCTGTAAGCGATGCAGCCCACGCCTTCCTGTTCTAGTGTATTCAAAAGTCCGTCCTCTACCCAGCGTTCAAACATATTGTATCTGGGCTGATGGATCAGACATGGTGTTTTGTTCTCTTTAAGAACCGCTATGGCCTTTTTCGCCTCTTCATCACTGTAATTTGAGATGCCCACATAAAGAGCTTTTCCCTTCTTTACAAGGTCTGACAGCGCTCCCATCGTCTCCTCAATCGGCGTCTCCGGGTCAGGTCTGTGGTGGTAAAAGATGTCCACGTACTCAAGACCCAGGCGTTTTAAACTCTGATCCAGGCTGGCTGTCAGATATTTTCTGGAACCCCAGTTTCCATAAGGTCCCGGCCACATATCATAGCCCGCCTTTGAAGAGATAACCAGCTCGTCACGATAGGACGATAAATCATCCTTTAATATCTGCCCGAAATTCTCTTCCGCTTTTCCCTTTGCCGGACTTCCATAATTGTTAGCCAGGTCAAAATGGGTAATTCCGCTGTCAAATGCCTTAAATATAATGGTTTTCTGATCTTCCAACGGTTTTTCCAGGCCAAAATTCTGCCACAAACCAAGAGAAATCACAGGAAGTTTCAGCCCGCTTCTACCGCATCTCCTGTACTCCATGTTTTCATATCTCGATGTTTCTGCCTGATACATATGTAAGTCCTCCTTTTATTCAACAATGCTTCCTAAAACTTCTCCAATACTTCCGCTTATCACCAGATCCGCCTGGCTGTCCAACGGCGTAACGCTCCGGTTGATTAAAACCAGTTTACTGCCCTTATAATAATTAATTAATCCCGCCGCCGGATATACAGTGAGAGAAGTTCCTCCCACGATCAGCATATCCGCATGGTTAATATATCCCACGGATTTGCTCAGCGTGTCCTGATCCAGCCCTTCCTCGTATAAAACCACATCCGGCTTTATGATTCCGCCGCATTTACAGCGCGGCACCCCGTCCATCTCCATAATCTCCTTCAGGGAATAGAACTGGCCGCATCTGGTACAATAATTCCGGTGTATGGAACCGTGAAGTTCCATCACCTCCCGGCTGCCGGCCGCCTGATGGAGTCCGTCAATATTCTGGGTGATCACCGCCTTTAATTTGCCCTGCTGCTCCAGCTTAGCCAATGCAATGTGGGCCGCATTGGGCTTCGCGTCGGAAAATATCATGCGGCTCTTGTAAAAACGGTAAAATTCCTCCGGATTTTTCCGGTAAAAGCTGTGGCTGATAATCGTTTCGGGCGGATATTTGTATTCCTGGTTATATAAGCCGTCCACGCTTCGAAAATCGGGAATCCCGCTTTCCGTGGATACTCCTGCGCCGCCGAAAAATACGATGTTTCCGCTTTCTTCAATCCATTGTTTCAAAGTTTCCATTGAATCTGCCATATCATACCCGCCTTTCTGTTATCTATTATCACACTATACTCAATTATACCACTTCATCCAGAAAAACGCCTTCCAAAGTTTTCACCTTACTCATCCATTCCGCCCCGCATTCCCTGGAATACCCAAACAGCCAGGCAGTCAGGCGGCCCACAGAAATTACCGGGCAGTCCTCCGCCTCATCCTGCTGCAAAATTTCACCGCTCACCTTTTCAAGGCAGGACCCTTTATGATTTAGATGCCACAGATAGCTTCCATGGTTCTGCGGCAAAAACTTATCTTCCACTGCCAGTCGGACCGTAATCTCTTCCTCCGGGCAGCTTTCTTTCAGACATACCGCCTCCACAAAACGCTCCATGCAGATGATCCGCGCCATAATGGCCGGTGAAGCCTCTTTTTCCTCTTCCACATATTCCGGTTCGCAGTAAAGTAGCCTCTGTTCCTTTTTATCAATTCCCCACTGGCTTTCCATACCAACTAAACGAGTTCCGTGATACAAAAGATTCGTCTCTCCGTTTTCACTGTCCAGCTCTTTTAAAAGCATGTTCACATATGCTTCATCCCTCTTACAGTACACCTCATAGCGGTCAGACAGCCAGTTTTCCATAAACGCGGCCAGCTCTGCCGGGGTTTTGCCGGAGCCTTCTAAAGAAACGCGTTCCAGCGGGGCTCCCTCTTTCAGCTTCCAATGGGGCTGATCGAATATATAGGTAAAATCAAACGGCAGATAAATTCTCTCATCTGCCGGCATAAGGAAACAAAACGGCATCTTTTCCTCATACATGTCCTGCATCATCCGCGTCAGCACCTCTCTCATATAGCCGCGGTGGCGCTTGTCCCGATGGGTAGCCACCCCCACGATATAATCAGACCGCCAGACGCAGACGCCCGCCTGAACCAGGTAAGGGTTCAGGTGAGCCATAGACACAAGTTCTGTATCTTCCGTTTTTGCCAGCACCCTGTTTTCTCTCATCTTTTCTGAGAAATAGTACCGGTCAAAGCTTTCGGAATCTTCCGGAAATGCCTGTTTCCACAATATTTCTGATCTCTTCTTTTCCTCTTCATTCAGATAACCAATCATAGGCTCATCCTTTAAAATCTTTCTGCAAAACAAGATATTTTCTTGCAAAGTCAACCGGGTTATAGGACATCTTGGCTTTTCTCAGCCCTTCCAGTCCCAAGTCGTCTTCCCTGTTCACCAGTTCCGCTTCCGGAAACTCATGGATTAAAAACTGCTGGTTGATGAACTGATACAATCCGTGAATCTCAGGATTGGCTTTTTCGATATGAATCACAGCCATCTTTTCCATGCTGTTAAAACTTCCTATCGTAAATGCCTCTAAACTTCCGTCAATATATACGCCTCCCATGCGTACGCACAGAGCCGCGCAGTTTTTCAGGATTTCGTGGATACCTTCCACTTCATAGTCCAGATGTTCTTCCACTTCTTCACCCTTCTTGTCCCTCCATTTCGTGAGGAAATTCCACACGTCATGGCGGTCGGAACAGCAGAGAGCCCGGTATTCAAACCGTCCTTCATACTCTCTTAAAAATCCGTTCAGATGGTTCTTCTTTTTATGAAGCTTTTTTCCGGCCAGAGTTCTGAGCGCTTGGGCGTCATAGAGGTAATCTTTTAAATCCTCCTGTTCCGTCACGGAAAAACGTTCCGGGTCCAGGTTCAGATATTCCACCGCTTCCGCGTCTGCCAGATAGATCTTAAACGGCTTTTTAAGCACCTGATTAAAGTAATCCACCATCATGTTGAAATAAACTGGAAGGTCTTCCTGACGGCACATCGGCATCGCGCTGTGCTCTTCTCCGTCCATGCTCATCAGCCATAACAGAGCCTTGCCCTCCACAAGGGCATATCTTACATTATAGTATTCTCTCCACAAAAAGCTGTCCAGAAATACACTGTCACACGTTCTGTTGCTTCTTAAATTAAAATAAGGCGTCAGCTTTACAATATCCTCAGCGTCTACTTTTTTAAAAACTAAATTCATAATCCATCCTTTCTTCTTATGCTGCTTTTCCTGCTCTCAGAGCGCATTTGAAACCTTATTATCACAGGATGCGTACCGCAGGCCGCAAAAATAAGGTTTCAATTACGCATTAGTATGCCCCTAATAATTTAAGATAACACTCCACACCTCTTTATTCTTGTTCCATATCTCCTGAAACTGAGCCGGGTCAACCGGAGAAGTATCTCTTCCGACTTCTATAGTCAGGCTTGGAATGCCCTTTTTAGAGATCGCCCAGTCCTTATATCCTGCCGGGTCCAGATTCTGATAATTCGCATCCAGCGGATATCCGGTCACGGCCGAAACAGCCTGAGCCATGCCTTCCGTCTTATCCCTCAGCTCGCCGGTCTGTCCGAAATACCAGTATATCACTCCGCCCTGGGTATGGTAGCTCACCGTTTTAACAAAATTATACGTATTGGTCAGCTGGATCAAAGCCGCTGACTCCGGTATACATCCTACCGCCTCGCCTTTATACCGGTCGGAGGATACCTGGGCCGGGCCGCCGTAATCTTCCCAAAGGGCATCGAAATTTCGGTTGACGTCCACGCCCTGAGCGTTGGCTTTCCACCTTCTCAGATAGGAGTTCATATCCGAGGCACCGTCCAACTGGCTGATTACCTGAACCAGATCCTTTGTTTCCTGTTTATTTAATTTGTCCAGGCCAAACTGGCTGATTGTGACTCCGTCCGGGTTGATCATAGGGATCACATGGATCACCGTATCATTCAGATATTGTCCGCTTGTCTCCGGATTTTGCAAAAATGCAGCCGTCTGTTTCATAACCAGCTGGGTAGTTATATATTCCCTTGCATGAATCGATGCATTGATCATAACATGGTTTGGAGCATTAATATCCCCAATTACCATATCATAAATTTCTCTTCCGTCAAAGGTTTTTCCCAAAGAATTTATAGTAATTAACTGGGGAAAGGCTTTTTCCCACAATTTCATATCGTGTTCCATATCCTCGTAGGAATACAATGCCGGGTCTTTATCCACTATAATTTCATTTAAATCTACCTGAGCGGCGGCGCTGCTCTCCGGGCTGGGCTGGCTTTCGCCAGGATTTTCAGAAGTTTTTTCCTGATCCGCCAAACTTTCCTCCGCATTTGCCGAAGATGTTTCGGACACCGGTTCATCCTTTGTTTCCGTGCTTATTTCCTTTTCCTTTTTCTCCATGCCGGCTGTGCTTTCCTCCTGGCCTTTTGACGCCTTTTTATCCTTTTTGCTTTCTGCCGCCAGGGCCGTAACCTGGACATCGGCACGGGAGCTTACAAATGCCACCGTGCCGATACATATACCGGCTGTAACTGCTACAGCAAGAATGCCGGCCGCTATGATCTTTTTCTGTCCGTTATCCATTAATATTCCTCCAAATAAGACGCCAATGCATATCCTGTACTGCCGTTGTAGATCACCTTATAAAAGCCATTGGAGGAACTTTCCACATAGCTGACCGCAGATCCAAGAGGAATCTGGCAGATTTCACTGGCCGATGTGGACGGGCTTGTCCTGAGGGTAATGCTCTCGTTGCAGTTTACCACATAAAATGTGCGGTAAACCGTGGTATTGCTTCCTGTATTTCCCGTCACTGCCGGTTTACTCTGGCTCAGATAAGACGCCAGTCCGTATCCTGTCTTACCGTTATAAATAATCTTATAAAAACCGTTATCCGCCGTCTCCACATAGCTGACCGCAGATCCAAGAGGAATCTGGCAGATTTCGCCGGCAGATGTGGACGGGCTTGTCCTAAGGGTAATGCTTTCATTGCAGTTTACCACATAATATGTGACATAGGTAACATTAGCCGCCATAGTTGCAGGCGCTGTAGTCGCCGCAGGAACCGTCTCAGGATAGGTCCAACCGGCTGCCGCGCCGGTGGAAGCCTCTGTCTCAGCAAAAACAGGAGTTGATTCCGCTGCCGCTGAAGACGGAATTTCCGACGTCTCCGCTTCTGTGGTCTGAGCCTCCGTTTCTTCCTCCGAAGTCTCTTCCCCCTCCTTTGTTTCCATCTCACTCTCGTCCTCGTCCGGCTCTTCAATTCCCACCGGTTCTGATGCCGGTTTCTTCATGTTCACAGCCACAAATGCAGCCGTTCCTATAATCATTAATGCGATCAGCACACAGCACACGATAATAAACGGCTTGGCGCTTTTCTTTTTTTCCGGCTGCTGTGCCGGAGGGCGGACCTGTGGCGCCGGCCGCACCGGCGGTTGTGAAGCCGCCGGCTGATCGGCAATTACATTGCCGCACTTCGTACAAAATTTAGCGTTATCTTTTAATTGAGCCCCGCATTTACTGCATATCTTCATCTCATTCTCTCCTTTTAGCTGCCCATTTCCTGATACTCTTTACTGCAGATATCCCTTTAATCTCTCATAATCTGCGATAAAGTAAGCGTTGGCCCTTTCATAATCATTAAACATGGTTTCTCTGAAAGCGTCTGGTGAAATGGTTCCCTGATACCAGGACTTCTGATTGAAATAATCCTGAAGATAGGCGTCCTTAAACAGACGGCCGCGCCGTGCATAGATCTCATTACGCGCCAGACGAAGCTGTTCCTGTGTGAGCAGGGCTAAGTCGGCGGCAGTAATATATCTGGAATCGCTGTCATAGATTACGAAATCATTGGTAAACAGCAGCGCCTGTGAAACTGTTGCTTCCATGTAAACGGCCGGAACAAATTCATAGGCATTTCTTGCGGTTACCTGATCATCGCTGTAGTTAACCGTTACGGATCTGACCGCTGTTGTGGCATCCGGATTCAGAGTCTCATATTCCAGCAGGTACATCTCTTTCTGCTGACGGTAGATGGCTGAATAGATCTCGGACATGTCGCTGATATCGTTGACATTGCGGTAAAAACCTCCGGTGCTGTTGGCGATGGAATTCATGGTATAAGTATCTAAGCTTGGATCGATACCGATGATGAAGATCGGAATCTTATACCGGATTGCCAGTTCTGTGATGATGGCCGGATCACATTTACTCATGTTATCCTGTCCGTCGGTAAATGCGATGATACATTTTGCACCACTCTGCATGGCGGTCTGGTTGACTGCCACATATAACGCATCATAGAACGCCGTGCTTCCCGACGCGCCTAAGGAGTTAATTGTGTTTGAAATCTGGTTGTAGTCAGAAGTAAAGCCAATATTCGTATATACCTGATCCGCAAATGTGATCAGAGACGCCTTGTCGCCGATCTGGAACTGGATTCCTGAAAGGAAGCTGTTCATCACGTTCTTGGCTGCCGTTAAAGCGCTTCCGGACATGCTTCCGCTGATATCGGCCACCATGTTGATATTTAAGTTTTCCACTTCATCCAGCTGTACGGCTTTGATAATGGTCTTCTCCGTAAAGGAACCGCTTCCCTCCATCCGCTCTGCCAAGTGGAAGCTGTCGGCTTTCAGGTCATCAATGGCTTCGCCTGTATTTTTATCTTCTACACGGACATAGAGCTTTACAACCGGGAAGGTGGATACGTCAACCTGCTCCACGCCCATATTGTAATCCGTCTGGCCATTGATGGAATCGATCACCTTCTGCCATTTCTGAAGGCTTTCGCTGGCTCCTATGTAATCGCCGGCGTCCATTTTCTCTTTCACCTGGGTCTGATAGGTCTGGATGATCTGTTTTTCGGATTCATAGGCATTGGTCAGATCCGCATTCAACAGACTGTTATAGGAAGATTCTGCCTTTGTTTTGTTCTCTTCCTGCAGCTGGGTAATGAACTCGTCCAGCTCTTTACTAAGGGATAAGATGGAATCCTTATCCAGGTTGTCCACCGCTTTGGTGTACTTCTTCACAAGGCTGTTGTATTCCGACTGTCTGGCCTCATCCATAACGAATCCGCCGGTGGCCCCTGACAGGGATTCCTGCTTTGTCTTGGCCTCTTCGATCACCGTATGAAGCTCTTCAATCTCAGCGGAAGCCGCTTTCAATTTTTCAGACAAACCTGCAAATTCCTTTGTGGCCTTTGCCTGAACTGCGTCTTCGCAGTCGCTCATCAGCTGCTTATACTCCGAGATATTCTCATAAGAATATTTCTTCAGCTGATTTTCCACCGCCACATATTCCTGTTCAAACTGCTGCGTTTTGTTCTTTTTCAGCACCTGGAGCCCTAAAAATCCGCAGGCCCCTGCAATCAAAATTACAACCAGCCCCATGCAAAGGAAAATAGGCCATAATTTCTTCTTTTTCGGCTCTGCCGGATAGGGATTAGGCATCGGTGCAGGCGCCGGATTCGGCGCTGCCTGCCTTGGCGGCGCCTGCTTGGGAGCCGTCTGTTTCGGCGGTGTCTGGTTTGGTACTGCCGGATTCGGTGCCGACGGGCCGGACGCCTTATTCGACGCCGCCCCGTTATTATCATTTGGACCTGCTTTCCTTACGATCTTCGTCCCGCACTCAGGGCAAAACTCGGATTCATCGGGAATTTTCGCTCCGCATTTTCTGCAAAACATACTCTGTTCCTCCCTGTTTGTTTAGTTCATCTTCGTTCCGCATTTACGGCAGAACTTAGGTGCCGCATCATAGGTCTGGCCGCAGTTCGGGCATACGAGAACTGCCTGCTGTGCTGTTTCCGAAGCTCCTAAAATCTGTTTTTCGGATTCATTTAAACGAACAACTTCTTCTTCCTGTGTTTTAATGATTTCCTGTTTTTCTTTAATTGCATTCAGTTTGTCGCTGATCATGTCTAACGTCACATTGTCCGTAGCGCTCCACTCCTGATATACGAGATCGCCGATTTCCTTTTTCAGCGTCTCAATCTCGCCTGTCAATGTGGAAATATAAGTCTTAATTTTGTTGATCTCCAAGAATGTGGATGTTTTTACGTTTAACATAGTTAAACCTTTTGAAAATGAATTTTTAATGTCTGCCATTGCCTTATCCTCCTGTGAATAAAAATTATAAATTATTTAATCTATTTTCCTACAGCCTGAGCGCTGCAATTAGTAAAACATATCATAGCTTCCCGTTCCGTTCAGAAGCCATCTGACATCCTCATCAATCTTTTTCGTCTTCTTGCCGTCCTTTTGGGATATAAGCTTCAGGTCGCCTTTCAGGCGCTTATTGCTGTAATCCACCAAAACTGCTACATACTGATTATCTGCAACAGAGAAGAATGATACATCATCCATCAGTTTTACAGGCTTTCCGCCGTCGTAACGGCAGAGAGTTCCGCTGGCGCTCTTGCTCTTTTCTTTCAGGTAATAGAGATTCTGCGTATCTTCATCATAATAGTAGACATAGACATCGTCATCGATCTCCTCACCGTCACAGTACAAGGTTCCCTGTCCCTTTGAATTATCATAATCCTTATAGTAATACATCTTTCCGCTTTCCGGATATTGGGAAGAGTACCTTTCACCCAGGTCATCATCGATGGTAACCGGCTTTTCAACTCCGCTGTCCGAATATTTCATTGAGAACAGTTCCTCGTAAGTAGTATTGTAGGTATCTTCATCAAAGGTATATCTGGTTCCGTAAATCGTTTTTGAATCTCCATCCGCCGTATACTCGACGTCGCTTTCATAGGCAAACGGCACTGCCTTTCCGTCTGCCAGAAGATAACCGTCCATTCCGTCTTCAGCCAGCTTATCAACTGCCTCGAATACGACACTGGAAACATCATAAGCGCTTTCAAGTTCAGATAATTTTACTGTAGGAAGTTCCACGTCATCCCAGCAGTATGTATAATAAATCCAATCCGAAATTCCGATATCTTCCGGGCTGGAAGCATTTTTTAACAGCTCGTGTTCCGTGCCGTCATAAGCGTAAATATCTAAAAATTCACCCATATAAAATGACGTTTCGTCCTTCAGAGCTTCACGAATCTCATCTCTGCTCTCTTTTTCACGATACGCTTCCATTGCCGCATTATAAGCGTCATAATCCGTCACGGTTCTCGTTCCGCCAAACCAGCTCTGCTCCTGTTTTGTATAGTTGGATTTCAAAGGCTCTGACATCGCCGCATCAGCTGCAGCCATATCATCATCTACTATATCTTTGACTGTAATTGCCTCATCTGAGGTTTTTGTATAATAGATACCTGCATTGTCATTATAGCTTCCCAAAAGAGTTGCATCTGAAGCAACCTTTTCTTTATCCTTCAAATTCTTCATGCAGTAGATATCCGTATCTTTTGTATAGTAAATGGTGTTTAAATCTTTTGTGTAATAATAAGAATAGTATACGTCTGAATCTAGTTTCTCCTTATCAGCATCCATCTTTGTTTCTCTGTAATACATATCCATATCATTGGTAATATATAACATCGTTTTTCCATCTTCACTGAGCATATAAGTATAGATATCCGATCCCACTTTTTCTTTCTCGTCGCCCTTCAGATCATAGATATAAAGGGTGTCGGTGCCGCGTTTCATGTAGATTACCCTGTTATCATCCGTAACCTGGAACGAAGTAACATCATTGTCAATCTTTTCCGTGGTATCATTTTTATCGCTCTGTTTCTTCTTATCAATGTAGCAGAGTTTTCCCGTTGACCCGTCGTAATTTTCGTAGAAAAACTCATATTTACCGTCTTTGGTCTCCTGGATGCCGGATAAAGCACTGTAGAGCACATAATACGGTGCGTTCTTCTCAACGCCTTTGGAAGTGAACTCCAAAGCCTTATTCGCTTTTATATTGTACTGATAAATTCCGGTATCCTTCACATATTTAATGTCCGGATTTGCTCCTTTTCCTCCGCCAAAACGGCTGATTCCAAATGCCGCTGCTCCTACCACTACGGCAGCGGCTGCAATCCCGCCTATAATAACCGGCAGTTTTGATTTTTTCTTAACCGGAGCCGGGATTTCCTGAGGCATTGGCGCTGATTCATGGAGATTGGCGCCGCAGCTCTGGCAAAATGCGTCGGATGCGTCGTTGAGCGTGCCGCAGGCCGGACAATAGATAGGAACTGCCTGGGCCGGTTCTGAAACTGCCGGCTCTTCCGGCTGCACCTGATCTGCAGCCGGAACCGCTTCTGACTGCAGCGGTACGGCGGCGTCCGCCGTATTGATTTCGTTTAACGGAGCTCCGCAGTTTTGGCAGAACATTCCGTCCGCTTCATTTTTCATTCCACAGTTCGGGCAAAATATCGGTTCATCCAATTTGGCCGTCACATATTCTTCTTCCGCCCCGGTCTGATCCGCGATGAGTGTTTCTTCCTCTGCGGTCGTCTGCTCTTCCTCAACCGCTGCATCCAGCGCCTTTTCGATGGCTTCTGTTTCTTCGTCCTTTTCGCCCTCTGTCTCCTGGGTTACTTCTGCTGCAGTTTCCTGCTCCTCTGCCTTTGTACCACATTCACAACAAAATAATTCATCGTCATTCATCTCATGGCCACAATTTCTGCAAATTTTCATACTTGCCTCCTTATTCTGCTGCATTTTCCCGTTTGTCAGGTTTCTGCCGCCTCTTTTGTTATTTTAATTCAGCTTTTAGGGAGCTGCCTTAACCATTGAATAAAACTGCCAACCATTGTTTAGTTTGTCAACACGCCATAATTACCTAAACTGTCCTGGATTAAACTGACATCTTCATCTATTTTCTTTGGCTTGCCACCGTCTTTTACAGACACCAGTTTCAAATCCCCGGTTTTTCTCTTGGTACTATAATTAACTAAAACAACTGCATGCTTGCCATCCACAATGTTGAAAAGCACTGCATCATCAATTAACTTTGCTGTCTTGCTTCCATCATAACTGCAAAGCATTCCATTGCCGCTTTTGCTCTTCTCCTTCAGATAATAAAGCATCTTGCTGCCTTCATCGTAATAATGATAATACACATCTTGATCAATTTCATCACCATTACAATATAAAGTTCCTGTCCGGAGTTCACTGTCATAGTCTTTATAATAGTACATAACCCCGTTTTTCAATGACGATAACGCACTGTCCTTATCCAAATCATTATCAATAGAAACTGCTTCCCCAACTCCGGCATCCGAATATGTTACAGAAAACAATTCACTATAATTCTTCTTGTCAGATTCTGAATCTATGCTGAACCGTGCCCCATAAATGATACCAGCCTCTTCATCCACTTTGTACATCACACTGCTGTCATATGTAAATGGTACCGCCTTGCCGTCAACTAAAAGGTAAGCATTAGTCCCGTCTTCCGCTATGTTCTCAAATTCCTGAGATATAAATTCTGTTATATCCTCATAACTTTCAATATCAGATAGATTAATCGTTGGAATTTTCGTTTCCCCCCAACAGAAAGTATAGCACATCTGGCTGTTCCATCCCAGTGGTAAAGGAACTGCAGCCTTCTTTAACACTTCATGTTCCGCACCGTCATAAGCATAGATATCCGTACATTCTCTTAAATACGGTTCCAATTCCGCCTTAAACCGTGCCCTTAAAGTATCACGATGCTGTTTTTCACGATACTTTTCTTTAGCCGCATTAAATGCTTCATTGTCAGTAACCATAATAGTTTTGCCTGTAGAAGTCTGTTCCTTCTTCGTGTACTTTCCGGCCAGTGGCTGCGGCAAGTCGGCATCGGAAGCAGCAAAATCATCAATCAAGACCGTATCGCTGGTAAATACCTGCTCCACATTCTTGGTATAGTAAATACCTGCATTGTCATTATAGCTTCCGATTGGGACTGCATCTGAAGCAACTTTTTCTCTATCTTTTAAGTTCTTGATGCAGTAGATATCCGATTCTTTTGTATAGTAAATAGTATTCAAATCTTTTGTATAATATAAAAGATCCTCAATATCGGAAGCAAGCTTTTCCTTATCAGCGTCCTCTTCTATCTTTATATAATAAATATCTGAATCCTCTGTAGTATAAAACAAATTTTTTCCGTCCTCACTAACAGTAAAAGAGACCGCATCAACTCCTATTTTTTCTTTTTCGTCGCTCTTTATATCATACATGTATAATGTGCCGGTATCCTGCATATAGATCACTTTATTATCATCTGCCAGTTCAAAAAGGGACACGTCGTTGTCGATCTTTTCTTTGGAAGCATCCTTTTTATTCTGGTTCATATAACAGAGTTTCCCATAAAAACTATCATAATCTTCATAGAAGAAGACATATTTCCCGTCCGGACTTTCTTGAATATCATTTAAAGCCGAATACCGGGCATACCACCTGTCAGATTCACTGACCGCATTTGAGGAAAGCTTAATCTCTTTTCCCGATTTTACATTATACCGGTAAAGCCCATTATCTTTAATATATGATACTGATGAGCCCTCTCCTTTACCATCCCTGAAGCGTACGATTCCAAATGCCGCTATCCCTATAACAGCCGCGGCAACTACTATTCCTGCTGCCAACACCGAAATTTTTATCTTTTTCATACCTGCCTCCCCATTCTCCCATGGCTTTTACAGTCTTAAACTGCACGCTTCTTCTATTGAGGTTCCAACTTTATCTTTACTGCTCCTTGATGCCAAATATCGGTTCTGTACTCTCCGCTTCCGTAGTTTCGCCTTCAGAATCTGTTTCACCTTCCTCTGTGGTTTCGTCTTCCTCTGCGCTTTCGTCTTCCTCCGCTGTTCCCTCAGTCTCCTCTATCTCGTCCTGAATACCAGCCTTCTGGTTAAACAGCGGGCTGGACTTTCCATTCATCATCGGTGCCACAAACAGATAGATACAAATTCCCGCTGCTATAGCTGCTATAAATAAAACTGCGGCAAGGGCGGCAAACAGCCCGGCTCTGCTCTTTTTCTTAACCGGAGGGTTCTGCATTCCGGCCTGTGGAACAGCCGGAGCCGGCATGGGCGCGGGCGGCGGTGATGGGAAGATCACAGCTCCCGCCTGGCGTTCTCCCTGGGGCATAAGCACTTCCGTTTCATCCCCATACTCTTCCGGGGCCAGATATTCGGTGTCTCCCGACGTATCCGGCAAATCCTCTACTCTAAATCCGCATTTCAAACAAAATTTACTGCCCGGCCGCACCGGATGGCCGCATCTGGCACAGACCTGATCTTTCGGTACGCTTGGTTCCGCCTGTATCTTCTCCGGCTGCTTTACAGGTGTTCCGCATTTCGGACAGAACTTGCTTTGATCGGATATTTCTTTCCCGCAATTTTTACATATCATCGCCAAATCCCCCCTTTATGAAATCGGTATCGCAGAATTACCTGCGCCTGTGATAAAGCCGTAAACTCCGTATTCCTCTGTGGCCGTTGTTATAAATTCATTTTCACTGTGTTCCCTGGATACGGCCACCACGTACTGATTGCCGTTCCGGTTCTGGACCACTCCGTTCATCGGCTCCGCGATTCCCGACGAAGCGTTGTAGCTGAACGTATTCGTTTCATTGTTCTGCATATGCACCAGAGTCATGGCGCCGTTTTCTTTTCCTTTTGAGAAAGTTCCGCTGGTACGGGCTGTATAAAGAACCGTTCCTCTGGCAGAATATTTAGTAAATGTTACGGTTCCGGTTCCCTCCGGCATATCCCCGCTCCACTGTCCTTCATAGATATTGGTGCTCTCCGCATCCGATTTAAGCCAGATGCCGGAACCGTCCCGTTTTCCTTCTTCCAAATTTCCATAGTAAAGCGCCTTGTTCGGGAATACCGCCACGGCCTTTCCCGTGCCCAAAGGATAGATCACTCTGTCATTAACGCCTGCAAGAAGGGTCTGATACTCGGATGTATTCAGAATATCCTTCACATAATCCATATTTCCCGATTCGCAGGCTCTGTACAGCCGTTCCAGAAGCTGACGGCTCTGCTGGTCCAGACTGGCCTGTTCTTTCAGGCCGTCGATCTTCTTTTTCGTCCCCCTGTCCCCGGTGGCCTGATAAAGGATTTCCAGAATCTTCTCCGCCTTATCATAGTCGCCATCCTTCATATAAGCTTCGTACATCTCCAGGACAATATCTTCCAGCTGTCTTGAAACCTGGCTGTCTTTCGTGGTTTTATAGCCTGCGGCCAATACCTGAACCGCTTCATCCTGTTTTCCCATGATCTGATAAGCGGATGCCAAACCAAGGTATGCGTCCGATCTCTTAGGCTCTATCTTAATGGCCGTCTGAAATGCGATCACTGCCTGCTCATAATCCATCTGATCCATGAACTTTTCAGCCCGGGCCAGCTGCCGCCCGCCGATGAAATGATTGACCTGGCCGGAATAACGGAAGGAAAGCACGAAACCGCAGATAATACCGGAAATCAGTATAATCACTGTCAGCAAAACCTTATACTTTGTTTTCATACTCATCCCCCCCTTTTACCGTACTTTTCCATGCTCCTGTTCGTATTTTAAAGGAAATACATGGAACAACACGGCTGTAATCAGCGAAGCTCCCAACAGAATAACTCCTCCTGCTATCATCAGAGTTCCTAATGTCATCATGCCCTCCTTCTACAGCCATCCGCCGTTTTTCAGCTGGTTAATCAGACCTTCCAGCTGCTGAAACTGGGTGATGTCACTGTTTTTATCCACGAGTCCGGCTGCCTTTTGATATTCCTCATATGCGGCTGTAAAATTCCGCTGGGCCTCCGGTTTCCCGTTTTCTATCATTATATAAAGCTGTGCCAAAAGCGCATGAGGCACATAATCTGACGGATAGGCGGCCTGGTATTTTCCCAAGACCTGTTTCGCCGCTTCATATTCTCCGGCATACTGGTATGCGGTAAATGCGTTGACATACAGATATTCCTTCTGGATTCCCGCATCCACTACCTTTATAAACCCTTCCGCCGCCTTAATCATATCTTCCTTGTTGTAATTCAGTTCAATCGCTCTTCCATAATAGGCCGCCGACTGCATCTCCATCAAAACGGTGTTGTTCTGCATTCCTTCTTCCCGAAGCGCATCACCGATCGCATTGACGGACTTGGTATAGACATCTCCGATCCTCTGGGGATCGCCTGCATGCAGCTTAGCGCTGTCCCGGTAAGTGGTTGCCAGAGCAATATAAGCTCTTTTCTTCATCTGAGAAGATGCGGTCTGGCCGATCACCTTTTGAAAGGTTTCTTCCGCCTCCAGGTATTTCCCCTGTACATAGTAGATTTCTCCCGCCACATAAAAGGAAATGTCCTGAGTGTCATCCAGTTTAATGATCTGATCCAGAATCTTTTCCGCCTGGGAAATCTGCCCTAACCGTCCCATGCATACCGCATAGTCCCTAAGATTATCGATCTTCATATCCGTTTTCTTGGCCGCTTTATAGAAATAATCCCCGGCTTCAGAATAATTCTCAAGTTCGAAATAGGAAGAGGCCAGCGCCAGCAGAAGATCCGGGTCATCCGGGAAATCCGTCTGGTTGGAAAGGGAGAATTTAATGCATTTCTCATACTGTCCGTCCAGGTACAAGGCGTAGGCGTATTTTCCGTAAGCTTCCGGCCTCTTTGGATCGATATGGCTGGCTTCCTTCAGATACTCCATCGCCTCCTTGGGCGCCTCTTCCATACAGTCCTCAGCCGATTCCAGACAAGCCAGATACCGCTGCGTCTTCTCTCTGCCCAGTTGAACGAATCCCCCGGCCAAAAGTCCGGCCGAGCATAAAAACATGGCCGTTAAGGTCAGCGTCCTCAGCAGTTTATTGCGCTTATACCGCTTATATTCCGCATCAAATGTATGTATATGATTCAAATCGGCCATCAGTTCATCGACCGACTGATATCTCTCATTTTTATCCGGACGGATACATCTGGAAACGATATAATCCATTCCGACTGAGATGGACGGGTCCATCTCCCTTAAAGGTTTTCCGCAGAAAGGTTCCTCGTTGGGCCCTCTCCCGGTCAATATATGGTACATGGTTATGCCAAGGCTGTAGATATCCGTCCTGGCATCCGACTGGCTCTTTCCGAACTGCTCCGGCGCCGCATATCCCCGCGTCCCGATGTAGGTCGTATCGTCCGTATTGCCGCTCTTATACTCTCTGGCAATGCCGAAATCGATGAGTTTCAGCCTTCCGTCGGGCTGCAGCATGATATTGGACGGTTTCATATCCCGGTAAATGATGGGAAACGGCCTGTTTCCGTGCAGATACTGAAGCACCCTGCATAGTTCCGTGAACCAGTAATAGGCCACATTCTCCGGCGCGCGGCCCTGGCCCTGAAGCCAGACATCCAGCGCGACTCCCTCCACATAATCCTCCACGATGTAGACATTATCCGTCTCGTCAAAGATATCGTAGATCTTAGGAAGCATATCGTGATCCAGATGGATCAGAATATCCGCTTCCGCCAGGAAATCCAGTTTCACTCCCTGGTTCTTCGACACGCTTTTTACCACAAGCTGCTTTTTCGTCCGGATCTGCTCAGCCAGAAATATCTCTGACATTCCGCCCTGATTAATTTTTCTAATGATTCTGTAGTTCTGTGCAAACCGTGGATCCATACTTCCCCTTTTTCCTTTGGTTACTCGATTCGGATCATGACAGCCGACAGGTTATCCGGCGCCGAATTATCGTACACCTTTTTCCTGATCCGCTCCATTGATTCGTTTAATTGTCCTGTCCTCAGCGCGGTTCTCATCTCTTTTTCCAGAAACCGCTCCGGACAGTATTTGTAAATGCCGTCGCTGCATAATAAAAATATCTGTTTCTTTTTCAGCTGGTCCGTGCGGGCGTGGCAGCTGATCTGTTCTCCCACTCCCACGGCCTGAACCAGTTTTCCATAGTTCATGTGGGATTTTATCTCCTTCGCAGAAAAGGCCTGAACCGTCTGAGGAAGGTTCTCCCACACGTCGTCCGAAGTCAGCTGGTGCAGCCGGAACCCCTTGTTCTGGTAGATTCTGCTGTCACCAACACTTATTATACCATAATATCCGTTATGTATCAGAATAAGAACAATCGTGGAACCGCAGACTTCTCCGGCAGGCGTCGTATTCCTGATATACTCGTGAGCCTGGTACAAAACCTCCTTCAAAGACATCATAAGGCGGTTAAATTCCTGGTTGGAACCGGGCAGAAATACCTGTGTCCACCAGTTCTGATAAGCCTGTGCCAGATGGCGGCTGGCCCTTTCCCCATGCTGGTGGCCTCCCATTCCGTCCGCCACCAGAAACAATCCGGATCTGCCCTTCTGCAAAACCCGGATTGCATCCTGATTCATCCCTCTCTTTAATCCGCAATCACTGATCCCTCTGCTGTTTATCTCCATATTATCCTTCATTCTGAATTCTAATGAATCTCCAGTTTTAAAGTTAACCTTCCCAATGTGAGAATGCATCCCGAATAGACTTCCGCATCCGTCAAAACCCTGCTGCCGTTCACAAATGTCCCATTGGATGAATTTAAATCCCTGATATAAAACTTGCCGTTTTTAATGAATATCTCGCAATGCCTTCCGGACACCGATTTATCGTAATCCAGCACCATCTGACAGGCTTCCGGCTTTCTTCCGATCACCACCGACTGAAGCAGCGGGCATTCAAACGTCCGGGCCAGGTTTTTCTGATCCGCCAGGCTCAAAACATATTTTCTCTTGTCATCCCAAAGCATCTGGGTGCTGTCATTGCCCTGTCCGCCTTTTCTTTGTTCCAGCCATTCCGTCTCCGACTTTTTCACCGGGGCTGCCGGGGCGCTGTTGGGGATCGTGCCGTTAAACGGTTCAAATGTCTCTTTTTTGTTCTTCTTTTTCACGATTACCACTACGAGAGCTGTAATTCCCGCCATGAATATCAGAACCGTTCCCACGCCAATGGCCAGTACTGCCAGAGGAATTCCACGTTCTTTTGGCTCCTCCTCTTCCTCATCCGGCACACTGACCGGTTCTGTCTCCGGTTCCTCTGTTTCCGGCTGGCTGACTTCCGGTTCCGGCTCCGAAACAGCCTGAACCATAGGCATACGCACTTCCGACATGGAAGTCACATCACCGCCTGAGGTATGGAATGTGACCTGAACCGTTTTAACCGATCCGTCGCACTGTTTCGCATCAGGCCGGGCGGTTATGCGAAGAACATCCCGATCCGCAGCCAAATCCATCACCACCGCGATGGGGTCCTCCACCTCGTCCAGAAGATACGATCTCCCATTGCTCATGCGGGACAGCGCAAACATGTTCTTGAGCTGCTCGTTGTTATTCTTATAGGTGCATCCCAGCGTATAGACAGGATATGGATTTTTGCCGATCAAATCATATAACTCTTCCTTTGTATAGCCGATGGACTTATTATCCACCCCGTCGGAAATGATAATGATCCGTTTAAAACAGTCATCCTCAGAAGAATTCAGTTCTTTTAACAGATCATACAGCACATCAGTCAGATACGTCTCCTGATCCTGATAACTGATTCCGTCCACAATCTGCTTAATCTGTGCGTAATCACTGCTGTCCTGGATCAGATATTGGATGCTCTCGCCGAATGTGGCGATCGTAAACTGTTCCCTGTCCATCCGGTCCGCCACAATATCCTGAATGGTCCGGCTGATAAGGGGACGGTATTTTTCCACCACGGACAACGAATTGTCCAGCAGTATAATTGTCTTGAGAGGAACCTCCTGCCCGGATATGGAAGCGCTCTCAACCTGGCCGCACAGACCGGTTCCGATCTGATACTCCAGGCTCTGCACTTCTCCCGGGTTCTGGACATACATCACGATCTGGCCGTCCCGGGTATCTGTATTCAGTACTGTTCCCGGATCTGCGGCAGAGGCCGGCATAACAGACGCCATGGCAATTGCCGCCGCCATCATCAGCGCTTTTAAACCTGATTTTTTCATACTCCCTCTTATTCCGCCGCATCAGCGGCATTATCAACTTATCTTAGAAATGTCGGATACCAGAAGAGCCAGGCGCTGTCCACACAGCCCCCGGCGCTTCAACCTCTGTTACTGAATCACATCTCCCTGAAGTCCGCCGGACTCCTGGGTGTTGGCATTTTCCGCTTCCTGATAGGTTCTTGCCATATCGTTTAAATCGGTAACGTGTTCCTGGATCATGCGGTTCATGCGTTCGATATCATCCTGAAGCTGGCTGAATTTGTTCACATAAGCGGATGACGCTTCGCCTTCCCATACGGTAGAAAGATTTTTTACGGTTGTCATCATCTCTGATGTTAAACTGCTGACGGTTTTACCGGAATTTCCAAAATTAGATGCTCCCTCGGTTAATTTTTCAGGTGTTACTTTTAAAATGCCTTCCATAATTTATTCTCCTTTTCTGATCTGATTTCTGTTTAGACGCTGCTTTTATAATTCGCACTGTGTAACTTTTCTCACTATTTGTAAGTTCTGGATGATGCGATTTCCTGATTTTTCTGCTCCGCCTGCTCATATTTCGCCGCAATGTTTAAAAGAGCGGTTACATACTGGTCGATTGCCGTTGCAAATGCGTTCATCTGGCCTTTATCATTGTTAAATGCGTTGCGGAATGCTGCCTGAGCCTGGCCTTCCCACATGGAAGCCAGCTGGTTTTCATATCCCTCCAGGGTTCCGATTTCATTTTTTAATCTGGAATTTAAATTTGTTAAATCTTCCGCTTTCTTTCTTAATTGGCTTGCTGTTACTGAAAATGCTGACATATGATTGTCCTCCTTATTTTATCATTAAATTTAATTATTATATCCTTTAGTAATCTCTCTTGCTGGCGATTCTGAGCGCCTCCATCTCCGCGTCATAAATTCTTTTTGCGATTCTCCTGATGTCGGCGGCCACCCGGTTCAGTTCTTCGGATGTGGCTGCGATATCCTTTTGAAGGATAACCCCCTTTTTGATATACGCGCTGGCATTTTCACCTTTCCAGCTTCCTGAAAGGGTATCCAATGAATTTTCAAGAGAGGTATTGGCAAGCTTTTTCAGCTGGCTGGCCGAAGTCTCCAGCCGCTCTGCCTGCTTGATGGCAGTTCTGAAATTAAACCTTATCTCTGATCTTGAACTCATAACGCCCTCCTAAAATAACACATCTGCGGGAAGCTCGCCCGCCATGGCCTGAACCTCAGCCTCTGTAGCTGCATAAACGCCTGCAATCTGCTGTAAATCCACCGGATGTTCGCCAAGCCGTTTCAGTATCTCGGTAATATCATCCGACTGGTCTGCGAACAGTTTTCTGTGTAGATCCCCGGCCTCCCCGATCCAGTAGGAAGAAGAAGCGGTTACCGTCTGTTTTAACGTGTCGAAATCTGCTTTCATGCCTTCAATTTCTTTTGCAGCCTCGGCTGCCTTGTTGTTTAATACGTCTGTGGATACTTTAATATGTACCCCGGAAGCAAGTAATCCCATCTCTCATCCTCCCTAGATCCGTATCGCTGCGATCGCAGAACTTACGGAATCTTCACATTTCTGATATTCGGACTTGGCATACTCCATACATTGAATCAGCTCTTCCAGGGTTTTATAAAGAGTCTGAAGCGCCATATAATCGTTTTGAAACTGAGCGTTAAAGCTCTCATGAGCGGGCCCCTCCCACATGGCACCCAGTTCCAGAATCCGTTCCTGCATCCGGTCCGAATGGCTTTTCAATGAATTAAGCGTGCTCGTCAAGGTATCAATATCGCTGTTCAGCGAAGAAATCGTAACTTCGATTATGCTGCCTGCCACTGTTCCTACCTCCTTTAAATAACTTCCATCCGTTTCAGGCTTACCGCCAGATCCCTGAATCTGTTCACATCGAACTCCGCTGATAAAAACGGTATTTTCGGCTGTTCATATTCTTCTGCGATCCGTTCCTCGGTCCGTCCGTACCAATCTGCAATTGCGGACAACGCCTGCTCCATCTGGTTCAGCTGCACCCGCTTTTCCTCAAGCTCTTCAAGCTTCTTTCGGATGTCTCTTCTCTGTTCATCGAGATAAGACAGACCGCTTAATGCGCTTTCCACACTTTTTAATGTTTCAGCTTCCAGCTCCAGGCGCCGGCCGGACATTTTTAAGTTGTCACATGTCTCTAATAACGGTTGAATTATTACTTTAAACACTGTCTCATCTCCTTGTATCCATATAGTACCAAATCATAGTGCGCAAGTCATAGAAAGCTGACTAACCGCACATTTATTATGACGGATGACCTGTTTTATCATGATTTGCCTGTTTTAAGGCTAAATCAGCATTAAACGCTTTCCGTTTACTATCTTATATTGTTTCAAATCGGCCTCCGGCGACAGGATTTCCCGGGTATCCAGACAGCATAAATTCAGTTTGTCCTGCATCCCCTCCAAACCGCACCGCTCCTTCTGGCATATCATCTCCACCATTTCCGGAATCAGCACGGATACCGGAACCTGTTCGTCCAGGCTGAAATCATAAGTCCTTCCAAGGGAAGGCACCGTTACGTCTACCAGTACCATCTTTTCCTCATTTCCGACGCCCTGACGGCCGTCTCATTCTATGTTCACAGTATCTTTTCAGATCAGCACATCTCCTTCGGAATGGAAGTTCCTGATGATCTGATCCCATGTTTCCTTAGCGTATACTTCCGCCCTTTTTCCGTCCCTGCCGCAAGTCAGAAGATAGGGATAAATGCTTCCCCTGACAATCAGATAGCGCGTTTCCGTAAATCCCATTCCGGCGGAAATCACGTCAAAAGAGGATATCCTGTTTTCCATGCGCTCCAATTGGCTAAGATCCGCGCTGCAGTCCGGCCCCTGTTCTTCCAGTTTTTCCAGTTCCTTCTGCACTCCCGGGTCCATTTGGCATATCCGGTCTGCCTGCGCGGCCGTTTCCTCCGCCCGTTCAGGTGCCAGCCCGCATTCTTCCATCCAGGTTAAAAGCCCGTCAAACGGCTCCCACCATAACCGGAATTCCTCAAACTGCTTTTCCATCATTACCAGTCCGTCTTTTGCCGTGTAGGCCAGACAGATACGGCCATGTTCCCTGTCCGTCATCATTCTGACCACAGTCCGGGAAATTCTCAGTTTTTCTATCCATCCGGCCACATCTTCCAAAACCACAAGCTTGCCGCCTTCTTCCCGGCATATGCCTTTTTTAACAAGGCCGTGAATGCACCGGATCAGCTCTTTGTCATCCGCCTCTTTATAGGAAACGGGAAATCCGTAAAGCTCCTCCACTCCGCACACGGTCAGCAGAACGGCCAGCTCTAATTCCTTAAAATAGTAGATTTTCTCTTCTTCCTTCATCATATCTTATAGTCCTTCAGAGATTTTTTATAACTTCTCGACAGCGGCACCGCCAGCCCGCCGTTAAGCGTGACCATATTTTGAGAAAGCATTACTTTTTCAATCTTTTTACCGTTAACTATGTAGCTTCTGTGGCACCGGATGAACTCAGAAGGCAGATTCTGTTCCAGGTTCTCCATGGTTTCATAAAATCCGATCTCCTGATCCAGAATTCTGACAAAAATCTTCTTTTCCCTGGCCTCCATATAATAGATCTGGCTGTATGGAATATACTGTTTTCCCTCTCGCGTTTCGATCATAAAGCACTCCGCCATATCCTCAGACTCAAACCGCTCCAAAAAGGACTGAAGCGTTTCAGCCAGCACTTCCCGAATCTGTTTTTCGTCCGCCGGACGAAGCAGCAGAGAGGACGGAGCGATCGCAGGCCTTAAATAGCGCATGGGTGACACGGCGGCGTCCGCCACCACCATGAGCAGAGACTCCCTGTACCTGGATCTGATCTGTTCCAGATACTCAAGCCCCTGCTTTTGGGTCACGTCATAACACATCACATCGGCCAAAGGCTCCTTTTTTATGTATTCCTGAAATTCCGGCAGTTTTAAAAAGTCCCGGATATCCCAATCCTCTTCGCTCAATTTTCCAGCCAGGTCCTTTACTTGCTTTCTGATGGCGGCAAGCTCGCCCTTGTCCTCATCATATGTTAAAAATGAAATCATCATTTACCCCCTGGATAAAGGTATCACCACTCTGCAAGGCTTTTCACCCTCTTCAGAAGGAATCATACCGCTTCCTGCCTTCATCGCTTTGCTGCGCTCCATAAACGGCAGGCTGTTAAAATCAAAAATTCTCTGTTCATCGGCCTTACCGCCCAGATGAATTCCATTTTTCATGCGGATAAAGTTCTCATAAATCTTCCGTCCCGCCACATCCCTGATATCGTCCTGGTTAAAGCAGGCATAGAAAAATACATTGTGCAGCACGCCTTTATCCGTAATATTCTCCACAAATCCGTGCATGGACGCCACACCCGGCTGCGGATTATAAATGCTGTTTACAAATCCCTTCAGATCGGCAATGAAGATATGGTACTTCTCATGCTCCTGCATCCGTTCATAGATGGCCTCTTCTTCCAGTTCCTCGCTTACGCACTGGCGTTTCAGCTGGTTTCTGGCCTTAAAGGAAGGAATAATGCTTTCAAAGAAATGATATACTTTCTGATCGGAATCCAGATACTCAGCCCCCGCTTCCTCTGCGGTCTGGCGAAGCTCTTCCGCTCCCGATTCGATCACCCAGATCTTCTCTCCCCTGAGAGCCGCCGAACGTATCATCACCTTCATCAGGTTTGTTTTTCCGGTTCTGGCTTTTCCTGAGATCAGGTAACAGTAGATTCTGCTCAGATCAATGCCGTAAACCGCAGCCGTCTCCATGTTGTATCCGATCGGAAGCGTTCTGTCATCCGCTGCCGCATTGACGGTATCTTCCAAAGCCGCGAACTCTGACCATACCGGCTTCGCCGGAATCTCAGGAACCGGCTTCGCCCGTTTGCCATCCCAGCATGTATTCATCCGTTCACAGACCGCCTTAATGGCCTCCATACGCTTGTAATCGTCTTCCGCTTCCACGGAAAGAGCCGTCTGGAATTCCAAAATGCTGCCGTCCACCACTGCAAGGCCACGCCCTTTGATATTGGACTCCGGAAGCACGGATACCCGCATCGTCTTTAAAGCGTCCGCATACTGGAATTTATCAGCCATTTCAAGACAGATGGAGGTGCGGATATTGTCTCCGATCTTGGACTGAATCTCCGACGAACTGTATCCGGCCGCCGAAAGCACCAGATAGATGCCGTTGGCAGACCCTTCTTTTGCCAGCTGGATCAGCACGTCTTCATATTGGTTCTCCGTTTTTTCCTTAAAATTCGCATAGCTGTCTATCATCACTATAATTGACGGACAGGTCACTCCGTTAGCCTGCACATACTGGCTGTAATTTCCGCCCTTAAACAAAAGCTTGCGCTCTGATAAGATCCTGGAAATCATGGTGAAGAACTTGGAAATCTTCTCCATATCCCCTTCATACATGATCCCGCCCACATGGGCCAGCCCCTCAAACGGGGACATCATGCGGCTGCTGAAATCAATGGCATACAGGTTTACATAATCAGGCGTATACCGGCTGACCAGCGCAAACGCCAGAGACTGTAAAAATGTGCTCTTTCCGCTCATAACCATACCGCAGACCGCATGGTGTCCGCCTTCTGCAAAATCCACCACAAGCGGGCTCTGAGCCTGGTTCTCAGGATCGTCATAAAGTCCGATCTTAACCTGAAGATTCCATCTGTGGCCCTGTTCCGGCCATCTTTTTCCGTCAAAGCTTTCCTCTTCATATCCGGGAAGCTGTTTCAAATACATGGTTTCAGGAAGAACGGGAAGCCATAATTTGATATCGTTTTGGTATCCCAGCCGCTGAGCCGATTCTTTCAGGTATTCCACCACAGCGTCCAGCTGGGTCTTCTCCTTCTGCTCCGGCAGCTTCTTTCCAAGGCGTTTTGCAGCCGCCACAATGCGGGCCGCCTGTTCTTTTTTGTCTTCCTCCGCTTCCATACAGATATCTTCGTACAGCTCTGTAAAATCCATCAGCCGCCTTGTGTTATAATCGTTCACAGCATAGTCCACATGATCCCTCTCCATCATCTGATAGATCAGAGCCACCGCTTTTTCCATATTTCTGCCGGTCTTTTCAAGAGCTTCTTTCGCATAGCCCATCAGTTTGATAATCCAGCGTTCCAGAACCTCTTCTTTCCGCTTCATCTTCGTATGGCTTCCGGTGATTCCGGTCTTTCCGGTTTCGGAAATCATCTTTGCCACCACATTTTTCGCATTGCCAAGTTCCGCGTCATAGGACGCTCCGCTCCATCCCGACTGGAATAATTCATACAGCTCATCATTTCCCACCTGAAGATAGCATCTTCCCGCCTGGGTGAGATAAGCCGCGTCCGGTTTATGCAGCATATCCATGCTGTCCTGACGGTCCTGAACTCTCAGGCAGAGGCGGAATTTGGAGTTGCTCCAGATATTATCATCCACCGTTCCGCTGGGCTTCTGGGTTGCCAGAATCAGGTGGACGCCAAGGCTTCGGCCTACCTGAGCCACGCTGATCAATTCCCGCATGAAATCCGGTTCTTCCCGCTTCAGCTCTGCAAATTCATCGATGATGATGAACATGTGGGGAATGGGGATTTGGGCCTCTTTATTCTTATACAGATTGGTATACAGGTTAATATTGTTGACGCCGTATTCGTTAAAGATCCTCTGCCGCCTGCGGTTCTCACTTTTAATGGATACCATGGCTCTGTGAACCTGATTTCCCGACAGATTGGATATCTGTCCGATCAGATGGGGAAGTCCGGCAAACAGGTTTGCCATTCCGCCGCCTTTATAGTCAATGATGAAAAATCCGATGTCGTCCGGGCTGAAATTAATGGCCAGGGAGAGCATATAGGTCTGAAGGGTTTCGGACTTACCGGAACCTGTGGTTCCTGCCACCAGACCGTGAGGCCCGTGATATTTCTCATGAACGTCCAGATAACAGGGCGCTCCTCCGGCTTTCTGTCCCACAAGAGCCCTCATATTCTCAAAGGTTCTGTTCTTTCTCCAGCGGTCCGCCACATTCAGCTCATTAAGGCCGGAAATTCCGTACATGTCAAAAAATGTCAGTGAAGACGGAATCTCGCCGCCGATCTCCACTTCGTTCACTTCGATATTGCTGAGACGCCTTGCAAGCGCCTCCAATGCATTCCGGTTCATCTCGTCAAAGCGGACAGCCGTCCGTTTGGCATAATCGCTGGCCGCATTATAGAATCCGGCAAAGGAGCTGTCATTTTGAATAATGCATTCGACCGCATTGGGCAGGTCCTCATATTTTTCCGCCAGCAGAATGGTTGACAGGCCAAGATTCCCCGCCCCTCCGTAGATATACTTTGCCGCAGGCTCGCCTTCCAAAAAGGAGGGTTCTGCAATCACCAGGATATAATACGGCTTGGGCGCCGTCTCTTTATTCCGTCCGGCCTGCTCTTCGGACCTGAAGCGGAATACCTTTGTCAGTTCATAGAATACGTCGCTGGCATCCGATTTGGTACCCGCCACATAACGGGTTTTCTTATCTTCCGACCACACATGGGGCAGCCATCTGGCAAATTCCCAGCAGTCCGCGTCAATTCCCTGGGCTTTATCATAGATAAACGCCAGTTTTACGTCCGTATAGGAGTTGTTAGCCGCTATCTGGGTTACCAGATTGTAAACCACATCCACTGCGCCCTTTTTATGCTCTCCGCCGATCACGCCGATCAGATGCTCTTTTAACAGATCCATGCAGATGGGAACATCGTGAAGAGTGCTGTAATTATCCTGAATGAATTTAGGTTTATCGGCCAGGGAATCGTTAATTAACGTAAATTTTTCCTTAGGAATGGTGATGGGAACCTGAAATGGAATATCCCCCATGCCCAAGCGCTCCGTCAGGAAATCCCCATGGCTGCTGTTTCTGTTCCAAAGCTGCATGGTTGTGCTGTCATATCCGCTGCACACCGCTGCCGACGGGTATTGTTCATTTAAAATCCGGGTATTTTTTTCATATTTTCCCCTGATGGTATCCGTACATTTGATCAGATATTCGCTGTAGCGCTCAAACCGCTTCAGCTCTTCCTTCTTCTTTCGATCTTTCGTATAGCGCAGATTGGCAATGGCCCATCCGGCTCCGATCACGGCCGACGATACGGCTGTGATCAGCCCCGTATACATAAAAGCGCTTGTATTGCCGCCTGACATCCGGCTGCTGTAGATGGCCAGACCGCTTCCTAACAGCATGGGAATTGCCATAGTCATGGCCGGCCCGATTACCATCGCCAGGGGAGTCTCCCCCATATCCTGAGGGCTTGGCGGCGCTTCGATCTCCACCGCTTCGTCTTCCAGCTTTTCGATATTTCTCGGCGCGCGGTGAAAATATTCTTTCTCGCGTTTGATCAGTCCCTGAGGCTTTGAAACCTCTTTGACCGGCATAGTCCAAACCTTCAGCAGTTCATGATTGATTTCCAACGCTTTACAGGGACGGACCGCCAGAATATCCCCCAGACAGACCATATTGAGCCCGAAGATATCCACGCTGTCCCCAAAATGAAGCTGGGCCGAGCCCACCACCCGGACGGAGTTGACGAATACGCCGTTTCTGCTGGTATCCTCCAAACGGAGCACATGACCCTGCATCTTTAAAACCGCATGGTCACGGGAAACCAGTTTCTGATACTGGTAGCGGATCATGGATTCCGGTTTATTTCCCACCGTGACCGCCATGCCGTCTTTTAACAGGTATTTTTCATAGGCGCAGAAAGAGCTTTCCTGCTCGCTGACCGTAATGGAAAGCTGTTCTTCATAGGGCGTGTTCACCAGAAAAATGTCATCGTTTCGCAGCGGCTCCCTTCCGTACGGCTCTGTTCCTCTGCTTATGGAATAGCGATTCCCGGCAAACATCCAGCGGTTTTCGATCACTTCCAGCTTTAAAACCACATCCTGATGCAGCCGGAACAAACGCTTATCAACTATGATGGTGGTATCATCATTATTAATTGCAGGCAGTACAAATTCTTTAAATGCGCTTTTACTATAAACGGAAAGTACAATACTCATATTTTTCTCCATTCTGCAGGCAAAGACGGCTTTTCCTCATCAATTTCTGATAATGGAAACTTCTAACCGGACGGAACCGGCGCTGATGCAGTCTCCTGACTGTATTTTAATGCCTCTTTCATCTACAATGACGGAATCCGACTTTCGAAGCAATATGGTGGGAACCGACATTTGGCAGTTTCTGATATATAAATCCTGTCCGTACTGAAAAATCTCACACTGGCGTTCCGACAGGCTTTGATTATTGATCACAATTGTATTTACATCAAACTGCCTTCCGATCCTTATGACTTCAGATGGGTTCAGCAGATATTTTCTCGTCGATAATTCATTGATCTCGGTCAGCTCCAGCATACATCTGCCGCGGGCCGGGGCTTCCCGTTTCAGCGCTTTTTCATCCTGTCCATAATCCACCGCAACAGGGCGCTGAAGACCTTTTCTCTCTTTCACCTCTTTCTTTTTAGCCGGATTTTCAAGAGCCCGGTCCAACGCTTCTTCCCGCAGTTTTTCCATGGCAAGCCTGCGCTGTTCCTTCTTCCTTTTTCCGGTTTTCGAAACGGTTATGAGAGCTATGATAACAATTATAACTATTACACCGATTATTATATAGAATGGATTATTTAGTAATTTGAAACCCATTTTCACCGGGACTCCCCCCTGTTTTCTAAATTCTTTTTATAAATAAGGAGTCTGACAAGTCAGACTCCGGCGTTTGCTATGATATCAAAAAAAGAGCCCGAATATCCAGCATTGTGATGGCTTGCGTCATCACAATACCAGTATTCTGCTCCTTTCGATTTTCGAAACCAGCTTTTACGACCACGCTCATCATACTTCCCCTGTGTGTAAAATCTTTTTTTAATGGTTCAAGTATACCATGTAAACGGTATTACGACAAGCTGATTTACATCCGGTTTTACTACCACAAAAGGCTGGAAACGATGTTAAAATCACCGGAAGTTATATCGATACACCACTTACCGTTAACCTTAATTACGTTCACCGTAATATCCTGGTCATCGTCATCTTCTTTTCCTTCAATGCTGATATTAACTTCCAGAGTATATCCGTCTGTCACCTCAATATCTTTTAAATCGTCAGAAAGCTGATTCACTAATTTATTGAATTTTTTAAGCGTAGAGGAATCCAGTTCATCCTCAATATCTCCGTAAAATCTACCGTCTTCCTGTACCCATTCCAGATAAGAACGAAGGTTTTTATAGGAACTTTTAACCTTTTTAAGATCGCTCTTGCTCATCTTGTCTTTATCCAGGATTTCGTATTTCACTTTGAAATCTTTTCCGTACATTTCCTTCAAATCGTCAAATCCGTCGCTTAATTCATCTTTGGCCTCGTCCATAGCCTCGTCAAATCCGTCTATGTCGCTCATGAGGCTGACACCATTGTTATACGCGTTTACCATGAACTTAGGACATACCGCATCTACGTATTTTTCAATCTTAGTATCTCTGTTATTCAGTAATTTGCATACCTGATTCAAAGGCTTTGTATAGCTTCCGCCTCCGAAAACCTTCATCGCGATCACCACGATCACGATCAATGCCAATGCTCCGGCCGCAAGACCTCCGATCAGCTTAACATTCTTCTTGTTGTTCTGTACCGGAGCCGGCTCTGCCTCATATACCGGCTGATTCACATAACCTGATGGCTGCTGTACGCCACCTGCCTCTTCGTCTACTCTCTGTCCGCAAGTTCCACAGAACACGGAATCATCTGGAAGCTCTGTTCCACAATTTGGGCAAAACATACTCATTTCCTCCTTTTGTATCTCTTGGTCTTTATCTATCAGTGATTTATTTGATAGCCTTATTCTAACTCAATTAATACTGCTACCGCATAATTCCTGATAAAATGCACATCAGGCATGATGAACAACCTGATTCAAGGCCATTTTATACCAGTTCATACAATTAAGCAATCTCTGTTTTACACAATTACGACACAATTCGAGCTTTTTATCATTCATATTTTCCCTAAACTGTCTTCAATGAAACAGAGGCGAAAAATACGCCGTCCCGCTGTTCAAATTTCACGGTTCCCCCATAACGGGCGGCAATTTCGCGTACCGAAGCGGTGCCGATCCCCTCGCCTTCCCGTTTGGTGGACAGAGGCGTTCCGTCTTTAAATGATACCGGCGTCCGGCACGTATTATCTACCAGAATCAGCAGTGAAGACTGCCCCCTCTGTTTCACTCTGAGCTTAATAAACTTTTGGCAGTCCTTTTCCTTTTTACAGGCCTCCACGGCATTTTCCAGCAAATTTCCTAAAAGTACCGTAATATCGGTTCTGGACATGGGACATTCCTTGGGATAAGAGACTTTCGACATAAATTCGATTCCCGCCTCCCGCGCCATTGACGCATAATAGCTGATAACCGCATTTACCACGTCGTCTCTGCAGAAATATTCCGTCACATCGGGCGGAAGCTTACTTTGGTAAATGTCCAGATAATCCGCCAGTCCCGCCTTATCATCCCGGTCAATATAGGACTGTACCACGGTCAGATGCTGGCGCAGGTCATGGCGGGCCTTCCTCATCTCATCCATGTGGGCAGAAAGGCTGTCAAACTGCTTTTTCTGAGCCATCAGACTCCGGTCCGCATATTTCAGCTTCTCTTCTAACTGTGTGCGGCTGCGGGAGATTTCCAGAACTTTCAACGCAACATAGGACACATAGCAGGTACCGAACAGCATAAGGTAGCGGGACACGATAAACTGCCGTGTGGCATAAGCATAAACATCATCGGTGAAACAGTACAGCATTCCGAACATCGTGGAAAACAGCGGAATCTCCCACAGATACCGCCATATGGATTTATCCTCAATTTTCAGGGCGCTGGCTACGGTCCGGTAGAAAAACCGGAGCATAAACGGGCTGATTATCAGATAAATCACCACTCGGGCAATATTGTAAATCAAGTACGGATGACGGTCGGAGAAATCCCAAAAGTAACGGCTTTCAATATAATTGGCATTGCCATAGACGAAAAAGGCCCAGGCAATCAGCAGCAGATTGGTAAACAGCACTTTAGTGAACCGCTCCTTGATAAACAGAAAAGACAAGGTCATATAGAACAACAGAAAGCTGTAGCGCATCAATGTGGTACACTGCGCCGCCGCTTCATATCCGCCCAGATTGACCACATAAAAAGCTGCGCAGTTGATGACCGTAAGGGAAAACAGCACCATCACCGTATATCGGAACGGAATCCTCAGCTTGTCCCGAAAAAGCCAGTACTGGGGCAGACTGAAGGGAAGAAAATCCAAAAGGGGAAATGCGATAACCATCAAAGTGTCAATCACCTTCATCATTCCATCTCATCCTCCCTTTCCCTCCAGAATAAATACTCATCAAAAAGCTCTTCCATCTCTTTCTTTTTCCTCCCGGAAAAAGGAACTCTGTCACCGGTATCCAGCAAAAAATCCAGGCCGTCCACCTGTTCCACCCGGTCCATATTGACAATACAGCTCTTATAGCAGTTCACAAACTGCCGGTAAGGCGCCAATAGCCCGGTCAGTTCCGCAAAAGGGATGCGGGAGCGGAACATGCCCCTCTTTTCAGTATGTATCTGAATATAATGTCCGTCACGGTCACACCAGAGAATCTCCCGCAGCAAAAACTTATTCTGTTCTACGCTGATAAAGCGGGCGCTTCGTATCTTTTCCAGATGGGTAAGTTCCATGGTTTTCCTGAATTTCTCATATGTATATGGTTTAACCAGATAACCGCAGGCCCTCACCTCGTAACTGTCTATGGCATGGCTGAGACTGGTAGTGACAAATACAAGAGCTGCCAGCTCGTCCTTTTCCCGGATTTTTTTGGCGGTGTTGATTCCGGATAACCCATTCATATACTGATCAATAAAAATAATGTCATAGTCCCCCGGCCTGAAATGGGACAAAAAATCCTCCCCGCTTTCAAACTCCCGGATCACCGGCATGTCCCCCGAATAAGTTTCGTCCAAATAGCGATTCAAACTCTCACGCATTTCCTCCCTGCAAATCGCAAGGTCATCTATAATAGCGGCTTTCATCTCAGAAGTCCCCCTCCCGCATCGTCAAACAATTTGCCTGTTAAAGACTATTTTACAAGAAGAATTGGATTCCCGCAATGTAAGTTCAGGCCAAAAAACGTCACTTTCAGGCCCGGCGCTTGTAAACCGCCGTCTTTTCATCTATGTTAAAGTTAAATTAATGGATCATACGGATTCGGGTTTCAAAAGGTCTTGCCCCTGCAAATTGTCTGAATTGTTTGCATGTGCAGGAATTTAGGAATCCTTAGACTGCCGGATTTAGCGTTGAGACGAAAATGACAGCATGTCTGAGCGCAGCGAGTTCTGCATTTTCGTCTCGCTTTTAGCAAAATTTGGCGGTCTTAGGAGTCCTTAATTCCGAACCCTGACAAACAATTCAGACAATTTGCAGGGGCAAGACCTTTTGAAACCCGAACCCCATACGGAAAGGAGGAATTCTATGTGGAATATAATTGTCTGTACCTCTGACCCGGCGGAACGGGAAGAGATTTTAGAATATGTCAGGCGTTTCTGCGCCCAGAAAAACCAGGAGGTATCGGCCAAAGGATGTAAAAACTGGCCAGAATTATTTGATATGCTCCGGCAGGCGGAACCCGACATAATCGTCATTGCCCAGAATGGGGTTGACGGGCTGAACCTCATCACCAGCATCCATCTGCCGCATGAGAAATTCATCTGGTTTTCCGACCTGGATTTTGGAGTACAGGCGTACAGACTTTGTCTGTCCTGGTTTGGGAAAAAACCGGTGACCTATCAAAAAATGCAGCAGGCCCTGGGGCGGTGCATGGGGGTGGGGGAATAAGCGTTTACTGGCGAGGGGACGCATGGAATCGGGAGGCGGAACCGGGAGACGAAGGTTGAAGGGGCTGTCCGGGCCGGGGAAGGAAGATGCGGGCAAATGGGATTCGGGATTCGCCCCTAAGTGCTGCTAAGGCCCGTAAGGACAGAACGAGGCAGCACTAAAGGGGTTCCATACGATCCCATTTGCCCGCATCTTCCTTCCCCGGCCCGGACAGCCCCTTCAACCTTCGTCTCCCGGTTCCGCCTCCCGATTCCATGCTGGTTTTCGCTGGCCTGGTGAAAAGCAAACTGCTTATTCAGGTAGATTGAGTATGGTGTGAAGGGATATTCTTAGGTAAAAGCGTTCTGGACCAATTGGGACAGGGTTTCTGGGTTAAAGGGTTTTACCAGGAAAGACCAGGCGCCTAGGTTTAGTGCTTTTTGGACTATTTCTTCTTTTCCGACTGAGGAGCACATGATGACGCGGGCTTGGTGGTCTATGTTTATCAGGGCTTCTAATACTTCTAGGCCGGACATTCCTCCCATGGTTATATCAAGTATTACGAGATCAGGCTTTTCTTTTTTATACAGTTCTAGCGCTTCTTTTCCTTTTTCAGCTTCTAAAAAGCGGCTGAAACCGGCGCGTTTTAATGTATTCTTAATCAGAAGCCGGATAAATGCCGCGTCATCCACGATTAATATTTTTTCTTCCATTCTTTTCCTCACATTCTGCCGCTTCAGCAGCATTTTTTTATCAAAGGCTTCTGTAACTCCTTTTTTAATATGTAACTGTTTGATCCGCAGTAATAAAAATGCTTATATAATATTAAATCGCAAAGAATGGCAAAATAAAACGGGCATTTAGCGATTTTTTATTTTCGAGGGCGAAAGTCAGGTAACAGTTCCGCCTTCCAATCCCTGCGCGGGCTCCGTCTGTTTCCAAAAACAGAGGATTCATAGACAAATTCAAAAGATGGTAGTAAAATGTATAGAGAACAGAAATTAACGAAGTTAAATTGGAGGAGGTTCTGTGGCAATGGTTAGAGAAGTTAAGGAAAGCGATTTAAACGGATTACTTCATTTGTACGAACAATTACATAACAGCGAAGTCGTTATAAATTCAGACGAATTATCAAAACTTTGGAATCAGATTTTACAGGACAATAATCATCACATTATTGTAGTGGAGGAAGATGGTAAAATAGTCTCTTCCTGTGTCTGTGTAATTATTCCTAATCTAACGCACAACCAGCAGCCATATGCATTTATAGAAAATGTCATTACAGATGAAGCATATAGGAAAAAAGGATTGGCCACAATATGTCTTAATTATGCGAAAGATATTGCGATAGCAGAGAAATGCTATAAGCTTATGCTGTTAACCGGTTCCAAGAAAGATGCAACATTACAATTCTATCGAAATGCCGGCTATAATAGCGAAGATAAGACGGCGTTTATACAATGGATTTGATACATTCCGATTTATAAGGGGTGGGACAACGCCACAAATCGGGATTTGGAGGGAACTATGGAATTAAATATAAATTCTCCCGCTTATTTTACAGAGCATTTTGGTGTTGATGATGAAGTATATAGGTTCTGCCAAAAAGCATATATTTTTTTCAAAGGCAAGGAATACAGTGATATTTTGCATATTATTGGTATAGTTCCTGTTGTGGCTCCACAAATTTGATTATGATAAATTCACAAACGATTTATTATCCATAAACTAAGCAACTTCATAGCTGTCCTCCAATTAACCATATTGGCTATAACAAAAAAAGCCCGCCGTACAAAATTATCCGCAAAAAGAGAACAATCTTTTCCAACTGACTTTCCTGTCTGTAAACCCTTGCTTTGTTGAATCGAAAAACGTTTTTTACTCCATTTCGATCTCAATTCCCAATTCTTTAGCAATCCGCTCTTTTGTTCTTTGGCTTAAATTCCGTCCAAAAATAACATCACTAATCGTAGAATTTGTATACCCCAGCTTTTGGGCCAATTCCTGATTCGTCATGTTGTTTTTAATCAGCGCTATTTTTACCTGCATTCCAAAAGGCGTACATTTTTTCAAATTAGTCATAAACGATGCCCCTGCTTTCTCTGGTGTTTTTAATCCGGCCCGAGGTCATACCCGCCGGAACTTTACTACATAATGTAAATTATGTAGTGTTCTTTTGATAAATACATATTTATTATGCAATTTTTTATTTAAAAAAGCAATATGAGGGTCTCCAAAATTTGCAAAAAAACTGGTTTGCAAGTAAATTTATTGTTTTTACCTTTCAATATTTCTCTTTTTAATCTTCTATAATAAATAAATATTCGCTTTTTATCTCTTATTTACCGGGAAAAAACCACATAATTTACAATATGTAGTTTTTTTATTTTCTTAACATAGCAGTTTTAATTTGGAAAGCATTTTTTTGTGTTCCGTACCGCTTGAAACCGTATAAATTCTGGTTGTTTCGATGCTGGAATGTCCCAGAATATCCGCCAGTCTCAGTAAATCCTTCTCTATTCCATAGAAAGTAAATGCGAATAAATGGCGCAGATTGTGAGGATATACCTTTTTGGAGTCCACACCTGCATCCTTGCATAAAGCTTTCATCATGGTCCATATATTGCTGCGGTCCAACGGTTTACCGCTCTTAGTAATAAAAACCGCCCCGTTCTTAATACGATTCCTATTGCAGTATTCCATCAAACGCGCGGACAATTCCGGCGCCAGAAATATGGTTCTGGTCTTTCCCTTGTTGCAGATAACCGCATATCCTTTTTTTACTGCTTCTACAGATATAAACTGGTGCTCGCTGACTCTGATCCCTGTGCAGCATATGGTCTGCATCAGCAGGCTCAGCCGTTCATTGTCCCTGGATTTTGCGGCCTGTACCAGTTTAAGATATTCTTCCCTGGTCAATTCCTGGTCTTTACGGCAAAAAAGATTTCTCTGCAGCTTAAATTGTTTCACACGGCATTCCATAAGACCGGCATAAACAAGAAAACTGTTGACTGCAACCAGAATCGAATTTACACTGCTGATCTTATAGGTCCGCGCCAATTGATTTTTGAATGCGATCATCGCCTCTTTGCTCACGCGTTTGTCCTCTGACAGGAACAGGAAAAACTTTTTAATATCCCTGATATATTTTTCTATCGTCGCCTTGCTTCTTTCTTCTTCAAACAGATGCCTTTCATAACGTTCAATCAATTCCATGGTGATTTCGCCAGTTATCATAATACGCTTCTCCTTTCCGATTCCATTATTTCAAACATACATATAGTATAAACAGTATATTGCCCGGACAAACATCCTTTATGCGGCGTTCCTTAGATATGTAAAAATACCGTGCTTCTATGCATCACCATATTAGAACAAAAAAGCACAACAAAAAAGACTACTTCTGGTCTTTTTTGCTGTGCTCTGCAAATTAAATATTTATAAAATTGTTGAGTTCTTCCAACAGGCTCTGGATGTCTAAAGGCTTTACAATATACCCGTCCATTCCGGCTTCATATGCAATCTTCCTGTCTTCGTCAAATGCATTAGCCGTCATTGCTAAAATCGGCACCCGGTATCCCGTATCACGTTCCAGCATACGGATTGCCCTGGTCGCTTCCAGCCCATCCATAACCGGCATGCGGATATCCATGAGTACTGCAAAATAATATCCCTGGGACGCCGCCAGATATTTTTCCACCGCCATCTGTCCGTTGGACGCATCATCCACCTTGATTCCATAATTCTCCAAAAGGACTTTAGCGATCTCCAGATTCAATTCATTATCTTCCACCAGCAAAACCCTCTGCCCGTTAAAGCAGAACTGATTTGCACTGGTGCGAGACGGAGACGGCCTGCGCCGTTCTTCCAGATGGGCAAATGTCTGATATATGGTGGAGCGGAACAACGGTTTTGGAATAAAGCAGTCCGCTCCCGCCTCCCTGGCCTCTTCTTCTATTCCGGACCAGTCATAGGCCGATATAATGATAATCGTGGTATCCGGCCCGGTTATACGGCGAATCCGGCGGGTAGTTTCCAACCCGTCCATATCAGGCATTTTCCAGTCAATCATGGCAATATCATAAATATGTCCGCGTTCCAGAGATGCCTTCATCTCCTCCACCGCCTTCTGCCCTGTATCCACCCAAAGTGAATTTGCCCCGATCCCGCTGAGGATTAAAGCCGCCTGTTCCCCCACAATCTCATCATCATCCACGACTAAGACATGAATATCCTTTAATAATTCCCTGTTTTTCCTCTGCAGTTCCTGTTCTTCGTTATCTTCCGTCACTTCCAAAGGCACGGTAACACAGAAAGACGCCCCTTTTCCCTTTTCACTCTGAACGGTCACGGTTCCATTCATGAGCTGAACCAGGTTATAGACAATTGCAAGCCCCAGACCGCTGCCCACATTATTGCGCGCTTTTTCAGAGGATTCCTGCTCAAACGGCTGGAAAATTCTTTCTAAAAATGCCTGGTCAATTCCGATTCCCGTATCGCTCACCTTAATATCCAGATATGCGAATCCATTGGTGCGCCTCGCCTCCCGGATATCCATATCCACCCTTCCTCCGGAAGAGGTGAATTTCAAAGCGTTGGACAACAGGTTTAAGAGAATCTGTTTCAGCCTCAGTTCATCTCCTATATAATACCGTTCTATCTCCTGGCTGATATGCACTTCAAAATGAATCCCTTTGTCAATGGACTGAGGATAAATGATGGATATCAATTCTTCCACAAAATCGGTAAAATCGAATTTTTCTTTCATGATCTCCATCTTTCCCGTTTCGATCTTGGACATGTCTAAAATATCGTTGATCAGAGAAAGCAGGTATCTGGAAGAAGCGTCTATCTTTTGGAAACAAGACATAACATGCGCCGCATCATCGGTCTTTAACTGGCCGATCGTGCTCATGCCGATGATGGCATTCATCGGAGTCCTTATATCGTGACTCATTCTGGAAAGGAAATCTGATTTCGCATTATTCGCCGCTTTGGCGGCCATCAGCGCATCCCTCAGAAGCTGTTCCTGGCGCAGCTTTTCTTCCCGCTGTTTATCCAGCACTTTTACCATCTGAATCGCCAGCACATCATCATTAACCGGATTGTCGACATAGATCATGTGAATCGCAATCCAGTGTTTTTCACCGGTGGATTCTTCTTCCTGCAGTTCCATATAGATCTCATGTTCCCCGGATTCAAACCGTTTTAGTATTTCCTGCCTGGAAAATTTATTGACAAAATCTTCCCGGAAAGAAGGGTAAACCTGCGACGCCATTTCCTCCAGCAGATCATCAAACGCTCCCTGACTGGATTTTAAAAAGCTCTTCTGCTCTTCAATAAAACAATTATAAAGGTTCTTCGTCAGGTTAATGCTCATAATCATAGGATAAGCCGTGCAGGTAGCTGCCCTCAGCGAACGGTTTTCTATGATCCGTTCCTGCTCCTGGGCGATCAAAAGGGTTTTCATCTCTGTTATATCATTAAAAATCGCCTGGTTAACTTCCACGCCATCCGCATTGATTAAACGTTCCATAACCACATTAACCCAGACAGAACTTCCGTCCTTTCTGCGCCCTTCCCGGCTATAGGTTATCATCCCGCCGCCAAGCGTCATATTTCTGAGAAGTTCTTCCACCTCTTCCCGGTCTTTTAAAAGTACCAGTTCAAGGGGTGATTTAACTTCCTTCCGATATTCCTCTTCCGATGAAAAACCATAGATTTCCCACACCCGCCTGTTTATGCTGACAATCTGGTGGGAATCATCCGGCATAAACTGGATAATTCCACATGGGATCGTATTATAAAGCTGGGCCAAAAACCTGGTTCTCCGCTCCACGTCCTGATTGGCTTTGGCAATCTGCCTCTCCTTTAAATCCAGGCTCTCCTTTAACCGCTCATACGCCTCTCTGCCGGCCCTCGCCGGGAAGAGCTCATCTTCAGAAATATCCGAATAGTCTACTGAATTATGTATGTGGGCGGTCTTCAGCCGGCCGTTTTCACGCACAAAAATGAAGGTAATCCGCTGGTGCGTCATAAAATACATCTCAGTATTGTTCTTTGGTGAAATCCAGCTCTCTCCTTCACACAGGTAGCAGTCTTCCGCCAGCTGACGCGTCACATAACTTCCCTCCGACATGTCACAGGGGGCCAGATCGCTCTGTCCGCTCCGAAAGCAGGCCGCAACCCGTTCCGCCCCTTCTTCCTTCTGATTCGGTCCGGCTCCAAGCCACACAATATCCGGAGTAAATGTGGAGATCAGAAACTCTACATTCGATTCACAGAAATAGCTGCGCAATATCCGGTCTGCGAAGGATTCTATCTCTTCCTGAATTTCTCTATTCATTAACCTCCCCCTCCACAATCATCTTATGGCGCTCCAGCATAAGGCGCAGTTCTTCCTGAGCCTTCTTTGTCTGTGTGATGTCAATTAAAACGCAGACAAAATGTTCTTTTCCTTCGTCTCCCGTCACAAGGCGGCTCTTATCCAATACCCACAGAACACGCCCGTCTTTTGCAGTCACCCGGTACTCCACTTCCACGGAATTACCGGATTTCAGCTGTTCCTTCACCTGCCGCAGAAACTCCTGCCGGTCTGCCGGGTAGATAAGATTAACAAACTGGTTGTTGAATTTCTCCTTAATCTCCTGCTCCGTGTATCCTAATAAGTCTGCAAATCCCTCATTTATATGGAGGATGGTAAATCCCTGGTCATTGAGACACTGCTGAATCCCTCCCAACAGTCCCTGTAAAACATTGTCATCATAACCGGAAGGCGCATTTTCCTTTGCCTCCGAAATCTCCTGATCCAGTTCTTTCCATATTAAAACAGCCTTTCTTTGATGAGGATATCCGGTATCAATCCGCATCACCGTAACTTCGCACCAACGGTATATCTTCCTGATCCGGTCATAAATGCGGCACTTTTTCGCCTTTTTCATATAACCCGCTTCAAAAAATTCCGCCATATCAGCATCCAGAAATTCAAGCATCATGGCCTGATCCTCCGGATGGACCGCATTTTCAGTAAAGTTATGAATTGCTTCCGTAAACTGGCTGCCCGTTTTCAAAGGCTCAAAATCTTTGCTGGACAGATAGACCACATGATACAGATTTGTATTTAAATCCACTTCCATAACCGTGGAATCCATGTATCTGAGCAGCGTAAAATACTTCATCTGCCCCAGCTGAACGGTGTCTAAGCTGTCATTGATCTTGGGTTTTAAAAAGGAATCGGACTTTAAATCATCGCTCTTTTGAAGATTATTATCCGCATATTCTTTCGAAAGATTTGCAAATGTGACGCGCACGTTCTTAAAACATTCCAATAGCTTAGGTGAAAATGATCCGCACTCCCCATTTAAAATCATGTTAAATGCCACTTCCGGCGAAAGGGCTTTTTTGTATACACGATCCGTAGTCAGCGCGTCGTAGCAGTCGGCAATTCCAACAACCTGTGCGTATACGGGTATACTCTCTCCTTTCAGTCCGTCCGGATATCCTTTTCCATCCCACCGTTCATGATGGTAGCGGCAGATGTTATAGGCATACTGAAGATACTCACGATCACTCATCCGGTCGAGTCCGGCCAGCAGCTCACAGCCTTTTACCGCATGGGTTTTCATGATCTCAAATTCTTCGGGCGTCAGGCGTCCCGGTTTATTGAGGATCGAATCCGGTATGGCTATTTTCCCGATGTCATGCATGGAAGAAGCGCTGACAATAATGCTGATATTCTGCTCTGTTAATCCGAATTCCGGATAACTTCGGGCCACGTCCTCCAAAAGGATCTGGGTAAACATCCGGATACGTTTAACATGCTGTCCTGTTTCCACGCTCCTGTACTCGATAATAGAAGACAGCGCATCGACCATAACCGCATTGGACTCCCTCAGCTTTGCCGCCTGTTCTTCAATCAGCTCTTCCTGATTTAATTTATGTAAATTCAGTTCTATGATATTCTGAACACGCCGTTTTACCACATGAGGTTCAAATGGTTTCATAATAATATCGGATGCGCCCAAATCAAATGCCTGAACCTCATTCTCAGCCGAATCCTCAGCAGTTATCACGATAACCGGAAATTCAGCCAGAAGATTCTTATTGCCGATCTCTGTCATTACCTGATATCCGTCTTTTACCGGCATCACCAGATCTAAAAGCATGGCTGCAATCTCGCTGTGATGCTGTTCTGCCAAAAGGAGAGCCTGATCTCCATTTTCAGCCTCCAGCAGCTTATAATCTTTTTCGAACACGCCCCGAAGAATAACACGGTTGATCTCCATGTCATCTACAATAATGATCGTATCTCTTTTCATACCTTTTATCACCTCTGTTCATGTTCTATAATCTGGTATATCTCCTTATAGGCGTTTTCAAAATTATTGTATAAGCCTTTGGCATCTTCATACTTTTCATTTCGAATCAGATTGACAATCTCAGAAGCAATTTCATAAACTCTGTTAATTCCCAAATTGGCGCTGACGCCCTTTAGCGTATGAGCAGCAATCAAAGCCGTATCAAAATCATTGTCTCTGAATGCCGGCTCCATCTTATCGAAATTATCGTCAGCCAGAAACTTCATTAAAAACTTCTCATATAACCCTTCATTACCGCAGAACCGTCTGATACTTCCTTCCACATCTACCCCAGCTTCAACCAACGCCGTCTTAAAATTTTCGTTCATCTCTTTCTCCTTATTATTATCACTGATATTTATATGTTCCTAATCCAAAATTGTTCAGTACTCTCATAAATTAACTCCATAAAAGACAGGCAGCTAACCTGCAATAACAAATACCTGCTTTTATAAGTTTAACACAATCACAAATTTTATAGAATAGATATTTTGTTCGATCTGTCAAAAAAAGCCTGAAATATGAATAAAAACCGAGTAAATACGTTTTTTATCCAAATTGCAGGCAGGCTCCTGATATGATATCATACTAGAGGGTATTTCGTCAGACGGTGATCCGTCTGCTGAAACTAAATATATTGGAGGTTTTGAATGAAAAAGTTAGAAACGGTCAAAGAATTTATTATCATTACTCTGGCGACTATAATTGTTGCCGCAGCTGTATTTTTCTTTTTAATCCCCAGCCATGTCTCGGTAGGCAGCATCTCCGGTCTGGCCATCGTTTTGGGGAACTTTGTTCCCTTAAACATTTCTGTAATCACCCTGATTCTAAACACCCTGCTGCTGATACTGGGCTTTCTTTTCATAGGCAGGGAATTTGGCGCCAAGACCGTGTATACCTCATTTCTGCTCCCCGTGGTGCTGGGTGTTTTTGAAATGATGTTCCCCAACAACCAGTCCATCACCAACGACGCATTTCTGGATGTGCTGTGCTACATCTTTGTGGTCAGCATCGGACTGGCCCTTTTGTTTAACCGGAACGCATCGTCAGGCGGACTGGACATCGTGGCAAAGTTTTTGAATAAATATCTCAGGATGGATCTGGGCAAAGCCATGTCCTTAGCCGGCATGTGCGTGGCCCTGTCCTCGGCTCTCGTCTACGATAAAAAGATAGTGGTGCTCAGCGTCTTGGGAACGTATCTGAACGGAATCGCCCTGGATCACTTCATCTTTGGCTTCAATATCAAAAAACGGGTATGCATCATCTCCCAGCGCGAGGAAGAAATCAGAGATTTTATCCTGCACCACCTCCACAGCGGCGCAACTATCTACGAAGCCATCGGTGCCTATGACGGAAAGCCCCGGAAGGAGATCATCACCATTGTCGATAAAAACGAGTATGCAACGCTGATGACCTACGTTCTGAAAACGGATAAAAATGCGTTCGTAACCGTTTATACGGTCAATGAGATCATTTACCGGCCAAAGCGCTAGACCGAACAGCTTATGCGAAATCATCCATCCACAGATATTCGGCTATTTTTTTCTGAAGCATCTGATTTTCCACATCGCAATACCGCCGCTGCGTGACTCCTTCCCTGCCGGGCACATCGACCGCCAGCAGCCGGTATTCCGATGGAAACATATGAAATACGTCTCGGAAACGGTAATTAAAGGATTTTAGGTCCGGAAATCCGTTGTCAATGGCAATTTCTGTCAGGTTTTTATTGGTATTATCCAGATCATCTAAGGCTTTCATGAACCGGACTCTTGTCAGATACTCATAAAAGTTCATTCCCACATTTAACTTGAAGAATGTTGAAACATAGGTTTTATTATATTTCGATATACGGGCTAAATCTTCCAATGTGATTTTCTGTGTATAGTGCTTGTCGATGTATTTTATAATGTTTCGTATGCTCTTCTGGCGGAATTTATCCTTGGGACGGATGCTGGGCACTTCCACCGGGGAAAAGTAACAGTAAAGCGTTGACAGAATCAATTCCATGGATGCTTTTGCGGTCAAATGAGAATAAATGTGCCGGTGCATGGAAGCTTCCAAAATCTGCGCCATAAAGTACCGCAGCTTGCAGAATTGGGGCTGATATCTGGTTTTTGCGTTGGAAATACAATGAAATTGATAATGATTTCCGGGATTTACATACTTTTGTAATGCTTCGGCAGAGAATCGCAGCACCATGGAAATCGTGTTAGGTTCCAGTGTAAAAGAACCGTGTCCGTCTCCGCAATTGATTACGATGATGTCATCGGCCTCCAGTGTGTGAATATTTCCCTCACAGCAGAACTCGGCTTTGCCTTTTAAAATAATATCGATTTCGTATTCATATTCGTGCCAGTGGAAACTGTAGCGGGCTAATTCATGTGCGTAAATGATTAGCGACAGATTTTCTGCCGGGCAGTCTAAATTGAAATCAGCGTTCATAAAACCCCACCTTTTTAGCTCAAGGGTGAAGGCATTTTGGAAAATGCCTTCACGTTTTACTTTAAACTTCAAGGCATTTTCAGAAATGCCTTCACCCTTTATGTAAAAATATCACGTTTCTATAAGTATAGCACATCCAAAGATTCTCCACGTGTAAAATCTTTCGGTTATTTTCTCCTCCCTCCACCCCAAATCCCCCCGCTCACCTCATATTTTCACCCCTCACGCCCCTCCACTCATTCATAATATTTGGATTTTATCCCCCTCTTTTCACAAATTTTTTTCCACCCAAACAAAAATCCCCAAAAAAGTTTCATATATCGTAAAAAATATCAACGACAAATCCCCCAAAATCCATTATCCTCACCTTATCAAACCGCATGACCGGTCAAATAATGCGAACATTTACAAGGAGGATATAATGGATTTACAACTTACCGTATGCATTATCATTTTTGCATTAACTCTGGTTGCTTATATCGTAAATAAGGTTCCTATGTGGGTCACAGCAATGACTTCAATGATTCTTTTGGTTTTAACCGGCTGTCTACAGCCTGCAACTGCGCTCAGCGGCTTTTCTAATGCCAACACCATTTTAATGGCAGGCATGTTCATGGTGGCGGCCGGGCTCCGCAATACGTCATTTGTACACAATTTATGTGATTTTATTATGAAAATCACAAAGGGGTCGTTTTTAAAAGCTTATTTTGGATACATCATCATAACCGTTATTCTGACAAACTTCATTTCCAGTCCTATGGTTGTGTTTGCCATCGTCGCTCCGCTTGTTTCTGCTCTCTGTGACGAAAGCGACGTGAGCCCATCCCAGGTCATGTTTCCACTCGCCGTTGTGGCAATCGGATGCTGTATGACATTTCCAACGGATGCAGCCATCACGCAGGCCAGCCAGAACAACGCATTTTTAGCCACTTATGAGATGAGCCAATACGTAATCGAACCCATCGATTTCTTCTTCGCAAAATGGCCGATGCTGATTCTGATCCCTGCCTGGGCCATATTCATAGCTCCTAAGTTTATGCCGAAAACGCCCACTCTTCCAATTAACAGTTCCGTTAAAAAAATGAGCGGCGGCAAAAAAACAGAATTGTCTAAATTTTCTGATACGGCAGGAATCTTCATTTTCTTTGCTACAATTATCGCCCTGTATTTTTCCGGCAAGTTAGGGGTAGCCAGCTGGACGATTGCCTGCATAGGCGGAATATTAATGGTTTTATGCGGCGTACTTTCATCAAAAGATGCTATGGGCGCTCTTCCTTTAGATATGATATTATTATTTGTAGGAGCGTTGGGTCTGGGAAGCGCATTGAGCGAAACAGGAGCCGGGGACGTGATTGGACAGTGGCTGAGCGCAGTTGTGGGAGGAACACGGAACGGATTTGTGATCGGCGCATTATTCTTTATTGTTCCATTTATTGTTACTCAGTTTATGTTAAACAGAGCGGTTATCCAGGTATTTACCCCGATCTGCATCCTGGCCTGCAAGGCGCTGGGAGCTAACCCGGTTGGGCCTATGATCCTGGTAAGCGTAGGCTGCCTCACAGCATTTCTCACCCCTATGGCAACGCCGGCAATTCCCATGGCCATGGCTGAAGGCGGTTATGATTTGAAGGATCTGATAAAAGGCGGCTGGCTGGTCACGATTATATTGACCGCGGTCTATGTATTTTATGTGATGACAGTATTCCCGGCCTTTTAATACAGGGAAATGGAGGAGTTTATGACACGGGACGAATTAATTAAACTGGCCGAATCAGCCAGAAAAAATGGCGCTTTTCAGACAATATCTAAAGACGAACTGGATTCACTGCCTGTAAAACAGAACGAACAGTACATACCTGCCACGGAAAATGGCGTTCATATATTTGAATTCAGACCGGAAACGCCGGCCAATAAAAAACTGCCGATGCTCATCAATTTTCACGGCGGCGGTTTTATCAAAGGTCGGGCGGACAGAGACCAGGTTTACTGCAGCCATATGGCGGACCGCATTGGCGCCCTGGTATGGGATGTGGATTATGTTTTAGCGCCGGAACATCCATTTCCTGCTGCGGTAAATGAGTGTTATGACTGTATTGTATATGCGTTTACACATGCAGACCAGTTAAATGTGGACACAGATAAGATCCTGTTACTGGGTCACAGCGCCGGAAGCAATCTGATTGCAGCTGCCTGCATTAAAAATGCCGAAAGCCATGCATTCAGGCCTGCTGCCATGATCTTAGATTATATACCTGCCAACCAAATGACCAATCCATTTTGCAAGCTGTCACCGGATCAATACGGTGATGAGCGTAAAATGGCCCGGGCTAAGATGGAGAAATTATATCTGGACTTTTACATGCAGCCGGAGGAAGCCGTTTCCCCACTGGCTTCACCGATTCTGGCATCCGAAGAAGTTTTGGGCACCTTTCCCGACTGTCTCGTCATAAGCGCAGGACACGATTCCCTCATGGAAGAAGGGGAAGCTTTCGCCGCCAAATTGGCTAAATCAGGGGTCACCGTCACCTCCCGCCGGTTCAGAAATTCTATGCACGGGTTTACAATTAATAGAAACGGCGAGTGGGAAGAGGCTTTACGGCTTCATGAGACATTTATTAACAACCATATCGGGCGGTAAAATATGTAACAACTCAGAAGGGGGCATCTTCTTACATGGCCTTTACCCGCACAAGAAGATGTCCGCTTAGAAATGGAGGAACTGAAAAGATAATGAAAATTACTGATGTTAAACTGCTTTATGCAAAACATTATTTATTTGTACATGTGTACACAGACGAAGGAATTGTTGGTTTGGGCGAAGCCGGAAACTGGGGATATTTAAACGCTACGGCTGCGGCCATTGAAAAATTCAGCAGCTATCTAATAGGTAAAGATCCGTTTAAAATTGAAGATATAAATCAAAATTTCCTGCGGTCCGTTTATTTCCGGGGATCGGTTATTATGAGCGCCATATCGGCAATTGATATTGCATTATGGGATATTAAAGGCAAAAAATTAGGGGTTCCGGTTTACGAACTTTTAGGCGGAAAAACCAGAGATAAGGTCCGCGTTTATGCGTCCGTTATGACAAAAACGGAATCAAATGAAGAATTGGCGAAGGGATATGCCAAGCTGAAAGAACAGGGCTTCACAGCCGCTAAAATATTTGTCAACGGCCCCATTCATTCTAAAAATGATGGGCGGGATGAGTTTTTCTGCGGCCGCATTAACGATGAGTTGGAAAAAGTGAGGATTTGCAGAGAAGCCGTTGGAAATGATTTCGATTTTGTGCTGGAAGCCCACAGAGGAATGACCGTACCGGAAGCCGTTGCTTTTGGCCGCGCTGTGGAACCCTATCATCCTATGGTATTGGAAGATCCGATCGGGCCGGATAATATTGATTCTATGGCTGAAGTGGCCTCAAAAATATCGGTTCCCATCGCCACAGGCGAACGCTACATCAACTTAAAAGAATTTGAAATGCTCCTCTCCCGCCGTGCGGCTGAGTATATCCGCCCCGATGTCTGCGCAGTAGGCGGAATCACCGTCAGCAAGAAGATCTGCGCGGTTGCAGAAGCCCATGACGTCCTGGTAATCCCCCACAATCCGCTGGGACCGGTTTCGACAGCAGCGTGCCTGCAGATTTGCGCCAGCATACCAAACCTTGGCATTCAGGAGCTGCCTGGCTTCTGCTTAAATGGAGAGGAAGACAGAATGGTAAAAACCCCATTTTCCTATGAAAACGGCTGTCTGATGATCCCCGATGCCCCCGGAATCGGGATTGAGCTGGCAGAAGACGCAGAAATTCTGTACCCGGCTAATGAGCGGGGAAGCAATTCGGCGAAAAGAGCATTTGACGGTTCCGTTAAGGACTGGTAATACCATGAAACCCGTGAAAGAGCGGGGAGGAAATATAACCAACTCGGTATATTTCCTCCCCGCTCTTTTGTTACAAGTATCCTCTGGCGCCCATTAATCATATCCCGCGCTTTTAATTCAGAGAATCTGACAGGTCTTTAAATTGCTTATAGAGTTTCGCTTCATTTTCCTCAGCTTCTTCTGACGACATGTATTTAGGCACCTGTCCCAGATTGCTGAGCGCTTTGATACAGTCTTCATTTTCCAGCATTTTCTTTGTTGCTGCTTCATATGCCGTGATCACTTCGTCCGGCGTGTCTTTCGGGAAATAGAAGGAGAAATCCTGAGGCGCAAATTCTATATCAATTCCCTGTTCCTTAAACGTCTTTATCCCCGGAAGGACTTCGCTGGGTTCCGGCCCCGGAAATCCCAGACAGGTAAAAAGTCCGGCTTCCATATAATCTTTGGCAACGCCGTAAGAGGAAGGGCTTAAAACAATCTGTTCACTCAATAGCGCCGCCATTTTCTCCGAGGTAGATCCCACATCCACAAAATCCAGGTCAATTCCCGCCGCCTGCTCAAATGCCAGCAGTTCATAATAAGTATAAGCCCCCACTTCCGTACAAGCCTGCAATTTGCCTGGATTGGCTTTGGCGTCCGCTATAAATGATTCTAAATCCGGGTACGTATTGGTATTCGTGTAAAGCTGCTGCGCCGGTTCTTCAGAAAAATTGGGCCCCAGCTTGAAAGCTTCATAATTGTAGTCCGTAACTCCGGCCACATTGGCCACGTTCACCAGATTATGTCCGTATAATACGGTGCAGCCGTCCGGTTCAGACTGCAATACCTGGTTAGCCGCTACGGAACCGGTGGCCCCGGCGCTGTTAACAACAACGGCGTCCCAACCGCAGACTTCCTTCACATATTGGGCCCAGATTCTTGCGGAAAGGTCTACCGTCCCGCCTGCGGATGCGGGTAGAACAACCGAAATCACGGTCTGCGGTTTCCATTCCGGATCAGCGGTAGCGAAACTGCTTTCTTTATCCTGTTCCGCCGCACCTGCGGCCGTTTCCGCTGCGGTTTCTGCGGTTGTTTTGTCTTGTACTGCCGTTTCTGACGCTGCTGCTGTGCTTTCTTTTGATGTTTCAGCCTTTGTTCCCGAAACAGAGCCACCACATGCGGCCAGACTGACCGCAGCCCCCATTACCAGCGCTGATAATACTGCTTTTCTCATCTTACCTTCTCCTTTGCTTTTGTGATCTTTGGATCATCATTTTCCTCTCAACAAATGGCTGCCGTTATGTAAATTTCCTTCGCTCCCGGTTACCGGACTGCCAGCGTATCGCTGGAACAATATAACAGCCTGCCGTCGATGACCGTAGCCATCGGTTTTAAAATCCGTTCTCCCACCACTTTGTTATTATATTTATCGGTAAATTCAATTTTCTGGTTTTCCATGCTGAGAACGGTTATATCCGCGCAGGTTCCAACCTTTAATACCCCCATCTCCCCCGGCTTTCCGAAGATTTCAGCGGCATTTACAGTTACCCCTTTCAGCACATCGTCAAATCCCATGCCCAATGCCATCAATTTTGACATAGTCATTAAAAGGCTGAAATCCAGCGGACTGTTCCAGTTTTCGATGTTCAGATCGGTGCTGACCGTATATGGCAAAAATCCCTGGCTGACCGCCTTTTTGGCCAGCGCTATGGAAAAGTTTCCTTTTCCCTGGGATACATCGAAGATAACCCCTCTGTTCCGTGCCTTCTTAACTTCTTCATCCACCTCGTCTCCATCCATAATCGTATAACCTTCCTGATGGTACATATGGCACATCACATCGCCTTTTCTAAGATAGGAAGCCACCTCCGCCATGGGCACCGGCGGGTCCGTGGGATGGACAAATATTCTGGTATTCAGATGCCCGGCCAGCCGCAGAGCTTCTTCTAAGGGGCGCATCCCCAGTTCCTGAACCACATTTCTGCTGATTCTCAGTTTAATTCCCACAATCCGGTCACCAAATTCCTCAAATGCCCGTTCAAATAAATCCGGATTCCAGACACTTGGGTCAATATTTTCGCTGTACTGTTTCGTCATGATCTGGCCGCCGGCGCTGGCGTGCAGCATTATTTTAGTTTTCGTCTCACAGGTATCCATATACCGCAGCAGAGACCGGCAGTTAGAAACGCCGGAGCTTCCCGCATCAATGGTGGCCGTGACTCCCATAGGGATTCCTGCAAGATCGGCCGGCATACCGATATAGTTGCCAAGCCAGTTAATATGAGTGTGAACATCAATTAAGCCCGGAACCACGTAAAACCCTTTTGCATTTACCGATTTTTCCGCCTCCGCCGTCAGATTCGGGCCCATCTCGACAATTTTGCCTCTGTGGACAGCGATATCACCGATGAAATCGGTCTTTTGTCCCGGGTCGTAAATGCGTCCGTTTTTAATTATTAAATCGATCATATTGTTTTTATCACTCCTTATTTGTGACAGTTCCGCTTGCGTTTCTGTTAAAACAAATTATAATGAAAGCAATAGTGGTTGTAAAGTTTTATAAATAACCAAAAATAGTGCAAAAAACATTACACTTAGGAGGGCCTATGAACTTAAAACAGCTTACATATATCACTACAATCGCCGAGACTCAGAATATCTCCAAAGCCGCCGATCTGCTTTTTATATCGCGGCCGGCTCTGAACCATTATCTGACAAGTCTGGAACGGGATCTGGGTTTTCCATTGTTTAAGAGAATTAGAAAGAAGTTGATTCCTACGGAAGCGGGAGCGGTTTATATCCGCTCCGCTAAAGAAATATTGGAGATTAAAAAACAGACGTATAAAGTGCTGGATGAACTGGCTAACTGTGAAACCGGATGTTTGAACCTGGGAATTACCCGCGTGATAGGCGCGGCCATGTTCAACCGGATTTTCCCTGTTTTTCATGAAAAATATCCTTATTTCACAGTCAATCTGGTGGAGGGTAATGTGAACAAGCTGGAGGAATATGTGGCTGAGGGGAAGATCGACTTTGCGGTTACCGGCCAATGCTCCATTCATTCCCAGCTGGAACACATTTCTTTTGCGCCATGCGAGGTGGTGACCGCCCTGCCCCTCAATCATCCTCTGGCGCATTTAGCCGTCCCGCCGAACCAGCCATACGCTTCCCTGGACTTAAAACTGCTGAAAAATGATTCGTTCGTCCTCATGTCCAGGGATACAAAGCTTCGTTCCATCGCCGAATCCCATTTTATAAAAGCCGGATTTCTGCCAAAAATCATGCTGGAAACCAGCCTCAGCTCCACCGCATACGAGATGGTGCGTCAGGGCGTGGGGCCGTCCATTCTGATGGAAACTTCCATTAAAGATAAAACGAGCGCCGCCTGTTTTTCGCTGGAACCTAAGGAATACTGGAGCCAGAGCATTTCATTCAGAAAAGGGATGATCTTTACGAAGGCGGAGCAGTATTTTATAGAACTGGCTAAGGACTATTTTGAACGGCTGATTTAACCAATTCAGCCGTCATCCAATAGTTATGGTACACCCGCGGCATTCGAACTACATCTCGTCTATTACTTTCCGGGCGAGTTCGATTGCCTCGGTTCCTCTGATATGCAGATTGGCCTTAACACCTTCTGCTCCTACCACAAATGGATTTTCTTCTCCAGGTTTTCTGGCCTTCAATTTATCAGCCTTTTCGAACAGGCCGCACCGATGCGGATGAACGCCAAGCACAACGTCGCACTCCCTGAGTTCACACTCTTTTTGGAATATATAAGCGGAATATGCAAAATCACAGGCATTGCCAAGCTGCTTATCAATCCCTTCATTTGGTCTGGGAAGACCGGCGCCTCCCCAAAGGCTGACCCAATGCTCTGTTCCATTGTCATGGCAGTTAAATATAAGAGACATACAGCCCGGCGTATGGCCTGGCGTTAAGATTGGGCGGAAAATATGCTCTCCAAATACCATTTCTTTTCTGTCTTCGAGAATAAAGTCAATGTGAGGGTACTCAATTTCTTCGCCCCGATACTCGGAATATACCATATACCCGCTGTCTGTCAATCCGATTCCGACACGGCAATGAAATTTATCCTGGAGATGTTTGGCTCCGGCAAAATGGTCAAAATGTCCGTGAGTCAGAATGATATCTGTAATGTCCGCCGGATTCAGCCCCAGTTGTTCCATCCCTGGAATAATGTGTTTTTCTGCTGCGTCCACCGGGTCCATCGAATCAATCAATACAATGCCTTCGCTGGTTGTTACGGCAAATACACCAACACCTTTTCTGCCGATATAATAAACATCATCAAAAATCTTAATTGGCTCAACCGGCCCATCCTGAATCTTTTTTCTTGGCTGTTCTGTCATAATTTATTCCTCCTCTTTTTTACATAAAGGGTGAAGGCTTTTTTGAAAAAGCCTTCACGTTTCACTTTAATTTCAGCCTGGAATCAGCGGAAATACAAGCGGTACCCAAATAATAAATATCAAAAACTGTGCGACGCTGTAGACAATTCCCTGCTTAAAATGCTGTTTTAACGTATATCCGCCTGCCTCATAAGCCATGGTAATCGGCGGCGCTGCAGTAGGCAGTGCAAAACAGTTGCCAACGCCCGCCTGAACGGCCAGCATCAATGCCCGAGGATCGTAACCGCTTTGTACTGCGATAACTGCCGCCAGCATTTTGAATGTGTTGGAAACCACTGAGTTTGTCAGGAACTGCGTCATAACCATACAAATTACATACATACAAATCATAACCAGTATCGGACTCATATTTCCGGTCAAACTCTGGAAAGCATTGGCCAACATGACATCCGCTCCGGTAATCTTCAGCGCGTTAGCCATTGGCAGAGTTCCCACGAAAATGAATATAACCGGATTTCCCATTGCGCGAATCGCTTCACGGTCATTTAAAATGCCCAGTAAAACCATAAGCATGGCTCCGATAACAGATGGATACCACGTATTTACGTTTGTCAGTGCACACACTACAATACCGGCTACCGTACCGATAAAGATTATTTTCGCCAACTGCTGCTGAGCTGCCGTCAGTTCTTTTTCTTCTCTTTTGCCTTCCTGCCTGCCTCTGCCGTCGTTTTTAGCCTTTTCAGTGCCTAATGTCGGGATATTTCCATTATCCGGTGCGAACTTTAAACCAACTACAAATGCAAGAATACATATGATAATTACGCTCGGCACTTTTAATATGAAATTAGTGAAATATGTAAATGTCCCCACACCGCCCAGTTTTTCAACTATGGTATTGTTGGCAAGATAGCTTCCTGCATTGCCTCCGGTAGGGATAAATCCGGCCCACATGGAAGACAGGATCATAATCGGGTGCATAAACTTGCTGACCGGACGTTTGTGTTCCGCACAAACCTGGTATACAATGGGTATCAAAATTGCCATTGACGCCGATCCGTTTACCACACTTCCCAGAAAAACTGCAGGGATCATAAGGCCGAATAGAATTTTAATGTCGCTGGCCCCGGGTTTGATTACCGCCTTGCTCAAGTTAGCCACTAAGTCGGTTTTATTTAATCCTGCCGCAACTACAAACATGGAAGCCATCATAATTACGGATGAATTGGTAAGCCCGCCCCAAGCCTCTTCAAATTTTAGTACTCCGGTTATTTCCAATACAATCGGAATCAGCATGGCGGCCACGTGAATCTTTACCTTTCCGGATACTACCAGACCAAAAAAGGCCGCAAAAGTAATAAATAAGATGCCAATCTGCATATAATTTCCTCCCCCTCTTTCTTTTATCTGTCTACAATTGAGCCATCTTCGTGTTGGTTAATTCCCCCATAAGCTCCTTCAAATTTAAACACTTTATCAATATCATCAATCAATTCCACACCCAAACCGGGTTTTTTCGGCAGGATTATATAGCCGTTTTCCACTTCAAACGGCTCTTTCATCTCCTTGTCCAAACGGCAGACACCATTTCCCATAGGATATTCCTGAATCTCAAAGTTGGGGATGCAGGCGTCAAGCTGCAGGCATGCGGCAGTCGACACCGGCCCCAACGGATTATGGGGAATCAGGTAAATTCCTTTGGCTTCCGCCTGTGCGGCTATCTTTTTACCGGCCGTCAGACCTCCGGCCACGCACATATCCGGACGGATGTAGCGGACGGCTGAATGGCTGATCAGCGTGTCAAACTCCATTGGATTTATAAAACGCTCCCCGGTGGCAACAGGGATTTGGCACTGTTTAATCACCTCAGGCATAGCTTCCGCATTATCCGGAACCGGGTCTTCAAAAAAGTAAGGCCGGTATTTTTTAACAGCCCTTCCGATTTCGATCGCCTCTGAAGCTCTGAAACCGCGATGGCATTCGATTGCCACATCCACATTCCAGCCAACCGCTTCTCTGACCTTTTTCATCATTTCTTCCGCCTGCATTACCTGTTCAGAGAAATTGTCACCGCATCTTCCGTCCTTATCTTTCGAGTGATGAAGAGAAAATCGAATGGATTTGAAACCGCTTTCTGCAAGTTTTGCGGCATTTTCCGCTACCTCGTCACTATTTCTCCCTCTGGCGTTAACGTAGATTTTAATCTTTTCCCTGACCATTCCTCCCAAAAGTTCATAGCAGGGAACATTAAAAAACTTTCCTTTTAAATCCCACAGGGCTATATCGATCCCGGAAATTGCGCTTTGGACTAAAGAACCTCTGAAATGCAGGTTACGCGTCAGTGCATCCCAAATAAATTCAATCCTCATCGGATCCAGGCCCATTATCAATTTCTCCATCTGCTTCAGCACAACAGCCGTCGCTTCCTGATATCCCCAGGCCCCACATTCCCCAATTCCGGTCAATCCGGAATCCGTATGAACCTTGACAAACAGATAGCGGTGTCCCGCCAAAATCGGCTCAATTTTTGTAATCTTCATCAACGCTCTCCTCATTTCAACATTTTTAGCAAATATACCGGTATTTAGCTTGTTTCATCGATGGTTTTAGTATATTATCACATACCCTCGTTATCAAACGAGTTTATCTTGGTCAGATTGAGTATTTTTAATATAGATGAACACAAAAAAGAAGGTGGAACTGGTTTCTATCCGAACCCAAATTCCGCCTTCCTTTTTATACCTTTTCTATCATCCCAATGGACAAACAGGCTGCTTTCATTCTTTATTATATTTTTGACTAACATCTTTCGCAATGGAAAGAAATTTTTTAACTGCATTAAACTGATATCTGTCCTTCCTCCAAAAACAACTCACATACCGGTTAGGCAGTTCATTCAGTGTAAATGCTTTAATTAATGAATTATACCGCACTGCGCTCATGGGCAGAAATCCGGCTGCTATGTTCTGTTCAATATAACGTTCTACCGTATACATCTGGCTTGTTTGCTGCAGGATGACCGGCTCCATCCCCCTTTCCGCAAAACGCTGCTTGATGCTGACAGTCTGCATAAAATTATCTTTCAAAAGGATCAATGGTTCCCCGGCAATATCCTCCCATGTGACAGATTCTTTCATGGAAATTGGATTTTTTATATTGACGCAGAATGCCTGCCTGTCTCTTATTAACTGCATTTTGCCATATACCTCATCGAATTTAAACTTTTCTTCCGGTGTTTCAAACCGCCGATGGGTTATTATTACATCTAAAAGGTTCTCGTCAAGCATTTCAAACTGGCGCTTTGTAGATTCCTCCATAGTTGAAACCACCATATCCGGATGCTGTTTCTTCAATTCGGACAGGATAAGGGGAAATACGGCATTTCCGCCCAAAGTGGAAACTCCGACGCGGATATAGTCCCTGTTTATGGACATATTCTGAATTTTATTCTCCAAATGATTATATTTCTCGAGGATGGAACTGATTTCTTCCCGGATATTTCTGCCTGCCTCCGTAATTCTCAGCGCATTTTTATCCCGCTCAAAAAATATTATATTATACTCCTTTTCCATATTTTTAATGGACAGCGAAATCGCCGACTGTGACACGTGAAGCTGTTCCGATGCTTTTAAAAAACTGCCCCATTGACATACCGCCTGAAAATACTGCATTTGAACTAACGTCATAGCTTTCCCCCTCCAATTATTGTTTAACAGCTCTCATATTTTTTATTATAACATTAATTGTGAGGATTATATCAGTAATTTCATTGACGCTTTTTAATATGGAAATTAATAATCATTAATCCGGTTCATCGAATAATCCATATTTTTCATCACCGCGCTGTCGAAATTCTTCTTAATCAGCTCCGCCTTCAGCACAGCATAATCAGGATTATCCCAAAGGTTCACAAATTCCTCCGGATCATTTTCCAGATCATACAACTCTCCAAACTCTTTATTATGATAATTAACGATTTTATATCTGCCGTCAAACCGCATGGTAGCAAAAATATCCTCATGGGTTCCTTTCAGGCAGTAATAATATTCGGAATACACGGAATCCTTATGGTAATCCGGAGACGCCTGTCCGGTCAGAATAGGCGCCAGGCTCTTTCCCTGCATATAAAACGGCACTTCATATCCGGCCAGTTCCATCAGAGTTGGGGCGATATCCACCAGTTCCACCAACGCATTGCATTTCAGCCCCTTTGGAAATCTGGACGGGCAGGACATGATTAACGGAATATGAGTCAGGGCCTCGTAAAAATAAGCGCCCTTCCAGTATAGACCGTGATCCCCGTTCATCTCCCCGTGATCGCTCATAAAGATCACCAATGTATTGTCCTTTTCCCCAATCTCTTCCAAATAATCCATCAAACGTCCGAACTGGTCGTCAATCAGTTCGATTTCCGCATAATAATCCCGGAAACGCTCCCGTTTGTCATCATCGCTCAGTTCAGGAAACGGCTCCGCCTGTCCGTCCTGTCCTCCCTGATAGAAATCCTTCTGCTGGTGGGGCGGCTTGTTGTCCAGTTCGCCCTCCTTCCACAGTGGAAGCGGCATATCCTCAATCTTTAAACGGTCTTTGTACTCCTGAGGCGGGTCTAAAGGCGGATGGGGATCATAAGGATTCAGGCTGATCAGCCACGGCGTTTCCTTTCCCCGGTTCTGCTCTATAAATTCTATGGCCTTTTCCACGCACCAGGTCGTCTGGTGATACCGGGCCGGGACGCCTACCGTTTTACCCGTAAAATTGGGGTTTGGCGTAGGGGGCCAGGTTGCCATGCTGGTGTATTTTCCGCCGTAGATTTCTTCCCATTTCTGCCCTTTTTCCTTCAGCCAGTTCTGATAATCATTTTCTCCGTTTGGCCAGTCATTGTTGGGATGCTCGCTCCATTGTATGTAAGAATAGCCGTCGTCTGTCCGGTTCTCCATCCGTCCCTGTGCGGAAGTCAGATGCAGTTTGCCCGACAGGCCGCAGGTATATCCTCTGTCCGAAAGCAGTTTTGTCACCAGCTTTTCGTCTTTGGAATAGGTGTCATTTCCATTGAAAAATGCCTTCGTCGTCCTCGGATACCGCCCCGTCAGAAAACAGGAACGGCTGGGCGTGCATATGGGAGCCTGTGTATATGCCCTTGTAAAGGCCACTCCCTCCGCCACCAATTTGTCAATATTCGGAGTTTTTATATATGGGTTCCCCAGACTGTGAATGGTGTCCCATCTCTGCTGGTCCGTACAAAACCAGACGATATTAAGGGGTTTGTCAGCTGTGGTTTTACTTTCCATGTTACAATTCGATCCTTTCATAAAGTTCAGACGGCGCTTCATTTTCTTTCATAAGTTCTTTCATGGCCGCTTTCATGCGTGCTTCTGTCTCCGGATCTTTAAGAGGGTTCTGCTGTCCGGGGTCTGTCTCCAGATCAAACAGCAGATCGCCATATTTCATATGCTGTTCAAACCAATAGCAGGAATTGTTGGGAGACGTCTCCCCGCTGGCCGGAATCTTCATCACAGGAGCGCCTTTTGTAAATGAAAATTCATCCGTCAGCACCGTGTCCGCCTCTTTCAGCTCCGCAACCGAAAACGGTTCAAACATATGAAGCGGTATCAGGGTATAATTATTCAATATCCCCTTTTCAGCGCTGCGGCCGCTTCTCATATACACATATCTTCCATCCGTTATATTCACATGTTTTCCAAAATACCCGAACAGAATATAATCATGAATCTTCTTATGATCCGAAATCACGGGAAGCAGTGACTTGCCAAGCATATCTTTAGGCTTTTCAATATGGAAACAGTCTAAAATGGTGGGCGCGATATCGATTGTCTGCGCCAGCTCATCCCTCCGCTCTCCGTCGAAATCCAGATCGGGATGATGGAGGAAAAACGGGGTGTGTGTGATCTGCTCATAATTGGGCATATAGTTCTTTCCGAAGAACCCGTGCTCTCCCAGCAGATATCCATGATCGGTATTAACGATCAGCATGGTATCCTTCCACATGTCGTGTTCGTCCATAAAATCCAGGATTTTTCCAAGATAGTGATCCATCATGGAAAGCACAGCCCTGTAATTAATTCTGGCTTCCTTCACTTCATCCGACGCTTCGTCCACCTCGCCGTAAAACGGCCAGTCGAACTCGGCCGCCTGATCCGTATACATCTTTTTATACCGGTCCGGCACAAAATAAGGCTCATGGGGATCGAAATATTCGATATGAAGATACCAGTTGTCTTTGTCCGCATTGTCCTCTAAAAATTTCATTCCGGCCTGGTATGTTTTATAGTGGGGATGATTTTCTTCCCCCTGCATTTCCGTCCGGTTCACCGCATCCTGGCGGTGGAGATCCAGATTTTTTTCAAATCCATCCACTTTACCGCACCAGAAATCGCCTTCCTGTCCGCGGATCATCTCGCAGGTGGTAAATTTGGTATGGTAAGTGCTGCCGCCCTCCTGCCAGTAGTGAGCATGGTCTGTAACACAGTGGGAATAAATGCCGTTTTCCCCCAGTATAGCCGGCATGGAATCATCGAACGGTTCCAGCGGCCCCCAGCAGCGGTGCATGAAATTATACCGCCCTGTATGGAGCTCCCTTCTGGCCGGGATGCATGGCAGGCTTCCCACATAAAATTTGTCAAATGTCACCGTTTTTTCGGCCAGCCGTTTGAAATTCGGTGTTATCGATTCCGTGTCACCATAGCAAGGCAGGTAATTACGGTTGAGGGAATCATACATAATCGTTATTGCCTTCATCTATTCCTCCGTCATCTATCTTATTTCTGCGCCGTATTTGTAGTATTGGTTCATTTTTACAGAATTTACCACCATTTAATCAGCTCAGTAACTTCATTTCTGAGCCTTACGAACTCAGGGTCCGCAATATCCCTAGGGCGCGGCAGGTCATTGATAATCGTGGTTTTTACCGTGGTCGGTTTATTGGTCAGAATCATGATCTTGTTGCCCAGATATACCGCCTCTTCGATGTTATGGGTGATGAAAAGCACGGTTGTCTTGGTCAGTTTCCAAAGCTTTACCAGTTCATCTTCCAGCTTGAAACGCAGTTCGATATCCAGCTGTCCATACGGTTCGTCCATCAGCAGAAGCTCCGGCTCCGTGGCAAATGCCCGGGCTATGCTCACTCTCTGCAGCATGCTGGCTGAAAGCTGTTTGGGATAGTATTTTCTGAACTTGGTCAGACCTACGATCTCTAAGTATTTTTCCACCTGCTCTTTTTTCTTCTGCTCCGGAATCTTCTTGATATCCAGGCCAAACCGCACATTTTCCTCTACGGTAAGCCATGGCATCGTGGAATCTCCCTGGAAGATGTAGGCAATATTCTGGATTTTGGGATCTACCTTTTCGCCGTTTAACAGGATCTCACCTGACGTAATGTCGTATATCTTAGTCAGGCTGTTTAAAAATGTAGTTTTTCCGCAGCCCGTAGGTCCCACCACGCAGAGCAGGTCTCCGTCGTCTACATTAAAGGACATATCATCAAGAACAAGCAGATCCCCAAACTTCTTTGTAAGATGGTTAACTTTAACTTTTACTTTTTCGCTCATCGTCCACCTCTCCTATAATGTGCTGTCCATGATGCCGGTTATTGTCTTTCTCAGTTCCAGAAATTCCGGCGATACTAGGTTTCTTGGTCTCGGCAAGTCGATGATATATTCCCTTTTAACCGTTGCCGGACAGTTTGTGAGCACCAGTATCCGGTCTGCCAGATAGAGGGCTTCTTCTATATTATTCGTTACAAAGATTACGGTCCGCTTTTCCGCTTCCCAGATTCTCTGCAGTTCCTCCTGCATCAGATAACGGGTCTGCGCATCCAAAGCGCCGAACGGTTCGTCCATCAGCATCACTTCAGGCTCGTTGCAGTAAGCTCTGGCAATACCCACCCTCTGTTTCATACCGCCTGAAAGCTTGGAGGGAAATGATTTTTCAAATCCCTGAAGTCCCACCAGATCGATATATTTCTGGGCTTTCTTCTGGCGCTCTTCCTTGGGCACTCCGGCCACCTTAGGTCCGTATTCCACGTTGCCCATAGTTGTCATCCAAGGAAACAGGGCGGTTGACTGGAATACAACTCCTCTGGACGGGTCCGGCTTTTCCACACTTTTTCCTCTCATCAGAATCTTTCCGGAACTGGCTTTTTCAAATCCGGCGATCAGGTTGATGATCGTGGTCTTACCGCACTGTCCCGGTCCGAACAGTACTAAAAATTCATTCTCTTTTGCTTTTACATTAAAATTCTTAACGACTTCGTATTCACCATTGGGCGTAGGAAATGATTTACATAAGTCAACACATTCAATTACTGAGTCTACTGACCGCTCTTGTTCCACCGACATAAGATTTCCTCCGCTTTTCTCATTATAATCGCCAGGATGTAGCCGACTACGCCAATCATCACAATTCCTGACAAAATCTGAATCATATCGTTATTGTTCATTCCGGCTACGATCATCCATCCAAGTCCTTCGGACGATCTCACCATCTCCGCCGCCAGAACCGTCGCCCAGCTGCTTGAGATCGCTACCTGTAATCCGGCAAATATGGCCGGAACCGATGCGGGAAGCACAATGGTCATAAAAATCTGGCTTTCCTTCGCCCCCAGCATCCTGGCGGCGTTAACAACTTCCGGATCAATGCTTTTGGCCCCGGACATGGAATTTAACGTGGTGTTTGAAAAGGACGCTAAAAAGATCAGAAAAATCTTAGCATTTTCCCCTAAACCAAACCAGATAATTGAAATCGGTATCCAAGCGATCGGCGGAATCGGCCTGATAATCCTGAATAACGGATTAAAGATAGCGTCCGCCATGGGGTACCACCCCATCAAAAGGCCTAAGGCCACGCCCACGATAGAACCGATGGTAAATCCGATCATAACACGCATCAGGCTGTATCCCGCATGGGCCAGTATTCCGTGCTTTCCTACTTTTCCCACAATGCCCGCTCCAACTGCTTTTAACACTTCCACCGGTCCGGGAATCAAAAGGCCCAAAGTTGTCGCCTTGGTGCCCCACAGCCACAGCACGAGGAATAATCCGATGGAGATACAGGCTGCCGCCGTGGATATGGCCTTATCTGAACTCATCTTTTTGCTCATTTTACATTCATTCCTTTCGCAACTTTAACCTCTACAACATGGAGCAGCGCGTCAAATATGGCCCCTACAGCTCCGATTGCCAGCATTCCGACAATGATAATATCCGGTCTGGAGATCGCTCTCGCCTGCTGTATCATATAACCCAGTCCCTTGGTGGACGCCAAAAGCTCCGCCGCAACCAGCGCGGTCCAGGACGTTCCAAGAGCAACCCTGAGCCCGGTAAATATCATCGGAAGGGCGGTAGGAATTGCGATCTTGAATAATTTCTGATGATCGGAAGCTCCGAACACATCGCCGACCCACAGATGAAGTTCCTTCGTCTGGCTGATTCCCGTATAGCTGTTCACCACGCAGGCGATCAGCGCGCCCAGGAAGATAACCAGGGCTTTTGATGTGATGCCGATACCGAATAAAAGGATGAACATGGGAATCCATGCCAAACCGGGAATCGGCCGGATTAAGTCGAATAAAGGCCTTACAAAACGGTCCACCCATTTATTCCATGCCATCGCGATTCCCAAGGGAACGCCTACGACAGCGCCCAGCATATATCCGAACAGGGCGACCTTGATGCTGGCCCAAAGATGCTGCTGCAATGTGCCTCCGTCAGGGGCTTTCGTATAAAACTTCTGTACAAATGTCCGGAATACCTTCATTGGCCCGGGAAATACTGTTTCAGATTTCATATGCAGTACGTTAATGCACAGATACCAGATAAAAATAACCACGCAAATGGACGCACAGGAAACCGCCAGGTATTTCATCTTTTTTCCATTTTCTTTCATATGCTCTCCTCATACAAAACTGCCGCTGTGTTACAAACGGGATTCAGCTTTCTGCCAAATCCCGTTGTCAATCTTATTTACCAGCACGCGCTTTTACATTCTCAATTAATGATGAGTTGATGCTGGCTCCCACTTTCGGGAAATCATCTTTTGAAATAACATCCTGATCTACATAAAAGCTGCCGATATCAATCATAAACTGTCCCAACTGATTTTCTGAAGCAACGGTTTCCCGTGTGTAGTAATCCTTAACGGAAATCTCGGTATCCATATCGGATTCACTGTAGGTGATACCCTCTTCCGCATACCATTCCATAGCCACTTTTCTTCTGTTGGCTTCGTCTTTCATAAGGTCTTCACATGCTCTGTAGTAGCAGTCCAGGAATAATTCCAAATCTCCGCTTCTCTCTTCCATAACCTTGTTCTGGGTAAAGATCGTATCGATGATCGGGCTGTCGGAAACCATGTTCATATCACAAACTTTTACATATCCGGCCTCTTCCAACTGATTGGTGTATGGCATCTTATTGGCAACCAGATCGCCTTCGCCTGTAACAAATGCCTGATAAGCCTGAGGATAGTCCATAGAAACCATGCTGAAATCATCCGTTGTCAAACCAAATGTTTCCATGTACTTGATCGCCTGATAATGAGCGGTTGTAGCCAGAGGCCCTAAAATGGATGCGCCTTTTAATACTTCAGCATCTCCGATAACCCCTCTGTCATTAGCCGCCGCTTTTGCAATCGGGCTGTCCGCTCTCGCATAGATGGATTCACCGCCTGTTGTAATAACACCGTCGCCGATATATGTATACATGCCTGTTGCCAGAGCGTAAACGGAAGCCATACCGCTGACCGCCACATCCAGGTTTCCTGCCGCCATCGCCTCGTTAATCGGAGCTCCGGTTGCAAATATCTCAATCTTCACGTCCAAACCTGCATCCTTAAAATATCCGGCGATATCAGCCTGATGAACCGGAAGGCCCAGGGAGTTGGCCATGGTTCCTACGATCAGTGTCTTTCCTGAACTGACAGGCGCTTCCTTATTCCCTTCTTTCGACTCTGCTGCTGCCTCTCCTTTGGTTTCTCCTGCTGCCGCCGCTGTGGTAGTCTCAGCAGCTTTTGCCGTTGTACTGTCGGTAGCTGTGGTTTTTGCTCCGCCGCATCCCACGCCTGCCGCCGCCATGGTAACCGCTAATGTCAACGCTAAAATTTTCTTTTTCATTTTCTCCTCCTTGATTAAATGTGCTTTGCTATTTTGAATACGTATTCATTACATGATTCTTTTATATCACCGCCAATTATATTTGTCAATAATTTTTAAATATTTTCTTTTTTTATTGTGTTGTTTGTATATTTTTTAACAGGTATGGAGGGTTTTTCTATCATTTTGCGCATTTTATTTTATTGTTTTTTCTATATTTTGGTTTATTTGTACAATTAGCAAAATATTAGGGGGGATTTGTAAAGGTGGGAATCCTGTAGATGAGCACTATCCTATGATATAAAAAAGCGTGTGTGATTCAGCTTACAGCCAAATTACATACGCTTTTTACCCGCATCCCCCTCTGACACTATGTAAAGGGCTGCGCCATATCTCCATTATTCAATCATTCATCGTCGTTTCCCGGATCACCAGATGGGGCTTAACCCATTCCTGTATAAAGATAGACTTTTTCTCAATCAAATCCATTAACAGCCTGCACCCCCGGGACACCATTTCCTCTACCGGAACATGGATCGTGCTCAGGGACGGCTTGGTCCATGTGGCCAGCGGAATATCATCCATTCCGATCAGCTGGACATCTTCCGGAACCCTTATTTTAAAATCCTTCAGCGCATTTAACACGCCGATTCCCAATATATCACTGTATGTAAAAACTGCTGTCCTTCTGCCTCTGAATTTTTCAATGTTTTCACCCACACATTCGTAGGCGGACTGCATATTCAGGTTGCAGTAAATGATGTCTTCCTGCTTCATTTCCCATCCGTATTCTTTAAGCGCGTCGTAGTATCCGTTAAAACGCCGGTCCGCATCCTCTGTCTCTTCTCTGACCGTAATAAACATCTTATGGTAATCTGCAAATCTGCCCAGATATTTCCCAGCCAGATAACCGCCGTAATAGCTGTCGGAAAACAGATAGTTCAGATTATCCCGGATATTCATGCTGGCATTCATCATAAACACGCAGGGAACCTGATATTCCTCAATAAGCTTCATCTCCGAATCGGATAATTCCATTCGAAGCACTATGAATCCATCCACTTTACGCTTTTTAATAATTCGTTCAAAACTGGAAAAATCGTCGGATTCATGGTCATAGTAAATTACCATGATATCATAATCATACTGGTTCATCTCTTTTTGAATATAATCGTACAGATGAGCCAGCATGAGGTTTGAGTTCATGCTGATAAAATGTTTTGGAAACAAAATGCCGATGGTATCCGTCTTGTTGGTTCTCAGGCTTTTGGCCTGGCTGTTTAATACAAAACCATATTCTTCGGCTTTCTGGTGAATATATTCCCGCTTTTCCTTAGGAACCAAACTGCTGTTGTTCATCGCCCTCGATACGGTTGACTGTGAAACTCCAATCAGCTTAGCAAAATCTCTGGATGTCATATTTTTCCTATCCCCCTGTCTCTTCTTCCTTTCAATCCCTATTTCTGCCCCTCTCATAGATTCTATCATCACTCGATTTAAAAGTCACCCTACTTTATTCCTGATTCACACGCTCAATCAAAAATTTCAGATTGGCCAGCACAAATGGTTCATTTTTTTTATTTTTAAAAAATTCCAAAACTGCTTCCAGATTATTTTCTCTTGAACAGTCCATGAAGAACATGCGGTTAGTTTCCGGAACTTCAACACCTAAAGACGCCACAAACCGTGCGTTTTCTTTTATATGCTTTACCGATACTGTACAGTCGTGATAACCATGCCTGAATTCATACACCAGCTGCTCAAAATCCGTTTCCTTCGCCATTTGTTCTTTTATCATCTCTGCAACTTTTTCCATTTTAAAATCTTCCATCTAACAATTCCTCCTTTTCCTGTTTTGAAAATGCACCCGGGCAATACTCTTTCCAATGTACAGCCCAGGCGTTTTATAATAATCTCTTTCATATTTTACTCCACTTCAAAATGATTTTCTGCAACTTTTTCCCACTATTCCCACTTCTGGTCAATAAAAGCTCCTCTTTTGTAAAACGGTTTCATGCATAAAGTTTAAAATCACATCAAACGGATTTCTTAAACGTAATTCATTTTACCATCTACCCATAAAGAAATTTCTGACGTATAATAAACCTACACCCCAAGTGCCCCATCTGGCGCTTAAAACAATACGTTAAAAGTGAGGAATTATGTCTAAGAAAATTACCATGGCAGATATCGCCGAGATGTCCGGCGTTGCCAAAAGCACCGTATCCCGCTATTTTAACGGCGGTTACGTTAAAGATTCAACTAAAAAGAAGATTCAGGCCGTCATACAGGCGCAAAACTATGAGCCCAACACATTTGCCCGGTTAAATGCGAAAAACAGCAATGTGATCGGCGTCGTTGTCCCAACCTTAAATTCTAAGGTGACCAGCCGCGTTATCACCAGCATAGACCGCTATCTGCGGGGCCAGGGCTATGAAACCATCATAAAAAATTCCGACCACGATCCGAAACTGGAGCTGGATAACATCAAACGGCTGATCAGCCTTAATGTGGACGGAATCCTTTTCAGCGCCATCAATATCACCGATGAGCACAGACAGCTGATCTCAAACAGCAGTGTTCCCGTTGTGGTGCTGGCCCAGGAATATGACGAAGGGATCTCCGTCGTAGACGACGACCGCCGCGCCGGCCGCTGTGCAGGAGAATATATTGGAAAAACCCACCCTCAATGCGCAGCTTACATCGGTGTCGATGAGAGCGATATCGCCGTGGGAATCGGCCGCAGACAGGGCGTTCTGGACGGTTTAAAGGAATACGGAATCGACAATCCGGTCATTTTAACCGGAGATTACAGCTTTGAAAGCGGGCAGGCGCTGACGGAAAAACTGCTGGAACTGGCTAAACCCGACGCCATCATCTGCGCCACAGACCGGCTGGCATTCGGAGCATACCGCGTATTGGAACAGCACGGGCTTCGTATTCCGGAAGATGTATCCGTCATGGGATTTGGCGGTTATGATGAAAGCGCCCTGTTAAAACCTCAGCTCACCACCATAAAATTTGACTCCTATGCAGTGGGCTATCTGGGCGCTGAAACCCTGTTAAAGATGATCCACGGAGAACCCGTACCGCAAAAACAAACGGTTGGATTCACTCTGATTGAAGGCGGAAGTGTCAAAAAATGCTAGTTCTATACATCATGCACAAATTCTATCGTGAAATTTTGTGTAAGTTTATGTGGAACCGATGCCATATTTTTGTTTGACTTTCTGTGGGAAAAGGTATATTATTTAATTATGGAACCGATACCACATTGTAGCAATATAAAATGCCTTATGGGAGGGAATATTTATGGATTATGCAAAAATAGCCAGCCAAGTAATCGAAAATGTCGGCGGAAAGAGCAACATCAAATCAGTTGCCCACTGCGCAACCCGTCTCCGTTTTCAGTTGAAGAACAACGACCTTCGCAACGAAGATGTAATCAGCGATATTGAAGGAGTGAAAGGCGTCTTTTTGACACAGTCACAATTTCAGATCATTTTCGGCTCCGGCCTGGTCAATCTGATCTGTGACGAAGTTCAGAAACAGCTTGGAACCTTAACGGAAACAAAAGATGAACCGGAAGAGAAAAAGGGGAATCCGATCCAGCGCTTTGTCAAAATGCTGAGCGATATCTTTGTACCGATCATTCCTGCGATCGTTGCAGGCGGTCTTCTCATGGGACTTAATAACCTTCTGACCTCCGCTTTGATTAACGGCCAATCCATCATTGAGCTGTACCCGCAGTGGCAGGGCCTGGCTTCTGCAATCAATACATTTGCCAACGCGCCATTTACATTTCTGCCCGTTCTGATCGGATTCAGCGCCGCGAAAAAGTTCGGCGGCAACGCTTTTCTGGGCGCGGCCATGGGCATGATCATGGTTCACCCCGATCTTTTAAATGCTTATCAGATCGGAATCTCAGAACCGCCTGTTTGGAATATCTTCGGCTTCCAGATCGCAGCCATTGGCTATCAGGGAACCGTTCTCCCGGTTCTGGCCGTATCCTGGATTCTGGCCAATATTGAAAAACGACTGCATAAAGTAACTCCCACATGGCTGGATAACCTTTCAACTCCGCTGCTTTCCATCCTGATCACCTCATTCCTGACCTTTATCTGCGTAGGCCCGGTTCTCCGTGAGGCAGGAAATCTGCTGGCAGCCGGAATCACCTGGTTATACAACACATTAGGACCTGTCGGAGGCGCGATCTTCGGATTTGCCTACGCCCCGATCACCATGACCGGTATGCATCACAGCTTTATCGCAATTGAAACCCAGCTGATCGCGGAAAGCGCCACCACAGGAGGCAGCTTTATCTTCTCCACAGCCAGCATGAACAACGTGGCTCAGGGCGCAGCCGTTATCGCAGTGCTGCTGCTCACAAAGAATGAAAAGATGAAATCCATCTGTTCCGCATCAGGTATTTCCGCGCTTTTAGGCATTACAGAACCTGCTATGTTCGGCGTTACTTTAAAATTAAAATATCCATTTTACGCAGCTATGATCGGATCGGCGGCAGGAAGCGCCTATCTGGCATGGACCAAGACTCTGGCTCAGGCGCTGGGCGCAGCCGGCCTTCCGGGCTTTATCTCCATGAAACCGGAACACTACATGAATTTCGCCATCGGCCTCGTAATTTCCATGGGCGTATCCTTTATCCTGACCTCTGTTTTCTGGAAAAAATTCGGCCTCGATAAAGACGAAGCAAATGCCGCCGCTGCAAAAGCGACATCCACAAAAGCAGTAATTCAGGAGGGCATTTCCACAGAAAAAACTGTTTCCGCCAATGATCCGGCTGCTGAATCCGAACCTGCTGCCGCAGACAAGGAAACAGTGAAAGCTGCTGCTGCCGCAGAGTTATACTCTCCGATGAAGGGTGAAGTTTTACCGGTTGAACAATCCGAAGACCCTATGTTCGCATCCAAGATGCTGGGCGACGGAATCGCCGTCAACCCCACCGACGGAACCGTATATGCTCCCTGCGACGGAACATTATCCCTTTTATATGAGACAAAACACGCCCTTGGTATTACTTGCGACAATGGTATCGACTTATTAATCCATGTTGGAATCGACACCGTTCAGATGAACGGCGAAGGCTTTGAAACCTTTGCGGCACAAGGCGACCGCATCCGCAAAGGCCAGAAACTGCTGACCGTGGATTTAGACCTTGTAAAAGAAAAAGGCTACAGCACCCAAACCATGATGATCCTCCCCCAGGCTGACGGAATCACTGCCAATATCATCCCCACAGCGCAGGCCGGCCCCGAAACCATGGTCATGGCGCTATACAGATAATCCCCATATGTGCCGGAAAGGAAACCGTCTTGAAGAAATACGAAAAAGTTTTTAAATCTGATTATGAACAGTGGTATCAGGAAAATGAAGCGTATCGTGCAGACGTGAAAAATGACCCCCGCCGCCTTCATTACCACCTGATGCCGGAAACCGGATGGCTGAACGACCCCAACGGCCTCTGCCAGTTCCATGGCGTTTACCACATTTACTATCAATATACCCCCTTTGAACCCACCGGAGAACTGAAACTGTGGGGCCACTACACCACCCGGGATTTTATTCATTACACCCAGGAAGAGCCATTTTTATATCCGGATACGGATTTTGACGCCCATGGCGCATATTCCGGTTCCGCTTTTGTGGAAAATGACACGATCCACTATTTTTACACCGGAAACGTAAAATATTTCGACCGTCCGGATTATGACTACATCATGAGCGGCCGCGGCAGCAATACCATTCATTTCACAAGCACAGACGGGTATCACATCTCCCCCAAAAAAGTGTTGTTAACCAACAGCGATTACCCGTCCGATATGAGCGGTCACATCCGCGACCCCAAGATTCTGAAAGTCCGCGGCGTTTATTACATGGTTTTGGGCGCCCGCAGCGCCAACGACTGCGGCATGGTGCTGATGTACCGTTCCGAAGACCTGGAACACTGGACCTTTTTCCGAAAAATCACGACCGAAGAACCCTTCGGCTATATGTGGGAATGTCCCGACCTGTTCTATCTGGACGGACAGCTCCTCCTTCTCTCCTGCCCCCAGGGAGTGAAGCCGCGTGGCGTGGATTTTGAAAATGTTCATCAATGCACCGTGATGAACCTGGACATTGACTTTGAAAACAATACCTGTCTTATCGATGATGTGAATGACATCCGCCTGGTGGACAGAGGCTTTGACTTCTATGCGCCACAGACATTTGAAGATGAAAATGGACGCAGAATTTTGATCGGCTGGATGGGCATTCCCGATGCAGATTATACGAACCCCACCGTTACCGCCGGATGGCAGCACGCTCTTACGCTGCCGCGGCAGCTGCATCACAGAAACGGCCGCCTGATCCAGGAGCCGGTTGAAGAATTGAAATCACTTCGCAGCAATAAACGCACCTCTGACATAAAGAACAGCTTCACCGATCAACAATCCCCATTGGTCTATGAGGCAGAAATCCGGTTCGCTTCCTGTGAAGACATGGAAATGACTCTCAGGGAAGGTGTAAGACTGATCTGGAAAGACAGATTGCTTGTTTTGGACTTAGGCGCCTGCGGCGCGGGACGCACTTCCAGAAAAGTGGAACTGCAGGAACTTAAAGATCTGCGGATTTTCTCGGATAACACCTCACTTGAGATATTTGTTAACAGCGGTGAAGAGGTGTTTACCAGCAGAGTTTATGGGGACTTGGGTAAAGTGAAATTGGAAGGCAGATTTGAAGGTAGAATGGATATGTACGAGATGAATGCATTTCAGATTGAGCATTCATAATTGGGAGTAAGTTTATTATTTATTTTTAATGAATATCCGCTTATGCCCCAAATGAAATGGTAAAGTTTCCGCATGGAAGGAAAATCCCCCCTACAAGGAAGTGTGATAATATGGCATCCATAACAACTGAAATCAACATAGACGAAGAGTTAAAAAAACAAGCGGCAGAACTATTTGCACAACTTGGCTTAGATATGTCAAGCGCAATGAATATGTTTTTAAGGCAATGTATTCTCCATCAAGGTCTTCCATTCAATGTAGAATTACCCAAATATAAGCCCGCAGTAATTGAAGCCATGGAAGAAGCAAAACGCATTACTAAAGATTCTAAAACGAAAAGATATAACAGCTTTTCAGAAGCATTAGAGGATATGGATACTCACGCTGATTTATTCAATCGTTAGTCGCTGATAGTATTTAAAAATACATTATACGCACAAAAACTCTGGTAAAAACCAGAGTTTTTGTCAATTTAACAGAATCAATGCAGACAATAATTCTTCAACCTTTTGGTAATAAAACATTGCCAATCTTCAACAGAAAAATAAAAATCCCAATTCTCACTTTTTAAGTATCCTCTCCAAATACCCCGCATCCAGCAAATTCACCGTCTCAAATTTCCCCTTATAAAACACCGCCCAGTTATTGAAAACACAAGGCAGTTCCTTTGCTTTTTTCAGCTCATCCACCTGAATTAACGTCACCGGAACCTGATTCATTTCACAATAGTTTTTTGTAAAATCAATTTTCTGGCAGATATAAGGGCACTGCATATCATAATAAATGGTCAGCTCTTTATTTTCAATCTCCAGCTTTTTAGCATTTTGCGCAAATCTTGGCGTTGTTCCGTCGAGAGAAAGAGCCAGCAGTTCATACCCGTTCTCCGTTGTATCCACAACCTCAAAACCGAATTTCTTCGCAAAAGACTGATCGGAAAGCCAGCTTTTCTGCTTTTTCGCTCCCAGCATACAGATACCGGACTTTCCCTTCGCTTTGGCATCGGCCAGGCAATATTCCATCAGTTCTCTTCCGTATCCCTTGCCCTTGTGGCTTCCGGTAACCCATAAACAGTACAGGTAATAATAGTTATCGCCAATTATCGGTACCCAGGCCGTTTCAAGAGGTGCATATTCGATAAACACCACAGCCTTTTCATTCAGCTTTCTAAAAACATGGCCTTCCTTCAGACGTTCCGAAAGCCATTGCCGCTTGGCCTCAACGCCCGGATGAGGCTTTTTACTGCGGATGATACAGCATAAATGTTCACTGCCAATGTTTTCGGCCGTTAAGTTTACAAAATCACGATTCATATGCGCCCTCTCTTCCAATTATTATCCGTCGGTTACTTTCCATTTTACAGTAATAACGAGAAAAGAACAAGCTTTACCCCCGGTTCAGTTGATATTGATATTCATAGCTGCCTGAGCCAAGCTCCCGAACGCTTCCGTCTTCCAGATACACTGACGCAGTGGTATTCGCAGGAATTGTGACGGAAACGGACACTCCATTTCCTGACCTCTCCCATCGCGTAACAATCTTTCCGCGAATAGATTCGTAAATACATTCCGCATAGGAAAACGCTTCATTTGTCTGTGGTTTTAAAATAATATGCTCAAAACCAGGCTTATTTTCATCCGTATTGATCCCTGCCACACAGCGGTAGATCCAGTCCCCGATGGAACCATATGCATAGTGGTTAAAAGAATTCATGTTATCGCTCCAAAAGCTCCCGTCCGGCTTTCTGCCGTCCCAATGTTCCCATATGGTCGTGGCTCCCTGCGTCACCTGATAGAGCCAGGATGGGAAGTCCTTTTGAAGCAGCAAAGTATAAGCCAGATCCCCATATCCGTATCTGCTCAGAACATGGCAGAGATAAGGCGTTCCCGCAAATCCGGTCTTCAGATGCATCTGATTTTCTTTCAGCATATCCACAAGCGCATCTATGGCATTTTTTTCTTCCTGAGCGTCCAAAAGTCCAAAATACGCGGGAAGGATTTGGGCCGTCTGAGTAGCAATTTTAATCTTTCCGCCGTCTATATAGTTATCTTTAAAATTCTGCTTAATCTTCTCATACAGATCCCGGTAATAGGCCGCGTCTTCTGCCTTACCCAGGATTTCCGCACATTTTGCCACAATTTCCGCTGAGTATGCATAATAGATCGTTGCCACATAATTTTCATTGGTAGCACCCCGGTAGCTGCCCTCTTCGCTGTCCAGTCCCAGCCAGTCGCCTAACTGAGGACCCCAGTCCCAGACATAAGGATTTCCGCTTCCATGTACGGCGCCATCATAGATATAGGATAAATACCTCTTCATATTCTCATATGTATGTTCAAGTATGTTCACATCTCCATAATATTCATATAACGTCCATGGACAGATGGTGACCGCGTCTCCCCAAACAGCCGAAGTGTGGCCTGCACCCAGCCCGGCCTCTATCATAAATGACCAATCCTTAGGAAGCACATCCGGAACTACAAACGGCACGGCTCCGTTCTCATATTGATCCGCCTTCACATCTTCCAGCCACTTTGTGAAAAATGAATCCGCCTGGAAGTTATAGCAGGCCGTCCGGCAGAAAATCTGAGCGTCCCCCGTCCATCCCAGACGTTCATCCCTCTGAGGACAGTCGGTGGGCACATCCAGGAAATTCCCTTTCTGCCCCCATTTCAGGTTATGGCAGAGCTGGTTGACCAAAGGATCGGAACAGGTAAACTCTATGGACGGCTTCATATCCGTATGGAGCACAATTCCTTCAAAATACTTAGCTTCCACCTCCTTAGGAAACTCCAAAACCTTAATATACCGGAATCCATGGAAGGTAAAATGCGGTTCCAGACAGTTTTCACCGTCCCTTAACGTATACGAATCTTCCTGCATAGCCAGCCTTAAATTGCCGCTGTAGAAATTACCGTCCTTATCCAGAACCTCTCCGTGTTTAATCCTGATTCTATCCCCTTCTGACCCATTTATACGGATTCTGACCCATCCGGTCATATTCTGCCCCATATCGATCAGGGTATCCCCTTCAGGCGTATGAATCACTCCGACAGGCTCTATCACTTCAACCCTTCTCGTCCCCTCATTCATCATTCCGATCATTTTCGCCTTACAGTCCGGCATGGGATCAGATAGCCGCCACCTGGAATCATCATACCCCGGGCAGTTCCAATTGATATCTTCTTTCGTCAGATCATAAATCTCTCCGTCATAAATGGAGGATTTTTCAATCCCGCTGTCCGCCATTTTCCAGGAAGAATCCGTCTTTATCACTTCCTTATGGTCCTCATATTCCATAATTAAGACAGCCGCAAAAGAGATTTTATCCCCATAAAAATGGGTCTGGTGGTTAAAGGATATCTCTCCGTCATACCACCCGTCCCCCAGTCTGACGCCGATCACATTCTCCCCTTCCTTCAGATTGGAGGTGATGTCATAAGACAGATATTGAAGGTGATTCTCATAGCTGGTCCAACCGGGCGTCAGCACATATTCATCCCTGTCCACGCCGTTTACGGACATCTCATAAAGTCCTCTGGCGCTGATGAATATCTTAGCCCTTGCAGGAATTTCAGCAAGATAAATGCTTTTACGGAATAACGGACAATTCCCCAAATCTTCTCTGTCCCCTTTTCCGATCCAACAGCCGTCCCAAATCTCCTCCTGGAACAAGCCCGTTTCGAAAAATGCCAGCTGTCCCGTCTCAAGCACCCGTCCGTCCTCAAGGCGGCTGGTTATCTTCCACTTGTAACGGGTATTTTCCCTCAGTTCCTTTCCCTGGTAAACGATATGTACGGTTCTGGAATTATCCTCCCCATACTTCCATACAATCTCTCCCGTTCTTTCCTCTTCTACTTGTATCTCCCAGCTCTTCTGCATCACTCCGCAGCCGGAAGCCTCGATCTTCCAGCAGAACCTGGGATTCTTTACATTGATCTGCATAGGAGTGTCTTTATATTCACAGCATAAATCATAAATTCTATCCATATCATTTCTCCTTTCCGCTTATCCTTTGACAGCTCCCGCCGCCACACCGTTCACAAACTGTTTCTGGAACACTCCAAACAACAGAATGAGGGGAAGCGCGCATAAAATACACGCTGCAAACAACACCGTCCACTGAGCCGGATTCTCTTTATCTCCCAAAAACTGCAGAAGAGCCACTGGAAGAGAATACTGCTTTGATTTGCTGATAAATACCATTGGGAAGAAATAATCGTTCCAAATCCAGATTCCCTGGGTAATAATTACGGAAATCGTGGCCGGTTTTAAAAGCGGAAATACAATTTTGAAAAATCTCACTGCAAGGCTGGCCCCATCAATATATGCCGCCTCTTCAATCTCCACAGGCACCCCTTTTAAAAATCCGGTATACAAAAATGTGGTAAATGGAAGGCTGCATGTAATGAACATGATCATCGGCGTGAACCGCGTATTCGGTATATTGAGACCACTTATCATCTGTGTAACCGGAATAATGGTCATCTGCGCCGGTATAACAAGGCCGGCAATAAAGAAATAGTATAAAAAACGGCTGAACCGTGATTTAATTCTGCTGACCGGATAAGAAGCTGCCGATCCCACAAACACAATCACAACTAAGGAACCAAATGTGGTCAGCACGCTGTTTAAAAACACCTGCCAGAAATTCATCCTTTTAAATGCGGTCAAATAACTGTCAAATGTAAATTCCGTAAACAGCTTTAAAAAGTTCTGGTTATTTCCCACATGCCGGAAGGAACCTGACAATACGGTTAAAAGAGGCACTAATGTTATGATACAGTAGATGCCAAGCACTGCATAGATGGCGAGGTTTTGAATATTAGCCTTTTTTTTCATTATAATTCTACCTCCCTCTTATTCATGAAGATCAGCATTCCTATGGTGATGGCGATAATCAGCACGAATGCAATCATGGACAGCGCGGCCGATTTGCCCATCAGCTGTTCATTAAACGCCAGCTTATAGATCGCATACATCAGCGTATTCGTAGATTTTCCAGGTCCGCCGTTTGTCATGATAAATACATAGTCATATGCCTTTAAACCATTAATTACGTTGAGCACTACATTGATGGTGACGGTAGCGGAAATCAACGGAAGTTTGATATTTTTAAGCATCTGCCATCCGGCGCATCCGTCGATCTGGGCCGCTTCGATCAGCCCATTGTCAATGGTCTGAAGGCCCGCCAGATAGATGATCATAGTCGTACCTATATGTTTCCAGATATCCACGCAGATGATAGCATAAAGGGCGGTCTTAAAGCTGGCTAATATGTTGAATTTGGAGCCGTCCATTCCCACAACGTTCATCAGGCTGGCAATCAGTCCGTCGCTGGGCATATAGACATAGGTCCAGATAAAGCCGATCACAATGGCGCTGAACAGGGTTGGAATATAAGCGGCCGTCCTGAAAAAGCCCTTTCCCCGGATTTTGGCATTTAATAAAAATGCCAACGCCAGCGCGATTACATTGGAAAACACCACTAAAACCACCGTATAAATCAATGTATTTGGAAGTACTGCTTTTAACGTACCGTCTTTTATCAGGTTCAGATAATTCTGTAACCCCACAAAAGAATAGTTCTGGTTCACCCCGTTAAAATTAGTAAAACTGTAACGGAACAGCTGAAATACCGGCAGCACCCAGAATATTGAATACAGCAGCAATGCCGGCACGCTGAACCAAAACATCTTTGACGGCATCGTTAATGACCTTTGCCCCTTTTTTGCCTTCATATTTTTCCTCCATTTCTTTCCTGAATCCCATTTTTTCCAAAGAGAAAGCTGCCACGCAGGAAATGATCTTCTTCCCTTTGCATGGCAGCCGCCTGCCTTACTGCTGCAGTAATTCTTCCAGTTTATTCTGCATTCCTTTTGTAATATCCGGGATTGTCGTGCCCGCTCCGCCGATTAATTCACCGAATAAAGTTTCCATCTCTGTTTCCGTACCTGCCGGCCATGCCTGATTGCACCAGTAGAAGGAATGGCCCTCGCCGTATAAATCCATAAATGGCTGGTACAAAGGATCGACTACGGCTCCCTGGTTGGAAGAGATGAATTTTCCGTTGGTCTCATATGATTTATAAAGTTCAGATTCCCCGTCAAACCACAGCTCGATGATCTCTTTGCATAAATCGATATTCTTGGAACCGGAATAAACTGCCGGCCCTGCTCCGGGAGCGCCTGCCACATACAGCTGGCTGCCTTCATCATTGGCCGGAAGCGGGAAATATCCGCGTTCGAAATCAGCGCTTCCCTGTGCCTCAACCGCCTTGCGGTTAAATGTTCCGTCGAAAATCATCGCAGCCGATCCGTCAATAAATTTCTGCTGGGCCTGGGAAATTCCAAGTCCCAAAGAACCGCTCTGAATATAGCCTTTTTCATATAACTCATAATATCTGGATAAAACCTGGTCCCAGGTGCCTTCGTCCGTGAACTTGGCTTCCCCGTCTCTTAACTTCTGGTCATAGTCAGGATCTGCCGGATACACCATGTTGGCCGCCATCTGATATAAGCCAAACTGCATCACGTACATGTCCTTATCGCCCATAACAACCGGCTGAATCCCCGCATTTTTCAGAGTTTCACAGCAAGCCAGAAATTCCTGCCAGTTTGTCGGCACGCTGAGCCCATTTTGCTCAAATATAGTTTTATTATAGTAAGTTCCAAGGAATGTAACTCCGCCCGGGATGCCATATACCTTATCCTGATAGGTAAATGAATCCACTCCGTTTCCTACCAGATCCACACATTTTAAATCGGATAAATCAGCCAGATATCCGGCTTCCGCCAACGTATAAGTGGCGTTGACGCCAGCATATCTTGGCTGTACCCAGAGAAGATCCGGAGCTTCTCCTGTAGCAAGTTTTGTTTTAAGAGCCGTGTAATACTGATCGTCCGGCAGCATTGTAACTTCCAAAGTGACATTGGGATATTTTTCCTTTACCAGTCTCGGAAGGGAATCCGCCCTGAAATCCTCTCCATCCGCGGATTTCACCCCTGAACACATAAATGTGATTGTAATATCATCGCCGCTGTCCGGCTGTTTCGCTTCCTCTGTTTTTGCAGTCTGGCTTGAAGAACCGCCGCTCTGGCATCCTGCCATAGTCCCCGCCGCAAGAGCCGCCGCCAACACAACACTCCATAATTTTTTTCTCATTTTCTCCTCCATTCCGCCGTTTTACCGGCTGTTTCATTTCTGCACTTCCTTTTGATATATTTATTGTACCATGAAGAAAGTGTACTTTTGTTTTATCATATGGTATACTTTTGTTAGATTTTTAAGGAGGACGGTGCAATTATGAAGCTAAAATACAAATTTTTAATCATCTTTCTTCTGCTGTCCAATATTCCACTGATTCTCATCACCTGGTTTGCCTATAACCGGTATACCAGCCTGCTGGAATCCCAGCTGGACCAAATTTCAGAGAATCTGATCGAAAATGCGGTGGACGCCGTGGATTCTGCAATCGTGGATATCAACCGGGTCACAGAGATTTTCACCTTTTATTCAGAATCAAAGGACTCCATTGTGGACGACTTAAAAAAATATACCGGCAAAACCGAATACACCGATTACGATGTATTCCAAAGCAACAAAAACATCAAATTTATCTGCCAAAACCTGATCTATTCTTCCGACTACATCAACGGTATCTTCGTGTTCACGCCTTCCGGCGAGGTTCTGGGCTACGGTTACGGCAACAACATCGACATCTATCCCGATTACAGTCCCTTTGAGGACGAATGGTATAAAAATGCGGTGGACGCTAAGGGAAAGATAATTACCGACGGCATCAATACTAAAAATTATATCATCAATGCTGCTCCGTCCATCACATTTTACAGGGCTTTGTACGATGTTTTTTCTCACGAGTTTTTAGGAGTATTAGTCACCGACTGTTCACCCGGAATATTTGACCTTGGTAATGTCAATACCATGCCGGACAACGTTATGCTGTCCATCCAGAGCGGTCATAACCAAATCCTATACTCCAATGCTGATCTGCTGCCCTATAATTTCTCCAATCATTCCACGATTGTAACCAAAAAACCGCTGTCCCTCGAACCGCTCACCTTGGTGGCAGCAATCAACTACGACGCTCTTTATAAAGAATTTGGAGCTTCCAGGCTGCTCTTTTTAGCCATTGCAGTGGTATGCGTGCTGGTGTTCCTGGTGATTTCCATTCTACTGTCCACCAGCATAACCAGACCCATCTCCTATTTAAGCCGTTGTATGTCCAATCATGACTCCAACAATTACATAACCGAAACAAAATATCTGAACAAGACGGATGAAATCGGAACCTTGTTCAATGAGTACAACGCCATGCTCCAAAAGCTGAATTCTTACATCAAAAGGGAGTATCAGAACAAACTGATCACCCTGGATTCCCAGATGAAGTCTTTAGAAGCCCAGATCAACTCCCATTTTCTGTACAACACTCTGGAATCCATTAACAGCATTGCGGAAATCGAGGAAGTGGAAAGCATATCTATCATGTCCATGGCCCTTGGAAACATGTTCCGCTACAGCATTAAAACCCAGAGCGAGTTGGTAACCATCGCCGACGAACTCGGCCATGTAAAGGATTACATCTCCATCCAGCAGATACGTTTTTCCTATCATTTTAAGGTATTGTACGATATCCCGGAAGAGATGCTGTCTTTGAAGGTGCTGAAATTAATCATGCAGCCCATCGTGGAAAATGCCCTGTACCACGGCTTAAACTACTGTTCCACAGGCGACTGCATCAAAATCGCATGCCGCGCAGAAGGTGAGCTGATCTACATCACTATCTCAGATAACGGCTGCGGAATGGACGGAGATCAGTTAGAAAAACTGCGTCAGGAACTTTTGGAACCGGCCCAGTTTAAAGAGCTCGGCCAGCGCACCAAACAGAGCATCGGCCTGAAAAATATTCACAGCCGCATCGAACTCTACTACGGCCAGTCCTACGGATTGTCCATCAGCAGCGTGCCGGACGAGGGCACCACAGTAACCCTGCGCCTCCCGCTGCTCCACTTGGACCGCAAATAATTCACGTTTAAAATGGGGGAAATCTATGTACCGTTACATTGTCATCGACGACGAAGAACTGACCCGCAAGGGAACGATCGCTAAATTAAAGAATATGAATCATCTTGTCACCTGTGCCGGTGAAGCCGGGGACGGGCAGGAAGCCCTTCTCCTGATCGAACGGGAAAATCCCGACATCATCATCACAGATATGAATATGCCCAATATGTCGGGCAGCGCCTTGCTTCCGCTTTTAGCCGAACAGTATTCCGACAAGCCGATTATCGTTATCAGCGGCTATAAGGATTTCGAATACACCAGACAGGCCATCCGGGCAAAAGCTGTGGACTATCTGCTAAAGCCCTTTGGCCGGGATGATTTGCAGGCCTCTATGCAAAATGCCATTCGTTTTATCGAAAATACCGCCTCCATGCAGAATCAGCTGATGGACAGCGAGCAGGAAAAGGAATACGCCTGCTACGAATATGATATCCAGTCGTTGAAAAATTCCATCTTAGGTTACCATACGGAAAAACTGACCCTGGCCTCACAAAAGCTCAGCTATATCAATGACACCCATTCCCTGATGCTCATGACCATCCATAGCGGAGATACTCTGGAAGAAGAGGAAATGCAGAACTACCTGGCGGAAAATGGATTTGGGGACCTGGCCTTATACTTACAACACATCAATAATAAACACTTGGGATTCTTGATCCTTTTTATGCCGGAGCAGTCCATATTAAGCCCCAACGCCCTGTGCCGTCAGATCGCCAAAAGTATTATCACTTTATTTGAAACGAGAGATGTCTCCATATCCATCGGAATCAGCGTGCTCCACAACCAGCTTTCGGAACTTCATGACGCATTTCTGGAAACAGTGGAAGCGCTGAACACGAAAAAGCTCAAAGATATCAACCACTTTTATTTCTATCAGGAAAATACAGGTGAATACCGCCATTTCCAATGGAATAAGCAGAATGAGCTGCTGTTTAGAATCGAGGCCGGTATGGAACAGGAAGTAAAGCAGCTGGTCCATGAGCTGTTCACCTATTTCGAAAGCTTTCCGGAATCCAGCTTTTCCGACGTGAAATACTTCTGCTTCCAGCTTTCCGACCAAACCCGTGGAATTCTGACAAACTACGTGGAACAGGTCAACCCTTCCTCCGTTTCTTCCAGCATCCAAAATATACTTAATACCATGTTCGCTTTAGATGAGCTGGAAGCCTATTACCTTCAGTTTTTTACAAATATCACAAACGTATTAAAGGAAAAAGGAATTTACGCCACGGACAATGTTATTGAAAAAATCAAGCTCTATGTGGAAAAGAATTATTATAAAGATCTGTCTGTAGAACTGCTCTCCTGCTTCTTCTATATGAGCCGCAGTTATCTGAGCCATTTGTTCAAAGAACAGACAGGCGAGAAATTCGTAGATTATCTGAACCGCATCCGCATCGAAAAAGCCAAACAACTGCTGCTTTCTTCCGATAAAAAAATGTACCAGATTGCAAAGGCGGTGGGTTATGACAATATCAAATATTTTTTCCGGGTCTTCAAAAAATGGACAGGAGAAACGCCGGAACAGTGGAGGACTTCTCATTTATAACCGAACTAAAGGGGGTTAAATATGGACTTACGTCAAATTGAAAATATCCTTAAAATCGCCCAGGAAGAGAACATCACCCGGGCAGCGGAAAAGTTATATATTTCCCAGCCTGCGCTGAATCAGCAGCTTTTGAACCTAGAAAAAGAGCTGGGTACCCGGCTCTTCTACCGAAACCGCAACAACTGGAAATTAACGGAAGCCGGTGAGATCTACGTGGAAGCCGGAAAGAAGTTATTAGAGATAAAAAAAGACGCATATTCCAGAATCTCTGATTTAGCACAGACCAAACGAGAACAGCTGACAATCGGCGTAACGCCCGGAACAGGGGGACGTATGCTGGCATGGGTTTACAAAAAATTTCATCGCACGTATCCCGAGATCAGGATTCAGGTTTCCCAGTCCTTCGGGCGGCAGATGCAAAAGGATATTGCATCAGGAGTCTTAGATATAGGCATCATGACCATCGGTAATTCCTGGTCCTCCAAAGAAGTGACCGAAGAGCTGAGAAAGGCGGAAATGATTCTTGTGATGTCAAAAGACAATCCCATGAAAAACGCCGCATTTTTTGAACCGGACGGTACGGAAGTCATAGATTTAAAAGCTCTCTGTGATGAATATTTTGTGCTGGGAAACAGAGCCGGCATCAACCATACGATTCTGACCGATATCTTTGAACAAGCCGGGTTCACGCCAAAAATTTATTCCCAAAGCGGCGTATTCCAGCTGAATATGTCCATGGTGGAAGAAAACCTGTGCTGCGGCATCATTGAAGAATACCACAAAGATGAGCTCCCCGAAGGCGTTATCAGCTACAAACTCTCCTCTCATCCCACCTTAAATGTTGTGGCCGTCTATAAACAGGGGAAATATCTGAGCCGCGCAGCAAGAGATTTCATCGACATCGCCAAGGAATACTGGAAAGAATGTGAATTAAAATTTGAATAGTTCCATCGAAATTGACAAGTGTACAAATGCCCCCTTCACCGATATACTCAAATTGTCTTGAATGTATTGCGCAATATACATATCAATCATAAAGGAAGGTGTCTATCTAATGGCTTGGCAAATGTACTTTACATTTTTTACATTCTTTCTGGTAATTATCCTGCTGTCCAGCGGAAAATTCCGTATTGCGACAGTGGCGATGATGGCAGCGATCATTTTGGAAGCATCGGGAATCCTGACCTTTAAAGAAACCTGGTCCGGGCTGACAAACTCCTCAGTTGTCCTGATGGCCTCCATGTTTCTGGTGGCTCACGGCCTTTCAAAAACCAGTCTTATCTCAAAATTAAGCCGCAGCATGATTAAACCGGGTTCCAGTGATACCAAAATTATGTTCGGCTTCTTCATTATGATCTTTTTGTTGACCTGCTTCACCAATGGAACAACAACACTCACCATACTCATTCCTCTCATCATTACAGTATGCAAAGAAAATGACCGTCCGGTCAGCAAATTCATGCAGAGCTGCGCGATCATCGCTCAGGTTTGGGCAGGCTTGATCCCTTTAGGCGGCAATGCCGGCGGCTACAACATGATTAACCAGGTGATCACAGAGTTAGGCGGAACCGGGGAATTTACTTTTTTCACCCAGATGATCGCTAAACTCCCAATAGGAATTGCGGTTGCCGCAGGAGCCGTATTCGTGAACCACCGATTTGCCCCTACGATTGATGCGGACTACACTGCACAATCCAGGGAAGAGAAAAAAGTCAATCTGACTGAAAAACAGGAGAAAATCACGATCATCATTTTCGTTCTCACCATCTTAGGGCTGGTATTCATGTCCCTGACAGGAGGCGACAATGTGGTTCCGCCGCTGATCGGCGCGCTGGCAATGGTTCTGTTTGGGATCATCGGCCCGAAAGAAATTCCAAACCACATGGGGCTGACCGTAATCATGATTCAGGTCGGCATGCTGCCTCTGGCAACCGCTTTAGCGAAAACAGGCGGCGACAAGGTCATTGGAAATATCGTTAATACGCTTCTTGGCGGGTCAGACAACAAATACTTCGTGCTGTTCGTCTTCTTTGCGGTAACTTCTGTGTTAACCCAGTTTATGTCCAACAGCGCCGTGAATAACATTTTCCGCCCCATCGCAGTCATTACGGCAATCACAAATGGATGGAGCGCAACCGCGCTTGTGCTGGCAGTTCTCATCGGCTCCAACCGCCCCGTCAATATATGCACAACAAGGAAAATGCCGTAACCATGCGGCTTTCAGCACCTTAAAGACAATTAAACAACCCCTATAATTACACCTAAAACGCCGTAGCAAGGTTGGACAAGCCTTGATATGGCGTTTTTAAGTGAATAGGATATGTCGCCGCAGCTTGAAAAGAGTTGCGGTTTTTTTATGCCCGAAAACAGGCGGTAACGTGGAACGTTAGGCGCGAAAAAGCCCTTGCAATACAAGGCTTTTCAGACGCAAAAACGGCAAAGGCATACTGCAATACCAAAAACGCCAAAAACGGCTTTCTAATATTCCACGCAAACCGAGAAAGGAAGTGATAAAAAATGGCAGTTTTCCGAGTTGAGAGAAATACGGGCTATACCGTTATGAGCAACCACCACTTGCGCAATAAGGAACTCACCTTAAAGGCAAAAGGCTTGCTTTCGCAAATGCTGTCCTTGCCCGAAGATTGGGATTATACACTTGCGGGCTTATCTCACATCAACCGCGAGAAGATCGACGCAATCCGCGAAGCGGTCAAAGAACTTGAAAAAGCCGGATATATCGTCCGCAGCCGGGAACGCGACGAGAAAGGACGTTTGCGCGGCGCGGATTATGTCATATATGAGCAGCCGCAGCCCAAAGAGCCGGAAGCAGCTACCAGCAGCGAAAAGCCGCCTACATCGGATTTACCTACATTGGAAAATCCAACGTTGGAAAAACCTACGTTGGAAAAACCTACGCAGGAAAATCCAATGCAATTAAATAAAGATATATCAAGTAAAGAACAATCAATTACTGATCTATCAAGTACCCATTCCATTCCTTTCCATTCCCCAAACCCCTTGCCCTTTGCACAGGGCGAAGCGGCTACGCTGCCGGAAAGGAAAAGAACGGAAGCGAAAAGCAATAGCGCAGTAGAGATTTACAGGGAGATTATCAAGGACAATATCGAATACGACCATCTCATTCAAAACTGCAAAATCGACGCAGACCGCCTAAATGAGATTGTTGACCTTATGCTGGAAACCGTCTGCACAGCCCGAAAGACAATCCGTATCGCCGGGGACGACTACCCCGCCGAACTGGTGAAATCCAAGTTTATGAAGCTGAACAGCAGCCACATTGAGTTTGTTTTGGACTGCATGAGGGAAAACACAACCAAAGTGCGCAACATCAAGCAGTATCTAAAAGCGGTGCTGTTCAACGCGCCGAGTACCATTGACAGCTACTATACCGCCCTTGTCAATCACGATTTTTACGGCGGCGAATGAGCATAGCCACACTTTACCGGGAAAGGAGTTGATACCTTGCAGGAGGAAGTAACCCAAAAAACGATTGCCCTATACGTCAAAGTGGGAAAAGGCGCGGCGCGGCTTACCGAACAGGCGTTGCAGAAAGCAATCCGAAAGTTTTTGGAGCAGAAAAGCAAGCCCGCGCATGGGAAACAGACCATGCGCCAGCTTATGAAGCAGAATGCGGGCGTTTCCAACATCGAGATCACCGACGCGAATATCAAAGCCTTTGAGAGTACGGCGAAGAAATACAACATAGATTTTTCGCTGAAAAAGGTTAAGGGCGAGCAGACCCGTTACCTTGTGTTTTTCAAAGGCCGGGACGCGGACGTTATGACCGCAGCGTTTCAAGAGTTTTCCGCAAAGAAGCTGAACCGGGATAAAAAGCCATCTATCCGCAAAGCCCTTGCCGCTGCAAAGGACAAGGCAAAACAGCTTAACGCCGCCCGCGACAAGGTAAAGAAAATGGACAGGGGGCGCGAGATATGAAGCAGATTAACTACAAAAAGCTGATACTTCCGAATATCCCCTATGTGTTCTTTGTCTATCTCTTTGATAAAGTCGGACAGGCGGTGCGGCTTGCCCCCGGCGCGGATATTTCCGCAAAGATACTGAATATCACGCAGGGATTTTCCGCAGTCTTTGAAAACGCCTTGCCGAGCGTGTACCCGCTGGATTTGCTTGTCGGCATTATTGGCGCGGTGATTATCCGCTTGATAGTCTATGTCAAAGGGAAAAACGCAAAGAAATACCGCAAGGGCGCGGAGTACGGCTCTGCCCGATGGGGAAACGCCGAAGATATTAAGCCCTACATAGACCCGGATTTTCAAAACAACATCATTTTAACGCAGACGGAACGGCTTACCATGAACAGCCGCCCGAAGCAGCCGAAGTACGCAAGAAATAAAAACGTCGTCGTGATCGGCGGCAGCGGCAGCGGAAAGACAAGGTTTTTCGTCAAGCCTAATTTAATGCAGCTTCATTCTTCCTACGTCTTGACAGACCCGAAAGGTACCGTCCTAATCGAGTGCGGGAAGCTGCTGCAACGGGCGGGCTACCGCATTAAGGTACTGAATACGATTAACTTCAAAAAATCCATGCACTACAACCCCTTTGTGTATATCCGCAGCGAAAAGGACATTTTGAAGCTGGTAAACACGCTGATAGCGAATACCAAAGGCGAGGGCGAAAAAAGCGCGGAGGATTTTTGGGTAAAGGCAGAACGGCTTTTGTATTGCGCGTTGGTGGGCTACATCTGGTACGAAGCCCCCGCAGAGGAAATGAACTTTATTACCCTGTTGGAACTTATCAACGCCAGCGAAGCCCGCGAGGACGACGAGGAATACCAAAGCCCCGTCGATCTGTTGTTTGCCGACTTGGAGGAACGCGACCCCGACCATTTCGCGGTGAAGCAGTACCGAAAATATAAATTGGCGGCGGGCAAGACCGCAAAATCAATCCTCATTTCTTGCGGTGCGCGGCTTGCCCCCTTTGATATAAAGGAACTCCGCGATCTTATGTCCTACGACGAATTAGAACTTGATACGTTAGGCGACAGAAAGACCGCGCTTTTTCTCATAATGAGCGATACGGACAGCACTTTCAATTTTGTTATCGCTATGCTGCAATCGCAGCTTTTCAATTTGCTTTGCGACAAGGCCGATGATGAATACGGCGGCAAACTACCTGTTCATGTGCGGTGTTTGCTGGACGAGTTTGCCAACATCGGCCAAATCCCGCAGTTTGAAAAACTCATTGCTACAATCCGCAGCCGGGAAATCTCGGCTTCTATCATTCTGCAATCGCAGAGCCAGCTAAAAGCCATTTACAAGGACGCGGCAGAAATCATACTGGACAATGCCGACAGCACCTTGTTTTTGGGAGGACGTGGGAAAAATGCAAAGGATATTTCGGAAAACTTGGGACGGGAAACAATCGACAGTTTCAACACTTCCGAAAATCGCGGCACGCAGGTTTCTCATGGCCTCAATTATCAGAAATTGGGAAAGGAGTTGATGACACAGGACGAAATCGCAGTTATGGACGGAGGAAAATGTATTTTGCAGTTGCGCGGCGTGCGCCCCTTTTTCAGCGATAAGTACGATATAACGCAGCACCCGAACTACAAATACCTTTCCGACTTCGACAAGAAAAACGCTTTTGACGTTGAACGGTATATGTCCACCCGTCCGGCAATCGTAAAGCCCGACGAACCCTTTGACATATACGAAATAGATTTGTCCGACGAGGACGCAGCCGCCGAATAAAAACGGCGGCATTTTTATTTCCAACAACATTTTTTGAGCCGTTTTAGCGGCAGAAAGCGAGGTTTATATGGATTTTTTCAACAGCGCAGTTGACGTATTGCAGACTTTGGTAATCGCGCTTGGCGCAGGACTTGGCATTTGGGGCGGCATTAACCTCATGGAGGGGTACGGCAACGATAACCCCGGCGCGAAATCGCAGGGCATGAAACAGCTTATGGCGGGCGGCGGCGTTGCCCTCATTGGGCTTACCCTTGTCCCGCTGCTCTCCGGCCTGTTTGGATAATGCCACAAACTAACACTACCCGCCGCGCTCTCCCGCTTCACGCGGGAGAGCGCGGGAAAGGAGGGATTAGCTTTTGATATGGCAGATGATTGAAGATTGGTTTCGCGGCATTTTGACAGACGGAATACTCTCTAATCTCTCCGGGCTGTTCGACAGCGTAAATACAGAGGTTGGAGAAATCGCAACGCAAGTCGGCACAACCCCTGCCGGGTGGAACGCGGGCATATTCAACATGATACGCAGCCTTTCGGAAAACGTCATTGTGCCGATTGCGGGCGTTATCATTACCTTTGTCATGTGCTACGAACTAATCCAGCTTGTAATTGAGAAAAACAATCTGCACGATCTCGACACTTGGATTTTCTTCAAGTGGATTTTCAAAACCTTTGTTGCGGTGCTGCTGGTAACAAATACTTGGAACATCGTCATGGGCGTATTTGACATTACACAGAGCGTCGTCAACGACAGCGCGGGCGTTATCATATCCGACACAAGCATAGATATTGCAACCGTTATCACCGATATAGAAGCAAAGCTGGAAGCTATGAGCGTCGGCGGGCTTTTGGGACTATGGTTTCAATCGCTCTTTGTGGGGCTTACGATGAAAGCGTTGTCTATCTGTATTATGCTGGTGGTATACGGGCGCATGATTGAAATATACCTTGTAACGAGTATTGCCCCTATCCCCGTTGCGACAATGGTAAATCGTGAATGGGGCGGCATGGGACAGAATTACTTAAAATCCTTGCTTGCACTTGGTTTTCAGGCTTTTCTAATTCTCGTGTGCGTCGGCATTTACGCGGTTTTGATACAGACAATCGCGGCAACCGACGATATATCCGGCGCGATCTGGTCTTGCATGGGCTATACCGTCCTTTTGTGTTTTACGCTTTTCAAGACGGGAAGCCTTGCAAAATCCGTATTCAGCGCGCATTAAGGGGGCGCAGATGAAGAAATACAAAATCATTTACGCCGATCCCCCGTGGAGATACGCGAGAAGCAAGGTACAGGGCGCAGCAGAAAAACACTATCCCACTATGAGCATTGAGGAACTTTGCGCTTTACCCGTCAAAGAAATTGCGGATAACGACTGCATTTTATTCCTATGGGCGACGTTCCCGCAGCTTAAAGAAGCGTTGCAGTTAATCAAGGCTTGGGGATTTACCTATAAATCTGTTGCCTTTGTATGGTTAAAGCAAAATCGGAAATCGCCCACTTGGTTTTATGGCTTGGGTTTTTGGACGCGAGGAAATGCGGAAATCTGCTTGCTTGCTACCAAAGGACACCCAAAGCGACAATCAAACAAGGTACATCAATTTATTATTTCCCCTGTTGAGCAGCACAGCAAAAAGCCGGATATAACGCGGGAAAAGATACTTGCCCTTATGGGCGATCTCCCGCGCATTGAACTGTTTGCAAGACAGCATACCCCCGGTTGGGACGTGTGGGGAAATGAAATTGCAAGCGACATACGGTTTGCCGGAAAGGAGGTTTGAAATGGCATATGTAACCGTCCCAAAGGATTTAACCAAAATCAAAAGCAAGGTAATGTTCAACCTTACCAAACGACAGTTAATTTGTTTCAGCGCGGCGGTGGCTATCGGGCTACCGCTATTCTTTTTGACAAAGGACAGCGCGGGAACGACAACGGCGGCTTTGTGCATGGTGCTTGCCATGCTGCCTATGTTCCTACTCGCTATGTACGAGAAGAACGGGCAACCGCTGGAAGTGATTATACGGCAATTTGTGGAAGTGAAGTTTCTTCGCCCCAAAGAGCGACCTTATCAGACCAACAATTTTTATACTGCCCTTGCGCGGCAGGAGCGATTAGATAAGGAGGTACGGGCGATTGTCAAAGGAAAAGGGAAAGACCCAAAACGAAAAGCGTAAACTTACGCGGCAGGAAAAGAAACAGATCGACGCGCTTATCCGGCAGGCAAAGGGCGACGGGAAGCCCCATACGGCGCAGGGCAGCATACCTTTTGAGCGAATGTATAAGGACGGGATTTGCCGCCTTGCAAACGGGCGGTATTCCAAGTGCATTGAGTTTGAAGATATTAACTATCAGCTTGCGCAGCCGGACGATAAGACCGCCATTTTTGAAGCCCTTTGCGATATGTATAACTCTTTTGACGCTTCGATTGGCGTGCAGCTTTCCTTAATCAGCCGCCATGCGAACAAGGAAGATTTTAAGAGCAGTATCACGATTGCCCCGCAAAATGATGACTTTGACAGTATCAGAGCCGAATACACCGAAATGCTGCAAACGCAGCTTGAACGCGGCAACAACGGGCTTATCAAGACAAAGTTCCTCACCTTTACCATTGAAGCAAAGGACATTAAATCGGCGCGGGCGCGGCTTGCCCGTATCGAAACGGACACCCTCAACCATTTTAAGGTAATGGGGGCGGCGGCGCGGGTGCTGGACGGGAAGCAGCGTCTTGAAGTGCTGCATGGGCTTTTCCACCCGGACGGGGAACGTTTCAACTTTGCGTGGGAATGGCTACCCGTAAGCGGCCTTTCCGTCAAGGACTTTATCGCCCCGTCCTCTTTCCACTTTGGCGACGGGCGAATGTTCCAAATGGGCGGGAAGTTTGGCGCGGTTTCCTTTTTACAGATCGTCGCGCCGGAACTTTCCGACCGTATGCTTGCCGACTTTATGGAAGCGGAAAACGGGATTGTCGTCAATTTGCACATTCAGAGTATCGACCACAACGAAGCGATCAAGACCATTAAGCGGAAAATCACCGACCTTGACCGCATGAAGATTGAGGAGCAGAAAAAGGCAATCCGCAGCGGCTACGATATGGACATAATCCCGTCCGACCTTGCCACCTATGGCGGCGAAGCGAAAAACCTTTTGCGGGATTTGCAGAGCCGGAACGAGCGAATGTTCCTTTTGACGCTGCTTGTCCTGAATATCGCAGACACCAAGCAGAAATTGGACAACGATATATTTCAGGCCGCAAGTATCGCGCAGAAATACAACTGTATGCTCACCCGCCTTGACTACCGGCAGGAACAGGGGCTTATGTCCTCTATCCCACTGGGGGAAAACCTTATCCAAATCCAGCGGGGCTTGACGACTTCCAGCACCGCTATTTTCGTCCCCTTTACGGTGCAAGAGCTGTTCCAAAACGGCGAAGCGTTGTATTACGGCTTAAACGCCCTTTCCAACAACATGATTTTGTGCGACAGGAAACGGCTAAAAAACCCCAACGGCTTGATTTTGGGTACACCCGGCAGCGGCAAGAGTTTTTCCGCAAAGCGCGAGATCACCAACGCTTTTCTCATTACGGCAGATGATATTATCATTTGCGACCCCGAAGCCGAGTATTACCCCCTTGTGGGGCGGCTAAAAGGACAGGTTATCAAGGTTTCGCAGAACAGCACGCAGTACATAAACCCGATGGATATAAACCTCAATTACAGCGAGGGCGACACGCCCATAGCCTTAAAGAGCGATTTTATCCTTTCCTTTTGCGAACTCATTATGGGCGGCAAAAACGGGTTGGAAGCGGTTGAAAAGACCTTGATTGACCGCGCCGTAATCAGCGTGTACCGCAGCTACCTTGCAGACCCCAAGCCGGAGAATATGCCGATTTTGGGCGACCTCTACAATGAAATCAAGAAGCAGCCGGAAAAGGAAGCCCAGCGTATCGCGTCGGCGTTGGAACTCTATGTAAACGGCAGCTTGAACGTGTTTAACCATAGGACAAACGTTGACATTCATAACCGCCTTGTCTGCTTTGATATTAAGGAACTCGGCACACAGCTTAAAAAACTCGGTATGCTCATTGTGCAAGATCAGGTTTGGAACAGAGTTACCATAAACCGCAGCGAGGGCAAGGCGACGCGGTATTACATCGACGAGTTTCACTTGCTGCTCAAAGAGGAACAGACCGCAGCATACAGTGTCGAGATTTGGAAGCGTTTTCGCAAATGGGGTGGTATTCCGACAGGTATCACCCAAAATGTCAAAGATTTATTATCGTCCCGCGAGGTGGAGAACATCTTTGAAAACTCGGACTTTGTGTATATGCTCAACCAAGCGCAGGGCGACAGGGAAATCCTTGCAAAGCAGCTTAATATCTCGCAGCAGCAAATGACCTATGTAACCCACTCCGAAGCGGGCGAGGGGCTTATTTTCTACGGCAACGTGATTTTGCCGTTTATTGACCGTTTCCCGCAGGATACGGAACTGTACCGCGTCATGACGACCAAACCCGGCGAGGTGTCGGCATGAGGATAGAAACGGATAAAATCTATTGCGGCGACAGCTTGCAGGTGCTTCAAACCTTGCCGGAAAACGCAGTTGATTGTTGCGTAACGTCCCCGCCCTACTATGCCTTGCGGGACTACGGCGCAGACGGGCAGATCGGACGGGAAGCAACGCCGGAAGAATATGTTTCCCGCATTACGGCGGTATTCCATGAGGTAAAGCGGGTGCTTACACCAGAGGGGACTTGTTGGCTCAATATCGCGGACACTTATTGCGGCACAGGCAGCAAAGCCGGACACCAAGACCCCAAATACCCCAAAGGCAGGAACGGGCAGCAAGTGGCGTTCAACCACCGCGCCCCCGGCTGCAAGCCGAAAGATTTAATTGGTATTCCGTGGCTTGTAGCCCTTGCCTTGCGGGGCGACGGTTGGTATTTGCGCAGTTCTATCATTTGGTACAAAACAAACCCCATGCCGGAAAGCACACGGGACAGGCCGACCCGCTGCTATGAGTATGTGTTTCTGCTCACCAAATCGAAAAAGTATTACTACGATTGGCAGGCGGTAGCGGAGCCGATAGCTCCCGCAACGACGGGGCGGCTGAAAAGCGGCGTTGGCAAAGGCAACAAGTACAGCGTTACCGTTCCAGGGCAGAACCAGCCGCAGAAAATCAACTGCACCCGCAAAAAGGGCGCATACGCCGACGAGATGATTTCCCCCGTCCGCAGCCGTCGCAACGTTTGGCAGATCAACAATGTTGCGTATCATGGCGGGCATTTCGCAGCTTTCCCGCCGAAACTTGCGGAAACGTGCATTTTGGCGGGCTGTCCCGTCGGCGGAATTGTCCTTGACCCCTTTTTAGGCAGCGGCACAACCGCAGCGGCGGCAAAAAACCTTGACCGCCGCTATATCGGCATTGAATTAAATCCCGACTATTGCGACCTTGCAAAACAGCGGATTGGAGGTGAAAGCCCATGAGCAAGGAATGGAAAGCTCCCGACAAAGTAACGCAGAAAATGACCCGCGACGGTGCGGTTGCGGAAAACCTCACGACGGGCGAAGCGTCCAGTATCAGCGAAAGGCCGCAGGAGGAAAACTATGCAGCCCCCACAGGGGCGGCAGCGGAAAAGGCTTTTCAGCATATCGGCGCAGAGGTTGAGCGACACGCGGCAAAGGGTGCAGAGAAAAAAGCCCTTGACGCAGCGCAGCTAAAAAACCATACTTCCCGCTTGCAGTTTTCCGAAGCGGAACGGGCATCGCCGAAATTGCAGAAATCTATCCGTAAATCCGAGGAAGCGGCAGACCGTTTAGACAAAGCGCGGGCGGCTATCCCCAAGCAGACCAAAATCAAGAAAGAGCGCGTTTTTGACGAAGCGAAAGGCAAGGCAAAGACGCGCCTTTCCTTTGAAAAGACCGATAAGCCCCCAAACGGCAAGTTGCGTCATAACCCCTTATCCCGTCCGGCGCAGGAGTTAAACAGCACCGTACATGGGAAAATCTACGAGGTAGAGAAAGAAAACGTCGGTGTGGAAAGCGGACACCGGGTAGAACTCGCGGGCGAGAAAGCGGGCGGCATGGCGGCGCGGGCAGCAAAGCGCAGCATACGCAGCCATAAGCTGAAACCCTACCGGGCAGCGGCGGCAGCGGAGAAAAAAGCGGTAAAGGCAAACGCCGATTTTCTCTATCAAAAGGCGTTGCACGATAACCCCGCCCTTGCGCACTCAAACCCCATTTCCCGTTTTTGGCAGAAGCAGCGCATTAAAAAGCAGTATGCAAAGACGTTGAAAGCGGGCGGCAAGGTCAAAAAGACCGCCGAAGCCACCGCAAAGGCGGCGAAGAAAACCGCGCAGGAAACCAAACGGGCGACGTTCTTTGTCGTCCGGCACTGGAAAGGCTGCTTGATTGTGGGCGGGATTGCCTTTATCGTGCTGCTGCTTTTCGGCGGCTTGTCCTCTTGCTCCCTCTTTGGCGGCAACAGCGGCAGCGGCTTGATTGCGTCGTCCTATCTCTCCGAGGACGCGGATATTACGGGCGCGGAAAGCGCGTATGCCGCTATGGAAGCCGAGTTACAAGATATGCTGGATAACATCGAGCGCGAATACCCCGGCTACGACGAATACCGGGTAAACGCGGACGAGATCGAGCATGACCCCTATGTGCTAATCTCTATCCTTTCCGCGCTGCATGAGGGCGTGTTTACCCTTGATGAAGCGCAAAGCACCCTTGAAATGCTCTTTGAGAAACAGTATATCTTGACCGTTGAGGAAGAAGTACAGGTACGCTACCGCACCGAAACGAGGACGGACAGCGAGGGCAACGAATATGAGGTTGAAGTACCCTATAACTATTACATTCTTCATGTGGATTTGGAAAACTTCAACCTTTCCCATGTCCCCGTCTACATCATGGGCGAAGAACAGCTATCCATGTACGCTATGTATATGTCGTCGCTGGGAAACCGCCCCGATTTGTTCCCGTCGTCCGGCTATGTATCAAAATACTATGAAAACCCGCCCGCCGATTATGAAGTACCCGCCGCGCTCCTTAATTCCGATGAAAAGTTTGCGCGGCTCATTGAGGAAGCGGATAAATATGTCGGCTTTCCCTATGTGTGGGGCGGCAGCACCCCGGAAACCTCTTTTGATTGCAGCGGCTTTGTGAGTTATGTATTGACGAACAGCGGCCTATACAATACGGGCAGACTTGGGGCGCAAGGGCTTTACAACATTTCAACCCGCGTTTCCAGCCCGCAACCGGGCGACCTTGTGTTTTTCGTTGGTACATACGATACCCCCGGCGTTTCCCATGTGGGGATTTATGTGGGCGAGGACGGGGACGGAAGCCCCGTCATGCTGCATTGTGGCGACCCCATCCAGTATTCAAGACTGGACACCAGCTATTGGCAATCCCACTTTTACGCCTACGGGCGGTTAAATTACAACTAATTTGAAAGGAGTAAATGACTATGGCGAACACAAAACTTGACCGTATCGAAAGGGATATTGAGAAAACGAGGGCGAAAGTCCTTGAATACCAAAAGAAGCTGAAAGACCTTGAAGCGCAGAAAGTCGAGGAAGAAAACGCGCAGATCGTGCAAATGGTTAAGGCGGTACACCTTGACGGGACGCAGCTTGCCGCGTTCCTCTCCGCTTACGCCAGCGGCGAAATCACCTTGCCGCAGCCGGAAGCGGCCTACCCCGCCGAACAGGAGGACAGCGACGATGAAGAATAAAAAGCTAATCCGAAAGTTTACCGTACTGCTTGCCGCGCTGGTTGTCATGTGCGGCTTTTCTGTTACCGCATACGCGGGCGGCGGGTCTGAAAGCGACTTGCCGCCTACCCCTGTAACCGAGGAAACGCCCCCGCCGGAAACCGAGCCGGAAGAAACGACGGGCGGCTATGAGCCGCAGCCCCTTACCCCGGACGGTAATATGTCCCTTGTGGACGATATTACGGGCGAAGCGTCCGGCGACAAGCAGTTTATCACCGTCGTTACCAAAAGCGGCAACTATTTTTACATCATCATTGACCGCGCCGAGGACGGAGAAAACACCGTCCATTTCCTTAACCAGGTGGACGAAGCGGATTTAACCGCCCTTATGGAGGACGGGCAGACCGAAGCCCCCGTTTGTAGCTGCACCGATAAATGCGTTGCCGGAAGCGTCAACACCGATTGCCCGGTTTGCAGCGTCAACATGAGCGAGTGCGCGGGCGTGGAAGCCGAGCCGGAGCCGGAAGAAACCGAGCAGCCGCAGGAGGAAGAAAAAGGCGGCGGCATGGGTATTCTGCTTGTGGTGCTGCTTGTTGCCGCAGCGGGCGGCGGCGCGTTCTATTACTTTAAGATTATGAAGCCCAAAAAGGACGCGGCAAAAGGCAGCAGCAGCCTTGACGACCTTGATTTTGACGAGGACGACGAGGAAACGGAAGAAGTCGAAACCGAACAGACCGAGCAGGAGGACGATAATCTATGAAACTTGTAATTGCAGAAAAACCGAGCGTCGGGGCGGCGATTGCCGCCGTTATTGGCGCGAATGAAAAGCGCAGCGGATATTTTGAGGGCAGCGGCTACCTTGTGTCGTGGTGTATCGGGCATTTGATTAGCCTTGCAGACGCGGCGACCTACAATGAACAATTCCGTAAATGGAAGTACGACGATCTCCCCATTGTCCCGCAGGAGTGGCAGTTTTCCGTTGCCAGCGGCAAGGAGCAGCAGTTTTCTATTCTCAAAGACCTTATGCACCGCAGCGACGTTACCGAGATTGTCAACGCTTGCGACAGCGGGCGCGAGGGAGAACTCATTTTCCGCTTTGTCTATGAACAGGCAAATTGCAAAAAGCCCTTTTCCCGCCTTTGGATTAGCAGCATGGAAGCAAGCGCAATCCGCGAGGGCTTCTCTAATCTCAAAGACGGGCGCAGCTATGACAACCTGTATCAATCCGCGCTTTGCAGAGCAAAGGCCGATTGGCTCATTGGCATTAACGCGACCCGCCTTTTCTCTATCCTCTACCATAAAACATTGAATGTCGGCAGAGTGCAAACGCCCACCCTTGCTATGCTGGTAAACCGCGACTATGCGATCAGCAGCTTTAAGAAAGAAAAATATCATGTCGTCCGGTTGGACGTTGGCGGCGTTGCCGCCCTTTCCGAAAGGCAGGACGACGAAGCGGCGGCGCAACAGATGAAAGCGGCTTGCGAGAAATCGCAGGCCGTTTGTACTTCCCTCAAAAAAGAGAAAAAGACCGCAGCCCCGCCGAAACTGTTTGACCTTACTTCTTTGCAACGGGAAGCAAACCGCTTATATGGATTTACGGCGAAACAGACCCTTGACTATGCGCAAGCCCTCTATGAAAAGCGGCTTTTGACCTATCCCCGCACCGACAGCAAATATATCACTTCCGATATGGAGGGCAGCACAAAAGAACTCATTACCGGGCTTTGTTCTCTGCTTCCCTTTATGCAGGGCGTGAAGCTGCAAGCCGACCTTACAAGGATTTGCGACAACAGCAAAGTAACCGACCATCACGCCATTTTGCCGACAGCGGAGTTTTTGAAAAACGGTTTTGCGCCCCTTGCCGAGAGCGAGAAAAAGCTAATGACCCTTGTATGCGCAAAACTGCTTTGCGCCGTTGCCGCGCCCTATACCTATGAAGCAGTTACGGCGGTTTTCACTTGCGGCGGCTATGCCTTTACCGCAAAGGGCAGGACGACGCTTTGCGAGGGTTGGCGCGAGATTGAAAGACTGTCCCGCGCCGCGTCCGGGGAACAGGACGAGGACGCAGAGCCGGAAGCGGTTTTGCCCCCGCTTGCCGAGGGACAGGCCTTTGAAAATCCGGCAGCGGAGATCTCCGAGCGTTACACGCAGCCCCCAAAGGCATTTACCGAAGATACGTTGCTTTCGGCTATGGAGAACGCGGGCAAGGAGGAAACGCCGGAGGACGCGGAACGCAAGGGATTAGGCACCACCGCGACGCGGGCGGGTATCATTGAAAAGCTCATTTCAGCGGGCTTTGCCGAGCGCAAGGGCAAGAAGCTAATCCCCACAAAGGACGGGTATAACCTTGTCGCCATTCTGCCCGAAAGCCTTACGTCCCCGCAGCTTACGGCAGAATGGGAAACGCGCCTTACCGGGATTGCAAAGGGCAGCGACAGCCCCGCCGACTTCATGCGCGGGATTGAGGAAATGACAGCGGGGCTTGTTAAAACCTATTCCGCGATTTCCGAGGATAAAGCGAAGCTGTTTACCCCGCAGCGGGAAGCAATCGGCACTTGCCCCCGTTGCGGCGCAGCGGTTTACGAGGGCAAGAAAAACTTTTATTGTTCCGACAGGGCTTGCAGCTTTGTCATGTGGAAGAATGATCGCTTTTTTGAGCAGCGCAAAAAGGCTTTCACAAAGGCGATTGCCGCCGCCCTTTTGAAAGACGGAAAGGTAAAAATCAAAGGTATGTACTCCACCAAGACGGGCAAGACCTTTGACGGGGTTGTGCTGCTTGCCGACACAGGCGGCAAGTATGTAAACTTCCGCGTCGAGCAGAACCGAAAATGATAAGGCTTGATGAAAAGCAGTACCGCGCCGTAAAGAAAATGACCCGCGCCGCTTGTGCAAACAACGATTGCGGGAATTGTCTGCTGCTGGACGACGGGGAAACTTGCGTTTGTGTGCAGAGTATCAGCTATTCGCTGCTATGCCGCTATTTCCGCGAAGCGGTATTACCCGCCGACAGGCAGCTTTGCGAACAGATCACCCGCAGCGGGGAAACCGATTTGAAACGTTGCGCGGTATGCGGCAGCACGTTTGCGGCGGGCAGCAACCGGGCGAAATACTGCCCCGATTGCGCGGCAAAGATACGCCGCAGACAGAAAGCGGAGAGCGAGAGAAACAGGCGTTTACGGAGTAAAACAACTACATAGCAAGCACAGCAAACGAGTACCCGTTTGCGAGAAATGCCCGCGCTTCCCATAGAGAGCGCGGGCATTTTGCTTGTTGGGATAGTCCCAAACCCTTATATGACCGAGAAAGGACGTGATGAAACAATATGCCGTACACCTCATACGACCATGACAAATTAGAAGCCGCCGAAACCATGCGGATAGAACGCCGGATATATTTTGAAGCAAAGGACGGGGATATTGCCCCTTATGCTTCCTTGCCGATTGCGCAGCTACTTTCCATGCGCAGCGAAAGCGCGGCGGCAGAACAGACGTTTTTTGACGACCTTAAAGAACGCGCCGCCGCATGGGAAGAACAGGCGGGGAAAACGCTTTTGCTGGATAAAGCACTTGAATATGTGAGAACGCCGCACGTCCAGCACACCGCGAACGAGTGGCAGAAAAACGAGTATAACCGCCATACCCGCAGCAACCGGGTATATCAGATGAATTACTACATTTACGAGAATACCCGCTACAACCAAGAAGCGCAGAAATCTATCCCGTATTCATGGACGCTTACATGGAGCGTGCGAACCAACAGCCCAAGCAGAACCCAAGCGAAGATCGCCGGACAGGACAGAAAAGTTTTCACCGATAAGGCGGCTATGGAAAAGTATCTGAATGGGCGTATCAAAGCGTATGACCGCTTGTTTACGGAAATCTCCCCGCCTATCCCGCAGGAGTACGCCGAGTATTTCAAAGTAAACGGTATGCTTATGCCGGACTACATCATAGAGGGCGAGGAACCCCCGCAGCAGCAACAGGCGGCAGCTATCCCCGAAAATACCGGGCAGGAAAAGGAGCGTGAACACATGAGCGAACAGTTTTCTATTATGATAGGCAACCGCAGCCGCTTTGAAGCGGGCGACCCAAGCGGCTATTGGTTGGATATGCCCGCCACAAAGGAGCAGTTACAGGGCGCTATGCAGAGCGTCGGCATTACCGCCGATAACCCGCAGGATTTTTCCATTCGCGGCTATTCCGACGACCCGGAGAAACATATTGCCTTGCCTTATGAAATGGTATGCGCCGCCGACGTGGACGAACTCAATTTCCTTGCGGCGCGGCTGGAACAGCTTGACCCCGCCGAGGTTGGCAAGCTAAACGCAGCTTTGCAGCAGAAAAACGGGCTTGCAAATATTGGACAGGTAATTGACTTCACCTACAACGTGGATTTTTACGTCCATATCCCCGAAGTACATACCTACCGCGATTTGGGCGACTATTACTTAAATCAATCCGGCATGGTACAAATGCCCGAAGAATGGAAAGGCGGCATTGACCTTACTACTTTCGGAAGAAATGCCGCCGCGCAGGAAAAAGGCGCGTTTACCGAATACGGCTATATCGTGGAAAGCGGCGACGAGTGGGAACGGCAGTTTGAGGGGCGCGAAGTGCCGGAGGAATATAAGATTATGAGTTACCCGCAGCCGGAGCGCGGCGAACAGGACAAAGCCTATATGGACGCAGCCGAAACGCAGCAAGCAGCCGTACAAACCGCAGAGCCGCAGCAGCCCCGCCCCGTCGTCCCCATTATCCTTACTTCCGAAAAGCCCGCCGAAAAGGTAAAGGAGATTACCGCCCGTTTGGAGCAAGGCGTACAGGCGATTTTTGACAGCGACCGCTACAAAGAGTTTTTAACCGCTATGTCAAAGTTCCATGATTACAGTCTGAACAATACGATTTTGATTGCCATGCAGGGCGGCAATCTGGTAATGGGCTTCCGTCAATGGGAAAAGGAGTTTGATCGCCATGTAAAGAAAGGCGAGAAAGGCATTAAAATCTTTGCCCCCGCACCCTACAAGGTGAAAAAGCTGGTTGATAAAATCGACCCCGAAACGAGAAAGCCCATGCTTGACCGCGAGGGAAAAGCGATTAAGGAAGAAAAGGAAATCACCGTCCCCGCCTTTAAGGTTATAACCGTCTTTGATATTTCGCAGACCGAGGGCAAGGAGTTTCCCGACCTTTCCGTTAAACCGCTGCTTGCCGATGTGGAGCAATACGAGGATTTTTTCGCCGCCCTTGAAAAAGCGTCCCCCGTCCCGATTGCATTTGAGCAGATCACAAACGGCGCAAACGGGTATTTCAGTTTAACCGATAAGCGGATTGCCATTAAAGAGGGTGTAAGCGAGTTACAGGCGGTAAAGACCGCCATTCACGAAATCGCCCATGCGAAGCTGCACGATGTAGACTTGAACGCCCCGCCGGAGGAACAAAACCGCGTTGACCGCCATACCCGCGAGGTAGAAGCGGAAAGCGTCGCTTACACCGTCTGCCAGCATTTCGGCCTTAATACGTCCGATTACTCTTTCGGCTATGTGGCGGGTTGGAGCAGCGGCAAGGAAATGACCGAACTAAAAGCGTCCCTTGAAACGATACAGGCCACCGCAAAGGAACTCATTACCGAGATTGAGGGGCATTTTACCGAGTTGCAGCAGCAGCGGCAAGCCGAGCAGGAGCAGCAGCCCCCCGTATTTGACAAGTTACCGCCCGAACAGCAGCAAGCCTTGTCCGATACTGTAAAAGATACCTTGCAAATGCTGGTTGACGCAGACAAGCGGATTTACGGCGACGTTACAGGCAAGACCCTTGAAGCAATCGCGGCGCAAGGCTATTCCTACAAGGACGGGCAGCTTGAAAAGCAGCAGCCGGAAGCGACCCCCGACAGCCTTATGACGGGTGAAACCGTTAGAACGCCGAGGGGCAATTTTCATATTACCGATATGACCCGCGAACAGATCGAAGCGGCGGGCTTTGGTTTTCACCATGCGTCGGAGGACGGGAAGTATCTCATTATGGGGAATGGCACACAGGCTTATGCCATAGCCGCCGAGCAGCCGCAGCGGGATAATCCCTTAAAGCACGTCGAGGACACCATAGAGCAGAACGACAACAATTTTGACGGGCTTATCAACAATACGCCGCAAACGCCCACCGTTGCAGATTTTGAGCAGCGGGCAAAGGCGGGGGAAGCGATTTCCGTTACCGACCTTGCAAAAGCGGTAAAAGCCGAGAAACGGGAACAGCCGCAGAAAAAACCGTCCATTTTGAAGAAGCTGGACGAATACAAGAAACAGGCGGCGCAGCAGCCGAAAGATAAACAGAAAGAGCATAAAAAGGATTTGGAGGTTTGATAGCATGAATACCCGCTTTACCATTGAGGAAGAAAACATTGTTGCGATCTACGCCGAGGACAGCCGGGAAACAACGCTTGAAAATATCCTTGCCGCCATGCCCTACATGGACGAGGATATGCGCCAGCTTGCCGCCGCAGCGGTGAACAAGCTGCAAGCCATGACGGACAGCGAGTTTTCCGAAAGGGAGTTTATCTTGACCGACGAGGAATAGCCCATAGAGAACAGGGGCGCGGTTGCCGATTTCCGGCACCGCGCCCCTGTTCTTTTTTTGTCCTTGCGTGGACAATTAGAAAGCCGTTTTTGCGGGTTTGAATATACTTTATCGTCTATGTCGTTTTCATGCGCTGGAAGCCGCAGAAACACAGGCGTTTTCAGCCCTTAACATTCCACTTGCCACCCCATGTTTTGCGCCTTATCGCTCCTGCTCCCGCGCCCTGCTTTGGGACGGGTAAAGAATACTATCGACGTTCTTTTTGACAACGCCGTATTCCTGCATTTGCTTCTTGGCTTGCCGATAATCTTCATACAATTTGGTTTTCCTGTCGTTTAAGCTTCTATACTCCTTGCGCAGCGCGGCGAGATCGGGCAGCTTCTTTATCTGCATTTCCTTTAATGCCCTTGCCGCAGCTTCAAACAGGATAATTTCGCTTTCATGCCCCCGCAGATACTTTTCCTTGTCCGGCGATTTTCGGTATTCATCGTAAATCGGTTTTAACTGTCGGTATGTGGTGGTGTGCTTGATAAGCAGCGACAAATCAGACATACGCTGTTCCACTTCCTTAACCGCCTTTGCCGCCGCGTCATGAGCGGTCATAATATCGGCTATCTTGCTTTCAAGTTCGCTATAATACTCAATCTTGTTTTCGGTTAGGAAGTTCATGCTTTTAGCAGCCTGTTTCAGATTATGGATTTTTGCCCACCGTTCATAGCCCGCCGACTGTTGGGCTTTGATACTGTTTTCAAGATCGACGACAAGCCGGATTTTCTTATCTTCCCGCAGCGTTTTTGTTTTGGCAACATACACGCCCTTGATACGCTCCTTTATCGCTTCTTCCGTATAGGCCGCGCCGAGCGTCTTTGTGCGGGTAAACCGTTCCTGTCCGGCAGCGCGAAAGGAAATGTATTTGCCCTGTTTGATTTCATACCCCATTTCCTGCAAGCGGCGCAGCAGTTCGTCAAAATCTTTCACTTGGGGAATGAGAGTATCTATCGCCGTTTTCAGCTTTGCTTTGTAGCTTGTCCCTTGCTTTTCGGCGGTGTATTCTGCATAGCTTTTTCCCTTGTCCTGTCCCGGTACGACGACGGATAGCCCATGCTCTTTACATATCCTGTCGCTGGTGCGCCGGATAAAGTGATAGCTTTGCTTGTTGGAATGGTACTTTTTGTAGTCAACGAAGCTAACCGCGTTGAAAATCAAGTGATTATGCAGATGGTCTTTATCGACGTGAGTTGTCAAAACAAACTCATACTTGCCGCCTAATACCGCCCCGGCAAGTTCCATGCCGATTTTGTGCGCTTCTTCCGGTGTGGTTTCTCCCACCGCAAAGGATTGTATCAAGTGCCGCCCTAAATGTGTGCCGCGATCTCCGGCAGCTTCCCGCGTCCATGCAAACTCAATATCGGCGGTTTCCAGCCCGCAGCCGAAAGAGGACGCAAGCAGCTTCCCGTCTGTCTTTTCGGGATTTAAGATATAGTCTATCGCAGCCTTTAAGGTTGATTTAATAGGGTGCGTCTTTGTAACCGCCATATCTCGTCCACCGCCTTTTTAATGTCCTCTATATCCTGCCTGTAAACCGTCCCCGTCGCATTGGCGCGTTTTGCAATTTGGTTGATGTTCCGGCTCACCGCTTGCAGTTCCCGGATATATGCTTTTGTGTCGCTTCGGTCAACGACAAGAATATACCCGTCTATCGCCATTTTACGGAAGTATGCCCCATACTGCTTTATGGGAAGCTGCTTCATCTTCTCGTCGATCAGCCGCTTTTCTTCTTCCGTAACGTAAAACTTCATCTGTATATTTCTCTTTCGGTTTTCCATTTCCGCACCGCCTTTCGGTATAAGGGTTTGGGATTATCCCAACAAGCATTTTCCGCAAACGGGTACTCGTTTGCTGTGCTTGCTATCTACTCCATACCCCCACCGAAAGGCGGTATTTGTTGCGCGTTCCTTTGATTTTGGACGCAAAAAAAGATTGCAGCCGCCATGCGCTGCAATCTCCCGATTTCTCATATTGTGAGGTTAATCCTCTGCTTTTTCGACTTCCGTTATCTCCCTTGCTGTTGCGGTTACAATCCGTATGCCTTTATCGCTCATACCGTCCAGCAGCGCGTCAAGCTGCCGCCGCCCGGTGGATTTCTCCGCATTGCTGTTCGGGAAGAAAAATTGATCTACCGAAATATGATACCGGGTTACAAGGTCATAGAATACCTGTAAACTCGGCTGTTGTCCCTTGTTCTCGATATTCGCAAGGTAGCGCGGGGAAATATATAACTCGTCGCTTACCTTTTTGCGGCTCTCGCCGTATTCATTTCTCGCGGCTTTTATAGCTGCCCCGAAAGCCTTAAAGTCGTACAATGGTACGGGTCTTTTTGCCATTTTCATTCACCCTGTTACATTTTACAGTTCACCTTTCTTTTTGGATATGTCCACACAATTCATATCATTAGGTTAAATACTTCCTGTTGTGTATTGACAGTAGACTGATTTTCTGATAAAATAAAATTTATGTAAAAGGAGGCGGCGTTTATGTTGCATAGCATGCGTATTAGATAAGCATTGAAAAAAAGGATTTTCCCATTTTCAACATGGGCTTTTTTGTCATGCTTATTTTGCGGATGCTATACAAAAAACTAACGACGTATAGATATAGTATAGACATAGTGTAAGCTATGCCTTAGTTTTGTTGTACTGCTCTGTGCATTATAAATGCAGGTCAATGCTCATGTTGAGGATTGACCTGCATTTTTTTGTGTAAAAAGGACGAGTGAAATATAATGCTTAAAAAATATTGGATAAAATGTCCGATTTGTAACGGAAAGACGAGAGTTCAAGTATTTCATAATACTGTATTAAAAGATTTTCCTCTTTTCTGCCCTAAATGCAAATTGACGCATATCATTGATGTAGAAAAATTAGAGATTGTAATCAAAAATACAGAAAAACAAACTTTTATTATTTAGAAGAAAGGATATAAAAATGAAACGTTTACCTAAATATACGCCTGCGGAAGTACGGAATGATCCATACGGATTTACTTACAAAGAAATGTCGGAAGTTATTGGCGAGAATGAAGCAAAAGCCTTATATGAAGAATTATATAAGCAATTACCACGCAAAAAAAATCTATCAATGTTGGTAAAAAATATTTGCAAAAGCAGTGATACTGAAAAGTATGTTTACGAACTGAAAGACAACAAATACATTGAAACGGTTTTTATCAAGCGGCGAGATGGTGGAACTGTTTGCGTGAGCACACAAGTCGGTTGTCCTGTTGGTTGTATTTTTTGTGAGTCCGGGCGAAATGGCTTTGTTCGTAATCTAACATCGTCAGAAATCGTACAACAGATTATATTGTTGCGTCGAAAAGTAAACCGTATCGTTTTTATGGGTATGGGAGAGCCTTTATTCAATTATGACAACTTGATAAAAGCAATCCATATTCTCCGAGATAGATATGGGCTCAACTTTCCAACCGACGGCATTACCATATCAACAGTTGGTCCGGTCGATCAATTAAAAAAATTGCGCGAGGAACATCTTAAAATTCAGTTGACAATATCTTTACACGCAGCAACACAATCTGCAAGAAATCGTATTATTCCTCACATGCGCATATATGCTATTGAAGATGTTGTTAAGCAAGCCTTATCCTATTCTGAAAGGCATAATCGCAAAATTGTCTTTGCGTATTTGCTTTTACCGGGTATAAATGACCGGCCCTCAGATGTAAGACAACTTGCAAAATGGTTTCGGGGCAAAAAAGTTATGATTAACGTGTTACAATACAACCCAACAAGCAATTCAAGAATTAAAGCACCACAGAAACGGGAAATAGTTGCATTCAAACATCAATTAGAGCAAGCAGGACTTGAAGTTACTATGAGAGTTTCTCATGGCAGAGAGATTAACGCGGCTTGTGGACAGTTAGCTAACACATATAATAAATTCAAAAAAAAATGATTAAAAGTGCCAGACGCATAGACGCAGAGCCGATAACGCATTAGGTCAAAAAACCTATGTGTTATCGGCTTTTTTATTTAATATTGCGCAAAAGCCGCTGTTCCCTATTATAGAATGGATTGCGGGTAGTGTATTAAAGTCGCCCTTTTTTAAGGATACGGCGGTATCGGGGAGGTATCGCCGTGTCCATTTTTATTTACTGTAACCCGCCTAATGCTTTGCGGTCAAAAAAAGCTATGCTCCGCAAGCGGGATATTCCGGCTATGAGTATGAACTGTCAATACATCTAAATACTTCTTACATTTCCTTTGCGCTCGTCCGCGTCTTGCGGACGGGCGCATTTTGCTTTTTTCAACTTTTTTCTGAAAAACGCACTCAAGAGCCATCTCCCGAACGGGTACGGAGCGAAAGGGGCAGAGAGGACAAGCCCTTAACTCCCGTCCTCTACTCCACGCGGGAAGGAGGTGAACTCTATGGAGCTATCTTCTTCCGACAAGGAAAGAATACAACATCAGTACGACGCATTAGCAAAGAAAACTTTGGTTGGCGAAGCGAAAAGCCACCGCCGCACTCTTGCGAAACGCGCAGCACGCGAAGTACCTTTTTCGGATTTGAGCGAAAGCGAACTCGCGCAGCTTTTCACGACGGACGAATACGAAAGCGATTATTACCGTTTTCAAGTGTCCGGCTTTGATGTACTCGTCAAAAATGAACTGCTTGCCGAAGCCCTTAACGCTTTGCCCGAAAGGAAACGCGATATTGTTCTCTTGTCCTACTTCTTGGATATGAGCGACGCGGAAATTGGCGAACTGCTGAATGTTGTACGCACGACAGTTTTCCGGCATAGGAAATCCGCGCTTGCGAAGATCAAACAGTATTTGGAGGGAAAAGCAGATGATGAACACCGTTAGGAAATCTGAAAATCTGTTGCCGTTCCCTGTCATTTCCGCAGCGGCAAACGGCGACACAAACGCCATGTGCGCGATCTTGAAGCATTACGAGGGTTACATAGCGAAACTTTGTACCCGAACGCTGAAAGACGACGCGGGCAATACTTACTCCTATGTGGACGAAGAAATGCGTAACAGGCTGCAAGTGCGCCTTATTACCCGCACTCTTGCGTTTCATGTAGGCTAACTCTTTAAGCCCATGCGGGGAGCGTGTACCCCTTTCCACGCTTCCCGTTATGGGCTGTTTGTCGTTCCGTAAAAGCATATCGGAAACGGTATGCTTTTACAGGCTGACAAAGCCTTATTGTTCCTTGATAAAGAAAGCCCGCAAGATAACGGCGGCGCAGTATAACAGGCAAACGAATACATACCGCTTATATCGAGCCGAACAGCGGGTACGCCAGAACAGCTTTTCACACAGGGAAAGCCGAGCGAGAAATACCGCGCTGCAAAACAGGTTTAGCAGCTTGTGGGCGACGACATATAGGCGGGACGAAACGCCTTTATAGCCATAGTCCGAGCGTTAAGAGCGTCGCAGGCATTGGGTAAAGCTGCCTTAAATGAGCAGGGGTGAAACTCCCGCGGTGCTGCCGCTGACAGCCGTTCGTTTCTGCCTTATTTCTCATATCGTACAAGCCGGAGCGCATATTCTGTATTATGTCGCTATACCGGGAGGGAAAGAAGATGATTAACAAGGTACAGCTTCAACAAATGAGAAGCGTTGATATAACACAGGTAGACCGTAGCACTTTGGTTGATATTCGGAATATCCATATCGACAGTTCTTTGCCAGCGGCAAAGAAAATGCAAAGTTACTTTGAGCAGATCGTAAATCCTTACTGTTTTCTTTGCGGCGACACACCCGTAAAAATACGGTTTGTGGCAGAGGATAAAACATTGAAACAATCATTGTGCGACTACTTTTTAAGTCTGAAATGACTTGCCTACTTTCCCTACCCCAAAGGGTAAAGACCTTGTGATTATGGGGCTAAAATGGTATAATAGACCCGTAATTATAGGGGGAAAGGAGGTATTATGCCCCGCATACGCAAAGACAAAACGGCACGCAGCTACGCAGAGCCGTTTTGGAAAATCGGGCTATACATTCGACTATCCAAAGAGGACGATAACGAGGACGAAAGCGAGAGTGTTATCAATCAAGAAAAGATACTCCGCGACTTTGTAGACAGCTATTTTGAGCCGGGTACTTTTGTCATTGTAGACGTGTTTGCCGACGACGGATTGACAGGCACAGACACAGCGCGACCAAACTTCAAACGGCTTGAGGGCTGCATTGTCCGTAAAGAAGTAAACTGCATGATTATCAAATCCCTTGCACGCGGTTTCCGCAACCTTGCCGACCAGCAGAAGTTTTTGGAGGAGTTCATACCGATTAACGGCGCAAGGTTTATTTGCACAGGCACGCCATTTATTGATACCTACGCTAACCCCCATTCGGCAAGCGGGCTTGAAGTACCTATAAGGGGAATGTTCAATGAACAGTTTGCCGCCACCACTTCCGAAGAAATCCGCAAAACTTTCAAGATGAAACGGGAGCGCGGCGAGTTCATCGGTGCATTTGCCACCTATGGTTATAAAAAAGACCCGAACGACAAAAACAGCCTATTGGTAGATGAAGAAGCAGCGGAAGTTGTGAAAAGCATTTATCATTGGTTTGTGAATGAGGGGTACAGCAAAATGGGGATTGCCAAAAGGCTTAATCAAATGGGAGAGCCTAACCCCGAAGCCTACAAAAAGAAAAAAGGATTGAAGTACAACAATCCTAATTCCGGCAAAAATGACGGGTTGTGGTCTGCCAGCACGATTGCAAGGATATTGCAGAACGAAATCTATACGGGCGTAATGGTACAGGGCAGACACCGCGTTATCAGCTACAAAGTACACAAGCAGATCAGCGTCCCGGAAGATGAATGGTTTGTCGTCCCCAACACACACGAAGCGATCATTGACCGAGAAACATTTGAGAAAGCGCAAGCCCTACATAAGCGCGATACAAGAACGGCACCGGGCAAACAGGAAGTCTATTTAATGTCCGGCTTTGTCCGTTGTGCAGACTGTCAAAAAGCCATGCGGCGAAAAACCGCCCGCAATATTGCCTACTATTCTTGCCGCAGCTACACAGACAAAAAGATTTGCAGCAAACATTCTATCCGGCAGGATAAATTGGAAAACGCGGTTTTGGCAGCTTTGCAAATGCAAATTGCCCTTGTAGATCAGCTTGCAGAAGAAATTGAACGTATCAACAACGCGCCTGTAATCAATAGGGAAAACAAACGGTTATCCTATTCATTGAAACAGGCAGAAAAGCAACTAAAACAGTACAATGACGCTTCCGACAGCTTGTACCTCGATTGGAAAAGCGGCGAAATCACAAAAGAGGAATACCGTCGCTTGAAAGGCAAGATTGCAGAACAGATACAGCAGCTTGAAGCGAATATCTCTTATCTGAAAGAGGAAATGCAAATCATGGCTGACGGTATCGGAGCCGACGACCCGTATCTAACCGCCTTTCTGAAATACAAAAACATTCAGAGCCTAAACCGGGGAATTGTAGTTGAACTTATCAAAGCGGTTTGGGTGCATGAGAACGGGGAAATAACGGTTGACTTCAATTTTGCCGACGAGTACCAGCGAATTATTGATTACATCGAGAACAACCACAACATCATTACGGTGATTGAGAGCAAGGCGATATGACGGGCTTTCTACTCACCGCAAAACAAAAGCTAATGTTGTGCATAAATAAACGGCTCTACTGCGCCATGTGCACCCCGATGGCCTCAACGGTAACGGTTCTTGGTTATGAACACGGTAAATACAACACAAAACAGTACTGGCTCGGCGGCCTTTTCTGCTGGCTGATCTACCTCATTGTATTCATGATCTGGATTCCATTTATGTTTCCGCTGTAAAATGAACCCGGAACTGAAAAAGAGCTGTAATCATCAAAAATAATCAGAAAGGAACCGCTGTATATGATTTATAAAATTGACGGTACAATCGAACAAACTATTTCAATGAAAATAAACGAGGATCTGGCATTTCCCGACAAGATCAAGATTAACAAAGCAGTTTTATACAGCTTCAACAGAAAACCCAGAGAAAAGGTCTGGAAAGACGGAACCGGGAAAGTCAGCCGCGACTGGGCATTTCCCAATTGGATGAAGATTTACGATGAAGACGGAAACTGCGGGGAAGGTCTTGTCTCCCCTGCCGTCTGGCAGATATTCATACCCATGATGCTGCAGGATGAAACGCCCAGGACAAATCTGGAATGGAGAAAGCTTTTCTATTGGAAAGAGCGGGCCGGAGCACAGTTTTTCGGCGCCATGTATCAGACGGAAATGCTGATCTATGATTTAATCGCCAAAAAGCATGAAATTCCGCTCCACCGGATGCTGGGAGCATCAAGAGACTGGTGTGATGTATACAAAGGCGGCGGATCTGTACTGCGTTCTGACCAGGAGCTGGCAGAAGAATTGCTGTCTATTAAAGAAGCCGGCTTTCGCGGCACAAAATTTAAGATCGGGATCGGGGATGTGGAACGGGATGTGCGCAGAATGGAGCTGGCCCGTAAAACGCTTGGCGATGATTTTAAGATAGCTGTGGATGGCAATCAGTCCTGGGACGCCGAAACCTGCATGCGGTTTGTACGGGCCGCCCATCCGTATGGAATCGAATGGTATGAGGAACCCATTCAGGCACAGGAAATGGAGGAAATTAAAACATTTGCGAACATGATGAAGGCAGAAAATATCGAAGTCCCCATTGCCATGGGCGAATCCGCCAAATCTTTCGATACCTTCAAATCCTACATCCGTTCAGGCGTAAAGGTGCTTCAGCCCGTACCATTTCTCTATACACTGGCAGAATCTCTCCGAGTTATGGAATACGGCCGCAGCCAGGGATGCCGGATCACCAGCGGCCAGGGATATCTGCCCGGCGTATTGGTAGGAACGCTTATGAAAGAAGGGGAATTGATCGAATTCCATAAACCGAACCAGGATTACGTTGAAGATTATTACTCCGTCCACAGCGATCTCAGGGACGGCAGAATGTACCTTCCCGATATTCCCGGCATCCCGGTACGGGTTAATTTTGAAAAGCTTGAAAAAGACGGCTGTCTGGCCGGAATCCAGTATTTTTACCGTTAATTGTAAGGATACTGACCAATTATGAACTTTAATTTAAGGAGGAATTAACATGGAAGAAAAAAGATTTTTTTACGCGCCGGTAAAAGAGAATCGCGCCCTGAAAGAGATTGATAAAATCTGGGAACATACGGTAAAACCGTTCCGCGTGGCTCCCCATGTCTGGAGCATCGGCTGCAATGACGATGTCAGTGTTCATCTGTTAGATTCAGGCGAAGGCCTGATATTGCTGGATACAGGAATGGAACAATATCTTCATCTGGTAATCAACGCCATCTGGAGCCTGGGATTCAATCCTAAGGATATAAAAATGATTCTGCTGGGACATTTCCACGGCGACCATACCAACGGGGTCAGACTCTTAAAAGAGATGACAGGCGCAAAGGTCTATCTATCAAAAGAGGATGAAGAACAGCACCAAATCCATAAGGATGATACCAAACCAATGCGGACCCTTCCTTACCAGGTAGATGCATTCTACAATGATAATGAACCCATTCAGCTTGGACGCTTCCGTATCGAAACAAAACTCGTTCCAGGCCATACGCCGGGCTGTACCGCATTCTTTTTCGATGATACGGACGATGAAACCGGCGAAACCTTTCATGTAGCGATGCACGGCGGCCTGGGCGCCCCCACCATGAAGCCGGAAGCGCTGGCCCGCAATAACTACTCTGAAGATTTGGCCCATATCTTTATCAAAGACTGCTATGAACTGGCAGACCGCCATGTGGACATCGCCTTAGCAAGCCATCTAAACCATGGCAATATTGAACCAAACATACCGGAAGATTCAAACGATTACCGTGTATTTATAGCGCCTTACGCCTGGCATGATATTCTGATCGACCGGGCAGACTGCGTCAAGAGTTATTATCCTGATAAATATCCTAATGTGAATTAAAACCTCTAAAAATACATATTGTTATATTATCCGGGTTTTTAAAAAAGACTGCGGAATATCTCCCGGGAAATACCAGGATGGATTGAAAGAAGAAGGAAAAACTATAATTTAACACCAGAAGCCCCGGTTAGCTGCCCCGGGGCTTCTGGTGTTAAATCTATCTTGTGATCCCCTGCTTACTTTGCAGGCTCCTGGGTCACATCCTGGCCGAACCACTTGACGGATAGTTCTGCAAGGGTTCCATCCTCTTTCATGTCCTTTATGATGCTGTTAATTGTTTTCATAAGCTGCTTGTTATCCTCTGTTTTCGTCAGCGGATAACAGATGGGCAGCACCTTATACTGTGGGTCAAACTGCTCCAGATCCATTCCCAGATCGTCAATTCCGATCTGAGCCGCCGTCTTAATCATAAAGGCTCCGTCATAGGTTCCGTTGTCCACGGCCGGAAGCAGTACGCTCTGAGTGTCCAGATATCCGATCTCCATTCCCATAGCCTTTTCCTCATTCATATCCTCCAGCACAAGTCTGGGATTGGTTGCCGCTTCCACACAGATTTTCTTGCCCTTAAACCAATCCAAACTGTCAGGAGCCGTTCCCTTTTTTACCACAAATACATAACCGTCATAGGCATATGTGTCGGTAAAATCATATTTTTCCAACCGTTCCGGATTAGTTGTCACCTCATTGGCAATGGTGGTAATATCGCCATTGTCCAACATACCGAACAAGGCCTGGAATTCCGCTACCTTCCACTCCAATTCAAAGTTGCCGCGCTTTGCAATTTCATTCCATACATCTATGTCGTATCCTTCCAGACCGCCGTTTTCCTTGCTGCCCTCTGCCGTCTGGGTCCATTTGGCCAGTACACCGGTAGAGCCAAGGATAATCTTCTGCTTTTCACCCGTCGGCTGGGTGCTCTCTGATGCAGCTTCGCCCGCTACAGAAGAATCCGCAGCAGTGGTTTTCTCAGCTTCCGTGGTTTTTCCGGCTTCCGCCGTTGTCTGAGGCGCCGTATCCCCGGCCGCCTCCGCCTTGCCGCAAGCCGAAAGCGCCAGCACCATTCCACATGCACACAGGGCTGCCGCCCATCTCTTCACATTTTTTTTCATAATCGCACTCTCCTTTTTCATATATTAAAACCCGGACTGTCCGGACTTTATCAGATACTGCGGTTCACCAGGTCCTCCAGCGAAATAATATCCCGCCTGAAACGGACCGGCTCCCTATTTTCCAAAAATTCTATGGCAAATGCCGCTGCCGCCGCGGTTCCGCTGATTAATCCACGCTCATCCACATCAAACTCCGGAGTATGGTGATTGGCCCCTGAGCCCAGCTTCTCATTGCGGATGCCTACAAAGGCCAGCACACCCGGATACAGTTTCAGCAGCATATTCATACTCTCTGATGCCATCCAGGGCTGAGCACGGACTAGCGGCTCTTCTCCCAGACAGCGTTTCACCGCACGCTTTGCAATGCGGCTGCAGTCTTCGTTATTATAGACTTCATACAGCGGCTTGTTCAGCCGGATGATCTCATAACGGCAATGGTAAAGTTCCGTCTCACACTCCAGTATCCGTTTGAATTCCCGAATAAATGTCTCACCCGCCTCCTCTACCTGAAAAGTGCGGATTGTTCCCGCAAACACAAGATCCTCAGGAATCACATTCATCACATTTCCGCTGATCAGTTTCCCAATGGAAAAGGAAAGTCCCGCATAAGGGCTGACCTCCCGCATACGCAGGGATTCCAGCGCTCCGTATATGGCATGAAAACAGCCAATGGGACTGACGGCCAGATCCGGCCTTGAACCGTGCCCTCCCACTCCTATGACGCGCACTTCAAATCCATACGCTCCAGCCATCACCGGCCCCGGTTCTGCGGAAATGGTCCCGGTATCCATATCCCACCGTACATGGGCGCCATAGCAGCCGTCAATCCGGGTAGGATTAGTTTCTTCGAGGTATTGGAGGATATATTTCATATTTCCAGTGCCTTCCTCTCCCTGCTCGAAACACAGGATGACACACCCGAAAAACTCTTCCCTATGGGAATTTAAAATATCCGCCTCCGCCAGCAGCATGGCGGTATGGCAGTCATGGCCGCAGGCGTGTGAGACGCCGGGCACATGAGACACGCACACCTTGGGTCCCGCCAGATTCTGCGGATTTTCTGCTATGGGCAGGGCATCCATATCAGCTCGCAGCAGTACGGTTTTTCCGGGCTGTTTTCCCTCTATAAACCCCAGTATTCCGCCATTATCCACATCGGTATATGGAATGCCCATACGCATCAGTTCCCCGCGTATATATTCCAGGGTATTGGTCTCCTGGCCTGACAGTTCCGGGTTTTCATGAAGATGTCTCCTGACCCCGGTCATATATTCAAACCTCTTGCCTGCTTCTTTTAAAATATCCATTAATTGCCTCCCCGTTAAGCAGTTTTTTCTTTCTCCTTGCAGGTGTCCAGATATTCACAGCAGTTCTGCAGGGAGCGTTTTACCATATCCTTAACTGCCTGATCCGTATAAAAGGCTGTATGCGGCAGAAGAATTACGTTTGGCATGGCGTTTAATACCGCCATCTGACGGTTGGGGATAATTTTCTGTTTCTGGTCCCGGTAAAAGATCTCCCGGTCATTTTCCACCACGTCCAGTCCGGCGCCCCCTATCCTGCCGCTTTCCAGCCCGTCAATCAGAGCATCCGTATCCACCAGAGTTCCCCTGGCCGTATTGATAAGAACCGCTCCCGCTTTCATTTTCCCAATGGCTTCCCGGTCTACTATGTGAAATGTGGACGAGTCTGCCGGCACATGAAGAGACAAAATATCACTCTGGGCCAGCAGGGTGTCAAAGTCCACGTAAGTCAGGATTCCTTTCAGTTCAGGGGAGGGGTGACGCGTATGGGCAAAAATCCGGCATCCGAATCCGCTCAGGTGCTTTGCCGTAACGGCTCCGATGTTTCCGGTACCCAAAAGACCCACTGTAAGATTCCCCAGCTGACGCCCCCGCACGGCCGTCAGGCTGAAATCTCCGCCTTCACTGCGCTTCATAATTGTCTTCACGTTCCGCAGCACCATCAGAATCAGCATGATCGTATAATCCGCCACGCTGTCGGGGCTGTAAGTAATAGATCCCACTCCCAGACCCGCCTTGGCAGCATATTCAGTATCAATGTGCTCCCTGCCAATCGTTCGTGTCACCAGGTATTTCACGCCGCCCGCCACATAGCGGTCAATCATTTCCGCCGTAACAGGCGCATCGGATGTAATATTAACACAGTCACATCCATAAGTAAGTCCTGTATTCTCCGCAGTGGGGCACTGAGGAATATCCACAACCTCTGCTCCATATTGAGGTGCATATTGTGTGAAAAATTCCTTTTCATCTTCCCTGCAGTTAAAAACCGCCACCCTCATCATGCAACTCCTTTTGTTACCCGTTTCAGGAACTGTCTGGCCCGTTCCGTTTCCGGGGAATCGAATACCTGGCTGGGTATCCCTTCCTCCACCACAACGCCATTGTCCATGAACACCACTTTATCCGCCACTTCTCTGGCAAACTGCATCTCATGTGTAACCACCAGCATGGTGATTCCCGTCTGCGCTATCTTCTTCATTACATTCAGCACATCTCCCACAAGCTCCGGGTCCAAAGCCGCGGTTGGCTCGTCAAAAAGGATTACTTTGGGATTTAGAGCCAGCGCCCTGGCGATTCCCACCCGCTGCTGCTGGCCTCCTGAGAGCTGCGACGGATAGAAATCCATCCGGTCCTCCAGACCAACTTCAGTCAGGAAGTGTTCTGCCGCCTCTACGGCTTCCTTTCTGCTCTTCTTCTGCACGGTGACCAGACCTTCCATCACATTCTGCTTTGCCGTCATGTTTTTAAACAGATTATAATTCTGGAAAACCATGGTGCTGTGCTGGCGCAGATTATAAATCTCCTTTTTTGTGTGGCTTCGGCTGTCCACCGAAATATCATCCAGGCATACCATACCGGCCGTAGGAACTTCCAGATAATTGGCGCAGCGCAGCAACGTGGTCTTTCCTGATCCGCTAGGACCTAAAATGACTACTACCTTTCCGGTAGGTACCTCCAGGTCCACAGACCGCAGCACTTCATTTTCTCCAAAATATTTGTTGATCTTTTCAAATCTCAGCATAATTTTACCTCCTTATACCCGTCTGTTCAGACTCTGCTCCAACAGCTTCTGTATAGATGTGAATAAAATGTTAAGCGCCCAATAGATAAACAATACCGCCAGATATGTCTCCATAAAGCGCAGGTTCTTGGAACTTATCATCTTTGCCTTCAGCATCATTTCCGTGATTCCAACCATAGAAGCCAATGCAGTCCCTTTGAATATTTCCAGGAAATTGTTAGAAAGCGGAGGCACCGCCATGCGGAAAGCTTGAGGCAGCACCACCCGCCTCATGGTCTGGGCCGTGCTCATACCGATGGAATATCCCCCTTCGAACTGCCCCCGGTCCACGGATAAAATCGCCCCGCGAATGGTTTCCGACATGTAAGAAGAATATGCCAGGCTGAGGCAGATAATTGCGTGCCACTCAGCTCCCAGCCCCTTTATACCCGGAATATTGGGAAACAGGCCGTAAACAAAGAAAAACAGCTGAACCAGCACCGGCGTACCCCGAAAAAATGACATCCAGATTTTTAGCATAAACCCAATCACCGGATTTTTGCCCAGTGACAAAAATGCCAGGATCATCGCCAGAATCATGGCAATTACAAATGTGCCTGCCGTCAGAAACAGAGTGTCCCCCATCTTGCTTAAAATCGGCAGAAATGCCTCCACAAATTTTTCAAAACTAAATGCATACATAACAAAATCCTCCTTTGCCCCAGAGACCTTTTTCTGCCGCCAAGAGCGCTTGACAACCTGCTGCTATCCAATCAAAGATGGGTTGTAAATGCCTCCATCCGCCGCACTCCTTCCCGGATATCTTCCTCCGAGACCACATAGGACAGCCGGATATAGCCCTCCCCGCCCGGACCAAAAGCGGAACCGGGCACCACTGCCACATGTTTTTCCTCCAAAAGCCGGACGGCAAACTCTTCGGAAGTCAACCCCGTATCCGTTATATTGGCAAATACATAGAACGCGCCTCTCGGCATGCGGCAGCTGATCCGCGGTACGCCTTCCAAACCGTCCACCAGAATATCCCGTCTCGCTTTAAATGCCTGAATCATATCTCCAACAAAATCCTGAGGACCGTTAAGCGCCTCAATAGCCGCATACTGGGAACTGGCACTGACACTGGATATAACGCCTTCCTGGTTAAATGTCATCAGCCTTATAATTGCCTCCGGCCCCACCGCATACCCGACCCGCCAGCCAGTCATAGCATATGTCTTGGAAAAGCTGTCAATCACCACAGTGCGCTCCCGCATGCCGGGAAACGTAGCGATACTGACCACCGGCACCGCAGGATCGTAATTAAACTCCTCATATACTTCGTCGGAAAGCACATAAAGATCATGGGCTACAGCCAGTTCAGCAATCTGCTTTAATACGTCCGGTCCGGTTACGCTTCCCAAAGGATTGGATGGAGAATTCAGCAAAATCGCTTTCGTCTTCCCTGTGACCGCCTTCTCCACCTCAGCCGGATCAATAACAAAATCCCGGCTTTCCTTCAATTCCACACAGACCGGAACGCCTCCGCAGCTGATGATCTCTCCTAAGTAATTGGAAAACAGAGGAGAACCCACAATTACCTCGTCTCCTTCATTAAGTATGGTATGCAGTGAAAGATAAAGGGCCTCCATTCCGCCGTTTGTCACCATAATCTCAGTTTTGGGATTCGCATCAATGCCTTTTTTTCTCCGAACCCGGTGCGCAATAGCACGCCGCAGTTCCAAAAGCCCGGCATTCTCCGTATAGCGGTTCTCCTCCCCTTCAAGCGCCCGGCACCCGGCTCTCACAATATGGGCGGATGTATGAAAATCCGGCTCTCCTAACGTAAATCGAATACAATCCTCCTGTCCTACCGCCATATTAAAAATCCGTCGGATTCCAGATGGCGGTATAGAACGTGCATTTTTCGCTAATTCCTTCATATAACAGAATTCCTCCTAGCTCAAACAAAAAAACAGGGGCTGCCTCTTGGGCGACCCCTGCGTCTGTTTGCTTTCTATGTATGTTTTCTATGGAGTGTATCATACGCATAACGCGGTACATTGTCAATCGTTTTATCAATAACCTCTTATTCTTATTATTTTCTCAGAAGAAATAAAATGAAAGCTATAATATTCGGTTGATATTTTTATAAAGTTCCTTCTTTTCTTAATTTTCCGGCATACTTGTTCAATTTGTTGCTCAATTATCTGAGCCTGGTATTTAAAAAAGCTTTGAAGTTTATAATGGCAAAAGGAAATAGAGATGGACGGAGCGCCTATATAGAAGAGCTCCGTCCATCTCTATTCCCTTTTCTCTAAACATAATTCAGTCTATTCACCAACTAACATACGAACTATTGAACATCGATAACCTCTCCGGCCATCTCCCCAAACTCCTCTGCACTCAATGTGCTGTCAAAAGAAAGCATCGTATAAGCCGTCCCCTGATCTTCCCATGAAATTAACTTTACCACGTTATCCGTAACTGTATCCGCTCCATAAGAAATATACAGCCGCCCCGCATCCATAGCAGCCTGTTCCTCATCGGAAACTTTGTAATTCGCTGGCACAAACCGATAATTACTCTTGGTATATTTTAAAGCAACGCCATTATGATTGAATACCTGATCCGGCGTTTCCGTATCCTCTGTAAAAGAAGCATCTTGGATGCTGAGAGTGATGTCAGCCATGCCGCTCTTCGTGTAGGAAATCGAAAGCCCTTCTGCCTGTTTTAATGTATTTCCATTCTCATCATATGCTTTTTGATGTTTTGGCACTCCATTGGAAAAAGCAAAGCCATTCGTAAAACTTTCCGGAGCTTTCACGGTATATCCAAGCTTCTGCTCCATTTCATCAACCTTAGCATAATCATAAAATGCTTCTTTTCTGCTGCTTTGACTCGAAGTCGATGCAATCACTCCTGCGGCAACTGCCGTAATACTTCCTAATGTACACACAATACATGCTGCTACGATAATCTTCTTTATACTGCAACGTTTCATTCGATTTCCCTCCCGGATTCTACTATGGACAGACTGCTGCATACTCCTCACATTCCAGGAAGATACCAACAGTTTCTCCGCCTCGCGGTTCAGAGCATCACAAATTTTCAAATCATCCGCCTGCTCACTGCCGCCTGCTTCCCTTTCATTCTGATTCACTTTACTCCGCCTTTTCTCGCACCAATCATTTTCAGAGTATTTCATTGTGGTATCTCCTTTCCAAATGCCCGGACTTCTGCTTCCAGCACCTGTTTTAACTTGTTTCTGGCTGTATAAAGCCTTGATTTAACCGTTCCTTCCAGACAATTCATCACACCGGCGATCTCTTTCGTGGACATTTGATTATAATAATAGAGTACGATAACCGTCCTCTGCTTCACAGGAAGTTCCTTCACCGCCCTGCAGATTTCTTTCGCCTCCCAGTTTTTCATGGCTTCATCCATCACGTCCACCGGGCTTTCCTCGTCCTCTCCAAATACTTCATCGACGCTCGTTTCCCTCCTGGCCTTTTTACAGTATCGCCAGGCCTCACGCGTCAACGTTTTATAAAGCCATGTCTCAAAATACTCCGGTTCACGGATTTTCTTCCGATTCACCCAGCAGATCACAAATGTCTCCTGCACAATATCCTCACTGTCCGACCGGTTTCCGGAAATCAGATAAGCGATACGGAGCGCTTTGGAATAATATTTTTCTATGAGCCTGTCAAACGCCTCCTGACTGTCACCGATCATCTGCTCAACCAGGCAGACAGTTTCTTTCTTGGCAGTTTCAGGCTTATTCTGTGCAGGCTTTTCCTCCGGGAAATACATTTCCTGCGGGGAACCTTTTTCCCGCTGGCACTGTGCCTGGCTGTTCGTCATCTTTCCGCTGCTTTCCAACGTCATCTCTTCTTTCCTCTTGTCATGTTCTTTTTAGGTGCACCTACTATATAGAGGAGGCGTAAAGAAAAATGGTTCATTTTAATAAAAAACCGCTTCGCTCACTCAACTAAGTCTATCCTGACCATAAATTAAAAACCTCGGAAAATCAAGGTTTCCGAGGTTTCTATGAAAGGCGGCAGCCAAATTTAAACAGATTGCCGCTAAAAAGTGCTGAAGAAAACTATACTAAAAATACTTATCTTTATTATAAGCTGAAATCTATAGTCTCGTAAATATTATTTTACAAAATATATAACCCGATTATGAATAATAAGATAAAGTTCTTCTGTTAAATATACTGTTTTTTGAAGACTATCAAAATCAGCTTCTATATCCATTGGCCTTTATAGTTATGTATATACAATTGCTGCATAGTCTTCTATCTCTGTATCTTCCCCCTGATAATTTTTATATGCATGTTTACTGCGGTCAAAATACTGTCCTTCAAATAATCCTATCAGCGTCGTAGACAATACCAGTTCAAGTTCATTTTCGCCTTTATTCAATATGCCTTGTGGAATCTCGTATTCATAAGGAGCATATACACAGGTCCCAATGCTTTTTCCATTTAATTTCATTTCCAATGCATCCTGCATCCAGGAGTCTTTAATTTTAACAATTCTCTCTGTTCCATTTGCGCTAATTATTGTTTTTGCATGAACTGTTCCTGCATAAAATGGAAGCCCAATTTCCTTCATATTTTTAATTCCACCTACTGTCAGCATCTCACAAGTATGCAGACCACTATCTGCTGAATCTTTGCTTTCCTCAATGCGGACTCCAAAGTTTCCTATAAGATAAATCGGATTTCGAACGCCATCAAAAGTCTCTTTTGTATGTACAAACACTTCAATGCAATTTTTTCCCGGATAGATTAAATTTGTTACCATGGCGCATAAATTAGAACGATTATAGACTTCTTTCTTCTGAAATTGATCCTCGGTAATCTGGACACCGTTAAGCATGAGCTTCCATTCTCCACTTATCGTTCCCGGTTCTATGAGAAGCCAGACTGCTTCCTTTCCCGGCAGCATGCCGTCCCAATGGAATATGGTCCGATAACAGTAATTCCCTGGTGGAAAAGTCAGCTGCTTCACACATCCAAAATTTTTGCTTGTGCTCAGAGGTATATTAAAATCACCATGTTCCAATTGCTCTATTAAAGTCATGGATTCTACTACTGCGCTTTGTCCATCTTCTCCAAGCATCTGCCATCTTCCAAAACGCATTGCATTTGGATGCCCGCATGAAAGAAGAAATTGCTGATTCAAATCGCAAATCAATGCCTCTTTCTTTTCTGATGACATTTTTAAAATATCATTTTTATTAATAATTCGCGATTCCAATGGCGAAAATTCAAACCTTGCATGTATCTTATCATCAGTCAGGCATTCATATTGTACATATTTGACTTCATTACTCAAATTAGTCATAAAGTAAATTTGTTCATGATTATGATTTTCCAATTCTATTGCAATAAAATCCTTTAATGTATCCGAATGAGAAGAACTTATAGAATAATCTTTTAGCCCAGCAGATACTTCCAGTACTTCCTCTTCATTAACCACAAATACGGTATGTTTACCCCAAGACGAATATTCGCTTGTCCATATTGCATTTCCTTTGGTATCTGTTTCAGGCACTTCTCCTATAAAGCAAAGACGTCCGCCTTTTTCTGAAAATTCCTTTAACTTATCTGCGCACTCTGCTTCCAGAACACAAGCTGGCGGTATAATAATCTGCAAAAAGCCTTCTTCCTGTATAAATAATTCAGCTTCTCCGTCTCTTCCCATCTCTTGTACCACACCTTGAGCTAAAAGCCTGGGATCAATAATATAATAATCAATCTGGTGTTCTAAAAGTATCCTTTGCAGTTTAGCATAAGAAGTTTTTATCTCTGCCTTTCTGCTGCTGTCTTCACTCCATATTGATGCCACGGGATCTAAAATTAATGTCTTTATGTTACGTTGATATCCACGAAGCATTTTCCCTGCTCTTTGTGCGTATTTGGCCAGTATATTCATATGATTCCACCATGGCATCTGATAAAATGAAGAAGGTGGCGCATCATGCTTTGTTAGTCCATCCGTCGTATAAAAAAATGCATGTGCTATATAAAAATCGATTCCTTGAATAACCAGCCAGTCAAGAATCCACTTCATATCTTGAAGTGTCATTCCCCAACCAATACTATGAAAAGCTTCACACAGTGCTGATGGCTTCTTATAAAAATGGGCGCAGGACGCTGCCAACTTTCCATTGGCTCTATATTTCCCTGGTACAATATTAGGGCTGCTTCCTACCTTCTGGTGCCCCACTTCCATTCCTGGAATATGACAAAACTCCATCTCTGCTGCACGCATTATCGGCTTTTCTCCAATTAACATAAGGCCGTTTTCCTTGCACCAATGGTAAACCTTTTTATCATAGCTCTCCATAAACGCTTCTGCCGCGCCATTCCAGTAAGCATATCTGGCTTCTTTGGTTCCCTTTCCCATATCAATTCCCATTATGGCAGGAAGCCATTCTATAATATTAATACCCGATAACTCCAGAATTTTTTTAGGAAGTAAAGGAGACCATGGCTGTTCTGGTGGAAATGCCGTCACTTCATCCGTAAAAATCCCCTTAACTGTTTTTCCAAACTGATCCCCAAACCGTTTTTTATACACCTCATGTGTAGTTTTAAGATAAAAGTCGATTGCGTCTGGATTCATTGTATCTACATAATTGCCAAAATACTTAAAATCTTTTAATACTGCCTCTGTCACTATTAAAACGCGCCAATCTCCTTCCGGAACTTCCCACATAAGCCGCTTGGCCTGTTCTCCAGTAAAATAACGTTTTTTATTATAAGCAGTCAAACCACTGATTTGGAAAATTTCTTGTCGGAAAGCTGTCCCAATATTTTCACTTAGGTCTATATAATCAGACCAAAGGGTATCTCCATCTGTTACAGCATACGCTCTGGCAAATAAAACTTTTCCCCATGAAAGATCCTTTGATATAAGGCTTCCGCCCTCAAACTGTTCATCATATAAAATAAGCTCTTTACATAGATACTCAGGATGTTCCAGAATTACATCCCCACCTGTTACTCCACTAGGATAAGGGTATTCATCATAAAGCCATACATCCATATTTAGTTTGGCGGCCGTTCTCACAGCTAATTCTACTCTTGCGAAATAAATTGAGCTAAGATACGGAATTTTCATTCCTTGTCGGGGATGTATGATAAAACCTTGAATGCCCTGACGATGCATTTCCTCGATTTGCCATACAATTTCCTCTTCTCTCATATCGCCATTCCAAAACCAGAATGGCTGAATTCCATACTGTAAATCCATATTCTCACCCCTTAATGCCGGTTGAAGCTATGCCTTCCACTAAATATTTCTGCATGGTAAGAAAAATCACAAAAATCGGTACTAACGATAAAGTTGCCATGGCAAACATAGCTCCCCAGTCAGATCCGGAAGCAGGATCAGAAAAAAGTTTTAGTGCATAAGCCACCGGATACTTTACCGGATCGCTTAAATAAATCAAAGATGATAAAAAATCTTCCCACTTCCACATAAAAGCAAATATTGCGCTTGTAACCAGGGCCGGTTTAATCAAAGGTATTATAATCTTAGTAAAGATCGTATAAATACTGCATCCGTCAATTTTAGCCGCCTCATCCAATTCAATTGGAATGCCCTTAATAAATTGCAGATTAAGAAAAATGAAAAAGCCTTGTCCTAAAAAATATGGCATAATAATTGGAAGATAGCTTCCTACCCATCCAATCTTATTAAATAATATGTACTGTGGTATCATAATAACCTGAAAAGGAAGCATCATGGAAAGCAGCATACATGAAAACCAAAAACTTTTTCCTTTAAAATTGCACCTTGCAAAACCGTATCCTATAAGTGCTGATGATATCACTGCACCAACTGTAGCCGTTCCTGCAATAATAAAAGAGTTTTTAAAAAACAAACTAAAACTATATCCTGCAAACCCTTTCCACCCAACCGCATAGTTCTCAAACTTCCATTGGCTTGGAAATAGATTCTGGGCTGTCCTCATAATTTCATTGCTACCTTTAAAGGAACTAAGTATCATCCAAATCACCGGATAAATCATAACAATAGCAAATCCGAAGGTAAAGATATGGTATGCAATGGATGCTGCTTTCCTTTTCGCCTTATAATTATTCATCTCCATCACCTTTCCGATTCATAATATACCCATTTATTCTGAGTTTTAAAAATTATATAAGTCAATATTGCCACAAATATGGTCATTGCCCAAGCCATCGCACAACCATAACCCAGCTTATTAAAAGTAAACGAATTCTGATACATATAGACTGTGTAAAATAATGTAGAGTCTCTGGGTTTTCCCTGCGTAATAATATAACTCTGTGTAAATGCCATAAAACCATTAATAATCTGGTTAATCAGATTAAAGAAAATAGTGGGTGTAATCATTGGAAGTGTAATTTTAAAAAACTTATGAAAACTGTTTGCACCATCCATAGTAGCTGACTCATAAAGAGCGACAGGAACCTGTTTTAAACCAGATAAAAAGATTAACATAGAAGAGCCAAATTGCCAGACTGCCAATAAAATCAATGTCCAAATTGCCGTATCCTGGCTTCCCAGCCATGACTTGTCACAGGGAATTCCAACTGTCTGAAGAAGCGCATTCACCACACCGTCACTGGCAAACATTCTTTTCCATAGAATTGCTACCGCTACCGATGATCCTATAATAGACGGAAGATAATAGACCGCCCGATAGAACTTTGAAAGCTTGGTTGTTTTTACCAAAAGCATTGCTACCCCAAGCGCCATAATCAGACGTAAAGGTACAGAAAAAACAGCATAATAAAGTGTTACAAAAAACGTTTTCAAATATTTTGGATCATTTGTAAACATTTTGATATAATTTTCTAATCCGATGAATTCCGGACTTTTCAATACATTATATCTTGTAAAAGATAATCCAAATGACATTAACATAGGCAAGGCAATAAAGCTAAAAAAACCGATTAGGAAGGGCAGGATCAGAATATATCCTGCCACACCCTCTTGATTTAGAAGCTGGCCAAACGTCTTTTTTCGTGTGTTTTTTTTATTAACGTTCATCCCTTACACCTCTCCTTTATTTCGCTGCTTCGGTCAAAATTTCATATGACTTCTCAACAAATTTCTCTGCAATTTCCTGTGCTGTTCCGTCTCCATAGCGAAGCTGTTCCACATAAGTTAATGCTACTGCCTCAACCTCTCCTCTTCCTGCTGGGGCCGGATCATCAATAGGTGTTGCAATTTCTCCTATTTTATTAATATAATCAAAGGTTTTTGCTGTATCTGCATCAACTTTTTCCTTTATATTTTTTGCAATATCTGTGTTAACCGGAACCCCTCTTTCGCCTAACAGGATTTCATTACATTCCTCAGAATTTATAAACCAATCAATAAACTTAGCCGCCTCATCTTTAGACTGGGACGTTTCTGATATTGCAAAAAACTGTGCCGGTTTTAAAAACATAGCTTCAACATCAGATTCTTGTGGACTTGGAAACATAGACAATTCCAAATTTGCTCCGCCTGAAGCATTTTTTAATGCAATAAACTGGTTTGAAAAGGAAAAACAGTTCCAAGACGTTCCATCTGTTATTGGATTAGTCTCAACTACACTAGGATTTTTTTCTGCAATTAATTCCGGGGTGAGCGCTGACTCGGCTCTAGCAAATTGATCTACATATTCAAAATGTTCCAAAGTGGAAGTCAGGTCATTGGCCGCCAACTCATCAAAAATATTGGAATCATTGCTTCGGGCCATCATAATCAGTCCATTGAGACCACCCTCATAATATGTTTTTACACCGGTTTTTTCATAAATAGTATTTCCGATTTCAAGCAATTCTTCTGTTGTAATATGCTCTGGAATGACTACGCCTGCCTCGTCGGTAATATCCTTGTTATATATTAAAGACAGAGCATTGCTTCCAAGGCTCATTGCATAACACTTTCCATCAATGCTGCCGCTTTCAATTATACTTTGCGGAATTTTTTCAGTTTGAATAACTCCAGATTCTAAATAAGGCGTAATATCTGCCAATTGGTTACTTTCTTGATACTGTTTCAGATATGAATGATCCATTTGAATAATATCAGGTAAATTTCCTCCTGCTGCCATCGCAGAAAGTTTATCCCAATATCCAGACCAGTCTGTAAATTCAATGTCAATTTTCACCTCTGGATTCTGTTCCATATAAAGATCCACTGCTTGTTTTGTCATATCATTTCTTGCTTGATTTCCCCACCAGCAGACTTTTATAGATGTACTTGCTTCATTATCTGCATTCTTTTTCGTATCTTTTGTACTTTCCACTGACTCAGGAGAAGTCGTATCTGTGTTTTTTGGAGAACTACATCCACTCATTATCCCCATTACTGCTGCCATAGATAGCGCAAGTACAAACTTTGTTTTTTTCATCTTAAATCCCTCCGTCTTTTTTGATGATCTCATTATATTCCATTTTTTCTTCTTGGGAAATGGCACAAAATCGTCTCACCTGTTCAAAAAATCGTTTTCATTTTCAGAACTATTGTAACCGCTCAACGCTTGCTTTATAATAAATGTCATAATACGGAACTGAAATCAGGAAACATTATCATTCAAAAATAGAGGGAAAGGTTCAATATTTTATGAACGAGCATACAAAGCAATCGTCTCCTACCCGGTATCAATTAATAGGTACAAGTATTAAAAGATTTATAAATAATATGCCATTAATTGCAAAGTTTACTTATATATTTACTGCCAGCTTTCTCCTTTTAATTGTTGCTTTTACTTTATGTATATTTATCGTTACCAAGACCAGCAACCAAATGCTTTACAAGTCAACGGCAGCCTCATTATCTCACTCAGCCACTTTAATCAAAACAGAACTTAAAAATGCAGAAGACCTTTCCTTCCAGCTTCTTTCCAGTGAAGTTTTACAAAAGAATTTTTCTTATATCAAAGATCATCCAAATACGTCTGTATCCCGCCATTATTATACGGAAGCTTATCAGGAACTTATTAAATATAGTACTTCTTTCCCCAAAAATCATATTCAGTATGTCTATTTATCTAATGGTTCCTATGGCGTTACATCTGATACGCTTGCTTCTTATGGTGTTCCAGCCGACATATATGATACTCTCTGTAAAAAGGCAGAAATAGCAGAAGGAAAGCCTGTATGGGTTCCTGATTATGCAGAACAGCATGGCTTATTTCTCTGCCGCAGTATCAGGAGAATAAAAAATACAAAGTTAGATACAATCGGCTTTATTATCATATGTATGGATATAGAACAAATGTCAATAGATGCCACACAAATTGACAGTGAATACGAAAATTCTTCTTACCTTATTATGGCAGACGGTCTTCCAATATGCAGAACAGGCGACCTTAAAAACCAGAATATCTCATACCTAATGGATTCATTTTCGGAGTCCTATAAAATAGTAAAACTTCAGGAAAAAAGTTATTTTTCTGTACGAGGAACAATTTCACCTTATGGTTGGGATTATATCAGCTTAATACCTTATGATTCTATGATGTCACAGTTTTACACAGCGATCCAGTTCATGATATTTATTCTCTTATTTATGTTGGCAGCTGTATTTATTCTTTCAAAGCGTATGATCTCCTCAATTATCCACCATTTTGATAATCTTATCTTTAAGATAAAAACGTTTCAGGTGGATGAACAAAATTTATTGCAATTTAATTATGATTATTCCCTGCGCAAAGATGAGATCGGCCAGCTCCATCAGCAGTTTGATCTTATGGCTACCCGGATTCAAAAATTGGTTAAGGATAATTATCTCAATGAATTATTAAAAAAAGAAGCGCAGCTAAAAGCCCTGGAAACCCAGATAAATCCACATTTTCTTTATAATACACTGGAATCTATCAACTGGAGAGCCAAAACTCTGGGAGATAATATCATCTCTTCGATGGTAAAATCTCTGGGAACTTTACTTCGATCTACTTTAAACCGTAAAGCAAAGACCTTTACGATTTCCCAAGAGTTAGAACTGGTCAATGCTTACATAACTATACAAAAAATACGTTTTGAATCGCGGCTTCAGTTTACTGCTATGATTGACGAGGGATTAAACCATTTAGAAATACCATTTCTATGTATTCAGCCTTTAATTGAAAACGCCATTCGATATGGTTTGGAGGAGAATACAGATGTTTGCTATATTTACCTGTCAGTTCAGCAGTCTGATGGACTCTTATCTATAACAGTAAAAAATACAGGTTCTATATTTGAAGATGATATAATGCAACAATTAGAAAATGATACCCTTACCCCATATGGTTTCGGAATCGGTTTGCTCAACATTGATAAACGTATTAAGCTCATGTTTGGGAATGAGTATGGACTTTTTCTATCAAATGATGACGATTTAGCTGTAGCTACTATTTTGATTCCAGCACGCTGCGTTCAAAAAAAGAGAATGAGTAACGCTGATTAAAATCATCAAGCCCTTAAATAAGGAGGCTGCTTATGTTAAAAATGATTATTGCTGATGATGAACGTATTATACGTGAATCTATCTACAACTTAATTCAATGGGATAAACTAGGAATTGAAATTATTGGTTTATGTGAAAATGGTATAGAGGCATATGACATGATACTAGATGAGTCACCCGATATTGTATTGACTGATATTAAAATGTCGGGAATGTCAGGCTTAGAAGTTATCAGCCGCATTCGTGAAAATGATCCCGATATTCAATTTATCCTGCTGTCTGGTTATGATGAATTTGAATATGCTAGAGAAGCGATGAAATATGGTGTTCGTCACTATATTTTAAAACCTTGCGATGAAACAGAAATACTTCCTTCTATTCAGGAGGCTATACAAGAATGCTACCACAAAAGAATATTTCGGCAAACAGAAAAACAGCAGAAAATTTTTCGTGAAACCATGTCGAACAATATCATTGTAAATATTGTAAATGAATTTATCTCCTCAGATAAAACACTGGAACAAATTTTAACATCCTATGAACAATTTTTAAATTTTGAAAACGAGGGATACTGCCTTTATTATATATACTATCTTGAAGAAGCAAGTTTGAACAATTTCTGGAAAATGGTAAGACAGTACGGACAAACTCACTTTCCATATATCCCTGTTTATGGTATATATGGAGCCTGTACTTTAATCCTCTTTTTTCAGGATTATGTCACTGGACATCAAGAGTTCGAAGAATTTTTACGTTCCATTCAATTTGAAAATAAAATTGTAGATGTGGAGCTGAAATCCGAACATTATAAGAATCTTTTCTCTCTTTTGGAAGAAATTCTTCCACGTTTAAAACGCTCCGGTGCAATTTATTTACCTGATAATGACCGAATGGTTCCATCGTTCAATTATCATAACCTGTTAACGCGCACTGAAAAGTTGTTAACATCCATTACCACTACCTCCTCCCCAGAGTTCCTTGAACTCCTTGAGATTTTAGGAAGTGTTCATGAACCGGAATTTTTCAAACATCTAGTTTCAGGAATTTTATGGAAAATTTGCAGTCATAATTCCTCCTGTTCACCGCTGGATTCTGCTGAATTTTTAATACATATGGACACTGTCACTGATACAGAACAACTTCAAGAGCTGGTTAGGAAAAAACTAAATGAACTTTTTGAACACCCAATTCACAACGTAACTTCCTACAGCTATTGCATTAATCAGGTAATTGAATATGTAGATCAATATATTTCCAACCCAAATCTAACGCTGAAATGGATATGTGAAAAAAAATTATACATGGACATGAACTATGTAAGCAAAAAATTCCAAAAAGAAACAGGCCAGAAATTCTCTAAGTATCTGACAGATCAACGTATTCAAAAAGCAAAGGAATTAATCGCCCGACATGATGTAGATAAAATACAGACACTGGCTAATCTTGTAGGATGCGGAAACAATCCTCGTTACTTTAGCCAGATCTTCAAGAAAAAAACAGGGATGACCCCTGGATTTTATATTAAAAAATTATATGGAGGAACAAATAATGACAACTGAGATATTAATGGAAAAGATTAACCTAATAGCTAATCGGCTAGTGAATCTTGGAGGAGCAAACTACGAAGCAGATAAAACCGGAGACAAGAGTGAATTTAGCAAAGGTAATATCGCTCGGGACTTTGGTATCGAAGAGTGGGATTGGCCTCAGGGAGTTGGTCTATATGGCTTAACTAGTCTGCAACAATACCTAGGTGATAATCGTTATCAAAAATTTTTCAATGACTGGTTTACAAGAAATATGGAAATAGGACTCCCCTCTAAAAATATTAATACAACCGCTCCATTTTTATCCCTGCTTGCCAATCTGGAATCTTTTCACAACCATGATTATGAAATTCTCTGTTATAATCATGCCCAATGGTTAGTAGAAGAGCTTCCTAAGACTTTAGAAAATGGTTTTCAGCATGTTACATCTGCCATAGGAGATCGTAATGGAGTAATTCTTCACGAAAACGAGCTTTGGGTCGATACCCTTGTAATGGCTGTTCTTTATCTTAACCAAGCGGGACACCACTTTAAACGGCAAGACTGGATTGATGAATCTATCCATCAGGTTCTAGTACATATCAAATATCTCTATGACAAGAAAACAGGATTGTTCCACCATGGCTGGACTTTCAGCACCCGCGATAATTTTGGCGGCATCTTCTGGGGGCGTGGAAACTCCTGGTTTACATTTGGCATAATGGACTTTATCCAGTCTTTTGACAATGATTTGAATAGTGGTCTGCGGGAATATTTCATTGACACCTATCGCTCTCAGGTAAATGCTCTTATCTCTCTCCAGTCTCCATCCGGCTTATGGCATACCGTTTTAGATGATCCTGACAGTTACGAAGAGGTTTCCGGATCATCCGCGATTACTGCCGGTATTTTAAAAGGCATCCGTACCGGTGTTTTAGACAAGTCCTACTGCAAATATGCAAACAAAGCAATCGATGCTATATGCAGCAATATAAGCGAAGATGGAACCGTACTAAATGTATCTGCCGGAACTGGTATCGGAATGAATGCAGAACGCTACAAAAATGTAAGTATTAAGCCAATGGCATATGGACAGGCACTGGCACTAATTGCATTAACCGAAGCCCTAGCAGCTTTATAAATAACAACATTTGTCTCAAAAGCCCTTTTCCCCGATGTTCTCATGTTTCAGAATGGAAGAGGGCTTTTCCCTGCTTCCGGGTCTATGGTCATTAACCTCTGCACTAAGGATTTTCTTAGTCTATCTCATTTTCCTCACAATTATATTCAGCCATTTTTCATCTTCTCTCCCCGGACGAACATCCGAAGTCACCCACATATCCTCTGTCATAAATAACCCCACTTTATCCAACAGGTCTTTCATCTTATCCTCTGTCATATCCGTAAAGTGCCGGCCTTTCCGTTCACTTTCCTCTGTTCCATATTTAAACGACATATAGATAATGCCTTTAGAGACCAGCGCTTTTTCCATCCTTTTCATTACATCCGCCAATTCATCCTTTGTCAAATGTAAAATCGAAGAGCAGGCCCAGATCCCATCATACACCCCAACCGCTTGTAACTCCTGAAACAACATCTGTTTTACTTCAATCTGCGCGTACTCTGAAGCCATCTTAACAAGTTCTGAGGACCCGTCTATAGCATCCACCTGGTATCCCTTATCCAGAAAATACTTGGTGTCCCGCCCTGATCCACAGCCAAAATCCAATACTCTTGCTCCTGGCTTAATATAACTCAGAAACTTATCCTGAAATTCCGTAAATTCAAGATTTGCTGTGCTGTCTGCGAAAGCTTTTGCATGTTCATTATAATATTTCAAAGTATTACTCATTGTAAGTTTCCTTTTTCACTTATACAGCAGCATCGCGATATTGCCCTGCTGAACCCGTTCATAATGTCCTCGATGCTAAAATGGCTGATATTTTCTTTATTATACCATAATATCTCCCATAAGATTTATATATTCCTTAAAATATCTCTGCTCTCCGCAAGTACGCAAGTACAGAACTAAATCTCTCATTAAAAAAGTCAACAACACGAAGGCATGGGAGACCTGCATAGATATCAGCGGCATGGTGGCACAGAATATCTGCATGGATACCAGCAGCATGGTAGTTCAGAAAAGTAGTCGAAACTTGAACAACACGAATCCATACACGGACAGCAGCAAACTCTCCAAACTGCATAAAGTATCGTATCCCCAGGCAGGGGACCAACGATTGTTCCGGGAATATAGCCAATTCCCGTTCCATCCCGCCGGGTATTCCATCCGACAAATACAAAGCACGGCCATACAGGAATCAAATTCGAAATTCTGATCTGCTGTCCTTCCTGAAATGATTCAGGACGAGGGATTCCACAAGCGCACGATCCACCGCCGTCATTTGCATCATATGTGATGGTGAAGCTAACCATTTCCCATCGTGCATACAGGGTGATATCTCCAGTGGTTCCCTGAACAATACGCGTAACCTGGTTTCCTCCTTCCGGTGCGTCAAACCAGCCAATAAACCGGTATCCGGTAATCTTTCCCGGCGGCACAAGCACAATATCCGGTTCCGTCACCTTATAGACATCCGGATTGGTATTGGAAGCTCCCCGCAGATTTTCATAATGAATCGCATATTGTATAGGCACCAGCAATACCTGCGTAAGATCGCTGCTGAGCCTCACCTCCCATCCCTCAAAGCCGGAAGGAGGCTTCAAAAAAGCTGCCCGGTCATTTTCATTCAGGAGCATATAAGGAGGAGACGCCTCTCCAATTACAATAGGCCTGCCCTCGCTGTTGGGACTCACATATTCCGAAGATTCGATTTGAATTTTCGATCCGGGAGCCAGTTCTCCCTCTATCCGGACAACAGCATTTTCATCAAAAATATAAACTCCATTTGTAATGTCCCTCAATCCTACCGTATAAAAGTTCCCTTCATTATAAATGCCTCCCCCCACATCCGCATTGTTCCGACTGACCATGCCGCCGGTAATCCGTAAGACCGCATCATTGTAAAATCCTCCTCCATAAACGGCCTGATTGTCCATAATACTGCCGCCGCTCATGAAAAAAATACTGCGATCGTGGCACCAGACTGCACCTCCATATCGGGCGGAGCGGTTATTGTGAATAGATCCGCTTAAAAAGTCAATCCGTGACTGTTCAGACATGCTTATTCCACCGCCGTATAACCGAGCGCTGTTATCCGCAATCTCCGCCTGTCCTGAAATAGTCACATTCCCCGGAACAACACAGATTCCGCCGCCATGGCTTCCAAAGCTGCTCACACGTTCGTCCGCGCGGTTACCAATGATCTTTACCTGATCCGTAAGAAGAAGCGTACCAGAATCACTGTTAAAATATATACCTCCGCCATTGCCTTCCCGTGAAACGTTTCCAGTCACCGCCGCAGAACCGTGAAGCGTCAGTGTATCACTGTTTCCCCCGTGCCAGATCCCTCCTCCGCTGTTAGTGTCCGCAGTATTTCCGGATATCTGACCGTCCGTAATATCCGTGATAACCGCCCCCAAAGAAGAGGAAAACCGCAGTCCGCCCCCCTCCCTGCCGGCCCGGTTTCCAGAAATCGTATCTTTTATTAAATGAATCTGTGCAGAAGTCCCCTCACGGCTGTTCGCATAGTAAAAACCGCCTCCGGAACCGCCTGCAGTATTGCCTTCAATTGTACTTTCCTGTACATCGATAACGCCGCCGGCGCTGCTCATCAGCAGCCCCCCTCCGTTTGTCGCAGCAGTATTTTCTGAGACAGAGCTTTTGCTCATACGGAAAGAAAATTCACCCGGACCGCCGGTTAAATAAATACCGCCACCTTGGGCCAAGGCATCATTTTGCATAATTTGTGTCCCATTAAGCGATATGATTACGGGCCGTTCCGCTGTGGAGTTCTGGAACCAAACACCTCCCCCGGACCCTGCCGCTCCATTTTGCGCTGTATTCTCCGATATGACAGTTTCAAGAAACGTAACAGCTCCTCCTGAATTAGTAAGAAGATAGATACCGCCTCCCGTTCCTCCGGTATTATGCGTTATAGAAGAATTTGCAATTAGGAACTCTGCGCTGCCTGTTGGCGTTATACAGCAGATGCCTCCTCCGTTTTGGGCAGCGGTATTTCTATCTACGGAGACGCCATCCGTCACGCTCATATGGTCTCCATCATTTGTTCCATAGAAATAGATCGCTGCCCCGTGGACCGCAGTGTTGCCCGAAAAGATAAGAGATCCACTCAAAGACAAAAAGGAAGGGCTGCTGCCTCCGGCCCGATAACCGGAAAAGCAGATTCCTCCGCCCGTAGATGACGCAGCATTGTCCACGATCTGTACATCCCCCGAGATGGAGAGCGTGCCGCCCACCCCCTGAATCGTAGAATAATAATAAATGCCGCCCCCATTAACAGCAAAATTATGGTCAATCATAGACCGATCCGATATAGAGATGATATCGTCCGGACTGCTTAGTGAAACTGAAATACCCCCTCCATTGGTCCGGGCAGAGCAGCCGGTGACTCTCGCATCTCCGGCCATCTGCAGCTTATTCATATAACTGCCGCCCCCATAGAGCCAGACACCTCCGCCCGATCCATAGGAAACATTATCTTTCAGAACAGCCCCATCATCCATATAAAGAGAACCACCCGTTACATATATGAGAGCACGCGCTGCAGCGCTTGTTGGATCATGCAGTTGTGACTGGCCGTCAATAACAATATTAGCCAGCCGCAGAATACCGTCGTTCTGTATCCGGAATAAGTAACTGTCGTATCCCGGTGCTTTGGAAATCGTATACGTTCCGGGAATGAGGCTTTCTATTGTAACATCATATAGAATGTTAATCTGGGAAGTGAGTGAGAAATCGGCTGTTATCTGTATGAAAGGTTCTTGAATGTTCAGCGCAGCCGACAGCTGCGCCTGACTTGATACTTGTGCCATATGGTTTCACCTGCTTTTTTATTGATATACCATTTTATGCGGGAATTGGACAACGTGATACTTTCAAAAGTGCAAAACAAAAACCTCGGGAATCTTGATTTCTCAAGGTTCCTGAGGTTCTAATAAGAAACGCGATTCGAACTATACCGCTGCCAAAAAAGCAAGTGAAAATCAAGGAGAAATGCAATCTGTCCAACTTATGTCTGCAGCTGATTTTTATCAAACACATGAACTGCTGCATTTACTCCGAAAATCCGGTTACCTGTCTAACATTGCTTTCTGCATATCAGGATCATTTTCCAAGCGGGCTGAAACATCAACAAAACCGACATCGTCATAAATACGATCCACTTTATATCTGATAACTGTATAAATCAATACGATGACTGGAGTCAAATAAAGTAACGGAATATAGGGAATAAAGGAAGTTGCTGTTACACCCAGGGCTCCGCAGACAAAAATTGTATTGTTGTTCCACGGAATGAACATAGCCCCGTAAGTTCCGCCTGCCTGTAAATCTCTGGAACAGTTTTTTGGAAGCAAGTTATATTTTGGATAGATCGGATTCATCAATGTTCCGGTCATAACAATTGCAAAATTCTGGCTAAGGGAAATTGCATTGCCAACAAAACCAAATAAAATTGTAATGAACGCAAGTCCTGTAATAGAACGAATTCTCGAAGAAACAGCCTCTGCAAGTTTTTTCAACACTTCAAGGTAATCCAGCATACCTGCCACTGTAAATCCGAATAGCGTAATGCCCGCAAGCCCCCACATGTCTGCAACGCCTCCACGATTTAATAAAGTAGACAGTGCTTCGCTGCTTGTTTCCAGAGAGAAACCACTATAGAATACATTGACTGCTTCCATAGGATTCATTCCCTGATAAAAAATTGATACAAAGATTCCCATAACCGCACCACCTAAAATTGCAAGAAGGGAAGATTGTTTCATTGCCAAAAGCCCCCCTGTTACAAGCATAGGCAAAAATGCAAAGAAGCCCATGTTGAAATTATCCTGAAGTCCCTGCATTAACTGTATCGTAGACTCATTCGTAATGCTTCCTGTGTAGCGCAATCCAACGATAAAGAAGAAGATCAGAGAAATAATATATCCCGGAACCTGATCAAAGACCATATAGCGGATATGTTTGAACATATTAACTCCTGTAATAGAAGTTGACAGTATATTGGTATCTGAAACCGGTGACATTTTATCTCCAAAAAATGCACCGCAGATAACAGCTCCGGCAGTAATTCCCGTTGGAATTCCCATGCTGTTTCCAATACCCACCAATGCTACTCCGGCTGTTCCCACTGTTCCGTTCGACGTACCACAAAACAGAGATACAACGGAACACAGCAGCATAGAAGCCACCAAAAAAATCTTTGGACTGATAAATTTTAATCCATAATAGATTAAAGCAGGAGTTGTTCCTGATGAAATCCAGGTTCCAATCAAGGCACCCGCTGCAAGAAGTACAAGAATTGCTGCAACTGCTTTATGTGTAAATTCGATTGCAGCACGTTCCATCTCTGATGATGTATGTCCAAAATAAATTCCAACCGGAATCAGGAATACCCACAGCATGAAGAACATAGAACCCATATCACCCTTGATAACAACCTTTTGAATTGCAATTGCTGCACATATTACCAAAAAAATACAAACAGCCGCCCCTAAAGACATCTCTTTTCGCTTTTTATTATTGTTTTCCATCGCCCCCGATTCCTCCTCTTTTAGTCCATAACTTGCAAATGGTATGTATCCTTTAAAATTCTATAGATGTCTTCCATTTTCGCATTGCTTTCCGGAATTTCCGGAAGATATGAAGCCGTTACTTTCGTATCTTTTACTCCACTGGCAGTAATTAAGAGTACAACCTTCTCGCCTTTCTTAATTTTTCCTTCTGCCATCAGTCGTTTTAAACCAGCCAGCGTAGATGCGGATGCCGATTCACAGTACACACCCTCTGTCTGAGCGAGTTCTATCTGTGCTTCGTTAATTTCTTTATTTCCTTCTAAAGAAATTGCCAGACCATTTGATTTCTTTAAAGCATAAAGAGAGTGATAGGTTCCCCATACTGTAGACATTGAAGAAGCCACGCTCCCCCAGCTTTCAACCGGTTCAATAATTTCTTTATTCTCATTGTATGCTTTCGCAACAGGACCATAATCTTCAACCGATACCATCTGTGGTATTTTATCAATGAATCCCATCTCTTTTAATTCTGAGAATCCCTTCATAATGCCAAATAACGCATCACCATAACAGATTGGAACTACAATCTTGTCTGGAAGTTCATCCATATTTTTATATAATTCATATGCAATCACTTTATACCCATCGATTGCCCAAGGATTGCTTCCTACGATTGGGACTACATAGTTGGTTGCAGGATACCAACCCTTTTCGTCAACCATATTTTTCAAAACCTTCCATCGGTCAGGAGTTGTTTTTACACCGATCAGAGAGGCTCCATAAATCTGCATAAATGTCTCCAGTGTCTGATTCACACCAGTTACGGTCATGATGATACAAGGAAGTCCCGCTTTCGCTGCAAATGCTGCTCCTGAAGCTCCATTGTTGCCTGTTGATGCATAAATAACACCAGGCGCTTTCAGTTCAACTGCCTTATTAATCAACACAGCATTTAATCTGTCCTTATGTCCCCATGTAGGATTACGTGTCTCATCCTTGATGTATAAATCAACTCCTAACGTTTCACCGAGCCGATCTAATTTTGTTAATGCCGTATTTCCAACTCCAAGATCTACAAGCTTTTCTGTACCTTTAAATGGAAGCAGCGAACGATAAGTCTCCAAATTTGATCCCGGAAACATTTTCATAAATGTTTCCTTCTTTCCGTCTGTTTTAGGCAAATCATAAACAGGTGTAAGATTAGATGCAAACTTATCTGTATGACACTTTAGACATCCTTCAAACATATCCTCAGCTTCATATTCCTCTCCACAATATAAGCATCTCACTTTTCCGGTATAATACATGGCTTTCCCCTTTCTATGTCCAAATGATTAAATATATGCAATAGCCTCAATCTCTACCGCGGCCCCCTTTGGGAGAGCTGCGACTTCTACGCAGGAACGTGCAGGCGGTACATCCCCAAAGAACTTACTATATGCTTCATTCACGTCTGCAAACTGCTTTAAATCTGTTACAAAAATTGATGTTTTTACAACATTTTCAAGGCTTCCGCCTGCCTCCTTTAAAATTGCTTCAATATTTTTAAGAGACCGAGCCGTAAGAACCTTGATATCCCCTTCTGGAAATGATCCTGTTTCCGGATCAATTGGAAGCTGTCCAGATACAAACACGAATTTGCCTGCTGTAACGCCTTGCGAATATGGTCCAATTGCAGCTGGTGCATTATTTGTAACAATCTTACTCATAATAAAACCTCCTGTTTACAATTATTTTTATGATAGAATAATTGTAAACAAGAGGTTTCTATTTGTCTAACGAATAATTCGCATGATTTTAATCATATTTTCGAATGTTTGTCTATTTGTCTTTTTAATTCCGGATACATTTTAAACCACTCTTGTAAAGCAATAGAATTTAATTTTTTCTTGTTATACACAAAATATATATTCATATATTTTATAGTCAAACCCGAAATTGGAATATGAATCAGCGTTCCTTCGTTCAGTTCATTCCTGATCATAATTTCCGGGAGAAAGCAGCATCCGATTCCGGCCTTGCAAAACTTCTTTGCACTGTCCAGCATATTGCAATGGATCAGAAATGTCTTGCTCTCCGGCAGAAAATTATCTGAAACATATGACAAATAATTCTGCCAGATGTCAGAATAGATCAAAGGTAAATTTCTCAGCTGTTCTTTCGATATTCCTTGCTTATATGCTGAATATTGATCTGCCGCACCAACAAACAGGATTTTGGTTTTACAGAATGGAATACTATGCAAATTAGCATTATCTATTTTGTAAGAGATCAAGGCAACATCATACACCTGATTCTGAAGCATCGGAATAATCTCTTCACTATGCGCGATGATTAGATTGGTTGCTATTTTCGGATGTATTTTGCTGAACTCTGTAAGCATACTTTCCAATGTATAACTGAAAATCCATTGTACACTTGCAATGTTCAGACAATCCTCATATGTACTTACCATGTGAATATCTTTTAAGGCATTCTCATTAAGGGTCTGAATTTGCTTTGCATAATTTAAAAACATCTTCCCCGCTGGTGTTAGTCTTATTCCGGTCTTATCTCTAATCAGCAGTTGTTCACCCATATATTCTTCTAAAGATTTCATTCGATTAGAAACTGTAGATTGTACAATATGCAAAACATCTGCTGCCTTCGAGAAGTTACAGCATTTCGCCACCTCAATAAAAGTACGAATTTCTTCTATATCCATCACACATCTCCTATCATCAAATTCTTCTCACCTTCGGAAGATTCAGTTTTTTCTGTGTAGAAAGCATGCGAATGAAAACAACCAATAACACACTAAATATTACTGCTGCCGTTTCATTCATCTTACTTCTTATGAGAGCTATATAACATACACCACCCGAAATTGCTGCAACCGCATAGATATGCTTGGAAAAAATAACCGGCACTCTCTTCACGATTACATCTCTGAGTAAGCCTCCACCAACGCCGGTCAGCATTCCCATAAAAGCCAATAAAAAAATATTGGTTGAATAACCAGCTTCCAGCGCAGCCTGAACACCACATACTGCGAAAAAGCCAAGCCCCACAGAATCTACCACATTATTTAAACGCTCAATCTGATCCATATGACTATAGTAATACTTTCTTTTCGTGTATGCAACGCTAAAGACAATCAGCGATGTGAATAAAGATAAAACAATTCCCTGATAATCAAAAAAATTAGCTGAAGGAACTGTACCAAGCAACGTATCTCTCAAAGTACCGCCTCCCAATGCTGTGATTAGTCCCAAGAACAGAACCCCGAAAAGATCCACCGCTTCTTCCACTCCAATCATCGCACCGGATATAGAAAATGCTATAATACCCGCTTTCTCCATCCAAAACAGCATACCTTGAAAATTATTCATATCAGTCATTTCCTCCTGTTTCTATAATGGCTCAAATTGATTATAAAAGCAGGTGTTGTATTCGTCAATCAGATAAATAGAATTATAATCATTTGATTTTCGAATGATTATTGCATGAATGGAACGTTTAATCCAAAACTAAAATAGAACATATAATGCATTACATTAAAATTAGTATTATAATCCACAGTGGTAGTTGCTTTAAAATAAGCATAAAAAATGCGGGCAATCTTAGGATAATTGCCTGCGGGAAGGTTTAACACTATTTACAGCAAAAACCTCAGAATCCGTATAATTCTGAGGTTTTAACTTAGAGGCGACAACCAGATTTGAACTGGTGATAGAGGTGTTGCAGACCTTTGCCTTACCACTTGGCTATGTCGCCATATTAAATTGTAAAAAGTTGAACTTCAATAGAATTTCAACTCAGATGACCCCAACGAGATTCGAACTCGTGTTACCGCCGTGAAAGGGCGATGTCTTAACCGCTTGACCATGGGGCCGGAATTTTTTATATAATACTATATTTTTTTACTTCTGTCAACCCATATTGAGCAGTTAAAGCTCCCTGAGTAGGACTCGAACCTACGACACCGCGGTTAACAGCCGCGTGCTCTACCGACTGAGCTATCAAGGATCATAGGGTATGTACCCTCAAAACCACACACTGAATCATATCTATCGGTATCTCTACCTTCCATCCGTTACGGCTTCTGCCGCTTTCCTCTTTTTCTTACCTAAACCAACTTGGTTAAGCCCTCGACCGATTAGTAACAGTCAGCTTCACATGTTGCCATGCTTCCACCTCTGCCCTATCTACCTCGTCGTCTTCAAGGGGTCTTACTACTTGCGTATGAGATATCTCATCTTGAGGGGGGCTTCACGCTTAGATGCCTTCAGCGT
>NZ_PKUU01000001.1 GCF_002899675.1 Clostridium sp. chh4-2 | reverse complement strand
GCGATTGAAGCATATAAACCGGAGATCGTGCTGCTTGGAGCAACCCATATCGGCCGTGACCTTGGCCCATGTCTTGCAGTAAGAGCGAACACCGGACTGACAGCAGACTGTACAAAGCTGGAGATCGATCCGGAAGATAAAAAGATCAAACAGACCCGTCCTGCATTTGGCGGAAACTTAATGGCAACCATCGTATGCCCGAACCACCGTCCGCAGATGTCCACCGTACGTCCGGGAGTTATGGAAAAGGCCGCATATGAAGAAGGCCGTAAGGGCGAAGTGATTAAGCTTGACGTGGAATTCAAAGAAGGTGATATCCGCACAAAAGTGGTGGAGATCGTAAAGAGCATGAAGGAAGCAGTGTCCTTAACTGACGCGGAGATCATCGTGGCAGGAGGAATGGGACTTGGAAAACCGGAAGGCTTTGAGCTGTTAAAACAGCTTGCGGATAAGCTTGGCGGAGTGATCGCATCATCGAGAGCCGCAGTGGATGCCGGCTGGATCGATCATGCATACCAGGTAGGCCAGACAGGAACCACAGTAAAGCCGAAAATCTACTTTGCATGCGGAATATCCGGAGCGATCCAGCATGCGGCAGGAATGCAGAATTCGGAGCAGATCATAGCGATCAATACCAATGAGAGCGCGCCGATCTTTGAGATCGCGGACTATGGAATCGTAGGAGATCTGTACAAAGTAATTCCGGCTATTATGGAAGAACTGGACAAATAAAGAATTATTAAATTCAATATAAGGAGGATTTTCAATATGAGCAAGAAATTATTGGAAGGCGTTAAAGTTGTGGAGCTTGCAACCTTTATCGCAGCAGCAGGAGCAGGACGTTTCATGGCAGACTGTGGAGCAGACGTTATTAAAATCGAATCCGCAAAAGGTGATCCGTTAAGACACACAGCGCCTTCAGAAGGAAGACCTTTGGATATGTATGAGAATACTACCTGGGATCTGGAAAACGGAAACAAGAGATGTATTTCCCTGAATATGAAGACACCCGAAGGAAAAGAAGCATTCTTCAAACTTTTGGATGAAGCCGATGTTCTGATTACAAACTGGAGAGTTCAGGCTCTTGAGCGCGCAGGACTTGACTATGAAACATTAAAAGTGAAATATCCAAAACTGGTTTATGCGATTGTTACCGGTTACGGCGAGTATGGTCCTGATAAAGACCTTCCTGGATTCGACTTTACCGCATTCTTCGCAAGAGGCGGATATCTGGATTCCTTACGTCAGAGAGGAACCGTTCCTTTCAACGTAGTACCTGGCGTTGGTGACCACAACGTTGCCATGAACCTGGCAGCCGGCATCCTGGCAGCATTATATCATGCAAAATTGACAGGTGAAGGCGAAAAAGTTGAAACCAGCTTATTTGAAACTGCTGTTTACAACATGGGTATGATGATCCAGGCTGCAAACTACGACGGAATCGCAAAAGAATATCCGATCAATATCCGTGAAGGCGCTAACCCATTTAACTCCGCATGGAGAACTGCAGACGACAGATTTATCCAGACCTGTATGCCTGATTACAACATGTACTACAAACAGTTTATGAAAGCTCTCGGAAGAGAAGACTTAGTAGACGATGAAAGATATTTCCCAATCCAGAACCTTCAGGCCAACGGACTTGGTACAGAGATGTATGATATCTGTATGGAAGCTATGGGCAAGAAGACCGCTGCAGAGTGGAAAGTTCTTCTGAAAGAAGCTGACGTTGCATTCAGCCTTGCACAGTCCTGGACAGAGATTCTGGAAGATGAGCAGGCTTGGGCAAATGAATGTCTGTATAAGATGAAATATGACAACGGAAACACCAGAACATTGGTAAGACCGCCTGTAAAATTTCATGAGATGGGTGTTCCGGAATACAAAGTTGGTCCATTGATCGGTGAACAGGGACCTGAAATCTTAAAGGACCTTGGCTACACAGACGAGCAGGTAAAAGAGTACACAGAAAAAGGCGTTCTTTACGTATGGAATGACGAAAGAAAAAAGTAATCAGAGCGGAACGGATTTTAGATGATATTTATGAAGTGAAGCTTCCTCTAAAGGGGTCTTCTTTAAAAGAATTAAGCTGTTATATCATTAAGGGACAGGACCGAAGCTGCATCATCGATGTGGGATTCGACACGGAAGAATGTGACCGGATTCTGCGCGAGGCGGTGGAAGAACTGGGGTTAGATAAGAAAAATACCGATATCCTCCTTACCCATACCCACCAGGATCACTGCGGCAACCTGCCAAACCTTTATAAGGAATTTGGCGGTGTCTGCTGCAGCCGGTGGGACAGTATCAGGATCAGCGGCAATGACCCTGTATCCAAATATGATTATTTAAAAGACAACTTTTTAAAATGCGGAATGTCCACATCACTTTTAGAGCAGATGCCTAAGGATGAAGATATGGATTCATCTGTTCCGCTGGAATGTATAAAGGTTTTATCAGACGGTGATGTTCTTACTTATGGAAAATACCATCTGAAAGTAATCGATTTAAAGGGACACATGCCGGGCCTGATCGGTTTTTACGATGAGGAACAGGAAGTTCTATTCCCGGGAGACCATGTGCTGAATAAGATAACACCCAATATCGGATTTTACGGTGAAGAGTATCACTCTCTGACCAATTATGTTGCGAACCTGAAGAAAGTTCGTGATTTAAAAGTAAAGCATGTATTTCCGGCTCATCGCGGGGCAATTAAGGATCTGCAGGCCAGAGTGGATGAAATACTGGAACACCACGAGGAACGTCTGGACGAGATTACCGGCGTTCTCTATACGAAGCCGATGTGTGCTTATGAGGTGGCCGGAAAGGTCAAATGGTACTATAAAGAGGGTAACTTCCATGCGTATCCTGTTATGATGAAATGGATGGCGGCTTCCGAAATTCTGGCGCATCTGCAGTATCTGTATGAGCGCGGAGAGATTGTTCGGTCCGGTGAGGAAGGGGAATCTTATATTTACAGATATGTGAATTAATAAAAATTAATTTTATTTGTATATATTTCCGTAAAGTGTTAATAATGTTACTATCAACAAATGATAAAAATTAATACTTATCCTCCCCTTTTTAATGCCTCATCTGCTGCGTGAAACGCGGCAGGTGGGGCGTTTTTGTGAGACAGGAAAAGAATTTGTATCAAATTTCTTTTGTTTTGAAAAATATTTTGCAAAAATCGGTAAAATGTTATATACTATGTAAGGATGTACCCCAAGAATAGAAAAAGGATGGACGAGAAGTATGGCTATTTTAGAGACATGGAGAAACCTGGCCTATGGAGATGGCTTAGATGATAAAGAAAGAGAGAACCTCTGGGCTGGTTATTTCACAATTGAAAAGGGAATTTATGAAAAGATTCTTTCCAATCCAACAGAAGTAATTACCGGTACGGTAAAAGAACTGGCTGAAAAGTATGAAACAGAAGTTTTGATCATGACCGGTTTTCTGGATGGCATCAATGAAAGCTTAAAAGGATATGAAAACCCAATTGATACCATGGAAGAGGATACAGAGGTAAAGATTGAGATCGATCCTGAGAAATTATATTATAACATGGTGGAAGCAAAAGCTGACTGGCTGTATAACCTGCCTCAGTGGGATGCTATTTTAAGTGAAGAAAAGAGAAAAGAGCTTTACAAAACTCAGAAAGCTTCCGGCACCATCAGAAAAGGCCCGAAGGTTGGCCGTAACGATCCATGCCCATGCGGAAGCGGCAAAAAATACAAAAAATGCTGCGGTAAAAATTTATAGAAATTTAAATCTTTATTTAGTTTCGGAAGAGACGCCGGAAAGAAGGGGAAACCTGGGCGGGCGGCGGAAATGGAAACAGATAGGGGATTCGGGTTTCGACCCTAAGTAATACTAGGCCGCCAAGAGCGGAAAAAGGCAGCGCGGCGCCATTCACGATGAACTCTTTATGACTTCATCGTTCAGTGGCGCCTCAAATACTGATTCGGAATTCAGTATTTGTCTGCCTTTTTCCACTCTTGCCAACCAAGTATTACTAAGGGTCTGCACACGATCCCCTATCTGTTTCCATTTCCGCCGCTCGCCCAGGTTTCCCCTTCTTTCCGGCTGTTGCTTGGCTAGCTATGGATAAAAAAGATTTGGTGGAAAGAGTAATTTTTACATCAAGCGTGAAGATATTTTGGGAAAAGCCTTGACGATTTGATGTAAAGGGTGAAGCCTTTTCGTAAAAAGCCTTGACGATTTAATGTAAAGGGTGAAGTCTTTTCGTGAAATGACTTGACGTTTAATGTAAAACTTGAAGGCATTTCTGAAAATCCCTTCAAGATCTATGCAAATACAATTCTACATAAATACCGACGCACAACTATTGTATTTAACCAAGCTAGCGAAAACCAGCACGGAATGGGGAGGCGGAGCCGGAAGGGAACGGTCTGAAGGGGAATCCGGGCCGGGGAAGGAAGATACAGCCAAATGGGATCGTATGGAACCCCTTTAGAACTACTTAGGCCCGTAAGGGCGGAACGAGGCAGGTAAAAACTGATTTCCGTCTCAGTTTTTAAAGCGCCGCTGAGCAGCGAAGTCATAAAGAGTTCACTGCGAATGGCGCTGGCCTGCCTCGTTCTGTCCTTACGGGCCTTAGTAGTTCTTAGGGGCGAATCCCGAATCCCATTTGGCTGTATCTTCCTTCCCCGGCCCGGATTCCCCTTCAGACCGTTCCCTTCCGGCTCCGCCTCCCCATTCCGTGCGTACCCCTTCGCAAATAGGTTAAAATACCTATTTTTTCGTTCGGTAAGAAGGTTTTCTCTTTTCGCGGAAAGAGGAGAGGCCTTCGATTTGGTCTTCGGTTCCGAAGCAGGCGGCCATATAGCCGACTTCTACTTCTTTTGCTACGTCGAAAGCGGCGTCGATACCTGCATTGACTGCAGATTTTACGAGATAGATGGCGGTGGAAGAGTTGTTGGCAATGGTTTGGGCTTCTGCCATTACTTCCTGCCAGAAGGTGTCAAGGGGAACGACGCGGTTGATGGCACCGAGGGCGAGAGCTTCGTCGGCCTTGATTCTTCTTCCGGTGAAGAGCAGCTCTTTGGCCTGGCATACGCCGATGGCTCTTGGAAGGCGCTGGGTGCCGTTAAAGCCGGGCACGATTCCAAGGGTTACTTCAGGCATGGCAAAAGATGCTTTTTCATTGGCAATGCGGATGTCGCAGCAAAGCAGAAATTCAAATCCGCCTCCGAAAGCATATCCGTTGACAGCAGCGATAGTAGGCTTGGGTAAAAGTTCGATCTTTCGGAAGATTTCGCAGCCTTTCTTTGAATAGTTGATTACCTGCAGGCCGCGGGAATCAGCCAGTTCGTCAATGTCAGCGCCGGAGATAAAGCTCTTTCCCTCGCCGGTGAAAACGATAACGCGAACGGATTCGTCGTTAACCAGTTCATCCACAGCGTGATCCAGATCGTTCAGCACGGCTGAATTCAGTGCGTTCAGTGCCTCGGGGCGGTGAAATGTTATGACGCCCACTCCATCTTCTACTGTTACGATTAAATATTGATAATTCATATAAAAACCATCCTTTCTGTGATAAATAATTACATATTTTTAAATGCGATGGGGTCTTTCTCATTGAAATAAACGAGAAGCGCCCGATCTCCCGTATGAAACCAGAAGACATCATCTTTCAATGAAGTAGTAAAAAGAATCTGACCGGTGCTGTCACGGAATTCTACGAAGGAGCTGCTGCCGTCCCGGATCACACAGGCGGAAGCGTCCGCGCAGAACAGGGTGTCATATTTCTTCAGAGCCTTTGCAATGCCGTGGTCATGTATAAAGTTGGACAGAAAGATGAGCGAATAAGCTAACAGCATAAACAGCCCAAGGGTGATTCCGGCCGAATTGACGGTCACAATCTGATAGAGAAAGAACGCGGCCAGGCAGAAAAGAATGATCAGCTGATTTCTTAAATAGAGCTGATTGCGGATATGAATCCGTTCTTTTTGCATGCTCTGAACCAGCGCGCAGTCGGAAGGTTCCATGCGGCGGCGCTTTGGTTTGGCCGGCACCGCCTCATTTTTCTTAGCATGGGAGTGCGGTACGCGCGTTGGAAAAATACTTTGAGGGAGGGCGAAAACCTGATATCCGTTATCGTGTGCGGCGGCAATTATATTAAAATGCGATCCGCTTTGCATCATGTCATAATGGGGTTTGATAACGGGAATTTCCTCCATCGCCTGCCCGCCGGAACTTTTTCCCTTTAAGAGATAGGTACTGCGGCCGAAGGCGGCTTTTTTAATTGATTTATCATTGCATACGGCGGAAGCCAGAAGGAAATGGTTTCCATGTTTGCTGAAGTTATGTTTTATGCCGGAAGAATTCCATTTCTGTTTGTAAACCTGGAACATCTGTACTCCGTAGATGGCCACCAGCATGACGGGGAGCAGGGCCAGTCCAAGATTAAATCCACTGGTAATTCCGGAATAAATGCTGAACAAAAAGACTGCGATCACGATAACAGGCGCCGCCTTTTTGAAAAAATAATCGAGTTTATTGTCTTTAGATGGGAGATCCTGGACCGTTATGAGAAATTGCTGGATTACAGCATCTTCAGAATCAGAAGCACTTCTGAAATTATAGGTTTCCTGCAGTTCATCTGCTGTGTAGTAAGTCATGTTTTATACCCCGGTTCATCTTGTTATATAAGGGCAGAATGATGCCGCCCCATGATTAAAATTATACCAGAGCGGACGGGCCCTGTCTATGAGATTTACCGGGAAACTTCTGTTGAAAAAGAATGTGATGTAAGCTATAATTAATAATATGTGTTTATACATATTTATGTCGATATAAACATGTAGGATATGGTATGCAAGAACAGAAAAACAGCATTCAGGAGGTAAGTGATGGGGAAACGTGTGGAGATGAAGGAAGCTCTGGCATTGATTAAAGACAATGACGGAGTGGCAGTATCGGGGTTTATGCTGGCAACGGTTGCGAGAGAGATTATGGTCAGACTGGGGGAACAGTATTTAGAAACAAACAGTCCTAAAAATCTGACTTTGATGCAGGCAGCCGGTATGGGGAACAATAAAGATCAGGCGATCTACGAGATGAGCTATGAAGGGCTTTTTAAGCGCTATATCACAGGCCATTTTGCTAATAATTCCCGTATGATCGAGCTGACCAATACGAATAAGATCGAGGCGTACAACTTCCCTCAGGGAGTTATCGCACATATGTACCGTGCGGCTGCTGCCGGAAAAGTGGGGGAGATCACCAAGATCGGTTTGAATACATTCTGCGATCCCAGACTTCAGGGCGGCAAGATGAATGATGTGACAAAAGAAGATATTGTAGAGCTGTTGGATATCTGCGGGGAAGAATATCTTTTATATAAAACTCCGAAACTGGATATCGGCCTGATACGCGGTACAACGGCGGATGAACTGGGCAATATCAGCATGGAGGAGGAATCCGCATATATCGATTCCTTAGACGTGGCTCTTGCAGTAAAGGCGTGCGGCGGCAAGGTGATTGTACAGGTTAAGAATTATGTGGCGGCCGGTTCACTGGACAGAAGCCAGGTTGTGATACCTGGCAACCTGGTAGATGCGGTTGTGGTGTGCAGCGATCCTGTGGAGTATCACAGACAGACTCCGGGTTCTTACTATGATCCGGTTCTTTCCGGTCATTACAGAAAAGGCGGCGTAGGCTTCGGAAGCATTCCTCTGGATGAGAGAAAGGTGATTGCGAGACGGGCGGCCATGGAACTGGAGCCCAATTCGGTGGTTAACTTGGGAATCGGGATTCCTGAAGGAGTTGCGGCGGTTGCCAACGAAGAGGGGATCGGCGATCAGATGATTCTGACCATCGAAAGCGGCCTGGTGGGCGGAGTGCCTACCGGAGGACAGGATTTTGGTTCTGCTGTCAACGCATGGGCGGCGCTTCCGATGACTTCCCAATTTGACTACTATAACGGCGGTAATTTAAATGTGACCTATCTGGGATTCGCAGAGGTGAATGAAAAGGGTGATGTAAATGTCAGCCGTTTTGGAACCAGAATCGCAGGATGCGGCGGCTTTGTGGACATTTCCCAATCGACGAATCATATTATGTTCTGCGGAACTCTGACGGCCGGAGGCTTCCAGATGAGGCTGGAGGACGGAAAAGTTGTGATTGTCAATGAAGGAAAGCGTAAAAAGTTTAAATCTTCCATTGAGCAGGTAACATTTAGTTCTGAATTCAGTCTGAAAAAAGGGCAGAAGGTGCTGTTTATCACGGAACGCTGTGTATTCCAGCTTGTGAAAGAGGGATTGAAGCTGATCGAAGTGGCGCCGGGAATCGATATTGATAAGGACATTCTTCCTTATCTGGAATTTAAACCGATTGTGGAAGAGGTAAAACTTATGGATTCCAGGATATTTGAAGAAGGGCTGATGGGCTTAAAAGATATAATTACAAAGGGGGATAATTAATTATGGCACATGTGGACAGAGGGTTATACCTGGAAGATTTTGAGATCGGCAAAGTATATGAGAGCTGCGGAAGAACGATTACCGAGTCGGATGTGGTGAATTTCGCAGGATTATCCGGAGATTTTAATCCGCTTCATATGGATGAAGAGTTCGGTAAAAATAACATGTTTGGAAAACGGGTTGCCCATGGAATGCTGGGGCCTGTTATTATGACAGGATTGTCCAATCAGACGGGATTATTTGAGGGAACTACGATCGCATTTTTGGAATTGTCTATTAAGTATACGGCTCCTTTATGCATTGGAGACACCGTACATCTGGAATTTTCCACGACGGAAGTGAGACACAGCAAGAAACCTGGAAGAGGAATTGCCAAATATGATGCAAAACTGATCAATCAGGAGGGAAAAGTAATCACGGAATCCGAATGGGTGATTATGATGAAGAGTAAGGAATAAAGAGAACGGTTCCTGCAGAATGCCGGTTTCAATGGCGCTCTGCAGGAACTTTTTGTTTGAGAGGATTTTACCGGTCGCCGTAGCATTCCATCATGCGGTCTATGTACAACCGTGCGGCCGGGCTTTCGGGGGTATCGTTCAGCCATACCAGATAGAAAGCGCTGCCTAAATCGGGGCGGAGATCCTCTTTCTCCACCGGTATGGATACGATTCCTAAATGAGTGTCCTGATCCAGGGTGCTTTTTATGCCGACGCCTACGTAGTCGGAGCGCGTCAACAGATTATGAAGGGCGGAACGGCTGTTTACCAGTATTTTCTTTTGAATCCGCTGCATGTCTACCAGATGATAGTAAGACAGCATATCAATACCAAGGTCAAAATCGGAGGTATCGTCCAGAACAAATCCGTATTCATATAAGTCATCCAGGCAGATCTTCTTTTTTCGGGAAAGGAGCGGGTGGTTCTTACGGAGTATGATCATCGGCTCCAGACGGCAGACGAATTTAGAAGATATTCCTTTGGTTTTCAGCAGATGATGAAAGGTAGCTGTCTGTGCATCTGCGATACAGACCAGTCCCAGTTCTGAAACTTTACCATAGATATCGTTTAAAACTTCTGAGTTTGTGGATTCACGGATATTAAACTGGATTTTTTCTTCTTCCTGTATCTCTTCCAGCATGCGTACCAGTGCATCCACTCCGTGAGAACATCTTGTGATGGACAGCGTGAAGCGGCAGGTCTTTTGGCCGCTGTTTTTATATAAATTTTGCAGGCTGTCCATATCTTTTAAAAGCTTTTTGGCGAGAACAAGGAATTCGGCGCCAGCTTCGGTGGGCTTGACTCCTTCATTTCCACGTTCAAATATAATAATTCCCAGTTCATTTTCCAATTCATGAAGGATACGGCTTATATAGGGCTGTGACAGGTACAATTTATTGGCAGCCTTGGATATGGATCCGCAGGCCTCGATGGTTGTTACATACTGAAGATGCTGGAAGTTCATATGCAGTTCCTTTCCGCCTATAATCTCCAGGTTATACCCGGATTAACAGCAGGTATTTCCATAGTCGACAAAATTAATGATATTATATAAGAAAAATTATACAGAGTCAACAACACAGGCATCAAAGACGGAACTGTTGCCAAAAGACTGCTGTGAGAATGAAAAATAATAGAGAAAAGGAACTGGGGAGTACGATGGAAAACAGGAAGGACTATTTATTGACAGAGTTTGGGCAAAAGACGATTATAAATTTGAAAGAGGAGATGGAGAAGGCTCTTGCTTATGGGAGAAGTTTTCTCGGCAGCGCAAAACCGGCCGATTATATCCCTGAACTTGCCGGGGCGAACCCGATGCAGCTGGGAATCAGCATTATTACCGCGGACAATCAAGCGTTTGGATACGGGGATTGGGAACAGCATTTTACATTACAGAGCATATCTAAAGTGATTGCTTTGATCCTTGCTGTGGAAGATATGGGGATGGAAGCGGTATTCGAAAAGGTGGGAATGGAACCTACCGGAGATCCGTTTAATTCCATTATACGGCTGGAAAAGGCCAGCAGAAAACCTTATAATCCGATGATCAATGCGGGCGCTATTGTCGTATGCAGCTGTATCAAGGGGAACTGTGCTAACGACCGGACCCAGCGGTTTTTAAAATTTGCAAGAAAGCTTTGCGGGAATCCGGAACTGAAGTTTGATGAGGCCGTTTTCTTATCAGAACGGATGACCGGTGATAAGAACCGGGCGCTGGCTTATATGATGAAGACAAACGGCATCCTGGAGGGAGAGGTGGAAGAGCATTTGGACGTGTATTTTCACCTTTGCTCTCTCATGGTCTGCAGCCGTGACATCTCATTTTTAGGAGCTGTTTTAGCCGGTAACGGATGCGATCCCGTGACCGGGGAGCGGTATATGTCCGGAAACGTGTTAAAACTGGTGAGGTCTTTAATGGTGACCTGCGGCATGTATGATGCGTCCGGAGAATTTGCAGCGAAAGTGGGACTGCCTTCGAAAAGCGGAGTCGGAGGCGGAATCCTTTCCGTAGTGCCGGGGGTTATGGGAATCGGCGCCTTCGGACCGGCACTGGACGAAAAAGGAAATAGCGTCGGAGGGGTAAAGATGTTGGAATACCTCTCGCAAAAATTAGAACTCAGTATTTTTTAAGCATAGATAAAGTATGATTTGATCAGCAGTCATTTCCGTGAAGAGAGACTGATGCAGGCCAGAACGCAGTTTCTTATAATATCAACCACAGCCAGCAATGCGCAGAATGCCAGCGCACCCATCAGGATCAGCTGATGAATTTTGTAGCTGGGGATTGTGGAGATCAGATAGGGAACGGTCATGGATGCCAGTTCCTGACTTGTCCAGGACAGGTTGCCGGCCATCTGGCTGATTAAAGTCTGATAGAGGGATTGGTCAAATTGATTTAACGTTCCTTTGATTGCCGTGTTTTCTAAAACGGCAGGAGGATTTTGGTTTCCCTGGCTTTTTAAAAGGTAAAACTGGCATCGTTCCTGGTTCAGGGTGTAGTAATAATGGCCTTTCAGTTTTCCATTATGCTGGTAATCGAAGCCGGTGTAATATAAGGTGCCGGCGGTCAGTGTAACGTAAGGCGCATTTTTATCGTAAACCTGTTCCATGAGATCTTCCGGGTCCAATGTTCTTGGAGAGGTATAATTATGGACTGGAAGTGACAGGAAAATGGCGGCGCAGAGAAGCAGCAGAAAGACAGGCAGGATTAGTCTTTTTAACAGCAGTTTTTTTACGTTAGTTCTGGTTGGGGTTCTTTTCATAGGTGTAATTTTTCCTTCTTTTATTCTTCCTATAAGTATAAGGAATACGGAACCAATAATCAAGCGCGACTTTCCGGCGGAAGGCGGAACTGCTGACAAATTTGATTATTGGTTGATTTTATAAGAAAAAATTGATATGATAATGTGGTTAAAACTTATGCTGTTAAATGCGGCGGAATGAGGTATCGTATGGATGAATATACAAGCTTTGCTGCAGTTTATGATATGTTTATGGACAACATTCCATATGGGGAGTGGTGTGAATACCTGACAGGGCTTCTAAAGGAATATGGGATTGATAAAGGCCTTGTTCTGGATATGGGATGCGGAACGGGCAGCCTGACCGAGCAGTTATCCGAAGCCGGATATGATATGATCGGCATCGATAATTCGGAAGAAATGCTGGAGATCGCGCTGGATAAAAAGGCGGAATCCGGCAGGGATATTCTTTACCTTTTACAGGATATGAGGGAATTTGAGCTTTACGGCACGGTTGCGGCTGTAGTGAGCATCTGTGATTCCATGAATTATATTCTGACGTATGAAGACCTGGTTGAGGTATTTAAACTGGTAAATAACTATCTGGACCCGGGAGGAATTTTTATCTTTGATTTGAATACGGAGTATAAGTACAGAGAACTGCTGGCGGATTCCACGATTGCAGAGAACCGGGATGAGGGAAGCTTTATCTGGGATAACTTTTACGACGAAGAAGAACATTTGAATGAATATGACCTTACCCTTTTCATTAAAGAAAAAGAAGGTCTGTACCGGAAATACGAAGAGGTGCATTATCAAAGAGCCTATAGCCTGGATGAGATTCGTCGGGCTTTAAAGGAATCCGGCCTGGAATTTGTGGAATGTTATGATGCATTTACCAGGGAAAAACCGGTGGAAGACAGCGAGCGCGTTTATGTGATTGCGAGAGAATCCGGAAAATAATAATAGAAGAGCCGTTTTCAGACGGCGGAATGCGAGGAAATTATGTCAGATTATATAATCAGAGCGACAGCGGCGGACGGACAGATCCGCGCGTTTGCATCGACAACAAAAGAACTGGTGGAACTGGCCAGATCACTTCATAATACAAGCCCGGTGGCAACGGCTGCTTTGGGACGCCTTTTGACCGCAGGCGGAATGATGGGGTCCATGATGAAGGGAAATGACGATCTTTTGACCATAAAGATTCAGGGAGACGGGCCGATTGAAGGCCTTACGGTGACCGCTGATTCCAAAGGAAATGTAAAAGGTTACGTATTTAATCCGTCCGTTATGCTTCCTCCTAATTCCAAAGGAAAACTGGATGTGGGCGGAGCGCTTGGAGTGGGCGTTTTAAGCGTAATTCAGGATATCGGATTAAAAGAGCCTTATGTTGGGCAGACGATTCTTGTCACTGGTGAGATTGCCGAAGATTTAACGTATTATTATGCGACTTCAGAGCAGACGCCTTCTTCCGTGGCCCTTGGTGTTTTGATGAATAAGGACAATACGGTGAGACAGGCGGGCGGATTTATTATCCAGCTGATGCCGGGAGCTTCTGAGGAGATCATAAGCGGCCTGGAAACAAAGCTGGGTGAGATTTCATCCATCACATCCCTGCTGGACGAAGGGAAAACGCCGGAGATGATTCTGGAGCATATCCTTGGGGAATTTAACTTGGAGATTACGGAGAAGATGGATACGCGCTTTTACTGCAACTGCGAAAAGCAGAGAGTGGAAAAAGCCCTTATCAGCATCGGAAGAAAAGAACTTTCCCAGATGATTGATGAAGGGGAGACCGTGGAAGTGAACTGTCATTTCTGTAATAAGAATTATCTGTTTACTGTGGAGGAATTGAAGGAACTTTTAACAAAAGCGACTCATTAAAAGAGAAGATACAAAAAGAGCCATCTGGAGATGGCTCTTACTTGTAATCACGTGCGGTATAACGAATTGCTTCATTCTATAAGTAATGAAAAAAGGTACACCGGCAGATGTTCAATGATAGTTAAACATCAGATGATTATAATTTGGTTACGTTTGTAGCCTGTGGTCCTTTGGCTCCGTCAACAACGTCAAATTCTACTTCAGCGCCTTCCTCTAAGGATTTGAAGCCGTCCATGTTAAGACCTGAATAATGAACAAATACATCACTGCCGTTTTCGTCGGAAATAAATCCGTAACCCTTCTGGTTATTGAACCACTTAACTGTACCTTTACTCATGATGATACCTCCAAAAAATATAAAAAATAGTAGTGGTTTGCAGCCTATCCTGCAACCTCCCTAAGAATATCATACTATTAAAAAAGTGTCAAATATTTTTCTGTTAAAAACTGAAAAATCTAATAAAATATAGTGTAAAAGAGGAATACAGATGAAATTACAGAATATATGGAATCATTTCTTCACTATCACTCAGCATAAGTGTCTGGTTATGAATCATTGCTTCCGGGTAGGGCTGATCAAACAGGGCCTGCTTCACGATCTGTCCAAATACAGTCCCACGGAATTCTGGACAGGAGTGAGGTATTATCAGGGAAACCGCAGTCCAAACGCGGCGGAGAGGGAGGTTTTGGGCTTTTCTAAGGCGTGGCTTCATCACAAGGGACGGAATAAGCATCATTTTGAATATTGGATTGATTTTTCCACCAGACTTCAGGACGGCCTGGTCGGGCATAAAATGCCGCTCAGATACGTGGTGGAGATGATGATGGACCGGATCGCTGCGTCCAAGGTATATAAAGGAAAAAACTATACAGACAGCTGCCCTTGGGAATATTACAGCTTTACCCGCCCGTACATTGTAATCCATCCCGATACAAGGGCGCTGCTGGAGAAAATGCTTTTGATGCTGAAGGAAGAGGGCGAAGAAAAAACATTTGCCTATATCAGAAAATTACTCAAGCAGAAAGATTATTAAAACAGGTTTAACTGTGAAGGGAATTCTTAATAGAGAGGGCCGGAAAAAAGAGGGATAAAATGGAAAATGCGCCGCAAATCCAGGCGCATTTTCAGGTGTTTTTCCTAATTAAAGAACAGACTTGGCCAGAAGCTGTGAAATTAACTGCCGCAGGTATGCTTCAAACCTATCCGATTCATGGAAGAGAGAGTCTTCATATTCGATGTATGTTAATTTCGCTTTATATTCCTGCTGGAGAAAAGGCTCCCATACCGGTTCAAACTGCGGCAGGAAACAGCCGCTTTTTTTTGTATAGCAATTTTTGGGAGTTGCTTTTGTGCGGGCGTCCTTGTCCACATATTCGCCTACGCTCTTATGTATGGCCGTATCTTCATAGACCAGATAATAATAGTCTTTATAATTTGGATAAAAATGTTTGAGGCAGCCGTCATAAAGCTCGATGGAGAGGAGCAGCAGATTGCCCTCGGCCCGGCAGGCCGCGCAGGAAAGCGAGCGTTCAATAGGAACCGGTATCCTGTATTCGCTTTTGCAGGTGAGTAAGAGGGAACGGTGTTCATCTCCAAAAATATCGGTTAGGGACTCAATGGCTTGACCTTCAAGTGAGAAGGAATGTTCAAAAAAGTCCGGATAATTGAGAATCGGAAGAATCTGGGGCATTCCCTTTAAGTCGTCTTCATTATGAAGGATCAGGAGCTGATAGAGGTAATCACTGCGGGACTGGAGATAATCATAGTAGACCTGGATCAGCTGGCCGCCGTTATAGGTATCTTCCCGGTCAATTCCCAAAAAACATTCTATGGATTTCTGCTTTAAGCTGTCCAATTGGAGCAGATAGCGGTAGGGGTTGATCTTACGGTAGATATCGAAGCTCTGTACCTCTGAAAAATCATAGGAAAGACCATAGGATTTACAGCGTTTGAGCAGATAGGGAATATCAAAGCCGTCGCCGTTAAAATGGACTAATATTTTATAATTCTTTAAAAAGCTGAAAAATGCGTGCAGCAGCTCCGGTTCGGATTCTCTGGTATCGGCAAACCATTGGATCAGATGCCAGGAATTGTTTTTATAATACGTGCAGCCAATTAAATAGAGATTGGAATAATCACCGGAAAAACCGGTGGTTTCAATATCAAAAAAGAGCAGGCTGTCCAGACTGCCGATCCGGTTCAGCGGATAGGTGTCGGGTAACGAAATCTGTTTATCGATTGTAATCATAGTGTTCTCCTGTCAATATACGGGCAAGTCCTGCCCGCATACCCATTATATAGGGGAAGTGGGGGAAAAGTCAACACGGTGAACGGTAACCCGGAATTGAAAAACAGAATATTTGTTCGGTATTGTTGTTTACAAATGTTGCGCGGCTATGGTATGATATCGTCAGATATAATAAAGGAGATTTTATTGTGATTTCATATATAAAAGGATTGTTGGTTGAGACATTTGAAGATACGATTGTGGTGGAAGCCGGCAATATCGGCTATAACATACACGTGCCCCTTTCCCTGTTGGAACGGCTTCCGAAGGTGGGCAATGAAGTGAAGGTGTTCACTTATTTTCAGGTAAGGGAAGATGCCATGAGCCTTTACGGCTTTTTGAACCGTCAGGATCTGGACATGTTTAAGCAGCTGATCGGCGTGAATGGAATCGGGCCGAAGGGGGCGCTTGGGGTGTTGTCCACGCTGACACCGGACAGCTTGCGGATGGCCATTATCTCAGGTGATGCCAAGGCGATATCCAAGGCGCCCGGAATTGGAGTTAAGACAGCCCAACGGGTGATTCTGGATTTGAAAGACAGGGTTCACATAGAAGATATGCTTCCTCAGGAAGCGGAAACGGAAGCGTTGGGCGGCAGCCTGGTGGGACAGACCGGAAAAGAAGCGATGGAAGCGCTGGTTGCTTTGGGATATTCGGGAAGCGAGGCGGCTAAGGCGGTCAGACAGGTGGAGATCACGGACGAGATGACGGTGGAGGACGTATTGAAAGCCTCTTTAAAGCATTTGTCCTTCTTATAGTATAAAAAGACAGGGAAGTATTATGGAGCGAAGAATTATTAATACAGAAGTAACGGAAGAAGAAAAAAAAATAGAACTCAATCTGCGGCCGCAGCTTCTGGATGATTATATTGGGCAGGAGAAGATCAAGTCCACATTAAAGATTTACATAGAGGCGGCCAAGTCAAGAGGGGATTCTCTGGACCACCTTTTGTTTTACGGACCTCCCGGACTTGGAAAGACCACGTTGTCAGGGATTATTGCCAATGAAATGGGCGTTAATATGAAGATCACTTCCGGCCCGGCCATTGAAAAGCCGGGGGAGATGGCGGCTATCCTCAATAACCTTCAGGAGGGGGATGTGCTGTTTGTGGATGAGATTCACCGTCTGAACCGACAGGTGGAGGAAGTGCTTTATCCGGCCATGGAGGATTTTGCCATCGATATTGTGCTGGGAAAGGACGCGTCTGCCAGGTCGATCCGCCTGGATCTGCCTCATTTTACGCTTGTTGGGGCGACGACCAGAGTGGGGCTTTTGACCGCTCCGCTCAGGGATCGTTTCGGCGTGGTTCAGAAGCTGGATTTCTACCTTCCGGAGGAATTAAAGGCCATTGTCTGCCGTTCCGCCAATGTGCTGGGAGTGGAGATTGAGAGCTCAGGGGCCATGGAGATTGCAAAAAGATCCAGAGGAACGCCGCGTTTAGCCAACCGCCTGCTGAAACGGGTCCGCGATTTTGCACAGGTGAAATACGATGGGGTGATTACCAGAGAAGTGGTGGATTTTGCTCTGGATATACTGGATGTGGACCGCATTGGGCTGGATAATAATGACCGCAATATCCTGCTGACCATGATACAGAAGTTTGGCGGAGGGCCTGTGGGCCTGGATACGCTGGCCGCGTCTCTCGGGGAAGATGCAGGGACTTTGGAAGATGTATATGAGCCATATTTGCTGATGCAGGGATTGATAAACCGTACTCCGAGAGGGCGTATGGCCACAGATCTTGCTTATCATCATCTTGGAATTGAACGGTAAGTGTGCTATACTGTGGAGGAACAGAGAGTCATGCCGTTTATGAAGCCATTTGAAGGGGCGGTTTTAACGCATGATGAACGAGAATGAAAAAGAGAGCAAGGAGAATTTTACTATGGCTGCAAAACATTATGCAGAAGTTTTGATAGATGGGAAGATTTATACATTGGGCGGCATGGAGGAAGAACACTACCTTCAGAAAGTGGCCAGCTATATCAACGAAAAGACATTAAGGCTGCGGCAGCAGGATGGTTTTTCCAAGCAAAGCCAGGAATACCAGTCGGTGATGATCGCCCTTAATATTGCGGATGATTATTTTAAAGCCACGGACCAGGTGGCAGTGCTGGAAAAGCAGAACAATGATATGGAAAAAGAAGTTTACAGCCTGAAGCATGAGCTGATCACCACCCAGATGAAGCTGGAAGCCGCTCTCAGGCAGATGGAGCAGTCTGCGGATCAGAAGAAAGCAGGAGGAGAGGCTGCGGCTACAAAGACAACTAAAAAGTAAGATACATAGGATGTCTCATGCAGGAATGGGGCATCTTTGAATTTATGGACAGGAAAGGATTGAAAGAATGGAGAACAAACGTGTGGAGGTGCTTGCGCCGGCCGGTTCCTATGAAAGTCTGGTGGCCGCGGTAAATGCAGGAGCGGATGCGGTGTATATCGGCGGAAGCCGTTTTGGAGCCCGCGCTTATGCGGACAATCCGGATGAGGATCTTTTGATTAAAGCGCTGGACTATGCCCATCTGCATGGCAGCAGCGTGTATATGACGGTAAACACCTTGGTTCGTGACGATGAGCTGATGGATTTGGAGGAATACCTTGCGCCATATTATGAACGGGGGCTGGATGCGGTGATCGTTCAGGATTTTGGCGTGTTTCATTATATCAAGAGACATTTTCCGGATCTTCCTATCCATGCCAGCACGCAGATGACCATAACCGGCGTCTATGGAGCGAAAGTTTTAAAGGATATGGGAGCTTCCAGAATCGTGACGGCCAGAGAGCTGTCTTTGGAAGAGATCTCGGAGATTCACAAACAGGTGGACGTGGAGATCGAGAGCTTTGTCCACGGAGCGCTTTGCTATTGTTATTCCGGGCAGTGCCTGTTCAGCAGCCTGATCGGAGGGCGGAGCGGAAACCGGGGGCGGTGTGCCCAGCCTTGCAGGCTTCCTTATGATGTGTTAAAGAACGGAAAAAAGGTGAACAAGGATAATGAACGGTACGTATTAAGCCTGAAGGACCTAAGCACTCTGGATCTGATACCGGAGATGATTGAGGCCGGAATCTTTTCCATGAAGATTGAGGGACGGATGAAGAGCCCCAGATATACGGCCGGAGTGGTCAGCATTTACAGAAAATATGTGGACCTCTATCTGGAAAAGGGAAGGGCCGGTTACCGGGTGAACCAGGAAGATAAAAAAACTCTTCTGGATCTTTTTGACCGGGGAGGACAGACCGACGGTTATTATGAGCAGCATAATGGCAGGAATATGGTGGTTTTAAAGGAAAAACCGGCTTTCAGGGAAGGCAACCAGCAGCTGTTTGATTATCTGGATCAGACCTATGTGAACAGGCAGAAACAGGAACCGGTAAAGGGAGTTTTGACGCTCACAGAGGGACAGCCTTCTGTGCTGGAACTGCGCTGCGGAAGCTGCGGTGTGAAGGTGACGGGGCAGATGGTTCAGACGGCGCTGAAACAGCCGTTAACGGAAGAAAAGATCTTAAAACAGATGAAGAAAACGGGCAATACCCCGTTTGTTTTTGAAGAGCTAAGAGTGGAATTAAACGGCAGCATTTTTATGCCGGTTCAGGAGTTAAATGAGCTGAGACGGTCGGGGCTGGAGCTGCTTGAGAAAGAGATTTTAGGACGTTTTCATAGGAATGTTCCTGATCATCCGGAGCAGGCGGAAGATAAAACTCAGAGCCTCCCGAATCCCGATAAAAAACTTCATGTTCTTCTGGAGAAAAAAGAGACGCTGGAGCCTGTTTTAAAAATAGAAGAAGTAAGTGAGATATTGATAGACAGTGCGGAGTGGAACGGCGGTGTGTGGAGTCAGGCTGTTTCGGAGTGCCATAAGTGGGGAAAGAAGTGTTTTCTGGCAATGCCGTATATATTCAGGAAAGAAGCGGAAAGATATTTCCTGAAGTGGAAAGAGGAACTGGTGGTTTCCGGATTTGACGGAATCCTGGTGCGGACGGTGGAAGAGGTGGAATTTCTAAAGGAACAGGGAATCGTTCTTCCTCTGATTTTTGATTATAACCTGTATGCATATAACCGGGAAGCCAAGGCGGAGATGTTTAAATTGGGAGCGGACAGGCTTACTCTTCCTGTGGAATTAAACAGCCGGGAACTGGAACGGCTGGGGTGCGGGGGAGAAGAGATGATCGCATATGGGGCCATTCCCATGATGGTTTCCGCCCAGTGCATCAGAAAGACGATGGAAGGCTGCAGTGGGAAGACGGAACTTCTGTATCTGAAAGACCGGATGGGAAAAGAGATGCCGGTTAAGAATATCTGTCCGTTTTGTTACAATGTCTTTTATAATTCAGCTCCGCTATCTCTGTTAGGGGACCGGGAACTGATAAAAAGGCTGAACCCGTCTGGAATCCGCCTGCAGTTTTCTACGGAAAGTCCGGGAGAAGTGAAGGAGATTGCAGCGGCATTTGCGGATGTCTGGATGTATGGAAAGTCTGCGGAACTGCCTGTGAAGGAATACACGAGAGGCCATTTTAAAAGAGGAGTGGAATAGTGATAAATCTGATTATTGATGTTTCCAAATACCTTCTGATATTGCTCATGGCGGTCTATACGTACCTTAATTTCCGGTACTTCGCCATGCCGACGGAAGCCAGGAAATTCCGCATCTGCGGCGCACAGAACCGGGTCATGTTTGTCCTGCATCTGCTGGCCTATACGGTGTTGTATTTGAAAACGGAAGATGAAGTGGTGATTATCTTTTATCTGGCGCAGCTGGTGTTTTTTCTGTGCTATATTTATATATCCAGACTGTTTTACCGTCATGTGTCCAGACTGCTGGTGAACAACATGTGCATGCTGTTGTGCGTCGGGTTCATTATACTGACTCGTATCTCCACGGAACGGGCGCTGCGCCAGTTTGTGATCGTGGGCGTATCCGCGGTTGTGACGATGATCATACCATTTGTCATGGACCGGGTATGGCAGCTTGGAAAGATTCCATGGGTCTACGGAATTGCGGGATTGCTTTTGCTTGCCGTAGTGCTTCTGGTGGGAAACAGCAGCTTCGGCGCCCAGCTTTCTTTGGGGGTGGGGGCGCTGTCCTTTCAGCCGTCGGAATTTGTTAAGATCAGCTTTGTATTTTTTGTTGCCACCATGTTTTACCGGTCTTTGGATTTTAAGACGGTGCTCATTACCACGGCGGTAGCGGCCGTTCATGTGCTGATTCTGGTGGCGTCCAAGGATTTGGGAAGCGCGCTGATCTTTTTTGTAACTTATCTGTTTATGCTGTTTGTGGCTACGTCCAATTGGTTTTATCTGATTGCCGGAGCGGCGGGGGGTTCATTTGCTTCTGTGCTGGCTTACCGTCTGTTTTCTCATGTGCGGGTCCGGGTATCCGCCTGGATGAATCCGTGGGCGGATATTGATAATAAGGGTTATCAGATTACCCAGTCTTTGTTCGCCATCGGGACGGGAGGCTGGTTTGGTATGGGGCTTTACCAGGGAATGCCGAAGAAAATTCCCGTGGTGGAAAAGGATTTTGTGTTTGCGGCCATTTCGGAGGAGATGGGAGGAATCTTTGCCCTTTGCGTGATTCTGATCTGCCTGGGATGTTTTTTGCAGTTTATGATGATCGCCAACCGGATGCAGGCCAGTTTTTATAAGCTGACCGCTTTTGGATTGGGGATCGTCTATATCGTGCAGGTATTTTTAACTGTGGGCGGGGTGATTAAGTTCATCCCGTCTACCGGAGTGACCCTTCCTCTCGTCAGTTATGGAGGGAGTTCGGTTTTAAGCACGTTTATATTGTTTCAGGTAATTCAGGGACTGTATATTTTAAAGCGGAATGAAGAGGATGAATATGAAGACGAAGAAGAATCAGACTCCTAAGGCAAATCATAATATTTTAATCCTGACCTATGTGATCGTGGGCCTGTTTTTAGCCATGGCCTGTTATTTCGCATATTTTCTGCAGTTTAAAAGCGAAGACGTGATAAACAATTCTTATAACGCCAGGCTGGACAGCTTTGCGGACCGGATTGTCCGGGGAGAGATATTGAGCAATGACGGCACGGTGCTGGCGCGGACGGATGTGGATGGTTCGGGAAATGAAAACAGGGTCTATCCTTACGGCTCCCTGTTTGCCCATATCGTCGGTTATTCCAGTAAGGGAAAGACCGGGCTGGAATCCCTGGGTAATTTTTATCTGCTTTCGTCCCATGTGAACCTGATCGAACAGGCGGTAAATGAGCTGTCCGGGGTGAAAAATATCGGCGATAATATCGTGACCACTCTGGATGTTCAGCTTCAGCAGACGGCTTCGGCGGCGCTGGGGGACAGAAAGGGAGCGGTGATTGTGATGGAACCGGATACGGGAAAGATCTTAGCCATGGTATCCAAACCGGACTATGATCCCAATACTCTGGCAGCGGACTGGGATTATCTGATCTCTTCGGATAATACCGGAGGCCAGCTGTTAAACAGGGCTTCCCAGGGTCTGTACCCTCCCGGCTCCACCTTTAAAATCGTTACGGCGCTGGAATATATCAGGGAAAATCCGGCGAATTACAATGACTATACCTTTGACTGCAGCGGACGTTTTCATATCGAGGATTATACGATCAAATGTTATCATGAAACGGCACACGGAGCCCAGAATTTCCAGCTGGCATTTGCCAATTCCTGCAACGGGGCCTTTGCCAACCTGGGCCTGAAACTGAACCTGGGGAATTTAAAGAGCCTGGCAGGGGAACTGCTGTTTAATTCGGAGCTGCCGCTCTCCATTCCCTACAGCAAGAGTTCTTATGTGATGGGGACAGGTGCGGATACCTGGACAATTCTTCAGACCTCCATCGGGCAGGGACAGACCCAGATCACACCGATGCATAATGCGATGATTACGGCTGCGATTGCCAACGGCGGAACGCTGATGAAGCCTTATCTGATCGATCATGTGGAAAATATCGGCGGGGAAGAGATTAAGAAATTCATGCCGGCCTCCTACGGGAACCTGATGAGCGCAGAGGAAGCCGGGATATTGACTTCTTTTATGAGGTCGGTGGTTACGGAAGGGACCGGATCGGCGGTGAGAACGGATGCATATACGGTTGCCGGAAAGACCGGATCAGCCGAATTTGAAACCGGGAAGGAAACTCATGCATGGTTTACCGGATTTGCTCCGGCAGACGATCCTCAGCTGGTGGTAACCGTCATTGTGGAAGAGGGAGGTTCCGGCGGAAAGGCGGCTGCGCCCATTGCCAGAAGCATTTTCGATGTTTATTTTTCCCGATAAACGCTGAAACGGGAGATATTGTTAATTAAATAAAGTGATGTTTGTCAAAACAGGTGTATTCATGCTATAATACACCTGTTAATTTTTGTCGAAAAACCTAAGGAGGATTATCGTGTTTAAGGCGAAAGCGTATGTTAAGGTTAGGAGTCTGGATGAAGCCTGGGAGCTGAACCAGAAAAAGAGTGCGGTAGTGGTCGGCGGTATGATGTGGCTGAAGATGGAAAACATCAATAAGCAGACGATCATAGATCTGTCCGGGCTGAAGTTAGACGGTATAAAGGAAGCAGACGAGATGTTTTCCATTGGATGTATGTGTACCTTGCGTCAGCTGGAACTTCATGAAGGATTGAATAAATATTTTGACGGAATTTTTAAAGAGTGCACCCGTCATATTGTGGGGGTGCAGTTCAGAAACAGCGCAACGGTGGGCGGAAGCGTTTACGGACGTTTTGGTTTTTCCGATATCATCACTTGTCTGCTGGCGCTGGATTCTTATGTTGAATTACATAAGGGAGGAATTATTTCCCTTAAAAGTTTTGTTTCCATGCCATATGACAATGATATTTTAGTGCGCATTATTATAAAAAAAGACGGAAGAAAAGCGGCCTATGTGACCCAGCGGCAGACGAAAACGGATTTCCCGCTGATCGCCTGTGCGGTGGGCAAAAAGGACTCCAGATGGTACATTTCTGTGGGGGCCAGACCGTCCTGCGCAAAGCTGGTTAAGATGGATGACGACGGCGATTTGGACAGGCTGGCAGAAGAGGCGGCAGCTCAGTTTAAGTTTGGCACAAACCTTCGCGCCAGTGCGGAGTACCGTCAGGAATTGACAAAGATTTATCTGAAACGTTTGATGGGTCAGATCAGGGAGGCAAAGTAGAGAGATGACAATTCAATTTATTTTAAACGGATTACCAACAAAGGCGGAGATTGAAGCGGATACCCTTCTGCTGGATCTGGTGCGTTCCAAAGGGTGCTACAGCGTAAAACGCGGCTGTGAGACATCAAACTGCGGCCTTTGCACCGTATGGGTGGACGAAAAACCGGTTCTTTCCTGTTCCACATTGGCAGCCCGGGTGGACGGCCATTCTGTGATCACTCTTGAGATGCTGCAGGAAGAGGCGGAGGAATTCGGGCGTTTCCTTGCCGGAGAAGGCGCAGAGCAGTGCGGATTCTGCAGTCCCGGATTCATTATGAATGTGCTGGCTATGGAAAAAGAGCTTAAAAATCCTTCGGAAGAAGAGATTAAGGAATACCTGACAGGAAATTTATGCCGCTGCAGCGGATATATGGGACAGCTTCGGGCTGTTAAAAAATATTTGGACAGGAAAGGGGGACAATAGGATGGAGAAGAAACTGCGCGCGGTCAGCGCCCCTGTGATAAAAAAGGATGCCATGGCTTTGGTAACCGGAAAGCCGGTTTACACAGATGACTTAGCACCAAAGGACTGTCTGGTTGTGAAGATCCTCCGCAGCCCTCATGCCCACGCCATCATCGATGACATCGACGTGTATATGGCCTGCAAGATTCCTGGAATTGCCTGTGTCCTCACTTACAAGGATGTTCCCCAAAAACGTTTTACTATGGCTGGACAGACCTTTCCTGAGCCAAGCCCATATGACAGGCTGATCTTGGACAAAAAAGTCCGCTTTGTGGGAGATGCCGTCGCGATTGTGGCAGGAGAGACGGAAGCGGTGGTAGAACAGGCTCTGAGAATGATAAAAGTAAAGTATACGGTTTTAGAGTCGATCCTGGATTTCCGCAAGGCAAAGGATCATGATATCCTGATTCACCCGGAGGAAAACTGGAGAAGCAAGGTCCCGGTGGGAGCCCATAATAAGAGAAATCTCTGCGCGACGGCCAGTGACCAGCATGGAGATGTGGACGAAGTGATGAACAGCTGTGACGTTGTGATTGAGCGGACCTATCACACGAAAGCCAACCAGCAGGCCATGATGGAAACTTTCCGAACTTATACCTACATGGACACTTACGGTCGTTTAAACGTGGTTTCCTCCACTCAGATCACCTTCCATGTGAGAAGGATTCTGTCCAATGCCTTAGATATACCAAAATCGAAAATCCGCGTGTTAAAGCCCAGAATCGGAGGCGGATTCGGCGCGAAACAGACGGTTGTCACAGAAGTGTACCCGGCTCTTGTAACGCTGAAAACAGGAAAACCGGCGAAGCTCATCTACAGCCGTTATGAATCCCAGATTGCATCCTCTCCAAGGCACGAGATGGAAGTTACCGTTAAAATCGGTGCAGGCAAAGACGGAATGATCCGGGCGATTGATGTTTACACCCTGTCCAATACGGGAGCATTTGGCGAACACGGCCCTACTACGGTGGGATTATCCGGCCATAAATCCATTCCTTTATACGGAAGGACGGAGGCGTACCGTTTTGCATATGATGTTGTATATACGAATGTTATGTCTGCAGGCGCATACCGCGGGTATGGAGCCACGCAGGGAATTTTTGCCGTGGAATCAGCGGTTAATGAGCTGGCGGCAGAATTAAAGATGGACCCTGTTAAACTCAGGGAACTCAATATGGTGAGGGAAGGCGATATTATGCCTGCTTACTATGGCGAGCAGACCAACAGCTGTGCGCTGGACCGCTGTCTGGCCCGTGCAAAAGAGATGATTGGCTGGGATGAAAAATATCCGTGCCGTGATATGGGAAATGGAAAAGTCCGTGGTGTCGGCGTCGCCATGGCCATGCAGGGTTCCTCAATCTCCAATGTGGATGTGGGATCTGTGGCAATTAAAGTCAATGATGACGGTTTTTACAGCCTGATGATCGGAGCATCCGATATGGGAACCGGCTGCGATACGATTCTTGCCCAGATGGCTGCCGACTGTCTGGATTGTGATGTGGATGATATTGTTGTTCACGGAGTGGATACGGATATCTCGCCTTATGATTCCGGATCATACGCTTCCAGTACCACCTATTTGACCGGCATGGCAGTTGTAAAGACCTGTGAGAGCCTGAAAAAGAAGATTATTAAAAAAGCGGCCGACTATCTAGAATGCGCAGAAGATAGCCTGGAATTTGACGGAAAACGCGTATATCAGCCGGGAGGTTCTAAAGAAATTTCGCTGAAGGACATCGGCAACCGCGTGATGTGCAACAACGAGGATGCCTTATCGGCCAGTGAATCCCACAGTTCGCCGATATCACCACCTCCATTTATGGTAGGCATGGCGGAAGTGGAAGTGGATAAGGAGACCGGAGCGTATGAGCTGATCGATTATGTTGCGGTGGTGGACTGCGGTACGGTGATCAATCCAAACCTGGCCCGGGTTCAGACGGAAGGCGGAATTGTCCAGGGAATTGGAATGGCGTTGTATGAGGATATCACATATTCCGAAAAAGGCGTTCTGGCCCAGAATTCCTTTATGCAGTACAAGATTCCGACCCGTCAGGATATGGGAACCGTCCGTGTGGAATTTGAAAGCAGCTACGAGCCTACCGGCCCATTCGGCGCTAAATCCATCGGAGAGATCGTAATCAACACGCCTTCTCCAGCCATTGCCCAGGCGATTTACAATGCGACAGGCGTCCGCGTGAGAGAGCTTCCGATCACGGCTGAAAAACTGTTTTTCGGAATGCAGGAAAATCTTTCTTAAACAGGTGCCTTTATACAGTGCTTGCAAATAAAAATAAAACGAGGTATACTAAAACCAGTCTATGAAGACACACCAGCAACTGAGAACCGGACACAAGAACCGGATCAGTTAAACTCAGGAGGGATTGCAATGATAGAGGCAACGAGCTGTGGCGGTGTGGTTATATTTCGAGGTAAGATTCTGGTTTTGTATAAGAACTATAAAAACAAATATGAAGGATGGGTTTTGCCAAAAGGAACTGTAGAAGCAGGAGAAGAATTTAAAGAGACGGCGCTGAGAGAGGTAAAAGAAGAGACCGGGGTCAGCGCATCCATTATTAAGTACATCGGCAAGAGCCAGTACTCTTTCAACACACCGCAGGATACGGTGGAGAAGGATGTGCACTGGTATCTGATGATGGCAGACAGCTATTACAGCAAACCACAACGGGAAGAATACTTTATCGATTCCGGATATTATAAGTTCTACGAGGCCTACCATCTGCTGAAGTTTTCCAACGAAAAGCAGATATTGGAAAAGGCGTATAATGAATATCTGGATTTGAAAAAAAGTAATCTTTGGGGCAACAAAAAGTATTTTTAATTTTATTTTATGCCGAATAGAAAAGTAGCGTAAGAATGGAAACAGAACTGTACTTTTATCTCTTATAGGGATAAAGTACAGTTCTATTTTTGTTGTCGGAAGAATGTGCGATTGGCTTATAAGAACAGGGCTGCGCCATACAAGGCAATTGGAATAAAATATTTCATGTACGCCTTCAGTACCGCTCTGCAGTGAGCCAACAATGGCCATTGCACCGGGGCATACAAACAAAGTTGCATTAATAAATCCTCCGGATATCTTGCTTTTTGGATTCCCCGATATCCTTTGTATTATGTCTCCAAGTTGGTTTATACAATTATCGATATCAATGAAATCTCCTATAATGGCACCGATAACTAAAGACAGAATAATAATAACTGCATTTTCTCCTTTCATGGAACCTGTAATACCTTCATAGATCATACAAAGCGAGAGCCCCTGCATAACAAGCTTTCTGCATGTTTCCGAAAGCCTTTTACCAAGCAAGACTCCGGCAATTCCACCCACTGCTACAGCTGCCGGAATTGTATTTGAGCCGATTTGGCAATATTTTGAAACTTCCCTTAAATCCACGCCAGTTCCGTACCATAGGCCTGTCGCTTTCCCCTCAATCTGTTGATCTTCCCTTGGTTCAGTGCTTTACGGCATGGGTGAAAGAATGGCTTCAGTCACACTATAATGAAGTCTTGTTCTGAGAGGTTAAAAAGCTCCAACGGCTTCCTCCAGCTGTTTTTTGATCTCTTCAAATTGTTTATCTTCCAGCCACAGCTTTTTTCGGAACCGTTCATCCTCCAGACGGATCACAATCAAACGATCCGGCCGGAGACGGCCAATAATTGTTTTCAGCCGTTCCACATCCTCTGTGCTGTCGTTGTATCCTTTAATAATCGTAATTTCAAATAAGAAATTTCCATTGTATTGACTGCGAAAAGCAGCCATGTTATCTATGTATTCGGCGAGAGTATACCCTTCCATGGGCCTTTGGACTTTTTGGAAAGCGGCCTCGGTTACCAGTTTGATCTCTCCTAAAACCTCCTCGCAGCAGCTGGCAATCTCCATGTATTCTTTTTTGCCCAGCAGATATCCATTTGTTAAAAGACGTATGGGTACATTTCTTAGGCGGATAAAATCAATAATCTCTTTGATTCGGCCGTGAATCAGAGCTTCTCCTTTGGAGTTGATAAACACAAGATCCGGTTTTTCCATGTTCAGGCGCTGGGAAAGCTCCTCAAGATCTTCACCGATGCACCCAAAATCCTGGGGCGAGTCCAATTTGTTCTTTGTTCTGCCGATAGGGCAGATAATACATTCGAAATTACAATACTTGTCCGGGAGCACATTCAGTTCCAGTACCCGTTTTCCATCTTCCTCATAAACATCCTTGTAAGTAAAGCTTGTCATTTTTATACCTCTCTTAGTATAGTTTTTATTTTTTGTGCTCATTCACATGAGCAGATACACGATTTCAGATCAACAGGTTCTTCTTCCCCAGTCTTAATGAAATAAAAAAAGCAGCCCTGTGTTGTGTAACACAGGCCTACTACACAATAAAATGAAACCCCGGCGGGTTGATTTTACTACTATTTTTTTATATGGTACACGATATGAAGGAAAAAGTCAATTATATCATCTTTTCTGGTTGTAAGAATTTTACTTTAACAGTACTTTTTAAAATCCGGCTATTTCCTTATTGACAAGAATTCCCATTATCTGTATGATGTATTTATAAGTGCGTTACGAGATTTTTCTTTTAACAAACTGCTGTAATCTATAAAAACCAATCTAAACTTTAGGGTTCGCCCCAAGAGAGAAGACGGGAACAATAACGATGTTTTTCAGGCCCTGGGTGGGTCTGTTTATTGAAGCCTGTTTTTTAACAGGCTTCTTGTTTTATAAAAACAGAGAAGTTCAACAGAATCTCTGCGTTATTGGCGGACCAGAAGGAGACGGTATCGGTTTCCTTCTGGTTTTGTTGTTTTATGGAAAGGTAGCGTGCTGTAAATTATGTGATGGGAGATGGTTATGAAACAGTTAATTGACAAATTGGAACAGGAACAGATGCTGGCCAATGAGGAATTTGCAGCTTTGATTGAAGGGATTGGTCCGGATGACCGGGAATATCTTTTTGAAAAAGCCAGGAATTTGGCGGTCAGACATTATGGAAAGAAGGTATTTACCAGAGGGCTGATCGAATTTTCCAACTATTGCCGCAATGACTGCTATTACTGCGGAATCAGAAAGGGAAATGCCAATGCGGCCAGATATCATCTGACAAAAGAAGATATACTGGAATGCTGTAAGCTGGGGTATCAGCTGGATTTCAGAACCTTTGTGCTTCAGGGAGGGGAAGATTTGTCCTATTCGGTATCGGAGATGGCGGATATCGTATCCTCAATCCGGAGGGCTTATCCGGACTGCGCGATCACACTTTCCATCGGGGAGAGAAGCTATGAAGAGTATCTTGCCTATTACCGGGCGGGAGCCAACCGTTTTCTGCTCCGCCATGAAACCGCTGATCCGGAACATTACCGGAAGCTTCATCCGCAGGAATTGAGCCTGGAAAACAGAATGCGTTGTTTATGGGATTTGAAACAGATCGGATACCAGGTGGGAACCGGAATTATGGTGGGATCACCGGGACAGACCACGGACTGTATTGTGAAGGATTTGTTATTTATGAAGGAATTAAAACCTCATATGATCGGTATCGGGCCGTTTATTCCACATAAAGACACCCCGTTTCGGGATTGTAAGCCGGGAAGCGCGGCGGATACCCTGGTGCTTTTGGGGATTTTACGATTGATGTTTCCATATGCATTGATACCGGCGACCACGGCGCTGGGAACCATAGATGACAGGGGACGGGAAATGGGGGTTTTAGCGGGAGCCAATGTGGTGATGCCCAATCTATCCCCTCTGTCGGTGAGAACGAAATACATGTTGTATGATAATAAGATCAGTACCGGCGATGAAGCAGCGGAATGCAGGGCCGGGCTGGAAAAACGAATGCAGGCGATCGGATACCAGCTTTCCGCAGAGCGGGGAGACTGTAATTATCCGTCGGCCCCGGGAATCTGAAGATGAATTTTGGGAGATAAAACAAATATCGTTTGTGAGCCGTATACGGCAGAATGGGAGTGGAATATGAAATATGATATGATGTCTGCAAAAGCAGAGGAATTTATCAATGACGAAGAGATTTTGGATGTACTGGATTATGCTAAGAAGAATAAAGACAATATGGAACTGATCGATCAGATTCTGGATAAAGCGGCTGCGATGAAGGGGATTTCCCATAGGGAGGCGGCAGTTCTTTTGGAAAGTGATTCTAAAGATGTGGAAGAGAGAATCTTTGCCCTGGCAAAGGAGATTAAGCAGAAATTTTACGGCAACCGCATCGTTATGTTTGCCCCGCTCTATCTTTCCAATTACTGCATCAACGGCTGTACCTACTGCCCGTACCATGCAAAGAACCGTCACATTCCGAGAAAAAAACTGACCCAGGAGGAGATTCGCCAGGAAGTGATCGCCCTTCAGGATATGGGACATAAGCGCTTGGCGCTGGAAGCCGGAGAAGATCCTAAAAATAATCCGCTGGAATACATATTGGAAAGCATTGAGACTATTTACAGCATTAAGCATAAAAACGGAGCCATCCGCCGCGTGAACGTGAACATTGCGGCCACCACTGTGGAAGATTATAAAAAACTGAAGGATGCCGGAATCGGAACTTATATTCTGTTCCAGGAGACATACAATAAAGAGAGCTACGAACAGCTTCATCCAACCGGCCCAAAGAGCAATTATGCCTATCATACGGAAGCCATGGACCGCGCCATGGAAGGCGGAATTGACGATGTGGGAATCGGTGTGCTGTTCGGCCTGAATATGTACCGGTACGACTTTGTAGGACTTTTGATGCATGCGGAACATTTGGAAGCATATAAGGGAGTTGGGCCGCATACGATCAGCGTTCCGAGAATCTGTCCTGCCGACGATATCGATGTGGCGACTTTCTCCAACGCGATTCCTGATTCCATATTTGAAAAGATTGTGGCCCTGATCAGAATCTCTGTTCCTTATACGGGAATGATCATCTCCACAAGGGAATCCCAGCGTGTGAGAGAACGTGTGCTTCAACTTGGCGTTTCTCAGATCAGCGGCGGATCACGAACCAGTGTAGGCGGCTATGTGGAGCCGGAAGAAGAGGATAAGAGTTCTGCCCAGTTCGATGTCAGCGATAAGCGATCCCTGGATGAGGTGGTAAACTGGCTGATCGGTATGGGATTCATCCCCAGCTTCTGCACCGCCTGCTACCGGGAAGGAAGAACGGGAGACCGGTTCATGCATCTGTTGAAGTCAGGCCAGATCGCCAACTGCTGCCAGCCCAATGCGCTGATGACTTTAAAAGAATATCTGGAAGATTATGCGTCTGAAGATACGAAAGCAAAGGGTGAGGTTCTGATTGAAAAGGAACTGGACAATATTTTAAGCGACAAGGTGAGAGAAATTGCAAAAGAACGCCTGACGGAGATCGGAAACGGAAGACGTGATTTCCGCTTTTAAATAAAACGTACAAATCTAAGAAAGCCGCCGGTGCGGCGTATGGAGGTAAATTATGAGCAGCCTGAATGAAACGCCAAGATCAGACCGTCTGCATATCGGGATATTTGGAAAGAGGAACAGCGGAAAATCATCGCTGATAAACGCCCTGACGAACCAAGAAGCCGCACTGGTGTCCGAGGTGCCCGGAACGACCACCGATCCGGTTTATAAATCCATGGAAATTCATGGAATCGGCCCGGTTGTCTTCATCGACACGGCCGGATTTGACGATGAAGGGGAATTGGGAGAGCAAAGGGTAAAAAAGACAAAAGAAGCGCTGGAAAAGACGGATATTGCCCTGATGGTTCTGGCCGACAGTGATATGGAACAGGAATTAACATGGACGGAGCTGTTAAAAAAGAATCATACCCCGGTTCTTTTAATTGTGAATAAATGCGACAAAATTCAGGACTTAGACAGTCTTGTGAACCAGGCAGAAAAAACGTTTCTGCAAAAGCCGATTGCGGTGAGCGCAAAGGAGAACACAGGAATCGATGAGATACGGGCGGAGCTGATCAGGAGGCTGCCGGAAGATTATGATGCAAAAAGCATAACGGAAGGAGTGGTAAATCCCGGGGATACGGTTCTTCTCGTGATGCCTCAGGATATCCAGGCTCCCAAAGGGAGACTGATTCTTCCGCAGGTGCAGACCTTGAGGGATCTGCTGGATAAGAAATGCGTGGTCATGAGCTGTACCACGGATAAGATGGAAGAAGCGCTGAAAGCTTTGTCGGCGGCGCCTGATGTGATTATTACGGATTCACAGGTATTTAAAACCGTGTATGAAAAGAAGCCGGAAAGCAGCCGTCTGACTTCCTTTTCCGTGTTGTTTGCAGCTCATAAAGGGGATATTGAATATTACAGAAAGAGCGCATCGGCCATTGATAATCTGACCGAAAACAGCCGGGTATTGATCGCGGAAGCCTGTACTCATGCTCCTCTTTCCGAAGATATCGGGCGGGTGAAAATCCCGGGACTTTTGAGAAAAAAGGTGGGAGAAAAACTGACGGTGGAGCTGACTGCCGGACAGGATTTCCCGGAGGATTTAACGCCGTATGACCTGGTTATTCAATGCGGAGCTTGCATGTTTAACAGAAAATATGTATTATCAAGAATAGAGAAAGCCAGAGCCCAAAATGTCCCGATGTCCAATTACGGTGTCGTGATCGCCTATCTAAACGGAATTTTAGATAAAATAGGATAAAATACCAGAAAACAGGATTGCGGATAAGAGCGGCTCAAATTGGAAACTCTAGCATATGTAGCAAGAAAAATTTATGCCGCCGGCGGCGGAAGAATTGAGGTTGACATGAGTAAAGCATATGAAGAATTACATCCGTATCTGGAAAAAATGATGGCGCTTCAGACTGCCATGATTCTGTTTGAGTGGGATAACGAGACATTAGCGCCTAAGGATGCAGGTACCTATACTTCGAAAGTAATCGGCACCCTATCCGCAGAGTATTTCAGCACAGTTACCGATGAGAAGGTAAAAGAGCTTTTAGAGGCCTGCAAAAAAGAAAAGGGATCTGAAGTGGAAGAGGCTGTTATAAGAGAGCTGTCGGAAGAAGTGGAGCAGCTGGATTGTGTGCCTGCGGACGAATACCGGGAATTTGCTGAGCTGGTTTCCGAATCCACACGCATATGGTCAAAAGCCAAGGAAGACCAGGATTTTGATGAATTTGCGCCTACTCTGGAAAAAATCGTGGATTATCAGAAAAAGTTTGCCTCTTACCGGGCAAAAGACGGCAGGGATCTGTACGATGTGATGCTGGATACTTATGAAAAGGGATTTGACCAGAAAACTTTGGATCTCTTTTTCAGCGAATTAAAGGAAGAACTGGTACCGTTCCTGAAAAAAGTCACATCCAGCAACGTGGACATTGACGACAGTTTCCTGACCGGCGATTATCCGGTGGAAAAGCAGGAACAGCTGGCAAAATTCCTTGCAGAATATGTGGGATTCGATTTTGATAAGGGAGTTTTGGCGGTCAGCGCCCATCCGTTTACAACAAACCTTCACAACCATGATGTGAGGATCACCACCCATTATAATGACCGGGTGGACAGTTCCGCATTTTCCATCATTCATGAGGCGGGCCATGGTATTTACGAGCTGGGAATCCGGGATGATCTGACTCAGACTCTGGCGGGCCAGGGCGCGTCCATGGGAATGCACGAATCCCAGTCCCGTTTTTTTGAAAATATCATCGGAAGAAATCAGGCGTTCTGGGTGCCTATTTATAAAAAGCTTCAGGAATTATTTCCGGAGCAGCTGGGGGATGTAACCATGGAACAGTTTGTAAAAGCTGTCAATAAAGTTACCCCAGGCCTGATCCGCACGGAGGCGGATGAGCTGACTTACAGCCTTCACATTATGATCCGCTATGAACTGGAAAAACAGCTGATCGCAGGAGAGATCGAGGTAAAAGACCTGCCAAAGCTGTGGGCGGATAAATATGAGGAATATATGGGAATCCGTCCGGAAAATGTTTCTGAGGGAGTTTTGCAGGATATTCACTGGTCTCAGGGGTCTTTCGGGTACTTCCCGTCCTACGCTCTCGGCAGCGCGTTCGGCGCCCAGCTCTATTACCATATGAAAAAAGAGATGGACTTTGAAGGCCTTTTAAAAGAGGGAAATGTATCGGTGATCCGGGAATATCTCAGACAGAATATCCATCAGTACGGAAAGCTGAAGAACAGCAGACAGATTCTAAAAAGCGTAACCGGTGAAGATTTTACGCCTAAATACTATATTCAGTATTTAAAAGAGAAGTACGGAAAATTATACCAGATTCAGGATTGACAAATTCCCCCGGTGGTCGTATAATCGGTACAACAATTCCTAGCGATACAATAGGAATTAAAAAGAGTATGCTGCCACCGGCGGCGGAATCGAGGTTAATATGGCGAATGTAAAGGAAAGTGCACTGGAACTGATTGGAAAAACCCCGCTTCTCAAGATGAACCGTCTTGCAAAAGCGTACGGATGTGAGGCAGATGTGCTGGCGAAGCTGGAATATTTTAATCCGGCAGGCAGTGTGAAAGACAGGGCGGCTCTGTACATGATTGAGGACGCCGAAAAGTCCGGATATCTGAAACCCGGCGGAGTGATTATTGAGCCGACTTCCGGAAATACGGGAATCGGACTTGCCAGTATTGCGGCGATTAAAGGATATCAGACCATACTTACCATGCCGGAGACCATGAGCTCTGAGCGCAGAGCCCTGTTGAAGGCTTATGGAGCCAAACTGGTGCTGACAGATGGGAAAAAGGGAATGAAGGGAGCCATTGAAAAGGCGGAAGAACTTCAGAAAGAAACTCCCGGTTCCGTAATTCTCGGCCAGTTTGTCAATCCGGCCAACGCAGAGGCGCACAGACAGACCACCGGACCTGAGATTTGGCAGGATACGGACGGAAACGTGGATATCTTTGTAGCGGGAGTTGGAACCGGAGGCACTATTACAGGAATCGGAGAATATTTAAAGACGAAGAAGCCGGAAGTGAAAGTAGTGGCAGTGGAACCGGAAGGATCTCCGTATCTATCAGAGAAGAAAGCCGGTCCTCACGGTCTTCAGGGAATTGGAGCCGGCTTTGTGCCTGAACTTTTAAACACGGAAATTTATGATGAGATCATGCCGGTAAAGGACGAGGACGCATATGAAACGGGACGCCGGATCGCCACGACAGAAGGCGTTTTGGTGGGAATCAGCGCAGGCGCAGCCGTATGGGCAGCGGTTCAGCTGGCAAAGCGGCCGGAAAACAAGGGAAAGACCATCGTCGTTCTGCTGCCGGATACCGGAGACCGTTATCTGTCAACGCCTATGTTTTCCTCAGTAGAATAATAATAATTGATCTCAGCGCCGAAAAATACAATGCAGATACACATATAAAGCCACAGCATGAGGAGAACGACTGCCGTCAGGCTTCCGTACATGTATGGAAAATTGCTGAAATTATTAAAGTAAATAGAGAACGCATAAGATGAGAGAATCCAGCCTACGGTGGTTACAACCGCACCGGGCAGCTGCTTCCTCATCTTTTGTTTTTTCTTGGGAATAAAGGTGTATAAAAATAAAAAGCATACCACTAATATGGTGAGAGACAATAACAGCCTGAAATTAATCAGGTAAAATGTGACATTGGCAATAATCGGAAAACGGCGTTCCATAAAATGATGCAGGGAGTTGCCGAAAACCAAGAGAAGAAGGCACATGATGCAGACCACCATGAAAACCAGGGTATACCCGGAGCAGACAATGCGGCTGACAATATAATTTCTTTTTTCCTGGCTTTTAAAGGCTCTGTTTAATCCTTTTTCAATGCTCAGCATTCCTCTGGAGGCACCCCAAAGAGCCGTAATTGCGGTTACGGAAAGGATGGTTCCTGTGGATTTGGTATACAGCTCTTCCACGATGCCGATCACGAAAGAATTCAGCATGTTGGGTACAATGGCTATTAATGTGGTCTGCACATCCAGTTTGGTAAGTCCCGGCACGAAACGGATCAGGGTCAGCAGGAGCATGATAAACGGAAATGCCGCAATGACAATAAAAAAAGATGCCTGAGCCGCATATACGGTCATTTCATCTTCAACGTACCGGTCGTAAATCCGTTTGCAGGTTATAATTAATCGAAGCATAGAATCCCCTTTATGACTGTTCTTATATAACAAGCATATTAACATGTGCAGAAAAAAATATCAAGCCGGATCTTAATTTCCTTCTGTTTGAAATCTTGTTATTGCTGTAAGAAAATGGTATAATAAAAAGGATTTTTCGTTTTTTAAACAGAAAATTTGGAGGAAGACACAAATGCATAAGTTAATGAAGTATATCAGGAATTATAAAGTGGAAAGCGTGCTGGGGCCTCTGTTCAAGATGCTGGAAGCCAGCTTTGAACTTTTTGTACCTCTGGTAATGGCTAAAATTATTGATGTCGGTATCCGCAATCAGGATACGGTTTATATATTGAAGATGGGTGCGGTTTTAGTTCTGTTGGGAGTTATTGGCCTGACATGTTCTTTGACCGCACAATATTTTGCCGCGAAAGCCTCCGTGGGCTTTGGAAGCGAGTTGAGAAATGATTTATTTTCCCATATTAACAGCTTGTCCTATAATGAGATCGATAAGATCGGAACGGCCACGCTGATCACCAGAATGACCAGCGATATCAATCAGGTGCAGTCCGGTCTCAATCTGGCCCTCCGCCTTCTGCTTCGGTCGCCGTTTATCGTATTCGGAGCCATGATCATGGCATTTACCGTTAATGCAAAGGCGGCTATGGTATTTGTGGTTGCAATTCCTCTGCTTTGTGTGGTCGTGTTTGGAATCATGGCTGTCAGCATGCCTCTTTACAAAAAAGTGCAGCGCCAGCTGGATAAGGTTCTTTTAGCAACAAGGGAGAATCTGGTGGGAGCCAGGGTAATCCGGGCGTTTAACCGTCAGGAAGATGAGATCGCCAAATTCGACGATGCCAACAGCACGTTGGTAAAATTCCAGGTATTTGTGGGCAAGATTTCAGCCCTTATGAATCCGATAACCTATGTAATTGTCAATCTGGCCATTATCCTGGTGGTATGGGTATCCGGGCAGCAGGTGGACCAGGGCATCATCACTCAGGGTGAGACGGTTGCTCTGGTCAATTATATGTCTCAGATTCTGGTGGAGCTGATTAAGATGGCAAACCTGATCGTTTCCATCTCCAAAGCGCTGGCCTGCGCCAACCGTGTCAGCTCCGTCTTTGATGAGAAGACCACCATTACAGACCTTGTGTCCGAACAGGCAAGAGGCGTGGACGGACAGCCGAAAGTCCGTTTCAATCATGTGAATTTCGCGTATCAGGGAGCCAAGGAAGATTCCCTGACCGATATTGATTTTGCAGCGAAAAAGGGACAGACCATCGGCATTATCGGAGGTACCGGATCGGGTAAGACTTCCCTCGTTAACCTGATTCCAAGATTTTATGAAGCCAGAACCGGGCAGGTGCTCATCGACGGAGTGGAAGCGGAAAAATATCCTTTGGAACAGCTGAGAAGCAAGGTCGGAATCGTTCCCCAGAGGGCGGTGCTTTTTAAAGGAACGTTGAGAGATAATATGAAATGGGGCAAGGAAGACGCTACGGACGAAGAGATCTACCGTGCGCTTGAGATCGCCCAGGCCAGGGAGTTTGTGGATACCAAGGATCACGGTCTGGAACTGAACATCGATCAGGGCGGAAAGAATCTGTCGGGAGGTCAGAGACAGCGTTTAACCATAGCCAGAGCATTGGTGAAACAGCCGGAGATTCTGATTATGGACGACAGCGCCTCGGCTCTTGATTTTGCGACGGATGCAAAACTCAGAAAGGCGATTAAAGAAGGAACCAAAGATATGACTGTATTTATTGTATCCCAGCGGGCTACCACCATAAAAAATGCGGATCAGATCATCGTTTTGGACGATGGCCGTATGGCCGGCTGCGGAACCCATGCAGAATTAATAAAGAGCTGTGAAGTGTACCGGGAAATCTGCCTGTCACAGCTTTCAAAGGAAGAGGTGGGCTAAGATGAAAAAATACAAATCAACATTAAAGCGGGTATTATCCTATATCAGCCAGTATAAATGGGGAGTTGCGGCATCCATCGTCCTAGCGGCCATCACGGTGGCAACCACCCTTTACGCTCCGATCCTGGTAGGTCAGGGCGTGGATTTAATTGTCGGGCCGGGGCAGGTAGACTTTGCAGGGCTGCTTGTAATTCTGAAAAAGATCGGGTGCGTAATCCTTATTACCGCATTGTCCCAATGGCTGATGAACCACATTAATAACCAGATAACTTACCGCGTGGTAAAAGATATCCGAACAAAGGCATTTAACCATCTCGAGGTGCTGCCTTTAAAATACGTGGATTCCCATCAGTACGGAGATATTATAAGCAGGATTATTGCTGATATCGATCAGTTTTCAGAGGGACTTTTGATGGGATTCACCCAGCTGTTTACCGGTGTGCTCACCATTTTAGGAACCTTGGGATTCATGCTTTCCGTCAATCCCCTGATCACTTTAGTGGTGGTTTTGGTGACTCCGGTATCCTTATTTGTGGCGGCTTTTATTGCGAAAAAAACATTTACTATGTTCCGGCTCCAGTCGGAAACAAGAGGAGAGATGACTTCTCTGGTGGACGAGATGCTGGGAAACCAGAAGATTGTTCAGGCATTTGGCCATGAACAGGAGGCACAGAAAGAATTCGAAGAGATTAATGAGCGCTTGAGAGCGTGCAGTTTAAAAGCGATCTTTTTTTCCTCCATCACCAATCCGGCCACCCGGTTTGTCAATGGATTAGTGTATGCCAGCGTGGGAATCGTGGGGGCTTTTGCAGCGGTGCGCGGAATGCTGTCGGTAGGCCAGCTTTCCTGCTTTTTAAGCTATGCAAACCAGTACACAAAACCGTTTAACGAGATTTCCGGGGTGGTGACGGAGCTGCAGAACGCTTTGGCGTCCGCATCCAGGGTATTTGAACTGATCGATGAAAAAACGATTATTGAGGATGCAGAGGATGCGGTGGATTTAAAGGAAGTGGACGGCAGCGTGAAGCTGGATCAGGTTTATTTTTCCTACAGCCCTGAGGTGTCCCTGATTGAAGACTTAAACCTGGAAGTGAAGCCGGGACAGAGAATCGCAATCGTAGGCCCTACCGGCTGCGGAAAGACGACGGTTATCAATCTGCTGATGCGTTTCTATGATGTGGATTCGGGCTCCATTAAGGTTACCGGCTATGATATCCGCCATCTGACCAGAAAAAGCCTGAGAACCAATTACGGCATGGTGCTCCAGGAAACATGGCTCAAGTCGGGAACGATCCGCGAAAATATTGCCTATGGAAAACCGGAAGCATCGGAAGAAGAGATCATAAGGGCGGCAAAAGAAGCACATGCGCACAGCTTCATTAAGCGTATGCCAAACGGATATGACACCGTTATTTCGGAAGACGGCGGCAATTTATCACAGGGGCAGAAACAGCTTTTATGTATTGCCAGAGTTATGCTTTGTCTTCCGCCTATGCTGATCCTCGATGAGGCCACATCCTCTATCGATACCAGAACCGAAGTCATGATCCAGCAGGCATTTGCCAAGATGATGAAGGGCAGAACCAGCTTTATTGTAGCCCACCGTCTGTCCACCATCAGAGAAGCGGATATGATTCTGGTTATGAAAGACGGTCATATTATTGAACAGGGGACACACGAAACTTTATTGGAGAAGAAGGGCTTTTATGCAGAGCTGTATAATAGCCAGTTTGCAGTTTAGGGGACTTAATTAAAAAGGGGTGGATACATGAAACGGATACTTACCGGGTATTTAAAGCCGTATTATCTTAAAATGTCAATTGGGTTTTTAGTAAAGTTTACCGGAACGGTGATGGATTTATGCATACCTTGGATTCTGGCTTATATGATTGATACTGTAACTCCAAGACATAAGCAGAAACAGATTTTCTTATGGGGAATCGTTATGATCGTCTGTTCCATAATGGCGGTGTCCTTTAATATCATTGCGAACCGTATGGCTTCCAGAGTGGCCAGCGATGTGATGCAGGTGATCCGGTATGATCTGTATGAAAAGACTATCTATCTGTCGGAACGACAGGTGGATAATCTCTCCAAGCCAACGCTGATCTCCCGTTTAACCAGCGATACCTATAATCTTCACCAGGTGATCGCCAGGATACAGAGATTGGGAGTGAGGGCTCCCATTCTGCTGGCAGGAGGGATTGTGGTTACCATGACGTTGGAACCACGCCTTTCCGCCATTTTGATCTGCTTAATGCCGCTTTTGGCTCTTGTTATGGTGATCGTGACCAAGCGGAGCGTTCCTATGTTCACCAAGCTTCAGCTGGCCGTGGATGATTTCGTCCGCCTGGTGCGGGAGGACATTGCCGGTATCCGTGTGATTAAGGCTCTTTCCAAAGGGGATTATGAGAGGGAAAGATTTGATGAAATCAATCAGACCGTAGTGGAGCGGGAGAGAAAGGCGGGCATGACATCCGCAGTGATCAATCCGTCCATGAACGTTATTCTGAATCTGGGATTGGTACTTGTAATTTTGGCCGGAGCTTATCTTGTAAACCGGGGGGAGACCCAGGTGGGAAAGATTCTGGCTTTTATGACGTATTTTACGATTATCCTCAACGCTATGATGTCCATTTCCAGGATGTTTGTTATGATCTCTAAAGGAATGGCATCTGCGGAACGTGTGGTCGCTGTTCTGGATGCCTCTGATGAGCTTTTGGAAGAGATGGCAGACGCAGAGGAGAGAAGAGACAGCATGGTGGAATTTGACCATGTGTCATTTTCTTATAATAAAGGGGAAAACAATCTGGAAGATATCAGCTTCCGTTTGAATAAAGGGGAAACACTGGGAATCATAGGGGAGACCGGGTCAGGAAAATCCACCATTGTGAATCTGCTGATGCGTTTTTATGATGTGGATCAGGGCAGTATCTGGATTGACGGACAGAAGATTCAGACCATGGGATTAGAAGAACTGCGCCGGAAATTCGGTGTGGTTTTCCAAAATGATGCGATATTTGCCAAAAGCATATTGGAAAATGTGGATATGGGAAGGGACCTGGACGAAACACAGATTCAGGAAGCCCTTTTATATGCCAGAGCCACGGAGTTTGTATCACAGAAAGGCGGCGATATCAGAAGCATGCTGGATATTAAGGGGGCCAATTTAAGTGGCGGCCAGAAGCAGAGGATACTAATTGCCAGAGCGCTGGCAGCCCATCCTAAGATTCTGATTCTGGACGATTCTTCCAGCGCGCTGGATTATAAGACGGACGCGGCACTGAGAAAGGAGATACGGGATCATTTTTCCGATACCACCTGTGTGATTGTGGCGCAGAGAATCAGTTCCATCATGCATTCCGATCATATTCTCGTTCTGGAAGACGGCAAAGCGGTTGCCTACGGAACACATGAAGAGCTGATGAAGAGCTGTCAGATCTATCAGGAGATCAGCAACTCTCAGATGGGAGCGGCATAGGGGTGAAAATGCCGGTTAACATGTGGACAATTGTATGGGATTGTGGAGGGAAATATGGCGAGAAATAAAGTGAGTTTTGATGGAAAAGTTGAAGACAACCGGCTGAAAAAGCCGAAACAATATACGCTTTCCAGACTTGGAAAATATCTGTTCCGATACAAATGGCTGTTGTTTTTAGCAATTTTGCTGACTGTGGGCAGCAACCTGTTTGCTCTGATCGGCCCCATGCTGTCGGGATATGCGATCGATGCGATTGAGCCGGGAAAAGGGTCGGTGGAATTTGACCGGGTCTTTTATTATGCGGCATGGATGGCCGGATTTTATGTGGCTTCTGCGGCTTTATCCTACCTGCTGTCTGTTTTAATGCTGACAATCAGTAAAAAAGTGGTTTACCAGATGAGAAAAGATGTTTTTGACCGGCTGCTCAGCCTTCCGGTGGGATTTTTCGATATCCACCAGACAGGAGATATTATCAGCCGGATTTCGTATGATATTGATACGGTTAATACGTCGCTTTCCAGTGATTTGATCCAGATTGCCACCACATTTATCACGGTAATCGGAGCATTTTCCATGATGGTGATGATTTCTCCCAGGCTGGTACTGGTGTTTGCATTTACGGTACCGCTCTCTATCTTTTGGACGAAATTTATTACGGGAAAGACGCGCCCTCTGTTTAGGGAACGGTCCAGAACCATCGGATACCTGAACGGGTTTGTGGAGGAGATGATCAGCGGGCAGAAGACGCTGAAAGCATATGCCCAGGAACAAAATACGTTAAACCAGTTTTCCGAAGTCAATTATAATGCGGTAGAAGCTTATTACAGGGCGGAATATTACGGAAGCGTGGTAGGGCCAACCGTTAACTTTATCAACAACCTGTCGCTGTCATTGATCAGTGTATTTGGCGCTTTGCTGTATCTGGCCGGCCAGATGTCCATCGGAAATATTTCCTCCTTTGTGCTGTATTCCAGGAAGTTTTCAGGTCCGATTAATGAGGCGGCCAACATTATTGGGGAGCTGCAGTCGTCGTTAGCCGCTGCGGAACGCATCTTTATCCTGATTGATGAACTGCCTGAGCCGGAAGACTGTGAGGGGGCAAAGGAGCTGGAACATGTGAATGGTGAAGTAGAGCTTCAGCATATTAATTTCGGATATGATAAGGAACATACCATCATCCATGATCTTTCATTAAAGACGGAACCGGGCCGGCTGATCGCAATAGTAGGCCCCACGGGAGCCGGAAAAACCACATTAATTAACCTGCTGATGCGCTTTTACGATGTGGATTCGGGGACGATTACCGTGGATGGAAAAGACATCAGAGGGGTTACCAGAAAGAGCCTGAGAAAGTCCTATGCCATGGTTTTGCAGGATACCTGGCTGTTTCATGGAACGATTTATGAAAATCTGGCTTATGGAAAGGCGGGGGCTTCTAAAGAAGAGGTTATCGAAGCTGCAAAAGCGGCCCGCATCCATTCATTTATTAAACATTTGCCTCAGGGCTATGATACCATATTGAACGAGGACGGAACCAATGTTTCCAAGGGGCAGAAGCAGCTTCTTACTATAGCCAGGGCCATGCTTTTAGATGCCAGAATGCTGATTCTGGACGAAGCCACTTCGAACGTGGATACGCGGACCGAGATACGTATTCAACAGGCCATGAGAAGGCTGATGGCAGGAAAAACCTGTTTTGTGATCGCTCACAGGCTGTCCACCATACGGGATGCCGATTTAATTTTGGTGGTGAACAACGGAGACGTGGTGGAGCAGGGAAATCATCAGAAACTGATGGAGAAAAAGGGATTTTATTATCAGATGTATCAGGCGCAGTTTGAATAGAGGATTCAGGTGTCAAAAGGTCTTGCCCCTGCAAATTGTCTGAATTGTTTGTCAGGGTTCGGAATTAAGGAATCCTAAGACCGCCGAATTTTGCTAAAAGCGAGACGAAAATGCAGAACTCGCTGCGCTCAGACATGCTGTCATTTTCGTCTCAGCGCAAAATCCGGCAGTCTAAGGATTCCTAAATTCCTGCACATGCAAACAATTCAGACAATTTGCAGGGGCAAGACCTTTTGACACCCGAATCAATAGAGACGTCTAAAAATAGAAATTCAGGATAAGGAGAGAGAAAAATGAAGAGTAATTTAAGCCGTGAGGAAGCACTGGAATTATTAAAGAAGTACAACAAAGAGCCGTTTCATATTTTACACGGCCGGACCGTGGAAGGCGTTATGAAATGGTTTGCCAGGGAACTGGGATATGGAGAGGAAGAAGAATTTTGGGGAACTGTCGGACTTCTTCATGATATCGATTTTGAACTGTATCCGGAAGAACACTGTAAAAAAGCTCCGGAACTTTTGAAAGAAGGCGGTGTGGGGGAAGATATGATCCACGCCATATGCAGTCACGGCTACGGACTTTGCTCCGATGTGAAGCCGGAACATGAGATGGAAAAAGTGCTGTTCGCTTCGGACGAACTGACCGGGCTGATCGGAGCCGCTGCCAGAATGCGGCCGTCTAAAAGCGTACAGGATATGGAATTGTCCAGTTTGAAAAAGAAATTTAAGGATAAACGTTTCGCAGCCGGATGCTCCCGCGATGTGATAAAAGAGGGGGCAGAGCAGCTGGGATGGAGTTTGGATGAGCTGTTGGACAAGACTCTGCAGGCGATGAGGGCTTGTGAAAATGATTTAGCGGAGTAAGAAACGCCGGAAAGAAGGGAGGCGGCCTATGGGACTTATATTATTAGTTGAAGACGAGCCGGGCGCAGTTGTACTCATACGCCGTCATATTGAAAAAATCTCATTTGAGCACGAACTTGTTGCATTTGCTAAGGCTGCCGATGCTCTTTCCTATGCAGTGAAAAGCAAGGTTGATTTATTTATTTTAGATATACAGCTTTTGGATTATCGGGGAACGGAACTGGCAAGGCAGCTGCGCTCTATGCCGGAATATCGGTTTACACCCATCCTTTTTACCACGGAGCTGGCCGGGGAGGAGTTGTCAGCCTATCGGGAAATCAAATGCTACGATTTTCTGGTAAAGCCTTTCACGGAGATTGAATTTCAAAAGACATTTCAAGCGGCTCTTGAGATGGGGGCACAGATGCAGGCAGCCCCGGAAATCCTCCGGATTGAGCAAAAGCAGTTTCTGTTTGAATATGAAATAAGAAATATTCTCTATATTGAATCTTTTGGAAAAAGGCTTTTAATCCATACGGCAAAAAATGGCGGAGGTGAAGTAACAGATCAGATTTCTGGTTATAGCCTTTCCCGGTTGCTGGACATGGTGCCGCAGAACAGGCTGCTGCAATGCCATAAGAGCTTTTTGGTCAATCCGGTTCATATTTATAAAATCGACAAGGCAAACCGCCTGCTTTACTTAAAGGAATGCCAAACAGCAATCCCGATTGGTGAGAAATACCAGAAAGCAGTGTTTGAGCGTGAACAGCCATGACGGTTTCCATTTTAATCCAAAGTGCTTTGGACGGGCTTCTTTTATACCTTTGCAGCCTTGCTCTGTTGGGACAATCCAGGGGAAAACCGGATCGGTTGCTCCCGGTATTGTTTGCCGGCATCTGCCTGCTTTCCCGCCTTGGCCTTGGGGATCACGACACCGAAATTGCATATGCCGTATTCCCTGTGGATCATATCGTCGCGTTTCTGTTTTTTTTCCTCGGCGTGTTGTTATTAAACAGTCTGTGGTTTCAAAAGAGCGAGGGACATACGCTCTTCGGTACGATTGCAGCCTTTGCGCTGTACCTTTTGCTGAGGGAACTCTGTTTACTGATCCTTGCCCTATGCAGCCTGACGGAGCCCGTGTGGTTTCTCTATGTAGGCCGGGTATTACCGCTCTGCCTTTGGCTGGCGCTTTGGGGCACGGGGGTGCTTGGATGGATGAAGGACAGGCTGGCAGACGGGGATACCGTTATCTGTATGGTGTGCAGCAATACGGCGCTGCTGCTTTTGCTGCATCTGCTTCTGTTCCGATTTGACGTTTCTGCCATGCTTAGGTGGCTGCCTGCAACGGTGGGGGTGGTGGGGCTGCTGGCAGTTTGCGATGGTATTGTCCTGCTCCTTCGCCAGTACCGTATACAGGAACAGCGGCGGACTGCGACATTGGAGCAGTATCTTCCTCTGGTGGAAGAACTGATTGAACAGGTGCGGGCACGTCAACATGATTTTAACAATCAGATGATGGCGGTTGCAGCAGCGGTTTCCACTGCACATGATTTACAGGAAGCACAGGAAGCGATGACATCTCTGCTTCAAAATGTAAGACTGGACGGCGCGGATAAGGAATTATTAAAATGCGACAGTAAAGTGATCAGCGGGCTGTTGTTTGGAAAAATGAAGCAGGCGGAATTAAAACAGGTTCGTGTGGAAATGACGATTGCAGGTGCATTTCTCCGCCGTTCCTTATCTGAGGCCGACTGGGTGGAGGTGATTGCCATTTTGCTGGACAACGCCATCGAGGCAGCAGCACCCGGAGATGTGTTGTATGCCAGAGCAGAAGAGGAGGCAGACGGCCTCCGGTTTTCTGTTTTGAACCCGCACCCGGCTCTATCCAATATGGAGTTTATCCAGATGTTCCGGCGGGGCTGGTCAACGAAAAGGGAAGCCGGGCACGGTTATGGCCTATATAATGTCCGTCAGATTGTGGAACGGCATGGAGGAAAGATTATTACCGGCAATGATCAACTGAATGGAATCGCCTATATCACCATTGGGGTATTGGTTTCCTGAAAATTGAAGCAGATGAAAACAGGGGTTTTATGGAAACGAGCCGTTTCGTTCCCATAAAACCCCTGTTTGTCCCTATGGTATTGCCTTTATGGCGAGGGATGCTAATATATAGGTGCAATAGATTTAATCCAATGGAAAGGAAGTGCAGACATGCAAAATTTTATTTTAGAAGGGAAGAAAATAGTTAAACCGGTATTTGTCACAACGTTCCTGCTGACGCTGCTGACCTGTATTCTTTCCTGTACCCTGTACCGTGGGTATACAATCCATTTTGAGATTGATCCCTGGGAAATCGGTACGGAGTTTTTGAGCCTTTTGTTTCCCCTGTTTGTTACCATCCCGATTTGCTGGCAGCTTTACTATGAGCGCAGGGACCGCTTTTTGGCCTACACCCTGCCACGGATCGGCAGGCACCGTTATTTGGTTACAAAGTGGTGTGTGTGCGCAGTATCTGCATTTATCATCATTATGATCCCCTATTTCATTTCTGCCCTGTTTGCGCTGTACGTCAGGGAACCGCAGGAACTCTGGCCGCTTCCGGAAGGATATTCCCACGTTTTCCTGAACCTGTATGCTAAAACGCCGGTTCTCTATGCGTTATTGCTTTCTCTGTGGAAGGGGCTGATGGGTGTACTGACCATGACATTTGGTTTTGTTCTGGCTCTTTATGGCAGCAATATATTCGTAATTCTGACAGGACCGTTTATTTATGTGATTTTAGAGAACTTCTTCTGGTCAATCCTTGGCATGCCGGAACTGCGCTTTGTAACAGCATTTGAGCCTACCAGCCTAAGCTCCCTGTCTGTCCGTCCTGCATCGTTTGCAGCCGGACCGATATTGATGTGTATTGTAATGGGAGCGATGGCGTTTTATTTTCAAAAAGTTAAAAAACGCTCCATTTATCAGGTATAAGCCTATGATGCACCGTGTATGGATGAGGGTTGGCCCAGGTAAGCTCTGCTTGATTTTTGGGTTATCCCTTCTGTTTGGATTGAGTGAAAGAGTGGGTGTACAAAGCTATCTTTCCTATCATTTGCTGACAGTCCTGAATGACCAGTATTATTTCAGTTTTGCCGTACTCCCGGTTTTCCTGTTTCTCTGTACCAGCGTGATGGAGGATGATACGGTTCTGGTGCTGGTGCGGTATGGGACGTATGGACGGTACTTTTTCCACAAATGGCTGGCGCTATCGCTGATTGCTGTATGGTTCTGGATCGGTCAGATCGGCGCTCTTTTGCTCTCCGGACTGGGGCTCCCCATCACAGGAAACTGGCCGGGAGCATCGGTCGGACAGTGGCGGGAAGTATTTATACTGCTGCAAAAGTATTTTCCGTCTCCGTGGGCAGCTATCCTCTGCTGTGCCGGGCAAATGCTTCTTGGATATTGGATGATTGCCCTGATCACCCTCTGCCTGGGTCATTTTTTCAGCCGGTCCATGGCGGTCAGGCTGCTCATGGCGCTTTATTTATTCGCAGTGCTCTGGATTAAGCTGCCGGTCATGTCCTGTCCGCCGTTTGTGTATTTGACCGGACTGAACCATTGGGTGTTTCTGCTCCACAATCTTGCATACCCCTGGCGTCTGCCGTTGACAACAGCAACCTCAGCAGTTCTGGCGGCCATAATGGTGTGGCTTGTCACCTGCAGATGGAGCCGGCGGATTGCTGTTCCGGGGCGTTGTAAGCAAGGCCTTGCTCCCTATTACCGCCGTATCCTGTTTACCTCCAAAAACGTGCTGATTCTGGTTGGCATGATTCTTCTTGTGACGGTCTGGACATGGGTTGCCGGAGGCGTACCAGAGGATAGTGCGGATTGGCTCATCCGGCTGTTTATCGGACACGGCACCGGATATTTTTACCCGATGGGCCTTTTAACCCTGCTGACCATGGAGCTGCTTCCCCTGTGGCCGCTGGGGGGATTCTGTACCCGGGCCGTCGGGGAACGTTCCATATTTTTGACAGTCCGCCTGAAGCGGCGAAATGATATTCTCTGGGCGCTCCTTCATACCGGGCATCTCTGGATTCTTCTGTATGGCGGCCTGTTGACCCTTGCAGCCATCATTCCGCCCCTGCTGCTGAATTTCCCTTTGGATAGGGGACTGGCCGCAGCCGCAGTGGGCCTAAAACTTCTGGATGTTGCATTTCAATTCCTGCTGATCCTGTCTGCCCTTTGCATAACGGGGCATGCAACAGCAGGATTTGTAGCCGCCCTGCTGTTACACTTTCTTTGCGTGTTTCCAATTTCGTGGCTGCCGACAGGAATCTCCAGCCTGGCGAGGCTGGATTTCCCGCAGACGGGCGGAACCATACCCGGAGCGGCAGCAGCCGTGTTACTGGCCGCCCTTTACCTGGCCCTGGTTCTCTGGCTTTATGGCCGGGGCATCAAGCGGCTATTCAATCATTAAGGAGGATAACCTATGGAACCCATTATTTCATTAGACCAAGTAAGTAAGAGTTTTTCCGGACGGTGTGTTCTGTCGAATGTTTCCCTAAATATCGAAAAGGGAAGCACGGTTGGCATTGTCGGGGCCAATGGGAGTGGAAAATCGGTCCTGTTCAATATTATCTGCGGGTTTCTGACCCCGGACAGGGGACAGGTACGCGTGAGGGGGCAGATCCTGGGCAAAGGCCGCGATTTTCCTGAGAATATGGGGGTGCTGATAAACGCCCCCGGTTTTATCAGTCTCAATACAGGACTGCAGAATCTGAGGTATCTGGCGGGCATCCGCGGCGTGGCCGGTGATAGAGAAATCCGCCGCGCCATGCAAAAGGTAGGGCTCGACCCGGAGGATAAAACAAAGGTGGAGCACTACTCCTTGGGCATGAAGCAGAAGCTGGGCATCGCACAGGCCATTATGGAAAATCAGGATATATTGATTTTGGACGAGCCGTTTAATGCCCTTGACTATAAGACCTACAATGACACAAAAGAGATTATCCGAATACTCCAGGCGGAGGGAAGGACAATTCTGATGACCTCCCACAATTACGACGATTTGGAAACGCTCTGTACCCACATCTATGCGATGGATGAAGGGAAGCTGGACATTTTATCCGGTGAGGAGATGAAGCGGCGGTTTCGGGGATAACCAAAGTTCATTTTGGATGACGGACGCTTGCAAAGATGCCGCACCAATCTGTGCCGTTATGGAGATATATGTTAGGTTCTTTCAATACAAAGAAAGCTTGGTAAGTCCGCAGCTGCGGGTTTTCCAAGCTTTTAGATTAAGAAGAAATAAAGAGATAATCAAAAATCTATTCAGTTATTAATGTAAAACAGGACGATTTTTATGTAAATAACTTCACAACAATATTATTCAATAACTTTAGAGTTTTCCCACTTGCCGCTGTGGTAGCGTCCGAATGAGATGGCGGAACCGATTGCCCAGCCGATCGGGATGGACCACCAGATCGCGTCTTCGCCGATGAAGTGCGCCAAGGTATATGCCATGACGACGCGGGTGAACAGATTGAAGAGGGAGCTTGCCATAAACGCTCTCATGTCTCCGGCGCCGCGCAGAAGTCCGTTGGAAGTGAACATCACGCCCATCAGGATGTAGAAGGTGGAAACAGTGGTCATATACTTCATTCCATAATTGATGGCGGCCAAATCCGTATTGGAATCCATAAACAGGTTCAAAAGGTTAGGGCCGAACAAGAAGATGACAGAGGTGATGATAATACTGAAAATCAGCACCATGAACAGGTTGGCTTTGTATCCCTGTCTGACGCGTTCCGGTTTGCCTGCGCCGATGTTCTGTGCGGTATAGCTGGACATGGCGTTAGAAAAGTTCATATTCGGCATCATGGCTAAGGTATCGATCTTGGTTGCCGCCGTGTAGCCTGCGATAAAGGTGGAGCCGTAAGAATTTACCAGGCCCTGCATCATCAGCATGCTGAAAGAGACAATGGACTGCTGGATCATGGAAGGCACCCCGACTTTAGCTATTCTGCGCACGGCAGAAGAGTGGAAGAGAGGGCGTTTGGGGATTGCGGGATATTCCCGTTCGTCCGGCATCTGGACAATTCTTTTTATCAGCACGATAAAGGACAGTACGGCACATACACCTTGGGCGATTAAGGTAGCCCAGGCAACGCCGGCTACGCCCATATTCAATTTAATTACAAAAGTAAGATCCAGCACAATATTAGTGAGCGTGGATACCATGAGGAAGCATAGGGGCGTTTTACTGTCTCCTAAAGCATTGTAAATAGCGTTTAATGCGTTGTAGAGAAAAAGGAAAATGACTCCGCCGAAATAGATGGTCAGATAACTTAACGCGCTGTCAATGATATTATCCGGTGTCTTTAACAGGGAAAGCAGCGGGAGCGCCAACAGTTCCCCGACGATCATGATCATGGCTCCCAACACAAACAAGGAGATAAGAGCCGTGGAAATCGTGGTTTTCATCTCCCGGATCTGGCCTGCGCCGAACTGCTGGGATACCACAACCGTACATCCCATGGACAGTCCGCTGGCTAAAGCTACGGCCAAAAATACAATCGGGAAGGAAGAACCCACCGCTGCCAAAGCGTCGGCACCTACAAAACGCCCCACCACCATGGAATCCACCATATTATAAAGCTGCTGGAACAGATTGCCTGCCAGCATGGGAAGTGCAAAGAAAAATAAAGTTTTTAAGGGATTTCCCTCAGTTAAGTTTTTAATCATGTTGCTTAAACTCCTTTCGGCTTTCTGCCGCATTGCATGCGATTCGTTTTATAAATGAAAGGTATTGATCCCGTTCTTCGGACGAAAAATCCTTGAAGCAGATATCGTTCCATTCGTCAAATATCTGTTGGATGACAGATACCATCTCTTTCCCGCTTTCGGTTAAATGAAGCAGTTTTTCCCGTTTATTATGTAAATTGACACTGCGGACCAGATAACCGCCTTCTTCCAGAGCGGACACGGTTTTGGCGATCCGCCCTTTATCCACGTTCATCTCACAGCAGAGACAGTCCTGGTTGCATGAATCTAAGGAAAATAAAACATGCAAAGTGAGGGCGTCTAAGGGGTGAAGCCCGTAGGATTCCATTCTGCACCGCAGATAGTTTTGTTCACACCGTCGGATGATACTGATGGGGTTGAGCATAAATCAATTCCTTCCTTTCATAAAAACAACAGTTGCTAAATGCAACAGTTGTCAGAGGAAACCTATTTTACACCGTTTTTATGGAGATATCAAGTCTAATCTTGACTTTTTTTTTAGATGTGCTAAAATGATATTCAGATTTTAGAAAATATAACAGGAAAAGCTGTGAAAGCGTTAGTAGGCATTTATTTTCTAGCAGAGAGAGGGAATCACCGGCTGAAAGTTCCCTTTAGTTCAGATAATTGTCCGAAATTCCCGCTGGAGCTGCAGAATTGAACCATTTATCAGTAGGTTCTGCCGTTCATACACGTTACGTATGCCGAGTGTCTGTCCGGGTCTTCCGGCAGGAATCAGGGTGGTACCGCGAATTTAACTTCGTCCCTATTTGGGATGGAGTTTTTTTATATCATAGGAAAGTGCTCCTATGATATAAAAAGCCCTCCGGGCAGGATCGCACTGCGGCGGTGAGGCATAATGTCGCTGAAGCGACCCGCCGCAGGCGGAGAATCCCGCTTGCGGGATTCTATCTTATATCATATGAAAGACAAATGAAATGGAGGAAAAGATGAGAGAGCAGTTAGAAAAAATCAAAGAAGAAGCGCTGAAACAGATTGAAGCTTCCGATGCCCTTGAAAAATTAAATGAGATCAGGGTTGCATACCTTGGCAAAAAGGGGCAGCTTACTACCGTATTAAAGAGTATGAAGGATGTGGCACCGGAAGAGCGGCCGAAAGTGGGGCAGATGGTAAATGATGCCCGCGAATTAATCGAAGCGAAGCTGGAAGAGAATAAACAGGCTCTTGCGAGAAGGGCGAGAGAAGAGCAGATGAAAAAAGAAGTGATCGACGTCACTCTGCCTGCCAAGAAAAGCAATGTGGGCCACAGCCATCCGAATACGATTGCATTGGAAGAAGTTGAGCGTATTTTCGTGGGCATGGGCTATGAAGTGGTAGAAGGGCCGGAAGTGGAATACGATCTCTATAATTTCGAGAAACTGAACATTCCTGCAAACCATCCGGCAAAGGATGAACAGGATACCTTCTATATTAATAAAGACATCGTGCTGAGAACGCAGACTTCTCCGGTTCAGGCCAGAGTGATGGAACAGGGCAAACTGCCGATCCGTATGATCGCTCCTGGCCGTGTATTCCGTTCCGATGAAGTGGATGCTACCCATTCCCCGTCCTTCCATCAGATTGAGGGGCTGGTAATCGACAAGCACATTACATTTGCAGATTTAAAGGGAACGCTGGCGGAATTTGCAAAAGAGCTGTTCGGCGAGGATACCAAGGTTAAATTCAGACCTCATCATTTCCCATTTACAGAACCCAGCGCGGAAGTGGATGTTACCTGTTTTAAGTGTGGCGGCAGCGGATGCCGTTTCTGTAAGGGATCAGGCTGGATTGAGATTTTAGGTTGCGGTATGGTTCATCCTCACGTGCTTGAGATGTGCGGAATTGATCCGGAAGAGTATACCGGTTTTGCATTTGGCGTAGGATTAGAGCGTATTGCGCTTTTGAAATATGAAATTGACGATATGCGTCTGTTATATGAAAACGATATTCGTTTCCTGAAGCAATTTTAACATGAACCCTCAAGGCATTTTGCAAAATGCCTTGACGCTTTAAGTTAAAAGACCAGGTCAGTATAATAAAAAAGGAGATTTTTCAAATGAACACAGCATTATCATGGATAAAAGCATATGTTCCGGATCTGAATGTAACTGCTCAGGAATACACAGACGCAATGACATTATCAGGAACAAAGGTAGAGGGCTATGAAGCCCTGGATAAAAATTTAGAGAAAATTGTGGTAGGACAGATCACCAAAATCGAGCGTCATCCGGATGCGGATAAGCTGATCATCTGCCAGGTTAACATTGGAACAGAATCCATTCAGATCGTCACAGGCGCTCCTAATGTAAAAGAAGGGGATAAGGTTCCTGTTGTATTGGACGGCGGTAAGGTTGCGGGAGGCCATGACGGCGGCCCTCTTCCGGAAGACGGAATTGTGATCAAAAAGGGTAAATTAAGAGGAATTGAATCCTGCGGCATGATGTGTTCCATCGAAGAACTGGGCTCATCCAGAGATATGTATCCGGATGCGCCGGAAAGCGGAATTTACATTCTGCCGGAAGATGCCGAAATCGGGGCAGATGCAGTAGAAGTGCTGGGACTTAGGGACGTGGTATTCGAATATGAAATCACCTCCAACCGTGTGGACTGCTACAGCGTGCTCGGAATTGCAAGAGAGGCGGCGGCTACTTTTAATAAGCCGTTTATCCCGCCTGTAGTGGCTGCTACGGGAAATAAAGAGGATATCAACGATTACCTGAAGGTACGCGTTGAAAATACAACGCTCTGCCCGCGTTACTGTGCCAGAATGGTGAAGAATATTAAATTGGCTCCGTCACCGGAGTGGATGAAGAGACGTCTGGCAGCCAGCGGAATCCGTCCGATCAACAATATCGTGGATATCACAAACTATGTGATGGAAGAATTCGGACAGCCAATGCATGCATATGATTATGATTTGCTGGCAGGCCATGAAATCGTCGTAAAATGTGCGGCAGACGGCGACAGCTTCCAGACCCTTGACGGCCAGGACAGAAAACTGGACAGCACCGTACTCATGATCAATGACGGTGAAAAAGAAGTTGGTATCGCCGGAATCATGGGCGGTGAAAACTCTAAGATCACAGATGATGTAAAAACAATGGTATTTGAAGCCGCCTGCTTTGACGGAACCAATATCCGCCTTTCCTCTAAAAAGGTTGGTCTGAGAACAGACGCTTCCGGAAAATTCGAAAAGGGGCTGGACCCTAATAATGCCCAGGCAGCCATTGACCGCGCCTGTCAGCTTATTGAAGAACTGGGTGCCGGAGAAGTCGTTGGCGGAATGATCGATATTTATCCGGTGAAACGGGAAGGAAAACGGGTTCCATTTAATGCGGAAAAGATCAACAGCCTGTTAGGCACTGAGATCGATGCGGAAACGATGAAGGGCTATTTCAAAAAACTGGATCTTGAATTTGATGAAGCGGCACAGGAAGTCGTAGTTCCTACGTTCCGTCAGGATCTGGAACGTCCGGCAGATATTGCAGAAGAAGTGGCCCGTTTCTACGGATATGATAATATTCCAACCACACTTCCTTCCGGAGAGGCGACCACAGGAAAATTATCCTATAAATTGAGAATTGAAGAAGTGGCCCGTGAAGTTGCAGAATTTTCCGGCTTCAGCCAGAGCATGTCCTATTCCTTCGAGAGCCCGAAAGCATTTGACAAACTGCTGCTTCCGGAGGATTGCCGTCTGAGAAAAACGGTGACCATCTTAAATCCTCTCGGTGAAGATTTCTCTGTGATGAGAACGTCTCCGCTGAACGGATTGTTAACTTCTTTGTCGACTAATTATAATAGAAGAAACAAGGACGTTAAATTATATGAGTTGGCCAATATTTACCTCCCTAAGAGCCTTCCGCTTACAGAACTTCCGGATGAGAGGATGCAGTTCGCGCTTGGCATGTACGGAGAGGGTGATTTCTTCACCATGAAGGGCGTGGTGGAAGAGCTGTTTGAAAAATTGGGAATGAAAAAGAAAGTCCACTATGATCCACAGGCCAACCGTCCATATCTGCATCCGGGAAGAAAAGCGGATATTGTATATGATGGAGTTACCTTAGGTTATATCGGTGAGATTCATCCGGAAGTGGCGGATAATTATAAGATCGGCGAGAGAGCCTATGTGGCGGTTCTGGATATGCCGAACGTAATCCCATTCGCTGATTTCGACAGAAAATATACGGGAATTGCTAAGTATCCGGCTGTTACCAGGGATATCAGTATGGTGGTTCCTAAGAACATTCTGGTTGGACAGATTGAAGATATCATCGCACAGCGCGGCGGCAAGATACTGGAAAGCTATCAGCTGTTCGATATTTATGAAGGAGCACAGATTCTGGCGGGCCATAAATCCGTGGCTTACTCCATCGTGTTCCGTGCTAATGACAGAACCCTGACAGATGATGAAGTGGGAGCTGCCATGAAAAAGATTCTGAACGGACTTCAGGGATTGGGGATTGAACTCCGAGCATAAGATATTTTTATATCAAGCTTTTTACATGAAGGGTGAAGGCATTTTCGAAAATGCCTTCACCCTTCATGTAAATTTATGGAAAAGAAAATGGCAATGGTTTGAAAGACAGGATAAGACTTTATGCGCTGGAATTATTTCTCAGTACAATCCGAAAAAATATGGGCGGAGGCCTGGTATTTTCATATAATTTGACATATAATCCTTCTATAACTATGATGTTTTTATTCAAATCATTTTCAGAAAGAGAGGAACAAATATGAGAGAGTTTTTTTATAAGGAATGGTGTCCGTCAGATAAATGTCTGGTTATAGCAACCGCTTCTTTGCTCGGTATAGTGATCGGATTTATATTGTCTCCGGTTAAAAAAGGTATTTTCTGCGGCAATTACAATGGCAATACTCAAAGGCCAAAAGATAAAGAATAAGAAATACCAAGTCTTTTACTGAATGAGAATTACCTGCCCCATCTCTGTGATCTCACATCCACCCCTTGTCCGGTGAACTTTGATATATCCATGATCGCTTAACGTCTGAAGCGTGCTTCTGATCTTTCCCTCCGTAATGGAAACCCCGTCTTCTTCCAAAAGCCGTTTGATAACAGAACGGCCGATGTGCGGAGTGGAGGCTATCAGATTTAAAATCTGCTTTTCGGCAACGCTTAATCTCGACTGGTTAGCGGCAATTTGGTTTAATATATAAGGCGGAAGGTTCTGTAATGCCAAAAGTTCCCGGTTATAGATGCTGAAAAAATGACGGCATAAATTGTTCAGTTCCTGTGTGTTGCCGGGCCAGGAGTATTGTTTCAAATATTGAAGCAATTGCTCCGACAAAATGGTTTCCGGCGCTATATTGTAATTGTTAAATACATTTTTCAAATAGTGGTCCAGCAGCAATGGAATATCAGCCTCCCTCTGCCTGAGCGGAACTGTGATTAAAGACACGGAATTGATGGTAAAAAATAATTCATCTATAAAGGTTCCCTCCTGGACCATCTGATACAGGTCTTTTGTCGTGGTGGCGATCACTCTGATATTGACCGGTATGGGACGGGTACCCCCAACCCGTTTTACGGAACCGTTTCGGAGCACCTGAAGCAGCACCGACTGAAGATAGTGGGGCATGTACTGGATTCCGTCGATGAACAGGGTTCCGCCGTCTGCGGATTCCAAAATTCCTGTCATGCCTCCGGGGCGGGCGCCGGGAAATGCTCCGTCTTCATATCCCAGAAGTTCGGTATTTATCACGGCTGCTTCCAAAGAGGTGAGATTGAGGGTGACAAAGGGAGCGTCGTGGCGTCTGGAATTATTGTGGATGGCCTGTGCCAGCACTTCCTTTTCCGTTCCGCTTTCTCCTTGGATGATAACGTGGAAGTCATTTAAAGAGATCCGTTTGGCAGTTTCAATCAGATGGAGAACGGAAGGGGTCTGGGTGATAATATGGCTGAAATCATACAGCTTCCTGGTCATGGAACCTGGTGTGGTATCGTCCATCAGTTCACTGGTATCGTTAGAGCGGTAGGAGTGAATCAGATACATGCGGGAAGCATTGATGGTGTCGATTTCCTGAATCCAAAGGCGTATCAGTTCTTCGTTGGTATTTTTTAACAGGAATTCACTGCTTCCATGCAGGTCACAGGTTATGGCGTGATCCTCTAAAAGCGCAGGCAGGTTCTGGCCGATTAAATCGTGATTTAGCAGGCAGAGCATGGAAGTAAATGGCTGGTTGACCATCTGGATGGAGTCGCTGCTGTCGATCAGGCAGACGCCGTTAGCGATGGTATTGATTATGGCCTGGGTTATCATCTGCGTGTCGAGGGCCTGAGAAAGCTGCTGGTTGGAAAGCTTGATGATCTGAACAATGTGGTTGATGTAGTTTCTGGTGATTTCATCCGCCAGGTTGAGGGGCAGGTGATACCATGCGATAATTTCGTTAATGGTAGAGATATCCACCACCCGGTTTCCGATATCAATTACAGTTGGAATGGTTTTGGGAACAAGATGGACTTCTCCTACGGTCACCGCATATTTGATTTCAGGGGAAACAGGGCTGCAGCCGGGATAATAGGGCAGAAAATGATATTGGGAAATACCAAAATCCTGAAGCTGGCGGATTACTTCATAGGTGTTCCGTTCGGAGTCATTTACCAGATAAACAAAGGAGCCGGGCGGAATCTGAAGTATTTTATGCAGGTACGTATGGTTAAAGGTACGGATGCAAATCAACTCGTGGACATGATCCGGCAACATATCCTGACATTTAGGCTGGATATCTGCGGCGGAATACAGGATACATGAGGTGGAGGACAGCAGTTTTGGGGTCACATCGGGCAGCAGAACGGATTCGATTTCCAGATAATTGTGGAATATGGAGGAGAGATAGGAGTATAGTCCGATGCGGGCCGTGGAATTGAGTGTTATTATCACCAGTTTTTCTTTCATATTGATTCTCCTTTATCAATAGTTATTAGGTTGATTATAATATAAAATTACAAATAAAACAACCTAATGTGCTGCTTTAAAGGGAAGAAACCAGGAAACTTTAACAATTTGTTATAAAATATTTGACGAATGAAGTCTAGGTATGTAAAATTTGAATAAAGGAAAAGCAAAGACGCTTACACTTTTACAGGTGATCTGCGCCTTTGTTTTTTGTTAAGCAAAAAGATAGGAGAGTGTACTATGAAAAAGAGAATGATTTCTTTGGTTCTGGCAGCAACTATGATCTCCGCATCATTAGCAGGATGCGGCGGCGGTTCTTCCACTTCAGGAACCACAGCAGCGGGAACGACCGCGGCAGGCGCTACGACAACAGCGGCAGCATCTGGAGAAACAACAGCCGCAGCAGCAGAAGGAACATCTACAGAGGGTAAGGACAGCATTGTTATCGTTACTTCTTCTGATATTCTTTCTATGGACCCATACCGTTATGATGAAGGTCCTACAAACCAGTTTATGCTTCATGTTTACGAGCCTCTTGTAATGGCAGATCCTGAGATGAAGTATCAGCCACATCTTGCAGAGAGCTGGGATCAGTCAGAGGATGGACTCACCTGGACATTCCATTTAAGAAAAGGTGTTAAATTCCATGACGGCGACGAGATGACAGCAGAAGACGTTGTTGCTTCCATCAATGTAGCAGGCAACCCAGATTCACCTTCTGCATTCAGCAGCTATACATCTACATTTGCGTCTGTAACAGCTGTTGATGACTATACAGTTGAGATTAAGCTCAACCAGACCAATCCGATTATGCTTTTCAATATGGCACAGATTTACATACTGAAAAAAGAGAACATCGAAGGCAAAACAGAAGAAGAGATCGCAGCAAATGTATGCGGTACCGGACGTTATAAATTTGTTGAGCAGGTAAAAGAAGATCATATTGATTTAGTTGCCAACGAAGATTACTGGGGTGAAATGCCTTCTATTAAGAACGTAAGATTCCGCCCAATCAGCAATGAAGCAACCAGAACAGCAACCATGCTGACCGGTGAAGTTGATGTTACAATCAACGTAGCAGTAAGGGATATCGACAGACTTGAGAACACTGCCGGAATCCAGGTGCTGAAACAGAAAGGCTTACGTGAAATTTACTTAAACCTGGACAGCCGTGAGGATTCTCCTTTATTCCCAGGAGTGAAAAACCCGATGTCTGATCCTAAGGTCAGAGAAGCTATGTATATTTCAATTGATGAAGATGCAATCATCAAATCTGTTATGAACGGATCTGCTTATGTTATGAACTCCATCATTCCTGAAAATTACATTGGCTATCAGCCGGTAGACCGCCCGGCTTATGATCCGGAACGTGCAAAACAGCTTCTTGCAGAAGCAGGATATCCGGATGGATTTGAAGTTACTTTAGACGCTCCAAACGACCGTTATGTAAATGATGCGGAAATCGCACAGGCAGTTACTGGTTACTTCGAAAAAATCGGTATTAAGGTTAACTTAAACCTGATGCCAAAGGCAAACTTCTTTACTTATATTAAACCTTTTGAGAACAAATCCATGCTGCTTATGACCGGATGGTCTGATTCTTCAGGCGACGGTACTTCCCTGCTTCATGATATGCTTTATACTTATGACAGAGAAGCAGCTGTAGGCGGTGTAAACAGAGGCCATTATTCTAATGCAGAAGTTGATAAACTGATCGACCAGGCATATGAAGAAATCGACGAGACAAAACGCGGCGAGATCATCGCACAGGCTGAGAAGATCGCAAGAGACGAGTTTGCTTATATTCCTCTTCATTTTGAACAGGATACATACGCAATTAAAGATACTCTGAACTACACACCAAGACCAAACAACTATGTATTTGCTTGGGAGTTCTCTTACAAATAAGCTTTGGCTTATAAGGGATTGAAACGAATATAGGCTACAGGCTTTCACGGCAGTCAGCTGAAATAAGGGTCTGCCGATGGAAGCCTGTTTTATTGACAAGAACTACACATTGAGGTGAGAAAAAGTGATTAAGTATATTATCAAACGGTTTGTTCAAATGCTTGTAGTATTGTTTATAGTATCAGTACTCGTCTTTTTGTTAACCAATTTTATTGGTGATCCGGTAGATATGCTGGTTCCGGAAAATGCAACATTGGAACAGATTGAATCCGCGCGTGCGCGTTTGGGATTAGACCGTCCGCTTCCTGTTCAGTACGGAATCTTTTTAAATGATGTTCTTCATGGTAATTTCGGTAAGTCCTATTCTTATGGTCTTCCGGCTATGGGGCTGATTGTGGAACGAATTCCGGCAACGATGGAAATCGTAATTGTAGCAGCACTGCTGACTCTGGTGATTGCAATCCCTCTGGGTGTTTATGCAGGCGCTTTTCCAAAAAGGAAATCAAGTAAAATTATCATGTCAGGTTCCATCCTGGGAATTTCACTGCCTTCATTCTGGCTGGGCATGATGATGATTTATATATTTGCTGTAGTATTCCGTCTTCTTCCGGCTTCAGGAAGAGGTAATACCGTAACAATTTTGGGAATTAAAACCAGTCTTTTTGCGCCGGGAGGATGGAAATATATCCTGCTGCCGTCTGTAACACTGGCTATGACCAATATCGCAACTACTCTGCGTTTGACCCGTTCCGGTATTCTGGAAAATATGAAGCAGGACTATATTAAATTTGCAAGAGCAAAGGGTGTTCCGTCCAGAACGGTATTGTTCGGGCATGCGCTTAAAAATGCGCTGATTCCGGTTATTACGATCTTTGGTATGAACCTGGGAAGCATGATCGCATTTACTACGATTACGGAAACGATCTTTGCGTGGCCTGGTATGGGAAAACTGCTGATCGATGCGATCGGTAAAGCAGACCGTCCGATTATCGTGGCTTACCTGATGGCAACCTCCTGCCTGTTCGTAGTGCTTAATTTCATCGTAGATATCTTATATACCTTTATAGACCCTAGAATTGAGTTGAGGTGACGACATGGGTGAGACAAAAAACACAAAAAATGAAAAGAAATCAGCGTGGAAGAATTTTCTGGAATCAGAATTCTTCTACCATTATAAACATAATTTGCCCGCCATCATCGGCAGCATATTAGTTTTGATTGCAATTCTTGTTGCAGTTTTTGGAAAGTTCCTGGCTCCTCAGAATCCATATGATCTGACACAGATCGATCTGATGGATTCCTATCTTCCTCCTGCCTGGAGCAATGGAGGAAGCTTGAAATTCCTTCTGGGTACGGATAACCAGGGCCGTGATATTTTAAGTGCGATTATCTACGGAAGCGTCAGTTCTCTTACGATCGGATTAGTAGGTATGCTGGCATCCTGTTTAATCGGTACCACGTTAGGTCTGATTGCCGGTTATTTCGGCGGAAAAGTGGATTCTATCATCATGAGAATCGCTGATATCCAGCTGTCTTTCCCATCTATGCTGATCGCTTTATTTATCATGTCCGTGTTCGGCCGTGGTATTGATAAGCTGCTGATCGCGTTAACCATGGTTGGATGGGTGAAATATGCCCGAACGGTCAGAGGCGAGACGCTTTCCGTCCGCAAGAAGGAGTATGTGGAGGCGGCCAGAACCATCGGGCTTCCAAATTACCGGATTATATTAAAACACGTTATGCCCAATGTTGTGACTTCAATTATTGTCCTGGCAACGATTCAGGTCGGTGATTTTATCCTGACTGAAGCAACGCTCAGTTTCCTGGGTGTCGGCGTGCCGATTACGGAACCGTCCTTAGGACTGTTGGTTAAGACCGGATTCGATGTATTGTTCAGCGGACTCTGGTGGGCATCTGTATTCCCGGGACTTTATATTATGCTGGTTGTGTTCGGTATCAATCTGCTGGGAGACTTCCTGCGCGATGAATTGAACCCGAATCTGAAATAAGCTGGAAGGGAGAATGACAATGGCGAATGAAGAAACAACGTTATTGGACGTACAAAGACTGAAAACGTATTTTCATACATTTAAAGGCGTAGTAAAAGCGGTTGATGATGTCAGCTTTTCCCTGAAAAAGGGAGAGATCCTCGGTATCGTTGGAGAATCCGGAAGCGGAAAATCCGTTACCAGCTTCTCCATTCTGAAGCTGGTAGAAGAGCCGGGCGTGGTAGAGGCTGACAGCATCCTGTTCGACGGCAAAGAATTAACAAAAATGAGCGAAAAAGACATGACTCAGATCAGGGGAAAAGATATCTCCATGGTATTCCAGGACCCGATGACTTCTTTAAATCCGCTCTATACGATACAGAGACAGATGGAGGAAGTGTTAATCCTCCACGCACCGCAGATGAATGCGGCTCAGAGGAAGGAACGCTGTATTGAACTTTTAAGACAGGTAGGAATTCCCAATCCGGAAGACCGTTTAAAAGCATATCCTCATGAATTTTCTGGTGGTATGAGGCAGAGAGTTATCATCGCGATTTCACTCGCAACCGATCCCAAACTGCTGATCGCAGATGAGCCGACTACGGCTCTGGACGTTACCATTCAGGCTCAGATCCTGAGATTAATGAAGAAGTTAGTTAAGGAAAAACATGCGTCTCTGATTCTGATCACACATGACCTTGCTGTAGTTTCTGAAATGGTTGATAAAATCAACGTTATGTACTGCGGCAAGCTGGTTGAAACAGGCAGCAATGAGGACGTGGTTTACCACAGCGCGCATCCTTATACCGAAGGTCTTTTGAACTCGATTCCTAAGTTAAGGGAAGACAGAGACCGCCTGGAATTCATACCGGGTATGGTTCCCAACATGTTTGAATTACCTCAGGGATGTTACTTTGCACCGAGATGTAAATACTGCCAGGAGATCTGTAATAAAGAGCAGCCTCAGATGCAGGATTTAGGAAATGATCATAAGGTAGCGTGTCATTTTCCGTTGATCTCGAAGGAAGTTAAATAGGAGGACAGCAATGCAGGAACCATTAATTGAAGTTAAAAATTTAAAACAGGAGTTCCGTCTTACAAAAGGTCTTCTTCAGTCCCTTCGTATTGAAGACGGAAAGATTGTCAAAGAGGATAAGATCGTGCATGCGGTCAATGATGTCAGCTTTAAGATCAATAAAGGGGAAGTATTCAGTCTGGTTGGAGAGAGCGGATGCGGGAAATCCACAACTGCGAGAACGATCATCCGTCTTTTAGAGCCGGCCGGAGGCCAGGTTCTCTATAAAGGAACGGATATCAGCCATTTAAAACCCAACCAGATTCTGCCTTACAGAAAAGATATGCAGATGATCTTCCAGGACCCCTATGCATCGTTGAACCCTAAACAGCGCGTAGAAGATATTATTATGGAACCAATGCTGTTTCATAAGATTGTGAACACCAAAGAAGAAGCGCGAAAAAAATGTATGGAGATTCTGGAACGCGTGGGACTTCGTCCTGAGCAGGCGTCCCGTTATCCTCATCAGTTTTCAGGCGGACAGAGACAGCGTATCGGCGTTGCCAGAGCTCTGGCGGTTCAGCCGGAATTCATCATTGCGGACGAACCGGTATCTGCGCTGGATGTGTCCATTCAGGCTCAGATTCTGAATCTTTTGATGGACTTAAAAGATGAATTTAATTTCTCCTATCTGTTTATTGCCCATGACCTTTCGGTTGTGCGCCATATCAGCGACCGTCTCGGCGTTATGTACCTGGGCGGTATCGTGGAGATGGGAGATAAGAATACGATTTTTGAAAATCCGCTTCATCCATATACGAACCTTCTGTTTTCCGCTGTTCCTACCGTAGGAGAAGCTCCTTTGGTGGAAAGCGTTGAGATTGAAGGCGAAATTCCGAACCCGGTTAATCTTCCGAGCGGATGCTATTTCCATGACCGCTGCCCTTATGCGACGGATCTGTGCAAAAAAGAGCGTCCGGAACTGAAAGATATCGGAGGCGAACATTATGTAGCCTGTCATCATGTGAAAGGCAAATAAGTTAGAATAATTACCAAATGTAAAGAGGGGTATCATTATGATATTGATAAAACAGGCAGACATCTACGCGCCGGAATCCATCGGCATTCATGATGTGCTGCTTTGTGCCGGGAAGATAGAGGCAATTGGAGATGATCTTTCTCCGCTCTGTAACTGCCAGGTGATCGACGGAACCGGGATGAAGCTGATTCCCGGCATCATCGACCGCCATGTGCATGTTACAGGCGGAGGCGGTGAGGGAAGCTTTCATACGAGAGCGCCTGAAGTCCAGCTTTCTTCCCTGATTCAGGGCGGTGTGACCACAGTTCTGGGACTGCTCGGAACAGATGGAATCACCAGAAGTGTTGAAAATCTTGTAGCAAAGGTTAAAGCTTTGAAAGAAGAGGGAATCAGCGCATACGCTGTTTCCGGCTCCTATGGTTTCCCACCGGTTACGATCACCGGCGACCTTCAGAAGGACATCGTATTTATCGATGAAGTGATCGGCGTAAAACTGGCCATATCAGACCATCGCGCGCCCAATATCTCCGTTGAAGAACTGATCCGCCTTGGAAGCGATGTCAGGACGGCAGGAATGCTTTCAGGCAAAGCCGGAATCGTGGTTCTGCATATGGGAGACGATAACAGGGGATTGGAACCTGTATTCGAGGCTTTGGAGAGAACCTCCATTCCGATTAAAACCTTCCAGCCGACCCATGTAAGCCGCACGGAAAAGCTGTTAAAGGATGCGTTTAAGTTTGCCAAAATGGGCGGAACCATTGACATTACCTGCGGCGAGTCCAGACGGGACAAAGTGGCGCTTCTGTTAAAAGATGCGAAGAGCCAGGGAGTTCCTATGGAAAACCTGACCTTCAGTTCCGATGGACAGGGCAGCTGGTCAAAATATGATGAAAACGGAAAGCTGGTAAAGATCGGGGTTTCAGATGTGGACACGATTATAAAGGAGCTGGCTTATCTCGTAAATGAGGCAGGTTTCCCATTAGAAGAAGTTCTTCCTCTTGGAACCTCCAATGTAGCGCGGGCGCTTGAAATCGACGGACTGAAAGGTTCCATCAGAGAGGGCGCAGATGCGGATCTTCTGCTTGTTAACGACAGTATGGAACTGGATACTGTGATTGCAGGCGGAAATGTGATGATGCGGAATGGGGAAGTACTTGTTAAAGGGACCTATGATGAAAGATAATGATGTTGTGAAGCGTTATTTTAGTTAGAAAGAAATGCCGGAAAGAAGGGGATACCCGGACGGCAGGCAGAAAAAAAGAGACAAGGAGTTTCAATGATACTCCTTGTCTCTTTTTTTCTTGATATTGGCTGGTTAACCTGAGATTTAAAGTGAAGGGTGAAGGCATTTTCGAAAATGCCTTCACCCTTGATGTAAAAAACGGTGTTCGAAAGCCCATAAAAAAAGCGCATAGAAATGCAGAAAATGGCTATCCTTACATTAGAACGAAACTAATTTTAGGAGGCCATTTTATGTATAATAAATTCGAAATTGTAGGCGTGATGGGACGTGAAATTCTGGATTCCAGGGGAAATCCCACCGTAGAGGTGGAGGTGACGCTGGAGGGCGGAGCTAAAGGACGGGCAGCCGTTCCGTCAGGGGCGTCCACAGGCAAATACGAAGCGGTGGAATTAAGGGACGGTGGTTCCAGATATCATGGTTTGGGCGTTAAAAAAGCGGTGGAATACGTTAATACGGTTCTGGCCGAGGTGGTCGCATTTGAAGACGCCTCCAACCAAAAGCTGATTGACCGTCTTCTCAGGGAAGCGGACGGAACGGATAATAAAGAAAAACTGGGCGCCAATGCCATCCTGGGCGTATCCCTGGCGGTTGCCAGGGCTGCGGCCAACGAATTGGGAATTCCGCTGTTCCGTTATTTAGGAGGAATTCAGGCGGATACGATGCCGGTTCCCATGATGAACATTTTAAATGGCGGCGTTCATGCGGACAATACCGTAGACCTCCAGGAATTTATGATCATGCCGGTGGGGGCGGAATGCTTTAGCCAGGGTCTTCAGATGTGCGCCGAAATCTACCATACGCTGAAAAAACTGCTGAAAACCAGCGGATATTCCACCGCGGTGGGAGATGAAGGCGGATTTGCCCCTGACCTTAAAAATACGGAGGAAGTGCTTTCCTATATTGTGGAGGCGGTAAAACTGAGCGGATACCATCCGGGAAAAGATATAAAGATTGCAATCGATGCGGCTTCCAGCGAACTTTTTGAAGAGGAAACGGGGCTGTATTATTTCCCGGGTGAGAGCAAGATGACGGGTATTGAAGTGCGCAGGGATGCCAAAGAAATGGTGGATTATTACCGCAGGCTGGTAGACGGCTTCCCGATCATTTCCATTGAAGACGGTCTTCAGGAAGAGGATTGGGAAGGATGGCAGATGCTCACTAAGACGTTGGGAGATAAAGTACAGCTGGTTGGAGACGATCTGTTTGTAACCAATACAGAGCGCCTCAAAAAGGGAATCGAAATGAAAGCCGGAAATTCTATCCTCATCAAAGTAAACCAGATCGGTACGCTGAGCGAAAGCCTGGAAGCCATCGAGATGGCGAAGAAAGCGGGATTTACTACCGTGATTTCCCACCGCTCAGGTGAGACGGAAGATTCCATTATCGCAGACATTGCGGTGGCAGTAAACAGCGGTCAGATAAAGACCGGAGCTCCCTGCAGATCAGACCGGACAGCCAAGTATAACCAGCTTCTCAGGATCGAAGAAAAAATAAAATAGAGGTTGTATTTAGAGGACAAATATGGTATGATATCTGTGTTTGACTATAGGAGGTGTGGATTGTAATGGTTAAGTTGATATTATCAATAGTATTTGTTCTCATATGCATAGCGTTAACAGTGATTGTATTGCTTCAGGAAGGCAAGTCAGCAGGACTTGGTTCCATCGGCGGCATGGCGGAAACTTATTGGGGAAAGAACAAGGGTCGTTCCATGGAAGGAAACCTTGAGAAGTTTACAAAGTTTGCAGCCTTTGCGTTTGTTATATTGGCAATTGTTTTGAATTTACTTTAACAGATGAGCACTCTTGGGAACAAGGGTGCTTTCATTTTATCATAAGGAACTAACAAGAAATGAGAGGTAGAGATGACCGAAGAGCAGTTAAAAGAGAGAAAAGAGATTGTGCTGTCTCTGATTGGTGACCCGGCTTACGTGCCGATGAAGTTAAAAGAGATGGCAATGCTTTTAAATGTCCCGAAACATCAGAGAGACGACTTAAAGGCAGTCTTAGACGAGCTTTTGAGAGAAGGCAAAGTGGGCATTTCCAAGCGCGGTAAATATGGAAAGCCGGAGACATTTGCGATGGTTGGAATGTTTTCAGGACACCCCAAGGGATTCGGATTTGTCACAATCGAAGGACGGGACAGCGATGTATTTATTCCTGAGGACAAGACCGGCGGAGCCTTGCACGGGGACAAGGTTCAGATCGTGATCGAGCAGGAGAGCAAGGGGAAGAGGGCGGAAGGTTCCGTTATCCGTATTCTGGAACATGCCAATGAAACCCTTGTGGGTTTTTATCAAAAAAACAAAAATTTTGGATTTGTAATTCCGGATAATCTTAAAATCAATAAGGATGTTTTCATACCCCAGGGAAAAGACATGGGAGCGGTTCAGGGACATAAGGTGGTGGTTAAGATCACGGATTTCGGCGACGGGAATAAGAAACCGGAAGGCGTGATTACAGAGATCATCGGCCATGTGAATGATCCGGGTACGGACATTTTATCTATCGTGAAAGCCTATGGACTGCCGGAAGCATATCCGGAAGAAGTGATGAAACAGGTGGAGCGAATCGGGGACAGTGTAGACCCTAAAGAGATGGAAGGGCGTCTGGATCTAAGAGGATGGCAGACGGTGACCATTGATGGGGAAGACGCAAAGGATTTGGATGATGCGATCACCCTTACTAAAGAGGGAAAATCCTATAAGCTGGGCGTTCATATAGCGGATGTTACCAATTATGTGACAGAAGGAAGCCCATTGGATCAGGAAGCGTTAAACAGAGGAACAAGCGTTTATCTGGTGGACCGTGTGATCCCCATGCTGCCGCATAAGCTTTCCAACGGAATCTGTTCATTGAATGCGGGTACGGACCGTTTGGCTTTAAGCTGTATTATGGATGTGGATGAGCATGGAACCGTCACAGGCCACCGGATTGCAGAAACTGTGGTTAATGTGGACCGCAGGATGACGTATACAGCGGTGAATGCCATCATAACAGACCGGGATAAAGCGGTGATGGAGGAATACCGGGATTTTGTGGAGATGTTCGACCTGATGAAAGAGCTGTCCGACATTTTACGGGAGAAGAGAAGAAAAAGGGGCTCTATCGACTTTGATTTTCCTGAGAGCAAGGTCATTCTGGATGAAAACGGAAAACCTATAGAGATCAAGCCTTATGAAAGAAATGCCGCCACAAAGCTGATTGAAGATTTCATGCTTTTGGCAAATGAAACCGTGGCGGAAGATTATTTCTGGCAGGATCTTCCTTTCGTTTACCGTACGCATGATTATCCGGACCCGGAAAAGATGAAGCGTCTGGGAACATTTATCAACAATTTTGGCTATACCATTAAAACCCAGCAGGGAGAAGTGCATCCGAAAGAGCTTCAGAAGCTGCTGGAAAAGATTGAAGGAACTACAGAAGAGGCGCTGATCAGCCGGCTTACATTAAGATCCATGAAACAAGCCAAGTACATGCCTATGTGCATTGGGCATTTCGGCCTGGCTGCCAAATATTATACTCATTTTACGTCTCCGATCCGCCGGTATCCTGATTTACAGATTCACCGGATCATCAAGGAGAACATGAGGGGCGGGCTGTCGGAAAAGCGGATTGCCCACTATGATAAGATCCTTCAGGGCGTTACGGTGCAGTGTTCTGCCATGGAACGCCGGGCGGATGAAGCGGAGAGGGAGACTTTGAAGCTTAAAAAATGTGAATACATGTCCCGCCACATTGGAGAAGAGTTTGAAGGCGTTATCTCAGGCGTCACAAACTGGGGATTCTATGTGGAGCTGCCGAATACGGTGGAAGGGCTTGTTCACGTAAATGATCTTCACGGAGATTATTATGCCTTTGACGAGGAGCGGATGGAACTGATCGGAGAACTTTCCAGAAAGACATACAAGCTGGGACAAAAGATCTGGGTTACAGTGACCGGAACCGACAAACTCGCCAAGACAATCGACTTTATTCCAGCAAAAAGAGAGACAGAAGAAGTGGAATAACAGGAGGAAGTATGGGGAAAGAAAGTTTTAAATTAATCGCCAATAACAAAAAAGCATATCATGATTATTTTATTGATGAAAAGTACGAATGTGGAATTGAATTATATGGTACGGAAGTAAAATCCATCCGTATGGGTAAATGCAGTATTAAGGAGGCATTTGTCCGGATTGATAAGGGTGAGGTATATATTTACGGCATGCACATCAGTCCCTATGAAAAGGGCAATATCTTCAATAAAGATCCCCTTCGCGTCAGAAGGCTTCTTCTTCATAAATCAGAGATCAATAAGATGGCAGGCAAGATTAAGGAAAAAGGATATACCCTCGTCCCGCTTCAGGTTTATTTTAAAGGAAGCCTGGTAAAAGTGGAGATCGGCCTGGCGCGAGGCAAGAAGCTTTATGATAAACGACAGGATATTGCAAAAAAGGACCAGCAGAGGGAAGTGGAGCGGGATTACCGCCAGAAATTTCGATAAAAGGCGTGCTTGACACAAACTTTAGATGATGATAAGATATAGGCATCTCTTTTGAAAGAGATGCCAGTCAGGGGTAGTACTGGTTTCGACAGGGGCCATGCAGCTGGTGAAGCTATCCGCATGCGATGCGTTAAATGGCAAAATAAATATAAACGCTGAAGACAATTTAGCAATCGCTGCCTAATGGCAGCTGTCAGACTTAGTGCACTCACACATTAAGACCCTGGCATCGACTTTGTGAGAAACGACTTGTGCAAAGCTTTGAGCACCTGGGCGTATGATGAAGCTACTGAAACCTCAAGGATGTTCGTTTCCGTGAGGCAGAGGGAATGTTAAACAACGGACTATGATAGTAGAAGAACAGGGAATTGGTTTTTGGACACGGGTTCAAATCCCGTCTACTCCATGAAAAACTCTTGATAAATCAAGGGTTTTTTTATTTGCTTAATCAAAAGTTAATCAAGAAGTTAATCAGACATATGTTCGATAAAAAATAAAGTTCACGGGAAAGGAGAGTTTTGTAACAATAGGACTCTAACAACAGGAAATCTTTGGATATATTATAGAAACTAAAGAGAAGAGAAAAGGGTGAAGCCATTGACTTCACCCCTTTTTGAATACTATTTAACACATACTCACTATAAAGAATTATCTAATATTAAAATTCCAATAATTAGAGTTCAAATTCCATTTGGACGTCAAATGGCTCGTTTTGGGCGATAACTTGATTGATCTCAACTGCATCAACACAGCCAATTTTTCTGTAAAAAGCTTGTGATTCTTCAGATGAATGTGCTGATATATAAATTTTTTTTGCGCCCATTTTCTTTGCACTTTCTGCAATAAGCGCAAAGAGGTTCCGCCCAATGCCTTTGCTTCTGTAGGCATTAGATACATGGATCATTAGTAACTCAACGTATTCCTTATTTATTCCAAACAAATCAGATGAAACAGAAGCGAATCCAATGATTTTACTGTCATCAATAGCTCCAAAAACAACTCCACCGGCATCTAAACAAGATTTTAAATCAGCTATTATGCTGCGTTTTTTGGAAGAATCCCAATCTTCAACAAATTTGTTGTCAACCAAAACCCATTCATTGTTTTGTTTACGCCAGCATCGTTTTACCTGCTGATACCTACAAAAAGAATCCAATGCATCTTCACAAAGCAGTTCTTTGCTCATTTCTAGATAAGTTATTGCGTTCATACTTTTTTCCTCTACTTTCTATTCTGGTTTTCTGTAGCTGATAAATCATATTTTTCATCGCAATCCCTCCTCTTATGGCAACGTTTATATTGGTCTGATGTGCATTAACCTACTGCCTTTATTTCATTCTACGATTTTAGTACAGTTCTGTCAAACCTAAATTCATCTATTAGGATCATTTTATGGTTTTGTAATAGCTAATGCGCAGAGTTGATTTGCAATAGTACCAAGTGCAGTTGGCGGAGATATTACTAAGCGTCACGGAATCTCCAGCAGTAGAATCGTATAGTATAGACGAGGTATTTATTATATGACAGGGACTGAAGGGGTGTGGGGAGAAGCAGTAGAGGTTGTAAATGAGATCAGAGAGCGTATTTATTGATCACCGTGCTGATAATTTTCCCTAAAAAGGGAGGAGGCCGGTCTGGATCGCTCCAACCGGCCAAGTATTATGAAAAAAATCATAAGCGCTTTTGTCTTATAGAACATAGTATAGGCAAAAAATATGAGCAGTGTATTTCTGAAATATGAACGGTTTGTAAGGAATTTTTGAATAAATGAGGTTTGTAAGAGTTTCGCTGAATCATATGAGCCATTCACCATAATGTGCTAAAAATAATATCTGCATTTTTATAGTAGAATAGTGGCGGAGGTGCGGTATCATAAACTTAAAAGCTTAGAGACAGCACCAGCCTGTTTACAATGGTTTTTGAATACCAACACGGGATTTCGGCCATACTATTTTCGAGGTGATAACAATGGACCAAAAAGAGCAGAAATCAAAAACGTTGGAAGAAAAAGCTAAGTCGGTTGAAACATTCAATCCACATTGGAATGCAGGAGAGTTTTTAGGACCGAATACATTTCGACAGGAAGAGAAGACGGAAAAATATGGAGAAGGAGAGTCGTAAAGGCTCTTCTTTTTTCATGTCTTCAATAAGCCTCATGCCGAATAGGGAATTGAGTTGTGCTATACATTCCCGTATTAATAAGTTATAATGAGAATATATCAAAATCTCATATAAATTTTGTGGAAATTTAATATTTAGGAAGGGTATCTTTTACGAATCTGCAGAATGGTGAGTACTCAATTAAAGTATAAGAAGGGGAAAACATATGGCAAAGGTAACGGAAACAGCAATAAATGAGAGTATAAGAATACCCTCTAATGATCCACGGTTCGAGAAATCTAACGGTAAGGTTTATTCAGACAGAATACCTATAAGATGTGGTTATGATGTGACGGGTGTACGGATAGCAATAGGTGACGGTCTTGTTAACGGTATACAATTCATATATAATAATAACCCGGCTTTAAGTGAATGCCATGGAAGCAGTGAGGGGAATCTTATTGAAACTAAATTTGACAGCGATGAATATATAACTGTTTTCTCTTGGATCTCAGGCTGTAATTTTTATTATTCTAATTCAGCGGGGGTATTTACCTGGCATATACAGATAACAACAAATAAAAGCAGATACACCTATGGCGAAGAACCTGCGGTTCAGTATTGCTTTGATAAGAAAACCTATACGCTGGAGGCAGATAGAGGGCATAAAATTGTCGGTATCAGATGTAAGGCCAGATGCAGTGACAAGGATTCGCAGCCCACTGACAAGGCGGGAACTTGCGGCATAGTGCCAAATGTCCTCTACGCCATATCGCATGTATATGAATATGAGGTAGAACCAATTGATACGTATCAGGATACTTATTATAGTGACTATAGCTTTGTCGTAAATGCAGATAAGCTTACCGGGATTAACGGGGCAGTTTGTGATAACTGTATTAACAGGCTGCAGTTTGTTTATGACAACAATTCTGGTATTACAAAAAGCCATGGCTGTGAGAAAGAGGGGGAGGTACCCTTTAATTTCCCTATAGGTGACGCTAAATTAGTGAATTTCAAGTACACAAATGCGAAGTGCGACGACGAAAAATATGGCGGAAGTGTACTGCTGACACAGATAACGGCTACTCTGAGCAATGGGAAAACTTACAGTGCAGGATTGCCCAAAAGTTCTTTGCCGTCAACCTTTTATCATAAGCATAACTATGAATTGACTGCTGAACCTGGGGAAGAACTCTGGGCTTTTACCGGTCTGTATAATCACTATATGGGTGGTTTCCTTAGCAGATTTACGAGAAAAAATAGAAATATCAGGAATTTGGCAGCAGCAGGCAGCGGCAGTAAAAATACAACAGGGAATAAGATATTGTTTGTGAATGTGGTAGGCGCAGGTAATGGAAAGGATAAAGTTGACGAAAGTGCAAAGCTGTTAAACCGATATTGGAGAAATTGGTTTAACGGCCATAAGGAAAAGATAGAAGACTATGACTGTATACCGGCTAAAAGCTGTTGCAATCAGGTAGTTGCTAAAGTTGACGGATCTACAGTGCAAAACTATCTGTTAACAGGGCAGTATGAATATGTGGCTTTCCATTGCCATGGCAATAGTTTTTATGTTGGCAATGGAATCCCCTTATTAAGCTCTGTGTGGGTAATGCAAAATCAGGCGAAATTTAAAAATGCCTGCAAAAATACTGTATTTAACTTAAATTGCTGTGAATGCGGGTATAGAGGAACCTATCATGATGGGAAGTCTGGCAAGGACATTGAAGGGCTTGCAGTTACACTTGTCAAGTATGGGGCGAAAGCGGCATATGCATATTCTGTTGCTTTGTCGATTCCGGCGATTCCGGCAGGCGTCTCAGAGATGCCCCAACATTTCACATTGCTGTACAGGCTTTTGGGGGCTGTAGATTATTATATCATTGAACAAAAACTTGATATTAATAATGTTACGGAAAATGTGTTAAAGGAATTCGATCTGATTATGGATACTTTGAGTAGTAAATGCAGCAAGTATGGATTAAATGGAAATATTCTTAAAAAAATAAGCGATGACTTTAATAACGAAATGAAAAAAGAGGGTTTTGTTGAAACTTCAGAAATATTTTGTTTGAACGAAAAATCAAGATATGATAATTTTATGAGGTATTTGTCCAATGAGTCGATACATAGATTGACAAAAGAAATTTATATTCTCTATTGGCAAGTATATTTTGCTAAGCAGCATTTCTGCGGTCCGGGGGTGGGAAATTATCACAGGGAATTAAAAAAGAAAAATTTAGGCGAAGCTTGTAATGAGTATGGAAACAGTGGATATATTCCGGATTTATGATTTGAAAAACTTCGAAATTGTAATAAGCTGCCAACCTAAGAATATCGGGTTGGCAGTTTTTCTATTGTGTTAAATAAGGAAACAGACTTTCCGCCTTTTCTTATTGCGCCGTCTCCCGTGATGGTGCTATAATTGGCAATGAATATTGAAAATGGAAAGATAAGGTGAGGGTATGGAAGAGACAAAAAATGATTTTTCCAAGGGCAGCATTGTTAAAAATATTTTGAATTTGGCGGTGCCCATGACGCTGGCGCAGCTGATTAACGTGCTTTATAACATTGTTGACCGCATATACATAGGCAGGATACCGGATCATGCCACCCTTTCCCTGACGGGGATCGGGCTTTGCCTTCCAATTATTTCCATAGTAATTGCTTTTGCGAATTTATTTGGGATGGGAGGCGCTCCTTTGTGTTCGATCGAAAGGGGGCGGGGAAATAATAAAGAGGCGGAAGCGATCATGGGCAATTCATTTGCCATGATGATCATTGTAGGAATTGTGATAACCGTTCTTGGTTTGCTTTTAAAACGGCCTATGCTGTATTTATTTGGGGCCAGCGACATGACATTTCCATTTGCCGACCAGTATGTGACAATCTATCTGTTGGGAAGCCTGTTTGTCATGGTGGGGTTGGGAATGAACAGTTTCATCAACTCTCAGGGCTTTGGGCGGATCGGAATGATGACCGTGCTTTTGGGAGCAGTTACTAATATTATCCTGGACCCTATTTTTATCTTTGTATTGAATATGGGGGTTAGGGGAGCTGCGGTGGCTACCGTAATCTCCCAGGGATTATCCGCTGTTTGGATCGTTCATTTCCTGACCGGGAAAAAGACGATACTGAAACTGAAGGTTTCCTGCTTTCATTTGAAAAAAAGCCGGGTACTCAGCATTGTGGGATTGGGCATGTCCGGGTTTACCATGGCTATCACCAACAGTTTGGTACAGATCATGTATAATGCCAGCTTACAGCAGTATGGCGGGGATCTGTACGTGGGAATTATGACGGTGGTCAACTCTGTCCGCGAGGTGATTTCCATGCCGGTTAACGGTGTTACCAACAGTGCGCAGCCGGTTATGGGATTTAATTATGGGGCGAGGGAGTATAAGCGGGTGAAAAAAGCCATTATATTTACTTCCGCAGTTTCCATTATCTACACCTCTTTTATGTGGCTTCTGGTTCATGGCTATCCGGAATTTTTCATCCGTATCTTTAATAAGGATACGGAACTTGTTGCAGCAGGGGTTCCGGCCATGCAGATCTACTATTTTGGATTTTTTATGATGTCCTTGCAGTTTGCAGGGCAGGCCGTATTTGTGGCTCTTGGAAAGTCAAAGAGAGCCGTATTTTTCTCTATTTTCAGAAAGGTGATTATTGTTATTCCATTGATCTTTTTACTGCCCCGGTTTGGAATGGGGACAGACGGTATCTTTATGGCGGAACCCATATCCAACTTTATCGGCGGCGTTGCCTGTTTCGGCACCATGCTGGTAACGGTATGGCCTGAATTGAGTGACAACAGATCCGAACGGAAGAAAGAGGTTTAAGATGGAACAAACAAAAAGCAAAGCTCCGCTGTTTTCCACTGCGGCTATCCGGCGTTTGATACTGCCGCTGATTATTGAACAGTTTTTGGCGGTTATGGTAGGTATGGCCGATACGGTCATGATTGCAAATGTGGGAGAGGCCGCCGTATCGGGAATCTCTCTTGTGGATACGCTGAATATACTTTTGATCAATGTTTTTACTGCATTAGCTACCGGTGGAGCGGTGGTTTCCTCACATTACTTGGGAGGAGAAGATCAAAAGACAGCCTGTAAAGCGGCGGATCAGCTGGTATTGGTTGTTTTAATGCTGGCAACGGTTATTACCTCGTTTTCTTTATTGTTTAATTTCCAAATTCTAAGGGGAATTTACGGGCGGATTGAGCCTGCGGTTATGAGCTATGCCAGAACATATTTCTATCTGACCGCCTTATCCTTCCCTTTTTTAGCGGTTTACAACGGATGTGCGGCCATCTGCCGGTCCATGGGCAATTCCCTCATATCCATGAAAGTATCCGCTTTGATGAATGCGATCAATATAGTGGGCAACGCCTGTCTGATCTTCGGATTTCATATGGAAGTGGAGGGAGCCGGTATTTCCACATTAACGTCCAGGGTGGTCGCTGCGGTTATTATGGTAAATGTGGTCAGAAATCAAAAGCTTCCCCTTCATATCAGCCGGAAATTTAATTTCCGTATAAACCGGTATATGGTGGCCCAGATTATGCATGTTGGGATACCGGTTGCGATTGAAAACGGGTTGTTCCAGGGAGGCAAGCTTATGGTGGCCGGGCTGATCAGCAGCTTTGGCACTGTTTCAATAGCTGCCAATGCGGTGAGTAATACCATCGCTTCTTTCCAGGTGATACCCGGCACTGCAATTGGGCTTGCAATCGTCACTGTTGTGGGTCAGACTGTGGGGGCAAAACGTTTTGACGAGGCGAAAAAATATACAATGAAACTGTGCCTATTGGTTGCGGCCGCCCACCTTGCGATCTGTCTGCCTATGATATTAGGACTGCATCATATTATCGGATTTTACCGGATGTCTCAGGAAACAAGCGAGCTGGCATGGAAGGTCAGCATGATCCATGGAATCTGCTGTGTGCTGATATGGCCGCCGTCCTTTGCGCTTCCCAATGCGCTGAGGGCCGCTGATGACGCCAAATTTGCGATGGTAATCACCGTGCTTTCCATGATCTTCTGCAGAGTACTGATGAGCTATGTGCTGGGACGATATATGGGAATGGGATTGGTAGGTGTTTGGATTGCCATGATTCTGGACTGGGTGGCCCGGGCTTCCATCTATCTGTGGCGTTATTTGAGCGGCGGATGGCTGAAAAAACATTTAATATCTATTGACAGATCCTAGGTTTTGGTTGATAATGATTTATAAATTTGCTGACATTTTAAGCCAGTGTGGGAAAGGAAGAAAAAGCGCTATGAGCAACATAAGAATTGAGAAGACAACTTGTCCGAAGGAAAAACCAGGAAAGGACAACCCATTGGTATTTGGAACGATTTTTACAGACCACATGTTTGTAGCAGATTATGTAGAGGGAAAAGGATGGATTGACGCGAGAATTATCCCTTACCAGCCCCTTGTTCTGGAACCGTCTGCCATGGTATTCCACTATGGTCAGGAGATGTTTGAAGGATTAAAGGCATATAAGGCAGAAGACGGAAGAATTCTGTTATTCCGCCCTGATAAAAATATTGAAAGAGCTGCCAGCAGCAACAGAAGACTGTGTATGCCGGAGATTCCAAAGGACTTATTCATGGATGCACTGATTCAGCTTGTTAAGCTGGATTCCGACTGGATTCCTACAAAACCGGGAACTTCCCTTTATATCAGACCATTTGTCATTGCGACAGATCCATTTTTAGGAGTAAGACCGTCGAACACTTATAAATTTATCATCATTCTTTCACCGGTGGGCGCTTATTATGAAACAGGCATTAATCCGGTTAAGATCTGGATCGAAGACGAGTATGTAAGAGCCGTAAAAGGCGGTATTGGAGAAGCGAAGACAGGCGGCAATTATGTTGCATCTCTGGCTTCCCAGGTGAAAGCGCATGACGAAGGATATTCCCAGGTACTGTGGCTGGACGGCGTTCACCGTAAATACATCGAAGAAGTCGGAGCTATGAACATCTTCTTTAAGATCAACGGCGTTGTTATAACTCCGGAACTCAACGGAAGCATTCTGCCGGGTGTTACAAGAGATTCTGTAATCGCACTCTGCAAGGAATGGGGCATTCCGGTAGAAGAGAGAAGAATCTCAGTGGATGAGGTGGTAGCAGCTGCTGAATCAGGCGAGATGGAAGAGTGTTTCGGAACCGGAACAGCAGCGGTGGTTTCTCCTGTAGGAGAGCTTCGCTATGAAGAGGAGAGAATGGAAATCGGCGGAGGAAAAATCGGAGCCGTAACCCAGAGAATCTATGATACCATTACCGGAATTCAGTTAGGTAAGATTGAAGGACCTGAAGGATGGAGCGTAGAAGTTAAGTAATGGCTGCTATATTACCGGTTTTTTCAAGGGCATTTGCTTTTGTCATGATTATAGCCGTCGGTTATGTGCTGAAGCGCAGAGGCTTCTTTCATGCAAAAGATTTTTTCCTGATTTCTAAAATTGTAATTAATATCACTTTGCCGTCGGCGATCATATCGAATTTCAGTAAGATCACCATGGAAAAGTCACTGCTGATGATGTGCGTCATCGGTCTGGTCAGCAATATTCTTCTGGTTCTGCTGGGATTTATGATAAATCTCGGCAGATCAAAAGAAGACAAGATGTTTGATATGATCAACTTGTCCGGATACAATATCGGCAATTTTACAGTGCCGTTTGTGCAGAGCTTTTTAGGGCCGGTTGGTTTTGCGGCAACCAGTTTGTTTGACGCCGGAAACGCAGTTATGTGCACGGGGATTACTTACAGTCTGGCATCGGCTGTTATGGGAACCGGAGAGAAGGTTTCCATAAAGGCCGTTTTGCGCAAGCTGTTTTCTTCCGTGCCTTTTGATTCTTATGTTGTGATGACAACATTAACCATAATGAATGTAAAACTCCCTTCCCTTCTCATTGACTTTACCGGAACGGTTGGGGGCGCCAATGCGTTTCTGGCCCTTTTAATGCTGGGAATCGGCTTTGAGGTGAATTTGGATAAAGGAAAAGCAGCCAGGATTATGAAACTTCTGGTGCTGCGTTACGGAACTGCCGTGTTATTTTCCCTTGCCTTTTACTTTCTTATGCCGTTTGAGCTGGAAGTGCGTCAGGCGCTGGCAATTCTTTCATTCGGCCCTGTTTCATCGGTATCTCCGGCATTTACAGGCAATTTAGGCGGGGATGTGGAATTGGCAAGCGCGGTAAATTCACTTTCCATACTTGTCAGCATCATATCCATCACGATTGCGCTGATTATTATTTTATAGAGGATTTTTATGAGCAAAAGAAAAATTAAAATCCTCCTTTGTATGGCGGCAGCCTGGGTTTTATTGTGCGGATTTGAAACCAAGAACCATGATTTTACAGAAAAACCTGAATATTTAAAATCAGCTACCTATTATTCGGATGACTGGGTGGTGAATTTCTGGAACAGTGAAAGTCCGAATATGGATCAGGAGCTGGCGCAGATTGCAAAGGATGGATTCAACAGTATCATATTGGCACTTCCCTGGCGGGAATTTCAGCCTCAGATTTCTCCCGTTTCTTATAATTCCTATGCGTGGAAGAAGCTGGATAAGGTGATGAAGGCGGCCGAGAACAACGGACTTTGGGTGGAGCTCAGGGTTGGTTATACCTGGGATTATTACTCCCAGGAAAGCGTTCTGCCCCGGTATCAGGGACTGCTTTACCAGGAAAGCACCAAGGAAGCGTGGCTGGATTATGCGAAGACGGTCTATGAAAAGGCGTCCTCCCATCCCAATTTTTACGGTGGATTTCTTACTTGGGAAGATTTCTGGAATTTCGTTGATTCTGCAGGAAGTATGGGGCGGGGAAGCACCAGTATCCGCATGGCGGAGATCGTGGGTTATCAGGATTACATGATTGAACACTATAAACTGGAAGAAGTTCAGGAATATTACGGAACGGAATTAAAAAGTTTTGATGATATCTACCTTCCTCCCAGAGAGGATAAGGCATTTCTCTGCTTTTACCAATTTTATGATGATTTTTTAAATAAGCTTTTAGCGGATACTCAAACGGTATTTCCGGAACTATCCATGGAAGTACGGCTGGATGTGGACCCGGTCACGGATGGTGACGGCGGCTTGGTGGGAGCGGATCATTACAACACGTTTCCCTGCGGTACTGCGCCTTATACATCGCTGATGTTTGGGACGTCTATGGGACAGATGAACGAGGGTGAAGTGGTCAGCGCTGAATCGGTGCTGGGTCATTTAAACAATTTCTTGGATCTGGCCAGCTTTTTCAGCGGCGGCAAGCCTTTATATGTGGATCAGCTTCTGTTTATGGATACCACTGAGGAATTCGGCCACAACGCCCGGATCGATGCGGATCAGCGCCCTGAATTTCTGTCTTCTTTAGAGCCTGTATTAAAGGCGAAGACGATGGGCTACGGCATCTGGACTTACCGAAACTATACGAACAACCTTGTCTTCAACTCTCAGTTCGGATTGGACGGAAAAGAATGGACACTTGGGCGGGGAAGCAGCATTGTGAACAGAGAGTCCAATAAGATGGCAAAACTTTCGGGAAAGGGAAGCCAGATCAGCCAGAATATAGGAACCAGAGGAGGTTCCAGGCAGAATAAGAATATCAGAGTACGGCTGAGGGCGGACAGTGAATCCCTGAGTACGGTTATCGTCACATTGGGAAATGTGAGCAAGCTGGTCAATGTTAAAGGAGATACTCAGGTGGATCTGGATTTCGGGCCGCTGAATTTCACTAAGATCACAATTGCCTGCGATGACGAGGTTTATATTGATAATGTGAATGTATTTACTTATGAACAGGATGGGCAGCTGTACAGCTTAGACGGCGAGGAACTGAGCTGCATTGAGGCAGTAAGAGAGTTAAACGACAGTTTGGATCAACCGGTTGACAAATGATTTCAACATGATATAATCATAGGCAGATATAGAAAAAACGTTGATGAGAACAGTAGGATATGAGGAACGGACAGAGAGAGGCATATATGGTGGAAGTGCCTTGCGGAAATGATATCTGAAAACCATCTCGGAGCGGTCCTTAATCGGACACGGTGATTCCGTTATCATCAGAATGAAGTGGTTTTGATTGTTGGATCAATAACAATTAGGGTGGAACCGCGATTAACACAGTGAAGTGTATCGTCCCTTTTATATGTTTAGGCATATAGAAGGGACTTTTTGTATCCAGCCGAAAGCCCGTCATCGGGAAGCGGCGGCAGTATTTCAAATGCACTTATTGAAAATCAAATAAAGGAGACAAAGTGATGAAGATTACATTAAAAGATGGAAGCGTGAAAGAATACGCACAGCCTATGTCGGTGATTGATATTGCTTCGGATATCAGCGAAGGGCTTGCCAGAATGGCGTGTGCAGGGGAACTTAACGGAAAAGTGGTGGATTTAAGAACCGTTGTGGAGGAAGACAGTGAATTGAGCATACTGACAGCCGGCGATAAAGCTGGTCTTGCCGCATACCGTCATACGACCAGCCACGTTCTTGCCCAGGCGGTAAAGCGTCTGTATCCGGATGCAAAACTGGCTATCGGCCCGTCCATTGATACCGGTTATTATTATGATTTCGATATGCCTTCTTTGTCCAGAGAGGATCTTGATAAAATCGAAGCGGAGATGAAGAAGATTATCAAAGAAGGAGCTAAGATTGAACGCTTTACCCTTCCGAGAGAAGAAGCAATTAAGTTCATGGAAGAAAAAGGGGAGCCATATAAAGTGGAGCTGATTCAGGATCTTCCGGAAGATGCGGAGATATCCTTCTATACTCAGGGAGATTTCACAGACCTTTGTGCAGGCCCTCATCTGATGAGCACAAAGCCGATCAAAGCATTTAAGCTGACTTCATCTTCCGGCGCTTACTGGAGAGGAAGCGAGAAAAATGCCATGCTGACCCGTGTATACGGCACCGCATTTGCAAAAAAAGACGAACTGAATGAATACCTGGAATATCTGGAAAATATTAAAAAACGCGATCACAATAAATTGGGACGTGATCTGGAACTGTTCACAACCGTGGACGTGATCGGACAGGGACTTCCATTGCTTCTTCCTAAGGGAACGAAGATCGTACAGACGCTGCAGAGGTGGATCGAGGATGAAGAAGAGCGCCGCGGTTATATGAGAACCAAGACTCCGCTTATGGCAAAATCTGATCTCTATAAGATTTCGGATCATTGGGGACACTATAAAGAAGGCATGTTTGTGCTGGGAGATGAGGAGAAGGACGATGAAGTGTTCGCACTCCGTCCGATGACCTGTCCATTCCAGTATTATGTTTATAAAGCGAGCCAGAAATCCTACCGTGACCTGCCTTGCCGCTACGGCGAGACATCCACATTGTTCCGTAACGAGGATTCAGGTGAAATGCATGGTTTAACACGTGTGCGCCAGTTCACCATTTCAGAAGGCCATCTGATCGTAACGCCGGAACAGCTGGAAGATGAGTTTAAAGGCTGCGTGGATCTGGCTAAATATTGTTTAACAACGTTAGGACTTGCAGACGATGTAACATACCGTATGTCTAAATGGGACCCTGCTAATTCCGACAAATACCTGGGCAATGCAGGGCTTTGGGATGAAGTGGAAGGCATGATGAGAACGATTTTGGACGATATCGGAATCGATTACACGGAAGAAGCCGGAGAGGCGGCGTTCTACGGACCGAAGCTGGATATCCAGGCCAAGAACGTATACGGTAAAGAGGATACGATGATCACCATTCAGCTGGATATGTTCCTGGCAGAACGGTTTGATATGACCTATATTGACAGAGACGGCGAGAAGAAGCGCCCTTACATCATCCACAGAACTTCCATGGGATGTTATGAGAGAACTTTGGCATGGCTGATTGAGAAATACGAAGGTGCATTCCCGACCTGGCTGTGTCCGGAACAGGTTCGCGTGCTTCCTATTTCCGAAAAATATCATGATTATGCGGAGAAAGTGGAAGAACAGCTGAAAGCCAACGGCATCCTCTGCACCGTGGATGAGCGCTCTGAAAAGATCGGTTACAAGATCCGTGATGCAAGGCTTAAAAAGATCCCTTATATGCTGGTTGTAGGAGAGAAGGAACAGGCTGACGGTCTGGTTTCCGTTCGCAGCCGCTTTAATGGAGATGAGGGACAGAAGGCTCTTGACGCGTTCATCGATGACATTTGTAAAGAAATCAGAACCAAAGAAATCAAAAAAGTTGTAGTGACGGAAGAGCAGAAATAAAGCGCATATAACCGGTTGGATTGCGGCATACTATCCTTGTTATTAAGTGAAAAACAAGGAGGCAGTTTATCATGACAAAATTAGACTGTAATGTAACAACCTGTATGCATAATGCAGATAATTGCTGCTGTAAAAATGCCATTATTGTGGATGGACACAGCGCAAAGGACAAATGTGATACCTGCTGCGGAAGTTTTGACGAGAGCAAGGACAGTTCTTTCCACAACGTGTTTAAAACGCCGGAAAGCAAACTGGAGATCGATTGTGAGGCAGTTCAGTGCGTGTACAATGAAAACCGTCACTGCTCTGCCGAACACATCGGAATCGCAGGAGACGGCGCACGTCAGGCCAGCCATACAGAATGTGCTACATTTAAAGCGAAATAAGAAAAAAACAGGAGGCTGCAGATACGGATTTGCAGTCTCCCATTTTTTATGAATCATCACAAATGAGCCGATACAGGCATTGGAAGGCTGAAGTGTTACAATTTTTGCAATTATTTTTGCAATTAAATCAAGAATAGAGTTGACATTTAGTAAATGTTATTGTAGAATGAATAAAGTTGTGAGAACAACAAACAGGAAAGTAGGTATCCACCTCACCTCGGCACAATTACGTGACCCTGGTTCATATTTAAGAGATACATAGATGAACTATGTAAGCAGCTTAGATGGTGGATAGAATTTATTCTATCTATTTTTTTATGTGAATTCCTATATTATATCACACTATGGAGGTGCACGGCTATTAGCGAGTTAATGATTAACGAACAAATCAGAGATAAGGAAGTTCGATTGATTGGCGAGAATGGGGAACAACTTGGTATCATGCCTGTCAAAGATGCGTTGAAATTAGCAGAAGAGGCAGAATTGGATTTAGTAAAGATTGCTCCTACAGCAAAGCCACCGGTTTGTAAGATTATCGATTACGGTAAATATCGTTACGAACTGGCAAGAAAAGAAAAAGAAGCTAAGAAAAAACAGAAGGTAATCGAAGTGAAAGAAGTTCGCTTATCTCCCAACATTGATACCAACGACTTGAATACCAAGATGGGCGCGGCAAGAAAATTCTTGGAAAAAGGGGATAAAGTAAAAGTTACTCTTCGTTTCAGAGGCCGTGAGATGGCGCATATGTCCAAGTCCAGATATATCCTGGACGATTTCGCACAGAATTTATCGGATATCGCAGTTATCGATAAGCCATCCAAAGTAGAAGGAAGAAGCATGGTTATGTTCTTAACCGCAAAGCGTTAGACAATTATCAAGGAGGAAATTACAATGCCTAAATTAAAAACAAGCAGAGCAGCTGCAAAACGTTTCAAAAAAACAGGAACCGGAAAATTGGTTAGAAACAAAGCATATAAATCTCACATCTTAACTAAGAAGTCTACCAAGAGAAAAAGAAATCTTAGAAAAGATATCGTAACTGATGCAACAAACGCAAAAGTTATGAAAAAGATTTTACCATATTTATAAGATTTGATAGTTAAGAAGGAGGAAATAACCGATGGCAAGAATTAAAGGCGGTATGAACGCTAAAAAAAGACATAACAGAGTGTTAAAGCTGGCTAAAGGCTACAGAGGCGCTCGTTCAAAACAGTATAGAGTAGCAAAACAGTCCGTAATGAGAGCATTAACAAGCTCTTATGCAGGAAGAAAAGAAAGAAAGAGACAGTTCAGACAGTTATGGATTGCCCGTATCAACGCAGCAGCAAGAATCAACGGCTTATCTTACAGCAAATTTATGTATGGTTTAAAATTAGCTGGTGTTGAGATGAACAGAAAAGTTTTATCTGACATGGCTATTAACGATGCAGAAGGTTTTGCTAAATTAGCAGAGCTTGCAAAAACTAAAATCGCTTAATTATTTATTTGTAACTGTTCAGAGGGCGGGAATATTGAGACAAAAATCAGCGTCAAGCTTGCTTGTAAGCGGATTTTTGTCTCAATATTCACATCGGAGGAATCTCCGATGCTTCTTGTATGGCCGTAGGCCATGCAAGAAGATGCCCCCTCTGAATAGTTACCGTTATTTTAAACGTGAAGGGATTTCTGAAAAAGCCTTAGCGATCGATGTAAAAAAGTGGGAGTTTCCCGCTTTTTTACATCAGACGCTAAGGCTTTTTCAGAAATCCCTTCACGCCTGATGTAAAAATGGAGGAAGCCATGGCAGAGCGTTTAACCAAAAGTGATATAGAAAAGATAGAAAAAGAGATTGAATATAGAAAACTGGTGGTGCGCAAAGAAGCGATTGAAGCAGTAAAAGAGGCCAGAGCCCAGGGAGACCTGAGTGAAAATTTCGAGTATTATGCGGCCAAAAAGGACAAGAATAAAAATGAAAGCCGAATCCGCTATTTGGAGCGCATGTTAAAAACTGCAATCGTAGTTTCCGACGAATCCACAGGGGATGAAGCGGGGCTTAACAATCTGGTAGAACTTTATTTTGAAGAAGACGACGAGACGGAAACCTATAAGATCGTAACCAGCATCCGGGGCAATTCTCTTCAGGGCAAGATCAGCATTGAATCACCGCTTGGAAAAGCCGTGATCGGCCACAAGGTGAATGACCGGGTATATGTGAAAGCAAATGATAATTTTGGATATTACGTTGTTATAAAATCAATTGATAAAAGCGGCGGGGATGAGAATGACAATATCCGAAGCTTTTAAAAAATATGCAGTGATAGGGCAAAAACCGCAGCTTGTAAAATCCGGCTGCGGCTTTTGATTTATCCTATGGTATGTAATTATTTACAGCTAACTAACTGGCAAAGTAATTCGTAGAGAGATGCGCAGCTGTTAGTGTCCGGACATGGATATCCGGTACAGTTAAAGTTAAAATTCATGGAACAGTACCTCCTTTTATTTCTTGTGTTTTGTGATTACAGTCCCTGAGATTCGAAAGAAAAACGGGGATGTGTTTCATGGAACAATAGAATTGTAACACTTTTGTAATATTTAAGCCATAGGAGATAACTGGAAATTGAAGATGGGGCAGGCGGGTCGCTTTAGCGACATTATACCTCACCACCGCAGTGCGTTCCTGCCCGGAGGGCTTTTTTATATCATAGGAGCACTTTCCTATGATATAAAAAAAAGAACCATGCCTCAGCATGATTCTTAAAAGCTCCCTGAGTAGGACTCGAACCTACGACACCGCGGTTAACAGCCGCGTGCTCTACCGACTGAGCTATCAAGGAATATTGAAAAGTGCAGAAGAAGGGAGTCGAACCCTCAAGGTATTGCTACCACACGGACCTGAACCGTGCGCGTCTGCCAATTCCGCCACTTCTGCAAATCAACGAAGTTTATTATAATATGCTTTTCAGGATTTGTCAACCAAAAATGTCAATATTTTGAAAAAATAAAATTATCGAAAATACTTGCCATTTATTACAAATTATGATATACTACCATACGTTGAGCGGGAGTGCTGGAATTGGCAGACAGGCAAGACTAAGGATCTTGTGGGTGTATGCTCGTGTGGGTTCAAGTCCCATCTCCCGCATCAGAAAGAAGAGAAGCCGATTGCATTTGCAGTTGGCTTTTTTCTTATCACTGAAGTATAGTTTGCTGCTTTTTTCCCGGATTATACGATAATCTGGAAAAAAACAAAAATAATTTAAAAAAATTGAAAAAAGTACTTGATTAATTTCGAAAAGTATAGTACTATAATTGTACGAATTGATTAAAAAATTCGTAAAACTTTTAAATGCAGAAGTGGCGGAATTGGCAGACGCGCACGGTTCAGGTCCGTGTGGTAGCAATACCTTGAGGGTTCGACTCCCTTCTTCTGCATTTGTTCTTTTGCGGGAGTGCTGGAATTGGCAGACAGGCAAGACTAAGGATCTTGTGGGTGTATGCTCGTGTGGGTTCAAGTCCCATCTCCCGCATTAAGTAAGATAGGAATCTTTGATTTTCAGAGGTTCTTATTTTTTTGCCCTAAATGGCTGGCCGGGCTAAATAAAGCTTTTTTACATTAAGGGTGAAGGCATTTCTCAAAATGACTTCACCCTTAATGTAAAATTTGTTAGACGTCCCACCCCGTCTGTGTTAAATTAGTAATAGAACGAAAAATAGGAGGTTGGGGTTTATGAATGATATCAAAACAATTGGTATTGTCGGCAGAGGGCAGATCGGGGCGAGTCTGGCTACGTTATTTTCCGGCAACGGGTATGAAGTGATTTTGCTGGGAAGCCATGATACTGGCGTGAACAAAGGGGAAATTGAGATCAGCCATAATTTTGATGAATTGATTTCAGAGGGAATCATGGATGAGAAGCAAAAAGCGGTCTGCATGTCAAAGGTGCGTTATACCTACAGCTATGAAGATCTGAGCGGAATTGACTTCTGCTATGAAGCGGTAACGGAAGACGTGGAAATTAAGAGGGGCGTATATCAGAAGGTGGAACAATGCTGCCGGGAAGATATTGTGATCGCTTCGGCCACTTCTGCAATTTCTGCCGATATATTAGGCAGCCTTTTGGTGCATAAGGAGCGCTTTTTGGTGGCTCATCCATGGAATCCTGCCCATGTGGTGCCGTTGGTGGAAGTGTGTAAAAGCCAATATACAGACGAGGAAGCGGTAAAGATTACAGAAGATCTGTTAAATGATGTCGGTAAAAAAGTTGTGACTCTGAATAAGAATATCGAAGGATTTATTGGAAACCGCCTTCAGCACGCCCTGTTCCGGGAGGCCATGTATCTGATCGATGAAGGAATTGCAACTCCGGAGCAGATCGATGATGTGGTTTATTACAGTTTTGGACAGAGATATTCTTCCATCGGAATATTTGAGCATTATGATGCCGCAGGGCTTTCTCTGCAAAAAGAGGTGCAGTCCAACCTTTTCCCGACTCTGTGCAACACAGACCGGCCGCAGAAATGCTTGATCAATCATATTGAAGTAGGAGAGTTGGGAGCCAGGACGAAACGTGGTGTTCTGGACTGGTCTAAGATCGATGAAGAAGACTTCAGGAAACGCCAGAGAAAGCCGTTTTACCGGTTTATTCAATGGAATTTCCCTGAAGAATAAAGCCTTAACGTGTATGAACGCTGCTTTGGATTTTTAAAATGCAGAAAGGAACCAATATCAGGCATCCCGCAATGAGAAGCAGAGCAGCGGCCGGTTGGCCGGAGGCATTATTCAGCAGGTCCCATTTGGATGCCAATACGGATACGAGATTGGCGGTCAGGTGGAAAAGGTAGGATGCCCATACAGAGCGGTACTTCTCATAAATCCAGGCAAGGAGAAAACCGAGGCAGAAACCGTAGATTCCCTGCAGCATATTTCCATGATAAAGTCCGAATAGAAGGGCGGAGAATAATGCTGCCGGCCAAAAACCGGCCTTATCCCGGACGAGGGCGAAGATATAACCGCGGAAACACAGTTCCTCCGCCGCCGGTATTGCGATTACGGTGCATAAAAGCTGCACCCATAAAGGAGGGCTGAGCAGATCTTGAGCAAATTGTTCTTCGTATCCCATAAATAGTTCAGGGAGAGGAGAAACGCTGATGAGGTAATTCAGCAGGATACAGGAGGCAGCCGCCAACAGCATAATATAGGGAATGCCGTGAAACAGCGTTACATCAGTTTCACGGCATTTTCCACGTTGTCTTTGCTCCATGCGGTAAAAGATGTAGAGTATCGGAATGGACGCGATGGCGCCTGTACCGGTGACAGCCAGCGGTGACATGCCAAGCGGCAGGATCAGGTTCACAACGTTGAGAACGAGATTATAAAAGATAAGTGGAACGATTATTTTAAGTATCAGCATGGAATATCCTTCTTTTTAATGAATTTATTGTCCGGTAGTAATTGTTCAGCAGGTCTGCGCATTTACTGCGCTGACCGTAATAAAACTTGGAAAAGCAGGCAAAAATCCCATCGCCACATGCGATTTCGCAAAGATTTTTGCTCGTAATTGTGAGGGTACTGAACAATTACGTCCAGTATATCACAGGACGGATTGAAGTGTCAAAAACGAATGAAGCCAGAAGAGCTGCTTGCGCTACTGTTCACAGTCACAGTGGTCTTTTCTGGCGTCAGGACGGATTGACAGATGGCTGTAGTAGTGATACAATTCAAAAAAAGGTTGATGGTACAACCAATTTGCAATAGAGGGGGTACGGTGGGAAAATGGACGCGACGAAACGGCAAATAACAAAGATTGCACGGGAGGCCGGTAAATTGGTGGTGCAAATGATGAAAGAAAAAGGAATTGGAAGCGGGGAATTCGATCTGATCCATCTTGTCCGGCATCATCCCGGAATATCACAGAGGGATGCGGGGCAGAGCCTCAACATGGACAAAGGGGCTGTGGCCAGGAGAGTGGTCAGGCTGGAGCAGAAAGGGTATCTGCTGCGGGAGGAAAATCCGGAAGACCATAGAAGCCGGCTGCTCTATGCTACTGCCAAAGCAGATTCATTGAAGAATTCCAAGGCCGTCGTAGAAGCATCCTTTTATGAGTGGCTGCTAGAAGAACTTCCGGAGGAGGAATGCCGGAATTTTTGTAAGACATTGAATCAACTGTATCTCCGGTCTAAAGCAGAAAGCCGCAGCGGCTTTCCGCATATCTGTGAGAGGCTTGAGCAGACGAAATAAAGCGGTATGAACGCCGGAAATGAGAGATTCTGGGGGAGGAATAGGAAGATGGCTGATGAGAAAAAGGGAACGATCGCAGCTTTTATCAGACCGGAAAAATTGACGCTTGTCATCGTGACGGTATCCGGTATCATTTACAATGTGGGTATGACGGCTGGCCCTTGGTTTGAGGGGAAGCTTGCGCAGTACCTTTGCGATATCATCAGAGGCAGCCGAACATTTGGTTCCATGGCGGCGCTTGCCTTTACATATGTGCTGGTGATTCTTCTGGTACAGATAATGCGGTATGTTAAGCGGCTCTATGTGAGAAAATTTGCGAACCAGGTCAACCGTGATATGAAGGAAGAACTGTATCGCAGCATGCTGGCGAAAAGTCAGATACAGCTTGAGAAAGAGGGAATCGGATCTCTGATGACAAAAGCTGCGGCGGATGTAGATGCCTGTGTGGAAGGAATCAGGAAGTTTACTACGGAGATCTTTGATACCGGGGTTGTGATGCTTGCCTATCTTGCAATGCTGCTTGGTTATGACTGGCGGCTGACTCTGCTGGCGATGCTCTTTCCTCCTGTGGCCTACGGGATCGCCAATCGGCTGAAGGGAATCGTGACCCGCAGCGCCCGGGCCTATAAAGAGAGCGAAGGGTTGTTGAACTCAGCCACTTATGACAGGGTGGGAAATGCGGTCACTTACCGGATTTATGGGCGGGAAACCGGAAGGGATGAAGTCTATGAGGAATGCCTGCAGGATTATGAGAAAAAAGCGGTTCGGGCGAATATATGGGAAAATTCCATGCAGCCGGTATATCAGGTGATTTCCATGATAGGAGCAGTCTGTATCCTGTGGTTTGGAGGAAAAAATGTATTGGGCGAAGGATGGACTTCCTGGGATATCGCTGCATTTGTCACATTTTTATCCTGCTTTACAAAACTGGCGTCCAAATCCTCCAAAGCAGCCAAGCTTTTCAATTCCGTGCAGAAGGCAGCCGTTTCCTGGAAGAGGATCGAACCGCTGTTGTCAGGCCGCGGAAACGGTGCGGACGGCGGGAAATGCCCGTCAATGAAAATGCCGGCTTCCGGAACGTCTGTGAGGATGGAAAATGTATCCTTTTCCTACCCCAATGGAGCAGAAATCCTTTCGAATGTTTCATTTTCGGCAGGCGAGGGAGAAATTATTGGCGTTACCGGCCCTGTGGCCTGTGGAAAATCCACCTTGGGGAAACTGTTTCTGGAAAATCTGCCTTATGAAGGGAAAATTAGTCTGCGGGGCAGTGCCGTATATATGGGACATGAGCCGGAATTGATCTGCGGAACAATTGAAGAAAATATTCTTCTGGGTTTAGAAGGGGATGCCTGGGAGGCGCTTTCCTGGGTGAAGATGGATGAAGAAGTGAGACAGATGCCGGAGGGAATCCATTCCCGGATTGGAAATGGCGGCGTGACGCTGTCAGGAGGCCAGCAGGCCCGGATTGCTCTGGCCCGGACACTGTTCCACCGAAAAGAGTTTCTTGTCCTGGACGACCCATTTTCCGCAGTGGATATGCAGACGGAAAGAGAAATATTTGAAAATATAAAACGATTGCCCGGTGTCTGTACGGTGCTCATTCTTTCACACCGGCTGGCGCTGTTTTCTGAGATGGACCAGGTGCTGTGGATGTCGGACGGCAGAGTAACGGTTTCCTCTCATGAGCGGCTGATGGATGAGAATCCGGAATACGCATACTTATATAAGGCGCAGAATCATGCGGCCAGTCATAGGAAAGGAGGCAGCCGGAGTGAAGAGTAAACGTCCGATTACAGAAGCTGTGAAGCAAACGGTATTAAAGAATAAAGGGCTGTCCGGCCTGCTGGTTTTATTTGTTGCAGGGAGTGTATTTGCCGGGATTCTTCCGCCGCTGGCGCTGGAACGGATTGTGAACGCTTTGGCGGAAGGAAAATCCTTTTCTCCATCTCTGGTACTCATCTATTTTCTCCTATTTTCAGCTTCCGGCATTCTGGATGCGGGAAAGGAGAGTTTAATTACCGTATTCGGACAGAAAGCGACCCATCAGATACGAAGCTGTATGTGCCGAAAATTAAAAATGCTGCCGGCGGATTATTATACCGGTCAGGATACCGGAACCACCGTATCCCGGTTTGTAAATGATGTGGATACCGTGGAAGCGCTGTTTACCTCGGGAGTGATCAGTATGGCGGCGGATGCATTCCGCATGCTCAGTATTTTGGCAGTGATTTTTTTGAAAAGCCCGGGACTTGGTATTTTGCTGCTTTTGGTTCTGCCTTTCTTGTATCTGATGACGCGCATTTTTCAAAAGAGGATGCTGGCGGCACAATTGGATAACCGCATAGCAGTCGGCCGTGCAAATAATCATGTGCCGGATACCATCCGAAATATTCGGATGATTCATAATCTGCATAAAGAAAGCTATATGGAAGGGCGGTATGACAGCTATATTCAGGATGGATTCAAGGCGGTGAACCGCGCCAATTTTTACGATGCGGTCTATTCCCCCATCATCATTACGGTTAGTTCAGTTCTTGTGGCTCTGATGATGATTCTGTCGGCGAAAGGCGGCTGGCTCATGCAGCTGTTCGGAATGTCCGTGGGCACGGCCGTCGCCGTGATTTCCTATGTGGGAAAAATCTTTGACCCGTTAGAAAGCATCGGTATGGAGATTCAGAATATTCAGGCAGCGGCGGCCGGCATCCACCGAATCAACGAGTTTTTGGAAGAACCGGAAATGCCGCTGGTTTCGGATCTGCCTGCGAAGGAGGAAAGGCAGTCTGTGACAGATATTCCGGCACTGCAGCTAAAGAATGTAACCTTCGGATATGAAGACGCGCAGGAAATCCTGCATGAATTTTCTCTGACGGTGCGTCAGGGAGAACATGTGACTCTGTCCGGCAGAACCGGGGCGGGGAAAAGCACTGTGTTCAAGCTGCTGCTCGGTCTGTATGAGCCATGGAGCGGCGCTGTAAATGTGTTCGGGCAGCGGGCTGACCAGATTGGTGAGAATGACAGAAGAAAGATATTTGGCTATGTGGAGCAGGGATTTCATCCGGTGCCGGGGACAATCCTGGACCAGATTACGCTGGGAGATACAAATCTCTGCCGGGAACAGGTGATTCAGGCTCTCGATACGGCAGGGCTGCTGGATGCGGTACAAGAGCTGCCAAAACAGCTGGATACCCCTTACAGCGCCGCGCTTTTTTCACAAGGGCAGATACAGCTGCTTTCCATCGCCAGGGCGATTGCGGCAGACCCGAAGATCCTTTTGCTGGACGAGGTCACGGCAAACCTGGATTCCAATACGGAACAGCGGGTGCTGGAGGCGCTGCAGGCCGCGGCACGAAGCCGGACTGTGCTGTCGATTTCTCACCGGCTGTACGAATGCGCCGGAGGAAGGCGGGTCGAATTGTAAAAGTTGGATAAAGATATAGTAATGATTGGAAAAATGGTATATAATATCAAATGCGGGTAAAACCAGAAACAATATTTGGAGGAAGTCATGCTTACATTAGAGAATGTGTCCTTTGAAGTTCAGGCGGAAAAGGGACAAAAAGGTATCATACGGGATTTGAATTTAACCATTGAAGATCATAAATTCGTGGTAATTACCGGCCCCAACGGCGGCGGGAAATCCACGCTGGCAAAGTTAATTGCCGGAATTGAAAAGCCGAACAGCGGCCGCATTATATTTGACGGAACCGATATTACGGAAATGAGCATTACGGACAGGGCCAATATGGGAATCAGCTTTGCTTTCCAGCAGCCGGTCCGCTTTAAAGGCGTTCAGGTGCTGGATTTGATCCGCCTTGCGGCCAAGGAGAATCTGTCCGCGGTGGATGCGTGCAAGTACCTTTCGGAAGTAGGGCTCTGCGCCAAGGATTATATCAACCGGGAAGTCAACGCCAGCCTTTCAGGCGGTGAATTAAAGCGGATTGAAATCGCAACCGTTCTGGCCCGGGCTTCCAAGCTTTCCGTATTCGACGAGCCGGAAGCCGGAATCGATTTATGGAGCTTCCAGAACCTGATTCAGGTGTTCGACCGGATGCGCCAGCAGACAGACGGTTCCATTTTGATTATTTCCCATCAGGAGCGGATTCTCAATATCGCAGACGAGATTGTGGTCATAGCGGATGGCAGTATTACAAAACAGGGGCCGAAAGATGAGATTCTTCCGGAGATTTTAGGAACCGCTTCCGCGGTGGATGCGTGTGAAAAGTTCTATAAGGAGGCGAGATAATATGGACCAGATTCAGAAAACCTTATTAGAAGAAGTGGCAGACCTGCACGAAATTCCGGCAGGTGCATACAATATCCGCGCAAACGGACAGATGGCAGGAAGAAATACGACAGCCAACATCGATATTATTTCAAAAGAAGATGGAACCGGCATTGATATCAGAATCAAACCCGGCACGAAGAATGAAAGCGTTCATATTCCGGTGGTTCTGAGCCAAAGCGGTCTTACCGAGATGGTATACAATGATTTCTACATCGGGGATGATGCGGACGTTACGATTATTGCAGGGTGCGGCATTCATAACAGCGGGGATGCGGATTCCAAACACGACGGAATCCACCGTTTCTTCGTAGGAAAGAATGCGAAAGTGAAGTATGTGGAAAAACACTACGGAAGCGGAGACGGGAAAGGCCACAGAATCATGAACCCGGGCACGGAAGTCACGGTGGAAGAGAACGGGTATGTGGAGATGGAGATGGTTCAGATCAAAGGCGTGGATTCCACCAAGCGCAGCACAGTGGCCGATCTGGCAAAAGGCGCCAAGCTGGTGATCAGGGAACGGCTTTTAACCCATGGAATCCAGGATGCGGTCAGCGAATTCACGGTTAACTTAAACGGGGAGGATTCCAGCGCCAATGTCATTTCCCGTTCTGTGGCAAAGGAAAATTCCAGACAGACATTTATTTCCAAGATTAACGGAAATGCCAAGTGCGCAGGCCATACGGAATGTGATGCGATCATCATGGACGATGCAAAGATCAGCGCGATTCCTGAGATTACGGCCAACAACCCGGATGCGGCGCTGATTCACGAAGCGGCGATCGGAAAGATTGCGGGAGAACAGATTATTAAGCTTATGACTCTGGGATTGACGGAAGCGGAAGCCGAGGCACAGATTGTAAACGGATTTTTGAAATAAGAAAATTGGAATAAGAGTACTAACAGCAGGAAGAGATCGAAAGATTTCTTCCTTTTTGCATATATTGGTAAAAAAGTTGCTGTTCAGAGACCACCGGGGCTGTGAATCGTAACAAAAAACGGAGATCAGATGGACAATCAAAAACTGGATAATCTTTTAAATTTAGCGCTGGATTCCTCGGAAGAGGAATTGGAAAAATCGGAAGAATTGGGGGTGGGGTATAATCCGGAGGAACGCACCTGGGATCTGATTGTGAAATATTCGGGAGACATTTCCAGTCTGGCGGATATGGGGATCATCATCTTTGATCTGCTCAATGAGTACGCCATATTGACCGTACCGCAGCATTTGATCGAATGGCTCAGCCGGCTGCCGGAAATTGAATACATTGAAAAGCCCAAACGGCTGTTTTTCGCATTGAACCAGGGGAAGTCCGCTTCCTGCATTACCTATGTTCAGGATACCGGCAAGAATCTGAGCGGACGCGGGGTGATTATGGGGATCATTGACTCAGGGATCGATTATTACCATGAAGATTTCAGAAATGAGGACGGAAGCACCAGGATTCTCTATCTGTGGGATCAGGTCTTGGACCGGATTTTTACGGAGGAGGAGATAAATGAAGCTTTGAATGCAGGAGAGAGGACGGCGGCCAGAAGAATTGTGCCCTCTGTCGATGCCAGCGGCCATGGAACCGCAGTCGCAGGAATCGCGGCAGGAAATGGGAGGGAGAGCAGAGGACGGTACCGTGGGGTGGCGTATGAAAGTCCTCTGGTGATCGTGAAATTAGGTGTGCCGGAAGAAGGGGGATTTCCAAGAACAACTGAGCTCATGAAGGCGGTGGATTATGTGGTGAAAACAGGCGTCCGTCTTCAGATGCCCGCTGCGGTTAATTTAAGCTTTGGAAATACTTATGGCTCTCATGACGGAACCAGTCTGGTGGAAACATTTTTAGACGATATTTCCAATTACGGGAGAACTTCCATCGTTGCGGGTACCGGCAATGAAGGGAATACGGGCGGACATACGTCAGGAGTGCTGAGAATGGGGGAGACGGAGCTTGTAGAACTTTCGGCTGCCCCATACGAGACGGGATTCAGCGTCCAGATCTGGAAGGAGTATGTGGATTCCTTTACGATCAGCCTCATCACCCCGTCCGGGGAAGTGCTGAGCGTTACGGACCAGGGCGGAGGAAACCGGACTCTGCGTTACGGGCAGACCAGGATTCTCGTATTCTATGGGGAACCCAGTCCATACAGCCAGGCCCAGGAAATCTATCTGGATTTTCAGCCGGTGGATCTGTATATAGACAGCGGAATCTGGACATTCCGCCTGGAGCCGCAGCATATCGTATCAGGAAGCTATGATATGTGGCTGCCGTCTTCTAATATTTTAAATGCCTCTACAAAATTTTTAAGACCCACTCCGGACATTACGCTGACCATACCTTCCACTGCAGCCCAGGTGATCTCCGTAGGAGCTTATAACAGCAGATACCAGTCCTATGCGGACTTTTCAGGACGCGGTTATACCCGGGTGACAAATCAGGTAAAACCGGATTTGGCGGCGCCGGGAGTTAATATTATGACTGCCAATTCCGGGGGAGGCTATGAAACGGTTACGGGAACGTCCTTCGCTTCTCCATTTGTGGCGGGAAGCGCGGCTCTGATGATGGAATGGGGGATTATTGAAGGCCATGATCCTTTTCTCTATGGGGAAAAAATCAAAGCCTATCTGCGCAGAGGGGCCAGACAGTTGCCCGGATATGATGTCTGGCCTAACCCCCAGCTGGGGTATGGGGCGCTGTGTCTGCGTGACAGTTTTCCAGGGTGAATCAATAAAAAATGAAAATAAAATCGGATATTTCGTTAATAATCATTGAATATTCAATTGATTTATGACATAATATAATGGTAAAAACAAGTATCACGAGAATAAAAGAGGTGAAAACATGAGGCTGTTGAAAATTAGTATACAAAATATGCCACGGTTTAAGGGAAATATTGACATTGATTTTATTACCAAACAAAGAGTTGCTGAAGATGATAAAGAAAAATTATTTCATGTTTTTTCGAATATTTATACTAATCAGGCAATTTCTTTTATAGGTATTAATGCTTCTGGAAAAACAACAATATTAAAAGCGGTTTCATTTGTCTTTAATCTTCTTAATAACGAGGCTCTTAACAATATTAAATCTAAAGAAATTCTGAATGATTTATCAGAAGAGGAAAATGTAAAAATTTTTAGTTTTTTTTATAATGAAAATTGTATTTATAAGCTTGAAACAGTAATTACTAAAAAAATAAATACTGTCGATAATGGAGAAAAATTAGTTATAACGGATGAGCGATTGTGGGAAAAAGATGTGCACAAAGTAAAAACTAAAAAGAGTTTATTTGATTTCAAAAATGTGGATATAAAGATTGAAAGAAATCAGAAAGAGCAATTTTTGTTAGATGATGTGAGTATTATGATTGCGATAAATAAAGAGAAGCAATCTAATTTTCCATTACGGGATATGCTGATGTGGACCAATCATAATATGTTAAATATTCTTGGAAGATTTCCGAGAGAACTTCTCACTTTTCTGGATCCAAGTATTGAGTATTTTAAATGTAATATAGAAAAAAAGCAAACTGATATTCGGCTAAAGTTCTATGAGTCAGAAGAAATTATACTCAATAGACCGAGTGAGATAGAAAAATATCTTTCATCAGGAACTATTAAAGGAATAAATGTTTTTATGAATGCACTGCTTTGCTTTGTGGATGGTGGATATTTAATTGTTGATGAATTAGAAAATCATTTTAACGAAGAAATTGTTACTACATTAGTACGCTTTTTTATGAATCCAAATGTGAATAAGAATGGTGCAACCTTAATTTATTCTACTCATTATTCAGAACTACTAGACGAATTTGAGAGAAACGATTGTATTTACATTGTTAGAAACCGTGGAGGAATTTATGCAGAGAATCTTTCTATTATCTTGAAACGTAATGATATAAAAAAGAGTGAAGCATATGAAAGCGGGTATTTAGAGGGTACAGTGCCGGTATATGATTCATATTTAGCACTAAAAAAGATTCTTTCTAGTGTAAAAATACGGGAGAATGAAAATGGCTGGATATAAAGCTTGTATTTGTGAAGGTGGAGCTGAGAGAGCTATATTGGATTTGCTATTGGATCAGGATAAGTTGATTTTTTCAAGAGCTGAATTACTTGAAGAAGAAGTTCTTAGATCAAGAAAAGGAAAAGATTTTGAAGAAAAATATTTACGAAAAGAATTTTCAGGAAAAATAATCGTGTATAGAATACTGGATTCACGAAGAGAAAATTTTAAAATAAGTAAAGCGTATCAAGATAAAGTGGAGATTATAAATGTAGTTACTGCACCAGAAATTGAAATGCTTATTATTTGTAATGAAGGTAAGTATAAAGATTTTGAAAAACGAAAAAATATGTTGCCAAGTGAATATTGTAAATCCGTTTTAAAATTTAAAAACGTAAAAAGTGTTACATTTGTTAAAAAGTATTTTTCGGATGTATCAGTGTTAGAGAATAGCCTTAATGAATATAAAAGGGTATCTAAGATCCGTAAGGGGGAGCAAACAATATGGGGATTATTAAAATCTAATAATTTAACGGACAATTCTGAATGATGTAAAAAAGAAAGCAGAGAGTAATTGTAAAGGCTACTGGACAAGTACGTTTTGAATAAAATAAGGAGCGAGACAGCATGAAAATCGTATTGCAGAATCTGACAAAGAAATTTTCCGGGCGGAATAAGAAGGTGAGCAGCGAGGTGACAGCCGTGAATGATTTCAATTTTGAAATTCCGGACGGCTCTTTGGTGGGGCTTCTGGGGCCCTCAGGCTGTGGCAAAAGCACCACACTGAACCTGATCTGCGGCCTGCAAAAGCCTACCGGAGGCAAAATCTTCTTTGGAGAAGATGATGTCACCAATTTACCGCCGGAAAACAGGGGCGTTGGACTGGTATTTCAGAATTATGCCCTCTATCCTCATCTGACCGTGGAGGAAAATATCAGGTTCCCATTGGAGAATCTAAAGGGAGCGGACAAACTATCGAGGGATCAGATGAAGGAGCGGGTGTATGAGGCGGCCGGTCTGGTGCAGATTGAAGAGCTGATGGACCGCAGGCCCAGTGAGCTTTCCGGAGGGCAGCAGCAGCGCGTTGCCATCGCCAGGGCGCTTGTTAAGATGCCCCGTGTGCTTTTATTGGACGAGCCCCTTTCCAATCTGGATGCCAGGCTGAGGCTTCAGACCAGAGAGGAGATAAAGAGAATCCAGAAACAGACGAAGATTACCACTATCTTTGTCACCCATGACCAGGACGAGGCCATGAGCATTTCCGATATCATTGTGGTGATGAAGGCGGGAGTGGTTCAGCAGATCGGAAAGCCTCAGGAGGTTTACGACGATCCGGTGAATCTTTTTGTGGCGAAGTTTTTAGGAACTCCGCCGATCAATGTGTTTGACGGAGAGGTCCGCGGCGGCAGGCTATACATTGGAACCGAAGCGGTTCTGGATGTAAAAGGCGTTTCGGATCAGCCGGTTACGGTTGGAATCCGGCCGGAAGGCTTTCTCCTTCAGGCGGAAGGCCCTCTGCATTGCCGCCTGAGCCGCCTGGAGGTGATGGGCAGAGATTTCAGTGTGGTTACCACTCATGAACACTCACAAAATGCTGTCATCCGCTCCATTATTGATTCCGAAAGCCGTCTGGATACGGGGGCGGAGACGATGGGATTTGCCCTGAAGCCCCGAAAGGTATTTCTGTTTCACAAGGAAACGGAGGAGAGAATCCGTTTTGAACTTGGATGATGGGAGAATATTATGGAAAAAAATAATTTGAAGGGCTGGCTGTATCTCATACCGGCATTCCTGTTTCTGGGCGCATTTATGATATATCCCCTGATCGATGTCTTTATTTATTCCTTTGAAGAAGGCTATAACTCCGCGTCCCAGACATTTTTTGGAGTGGGCATTTATAACTATTCCTATGTCCTGCATGACCCTTATTTTCTGCAGGCGTTGAAAAATACCTTTCTTCTTGTGATTATTACGGTGCCGGTATCCACCGGACTTGCTTTGCTGATATCTGTGGAGCTCAGTTCCATTAAGCCGCTGCGGGAGCTGTTCCAGACCATTTACTTCCTGCCGTATGTGACCAATACGCTGGCGGTCGGTCTGGTGTTTATGATTTTATTTAAGAAGACGGCATATTCGGACGGTCTGGTAAATCTTTTGATCAACTGGTTCGGCGGCGGTTCCGTTGATTTCATTGACGGACCCTACTGGGCTAAGATGTTTGTGCTGTGTTTTTATACCATTTGGGTAGTTATGCCCTTTAAAATTCTGATTCTGGTCAGTGCGCTGGCTTCCGTCAATCAGGTCTATTATAATGCCGCGAGGGTGGACGGCACTTCCAAATTCCGCATATTCCGCAAGATCACGCTGCCGATGATTTCGCCGATGATCTTTTATCTGGTTATCACCGGCTTTATCGGAGCATTTAAGTCTTACAGCGACGCGGTGGCTTTGTTTGGCACGGATTTGAATGCAGCGCAGATGAACACCATTGTGGGCTATGTGTACGATATGCTCTATGGGGACAGCGGCGGGTACCCTTCTTATGCGTCGTCGGCGGCCATTCTTCTGTTTGCCATTGTGCTCACCATCACCTGCATTAACCTGTTGGTCAGCAGGAAGCATGTTTACTATTCATAAGGAAAGGGCAGGAAGACACTGATGGAAAAACAAATTGATTATGAAAAGATAGAAAAGTCAGCCAGAGTACGGAGAAATGCCGGCAAGGCAGCTGTCTATGCGTTGCTCATTTTCTGGGCGGTAGTCGTATTGTTTCCCTTTTACTGGATGATTCTGACATCTGTAAAAAGTTATGGTTCCTACAACTCGGAACATATTCCAAGATTCTTTACCCTGTCGCCCACTCTGCAGAACTATTTGGATGCATTTACCACGGTGGCTCTTGGAAAATACCTTTTAAATACGTTAGTTTTTACTGTGATCACCACGGTGCTGATGCTGGGGGTGATTATTTTGGCGGCTTTTGCATTTGCCAGACTGGAATTTAAGGGAAAAAACCTGGCGTTTACCTGTTTCCTTTCTCTGATGATGATTCCCAATGAACTGGTGGTCATTACCAACTTTACCACCATCACGGATTTGGGGCTGCGCAATACCTTTATGGGATTAATCCTTCCTTCGGTAACATCGGTGTTCTATATATATCTTCTGAGGGAAAATTTCGCCCAGATTCCGGACGAGCTGTACTATGCCGCCAAAGTGGACGGCACGTCGGATTTCCGGTATCTGAGACGGGTGATGATGCCGATCTGCAAACCGACGCTGATCACTATCGTTATTCTGAAAGTGATCGAGTGCTGGAATTCCTACGTATGGCCCAGGCTGATCACCGACGATCCCAACTACTATCTGGTATCAAACGGTATTCAGGAAATCCGTGAAAATGGTTTCGGCCGCGAAAATATTCCGGCAATGATGGCTGCAGTGGTGGTGATATCCGTTCCGCTGATTCTGCTGTTTCTTGCATTCCATAAGAAGGTAATGGAAGGAGTGGCGCGTGGAGGTACAAAAGGATGAAAGGATTATTCAAACGCGGCGTTCTCTTTTTTACTGCCATGATGGCTGCATTTTCTTTAAACGGCTGTCACGGTTCCCGGGGCCTGCCTGATTTTACGGTTCCCGAGGAGTTCGATATGTCGAAAAACTATGAGATCACCTTCTGGGCCAAAAACGATACCAACAAAACCCAGACCGATATCTACCGGAAAGCCATTGACGATTTCCAGAAGCTGTATCCAAATATCACAGTGAATCTGCGCCTGTATACGGATTACGGCAAGATATACAATGATGTGATTACCAATATTTCCACCAATACTACGCCAAATGTCTGCATTACCTATCCGGACCATATTGCCACCTATCTGACGGGAGTTAATGTGGTGGCGCCGCTAGATGAGTTGTTTACTGATGAAAAATATGGGTTTGGCGGCAGCAAGGTAATGTACGACAGCCCAAAACAGGATGAGATCATTCCGCGGTTTTTGGAGGAGGGTTCTATTGACGGCCATTATTATGCCATTCCGTTTATGCGTTCCACAGAAGCCTGCTATATCAACAAAACTTACGTGGAAGCTTTGGGATATGAACTGCCGGAGGTTTTAACCTGGGATTTTATCTGGGAAGTGTCCGACGCGGCGGCTGTGCGGGATGGCGAAGGCATTTATTCGATAAACGGACAGAAGGTCATGATCCCCTTTATCTATAAGTCCACAGATAATATGATGATTCAAATGCTGAAGCAGAAAGGCGCAGGATATTCGACCGGTGACGGAACCATTGAAATATTCAATGATACGGCCACAGAACTGCTGTACACCATATCGGAGCATGTGAAGAACGGAGCTTTTTCGACCTTTAAGATATCCAGTTATCCCGCCAATTTCCTCAATGCCGGCCAGTGTGTATTTGCCGTAGATTCCACGGCGGGAGCGACTTGGATGGGAAGCGAAGCGCCGCTCAGCGACATCAGCGAGGATTCCAAGGTGGAATTTGAGACTGAGGTCAAGATGATTCCCCAGTTTGATCCAAAGAATCCGCAGATGATATCCCAGGGGCCTTCCATATGCGTATTTAACAAGACAAATCCACAGGAGGTTCTGGCTTCCTGGCTGTTTGCCCAATATCTGCTGACCAATGATGTTCAGACTGCCTATTCAGAGACTGAAGGGTATATACCGGTCACCTTAAAGGCTCAGGAGTCGGCCGAGTACCAGGAATATCTGTCACGAGCCGGAGAGGACAATAACCTTCACTACGAGGTGAAGATAGAGGCGGCAAAGCTTTTGCTGGATCATATGGATGATACCTTTGTGACACCGGTATTTAACGGTTCTGCCTCCCTTCGCGACGCTGCCGGACAGCTGATTGAGAATGTGGTAAAGTCAGTTAAGCGTAAAGAAACTGTGGATGATGCATATATGGAAAAGCTCTACAGCGATGTGACCGCTTTATACCGTCTTGGCCAGGGGAACGAATCCACCTTCGGCAAGAAAGACTTGGGAGAGCTTCCGCTCCCGTCTGTTTTTCTGCTCCTTTCGCTGGTGTCGGCCTGGATTCTGATTCTGCTGTATGTGTTCATAAAAAAGAAAAAACATTGATTTATTGGAATTTTAAGGTATAATACTTTTGGAAACAAGGTAAGTATTTTTTTCAGAAAAGAGGAGGAATTATGAAAAAAACAGTTGTATTATCAATGGCACTTACGCTTATGCTGGCACTTTCCGGCTGTGGAAAGTCCGAAGGAACCACATCTGCAGCAGGCACAGAAGCGAGTGCTGCCGAAACCACCGTGGCCGCTCAGACTGCTGCAGCTTCTGAAGCTGCCGGACAGGAAAGCAAAGAGGAAAGCAGCGCTTCTGAAAACGCCGGCGCTAAATCTGAGGGCGTTATGACTTATGAAGAGTATGTGGCTGCAGAACTTGAGAGTGAAGTTGTGATCGAGACCTATGTTCAGGCAAAACAGTCCTGGTGGGATAACAAAGCGACTCTGTATACTCAGGATGAAGACGGCGCATATTTTGTCTACAATGTGAACTGCACCGAAGAAGAGTATGCAAAACTGGTTCCCGGAACCAAGATCAAAGTAACCGGTTACAAGACTGAGTGGGCCGGAGAAGTTGAAATTGCAGAAGGAGCATCCTTTGAGATCCTGGACGGCAGCTATATCGCGCCGGCATTTGATGTTACTGAACTGCTTGGCACCGATGAGCTGATTAACCATCAGAACCAGTTCGTGTCTTTCAAAGGCATGACGGTTGAAGCTGCGGGACAGGATGCGGATGGAAAGGACGTCGCTTTTCTGTATAACTGGGACGGCTCCGGAGAAGACGGAAACGATTTGTATTTTAATGTCTCCCTGAATGGTGAGACCTACACCTTTACGGTGGAATCCTATCTGTGTGACAATACCACTGAGGTTTATGAAGCGGTGAAGAATCTGCAGATTGGCGATGTAATTGATATGGAAGGATTTTTATACTGGTATGAGGGTGTAAATCCTCACATTACCTCTGTGAAGGCGCAGTAGGGTGGGTTCAAATTTTTATTTAGTTTAGAAAGAAACGCCGGAAAGAAGGGATCACCCGGGCACCCGGCAGAACTGATAAGGCATAGGGGATTCGAGTTTCGCCCCTAAGTGATACTAGGCCGTCAAGAGCGGAAAAAGGCAGCGCGGCGCCATTCGCGATGAACTCTTTATGACTTCATCGCTCAGAGGCGCCTCAAATACTGATTCGGAATTCAGTATTTGTCTGCCATTTTCCGCTCTTGCCGACCAAGTATCACTAAGGGGCTGCAAACGATCCCCTATGCCTTATCAGTTCTGCCGGGTGCCCGGGTGATCCCTTCTTTCCGGCTGTTGCTTGGCTGGCTGAGGATAAAAAGATTTGGTGGATGCTAGAGTAAGGTTTTACATTAAACGTGAAGGTTTTTCTGAAAATGCTTTGAGGATTTAATGTAAAGGGTGAAGGCTTTTCTGAAAATGCTTTGAGGATTTAATGTAAAGGGTGAGGGCATTTTCCGAAATGCCTTCACGTTTGATGTAAAAAATTCTGTGTGTATCTTTTTTGGGGACAAAATAAAGGATTGACATCTCTAAATGCAGTGGTATAATGTTATTAACATATAGATATTAACAAAATGATAATAACAAAAGCAGATAAAAAAGGAGAATGTCATGATTTACGAAATCCAGGAATTGAAGAAAGCATACATGAAAGGCGAAAAACTGCGGTTTTTGTTCTTTTGGGGTCATACGCCTCCTGCGGACGGGCATATCAATGAAAGCTGTCTCAGCCAGTGGTGGAAGTGCCCATTTACGATAGACGGCGTTACCTATTCCTGCGCGGAGCAGTATATGATGGCGGAGAAGGCCAGAATGTTTGGGGATGAGGAGATGCTTTCTATGATTATGAAAGCGAATCATCCCAAAGAGATGAAAGCTTATGGACGGGCGGTGAAAAACTTTGATCCTGACCGGTGGGGGAGTTCTTGTTATGAGATAGTAAAACGGGCTAATCTGGCGAAGTTTTCTCAGAATCCGGATTTGTGGGAATTTTTAAAGACCACAAAAAAGAGAATTTTAGTCGAAGCCAGCCCCAGAGACCGGATATGGGGAATCGGAATGGGGAAAAATAACCCGGATGCGGAATGTCCTGTGAAGTGGAGGGGAACGAATCTTCTGGGATTTGCATTGACGGAGGTTCGGGATATTTTGCTGAAACAGGAAGATGAGGAGGCGTGAGGATGGAAGCGTTGAGGGACAGGAACGGATTGACGGAAGAAGAATTTCTGAGGCAGTATAAGCCGGGGGATTATGAGAGACCTTCCGTGGCGGCGGATATGGTGATCTTTACTGTAACGGAAGAGGAAGAGGAAAATTACAGGAAGCTGCCGGAAAAGGAATTACGAGTGCTGTTGATTCAGAGAGGCGGCCATCCTTATCTGGGGTGTTGGGCTCTTCCGGGAGGGTTTGTGCGCCCGGTTGAGACGACGGAACAGGCGGCCAGGAGAGAGCTGAAGGAAGAGACGGGCGTGGATCAGGTGTATTTGGAGCAGCTTTATACATTCAGTGATTTGGGAAGAGATCCCCGTACCTGGGTTATGAGCTGTTCCTATATGGCGTTGGTTGACGGGACTAAAGTGCAGCTAGAGGCAGGGGATGACGCGGATAATGCGGCGTGGTTCAGTCTCACCTGTCCCATGGTGGAAGAGATTACGGAGAAAAAAGATGGGAAGATCATAAAAAGGCAGAGATTTCGTTTGGAGCTGCGCCATAAATCGACGGTATTAAAAAGTACGGTGGATAAGGTCACGACAAAGGGAATGAGCGGCCAGTCCTGCGAGTATATCATAACGGATAATGACGGGCTGGCTTTTGACCATGCCAAGATTATCGCCTATGCGGTGGAACGGCTTAGGGGAAAACTGGAATATACGGATCTGGCGCTTCATTTGATGCCGGAACAGTTTACCCTGACCCAGCTGCAGCAGGTGTATGAAGTGATTCTGGGTAAAACGCTGTTAAAGGCGGCATTCAGGAGAAAGGCGGCAGACCTGGTGGAGGAAACCGGATTTTTTACGGAAAAGGAGGGACATCGTCCATCCAGGCTTTACAGAAGAAAATTGGAGGATGAGAATGGATAGAAAAGCGACTGCAAAAGAAACGCTGCGGATTATGGAACAGGGATATTATGAATATCAGGGAGAAAAAATCTCCATTATGGAAGATCACAGAGCGTCTGTTAAGAAAAGTATCTTAATCACGCCGGAAGAAGGAGAGAACCTTTTAAAGAAATATAAAAGCGGTGAACGGAAACGAAAAGGCGTTTTATACATGACTGTGGAAAATAATTCTACAGTAGATGCGGTTATCGAACTTGTGGAGGAAGGAAAGAACTCGATTGGTGTGCTGAATTTCGCCAGCGCTAAGAATCCGGGAGGCGGATTTTTAAACGGGGCGATGGCGCAGGAAGAGAGCCTGGCCGCCTCCAGCGGGTTATATAAGACCTTGACGGTGCATGAGGAGTACTACAGAGCCAACCGGAATTTTGGTTCCGTGATGTATACGGATCATGGGATCTATTCTCCCAATGTTGTATTTTTCAGAGACGGAGGATTTAATCTTTTAAAGGAACCGGTAAAGGCGTCGGTTCTGACCCTTCCGGCCGTTAATATGGGGCAGGTTCTGCAGAAGGGAGAAGATCAGCAGGAGGCAAAGAGGATTATGAAGCGGCGGATGGCTATTGCCCTGGCTGTATTTGCAGAACAAGGGGATAGGAATCTGGTTTTAGGCGCATATGGATGCGGAGTGTTCAGAAATGATCCGAAAGAGGTGGCTTTGTGGTGGAAGGAGCTTTTGGAAGGCGGTTTTGACGGATATTTTGAGCGCATTTTATTTGCGGTTCTGGATCGGTCTAAAACTCAGAGCTGCATCCGTTCCTTTGAGGAATTATTTGGAGAATAAGAAGAAGGAAACTTCTTCCTTTTCAAACGCTTTTAATTGAGATAGAATAAGAGTATCAGAAATAGATGGAACATACGCGGGAAGGACTTTAGGATGGAGCAGATCAGGGTGGCCGTGTCAAAGATCAGAGAAAAATTTCATAGACAATGGCTTTCTTATTCCCTCAGGCAGAAGATCCGTATGATTACCGGCCCGGCTACAGCCGCCGTTTTTCTGGCCGTATTGGCCGCATTTTCAATTGCAGGTTTCGGGATGACGGGATTTCATACGATTCTGGAAAATAATGCAAAAAGCCTGGATTTCAGGGTGGCTATCGAGACGGAGAGCAGGAGGTTTGCCGATTTTATCCGGGACGGCAGTGAAGAAAACAGGGATGCCTATTTAAATGCATGCCAGGAGACATTATCTGCATTGTCCGCCCTTCCTTATGATTATGAGAAGATCGGAGCAGACCGGTTTGCTAAAACCTGGTCTATCCGAAACAGTTTTGAGACCTATGAGAAAAGGAAAGAACTCTTTTTTTCCACCGATCCGTCCGATGAGGCGTATGTGGACCGGCTCTATGAGATTTACGGCATACAAGGATATCTGCAAAGTTATGCGGGCAGTCTGCAGCAGATGAATGAGGAGGAAGGAAATCTGAATTATCATCGCCTCGTGCCCTTATTTATGCTTGTGCCTGCTTTCACCGTTATATTCGCGGCTGTGGCCGTGCTGGTGATCTGGAGGATGAACCGTTCTTTGGAACGCAATCTGGTGGCGCCGGTTCTGAAGCTTTCCGAGGAATCCAAAAGGATTGCGCAGAATGATTTCAGCGGCAGGGACCTTTGCCCGGAAGGGGAAGACGAGATCGCAGATTTGATCCGTGCCTTTGGGGTGATGAAACATTCTACAAAGGGGTATATTACCACATTGAAGGAAAAACATGAGGTGGAAAAACAGTTGGATGCCGTCCGCCTTCAGATGCTGAAAAACCAGATTAACCCTCATTTCCTTTTTAATACCCTGAATATGATCGTGGGAATGGCTCAGGTGGAAGAGGCCGAGACCACAGAGAAGATGATTACCGCCATGAGCCGCCTGTTCCGGTATAATTTAAAATCCACTGCGTCCGTCATGCCCTTGGAACGGGAGATTAAGGTGGTGGAAGACTATATTTACCTTCAAAAGATGAGATTTGGGGGACGTATCCGGTACAGCATTGACTGCAGTCCGGAAACCCTGGATCTTCTGATTCCGTCCTTTGCCCTGCAGCCGATTGTGGAAAATGCGATTGTTCACGGAATCTGCGATAAACCGGAAGGCGGCAAGATTTGTATCCGCTCCTGGATGAAAGGAAGAAAGCTTTGGATTTCCGTTGCGGACACGGGAAGCGGTATATCAAAAGAACGGCTGAAGGAGATAAGGGAAGCTCTTTCGGAGGGAAAAGAGGATAAGACCGGAGTTGGAATCGGCAATATCTACCGACGGCTTCATACCATGTATAAGGATGGGGAACTCTATCTGTACAGCAGCGCCGGTTGCGGAACTGTGGTACAGATGACATTTACAGTTGAGGAAGAAGGATAATATGTATCAGGTATTAGTTGTAGACGATGAGATGATCGAGCGGATGGCGCTCAGCAGAAAACTGAAAAAGCATTTTGGTGATATCTGCCAGGTGATCCAGGCGGAAAACGGACTGGAAGCCCTCAGAATCTTTAAAGAGCATGAGATACAGATTGTCATTATGGATATCGGTATGCCGGGAATGAACGGGGTAGAGGCTGCGGAACAGATCCGGCGTCAGGATTCGGGAGCGGTCATCATTTTCCTTACGGCATACGATGAATTTTCCTATGCAAAGAGGGCGATTTCGATCCGCGCTCTGGAATATCTGCTAAAACCGTGTGACGATGAAGAACTTCTTCCGGTGATGGAGGAAGCGCTGCGCCAGGCGGGATTAAAGGCGGAGAAAAAGGACGCAGAGCAGCCGGTTTCATTCGAGGACATGCAGGAACCGGAGGAGGAAATCAATGAAGATCGGATCAGCCAGATCGCCGGAATCATCCGGGATTATGTGAAAAATCACTATATGGAGGAGATCTCCATGCAGGATGCGGCCAAGGCTATGAATTATTCGGACGCTTATTTCTGCAAGCTGTTTAAGCAGTGCTTCGGCCAGAATTTTACCGCCTATTTGACCCAGGTGCGGATGAATGAGGCGAAAAAAATGCTCCAGAATAAGGCGATCAATATAAAAGACGTGAGCAGCGGAGTCGGATATACGGATTCCAAGTATTTTTCTAAAGTGTTCAAAAGGATGAATGGTATGCTTCCATCCGAGTATCGCAGTAGTTATAATGTACAAAAATGATCGATAAATTTTGTACATATGTACTAATGAGACAAAAAAAGAATCAAACAGGCTAAAAATGTCCACCTCAATGACAATATTTTACGCTATCCAAAAGTCCTCCCGGGCTTTATAATGAGGATACTGTTAAGAAATCGCTAAAAACTTAACAATATCTGAGTTGTAAAATTCCGGGAGTATTTTTTTGTTCAAACATGTTGGAACAGCAATTGCTATTCTGAAGGCAGCAGCCGTTTTCGCGATAAGCGGCTGCGTGAAAAAAAACGGACAGGCCAACCGGCTAAGTGACTGAAAAGGAGTTTGAAGATTCCAGGGAAAGGGCCCTTTCCTGGTATGACGCAGGTTCCGGAACCATTTATAATTCTGTCCGGCTCATAAGGATGACACGGTTAATTAGATTTAGAAAGGAATGGAGAGAGCATTGAAAAAGATATTAAAAAAAATAACAGCCATCGCCATGGCGGCCGTAATGTGTGCAGGACTTGCAGGATGCGGTTCTGTAACATCGGGGAAACGGATTATCCGTATTTCTCACGGACAGTCGGAAACACATCCGCAGCATTTGGGACTTTTGGCATTTAAGGAATATGTGGAAGAACGCCTGGGCGATAAATATGAAGTTCAGATTTTCCCCAACGAGATTTTAGGCTCTGCCCAGAAGGCCATCGAGCTGACCCAGACGGGAGCCATTGACTTCGTTGTGGCCGGAACTGCCAACCTGGAAACATTTGCCGGTGTATATGAGATCTTCAGCATGCCTTACTTGTTTGATTCAGAGGACGTATATAAATCAGTCATGGAAGACACGGACTATATGGAGCAGGTTTATGCTTCCACAGATGAAGCCGGATTCCGCGTGGTGACCTGGTACAATGCGGGAACACGTAATTTCTATGCTAAAACACCGATCAACACGCCGGACGACTTAAAGGGCAAAAAGATCAGGGTTCAGCAGAGCCCGGCCAGCGTAGCCATGGTAAATGCATTTGGGGCGGCGGCAGCGCCCATGGGATTCGGCGAGGTGTATACGGCCATCCAGCAGGGCGTGATCGACGGAGCGGAAAACAACGAGCTGGCATTAACCAATAACAAACACGGCGAAGTTGCCAAATATTACTGCTACAACAAACATCAGATGGTTCCGGATATGCTGGTTGGAAACCTGAAATTTTTAAACAGTTTAAGCCCGGAAGAATATCAGGTCTTTAAAGATGCGGCCGCTTTGTCCACCGAGGTGGAGATGAAAGAGTGGGATGACAGCATCGTGGAAGCAAAGCGCATCGCCACGGAAGACATGGGAGTGACGTTCATCGATGTGGATGTGAACGCATTCAAGGAAAAAGTCCTTCCTCTCCATGAAAAAATGTTAAAAGAAAATCCGAAAATTGCCGATCTTTATCAGCATATCCAGGAAGCCAATGAAAAAGCGAAAGGGGGAGAATAGATGGAAGCTCTGCATAATGTGAGAAAGATATTGATGAAAGTCTTAGGCCTGTGCATCATCGTTTTATTCATGATGATGACCGTGATCGGTACCTATCAGATTATTACCCGGTATTTCTTTAACCGTCCCAGCACGGTATCCGAGGAACTGCTGACTTATTCTTTCACCTGGATGGCCCTTTTGGCATCCGCCTATGTATTCGGAAAACGCGACCACATGAGAATGGGATTTTTAGCCGATAAACTGACCGGACCCGGCAGAAAATACCTGGAAGTGGCCATTGACCTCTTAGCATTTGCATTTGCCGGAGTGGTGATGGTATACGGAGGAATCTCCATCACCAAGCTCACCATGATTCAGACCACCGCATCTCTTCGCGTTCCTATGGGATATATCTATGTGATCGTTCCGGTGACCGGCATTCTGATTATGATCTTTAGCCTTATCAACGCCCTGGACATGCTCCATGGTGATTTCAGCGAACGGGGGGAAGCAAACGTATGAATATAGCTGTTGTCTGCGGACTGATTATTCTGGTCCTTTTAGTAATTATGCTGCTGGCCGGCGTGCCAATCGCCGTAGCCCTTGCCATCTCTTCGATCTGTGCCATCCTTCCCGTATTAAACACGGGAGCGGCCGTACTGACCGGCGCACAGAGAATTTTTTCCGGCATTTCCGTATTCAGCTTACTTGCCATTCCCTTTTTCATTCTGGCAGGAAATATCATGAATAAAGGCGGAATTGCCATCCGGTTAATCAACTTTGCAAAGCTGTTTACCGGGAGAATTCCGGGCGCTTTAGCCCACACCAATGCGGTTGCAAACATGCTGTTCGGAGCGATTTCCGGTTCCGGTACTGCGGCTGCTTCCGCTATGGGTTCCATCATCGGGCCCATTGAAGAGGAAGAGGGCTATGACCGCGACTTCTCCGCGGCGGCCAATATAGCAACGGCACCTACGGGACTTTTAATTCCTCCCAGCAATGTTATGATCACTTATTCTTTGGTGAGCGGAGGAACTTCCGTAGCGGCGCTTTTTATGGCCGGATACATTCCGGGAATTTTGTGGGGCCTGGCCTGTATGATCGTTATCTATTATTTCGCGAAAAAGCGCGGATACCGGAGCACGAAGAAATATACCATGTCTGAAAAGGTGAAGGTGTTCTTCCAGGCCATCCCGTGCCTGCTGATGATTATTATCGTAATCGGCGGCATTATCTCAGGTATTTTTACAGCGACGGAAGGAAGCGTTGTGGCGGTTGTGTACAGCCTGGTGCTGTCCCTGTTTTTCTACAAATCCATCAAATTCAGCGAGCTGCCTAAAATCTTCTTAGACAGTGCGGAAATGACGGGCATCATCATCTTCCTGATCGGCGTGTCCAGCATCATGAGCTGGGTTATGGCGTTTACAGGAATTCCAACCGCTGTTTCAGAAGCTATGCTGAGCATCAGCGACAACCGGTATGTGATCCTGTTCATCATCAATATTTTACTGCTGATTATCGGAACATTTATGGATATGACTCCGGCCTGCCTGATCTTTACGCCGATCTTTCTTCCGATCTGCCAGGCCCTTGGGATGAATACCGTGCATTTCGGAATTATGATGATCTTCAACTTGTGCATCGGAACCATCACGCCGCCTGTGGGAACCACATTATTCGTAGGTGTTAAGGTAGGAAAGACCAGAATTGAAAATGTAATCCGGCCCCTCCTTCTCTACTTTGCGGCCATCTTTATCGTCCTTTTACTGGTATCCTATGTGCCGATTCTGTCCATGTGGCTGCCGGGACTTTTGGGATATGTATAAAGAAACTTGATTTTCACCACAACATATGGTAGGATTAAAATACAAATTCATAATCGGTTGAAGAATCCGGGAGAGACTGGTTAACAGCGCCGAAGGGGAGAGAAACTCTCAGGCAAAAGGACCGGATTTGGACGAAACTCTGGAAAGGTGAATATGGCATTTTAACCATTGCCGTTAGCACCACCGACGAGGCAGCTTCGGAAAACCGAAGTAATCTTTCAGGTACGAAGACAGGGCATATAGCAATTATTTGCTGTATGCTCTTTTTTGTGTCTAAAATTTGTCAAACTTGAGGAGGTAGCACATGGAACTAAAAACAACATTGTATGACACCCATGTTAAATATGGGGGCAAGATTGTACCGTTTGCAGGATATCTTCTTCCTGTCCAGTACAAGACGGGTGTCATAGCAGAGCACATGGCTGTGAGAACGAAATGCGGCTTGTTTGATGTTTCCCATATGGGAGAGATCACCTGCATTGGCAGCGATGCTTTAAAGAATTTAAATCATCTTCTGACCAATGACTTTACCGGCATGTATGACGGCCAGGCCAGGTACAGCCCGATGTGCAATGAAGAAGGGGGAGTTGTGGATGACCTGATCGTATATAAGATCAGGGACGACCATTATTTTATCGTTGTCAACGCGTCCAACAAGGATAAGGATTTCGCATGGATGAAAGAACATGAGTTCGGAGACGCTGTATTTACGGATATTTCAAAGAGCGTGGGACAGATCGCCCTGCAGGGACCAAAAGCCCATGAAATCCTTCTAAAGATCGCCAAGGAGGATCAGATACCTGTTAAATATTACAGCTGCAATGCAGACGCCCAGGCGGCCGGAATGAAATGCATCATTTCTAAGACAGGATATACGGGAGAAGACGGTTATGAACTCTATATGGCGGCGGATCAGGCTCCGCAGATGTGGGAAGCACTTATGGCTGCCGGAGAGGAAGAGGGGCTGATTCCATGCGGATTAGGCGCCAGGGATACCCTTAGGTTAGAGGCTTCCATGCCGCTTTACGGTCATGAGATGGATGACGTGATCACTCCGATAGAAACCGGCCTTGGATTTGCGGTAAAGATGAAAAAAGAAGAATTTATCGGAAAACATGCCCTGGAAGCAAAAGGAGAGCCGTCCAGAAAGCGGGTTGGCTTAAAGGTGACCGGGCGCGGAATCATCCGGGAACATGAAACCGTCTATGCGGATGGAAAAGAGATCGGAATTACGACCTCAGGAACCCATTGCCCGTATCTTGGCTATCCGGTGGCAATGGCTCTTTTAGAGAAGGAATATGCCGAGCCGGGCACTCCGGTGGAAGCATTGGTAAGAGGAAGAAAGATCGAAGCAGAAGTTGTGGCACTGCCATTTTATAAAAGAAAATAAATAACAGGAGGAGTTTATCATGACATTTCCAAAGGAGTTAAAGTACGCAAAATCACACGAGTGGGTAAAATTTGAGGATGATAATACCGTGTTAATCGGATTGACCGATTATGCACAGAACGAATTGGGGGATCTTGTATTTGTGAATCTGCCGGAGCCGGGGGATGAAGTGACGGCCGGAGAAGCGTTCGGAGACGTGGAATCAGTAAAAGCAGTTTCCGATGTGTATTCACCGGTGACCGGAATTGTGGCCGAGATCAATGAAGAGCTGCTGGACAGCCCGGAATCCATCAATGCGGATGCATATGGGGCATGGTTTATCAAAGTGACGGATGTCAGTGATCAGGAAGAGCTGATGGATGCGGACAGCTACGAAGCATTTACGAAAGAGGACACCGAATAACGAAAACAGCGATTAAGGAAACGGCGAAAGGAGAAGGATATGGGGTCTTATCTATCCAATACGAATAAACAGCAGGAAGAGATGCTTAAAGAAGCCGGCTATGACAGTTTTGACGCCCTGTTTTCCCATATTCCCCAGGAAGTGATGTTAAAAGGGGAGATGAACATCCCGTCGGGCTGTTCGGAGATGGAAGTCCGGGAAAAGCTGGAGGAGATGGCTTCTTTAAACCGGGTGTTCAAACATATTTTCCGGGGAGCCGGGGCTTATCACCATTACATACCCGCAATTGTGAAAAGCGTTACCACCAAAGAGGATTTTGTTACCGCTTATACGCCGTATCAGGCGGAGATCAGCCAGGGAAATCTGCAGTCCATCTTTGAATTCCAGACTATGATCTGCGAGCTGACCGGGATGGACTGTGCCAACGCATCGGTTTATGACGGAGCATCCGCTGCGGCCGAAAGCATTTTTATGTGTAAGGAACGGAAGAGGGTGAAAGCCCTTGTTTCCGCCACGATGAATCCTCAGGTGATTGAAACCATGAAAACCTACTGTTATGGACGTGATACAGAGCTGATCATCGTGCCGGAAAAGGACGGGGTGACCGATTTGGAAGCTCTGGCTTCCCTGGCAGATGAGACGACCGCCTGTTTTTACCTTCAGCAGCCCAATTATTACGGGGTTCTGGAAGATGCAGAAAGCTGTGGCCGGGCGGTTCATGAAAAGGGCGGCAAATTTGTGATGGGATGCAATCCGATCTCCCTGGCGGTGCTTCAGACGCCGGCGGAATGCGGCGCCGATGTGGCGGTGGGAGAAGGCCAGCCGTTAGGACTTCCGCTGGCATTCGGAGGCCCTTATCTGGGATTTATGGCGGCCACAAAGGCGATGATGAGAAAGCTTCCGGGCAGAATTGTGGGAGAGACGGTTGACAGCGAGGGAAAGAGAGGATTTGTGCTGACCCTTCAGGCAAGAGAACAGCATATCAGGCGTGAAAAAGCCAGCAGCAACATCTGCTCCAACCAGGCGCTGTGCGCCATGACCGCGTCGGTTTATCTGTCGGCTATGGGAGCGGAGGGGCTTTATCAGGCGGCCGTTTCCTGTATGTCAAAAGCACATTATCTAAGGAATGCATTGGCAGAGGCGGGATTAAAACCGGTATATGATAAAGAATTTTTCCATGAGTTTGTGACGGAATGTCCTGTGGAACCAAAGGTTCTTTTTGATCATTTGGAGGAGAACGGATACCTTGGAGGGCTGCCTTTAAAAGACAAACGGATTTTATGGTGCGCTACGGAGATGAATTCCAAGGCTGAGATGGATGAACTGGCCCGTTTGGTAAAGGAGGTGTGCGCAGGATGAAACTGATATTTGAACGAAGCGTAGAGGGAAGAAGATGCAGCATTCTGCCGGAATGCGACGTGCCGGTTGTGGAACTTGGCGCAGCGGCCAGAAAACAGCCGCTCCATCTGCCGGAAGTGTCGGAAAATGATATCAGCCGCCACTATACGGAACTCGCAAAGGCCACCCATGGAGTAAACGACGGTTTCTATCCGCTGGGTTCCTGTACCATGAAGTACAACCCAAAGGTGAATGAGGAGACCGCTTCCTTAAAGGAATTCACCCAGATTCACCCTCTGCAGCCGGAACATACGGTTCAGGGCTGTCTGAAGGTGTTAAAAACAGCGGAAACAGTTTTTTGTGAAATCACGGGAATGGATCAGATGACATTTCAGCCTGCGGCAGGCGCTCACGGCGAGTTTACAGGCCTTTTACTGATTAAAGCCTATCATGATAAACGGAAGGATTTAAAGAGAACCAAGATCATTGTGCCGGATTCCGCTCACGGGACCAATCCGGCCAGCGCGGTGATGGCCGGTTTTGAGGTGGTTAATATTCCTTCACAGGAGGATGGCTGCGTGGACTTGGAGAAACTGAGAGAGGCTGTGGGAGAGGATACGGCCGGTTTAATGCTGACCAATCCCAATACGGTGGGGCTGTTTGATAAGAATATTTTGGAGATCACCAGGATCATCCATGAAGCCGGAGGGCTCAACTACTATGACGGAGCTAATTTAAACGCCGTTATGGGTGTGGTCCGGCCGGGAGATATGGGATTTGACGTGGTGCATTTAAATCTTCATAAAACATTTTCAACCCCGCATGGCGGAGGCGGTCCGGGAAGCGGCCCGGTGGGCTGCAAGGAATTTTTGGCGGAATTTCTGCCGGGGCTTAAAGTGGTGGAACAGGACGGTTATCATATGGAAGAATACGCTTCTTCCGTTGGCATGGTAAAATCCTTCTACGGCAATTTTCTGGTGGTCGTAAAGGCGTTAACTTATGCGCTGATGCTGGGGAAAGATGGCATCCCTGACGCTTGTAAGAATGCGGTCTTAAACGCCAATTACATCCGTGTGAAATTATCCGGAAAATACCATATGCCGTATGAGGAAACCTGCATGCATGAATTTGTGATGAGTCTGGAACAGGAAAAACACCAGATTCATGTGTCGGCTATGGATATTGCAAAAGCGCTGCTGGATTACGGCATCCATCCTCCGACCATGTATTTCCCGCTGATTGTGCACGAAGCGCTGATGGTGGAGCCGACGGAAACCGAATCGAAAGAAGGGCTGGATGAGCTGATCGGCGCATTTTTGGATATCTATGAAAAGGCAGAAAGCGATCCGGAATGGATTCAGGGTTCCCCGCATACCACCCGGATCAAACGTCTGGATGAAGTGGCGGCGGCCCGCAGTCCAAAACTGAAATATATGTTTGAATAAGAGCCGTATGGCGGATAAAGGAGCGGTATGATAGAGTCAATCAGCATAATCGAAAGCAAAGATACCAATCCCTACGGGAACCTGGCATTGGAGGAATATCTGCTCATGCATGTCCGTCCGGAAGAATGCATTCTTTACCTGTGGCAGAACCGGAAAACGGTGGTGATCGGGAAAAACCAGAACAGCTGGAAGGAATGCAGAATAGAACGTCTGGAGGAAGACGGCGGGTTTCTGGCCCGCCGTCTTTCCGGAGGCGGAGCGGTGTTTCATGATCTGGGCAATTTAAATTTCACATTTTTTGCTAGAAAAGAAAATTACGATGTGGAGAAACAGACAGAAGTGATATTAAAGGCGGTTCAGTCATTCGGCATCCAGGCAAAGCGGACCGGGCGCAATGACCTGACGGTGGACGGAAAAAAGTTTTCCGGCCATGCATTTTACCAGACCGGAGATTACTGTTATCACCATGGCACGGTGCTGCTTCAGGTGGACACGGATAAGATGTCCGAATATCTCAATGTGTCTATGGATAAGTTACGATCGAAAAGCGTGGATTCGGTGAAAAGCCGGGTAGAAAATCTGGTTTCCTATGTGCCGGATATCACCGTGGAACAGATGAAACAGGCGCTGATCCGCGCATTTGAACAGGTTTACCAAAAAAAGGCGGAACCGTTTTCGAAAGAAAGGCTTAATGATGCTGAGATCGAAAAGGCTCGTGAGAAGTTTTCCTCCTGGGAGTGGAAATACGGACGGAAAATCCCGTTTCAGTATGAAATTAACCAGAGGTTTTCCTGGGGGAACATTATGATCCGGCTGAATGTAAACGGCGGGAAGATTCAGGAAGCGGCGGCCTATTCCGATATGCTGGATACGGAGTTTACGGCAAAGCTGGAACAGGCTCTTTGCGGCGTACCCCACCGGCAGAAAGATATGAGGGAAGCCGTGGAGGGGATTACATGCGAAAACCCGCTTCAGGAAACGGTCAAAGCGGATATCAAAGGCTGCTTTAAAGAAAATGAACAGTCCGTACCGTGACGGAAGGGAGGAATTATGGCAGAAAGTTATGATTTAATCGTGATCGGAGCCGGGCCGGGAGGATATTTAGCGGCGTTAAAGGCCGCTAAGCTGGGCAGGAAAACGGCGGTGATCGAACGTGAAAATGTGGGAGGAACCTGCTTAAATAAAGGCTGCATTCCCACTAAATCCCTGCTTCATGCCTGCGAGTTATACAGGGAGATGGGGGCGGCAGAACGAATTGGCATCACCTGTGGTGAACGCATTCTTTGCAGCGCCGATGTTTGGAACCGTAAGGACCAGGTGGTTTCGGAACTGAGAAACGGTATCGCCCAAAGCCTGAAAAAAGCCAAGGTTGAGGTGATTTACGGACAGGGAACGGTGACCGGAGAAAAGGAAGTGACGGTTAGAAAGGAAGGCGGGGAACAGCAGGTTCTTTCGTGTGATAAGATCTTGATTGCAACCGGTTCCAGGCCGTCCATACCTCCGATTGCCGGAGCACAGACGGAAGGCGTTGTGGACAGCGACGGTATTTTAAATGGGGACGGAACCATTTATCCGCGTTTTGTCATTATCGGAGGCGGAGTGATCGGCATGGAGATGGCTACGATTTACAGCGATTTCGGCAGCCAGGTGACGGTCATTGAGGCCATGGACCGGATTCTTCCCGGAATGGATAAGGAGATATCCCAAAACCTGAAGATGATTATGAAAAAAAGAGGAGTGGACATCCATACATCCGCAGCGGTGAAGGAGATCCAAAAAACAGACGATGGGCTGGTCTGCCGTTATGAAGAAAAAGGCAGGGAAGCGAAGGTATGTGCGGACCGCATCCTGATTGCCACCGGGCGGAAGCCGAATACGGAGGAGCTGTTTTCCGAAGTGATGGAACAAAAAATAGAGAAAAACAGAGGATTCCTGGCAGTGGACGGAGACTTCCGGACATCCGTAAAAGGCATCTATGCCATCGGGGATGTGACAGGAGGAATCCAGCTGGCTCATGTGGCCAGTGCGGAAGGATACCGCGCGGTGGAGGCCATGTTCGGCCTGCCTTTTAGTCAGAATCTGGATGTAGTTCCCTCCTGCGTATACACAAGCCCGGAGATCGCCTGCGTGGGCATGACTGCGGATCAGGCGAAGGAAAAGGGCATAGAAGTAAAGACAGGAAAATATATCATGTCCGTGAATGGAAAATCGGTGTTGTCCATGCAGGAAAGAGGTTTTATCAAGCTGGTGGCGGGAGCGGAAAGCAAAAAGCTTATCGGAGCCCAGCTCATGTGCGCCAGGGCTACGGATATGATCGGAGAATTGGAGCTTGCTGTCAGCAAAGGAATGACTGCCGGGGATTTGGCAGAAGTCATGATGCCCCATCCCACATTTTGCGAGGGAATCGGGGAAGCAGCTATGGAATTGATAGAAAAATAACGGAATAAAGAGGAAAAAGATCTTCCCATACAATGATTTATCATATGGCGGGGATCTTTTTCTATTTGATGCTGAGCTATACTTTTTGCCATTTTTGTGATATAATTTAAATAATTTTCGGACAATGGAGAAGACATACTTACGGTATGTTGTGGTAAAACCGCAGATGTGGAAATATAATACATATAGGGAGATCAAGAAATACGAAGGATAAACCGGAAACTTTACTGATTTGAGTTCTGAATCCGCATGGGGAAAGGTGGGTTTATATGAATATCAGAGAATCGATTGAAGCTTGGGAAGAGGAATACCTCAGTCCATATGCATCACTGAGCAAGAATACCCTTGGAAGGGACAGGCCGGAGCCGCTCTGCGACATACGGCCGGTGTATCAGCGGGACAGGGACAGGATCCTGCACTGCAAGGCATTTCGACGACTGAAACATAAAACCCAGGTATTTCTGGCGCCTGAAGGCGACCATTACCGCACCCGGCTGACGCACACGCTGGAGGTGGCCCAGATTGCCAGGACCATTGCGAAAGCGCTCCGTTTGAATGAAGATCTGACGGAGGCCATCGCACTTGGCCACGATCTCGGCCATACGCCGTTCGGACATTCGGGAGAAGCCATTCTGGACAGGATCTGTACGGAAGGATTTGCCCATTATGAGCAGAGCGTCCGCGTGGTGGAGGTATTGGAGAAAAAGGGAGAGGGGCTGAATCTGACAAAAGAGGTCAGGGACGGCATTTTAAATCACAGGACCGCAGGCCATCCGTCCACTCTGGAAGGATGCATTGTCAGGCTGTCGGATAAGATCGCGTATATCAACCACGATATTGACGATGCGATCCGCGCGCAGATTTTTGTGGAATCAGACCTTCCGTGTGAATATACGGATCTTTTGGGTCACAGCGTCAGGGAGCGTCTCAATACCATGATTCACGACATCATCGGCCACAGCATGAACAAACCGGAGATTACCATGTCGCCCGGTATGGAAGAGGCGATGAAGGGGCTTCGCAAATGGATGTTTGACAATGTATATAGAAGCGATATTCCAAAGGCGGAAGAGGGAAAGGCGCAGCAGTTAATCGTGAACCTGTACCAATATTATCTGGAACATTTAGATAAGCTTCCGGAAGAATATTTCTGTATGATGGAATCCAGAGGAGAAAAGGCGGAGCGGGTGGTCTGCGACTATATCGCCGGCATGAGCGATATCTACGCCATCGATAAATTTGAGGAATTATTTGTGCCAAAGGCATGGAAAGCATAGAGAAAGGAGTTACTTCATGTACTATCCGGAAGACATTGTTGAGGAAGTAAGGGCGAGAAATGACATTGTAGATGTGATTTCTGGATATGTAAAATTACAAAAAAAGGGAAGCAACTATTTTGGATTATGTCCTTTTCATAGTGAGAAGTCTCCGTCGTTTTCCGTATCACCGGCCAAGCAGATGTACTATTGCTTCGGCTGCGGGGCAGGTGGGAATGTAATTACATTTATTATGGAATATGAAAATTATTCCTTTACAGAAGCGCTCCGGATGCTGGCCGACCGGGCCGGAGTGGAGCTGCCGACTATGGAATATGATAAAGAGGCAAGAGAGCAGGCGGATTTAAGATCCACGCTGTTAGAGATCAATAAGACGGCTGCCAATTATTTTTATTATCAGCTGAAACAGCCCCAGGGCCAGATCGGATACCAGTATCTGAAGGACCGGAAGCTGAGCGATGAGACGATCACGCGGTTTGGCTTGGGTTTTGCCAATAAGACAAGCGATGACCTGTACCGCTATTTAAAATCCAAAGGATATAAAGACCAGATTTTAAAGGAGACAGGCCTGGTAAATATTGAAGAGCGGGGAACGTATGACAAGTTCTGGAACCGCGTCATGTTTCCCATCCTGGATGTGAACAACCGGGTGATCGGTTTTGGGGGACGCGTGATGGGAGACGGCACTCCTAAATATCTAAACTCCCCGGAGACAAAGCTGTTTGATAAGAGCCGGAACCTTTACGGGCTCAATTATGCCAGGACTTCCAGAGAGAAGTTCATTTTAATCTGCGAGGGATATATGGATGTGATCGCCATGCATCAGGCCGGATTTACCAATGCGGTGGCTTCTTTGGGAACTGCGTTTACCACCCAGCATGCGGCGCTTTTAAAACGCTACACGGATCAGGTAATCCTGACTTATGACAGCGACGGTGCGGGAGTTAAGGCTGCGCTTCGCGCGATCCCGATTCTGAAATCCGTCGGAATGTCCATTAAAGTGCTGAATATGCAGCCATATAAAGACCCGGACGAATTTATGAAAAATCTGGGGCCGGAAGCGTTCCGGGAACGGATTGAACAGGCGAAGAACAGTTTTATGTATGAGATCGATGTAATTAAGAAGAATTACAGCATGGACGACCCGGAACAGAAGACCCAGTTTTACAATGAAGTGGCTAAAAAGCTGTTGGAATTCCCGGAAGCGCTGGAGAGGGATAATTATCTGCAGGCAGTTTCCAGAGAACATTTTATCAATTATGAGGATTTAAGGCAGCTGGTTAACCGCCTGGGAAACCGCATTGTACCGGGCGCAGTGAAAGATGAAACCTATAAAAAAGAGAAGATCAGGCCGACAAAGGCAGAAAAAGAAGATGGAACGAAAAAGTCCCAGCGTCTGCTGCTCACTTGGCTGATTGAAAATCCATCCCTGTTTGAACGTATTGAGAATATTATTACGCCGTCTGATTTTATCGAGGATTTGTACCATCAGGTAGCGGAGATGGTGTTTAAAGACCATGCGGAGGGAAAAGTGAATCCGGCCGGTATCCTGAACCGTTTTATCAACGATGAGGATCAGTACAAAGAGGTGGCGTCTTTATTTAATGCCAGCTTAAAAGGGGCTTTGGACGATGAGGAACAGAAAAAGGCATTTACGGAAACCGTATTAAAAGTGAAGAAGAACAGCCTTGACCATGCCAGCAGGAATGCTGGAGATATTGCGGAATTACAGCGGATTATCAAGGAACAGGCAGCGTTGAAAACACTGCATATTTCTTTTGATTAGGGCAACACTATTAGCAGGCTGTGGAGGGATGGAGAAACATGGACGAGAAGACATTAGGATTCGATGAAAAGCTGGAACTGTTGTTGGCAGAAGCGAAAAAGAAAAAGAATGTACTGGAAAATCAGGAGATTCTTGGTTTCTTCCGTGATGAAATTCTTGACCCGGATAAGCTGGACAAGATTTACGAGTTTTTGGAAAATAATAAAGTGGATGTGCTGCGAATCGGCGATGACGAGGACATTGATCCGGATCTGTTCATCGAAGAAGAGCTGGACGATGAGGAAGAGATCGATGTGGAGAACATTGACCTCTCTGTGCCGGAAGGCGTCAACATCGAAGATCCGGTCCGCATGTATCTGAAAGAGATCGGCAAGGTTCCTCTTTTGAGCACAGAGGAAGAAATCGATCTTGCAAAACGCATGAGCCTGGGCGATGAAAACGCCAGAAAGAAACTGGCGGAAGCCAATCTGCGCCTTGTTGTCAGCATAGCCAAGCGGTATGTGGGCCGGGGAATGCAGTTTTTGGACCTGATCCAGGAAGGCAATTTAGGTCTGATAAAGGCCGTGGAAAAGTTCGACTATACAAAGGGTTATAAATTCAGCACGTATGCGACCTGGTGGATTCGCCAGGCCATCACCAGATCCATCGCGGATCAGGCCAGAACCATCCGTATTCCGGTACATATGGTGGAAACCATAAACCGGCTGATCCGGGTATCCAGACAGCTTCTGCAGGATTTGGGACGGGAACCGCAGCCGGAAGAGATTGCGGAGAAGATGGAGATACCGGTGGAGCGCGTCAGGGAGATCATGAAGATATCCCAGGAACCAGTTTCTCTGGAAACCCCGATCGGTGAAGAGGAGGACAGCCATTTAGGCGACTTCATACAGGATGACCATGTGGCGGTTCCTGCGGATGCAGCTACCTTTACTCTGCTTCACGAGCAGTTGATGGAAGTGCTTGATACGCTGACCGAAAGGGAGCAGAAGGTGCTGAAACTGAGGTTTGGCTTAGAGGACGGCCGCCCCAGAACTTTAGAGGAAGTGGGAAAAGAGTTTAATGTAACGCGGGAGCGGATCAGGCAGATTGAGGCCAAGGCCCTTCGCAAGCTGCGCCATCCCAGCCGTAGCAAGAAATTAAAAGATTATTTAGATTAAGGATATAAAATACGCCGTTGGCAGAGTGAGAGGAACTTATGAAATTATCACGCAGACTGGAGCTGGTAGCTTCCTTTGTGGAACCGGGCAGCCGGATCGCTGATGTCGGGACAGATCATGGATATGTCCCGATCTGGCTGGTGGAGCAGAATACAGCTGTATCCGCCATTGCGATGGATGTACGGCCGGGCCCTTTGGAGCGGGCTCAAAAGCATATTAAGCTTCATGGATTAGAGGAGCGGATTGAAACGCGTTTAAGTGACGGCGTATCGAAATTAAATTCCGGTGAAGCGGACACCGTGGTGATCGCCGGAATGGGCGGAGAACTGGTAATACATATTCTGGAAGAGGGAAGACATGTGTGGGACAGTGTGGTAACCTGGATTCTGTCCCCTCAGTCAGAGCTTGACAAGGTCAGAAGATATCTGGAAGACCAGGGATTTTGTATTGTAAAAGAGGATATGACCTGTGATGAGGGAAAATATTATACGGTCATGAAAGTGATCCGCGGAACCATGAACCTTTCCAGGGATTCCTATTATCTCTATGGAAAATATTTGGCAGAACATAAAAACCCTGTTTTAAAGGAATTTCTCAAAAAGGAAAAATGCTTGTACCAGAATGTTTTAAAACAGCTGGAACTTCACGGGACAGAAGGAAGCAAAAGCAGAAAACAGGAGATTTTATTACAGTTACAGTGGATTGAGGAGATACTGAATGAGATGTGAACAGATCATAAACCTGTTAAACCAGCTGGCGGACGAGAACTATGCCTGTGAATGGGATAATCCGGGTCTGCTGGCCGGCAGGATGGACAGAGAAGTGAAAAAAATAGTGATTGCGCTGGATGCGACGGATGATGTGGTTAACTTGGCGGTGAGCCAAAAGGCGGATATGCTGTTAACCCATCATCCGCTGATTTTTAAGGCGGTTAAAAAGATTAATGACCAGGATTTTATCGGCCGCAGGCTGCTTGACCTGATAGAAAACGGAATTTCCTATTATGCGATGCATACCAATTTCGATATTGCGCCGGGGTGCATGGCGGATTTGGCAGCTGATTATCTGAAGCTTTCAGACTGCAGCGTTTTGGAGGTTACCGGACAGTCGGAAGACGGTGAGTATGGAATCGGAAGAATCGGAACCCTCCCATCGGAAATGACGTTAAGTGAGCTTGGAACTTATGTAAAAGATACATTTGGACTGCCGTTTGTGACCATCTATGGGATGGACGAGATCCAAAGTCCGGTTCGCAGAATCGCCGTATCCCCGGGTTCCGGCTCCAGCATGATTTCCCATGGATTAAAGGGACAGGCTCAGGTGCTGATTACCGGGGACATCGGCCACCATGAGGGAATTGATGCAGTTGCCGGAGGAATGGCAGTGATCGATGCCGGGCATTATGGTGTGGAGCATATTTTTATCGATTTTATGGCAGGTTATATTAATAAAATTACGGATGGGCAAATAGAGATTATAAAAGCGGCGCCGGCATTTCCGGCTGCTGTAATCGTATAGATTCAGAACAAAAGGAGGATGTGCATGGCGTTTGTGACAATCGGCGGTATAAAGAAAGAATATGAAGAGGGAACTTCTTATCTGGATATTGCGAAGGATCACCAGTCTGAATTTGAAAATGATATTGTGCTGGTTTTTGTAAACAGGAAGCTGGCGGAGCTCCACAAAAAGGTGACCGGAGACTGTACCATAGAATTTGTAACTACTGCGGATAAACCCGGGATGCAGACGTATCACCGCAGCGCAATTTTATTGATGCTCAAATCATTTTACGAGGTGGTGGGAGCTGAGAATATCGAAAAAGTGGCCATTGATTTTTCCCTTGGAAAGGGCCTTTTTGCACAGCCGAAAGGAGATTTTGTGCTGAACCAAGATCTTTTGGACCGGGTAAAGGCACAGATGCGGGAATATGTGGAAGCGGAGATCCCAATCATGAAGCGGAATGTCCATACGGATGAAGCGGTGGAATTATTTCATAAACACCGGATGTATGACAAGGAAAAATTGTTCAAGTACCGCCGTGTATCCAGGGTAAATATTTACAGCATCGGAGGATTTGAGGATTATTTTTACGGTTATATGGTTCAGAATACGGGCTATATCAAATATTTCGATCTGGTCTTGTATGACAACGGATTCATGCTGATGCTTCCGGACGTTTCCGCTCCCCAAAAGACGCCTAAGTTTAAGAAAAAGGAAAAATTATTCCATGTCTTAAAGGAATCCTCCGATTGGGGCGACCGCCTTGGAGTGCCCACGGTAGGCGCATTAAATGACATGATCGCCCACGGAAAGGCCAATGAGCTGATTCTGATCCAGGAAGCGCTTCAGGAGAAGAAGATCGGGCAGATCGCAGAACAGATCGTCGCACAGCCGGATAAAAAAATTGTGATGATCGCAGGTCCTTCTTCTTCCGGCAAAACGACATTTTCCCACCGCCTTTCCATTCAGCTGGAAGCGTTGGGGATGAAACCACACCCGATAGCTGCAGACGATTATTTCGTAAACCGGGTGGACAGTCCCAAAGATGAAAACGGCAATTATAATTATGAGATTTTGGAATGTCTGGATATCAAACAGTTTAATGAGGATATGACCAATCTTCTGGCCGGAAAAACCGTGGAGATGCCGCGGTATAATTTTATATCCGGGATGAGGGAGTACAAGGGAGACTATCTGACCCTTGGCAAGGAAGATATCCTGGTGATTGAGGGCATTCACTGCCTGAATGACCGCTTTTCCTATTCTCTACCGAAAGCGAATAAATTCAAGATTTATATCAGCGCGTTGACGCAGCTGAATATTGATGAGCACAACCGGATACCAACCACGGATGGACGTTTGATCCGCCGGATGGTCCGGGATGCCAGAACAAGAGGAGAAAGCGCTCAGGAAACCATAAGCAGATGGCAGTCGGTGCGCAACGGGGAGGAGAATAATATATTCCCATTCCAGGAAGAGGCGGATATCATGTTTAATTCTGCATCTGTCTATGAACTGGCTGTGCTGAAACAATACGCAGAACCGCTTTTGTTCGGAATTCCGAGAGATTCTGAGGAATATCTGGAAGCCAAGAGGTTGCTTAAATTCCTGGATTATTTCCTGGGCGTCAGCAGTGAGGATATTCCGAAAAATTCCATTGTCAGAGAATTTATCGGCGGAAGCTGTTTCCGGGTTTAAGGTGAGAACATAAACAAGCAGAATAATCAGTTGACACCAGATATAAAATTGTGATAAACTGTTTTAGTTTGAGTAAGACAGGTGGCCGCAGCTGTGATACCGAAAGGTTGCAGATGAGGAAAGTCCGGGCTTCACAGGGCAGGATGCCAGATAACGTCTGGCGGAGGCGACTCCAGGGATAGTGCAACAGAAATATACCGCATGGAAACATGTAAGGGTGGAAGGGCAGTGTAAGAGACTACCGCCTGGCTGGTAACAGCCGGGGCATATGTAAACCCCATCCGAAGCAAGACCGAACAGGAAACATAAGGCGGCCCGTCTGTTTCCGGGTAGGTCGCTTGAGTCTGCCGGCGACGGCAGACCTAGATAGATGGCCATCCAACGACATAACCCGGCTTATCGTCTTGCTCAAACTAAAAATGATATATGCAGATAATGTCTGTTTGAAAACCCGAAATAAATTAAGAAATCCAATTTGATAAGAGATTTCTGTATTTATTTCGGGTTTTTCGAATACGGAAAGAATAAATGCGAACATGCAGTGCAAGTAAGGGTAAATGGAAGATAAATATAGAAGAAAGTGAAGATAAGGAACAACGGGAGGAAGACCATGATAAAGGTAAATAACAGAATTTTCGGAAGCGAGCAGTTCAGCAACGGTGAAGTTTCTTATAAACCGGCTGCAGTGAAGCCGGATCTTAACAGAATCGAATTGTTTTTTCAGGATAATAAAGACATTACGGATCTCCAGTTTGCCGTAGAGTTTATAAGAGATAAGGAACCTGGAGCTGAGATTGAACTGACCATGCTGTATGTCCCATACGGGCGCATGGACCGCCCGATTGACGGGTACGTATACAGTCTGAAACTGTTTGCCAATATCATCAACCGGCTGAATTTCTCACATATCTATACCTTGGACAATCATTCCCACGGAATAGCCGATCTGATACATCATGTGGTCGAGCTGGACATTAATCCTTATATTGATGAGGTGAGACGGCTGTTTCAGCCCGATTATCTGTTTTTCCCAGATGCAGGAGCCATGAAGAAATATCCAAAGAGACTAAATGTCTGTGCCAACGATGAGATTCCATACTTCTATGGGCAAAAACAAAGGGTCTTAGACGACAGCAGAGAGATCATCAGTTATGAGCTGTTTAATAAGAATCTGAGCCTGACCGGAAAGCGGATTCTAATCATAGACGATATCTGCTGCACCGGAGGAACCGTATTGAGGGCGGCCAACATCATGAGACAGAGAGGCGTTTCCGATATCGCGCTGTGGGTAGCCCACTGTGAGAATAACGTAATTAAATACGATATTGTAAGAGAAAACAGTTCCATATCAAAGATCTACACCAGCGACAGCATTATAAGAAATTATACGATCCCCGAAATCGAAGTAATTCACCTGCAATAAAAATCAATGCACAAAATTGTTATTTAACTGAGCTGGCGAAAGGGGGACGCCCGGAATCGGGAGGCGGAACCGGAAGCCAAAGGTCGGAGGGGCCGTCCGGGCCGGGGAAGGAAGATGTAGCCAAATGGGATTCGGGATTCGCCCCTAAGAACTACTAAGACCCGTAAGGACAGAACGAGGCAGGCCAGCGCCATTCGCAGTGAACTCTTTATGACTTCGCTGCTCAGTGGCGCTTTAGAACCTGACACCGAAATCAGGTTCTACCTGCCTCGTTCTGTCCTCACGGGACTAAGTAGTTCTAAAGGGGTTCCATACGATCCCATTTGGCTGCATCTTCCTTCCCCGGCCCGGACGGCCCCTCCGACCTTTGGCTTCCGGTTCCGCCTCCCGATTCCGGGCTGGTTTTCGCTGGCTTGGTTAAAAACAATATTGGTGCGTAGGTATTTATGTAGAATCACATTTACACAGATCGTTAAGGGAGTTTCAGAAATGTCTTCGGATTTTACTTTAATCATCAAGTCATTTCGCAAAATGACCTCACCCTTTACATTAAATGGTGAAGGCATTTTTGAAAAAGACTTCATGGTTTATGTAAAAACTTACTCCCGCATTCACCAAATCTTTTTTATCCTTAGCTAGCCAAGCAACAGCCGGAAAGAAGGGGATGCCCAGGCAGACGGGGAAAGTATTGAGCCAAATGGGATCGTATGGAACCCCTTAGATGTACTTAGATCCACAAGGACAAAAAGAGACAGGTAGAAACTGAATTCCGAATCAGTTTCTAAGCGCCCCTTGAGCAGCAAAGTCATCAAGAGTTTACTGCGAATGGGCGCGCCCTGTCTCTTTTAGTTCTTGCGGGTCTTAGTACATCTTAGGGGCGAATCCCGAATCCCATTTGGCTCAATACTTTCCCCGCCTGCCTGGGCATCCCCTTCTTTCCGGCGTATCTTATTATATAATGTTAAATAAGACTGCGAAAACTAACATGAGGATGCTGATTCCCCATAGCCATTTGAAGGAGAATTTGATATGGTCTTTCAATTCTACTCCGGCAAGGCCCATTGCCAAGAAGGTGGTTGGAACGCAGGGGCTGACTGCGAGAGCAACATTTTCTCCAATTAACATCGCGTGAGCAACCTGATCCGGTGTCACGCCGAAACGGGCGACGGTTTCGCTGATTAACGGAAGCACTCCATAATAATAAGGATCCGGTCCCATGATCATGCCCATTGGCGCGCCTAAGGCTCCGATGATGAGATGGAGATATTTCTGCAGGCTGCCTGGGAGCAAATGAATTAATACCTGTGACATTGCGTCAATCATGCCTGTATTGACAAAGATGCCTAAGAATACGCCTGCGCCGATTAATGTGACAACCAGGCCGATGGAGCCTCCGGCTAAATCATGGATGATGGTCTGCTGCATCTTTAAATCCGGGTAGTTGACAGCGATGGCGATTAACATTCCGAACATGAATACCGCGTAAGCCGGGAATATGTTTTTAACTAATAAAACGATGATTATAATGGTAAGTAAAAGGTTGAACCATAACAATTTAGGACGTTTCATGGAAAGGTCGGTTTCTTCTATGCGTCCGCTGTCCTTGGATAAATCCACAACGATGCCCGCTTCACCTGCTTTAGCCAGACGTTTCTTTTCGACAAAGCTGAAGTAAACGGCGAGAGATAACGTACAGACGATTCCAAATACCTGCATGGGAATCATGCTGACCCATAATTGGGTGGCGTCCTGGCCGATTGCGGTGGCTGCACGGATGGTAGGCCCTCCCCATGGAACCAGGTTCATGACTCCGGTGGCTGAGCTGACAATGAGCAGAAGAACCGTCGGACGCAGTTTCATTTTCTTAAAGATCGGGAGCATAACCGGGATAGTGATAAGGTAAGTGGAGGTGGTCGCTCCGTCGATATGGCCGATAATGGCGATAATGGCAGTTGCCAGCAGGATCATGGTGACGTTATTGCCTGCTACCTTTAATAAATAATCCACCAGCTTATCAAAAAGGCCGGCATAGTTCATAATTCCGAAATATAAGATGGAAAATACGAACAGAATAGCGGTGGCCCAGGTGGTACCCACGCCTTTTGATACAAAACCGGAAATATCCGTAATGCTGAATCCTGCAATGACCGCCCCAATGATCGGCAGGAATACAAAACAAGTGGCTGGTAAAGCCTTATCCTTCAGGATCAAAAACATCATAACAATAATTATGGCATACCCAATAATTGCTAACATAAAACCCTCCTATTTGTGAATTGTCAATAGATTAAGATATCTTTGATATAAAACTCCCCAATGTCCGATTGAACTTTTCATGTTCTACCCAGAATAAGATATGGCCCCCGTTCTCAAATTCATGGAGCTCATGATAAGTAGGAATCACTTCATTGTAATGACGGCCCATGGAAGGTGTGTGCCCTTTGGAACAGCCGCTGGCGATGTAAACCGGAACCGTAAGATTTTTTAACAATGGTTCCGCATTGGTGTGGCACCAGTCGGAATGAATTGCAAACCCGATCCAGGGTGGAGTTTTAGAAATCTCTGTGCGTACCATGGAAATCTCTTCCTGCGTGAGATATTTATCAATTCTCTGGATGAAATTATCAAAATAAACCTCCGGATCTGTGATCCACAGCCGGTATTTTTGATTCCAGTCATCCATATTGTAATTTTTGGAATTATAAGAGTTCCAGTCTTCGGGAGAGAAGGGGAACAGGCAGCAGTCGATCAGTCCCAGGCCTTTTAAACGGTAGGAGTTGTATTTGTCCGCATAAGTGACTACGGTGCTGCCTTCCAAAGACCATCCCAACAGGATTACGTCCTTTAAGTCTAAAAGATCGATCAGCTCTTTGATATCGTCCGCATGGCGTTCAATGTCATTTCCGTGAAGCACTTTAGAAGAATTGCCGAAACCTCTCGGGTCAAATGTTACCACCCGGTAATCTTTTTCCAGCACCTCTGCATTTTTTTCAAAAAATTTGGTGGTGCACATGTGGCCGGGAACGAAAAGAATGGGTATTCCGGTTCCTCGGTCCTCATAGTAAATTCTTGCTCTGTCGCTGGTAGTCAAATAGCCTTTTATCATCAATTTTACCTCCTGAAATCTCTTGGACTTATCTTACTATATGGTAATATTGCTGTAAATCCAGAGTTTAAGCATACTTTTTATAGCTTAAAGTTATAAGTGTGGTATACTGGGAAAAAGAAAGGATTGGAGGGGCTTATGGATTTTAGAGAGATACAGTATGTGGTGGCAATTAGAGATAATCAGACACTTTCAGGCGCGGCGCGGGCATTGGATATCACACAGCCGTCAATCAGTAAATTCCTGCAGAATCTGGAGAAACGGCTCCAGACTAAGCTGTTTGAACGGGTGGACAACAGACTGATCCTCACTTATGCAGGAGAACAGTATGTGGAAACCGGTTTCAAAATCCTGGATTTGAGCAGACAGCTCCAAAATAATTTAAATGATATTAATCAAAACTTCAGAGGCAGACTTTCGATCGGAATCACGCCGACCAGAGGGCGTTATGTGCTGCCCAATACGCTGCCGGAGTTTAAAAAGCGTTACCCCAATTATAAGATCCGTGTGGTGGAAAACGGAGTTTCCGAATTAAATAAAGCGCTGATTGACGGAAAGATCGATCTGGCCGTTTATACGGTGACGGACGGGTATTATGCCGGATTTAATTATGAACAGATATGCAAAGAAGAGGTGGTTTTGGCTATCTCGCCGGATAACAAGCTGTCACGTTACGTTGAAGCAAGAGAGGGCAGAAAGCATCCCTGGATTGACGTAAACCAGTTAGGAGAGGAGTTGTTTTTCCTGGTGGACTCCAAATTCCGGACCAGAAAAATCGCAAACAAAATCATGATGGATTCCACCATTTCCCCGGAAATCATAACCCTTGAAAGCGTGGAGAGCGTGCTTTCCATCATCGCCTCAGGGATCGGAGTAGGATTTTGTACCGATATGTGTGAAAAATACTTCTATACTCCAAAACGACTGCTGTTTTGTTCCGCGGGAAAAAGAAATAATGAATGGGATTTCGTTATCGCCTACCGGAAAAATGTCTATCTGTCGGATGCGGCGAAACTGTTTATCGAGATTACAAAAGAAAAGTTTAGAGAATAAGGGGTAATAAGATCATGAGGTGTCATTGAAGGCCCGGGATCGGCAAAACCAGATGGAAAGAGAGAACCTGGAACACAGGCTTTTATGCCGTTTCAGGTTCTCTCTTTCCGGTGTTTCGTCTGATTATTTGGAATATTTCTCTTCGCAGTACATGCAGCGGTAGGTTTCTGTTTCCTCATCGGATAAGTAGAAGATATGAGGAAGCTCCTGCTCAATGGATGTGATGCAGCGAGGATTCTTGCAGTGGATTACGTTCGTAATCTTTTTCGGCAGTTTTAAGCTGCGTTTCTCAGAGATTACGCTGTCATGGATGATGTTGACCGTGATATTGTGATCGATATAACCCAGCACATTGAGATCGATATGTTCCAGATCGCCGTCAATTTTGATGATATCCTTTTTGCCCATTTTGCTGCTCTTGGCATTTTTAATGATGGCTACCTGGCATTCCAGCTTGTCCAGGCCTAAATGATAGTAGATATCCAGGCTTTTTCCGGCCTGAATGTGGTCTAAGACCACGCCTTCTTTTAATCCGCTGATATTTAACATGGTTTATTCACCTCCAAAAGTGTCATAATAAGGGCCATTCTCACATAAACTCCGTACTGTGCCTGTCTGAAGTAGGCGGCTCTCGGATCGCTGTCCACTTCGGTTGAAATCTCATTAACCCTTGGAAGAGGGTGAAGGACGAACATATCATCTTTAGCGAGTTTCATCTTTTCCTTGTTCAGGATGTAGCAGTCTTTTAAACGGATATAATCTTCTTCGTTGAAGAAACGCTCTTTCTGAACACGGGTCATATAAAGAATGTCCAGTTCCGGCATGGCGTCGTCTAAATTACCGATCTCCTCAAACTCGATGTGGTTGGCTTCCAGAACGTCTTTGCGGATGTAATCCGGTATGCGCAGTTCCGGAGGGGAGATCAGGAGGAACTTGATGTTTGGATAACGAACCAGGGCGTTGATTAAAGAATGTACGGTACGGCCGAATTTTAAGTCGCCGCAAAGACCTACGGTCATATTGTTCAAACGTCCCTTTTCAGAACGGATTGTCATCAGATCCGTTAATGTCTGAGTCGGATGCTGATGTCCGCCGTCGCCTGCATTGATAACCGGAATATGGGAAGCCTGGGAAGCAACCAGGGCGGAACCTTCTTTTGGATGTCTCATGGCTGCGATATCCGCATAGCAGGAGATCATGCGGATGGTATCTGCAACGCTCTCACCTTTGGAAGCGGAGCTGGAATCGGCAGAAGAAAAGCCCAGCACGTTGCCGCCTAAATTCAGCATAGCAGCTTCAAAACTTAAACGGGTCCTGGTGCTTGGCTCATAAAATAAAGTTGCGATCTTTTTGCCGTCACATACATGACTGTATTTCGGCAGATTGTGTTGGATATCTGTTGCAAGTTCCAGCAATTCATCAATTTCTTCCACTGTAAAGTCCAGCGGGTTTAATAAATGTCTCATAACTATCTCCTTTTAACGGTATGTTAATAATGTTTCTAATGGTTTGCGTTTCGGAGCTTCAGGAGTTTCATCCCCATAGCCTACGGCAATCAGAGCCATCAGCTGCTGACCGTCCGGAACCTGAATGAGGGCAGATGCCTTCTCAAAATCATAAAGCCCCAGAATCACTGTGTCAAGTCCTAATTCTTTCGCCGCAAGGCAAAAGGTCTGACATGCGATTCCGCAGTCAAAGGCCTGCCATGCTTCACCCCGGATGGTAGAAAAAGAGCCATCACGTTCATAACCGGAACGACCTGTAATTAAGGTAGTAGCGACTAATAATGGTGCTGGCTTTATAATACAGGCGTTATGCTCACCACAGCAGGTGTCGGCAATCGCCTTCTTTAAATTGGAATCCTCAATAGCAATATAACGTGTTACCTGAGAATTCTTCCAGGATGGAGCAAATGAAGCAGCAGAGACGATCTGTTCCAGCAAAGAATGAGGGACGGCAGTCTCTTTAAAACGGCGAATGCTTCTTCGTGTTTTAATAGCGTCTATGGTATTCATCTCGAACCTCCTTTTTTTCCTTTCCCTATTATATAGTATAAGTCCGGATATTTCTACAATTTTTTACAAAAATATGTTATACTTTTTTAGAAAGTTTTCCGGAAAAACCGTGTAAGGAATATTTAAGGAACTTTAAGAAAATAAAGGCGGTACAAATTATCATTTTACTGTATAATAAACCAATAGAAACAGGAAAAGGGAGGTCCTTAACTTTGTCAGACAACAAAATACCCATTATAGAAGTAAAAGACCTTTATAAGATATACAAGGTAGGCCATACCAAAGTATACGCCCTCAACGGTGTGGATTTTACCATGTACAAAGGAGAATTTTGTGCCATTGTAGGCCCGTCCGGTTCCGGCAAGTCGACGCTTTTAAATATGCTGGCCGGTTTGGAAAAGCCGACAAAAGGTGAGATCGTGATCGCTAAGACCCACATAGAGAAGCTGACGGAGAATCAGCTGGTGGCATTCAGAAGAAAGCATGTGGGATTCATTTTTCAGTCCTATAACCTGCTTCAGACCATGAACGCGGTGGAGAATGTGGCTCTGCCCCTTTCCTTCCGTGGAATCCCGCGAAAGGTGAGGAATGAAAAAGCAGTCAAATATCTGAAACTGGTTGGCCTGGAAAAGCAGATGAAGCATATGGCCAATGAGATGTCCGGAGGGCAGCAGCAGCGTGTGGGAATTGCCAGGGCTCTGGCTGTGGACCCGCAGATCATATTTGCGGATGAGCCTACCGGTAATCTGGATTCGAAGACCACCATGGAAGTGCTGAAACTGATGAGAAAGATTGTCAGGGAGCAGCACCAGACCCTCGTTATGGTTACTCATGACAACCATATCGCATCCTTTGCCGACCGGCAGTTTCATATCGTGGACGGCAAGATCTTAAAGATAGAAGAGCGCCATCATTCAGAGGAAGATGGTCCTGATACAGAAGAAAGTTAAACAAAGAGGAGATTAGAGTATGAAAAAGCTGAAAAAAAGTCTGGTTTGGATTTTAGCGGTGATCACTTTGCTGGGAGCGGTGCCGTTTACGTCCTTTGCCCTGATTGATACCAGCGATAACGACTATGTAATTACAAAAAAGACGCCTAGCGGTAAAACGGGAAAGAGCATGAGCATTTCCTTTACGTTGAAGAATAACTCGGGAAAAGATTTAAGCAAGATGGGCGTGTCCCTTTCAACGGATGTGATCATTTCGGATGATGAAGATCTGGACTCCACCTATGTGTTTCCCTTTGAAGTGAATGAGAGCACCTTTGATATTAAAGACGTGGGTTCTCTCAAGGACGGTTCCTCAAAAAGCGTATCGATTTCCGCAAGGGTAAGGCGTGATATCGCCGAGGGATATTATTCAGTTCCGATTAAAGTGTATGACGATAAGAATAATGAACTTGCGGACGAATATATCAATGTCTGGATCAGCAAGTCCACCGGTTCGTCGAATGACGATGAAGAGGACGATAAAACCATAACCTTTGTCCTTGGAGAGGGGCAGAGCACTCCTGACGGCGTTTATCCGAATGTTCTCAACTTTACCATGAATTTGAGAAATGACAGCACCATTTCAGCTCAGGACGTTACGGTGAGCATGGTGATGAGCAAAGAAGATACGGAATTTCCATTTGAAATTAACGATGCCAATTACGACCGCCGTTTTGATAAAATCGCAGGCGGAGAGACGGTGGAGCTGCCTTACAGCTTTATGATCCGTAAAGAGGCCTACAGCGGATATTACCCGGTAAAATTGGAGATTACATACAGAGACAGTTCCGAAGGCGCATTATTAAAAGCGGAGGAGTCTTTCTTCGTCCGCGTTACCAATAAAGACAAAGAAGACAATAAAGGCGATTTCAATGCAAACGACAGAACAAAAGCCCGTTTAATTGTGGACAGCTACGAGACAATTCCGGAGAAGATCTTTGCGGGTGAAGAGTTTGAATTGATTTTAAGGATGAAGAATGCATCTGCCGACGTGCCTGCCAGCAACATCCTGTTCTCATTAGAGTCTGAAAAAGTCACTGAGAGCGCTGTCTTTTCCATGGAATCCGGCTCTTCTTCAACGGTTGTGAATTCCATGCCTGCCGGAGGAACTGCTGAGATCCGGGTGAAGATGGTGTCGAAAGCCAGCATTGACCAGAGATCCTATTCCATCACGGTTAAGGAAAAGTATGACAGCCCTGAGTTTAAGAATGCCGAGGAAAGCGTGGTTGTGGATATCCCCGTTTACCAGCATGCCAGAATCAACACGGGCACCATAGAGATTATGCCGGAAAGCATTAACGTGGGATCGGAATCCAATGTCATGTTCTCGATCAATAACACCGGAAAAGTGCTTCTTTATAATGTTATGGCAAAATTTGAAGCCGATTCCATACAGACGACAGACACCTATGTAGGCAATATTAAACCGGGTGAAACCGGCAATGTGGATGTGATGATCAGCGGCGTGGCTCCAACGGCCGACGACGGCAAAGTGAAGATCACCATAACCTATGAAGATGAGAATGGAAATGAAACCGCTTTGGAAAAAGAGATGACTCTTTATGTAACGGAAGAAATTCCGATGGATTTTGATGATTCCATGGTTGGTAATTTCGATGACATCCCGGCAGAAAATCCGTCTTTCTTCAGTAAATACAAATTAATTATACTGCCGGCTGCAGCGCTGGCCGTCATAGTGGTTGCTGTCATTATTGTCAGAAAGAGAAAAAAGAAAAAAGCGGCCCAGGAAGAGGATGAGACAGACGATGAGATTTCTTGATCTGCTCTTAATGAGCGTAAATAACCTGCGGCGGAGAAAGCTGAGGACGACACTCACTGTGTTGGGAGTTGTTATAGGTACGGCTTCCATTGTTGTAATGGTTTCCTTGGGAATTGGTTTAAAGGAACTGACAATGGAGCAGTACGAGGCTTCCGGAAGTTTGACGGCCATCACCGTATATTCGCAGAACAGGTGGGGAAATAACGACACTTCAAAGGAGCCTAATTACATAACGGATGATACGGTAAAACTGCTGAAGCGGGTTGAACATGTGCAGGCAGTATCTCCCATGCTGTCCTTTTATGTGGTTATGAAGCAGGGCGTTTATGAAGCGCAGCTGGGCATGAACGGGGTTTCCAGAGAGTATATGGAGCAGATTTCCATTGGAGAAGGAAGCTTGCCTGAGCCGGGCGGCGATCTTGCGATGGTGGTGGGAAATCAGGCCGCCCGTAACTTCTACAATACGAAAAGTAAAGGCGGTTACCGTAATTATGACGAGATACCGGACGTGGATTTTCTGAATAAACCCATGTTTGTGGTCTTTGATACGAATGCATATTATCAGGCACAGAGCGGGGGATCAAGAGAAGGGGGATCTCCTTCCAAACCTCCGAAAAAGTATATGATTCCCACAGCGGCGATGGTAGAGGGAGGCGTTGATGACTGGAACAGTTACAGCTATGACGTCTACGTGGATATCGATTCTCTGAAAGCCCAACTGAAGCGGGTATTTGGAAAAGATCCGATCCCGGGACAGCCCACCAATAAAAAGGGAAAACCATATAACTATTTTATCTATGACCAGGCGATCGTCTATGCAGATGATATGTCAAATGTTACCACAGTGCAGAAAGAGATTACAGATATGGGATATCAGGCATACAGCAGCATGGAGTGGCTGGAACAGTCCCAGCAGCAGTATAATATGATTCAGGCCGTTTTAGGCGGAATCGGCGCGGTTTCCCTGTTTGTAGCGGCAATCGGCATTGCCAATACCATGATGATGTCCATCTATGAACGGACAAAGGAGATCGGAATCATCAAGGTTCTTGGCTGTGATATGGGCGTAATCCGCAATATGTTCCTTTTGGAGTCGGGATTTATCGGATTTATGGGAGGAATGATCGGGATTATATTAAGTTACACCCTGTCCATTGTGATCAATAAATTTTTAGGAGCGGCCCAGCTCATGATGGGAATTGACGGCGATATATCCAGAATTCCGCCGTGGCTGTCAGGATCTGCAATTCTGTTCGCCATCTTCGTAGGTATGGCTGCAGGCTTCTTCCCGGCTTTAAGGGCGATGAAGCTGAGCCCATTGGCCGCAATAAGAAATGAATAAAATTTAAAAATCTTCTTGCAAAGAAAAAAATAATATTATATGATTAGAAAAGGACGTGCGACTGGCGGATAAGTGGGAAACTACAGGGGAGCACGTAAGAAGATTGAGCCGACCGCCTGGGCATGCTGAAGACAAAAGGAGAAATTCCTTTTGATCTTCGTACTGCCCAGGCGTTTTTTTATTGATTAAATGTTTCATAGTAACGGCTGGGCAGGACATATAAAAAGTTAGGAGGAATCAGCTGATGAAGATGCTGGCAATTGAAGAGGAATTGAAGAATAATGCCTATCCGGGCAGAGGAATTGTGATTGGAAGAACGGAGGACGGAAAAACGGCAGTGACCGCTTATTTCATCATGGGAAGAAGCGAAAACAGCCGTAACCGTGTGTTTGTGGAAGACGGGGAAGGAATCCGCACTCAGGCGTTTGATCCATCCAAATTAACCGATCCAAGCCTGATTATCTATGCTCCGGTTCGGGTCCTCGGCAATAAAACGATTGTTACCAACGGAGACCAGACCGACACAATCTATGAAGGAATGGATAAACAGCTGACTTTTGAACAGTCTCTGCGCAGCCGTGAGTTTGAACCGGACGGCCCTAATTATACACCGAGAATTTCAGGAATTATGCATATTGAAAATGGAAGATATAATTATGCCATGTCCATTTTAAAGAGCAATAACGGGAACCCGGAATCCTGCAGCCGCTATACGTTTGCATATGAGAATCCTGCGGCAGGCGAGGGCCACTTTATCCACACATATATGCATGACGGAAATCCGCTTCCAAGTTTTGAAGGAGAGCCGAAACTTGTTGGAATCAAGGGAGATATTGATGAATTTACCGATCTTTTGTGGAAGAATTTAAACGAAGATAATAAAGTTTCCTTATTCGTGAGATATATTGATATCGCTACAGGCGCTTATGAAACAAGAATTGTTAATAAAAACAGATAAGAACAGGAGAACGTTAAGATGAAAGAATTGGAGTTAAAGTATGGATGCAACCCAAATCAAAAGCCTTCCAGAATCTTCATGCGGGGGGAGAGAGAACTTCCGATCCAGGTTTTAAGCGGAAAACCGGGATATATCAACTTTCTGGATGCATTTAACGGCTGGCAGCTTGTGCGGGAATTAAAACAGGCCACCGGACTGCCGGCAGCAGCTTCTTTTAAGCATGTATCTCCGGCCGGAGCCGCAGTAGGCCTGCCTCTTGACGAGACGCTGGCTAAGATTTACTGGGTGGAGGATATGGGTGAACTTTCTCCGCTTGCATGCGCATATGCCAGAGCCAGAGGAGCTGACCGCATGTCTTCATTTGGCGATTTTATCTCTCTTTCCGATGTGTGCGACGTGGATACGGCCCGTATCATTAAAAGGGAGGTTTCAGACGGAGTGATCGCCCCTGGTTATGAACCGGAGGCTTTCGAGATCTTAAAGTCCAAAAAGAACGGCAATTATAATGTAATACAGATCGATCCCGACTATGTTCCGGACCCGATTGAACGGAAACAGGTATTTGGAATTGTTTTCGAACAGGGCAGAAATGAATTAAAGATCGACAGCGAACTGCTGTCTAAGGTAGTGACTGAGAATAAAGAGATTCCGGAAGATGCCAAGCGCGATCTTTTGATCTCCTTGATCACGTTAAAATATACCCAGTCCAATTCCGTATGCTATGCAAAGGGCGGCCAGGCCATCGGAATCGGAGCAGGCCAGCAGTCCAGAGTCCACTGCACCCGTTTGGCGGGAAATAAAGCGGACAACTGGTTTTTGCGCCAGGCGCCTCAGGTGCTGAACCTGCAGTTTGTCGACAGCATCCGCCGGGCGGACCGCGACAACGCCATTGACGTTTATATTGGCGACGATTATATGGATGTTTTGGCCGACGGTATCTGGGAAAATACCTTTAAGGTAAAACCGCCGGTATTTACAAAAGAAGAGAAGAGGGCATGGCTGGATCAGATGAAGGATGTATCCCTCGGTTCGGATGCATTTTTCCCATTCGGGGATAACATTGACCGTGCATACAAGAGCGGCGTAAAGTATATCGCCCAGCCGGGAGGTTCTGTCCGGGATGACAATGTAATTGAAACCTGCAACAAATACGGAATGTCCATGGCCTTTACCGGCATCCGCCTGTTCCATCACTAAAATAAAATAAAAGTGTAAAAGCACTTAAAAAGCCACCTTAGCATAAAATAAAAGTAAGTAATGCGTAAGGTGGCTTTCTTTGAAGACATTTCCCCAGCCTTTAACTGCACGAGAGGAACGAGAATATCTGGAACGCTACAAAGAGGGTGACCAGGAAGCAAGGTCCGTACTCATTGAACGGAATATGCGTTTGGTAGCGCATGTGGTTAAAAAATATCAATATACAGATCATGATATGGATGATCTGCTGTCTGTTGGTACCATTGGCCTGATTAAAGCGGTGAACACATTTAATGTTGACAGAGGATCTAGGCTGGCTACGTATGCCGCAAAGTGCGTGGAAAACGAGATCTTAATGCTTCTTCGGGCCAATAAGAAATACTCGAAAGAGGTTTCACTGTTTGAGCCGATTGGGGTCGACAAGGATGGCGAAACGGTCAGCCTTGTGGATGTGATCGAACTGGAAAATAAAGAAATACTGGAGGGCTTGATTCTGCAGCAGGAGGTGAGGGAGCTATACCTCGCCTATGAAAGCTGTTTAAAGGATCAGGAAAAAATTGTAATCAGTATGCGTTACGGATTATTTGGGATAAAAGAACATACGCAGAGAGAAATTGCTGAGAAACTGGATATATCCCGCTCTTATGTGTCCAGGATCGAAAAAAAGGCCCTGGAAAAGCTCAAGACGGAGTTTGAGAAAAATGAAAAATAGTTCGAAGAGGAATGAAGAAAAACAACACCTTGGTATCAGATTTTAAATCTGATACCAAGGTGTTGTTTTGATGTTCAGGTTACGTTGCGCGATCGGCGCTGGTGTGATAATATATAATCAATTGAGATTTTAATAAGGGGTTTTTGCGGATAATTTGGAGGTACAGAATGAGAAGTTGGAGATATAAATTGCTGGTTTGCATCCTTCCGTTATTTGGGATATTGAGCGGATGTGCAAAACAGCAGGGCGAGAACAGGATCCTTTATCAAGCGCAGGAACCCACGGCACCTGAGACAGAATTGACTTTTTTTGGTTTTAAATACGAGGCATTGAATGTTAAGGCGATAGAAAATGCACTGCACGGTTTTATGGATGAATATCCCGATATTACAATCTCTTATGACGGGATTAAAAGTCCGACCTATTTCGATGTATTGGAAAAACGTTTGGATACAGGGAATGGGGACGATATTATCATGGTGGACCATGCCCGGGCTTTGGACCTGGAAAAGCAGAACCGGCTGGCGGATTTGTCTGACTTATCCACGCTGGATCAATTCAGTGATTTGGCGAAAAGCCAGATGGCGGCAGCGGGAGAGATTTGCTATCTGCCAACCTCTATTTCTGCATTCGGACTTTTCTGCAATACCGATCTGTTAAAGAAACACGGGCAGATGGTGCCGGAAAACCTGTCGGAGTTGGAGAGCGTATGCGATTATTTTGTTTCACAGGGAATCACTCCAATTGTGGCAAATAACGATATTTCTTTGAAAACCATTGTGATTGCCAAAGGGATGCTGCCTTATTACCAGCAGGAAGATCCCGTTTGGGCGATATCACAGTTTAATGAGGGAAAAGCAGATTTGGCAGAAGCGCTCCGTCCTGGATTTGAACTGGTGGAGCGGATGCTGGAGCGCGGCTGGGTGGATCGGGAAGAAGCATTGAAGACAGCCAAAACGAAGGATGATTTGACGTTGTTTGCCAAAGGGGAACAGCCTTTTATGCTGACCGGCGCATGGGCTGTCCCGCGTCTTCTGGATCTGAATCCGGAATTTGAATTTAAGGTACGGCCTTACCCGATTATGGACGATGGCAGTGTTCTGGTTATCAATGTGGATACACGTGTCAGCGTATGGGCGGAGAGCCCACATCTAAAGGAGGCCAAGCAGTTTGTGGAATATTTGACAAGACCGGACGTTATTTGGGAATTTGTGAACAGCCAGTGTTCTTTCAGCCCGTTAAATGAGAACAGGCTTGCTGAAGACAAAGCGATTCAGTCAATTGGCCCTTATTTGACCAATGGCCGCAGTGTGATAGGATCTGACGACAACTTGAGATTCCCTATTTGGGATTTTTCCCGGGAGAGTATCGTGGGAATGTTAGAGGGCGGCGATGCGGCTGCGGCTGTTACCGGTATGAGTGAGCTGATCGGGAATTGGGACAGCGAAAATGAGGGGCGGTGACAGGTGGTGAAATCGAAAAAAAATTATTTTTGGGGCGTTTTTCTGGTTGGGATTGTAGCCGCTATTTTGATTGGAGGCATCATTTATCTCGCCCAAGTGCGCCAGTCTCTTTGGAACCTGTCAGTGACAGATATTCTGGAGGTAACAGCCCAGGGAGGGCATGCTTTGGACACTTACATAGAAAAAGATGCGGAGGCGCTTCACGGACTGGCCAAAGGGCTGTCCGTGGAAGACTCGGATAATTACGATATCATTCAGAAAAAAATGGAATTGTTTGGCACGATGGAATCCTCAGTTGCCTGCATCAATCTGGATTCCGGCATAATCTATACGGATTTGCGGGAAGAAAGAAGGGCTTTAGAACCGGAACAGCTTGCACAGTTCCAGAATTTGAGCGGCCATGGGGTATTGGAACCATTTTTGGATATGCAGACCGGTGTATGGACATTGAACAGTTATGAGTGCTTCTCCTTTGCGGACGGCGCCCGTGGTGTTATTCAGAAATCGAAAAGCCGCGCAGAAATTGCACAGCAGTTTTCCCTGTCATTTTTTAATGATACCGGTTTTTCCTATGTGGTGAATCAGGAAGGGGATATTCTGATCCGCTCCCAGCACCGCAACAGCAACCGCACATTTCAGAACCTGTTTGATATTATCGATTTGCAGGGAAATAACAATCAGGCTGTTCAGTCATTCCGCACCGCTTTAAAACAGCAGAATTTCGGCGTGGCCCGATTTAAATATCAGAAGGAGGAATATGTATTCTGTTATGTTCCTATGAACAGTGCGCCCGGCTGGTATGTGTTATCCATTATTCCGAACCGTGTTATTATGGAACAGGCAGAGACGATTATCCATAATTCCCAATTATTTTATATTCTGATAATATTCAGTATTTGTATATTAGGCGCGTTTGTCTTCCTTTACCGTAATTCCACCCGCCGGATTGTATTGGCAGAGGAACAGGCCAGAAAGGCTGCGGAGAGCGCTAACTTGGCAAAGAGCCGGTTCCTGTCCAATATGTCTCACGATATAAGAACTCCGATGAACGCCATTGTCGGCATGGCCAGACTGGCAGATGACCATTTGGAAGATACGGAAAAAGTGAAGGGATATTTAAAGAATATCGAGCAGTCAGGACAGCTGCTGGTCAGCCTGATCAATGACATTTTAGACTTATCAAAAATTGAAAGCGGACAGATGCTGCTGCACAATGACGCGGCTTCACTGGAGGACCTTTTGAATAATCTGGAGAAGCTTATCAGGCCTGCTTCGGCACAGAAAAAGCAGCATTTTGAGATCAGGCTCCATCAGATTGAGCATAAGGTTCTCTGTTTTGATGCTCTGCGTTTGAACCAGCTGTTAATCAACTTGCTGTCCAATGCGGTAAAATTCACCCCGGAGTGCGGGAGGATCACGATGGACGTGACGGAAGAAGCTTCTAAGCGTGAAAACTTTACCCATCTGACGTTCCGGGTGGAGGATACCGGAATTGGGATGAGTCCTGATTTTGCCGCCCATATATTTGAGTCTTTTACCAGAGAACAGGACAGCCGGATTAATAAGATCGAGGGCAGCGGACTGGGGATGGCAATAGCAAAAATGATTGTGGATCTGATGGAAGGAACGATCTTTGTGGAAAGCACCTCTGGGGAGGGCACTGTATTTACGGTAAATCTCGATTTCGCCCTTCCTTCCAGGGAGCAGGAGAAGAAGATGTCTGAAGAAGTGGAATCCAGTTCCGAAGAGGATGAAATTGTTGATCTGGCTGGTAAGCATATCCTTTTGGCAGAAGATAATCAATTGAACCAGTTAATTGTAAAGGAACTGCTGCAGGACAGAGGCATGCTGATCGACATTGTAGGCGACGGACAGTCCTGCGTGGATTATTTTGCCCAGTCGGCTCCCGGAGAGATCGATTTGATTTTAATGGATGTGCATATGCCGGTTATGAATGGATATGAGGCGACCAGAACAATCAGGCGGATGGATCGGGAAGATGCGGCCACCATACCGATCTTTGCCATGACCGCAGACGCATTCACGGAAGACCGTGAGGAGGCAAAGCGGGCGGGGATGAATGCGCATCTGTCCAAACCGGTGAATATCCAGCACATGCTGCATGAGATGAAACGTTATTTGAATGGCTGACGGATGGAGCCCGCGGCTCTGCCGTGCTGCGAATAGGAAGTCTGGGAGCCGGATGAGAATCCGGCTTCGGGATATTGGGAAAGGAGTTATCCTTTGAATGATTACGACGGATGAAACGATACAGGCGCCCATATTGGTTGTCGGCAAAACAGAGGCGGAACGCAGTAGTCTGCGCGCTGTATTTGAACGTGAATACAGCGTCAAGGAGGCCGAAAACAGTGCACAGGCGCTTCAAATAATACACAGGGAAACGGTTTTAGCGGTTTTGTGTGACTTGGACATGCCGGGGAGTTTTGAGGTGCTGGACCAGATCGGCAGGGAGAGCGAGATGCTTCTGTTTCCTGTTTTTGCGGTTACAACAGAAGAAGATGAGAGCGGCCAGATGAGAGCGCTGGATTTTGGCGCAGAGGATATTATTACCAAACCGGTGAAGCCGCGGATTGCCCTTTTGCGGGTGAAAAATGCGGTTAAAAGCCGTCTCAGCCAGTTGGATGCATTAACAGGTCTTTACAGCAGCGATCTGTTTTTCCGTAAGTCAGCCGGAATGATTGCCAGGGAGCCTGTGGGATCTTATCTGCTGGCTTGTCTGGATGTGGATAATTTTAATGCAATCAATACGCAGTATGGCCGGGAAAACGGAGACCGTGCGTTAAAACAAATCGCCAACGTCCTGACCGGTTTTGTGGATGAATATCGCGGTATCGCGTGCCGTATATCGGCGGATAATTTTGCGCTTCTTCTTCCCAGCGATACGCCCGCCCTTTTGCCGGAACTTATCATATCGGTGGAAGACTGTTTTAAGGCGGAGGGGATTCACATCAAGCTTCAGCTGAGCATAGGACGCTATCTGATCGACGATAAAAGCCTTTCATTTAACGATATGATGAATAAGGCTCTTTTGGCGAAACGCTCCGTAAAAGGACGGTATAACGTTTCTGTGGCAACTTATAACAATGAGATGCAGAAGCGGTTTATGGAGGACCAGAAAATCCTGGGACAGATGGAGTACGCTCTTTCGGACGGCCAGTTTGAGGTATGGCTCCAGCCTCAGTACAACCATGAAACCGGCGCTTTGGTCGGGGCGGAAGCGCTGGCCCGCTGGCGCAGCAAAGAACAGAAAAGCATGATCCCTCCCAACTCTTTTATACCACTGTTCGAGAAAAATGGTTTTATCTATGAGCTGGATAAGTATGTATGGGAGAAGGTATGCGGGCTTCTGCGCCGTTGGATTGATGAGGGCCGATACCCTCTGCCTGTCTCTGTCAATGTTTCCCGAATCGATATTCTGGAAGAAGACTTCTATGAGAAGCTTACCGGTCTGGTAGAATCATATGGAATACCAGCAGAGCTTTTACAGCTGGAGATTACGGAATCGGCCCTTTCTTTCGATATTGTGCGGATTGTGGAGATGGTAAAAAAACTGCGGGCCTATGGTTTTACCATTGAAATCGACGATTTCGGCAGCGGTTATTCGTCCTTCAGCGTGCTCAAGGATGTGCCTGCCGACGTGTTGAAAATGGACATGCGTTTTTTGTCGGGAAGGGATAATACCGGACGGGGCGGCAACATTATCGAGTCCATTGTCCGTATGGCAAAATGGATTGGCATGCGGGTGATTGCCGAGGGCGTGGAAACAAAGGAACAGGCGGATTTTCTTCAGTCCATCGGCTGCCTTTTGATCCAGGGCTATTATTACGACAGGCCGATGCCGGTGAACGAGTTCGAAAATCTGTCCAGGTGCAGAGAAAAAGCGAAAAATATAGGTACGTTTGAAACGATCAGTGCGCTGGACGGCAATGCGTTCTGGAATTCGGAATCCATTGAAAGTCTGATCTTTAACAGCTATGTGGGCGGCGCCTGTGTTCTGGAATTTACGGAAGGAAAGTGCGAGATCATCCGTGCCAATGAAAAATACCGGGAGGAGATGCGCACCGGCATCCCTTTAACCGATATACTGAGAATCGATCCGCTGACGTTTATGTCCAAAGAGGAGGCCGGGCGTTTTAAGGAAGAGGTCCGCACAGCCTCACGGGACGGAGTGGAGATGCGTGGAGACGTGATTTTTTATGACCATCTGACACAGCCTGCCCATGAAGAGTGTCTCCGTTATTACGGCAGAGTGATTGCAAAAAGTCCGGCTTGCAGTGTGGTTTATCTGCTTATTGAGAATATTACGGAACAGAAGCAGACACAGCAGAAAGTGGCGGAAACTACGGAACAGCTTCAGTTTCTGAATGAAGTGTCTAAAAGTATTCTCAGCAACCCGGATACGGAGGCGGCGATTGAACGTCTGCTGAGTAGGCAGATGGCTTATTTTAATGCGGATTTTGTATATATAATGGAGTATTCAGAAGCGAGACAGGCCGGGAGCATCTCTTATGTGGTCTGTGCCGACGGACTTTCAGTAAATATAGATACGAAAAAGCAGATTCCATACGCTGAGATGGCCGGCTGGATTGAGCAGTTAAAGAGCGACAGACAGATCGTGATCGAAAATATCGAGGAGCTGGAGCCCGAACGGTCTGTTGAAAAACTGAAACTCAGGGCAGCGGGAATCCAGTCTTTAATTGCCGTGCCGCTGATGCAGGACGGTGTGCTCGTCGGCATGCTGGGGGCATGTAATCCCCGGAGGTCCTTTAATTTCGTCGGGTATTTGTCTGCGCTTGGCGATTATGTGGCAGTGCTTTTAAACCGGCGCGATCTGCTCACAACAATAGAAAATGACAATGATTCCATGCAGCGGCTTATGAACGATACGCCGGGGGGATTTGTGCGCATGCAGATGCTTCCGGATGGAGGAGCGGTTCCTGTATTTATCAATGATGGTTTTTGCCGGATGATGGGCATGAGCCACGAAGAAGCGCAGCGGATTTATGGCGAAAATGCCTATGCCGGAGTGCACCCTGAGGATGTGGAGGAAATTCAGCAGGCTGTGATTAATGCCATGAAAGAAGACGGGATTTTTTCCGCGCGGGCAAGATTCTATCATAAGGAAAAGGGCTATATGCATTTTCAGGCTTTTTACCGGACAACCACAGATCCAAACGGAGTTCAGTATACAAACGGATATTATGCGGATATGACGGCGGATATGGAGCTGGAAGAACGGAGAAAAGAGCTTTTAGACAACCTGCCCTGCGGCGCCGCGGTCTATGAAATGAAGAACGGTCTCTTAAATGTCCGGCATATAAACAAGCGTTTTTCAGAATTAGTGTGCCGTGACGAAGAGCAGATTCACAGAGAAAATGCCATAACCGCGGTGCATCCTGACGACCGGGACCGTGTGATGGCGGCCGTAAAAGAAGCGATAACCGGAGGAGAGATGTCGTGTGATTTCCGCGTGCTTCATGGCAGCGGAGGATATCTTCCCATGCATGTGGTGGGCAAGACAGAAGTGCAGGATAGTGAAACCATTCTCATATATGTTACGTACATTCCGATTACGGAGGAAGCGCTGTCAATCAGCGTAGCGCTTGCCGACAGGCAGAAGGCCGAACAGCTGGCGAATGAGGTAAATGAACAGCTTCTTTTCCTCAATGAAATTTCAGGATACCTGCTAAGCGATAAGGAACCGGGCGAAGCCATTTACCAGGCGCTGCAAAAGGTTATGGAGCATTTTGACGGAGACCGGTCCTATATATTTGAGCTGGATGATGAAAATCAGGTATCGGTGAATACCTACGAAGTTTGTGCGCCCGGTATTTCCTCAGAAAAGGCTAATTTGCAGGCGATGCCATACTGGAGACAGAATTATGCGCTGGAAGAATTCCGCAAAGGCCAGAATATCTGCATTGAGGATGTAAATGAAATGCCTGAGTACCGGGAACATGAAAAACAGGTGTTCATACAGCAGAATATTCATAATGTTTTTCTTGTTCCGCTGAGAAACCATAAGAAACTTATAGGATATGCAGGTGTGGATAATCCCAGGAAAAATACAAGCCACACTGACCAGCTTGTAGCTATCGGCGCCTATATGGCGTCTATGCTGATGCGCCGCGATCATTTGCTGCATATAAAAAATGACAACGAACTGCTGCAGCGGCTGATGAACGATACGCCCGGCGGTTTTGTGCGCATGAAGCTGCTTCCCGACGGAAGCGCTTTACCGGTGTTCATCAATGACGGCTTTTGTCAGATGATGGGCATGACCCATGAGGAGGCTTTTGAACTCTATGCAGATAATGCGTTTGCGGGCGTGCATCCGGACGACCTTTTGGAACTGAAACGGGTGGTCGCCAAGACGGAGGCGGAAGAGGGAATCTTTTCGACTCGTGTACGTCTATGCAGCAAAGGGAAGGGGTATGTGCATATTCAGGCATTTTACCGCACCACTGCAGATCCTTCCGGGGGAAAATTCATTAATGGATATTATGCGGATATGACGTCTGATGCCGGAATCGAAGAGCGCAGAAGGGAACTTTTAGACAATCTTCCATGCGGCGCGATTATATTTGAGGTGACTTCAGACGGCACCATCAGCGCTTCGCATGTAAATAAAAGGTACGCGGAACTTGTGAACAGGAACGGCGGGGATCTTCAGATGCAGGAACCGGCTCAGGCCATTTACCCGGAGGACCGGGAGCGCATGATGAATACAATCAAAGAAGCCGTCAAAAATGACCGGGATATGGAATGCAATATACGGGTGCTTAACGGCAGCGGCGGTTACAGCGCTTTTCATCTCGTAGGCCGCATTGCTTCCCGGGAAAATGGGAATACGGTTATCTATACCGCATATACGCCGATTACGGAGGAAACGAGACAGCTGAGCCTTGCATTGGCTGATCAGCAAAAGGCGGAACAGGCGGCTAAGGAGATCAACGAGCAGCTGAGCTTTTTAAATGATGCGTCCCGGTATCTCCTGATGAAGGATGATCCGGAACAATCCATACTTTTGACTCTGGAGAAGACGATGGAGTATTTTGACGGAGACCGGTCCTATATTTTCGAACTGGACGATGAAAAGCAGGTATCACAAAACACCTATGAGTTCTGTGCGCCCGGCATTCAGCCGGAAAAAGATAATCTGCAGAACCTTCCGTATTCGATTCAGGAATATGCGCTGAAGATTTTTAAAAACAAAGGCCATGTCTGTCTGGAGAACATAGAGAGCATTGAGAAAAGCGGAATTGACACCAATAAGATTATAACGAGCCAGGGGATTTACAGTTTGATTCTCGTTCCGCTGTGGATGGGAGAAACGCTGATCGGTTATATGGGAGTTGATAATCCCAAACGAAATGTTTCCCATGCTGATCATTTGCTGGCGCTGGGCGATTATATAGCGGCCATCCTGCTGCGGCGTGACAACGAAGCGCAGATTCTGAGCGACAACCGGATTATGCATGACCTGATGAACGATATGCCCGGTGGTTTTGTGCAGATGAAGATCTATCCGGACGGAAGAGTAATTCCGGTATTTATCAATGAGGAGTTTTGCCGTATGAGCGGTATGAGCCATGAACAGTGCATGGACTACTACGGGCGCGATGCCTATACCGGACTGCATCCGGACGATCAAGCGATGGCGCACAGCGTGATGGAGGAGATGATTAAAAACCGCAATACAAGTACCCTGCGGCTGCGCCTTACAAACGGCAGCGGCGTCTATGTTCCGATGCAGGTATTTTACCGCGTGACGGAGGATAATGCGGGCAACCTTTATCTCAGCGGTTATTATACCGACCTGACCGAGCAAATTGCCCTGGAAGAACGGAAATTGGCTGAACACGACCAGCTGACCGGCCTGTTTAACCGGACAAAACTGGCGCATATGGTAAACGGCGAATACCAAATGCTTACGTCCTGCGGCGTCATCTTTTTTGATGTAAATCATTTAAAAGAGGTGAATGATACAAAAGGTCATGATGTAGGAGATGTGCTGCTGTGTATTGTGGCCGACAGCATACGTTCCGTTATGGGACGCCGTATTCATGGCTACCGGTATGGCGGAGACGAGTTTCTGGTGGTGGTATGCGACGGAAAAGAATCTGAGCTGGAACGCCTGATCGAGCTGTGGAGATCCAGAATGGAGATGCTGGCAAAAGATAGGAAGGTGGCGGCGACCGCTGCTGTGGGAACTGCATGGAGTGAAGCTCCGTTTTCTCTGAATGATCTGATCCATAAGGCGGATAAGGCGATGTATGCGGACAAGCATCACAATAAAAGATAAAAAATGCGTTGAGAAAAGAAATGACGCGTCAGCTATTTAGTAAAATCGTTCTCTGTGGTTATAATAAGATCTGTATCCGATGTAACGCAGGAAAGGACGATGGCTGAAATGACAGAAAAAATATTGACTGAAGAGATGATGATAGCTTTTGAAACGTATCTGACGGAGGAAGAGCGCTCTAAGGCGACTATTGAAAAGTACCGAAGAGATATCCGGGCGTTTTACAACTGGCTTCCGGAAGGAAAAGAGATAACAAAAGAATGTATGGTAAAATACAAACAGATGCTATCAGAAAAATACAAGGCTGCCAGCACGAATTCCATGCTGGTGGCCTTGAATAATTTGTTTTCTTTTCTGGTTTGGCCTGAATGCCGGGTGCGGCTGTTAAAAATTCAGAGAAAGAGCTTCCGGGAGATGGACAAGGAACTGAACAGGAATGAGTATCAGAGACTGGTGCAGGCGGCCAGAAGCCGGAAAAATGAACGTCTGGATCTGCTTATGCAGGCGATCTGCAGCACGGGAATCAGAGTGAGCGAGCATCAGTTCATCACGGCGGAAGCGCTGAAAACAGGCAGAGTTATCATTGTCAATAAGGGCAAGGAACGCACGGTTTTCCTTCCCCCCAAGCTTTTAGATCTACTGACGAGATACTGTAAAAAGAGAGGGATCATTTCCGGCCCCATATTTATCACCAAAAGCGGAAAACCGCTGAACAGAAGCAATATCTGGTCTGAAATGAAACGGCTGTGCATGGCGGCAAAGGTCAGTCCGGAAAAGGTATATCCCCATAATCTGCGCCATCTGTTTGCCCTGTCGTTTTATCAATTGGAAAAAGATATTGTCCATTTGGCGGATATTCTGGGGCATACCAGCATTGAAACAACCAGAATTTATACGCTGACCAGCAGCATGGAGCAGGCGAGAAAGTTAAACCGGCTGAAACTGGTTATTTAGGCGGTTCTGTTCATATCGAAAGAGTTCATTGGAACTTGGCATAATAAAAAGCACATAATAAGCATTATGTGCCATATAGTTTTTTACATATGAATTATATCTTACTTTATTATGCAATAACAGGAAAAAAATAGCAAGAAAAAAAGCATTTTATTCCATAAAATTTTATCCGGCGGTGTTAAAATGCAGCGTTTTTCTTTCTTGTGCACGAAAAAAAGCCCTGACTGCATCCAAATTTAATTGAAATGCCAGGGATCCGTTTCATTTCCATATCATTCACTACATAATGCTTATTATGTGATGAGTTTGAGAGGTGGTACCGATGACTACAGATGACAGAGAAGTATTACATCAAGGCAAATTACTGGACGAACTGGCTAAAGAACTTCACAGCGATTATTTATCGGATCTTCGCCTTCCGGCGAACCGTCTTTCTTTAATACCACTGTTGAACCGTATGGAACCGTCTTTATATTCAATTAAAGACTGGAACGATGCGATATCCTATATCCTGGGAGAGAGACGGGAGTTTGAGACGCAAAGGGATGCCAGAAAGTATCTGATTTCACAAATACTTTCCAGTGGAAACTAAGATGCCGGAACCTTCTATCGTCTGTTTTGACGGGGATTATGAAAAAATAAGTTATAAATATATAAAAAACATATAAAAATCTGTTGACATTGTAATAGAAAGCTGATATACTGACGACAGTTGAAAACATAATAGATATGGATTGTTACTGGTAAGCAGGCAAAACCAATTTTGATAAAAGACATAGTACATATGGCTTAATATCAGGGTTGGTTTTTTTTATGCCCTGAACCAAATGGCAGCAGCGATGTGGGGGTGAACATGAAAGTAGATAAAGTGATCAATAATAATATAGTAAGCGTTTTGGAAGATGGGAAGGAGATCGTGGTGATGGGAAGAGGGCTGGGATTCAGAGCCAAACCCGGATCAGAAATTCCGGAACCCCGGATTGAAAAGATCTTCCGCTTAGACAGCCAGACCGAGGTAGACCAATTTAAAACATTGCTGTCCAATCTTCCTTTGGAGCATATTCAGGTTTCCACAGAGATTATTAATTATGCCAAAGAGGTTTTAAATAAAAAGCTGAACCAAAATATTTATATCACTTTGACTGATCATATTAATTTTTCCATTGAACGGTTTCATAAAAACATGATGTTTGCCAATCCGCTTTTGAGAGAGGTCAGAAGTTTTTACCGGGAAGAATATCTGATTGGAGAATATGCGGTGGCATTGATTAAACGGAAGCTTCATGTGGATCTGCCGGTGGATGAGGCGGCTTCAGTAGCCCTTCATATTGTAAATGCAGAATACAATACTAAGATGAAGGATACAATTGATATTACCAATTTAATTCAGTATGTTCTGGAACTGGTGAAACAGCGGTTTCATATGAGCTATGATGAACAGTCTTTGAATTATGAGAGGTTCATCACCCATCTGCGCTTTTTGTCGCAGAGAATTTACAGTAATGAATTGTTGGAACAGACAAATCCAGAATTCATTACCATGATTTCCACGATGTATCCGGAAGAATTTGCTTTGAGCGAGGAAATCCGGGAGTATATAAACAATACTTATCACCACGATGTGACGGACGAAGAGGCGGCTTATCTCGCCATTCATATCAAACGGGTGAGAGGTTAAAGAAAGGAAGGGTGAAAGATGTTTGGATCATTAAAAAAAATGCTTGGGGGAAATTCAAACAAAAAAGTAGTGCTGGCTCCGGTGGAGGGCATGGCAGTGTCGATGAAAGAGGTAAAGGATCCTGTGTTCAGCGATGAGATCCTGGGTAAAGGGGTGGCGATCATTCCTTCTAAAGGCAGGGTTGTGTCACCTGCGGACGGAGAAGTTGTCGTGATGTTTGAAACAAAACATGCGGTCAGCATTAAGACGGAAAACGGTGCGGAAATCATCATCCATATCGGGCTTGATACCGTAAATCTTCAGGGAAAATACTATACCAGCCATGTGAAAGCGGGAGACCATGTAAAGGCCGGAGACCTGTTGGTAGAATTTGATATTCAGAAAATAAAGGAGGAAGGCTATGATGTGATAACACCGGTTATTATCTGTAATACACCGCAATTTCCTGATATGGTATGCCATATCGGTATGCAGGTGAAGGAACTGGATAAGATCATAGATCTGTAGGAGGCTGCTATGAGGGAGTGGCGGTTTCAGATAACAGATCCGTGTGGGCTTCACGCAAGACCGGCGTCGGCACTTACGATGACGGCAAGAAAGTTTCAATCAGAATTACGAGGGGATTCTAATAAACATTCCGCTGATTTAAAGAACATAATTGAGATTTTGGGCCTGGGCGCAGAGTTTGGGGATGACGTTCTGATCCGGGCGGAGGGTCCGGATGAAGCGGAGGCAATTGAAGCATTAAAAGAGGCGTTTGAAAAAGAAAGGGGTTAATTAATTATGATGAAGTATCTTCAGAAACTGGGGAAATCATTAATGCTGCCGGTGGCTGTTCTGCCTGCAGCAGGTATTTTAATGGGTATTGGATATTGGATCAGCCCATCGGTTATGTCAGGACAGGGAAATCCTATGCCGCTAGCATTTTTCCTGGTAAAGGCAGGCGATGCATTGATCGGCAATATGGGACTCTTATTTGCTCTTGGTGTCGCTATCGGCATGTCGGATGACAATGACGGTACGGTGGCTCTGGCTGCTCTTGTATCATGGCTGATGATTCAAAAGATCCTTTCACCGGATATATTGTCTGTTCTGCAGGGAATTCCGATAGAAGAAGTGGCTCCTGCATTCAGTAAGATGGAGAACCAGGCGATTGGTATCCTGTGCGGACTTATCGGTTCTTCCGTATATAACCGGTTTAAGAACACGAAACTGCCGGATGCGCTGGCATTTTTCAGCGGTAAACGGTGTGTAGCCATTATTACGGCATTGTGCTCTCTTGTAGTAGCTTTAGTTTTATTCTTTGTATGGCCGTTTGTTTACGGCGGCCTCGTTAAGTTCGGCGAATCTGTAATCGGATTAGGCCCGATCGGCGCAGGTATTTATGGATTCTGCAACCGTATTTTAATACCGACAGGACTTCATCATGCGATGAACTCTGTATTCTGGTTTGATGTTGCCGATATCAATGATTTATTTAAATTCTGGGGAACGGTTGACGGAGCTGTTTACGGACAGACAGGTATGTATATGACAGGTTTCTTCCCGGTAATGATGTTCGGTCTTCCGGCAGCAACACTGGCAATGATGCATACTGCAAAATCTAATAAAAAGAAAGTTGCAGCAGGCCTTTTAATGGCAGCGGCATTGTGTTCCTTCTTTACAGGCGTAACAGAACCTCTGGAGTTCGCATTCATGTTCCTGGCTCCGGGATTATACCTGATCCATGCAATTTTAACCGGACTTTCTCTGGCTGTATGCGCTTATCTTCCGGTGCGTTCCGGTTTCTGGTTCAGCGCAGGACTTGTAGACTGGGTGCTCAGCATGAAAGCTCCTATGGCAGAGAATCCTTTGCTTCTGCTTCCTATCGGCTTAGTTGTGGGCGCGATTTATTATGTGATCTTCCGTTTTGCAATTGTTAAATTTAATTTTAAGACTCCCGGACGTGAAGATGACGATGAAGAGGATGAAAGCAAAGTAACTTTGGAAAATAATGACTTCACCACAGTGGCTTCCATTATTCTGGAAGGTCTGGGCGGAAGTGAGAATATTACCAGCATCGATAACTGTATCACAAGACTGAGACTGGAAATCAAGGATAATACGTTAGTAAATGAAAAAATAATCAAATCTGCCGGAGTAGCAGGTGTAATCCGTCCTGGAAAAACCAGTATTCAGGTAATTATCGGGCCTCAGGTTCAGTTCGTGGCCGATGAATTCAGAAAACTGTGCAGGTAATATTAAAAGAATTTGTACACAAATTCTAAGAATTTTACATTGAATAATAAAACCTTTCCAATTATAATGAACTGGAAAGGTTTTATTTCGCATAAAGGAGGATTTTGTTATGGCAATTTTAGTTACTGGCGGCGCTGGTTATATCGGCAGCCACACATGTATCGAGCTGCTTAATGCAGGATATGAGGTTGTGGTCGTGGATAATCTGTGCAATTCATGTAAAGAATCATTGGACCGCGTACAGGAGATAACAGGGAAATCACTTGTATTTTATGAAGTAGATCTGCTGGATGAGAAAAGACTGGAACAGGTATTTGAGAACGAAGAGATTGAAGCTGTAATCCATTTTGCAGGGTTAAAGGCGGTCGGCGAGTCTGTTTATAAACCGTTGGAATACTATCATAACAATATTACGGGAACTTTGATTCTCTGCGATGTTATGAGAAAACATAACGTTAAGAACATCGTGTTCAGCTCCTCCGCAACCGTTTATGGAGATCCTGCTTTTGTTCCGATCACAGAGGAATGCCCGATGGGACAGATCACCAATCCTTATGGCAGAACAAAGGGAATGCTGGAGCAGATCCTGACCGATTTACATACGGCTGATCCGGAATGGAAGGTCATGCTTTTACGCTACTTTAATCCGATCGGTGCTCATGAATCAGGAAGAATTGGAGAAAATCCAAAGGGAATTCCCAATAACCTGCTTCCGTACATCACTCAGGTAGCGGTTGGAAAACTGGTTTGTCTTGGCGTATTCGGCAACGATTATGATACTCCTGACGGAACATGCGTCAGAGACTATATCCATGTGGTAGACTTGGCGGACGGCCATGTAAAGGCTGTCAGAAAGCTGGAGAAGAACTCCGGCGGCGTATGGATCTATAACCTGGGAACTGGTGTGGGTTACAGCGTTCTGGATGTGATTAACGCATTTGAAGAGGCCAATGGTTTAAAGATTAATTATGTGTTCAAAGAGAGACGTCCGGGAGATATTCCTGCATGTTATGCTGATCCGTCGAAAGCAAAAGAAGAGCTTGGATGGGCTGCAAAACGGGGAATTAAGGAGATGTGTCAGGATTCCTGGAGATGGCAGAAGAATAATCCTAACGGATATGAAGAATAAAAGGCAGTTGTGCAGGAGAGAATGGCTGGATTCATTCTCTCCTGCATTTTTTGTATTACGGAATAAAATCAGCTGTAACTTTTAAACGTTTGCTGCGTCTATATAACTGAACGGCCGCTTAACGGCAGGACAAAGGAGGAGCGTGATGAAGCTTCAGTTCGAACGGATCTACCAGGAGCAGAAGAATTCGGTATACGGATACCTGTATTATATGACCAAAAACCATCAGACGGCGGAAGATTTGTCCCAGGAAACTTTTTTGAAGGTATATTTGGGAATGAAGAAATTTAAGGAAGAATGCAGTGAAAAAACGTGGTGCCTTACCATTGCCAGGAATACGTTTCTGTCGTTTGCAAGAAAAAAACGGCCGGAACTGCTTTGTGAAGAGTGCCCGGAACAGATGCTTCCCTTTGAAAATATGCCTGAAGAAAAGATCATTGAACAGGAAAACAGAGAGGAAATTGCAGCGGCATTTTTTGCTCTGAATGCAGATGACCGCACCATTTTGCTGCTGAGAGATTATGAAAGGCTTTCCTACGCGGAAATAGCCGGCATTATGGGCCTTTCTGAGGCGGTCATTAAGGTCAGGATCTATCGGGCAAGAGGGCGGTACAGGAAGGTATATGGAACAAATCATACTGCTGCCGGAAAATCGGAGGTGAGATAATGGGATGCAGCTATAAGGAAAGGGTGTTGGATTACCTGAAAGGAAAGAATGAAGATCCGGATATTGAAAAGCACATTGAGAACTGTTCCGAGTGCAGCGCGCTTGTAGAAGGATATCTGGAAAAAGAAAAGGAGTTGGAAATCCCCCATACTCTTTATGAGGGGGAAGACCATAAATTAAAAGAGCAAATCGTCCACTATGAAAAGGGAACAAGGCGGATTATCGTTTTCACGCTGGTTGGGCTGATCATGGGATGGTTCAGCATCTCGTATTATACAGACCGTTTTCTCCTTACAAAGATCATATTGGCGGTTCCATATAAGATCAGTGAGGTTTTTTATGGATTGATCCACGATGTTCCTTATCTCTATACCCGTTTCGGTGGTATTGCGGACGCATATTTCCCGCAAAATGGCACATTGAGCATTTTAGCGGAGCGGATTACACCTGTGCTGACAGGAGGCGCCGTATATGGAAGCCTGGCATTTTTTACCGGGGATTCCAGGATCTTTACCTTGAGAAAATATCTGAAGTTTGCGGTGGTCTGGATGCTTGTGATCGGCCTTTACGGAGGAGCGCTTACCGGGCTCAATGCTTATTGCGTGGAAAAAAATAACCGTTTGGAGGAAATCAATGCGTATTTTCTCAATTCGGAATATTACGGTACGCTTTTTGCCGATGAGATCGGAGACAGTTTTTCCAAGCAGGTTTTCGATCAGTTAAATGAAGCCTTTTTCGAAGACGGAAAACCGGAACTGCTGACAGATGTACAGAGAATCGGCGAACAGGAAGTCCGTTTGGAGATCAGAATGGGGAAGCTGCGAAGCGGATATATGATCGCATTTGTAAATCCTTATAAGCGGTATTTAGTTACGGATGAGGGATGGATTTACCGGATTACGGAGCGTTTTGCCGGTTATATACAGAAATTCAACTATGACAATTTTAAGGACGTATGGGACGAATATGAAAGCAGCGGGAGGGTGAATCTGGATGAAACATTGGCGGATTAAGACAAAAAAGGATTGGATTATATTTTTCATCTGTGCCGCTCTTTTGGTTTATGGTGTGGTAAACGGATGCTTTGGGAGCCGGATCATGCATTTTATGGAACGGTTTATGCCTGATAAACTGACGGTTATGAACCAGCCGGGCGGTTATGGAACGATGATTGTGACTGTACTGGTTATGACCTTGCTGCTTCTCATTTTGGAGCACTGCAATAAAAAGAAGAAAAGAGTTATGTGGATAACTGTGGGAACCGGACTTTTAATATCCACAGCCCTGTTCTGCGGATATTATGTTCACGGATGGCTTCTGGTGCGCCAAGTGTATACCACGCCGGCCGTATCGGCCATGGTGACCATAGATGGAAACCATATGGAATTGCAGGCTGGTGACGAGCGCCTGGTAAGGCTGCAGGAACTGGCCGCCGATATGAAACGCCTTCCAAAAGAAGAGGAAAAGCGTGTGAGAACAAAGGATCATGGAAATTCAGGCAATCTGGATATTGTCTGGATCAATTTCCCGCGGCGGTATTTTCACTCTTATGATTTGATCTTTCGAATCAATGCCGACCATACGATTTTTATTGGCAGCGGAGAGCGTTTGGCAGATTATTATGAGGATAACGGAATTATTGATTACCTGCAGTCTTTAGCAGAAACAAAATAAAAAGAACAAACGTTCGAATAAATGGTTGCATATCTGCATTATTTGTGATAAGATTTTGATAGAACATATGTTCTTATCAGCTTAAAGAAGGTGCAGATTATGTTAATACAGGAAGAGATGAATTTACAGGAAAAGCTAAGGATTCTGTCTGATGCGGCCAAGTATGACGCTGCATGTACGTCCAGCGGCGTCGACAGATCCGGAAAAAAAGGAACGATGGGCAATGCCAGGGAAGCCGGTATCTGTCATAGTTTTTCTGCCGACGGCAGATGCATTTCCCTTTTAAAAATATTGTTTACAAACCAGTGTATCCATGACTGTAAATACTGTATCAACCGCAAGTCCAATGACGTGGTGAGAACCTCTTTTACGCCGGATGAAGTCTGTGCGCTCACCATGGAGTTTTATAAGAGGAATTATATTGAGGGGCTGTTTCTTAGTTCCGGTATCCTTCACAGCGCCAATTATACGATGGAGCTGATTTATCTCACGTTAAAGAAACTGAGAGAAGTCCACCGTTTTAACGGATATATTCATGTGAAAGCGATCCCCGGAGCAGATCCTGTTTTAATAGAAAAGACTGGCTTTTTAGCGGACCGTATGAGCGTGAATCTGGAGCTTCCCACCGCAGACGGCCTGAAGAAGCTGGCTCCGGGAAAGAGCAGAAAGAATATACTTTCCCCCATGCGCCAGATTCAGACCGGAATCTCCGTTCAAAAGCAGGAATTGGCTGTCTATGGGAAAAAACCGGACTTTGTGCCGGCCGGACAGAGTACGCAGATGATTGTGGGAGCGACTCCGGAGACGGATTTCCAGATGATAGCCGTAGCGGAAGCTCTTTACAAGAATTACGACTTGAAGCGGGTTTTTTATTCCGCGTTTATAAGGGTTAACGATGATAAACTGCTTCCGGCACTGCCGGGAGGACCTCCCTTGCTCAGAGAACACCGCTTATATCAGGCGGACTGGCTTCTGCGTTTTTACGGTTTTCAGGCAGAGGAACTGCTGTCGGAGAAGAATCCGAATTTTAATGTGTTCTTAGATCCCAAGTGTGACTGGGCGATCCGCCATCTGGATCAGTTCCCGGTAGAAGTTAATAAAGCGGACTACTATACACTGCTTCGCGTGCCCGGAATGGGTGTGAAATCAGCCAGGCGTATTTTGGCTGCCAGAAGAAGCTGCATTCTCGATTTTAAAGATTTAAAGAAACTGGGAGTTGTGTTGAAACGGGCCGGATATTTTATCACCTGCTCCGGCAAAACCTGTTTTCCGATCCGTTTGGATCAGGATGATATAGCCAGGCGTATTGTGGGCGAAGAAAAGAGAAAGATTTGGGATATTGAGCATAAAGATACATTTCGCCAATTATCCCTGTTTGATGATTTTAATGTCAATGCAGCTCCTACCCAGGAAGACTGCCTGTCCAGCTTAACGGGGAGGATTTAGTTTGAAGAACATATATATTTGTCAGGACTCGTTTGAGAATATTCTGTGCGGAATTTATGATGCATGGCTGGATGAGAATGAAGTCCGGCTTGTTCTGGACGGAGAGTACAATCTGGAATTTTTTTGTGACTACCGTCCAGTGGTCACCGATGAAGAAAAAGCGGGTAAAGTTTCCGATTCCATAAGGCGGAAGATATCGGAAGAGGTATGGGAACTGGTCTATAAGACTTCTCTTAGTTTTGACCCCAAGAAGGCGGATAAGATGTTCCGCTTTTTAAAACAGGCATTCCACCATGGAAGAAAAATTACGGATATGCTTGCAATGCCGGAGGTTTATGATATTTTTACAATTACCCGTCATGTGGAGCATGAAGCCCACCTTTTAACGGGATTTGTGCGCTTTTCACAGATGAAGGATGGAATCCTTTTCAGTAAGATCGGGCCGAAAAATGATGCCACGGTGCTTACTGCCCCGTATTTTGCAGACCGTCTTTCCGGTGAAAATTGGATCTTGTATGACGAACTGCGGCATAAGGCCGCGGTTCATAAAAAAGACTGCGGCTGGATGATGGTTCATACGGCCGGTGAACTTTGGGAGGAACGGCTGTCCCAGCAGACCGATGAAACACTCTATCAGGATCTTTGGAAAGTATTTCACGATAGTATTTCGATAAAAGAAAGGGAGAATCCTAAACGCCAGAGAGGGAACCTGGCTCTCAGATACCGCCCTTATATGACTGAATTTCAGGGAAAATGATGCGTTATGAACCGCTTTTTTGGCTTACCATGTGTTGCATGGGCAAGTGTTATCCCTTTTATGTTTCATACAGGGAAAAAGACTTGCCCGAGCTGCCTTCTATATAAGATGAGAATATTCCGGTATGATTTCCCTTGCCTTTTACGGAAAAATCCGTTATAGTGTACTTATTCTTATTTATTCAAGTTTCGCGTACAATTCTGTACAAGTTTTCCATTGTAAAAATTACGATAAATTGAGATTGGAGGAAATTGGTTTGTTCAGTAAAGCATTTAGTGGGGGGATATTAGGCCTTGAGGGCTATATTGTCTCAATTGAAGCCGACGTCAGCGAGGGGCTTCCGGGTTTTTCCATGGTCGGTTATCTGGCATCAGAGGTGAAAGAGGCTCAGGACCGGGTCAGAACCGCTTTGAAAAATTCAGGTTTTCGTCTGCAGGCCAAGAAAGTGACGGTAAATTTATCCCCGGCCGATATTCGAAAAGAAGGAACAGCCTATGATCTGCCCATAGCGGTGGCAGTATTAGGCGCTTATGGGGTGCTTGAACCGGAAGTGCTGAAACATTCCCTGCTGATCGGGGAATTGGGCCTGGATGGAGAGATTAAGGCAGTGAGAGGCATATTATCCATTGTATCGGCAGCAAAAGAGGCGGGATTTAGCAGGTGTTTTCTGCCGGAAGAGAATGTTATGGAAGGGAGCGTGATTCAGGGAATACAGGTTATCGGCGTTTCGCATATCCTGGAAGTAACAGAGCTGTTGAATAATCCGGCGGAATTGAAAAAACGAAACGCCGGGCCCAAGATTAAACCGATATTTCCTGTTACGAGGAATCGGGCGGATTTTTCGGATGTACATGGCCAACTGCTGTTTAAACGGGCGACTGAGATTGCGGTGGCAGGCAGACACAACATTCTTTATATTGGCATGGCTGGGATAGGGAAAACTATGATCGCTCAGAGGATTCCCACCATTATGCCGGATCTGACCCCGGAGGAACGTCTGGAAATTTCTAAAGTCTACAGCATATGCGGACTTCTCCCGCATGAAACCCCACTTTTATCAGAACGTCCGTTCCGGACGCCTCATCACACAATCAGCCAGCAGGCATTGACCGGCGGAGGAAGATATCCCAGGCCGGGAGAATTGTCTTTGGCTTCAGAAGGCGTTTTATTTTTGGATGAATTTCCTGAATTTAAGCGCAGTACCATAGAAGCGCTCCGGCAGCCGTTGGAAGAACATAAAATTACAGTGACCAGGCTGCATGGTTCTTATGTATTTCCGGCTGATTTTTTACTGGCCGCGGCCATGAACCCCTGCCCTTGCGGATTCTTCCCGGACCGATCCAGGTGCAGCTGCAGTGAATGGCAGATAAAGCGGTATTTGGGAAAAATATCAAAACCATTGCTGGATCGGATTGACATCTGTGTAGAAAGCTCTCCTGTAAGTTTTGAAGACTTAAATGGTGAACAGAAGGAAGAGGGTTCCGACCGGATTAAAGAACGGGTGATAAAGGCTCAGGTGATTCAGCAGAAACGGCTTGCGGGAAGCGGAATGCTTTTTAACAGCCGCATGAATGGCCAGCAGATTAAAAGATACTGCGCTTTAATGCCGGAGGATGAAACATTTATCAAGAAGATTTTTGAAACCATGAAATTAAGCGTCAGAGGATATAATAAGATTTTAAAAGTAGCCAGGACGATTGCGGACCTGTCAGGGGAAGAAAACATAGGCCATGAACATCTGTGTGAGGCCATTGCATACCGGTCTTTGGATGAAAAGTATTGGGGAGGGAACGCATATGGAAGAATGTGAGAAAGAGTATCTTTATTGGCTGTGCCAGGTACCGGGTTTAGGGGCTGTAACGATTGACAGGCTTTATGATTACTGCGGAAGCTTTCAAGACATATATAATATAGAAGAAAAAAGTTTAGTGGACAATAAATTCCTCAATGAACGCCAGGCAGAATGCTTTCAAATGATGAAAGGGAAACGGGATCATTACAAAAAAGAGTATCATTCGTTGGAGAAGATGGGAATACGGTTCCTTACCCCTTGGGATTCTGAATATCCGAAGCGGTTGATGCATATTTATGGAAAGCCTATGGGAATTTATGTAAAAGGAAAGCTGCCGGAGACGGAACGCCCGTCCATTGCAGTAATCGGAGCCAGAAACTGTACCAGCTATGGGGAACAGGAAGCGGAATATTTTGGTAAAATTCTCAGCCGCCACGGCATACAGATTGTCAGCGGTTTGGCCCGCGGCATCGACGGAGCGGCCCAGTGGGGAGCTGTAAAAGAAGGAAGGGATACCTATGCGGTGTTGGGATGCGGAATTAATATCTGCTACCCGAAAGAGAATTATGCCCTGTACGAAGAGATTCTAAAAAGCGGCGGGATCATATCGGAATTCCGTTTGGGAGAGGAACCCAAATCCGCAAATTTTCCCATGAGAAACAGGATTATCAGCGGATTGTCCGATGCAGTACTCGTGATTGAAGCAAAGGAAAAGAGCGGTTCCCTGATTACTGTGGACTATGGGCTGGAACAGGGAAAGGAAATATTTGCATTGCCTGGGCGGGCGGCCGATGCGCTCAGCGCAGGTTGTAATCAATTGATAAAAAACGGAGCAAATTTGGTGACAAATCCGTCTGATTTAATAGAATATTTTGGTTTGAAGCAAGAAAAAATATTAAGACTTCATGAAAAAAATGTAAATGGACTTGCAAAGAAAGAAAAAATGGTGTATAGTTGCTTGGATTTACAACCAAAATTTTTAGAACAGATTGTAAAAGCGTGCGGGTTGCCGCCAAGCGAGTGCATGAGCATTCTGATTGGCCTGGAATTGGGCGGTTTTATACTGCAGACAACCAGCAATTATTATGTAAAAAAGATATAGAGAAGAGATAAGGAGTGTCAGCAATGGCCAAATGTTTAGTAATTGTGGAATCACCGGCAAAGGTAAAAACAATTAAAAAATTTTTGGGTACGAATTATGAAGTGGACGCATCGAACGGGCATGTCAGGGATTTACCAAAAAGCCAGCTCGGAATCGATGTTGAAAATGATTATGAACCCAAATATATTACCATTCGTGGAAAAGGGGATATTCTTGCAAAGCTTCGCAAAGAAGTGAAAAAAGCGGATACGATTTATCTCGCAACTGACCCTGACCGGGAGGGGGAGGCGATTTCCTGGCATTTAGTCAAAGCACTTAAACTGGATGAAGCGAAAGACAAGAAAGTCTACCGCATCAGCTTTAACGAAATTACTAAAAACGCAGTGAAAACCTCATTAAAGTCTCCGAGGGAGATCGATATGGATCTGGTGGATGCCCAGCAGACAAGGCGTATACTGGACCGTATGGTGGGTTACAGCATCAGCCCGCTTTTATGGGCAAAAGTAAAGCGCGGATTAAGCGCCGGCCGTGTCCAGTCCGTAGCGCTTCGCATGATTTGTGACAGAGAAGAAGAGATCGATGCATTTATTCCGGAAGAATATTGGAATCTGGAAGCCGATTTAAAGCCGGAAGGCAATAAAAAAGCCTTAAATGCTAAATTTTATGGAGATAAAAACGGCAAACAGACCATACACAACAAGGAAGAACTGCAGAAGATATTAGACGGACTTGAGAATGCCAGCTATATTGTGGAGGAAGTGAAAAAGGGGGAGCGGATCAAGAAGTCTCCGATTCCTTTTACCACCAGTACCTTACAGCAGGAAGCATCGAAGGTCCTGAATTTTTCTACCCAGAAAACCATGCGTTTGGCGCAGCAGTTATATGAGGGTGTGGATATCGCAGGAAAGGGAACGGTTGGTCTGATCACATATCTGAGAACCGACTCCACCCGAATTGCAGAAGAAGCGGATATTGCAGCCAGAAAATACATTGACGCTACCTATGGCGGACAATATGTGGAATTGAATGAACAAGAGGCAAAACAGAACGGAAAGATTCAGGATGCTCACGAGGCGATCCGTCCGACCGATATCGCCCTGACTCCTGTCCTTGTGAAAGAGTCCCTGCAGAGAGATCTGTTCCGGCTTTATCAGCTGATCTGGAAGCGTTTCACAGCCAGCAGAATGAAACCTGCCATATATGAAACCACATCCGTAAGAATTGGCGCAGGAGAATATTACTTTACCCTGGCTGCGTCTAAGATCGTATTTGACGGATTCATGTCCGTCTATGTTCAGGATGAGGATAAGGAAGACAACAATCTGATTCTTGGCAAACTGGAAAAGGGAACCGTACTGAAGCTGGAGGAGTTAAAACACAGCCAACACTTCACGCAGCCGCCGTCCCATTATACGGAAGCGTCGCTTGTAAAGGCGCTGGAAGAACAGGGAATAGGAAGGCCAAGTACCTATGCACCCACAATTACCACAATTATTGCAAGACGCTATGTTGCGAAAGAAAACAAAAATCTTTACGTAACAGAGCTTGGAGAAGTTGTGAACCGGATCATGAAGGAAAACTTCCCCAGCATTGTGGATCTTCAGTTTACTGCAAACCTGGAATATCTGCTGGATAAGGTGGGAGACGGATCTGCAAACTGGAAAACGGTTGTACGCAATTTCTATCCGGATCTGGACGAAGCGGTTAAGAAAGCTGCGGAAGAGTTGGAATCCGTAACGATTGCGGATGAAGTATCTGATGAGATCTGCGAGCTCTGCGGGCGCAACATGGTGATCAAATATGGCCCGCACGGAAAGTTTCTGGCCTGCCCCGGATTTCCGGATTGTAAAAATACGAAACCATATTTTGAGAAGACGGGAATTCCTTGTCCGAAATGTGGAAAAGAAGTCGTAATTAAAAAGACGAAAAAGGGCAGAAAGTATTTTGGCTGTGAAAACAATCCGGAATGTGATTTTATGTCCTGGCAAAAACCGTCTACGGTAAAGTGTCCGGAATGTGGAGAATATATGGTAGAAAAAGGAAATAAACTACTTTGTTCCAACGAACAGTGCGGATATAGCGTGAATATGAATGCGAAATAAAAATAATTATTAAAAAATTCATAAAACTTCGAAAAACTCTTGTTATTAATAAAAAATCGTGTTACAATTTATCCATTAAAAGGGTATTTTTTCGGCGATATTAAAATTAAACAAGGAGGTATTCGAAGGTGAGCGTTCAATTGTTGGATAAAACCAGAAAAATCAATAAGCTATTGCATAACAATAATTCACACAAAGTGGTCTTCAATGATATCTGTCATGTTTTGACGGAAATCTTACAGTCTAATATTTTGGTGATCAGCAAGAAGGGAAAAGTGCTTGGAGTAAGCATCAGTCCCGGAGTTGATGAGATTGAGGAATTGATTGAGGATCAGGTTGGCGGTTATGTAGACCGCATGCTGAACGAAAGGCTGCTTAGCATTCTTTCAACAAAAGAAAATGTTAATCTTGCAACATTAGGTTTTGCAGAAGAAAATGTTAAAAAGTATCAGGCAATTATCACACCGATTGATATAGCTGGGGAACGTCTCGGAACCTTATTTATCTATAAAGCAGATGCGCAGTATGATATCGATGATATTATTCTGAGTGAGTATGGAACAACTGTGGTAGGCTTGGAGATGATGCGTTCCGTGAATGAAGAGAATGCGGAAGAGAGCAGAAAGATCCAGATTGTAAAATCAGCGATCAGCACCTTGTCATTTTCAGAATTGGAAGCCATCACTCATATATTTGAGGAATTGGACGGTAACGAGGGAATCCTGGTTGCCAGTAAGATTGCGGACAGAGTGGGAATTACGAGATCTGTTATTGTTAATGCACTCCGCAAGTTTGAAAGCGCAGGAGTTATAGAATCACGTTCTTCCGGTATGAAGGGAACCTATATTAAGGTTCTGAATGATGTGATTTTTGATGAACTGGATAAACTGAAAGAAAAAACGCTGGCCAGATAAAAGAGGTTAAAACAGTTGCAGCAACAGTTATTTTGACTGTTGCTGTAATTTTTTGGACAAAATGAAGAAAAGTGCTTGCATAGAAAATAGACTTATGCTATATTTATAAGGCTGACAAAAAACACGTCTGTCGATTTTTCAGGAGGTGCCTGAAACAGGTCCCTGAAGAAGCATGAGACGCAGGCGGAAGTAAAAAAACCAAATGGAGGTAATAACATGAGCGTTATTTCAATGAAACAGCTTTTGGAAGCAGGTGTTCATTTCGGACATCAGACAAGAAGATGGAACCCTAAGATGGCTCCTTACATCTACACAGAGAGAAACGGTATCTACATCATCGACTTACAGAAATCTGTAGGTAAAGTTGACGAAGCATACAATGCAATCTCTGATATCGCTGCTGAAGGCGGTACAATCCTTTTCGTAGGAACAAAAAAACAGGCTCAGGATGCAATCAAAACAGAAGCAGAGCGCTGCGGAATGTTCTATGTTAACGAAAGATGGCTTGGTGGTATGTTAACAAACTTCAAGACAATCCAGAGCAGAATCGCAAGATTAAAAGCAATCGAGACTATGGCTGAAGACGGAACATTCGATGTACTGCCTAAAAAGGAAGTTATCGAATTAAAGAAAGAATGGGAAAAACTTGAGAGAAACCTTGGCGGTATCAAGGAAATGAAGAAGATCCCAGATGCAATCTTCGTAGTAGATCCTAAGAAAGAAAGAATCTGTATTCAGGAAGCACATACATTAGGTATTCCGCTGATCGGTATTGCAGATACAAACTGTGATCCAGAAGAATTAGATTATGTAATCCCGGGTAACGACGATGCAATCAGAGCCGTTAAGTTAATTGTAGCTAAGATGGCAGACGCAGTAATCGAAGCAAACCAGGGCGAAGCAGTTGCAGATGTTGAAGAAGCTTTTGAAGCAGATGCTGAAGAAACTGTAGAAGCTTAATTGGAATGAAGGGTGCTTCGGCCTGTGATAAACAGGTTGAAGCACTTTTGTGTTTAAAGATAACTTAAAACGAATAACGGAGGGAAATACGATGGCAGCAGTAACAGCAGCAATGGTAAAAGAATTAAGAGAAATGACCGGTGCAGGTATGATGGATTGTAAGAAAGCACTTGCAGCTACTGAAGGTGATATGGATAAAGCAGTTGAATTTTTAAGAGAAAAAGGACTTGCAGGCGCAGCTAAAAAGGCTGGACGTATTGCAGCAGAAGGTATTGTAGTTACCGCTCTTTCAGCTGATGAGAAAAAAGCAGTTGTTGTAGAAGTTAATGCAGAGACAGACTTTGTTGCTAAGAATGAGAAATTCCAGACATATGCAGCAGATGTAGCAGCTCAGGCACTGAACTCTTCATCCGTTTCTATCGACGATTTCATGGCAGAAGCATGGGCAAAAGATACTACTTTAACAGTAAAAGAAGCTCTGGCTTCCCAGATCTCCATCATCGGCGAGAACATGAACATCAGAAGATTTGAGAGATTAGAAGAGAATGATGGTTTTGTAGCTTCCTATATCCATGCAGGCGGAAAGATCGGCGTTTTAGTAGACGTTGAAACTACTGTAGTTAACGATGCGATCAAAGAGATGGCTAAGAACGTAGCTATGCAGGCAGCCGCTTTAAAACCATTATATACAAGCAGAGAAGAAGTGGATGCTGACTATATTGAAAAAGAGAAAGAAATCTTAACTGTAGCAGCTAAGAACGAAAAACCGGATGCGAATGACAAGATCATCAGCGGTATGGTTATGGGACGTATCAACAAAGAATTAAAGGAAATCTGTCTGTTAGACCAGGTTTATGTAAAAGCAGAAGACGGAAAACAGTCTGTAGCTCAGTATGTAGCTGAAGTTGCTAAAGCAAACGGCGCAGCTATTAAAGTTAAAAAATTCGTTCGTTTCGAAACCGGTGAAGGTTTAGAGAAGAAGGAAGAGAACTTTGCTGAAGAAGTTGCTAAACAGATGGGTCAGTAATGATTAATTTCCTCTATCAGAGAGAGGGGGTAGTCCCTTATATCTGACAGAAAATTATGATAAATATATGGAATAAACAATTGGCTCCAGGATATTTAATTTATCCTGGAGTTTTTATATATTGTTACTCTATTTACATAGAATAAAAGGGGAAGAATGAGTTGAAAAATACAAAAATTTTTAGAAAAGCAGCAGTTTTAGCCTATGTATCAGGTTTGTTAATCTCTTTAAGCATAATGATGGCCTGTAGTCCCAAAAAGGAAGAACAGAACCTGGTACAGCAGGAAGAAACGGTGAAACAGAATCATAAGCAGAAAAAGAAACTAACTGAGTTTGAGAAAGTCCCGGAAGAGATTAGGAAAGGACAGAACTTATTCAATATTCAAATTGGGGATGAAACCTTGAATGTATGCGATATGACCATTGAGATGCTGGATAAAACCGTTACAGACTATACGGATCTTCATTGTGTATGGCCTTCAAGAATGGATAAAGAATCTGCAGCTAAGTTTATGATTGATGAAAGAACCGGTGTGGACTCAGAGAATCATTCCATTACTGCCTTTTTTTCGTCACCGTCCGGAGAGTATTATATGTCATGCAGTTTGTTTAATCCCTATGCAGATAAGAAAATAAGCGTAAAAGAGTGCTTTATTACGTCACTGGATATTACTCTGGATAAGCTGGAGGACAATATCTATGTATTGGATGGGAGATTTAATAAAAAGGCGGTTAAGGATGAGGTGATAGAGTATTTGGAGGCAGAAAAAATCCCTTACGAAGATGGGTATGATGGAAGGATTGTATGCGATGGAATCGGAGTATATACAAGCGATCCAATTGATATAGAACTCATTTTTGACAAGGAAACACAGAAGCTTGAAATGGTTTCTTATGGGTTGGGATGGCTTACTATTGTCACATTATCAGAGCAAAAATGATGAAAGTTATTGTAACTATCCTGATTCTTATGGTATACTAAAACCTATGATTGAAATAAATCAGGATTTTATTTAAGCAATAATAGATGACTGTTGGAGGACATAAGATGGGTAAAATAATTTTAACTGGTGACAGGCCTACCGGAAGGCTGCATGTAGGCCATTATGTAGGGTCTTTAAAGCGCAGGGTAGAACTTCAGAATTCAGGCCAGTATGATGAAATCTACATTATGATTGCGGATGCGCAGGCATTGACGGACAATGCGGATAATCCGGAGAAGGTTCGGCAGAACATAATCGAGGTAGCGTTGGATTATCTCGCTTGCGGACTTGATCCGGCAAAATCTACGCTGTTTGTACAATCACAGATTTCGGAATTATGTGAATTGTCCTTTTATTATATGAATTTGGTGACGGTATCCAGACTTCAGAGAAATCCTACGGTGAAATCCGAGATTCAGATGAGGAATTTTGAAGCCAGCATTCCGGTTGGATTCTTCACATATCCGATCAGCCAGGCTGCGGACATTACGGCATTTAAAGCGACTACTGTGCCGGTAGGAGAAGACCAGCTGCCTATGTTAGAGCAGACCAAGGAGATCGTCCGCAAGTTTAACTCCGTTTACGGTGAAACTTTGGTGGAGCCGGATATCCTGCTTCCGGACAATAAAGCATGTCTGCGCCTTCCTGGCATCGATGGAAAAGCCAAGATGAGCAAATCCTTAAATAACTGTATTTATCTGTCCGATTCCGAAGATGAGGTGAAACAGAAGATTATGAGCATGTTCACAGACCCGAATCATCTGAAGGTTTCTGATCCGGGACAGGTGGAAGGAAATCCGGTGTTCATTTATCTGGATGCATTCTGCCGGGACGAGCACTTTGAGCGGTATTTACCGGATTATCAGTGTTTGGATGAACTGAAGGCTCATTATACCCGCGGCGGTTTAGGAGATGTAAAGGTGAAACGTTTCCTCAATTCCGTATTGCAGGAGGAATTAGAACCGATCCGCAGCCGCAGGAAAGAGTTTGAAAAGGATATTCCTGAGATCTTCCGTATTTTGAAGGAAGGAAGCCAAAAGGCACATGAAACAGCTGCCAAGACGCTTACCGACGTGAAGAATGCGATGAAGATTAACTACTTTGAGGACATGGAACTGATTAACCAGCAGGTAGAAAAGTTTAAATAATACGGAATAAGGGACGATGAACATTCGATGCTTTGGTGCAAAAACACTGGATGAACATAAAGTCCCTTTTTCTGTGAGGGAGCGGATTTCTCTCTTTTCAATTTCATGGAAGTATGGTATGATATACAAGACAAACAGAAGAATAATAGATTGCAGGGAGATTAGTCTGATGAAGATGAATCGGGTATTATTAAAATTAAGCGGTGAAGCTCTTGCCGGTCCGAAAAAGACAGGTTTTGATGAAGATACGGTGAAAGAAGTAGCCAGACAGGTTAAGATTTCGGTGGATGCAGGCGTTCAGGTCGGCATCGTGATCGGCGGCGGTAATTTCTGGAGAGGGCGCACCAGCAATGCGATTGACCGTACCAAAGCGGATCAGATCGGTATGCTGGCAACTGTTATGAACTGCATTTACGTATCAGAGATTTTCCGCAATGCAGGTATGAAAACACAGATTCTGACCCCGTTTGAATGCGGCTCCATGACAAAGCTGTTTTCAAAGGATCGGGCGAATAAGTATTTTGAACATGGAATGGTGGTATTCTTTGCAGGCGGAACGGGACATCCTTATTTTTCAACGGATACCGGCATCACGTTAAGGGCGATCGAGATGGATGCGGACTGTATTTTGCTTGCGAAGTCCATTGACGGAGTATATGACAGCGATCCTAAGGTGAATCCGGATGCGAAGCGCTATGATACCATCAGCATTCAGGAAGTGATTGATAAGCAGCTAGCTGTGGTTGACCTCACTGCGTCAATTATGTGCATGGAGCATAAGATGCCTATGGCTGTATTTGATTTGAATGAAAAAGACAGCATTGCGAATGCGATGCAGGGTAAAATTAACGGCACAGTGGTGACCGTATAATCAGGAGGGAATTATGCAGGAAAAATTGAAGATGTATGAGGAGAAGATGGAAAAATCTTTGGAGGTACTTCAGGAGGAATACGCGTCGATCCGTGCCGGACGTGCAAACCCGCATGTGCTCGATAAGATCAAAGTAGATTATTACGGAACACTGACTCCGCTTCAGCAGGTGGGCAACATATCCGTGCCGGAAGCCAGAATGATTGTGATTCAGCCTTGGGAAAAAGGGCTTTTAAAAGGGATTGAAAAAGCAATTCTTACTTCAGATTTGGGAATTAATCCGACCAATGACGGCAACACGATCCGTCTGGTATTCCCTGAACTGACGGAAGAGCGCAGAAAAGATCTGGCAAAAGATGTGAAGAAAAAGGGCGAAGCCTGTAAAGTAGCGCTTCGTAATATCCGTAGGGATGCCAATGATGTATTCAAAAAGATGGAGAAATCCAATGAGATTTCAGAAGATGACCGGGATTTAGCGGAAGAAAAGATCCAGAAGTTGACGGATAAGATGGTGGAAAAGGTAGATAAAGCCATCGAAGCGAAGACAAAAGAGATTCTTACCGTTTAGTAAGAGGATGGCGGGGACAGGCTCTAAACCTGTCCCTGTTTTTAGATTGAATTATTTTGAAAATGTGATGAATTGTGTGAACGAGGGAGAATTGTATGGCAGCAGAATTTGAAAATATGGTGATACCGGGCCATGTGGCGATCATTTTGGACGGTAATGGCAGATGGGCGAAAAAAAGAGGTCTTCCCAGATCGTTAGGCCATAAAGAAGGCTGTGTCACAGTGGAAAAGACGGTTGAGAACGCAGCCCGCCTGGGTATCCAATATCTGACCGTATACGGATTTTCAACAGAAAACTGGAAAAGGTCGTCGGAAGAGGTGGGAGCTCTTATGCAGCTGTTCCGCTACTATATGGTACGGCTTTTAAAAGTGGCTTCTGCAAATAACGTCCGTGTTAAGATGATTGGGGACCGGAGGCGGTTTGACCAGGACATTATCGATGGCATTAACCGTTTGGAACAGGAAACAAAAGAGAATACCGGCCTCACATTTGTAATTGCCGTCAATTACGGAGGACGTGATGAGATCGTCCGCGCGGTAAAGCATGTGATGAAAGACTGCCAGGAACAGAAGATTCTGCCGGAAGATATGAATGAAGAGGTATTTAATTCTTATCTGGATACGGCTTCTATGCCGGACCCGGATCTTTTAATCCGCACCAGCGGGGAGCTGCGTCTGTCAAACTATCTGCTTTGGCAGCTGGCTTATACGGAAATCTATGTGACGGACTGTTTGTGGCCTGATTTTAATATGGATGAATTAAAAAAAGCTATTGTTCAATATAATAGTAGGGAACGGCGCTTTGGCGGAGCAAAATAACAAAAGAGGAGGGACGGCATGTTTACAACCCGGTTGATTAGCGGAATCATTCTGGTCATCATTGCGCTTTTTGTAGTGGTGAGCGGCGGCAGTATACTTTTTCTTACAACGGGAATGATTTCATTGATAGGTTTGTTTGAATTATACCGCGTGATGAAGATAGAGAAAAATCCTCTTGGCGTTATCGGATACCTGACTGTAATATCTTATTACGGACTTCTGTGGTTTGAAGGCCAGCAGTATGTGATGCTGATGGTGATTGCAGCCCTGATGCTTCTGATGTCGGTCTATGTTTTTACATTTCCGAAGTATAAAACAGAAGAGGTGACAGTTGCATTTTTCGGCATTTTCTATGCGGCCGTCATGCTTTCTTACCTCTATCAGGTGAGGGTGATTCCGGATGGAAGATATCTCGTCTGGCTTATATTCCTCAGTTCCTGGGGATGCGACACCTGTGCCTACTGCAGCGGTATGCTGCTGGGAAAACACAAGCTGGCGCCGGTGTTAAGCCCTAAAAAATCAATTGAAGGAGCCGTGGGAGGAGTGGCCGGAGCGGCGGTTTTGGGATTTATCTACGCATGCTTTTTCGGTTCCCATATGAGAGAGATGTCGAATCCACAGCTGGCCTGCTCGGCAGCCTGCGCAATTGCGGCGGTGATTTCGCAGATCGGGGATCTGGCGGCGTCCGCAATTAAGAGGAACCATAATATTAAGGATTATGGACATCTGATCCCTGGGCATGGGGGGATTCTGGACCGGTTTGACAGCATGCTGTTTACGGCTCCGGCCATCTACTTTGCCATATTATTTTTACGTTAGGAGTTAAAACCATGAAGAAGATTTCAATTTTGGGATCAACTGGTTCCATAGGAACCCAGACCTTAGAGGTGGTTAGAAACCAAAAGGATATACAGGTTACCGCTTTGGCTGCCGGGAGTAATATTGTGGTTTTGGAACAGCAGATCAGGGAGTTCCATCCGTCTATTGTCTGCGTGTGGGATGAGAAAAAAGCAAAAGAACTGGCCGCACTCATATCCGATCTGGATACGAAGGTGGTTTCCGGCATGGATGGGCTGATCGAGGCGGCTACGGAACCGTCTGCTGAGATTGTGGTGACTGCGGTTGTGGGAATGATCGGAATCCGCCCGACGATTGCCGCCATGGAAGCGGGGAAGGACATTGCCCTGGCCAACAAAGAAACATTGGTTACAGCCGGACATATTATTATGAAACTGGCTGAAGAGAAACACGTTCGGATTCTGCCTGTGGACAGTGAACACAGCGCCATTTTCCAATGTCTTAACGGAGAGAATAAAAAAGAGATCCATAAGATCCTGCTGACTGCGTCCGGCGGTCCGTTCCGGGGAAGAACAAGAGAGCAGATGGCGGATGTGCGTGTGGAAGACGCCCTGAAACATCCCAACTGGGCTATGGGACAGAAGATTACCATTGATTCCTCTACTATGGTGAATAAAGGTCTGGAGGTCATGGAAGCGAAGTGGCTGTTTGGCGTTGAGATGGATCAGGTTCAGGTGGTTGTACAGCCTCAGAGCGTAATCCATTCGATGATACAGTTTAATGACGGAGCGGTTATGGCCCAGCTTGGAACTCCGGATATGAAGCTGCCGATCCAATATGCGCTTTATTACCCGGAAAGGAGATATTTGCCGGGGGAGAGGCTGGATTTTGCGGCTCTGAAAAGCATAACATTTGAAGCACCGGATTTTCATAATTTTAAAGGGCTCAGGCTTGCATATGAAGCCGGGAAAACAGGGGGATCGATGCCGACCGTTTTTAACGCGGCCAATGAGCTTGCGGTCAAGAAATTTTTGAACCGTGAGATCCGGTATTTAGATATTACGGAAATGATTGAAGAAGCGATGAACCACCATCAGGCGGTAAAAGAACCAACTGTAGATAAGATACTTGAGGCAGAGGCAGAGACTTATGAATTTTTAGAAAGCAGGTGGTAATTTGCTGAGTACTATTGTGGCAATACTGGTATTTGGCCTGGTTGTGCTGGTCCATGAATTCGGGCATTTTTTGTTTGCCAAATTAAACGGCATTAAAGTGGTTGAATTTTCGATAGGTATGGGGCCCAGGCTTTTCAGTTTTATGAAGGGAGAAACCAGGTATTCGTTAAAGATCCTGCCGTTTGGCGGCTCTTGTATGATGCTGGGTGAAGATGAAGAGGAAAGCGATGAGAGGGCATTTAACAATAAATCCGTCTGGGGCAGAATAACGGTTATAGCAGCCGGCCCGGTTTTCAACTTTATTCTGGCATTTCTGTTCGCAATGATTATCGTGGGAGTTGCCGGTTATGACCCGCCTGAAGTGGCAAAAACCATGGAAGGGTATCCTGCGGCGGAGGCTGGGTTAGAGTCGGGAGATGTGATTAAAAAGCTGAATAATCAGAAGATTAAGACGTATCGTGATATCATGGTCTATCTGATGTTCCATCAGGGAGAAGATCTGAATGTGACCTATGAGCGCCCGTCAGCCGGAAAAACGTATCAGACGGTGATCACTCCGAAGTATTCCGAAGAGGATGAGACGTATCTGATGGGACTCCAGTTTTACGGTACTTACAGGCAAACTAATTCGATCCCGGAGATGCTTGAATACAGCGCTTATGAGATCGAATATAATATCCGTTCCACCCTCCAGGGGCTTGGCATGCTGATCCAGCGGAAGATTAAGCCGGAAGACGCTATGGCCGGACCGATAAAGATTGTTACCATGATCGGCGGTACGGTGAATGAAAACAGCCGGTACGGTGTGGAAGCTATGCTGCTTACTATTTCCAACTGGTGTTTGATTTTAAGCGCCAGCTTAGGAATCATGAATCTGCTTCCGATTCCGGCTTTGGACGGAGGACGCCTTGTCTTTTTATTCCTTGAAGCGGTGAGAGGCAAGCCGGTTGACCGGGAAAAAGAAGGTATGATTCATATGGCAGGAATGGTACTGCTCATGACATTGATGGTCTTTGTATTATATAATGATATTAAAAGTTACTTTTAAAGGAGAACGAACATGTATCGAGATCATACAAAGGAAATTCATATAGGCGACAGGGTGATCGGCGGAGGAAATCCGATTCTGATCCAGTCCATGTGCAATACGAAAACGGAAGATGTGAACCAAACGGTTGCTCAGATTCTGGAACTGGAAGCGGCCGGCTGCGACATCATCCGTGTAGCCGTGCCCACCATGGAAGCTGCCCAGGCGCTCCGTTCCATAAAAAAGAAAATCCATATCCCCCTTGTTGCGGACATTCACTTTGACTATCGCCTGGCGATCGCATCCATCGAATGCGGCGCGGATAAAATCCGCATTAATCCGGGCAATATCGGTTCCTTAGAGCGGGTTCAGGCCGTTGTGGATAAGGCGAAAGAATATAATGTTCCAATCCGCGTGGGCGTTAACAGCGGTTCGTTAGAGAAGAACCTGGTGGCCAAGTATGGCGGAGTGACGGCGGAAGGGATTGTAGAAAGCGCTCTGGATAAGGTTTCCATTATCGAAAAGATGGGATATGATAATCTGGTGATCAGCATCAAGTCTTCTGACGTGATGATGTGTGTTAAGGCGCATGAAATTATTGCGAAAAAGACGAAATACCCTCTCCATGTAGGAATTACGGAAGCAGGTACGCTGACAGCCGGAAATATAAAGTCCTCAGTGGGGCTGGGAATTATTTTAAATGAAGGAATCGGAGACACCATCCGGGTTTCCCTGACAGGGGCTCCGGTGGAAGAGATTAAGACCGCTAAAATGATATTAAAGACTTTGGGCCTTCGAAAAGGCGGCATCGAAGTGGTATCCTGTCCGACCTGCGGCAGAACGAAGATCGATCTCATCGGCCTTGCAAACCAGGTGGAACAGATGGCTGCGGAGTTTGAGGACTTGGACATCAAGGTAGCAGTTATGGGATGTGTGGTCAACGGCCCTGGCGAAGCCAAAGAGGCGGATATCGGGATAGCCGGCGGAATTGGAGAAGGACTTTTGATCCGCAAAGGAGAAGTTGTTAAGAAGCTTCCTGAGGATCAGCTTTTGAATGCCCTTAGGGAAGAATTAAAGAAGATGTAACGGGTGATGAAAAGGCATGGCAAAATCATTTTTAGAAGTATTTCCGGATCTACATATAACGGATGAGGTGCGTGAGCTTTTAAATCTGGTTCAGGTGGATAAGATATCCACCACCAGAGATAGAAGCTCTATTCGCATTTATATTGTCAGTCCGAGACTGATCCATAAACAGAATATATATGGGCTGGAGACGGGAATTAAGAACCAATTGTTCCCGGGAAAACAGCTCTCTATTAAGATTATCGAAAAATTCCATCTGTCCAGCCAGTATACCCCTCAAAAGCTTTTAAAGGTGTATAAAGACAGTATTTTGATGGAACTGAAGAATTACAGCATAATTGAATATAACATGTTCCGAAAGTCCAAAATGGAATTCCCGGAAGAGACCAAGCTTAAAATGACCGTAGAGGATACGCTTGTGGCCCGGGAAAAGGAAAGGGAACTGAAAGATATATTGGAAAAGATCTTTTTCGAACGGTGCGGCCTGCCGGTGGATGTGATCTATGAATACACGGAACCACAGAAGAATGCGCTGAGTGAGAAAAAAGAAGCCCAGATGATAAAAGAGGGCGAGGAAATGATTAAGAGAACCGCCCTGATGAAAAAGGCGGAAGACGGTGGAGACGACAAAAAGGCGGCATCCGGCGCAGAGGATGGAAAGAACGCTTCAAAGCAGAGCGGGGATGGAAAGCCTGCGCCAAAACAAAATCAGGATGAGAAAAAGGATACAAAGTTCAAAAAGACTTATCAGGATAAAAATACATACAGGCGCAGGACGGATAACCCGGATGTGCTTTACGGAAAAGATTTTGAGGACAATTTCATAACCATTGATAAGATTGACGGAGAGATGGGGGCTGTAACCCTGCGCGGCAAGATTTTAAAAGTGGAAAGCCGCCTTCTGGGAAGCGGAAAAACCATTGTCATCTACACGATCACCGATTTTACGGATACCATAACAGTCAAGATGTTCGCAAAGGACGAGGCGCTGGAAGATATTCAGGCGGCGGTCATACCCGGTAATTTCATCAAGATCAACGGAATTACCACCATTGATAAATTCGACGGCGAGCTGACACTCGGTTCGGTATGGGGAATTAAAAAATGCGAGGATTTTACCAGCAAGCGGGTGGACAATAGCTTAGAAAAGCGGGTGGAACTGCACTGCCATACCAAGATGAGCGATATGGACGGAGTTTCCGAGGTCAAGGATATTGTAAAGAGGGCTAAAAAGTGGGGAATGCCTGCCATCGCGGTTACAGACCACGGCAATGTCCAGGCCTATCCCGACGCCAATCATGCCCTGGATAAAGGGGACGAATTTAAAGTTATTTACGGGGTGGAAGGGTATCTGGTGGACGATCTGAAACAGATGGTGGAGGATTCTAAGAATCAGAGCCTGGACGATACTTATGTGGTATTTGATATCGAGACTACGGGTTTCAGCCCTAAGAAGAACAGGATTATAGAGATAGGCGCGGTCAAGGTTGTAAAAGGCGTGATCATTGACCGGTACAGCACGTTTGTCAATCCGGATGTTCCGATTCCATTTCAGATTGAACAGCTGACGGGGATCAACGATAATATGGTGATCTCATCGCCTAAGATCGATGTGGTTCTGCCGGAGTTTCTGGAATTCTGCAAGGACGCCGTGATGGTGGCCCATAATGCGGATTTCGATACCGGATTCATCAAGTACAACGCACAACGCCTGGGAATTGATTGCCGGCCCACGATCCTGGATACGGTGGCCATGGCCCGCCTTTTGCTTCCCAACCTGAACCGTTTTAAACTGGATACGGTGGCGAAGGCATTGAATATATCTCTGGCAAACCATCATCGGGCCGTGGACGATGCGGGGGCTACGGCGGAGATTTTTGTGGCCTTTGTCAAGATGCTGAAGGACCGGGGAATCGAGACATTAGACCAGCTGAACGCGCTTAACGAGATGTCGCCCAGCGTGATTAAAAAGCTTCCCACCCACCATGTGATCATATTGGCTAAAAACCATGTTGGACGGATTAATCTGTACCGGCTGATTTCCTGTTCCCACATTGATTATTACGCGCGTAATCCGCGTATTCCAAAAAGCGTGCTGAATGCCAACCGGGAAGGCCTTATTATCGGCTCGGCCTGCGAGGCGGGCGAGCTTTATAAAGCTGTGTTAAACGGCGCTCCGGATACGGAAATTGCAAGGCTTGTGAATTTCTATGATTATCTGGAGATTCAGCCATTGGGCAACAACGCATTTATGCTCAGGGATGAAAAGAGTTCCGTGAAGACGGAAGAGGACCTGATTGAAATCAATAAAAAGATCGTTACATTGGGAGAGCAGTTCGGAAAGCCGGTCTGCGCTACCTGCGACGTCCATTTCTTAGACCCTGAGGATGAGGTTTACCGGAGAATCCTGATGGCAGGTAAGGGCTTTTCCGACTGCGACGACCAGGCGCCTCTTTTCCTCAGAACCACGGAAGAGATGTTAAAGGAGTTCCAGTATCTCGGCCCCAACAAAGCGGAAGAGGTGGTGATTACCAATACCAGGAAAATTGCCAATATGTGTGAAAAGATATCCCCTGTCCGCCCGGATAAGTGTCCGCCGGTCATCGAGGATTCGGATGCCACGCTGCGAAAGATCTGTTATGATACGGCTCACAATATGTATGGGGAAGAACTGCCTCAGATCGTTGTGGAGCGCCTTGAAAGAGAGCTGAACTCCATCATTTCCAATGGATTTGCGGTTATGTATATTATCGCGCAGAAATTGGTTTGGAAGTCTAACGAGGACGGCTATCTGGTTGGTTCCCGTGGATCGGTAGGATCTTCTTTTGCAGCCACCATGTCGGGAATTACGGAGGTAAATCCGTTAAGTCCTCATTACTACTGTGAAAAATGCCATTATTATGATTTCTATTCTGATGAAGTTAAGAAATTTAGCGGTATGGCCGGCTGCGATATGCCGGATAAGGTGTGCCCGGTCTGCGGCACTCCGTTAAAAAAAGACGGATTTGATATCCCGTTCGAGACATTCCTTGGGTTTAAGGGAGATAAGGAGCCGGATATCGACCTTAACTTCTCCGGAGAATATCAGAGTAAGGCCCATGATTATACGGAGGTTATCTTCGGAAAGGGCCAGACGTTCCGTGCCGGAACCATCGGTACTCTGGCTGATAAAACGGCGTTCGGCTATGTGAAGAATTATTTCGAGGAGCGGGGCGTCAGAAAGAGAAACTGTGAGATCGACCGAATCGTGCAGGGGTGTGTGGGAGTCCGCAGAACGACCGGACAGCACCCCGGCGGTATTATCGTACTTCCTTTGGGGGAAGAGATCTATTCCTTTACTCCGGTGCAGAGGCCGGCTAACGATATGACCACCAAAACGATCACCACCCATTTTGATTACCATTCCATTGACCACAACCTGTTGAAGCTGGACATTCTCGGGCACGATGATCCGACCATGATCCGTATGCTGCAGGATTTGATCGGATTCGATCCGGTTAAGGACGTTCCGCTGGACAGCCGGGAGGTTATGTCGCTGTTTCAGGACACTTCTGCGCTGGGGATTACACCGGACGATATCGGAGGATGTAAGCTGGGCGCTTTGGGAGTTCCTGAGTTCGGTACTGATTTCGCTATGCAGATGTTAATCGATACCCAGCCCAAATATTTTTCCGATTTGGTCCGCATCGCCGGACTGGCACATGGTACGGACGTTTGGCTGGGCAATGCCCAGACCTTGATTCAGGAGGGAAAAGCCACCATTCAGACTGCGATCTGTACCCGTGATGATATCATGATCTATCTGATCCAGATGGGGCTGGAAGAGGGACTTTCTTTCACGATCATGGAGAGCGTCCGAAAGGGAAAGGGCTTAAAACCGGAATGGGAAGAAGAGATGACCAGCCATGGGGTTCCGGACTGGTATATCTGGTCCTGTAAAAAGATTAAGTACATGTTCCCGAAAGCGCATGCGGCGGCCTATGTAATGATGGCGTGGCGTATCGCATATTGTAAAGTGTTCTATCCGCTGGCCTATTATGCCGCATTTTTCAGCATCCGTGCAAATGGATTCAGCTATGAACTGATGTGCCAGGGGCGTGATAAACTGGAATATTATCTGGCGGATTATAAAAAGAGAATGGATACGCTGTCCAAGAAAGAACAGGATACGCTGAGAGATATGCGTATCGTTCAGGAAATGTACGCCAGAGGTTTTGAGTTCACACCCATTGATTTATATCAGGCGAAGGCGAATCATTTTCAGATTATTGATAAGAAACTGATGCCGTCTCTCAGCAGTATTGACGGATTGGGCGACAAGGCGGCTGAAGCGGTTGTGGATGCGGCCAAGGACGGCAAATTCCTGTCCAGAGAGGATTTCAGAAACAGGACGAAGGTCAGTAAGACGGTCTGCGATCTGATGGGAGATTTAGGACTTTTGGGAGAGTTGCCGGAGTCCAATCAGCTGTCGCTGTTTGATTTGTAAGGGATTTTTTATAGCAGGAAAGCCGGGAAGAGGGATCGGAAGTGGCTTTGGATACTCTCTCTTTCCGGCTGTTTTATTGTTCAATTTTTGTAAATAAAAGATTGAATCCGCCTTATTATGAAAATATTGTCAAAAATCAGGTATGATAATATTTATTCGATTTCCAGCTAAACTATATAGATAAGGAAGCTGGTAATTAAATACGATCATATTTCCCGGCATATGCCTGGATGAGATGTTTTTTTATAAAAGGAGGGCTGTATGACAACAGAACAATATCATGTAACCGGCATGTCGTGTGCGGCCTGCAGCAGCGCGGTGGAGCGTGTGACCCGCAAGATGGAAGGCGTGAAGGTAAGCGATGTCAACTTGACGACGAATAGGATGTCAATCACTTACGATGAGGAGAAAGTAACTTCCGAAATGATTATGGAGAAGGTGAAAAAGGCCGGATTTGCGGCTTATCTGATTCCGGAAAATGACGGCGGTAAGCCGGAGGAAGAAGAGTTCGCTCATCAGGAGGAATTGCTTAAAGAGTCTAAACGCCGTCTCATCATCGCTGTTTGCTTTGCGGTGCCGCTGCTTTATATTTCTATGGGTCATATGGTACCATTTCCCCTGCCGGTGCCCGCTTTCATCGATATGGGCCTGAATCCCCGCAATTTTTCCTATGCCCAGCTGATCCTCACCATACCGGTGCTGGTCTGCGGAAAGAAATTTTATGTGGTGGGATTAAAATCCCTTTTTAAAGGGAATCCCAACATGGATTCCCTGGTGGCAATCGGCACGGGGAGCGCATTTTTCTATAGCTTAATTATGACACTTACGGTACATCGCAGCCCGATGAATGCGCATCATCTGTATTATGAATCGGCCGCGGTTGTGGTCACCCTGGTCATGCTTGGAAAATATATGGAGAGCCGCAGCAAGGGAAAAACCTCTGAGGCCATACGAAAGCTGATGGCCCTTGTGCCGGACACGGCTGTTCTGCTGGAAAATGGGCAGGAGCGCGAAGTGCCCACAGAAGAGGTAAAACCGGGACAGCATATTCTGATAAAACCGGGCAGCAGAATCCCTTTGGACGGAGTTGTGGTAAAGGGAAGCAGCAGCGTTGACGAATCCATGCTGACCGGAGAAAGCATTCCCGTGGAAAAAGAAAACGGGGATGTTTTGATCGGCGGAAGCATGAATTATAACGGGGCGATGGAGTCAAAAGTTACCAGAACGGGCAAGGATACCACGTTGTCAAAAATTATTAAGCTGATTGAAGATGCCCAGGGCAAAAAGGCCCCGATCTCTAAGCTGGCAGATAAGGTGGCGGGGATTTTTGTCCCTGCGGTCATGGGCATCGCCGTGGCGGCAGCTTTGCTATGGTGGCTTTTGGGAGGAAAGGAGTTATCCTTTGTGCTGACGATTTTTGTGGCCGTATTGGTGATTGCCTGCCCATGTGCCTTGGGGCTTGCGACGCCCACCGCAATTATGGTTGGAACCGGAGTGGGGGCAAATCACGGGATTTTGATTAAGAGCGGCGAAGCGCTGGAAATCTGCCACAAAGTCGATGCGGTTGTACTGGACAAGACGGGAACCATTACAGAAGGAAAGCCCAAAGTGACCGATATAGCTGTTTTTGATCCTGACATTTCAAAAGAAGAACTGCTTTTGACGGCGGGAAGCTGTGAGCGGATGTCAGAACATCCGTTGGCGGCTGCGATTGTAGAAGTTGCTGTGGAAAATCACTTGAATCTGGAGCAGCCGGATTCCTTTCAGAGCATAACCGGAAGCGGTATTGAAGCCCATTTTCATAAGAGAACCGTGTGGATCGGAAACCGTAAGCTTTTAGATGATAAAAATGTTGGATTAGATGAAGAAATTCTGGTACAATCGAATCATTATGCAGAACAGGGTAAGACACCGATGTATGTGGTGGAAGATGGAAGTCTGACCGGGATGATCTGCGTGGCTGATACGATTAAGGAGAACAGCGTTCAGGCCATCGACCGGATAAAATCATTGGGAGTGCAGGTTTTTATGCTGACCGGCGATAACCGGAAGACTGCGGAATATATAGGAAAACAGGCACACATTGACCATGTGATAGCCGAGGTCCTTCCCGAGGACAAGGCAGCGGCGGTGAGCGGGCTGCAGGCAGAAGGAAAGACTGTCATGATGGTCGGGGACGGGATCAATGATGCCCCGGCTCTTGTACAGGCTGATGTTGGCACTGCAATCGGTTCGGGCAGCGATATTGCACTCGAATCAGGAGATGTGGTGCTGATGAAATCGGATTTGATGGACGTTTACCATGCCGTCAGGCTGAGCAAGGCCACAATCCGCAATATCAGACAGAATCTTTTCTGGGCCTTTTTCTATAACAGCCTGGGAATTCCTGTGGCAGCCGGCGCGCTTTATCTGTTTGGCGGCCCGCTGTTAAATCCGATGATCGCAGGTTTCGCCATGTCGCTTAGTTCTGTCTGCGTAGTGGGCAATGCTTTACGGCTTAAAACATTAAAATTATAGGAGATGACTTAAATGACGGAAGAGAAAGAATGCTGCAAACATAAGCATAGGGAATATTCGGAAGAAAAAAATCTGCTTACACGCTTAAACCGGATCGAAGGGCAGATTCGTGGAATTAAAAATATGATCGAAGAAGAGCGTTACTGCGTGGATATCCTCATTCAGGTATCGGCGGTTCAGGCTGCGCTCAACAGCTTTAATAAGATTTTGCTATCCAGCCACATCAAGTCCTGCGTGGTGGAGGAACTCAGGGCGGGGAATGAAGAAGTGGTAGACGAACTTTGTAAAACTATTCAAAAATTGATGAAATAATGATTCCAAGGAGGAAGACCATGAAAAAATTTAAATGTGAAGAAATGATGTGCGGGCACTGCGTATCCAGAATTGAAAAGGCATTGACGGAAGCTGAGATTAAACATTTTATTGATCTTGACAGCAAGACGGTGATCATAGAAGGTGACGAACAATGTGTGGTTCGGGCATCTGAAATCCTGGATGATCTGGGATATTCTCTGGTGGAAATGGGTTAAAATTATTTTCTAGAAAAATTTTCAAAAATTCATTGACAATTACAACAATTCATATTATACTATCAAAGGTATCGAGGCGTGGCTCAGTTTGGTAGAGCGCTGCGTTCGGGACGCAGAGGTCGCAAGTTCGAATCTTGTCGCCTCGATTCGATACCTTTTAAAGGGCCTATTGGTCAAGCGGTCAAGACGCCGCCCTCTCACGGCGGAAACCCGGGTTCGATTCCCGGATAGGTCATTTGGTGCTTTGGATAACTGTCCAAAGCATTTTTAGTCGCTTCCGTAGCGCAGCTGGTAGCGCGCCGCATTCGTAATGCGTAGGTCGCCGGTTCGAATCCGGCCGGGAGCTGAAGAAAAAACCTCGATTATATCGAGGTTTTTTTGTGTTTTGCTATCTGAATTTGGCTTAGAATATGCTGGCTTTTTCATTTAACTAATAATTAACTGGTGGTGAGAAACGTTTAGTCCTTATTATTAATATTCTTTCTTTTGTACCGTTTTTACCGATAAACAGTACGTAACCAGAATTACCACAATAGTTGTGAGTGCGGCACCAGCAGCCAGGGCTGGCCACATTTGTTCCCAATTTATGTTTTTTATGCTGATGCCCAGTTGGTTCATATTTTTTCCTAAGATAAAAATGAGTGCGGTGGGAACAAGGAAAACGGCCATCATGGCGATCCGGGCTTTCTCAATTCCTACTTTAAAGGCAAGATACAGAATGATACTAAAGCCGGTCGTGATAACTAAAGTTATGATTCCCGTATAAGCCAGCAGTTCTGATAGGGCCAGACTGTCTTGAATTAGCATTATCGGTATTCCGATCAGCAGGCTGAAGCCTGTGTTGCCTAACAGAGACAAGAGCATCAGCAGATATTTTGATGTTACAAGATCCTTTCGTGAAATGGGAGAGGATATTGCGAACGCATCCCATCTGGACATTTCGTCATAACTCATAGTGGAAATGAACATCATGGCCCCGAGCAAGGTTGCAATGCTGATAAAAAACGAAATATCCCATACACCCATCAGACTGAAAACCAGATAGAATCCATAAATAAAAATCAGTTGTTTAAAATAAGACTTTAAATTCAGTAAATCTTTAATAATCAATGCCCTCATATCATCCCTCCTTTTACCTTAAACAGAATAATTTCCTCAAGGGTAGTGTTATCCACGATCAGGTCTTTATTTTTCCAAATAAATTCATTTTTATTATCTATCATCACCTCATAAGAAAATCGGCTGCTTCTCACAGCTGTCACATGGGTTTTGTCCATTGCTTTGTAATCCTGTTCCGTACATTTGACCACGCCATAGTTTTCTAAAAGTTCATCCTTATTTTTTGAAAATACTATATTACCATTGTGGATAAAGGTGATGTAATCCGCAACCTTTTCCAAATCGCTGATTATATGGGAAGAAACCAATACGGAATGAGTTTCATCCTGTATGAATTCCAGCAGTATATCTAGGATTTCATCCCTGACGATGGGATCTAATCCGCTTGTTGCCTCATCCAGGATCAGAAGGCTGGCCTTATGGGATAAGGCCAGTGCCAGAGACAGCTTCTGTTTCATCCCTTTGGAAAATTCTTTCAGCTTTTTATTATCCGGCAGATGAAAGCGGTTTCTATATTCCTGAAACTGTTTTTCATCCCACTGCCTGTAGAGCTCCTTCATAATACGGTTGACGTCCTTTATCTTCAGTCCATCGTAAAAACCGTAATTATCTAAGACTACGCCGATCTGTTCTTTCACTTCTTTATCAGGGATGCCTTTATGACCCAGAACATTTATCTCACCTGAACTTGGATAAACTAATCCCAGAACTGTTTTAATTATGGTGGATTTTCCGGCTCCATTCTCCCCTACAAGTCCCATAATGCTGCCTTTCGGAAGACAGAAGGACACATTCTCCAACGAAAAATTTTCATAGTATTTGCATAAGTTTTTGATCTCGATTGCATTGTCCATATTCAATCCTCCTGATAAATGATAGTCAGCATATCAATCAATTCTCCCAATGTGATGCCGCCGGCTCTGGCGTCAGTCACAGCCTTTTGTATGGATTCTTCTACGGCCTTTAACTGATTCTCTCTGACAAATTCCATGTTTTTCTCAGCTACAAAGCTTCCTTTTCCCACTACGGTGCAGATAAAACCTTCTCGTTCCAAATCCTCATAAGCTCTTTTGGTAGTAATTACGCTAATTCGGAGTTCCTTTGCCAGCATTCGCATGGAAGGCAGCGGATCACCTGCCGACAGATGGCCTGAGATGATTTCATTCTTTATCTGTGAGGTGATTTGTTCGTAGATCGGTTTTCCATTGGAATTGCTGATTATAATATTCAAAAAATGTCACCTCATTTCAATGTTATGATTGTATATATCTTATATATACACTTATAACATTGCTGCATATATTTGTCAAGTACATTATCTGCGGCGAGCTTCCTTTATCTGTCACTCATACCCGGAAGTGTGCATTTTGTCAAAAGTTGCCAAACCGTGCCTGATTATTTGTTAAAATCAGTCTATAAAATTATTGATGGTGCTGATTAACGGTTTGTGAATTCATTCAGCTTAATAAAGGGGGATATTTTTATGTATAAAGAAATTATTATTATGTTGTTTTTGATATTGGTTGGAGGCGCGATGATTATTTTGGCAAAATATTCATATATGCAATACCGATGTATGACCATACATTTCCCAGACCGGTTTCAAGAGATCCGGTTTTCTGATGATATTCACGCCAAAAGAGTGGAACGTATGAGCTTTAATCGATGTGCTGCGGTCTATGAGAGATGCTATGTATATAATAAAAACTGTTATCATCTGAATGTTTCTGACAAAGAGTTTAATGAAAGATTTTATGTCTGTGAGGATTACCCATCCAGAGCTTATGCGGAATCTGAGCTTATAAAAGCGGGAAAACAGCTGGTAATAGCGGGAGCCGAGACATTGATCGGTATCGGCCTCTTAGCAGGTGCGGTTCTGATTCGCTGCGGCTTATAAAGAAATCTATTGACAGAGACCTGATTTTTGCCGTTAGATAAATAAAAATGTAAAATAAGCTTTACAATTAATGTAAAGCGTGCTATACTAAAAATGTAAAGGAAACATTACTTTTTAAAATAGAACAGGAAAGAGTGGTGTATGTGAAGACGAGAATACAGGAATTCAGAAAACAAAACAAGGTGACTCAGGAGGAACTTGCATCCGCTTTAGGCGTGACGAGGCAGACCATTATATCGCTGGAGAATGGAAAATATAATGCCTCCCTCCAATTGGCTTTTAAAATAGCCAGATTTTTTGAAAAAAGCATTGAAGAGATATTTTTATATGAAGAGGAGGAATGAATATGTGGTTAAAACAATTATTTGTTGAAAATAATATTGATTTTGATAAACGGTGTAAAACCAGAATTGTATTGGGAATTCTGTTTGCGGTATTGGGAGCGGCTGCAGTGGCATTGTCGTTTATGGCTCCTAACTTACCGGTACTTTTTTTGGAGCCGGGATATCGTGATTCAATCACCGGCTTTTATCTGGGGACAGGATGCGGCTTAATCGGAGCCGGCATTATGACTGCTATCAAGAATATCCGGTATCTGAAAAATCCGGAATTGAAGAAGAAACAGAAAATTTACGAAACAGATGAGAGAAACCGCATGATCGGATTGAGATGCTGGGCATATGCAGGTTATACGGTGATGGTGGGATTGTATATCGGAATTTTAGTGGGAGGATTCATCAGTTTGACTGTGCTTAGAACTCTTTTAGCAGTTTTAGGTATCTATGCAGCCATTTTATTAGTTTTCAAAATACTTCTGCAAAAAACAATGTGAGATTTTAAAGTAAAGGGTGAAGGCATTTTCCGAAATGCCTTCACCCTTTACTTTAATATCTTTGTTGTCTACGGAGCGTGGATTGCCACCGGAGACTCTTTCGGGTAAACTGATTATGAGGTGAAGATAATGGATATAAAAAGAAAAAAGGAACTTTTGACAGAATGGAAAAACCGGAATCCGGAGATGGGGGTTATCTCCTTTCGCTGTAAATGCACCGGGCAGTCATTTTTAGGAATTTCCAAAGATACAAAAGCAGACTACAACAGCAACCACTTTAAGCTGTTGATGGGCGGTCATCCCAATAAACGGATGCAGGAGCTTTGGAACAGATGTGGAGAAGATACATTTGAATATGCAGTGTTAAAAGTTCTGAAATACGATGACCCCAAAGCGGATCATAAGGACGAATTGGAGGCGTTGAGGGAAAAATGCCTTGCGGCCGATCCGCAAGCGGAGAAAATTTGGAGATGAGAGAGGCGGCTGTTACGGCGGCTAAGAAAATAATCGTAACTTCTGCGATCGTAATCAAAAGCTCTCAGAGAAAGGAAAGAAAATGGATTGTGCAAAAGTTGGACACTTAATTTTACAGTTACGCAAGGAAAACGGATTGACCCAGAGACAGGTCGCGGAGCAGTTAAATATCAGCAATAAAACGATTTCAAAATGGGAGTGCGGATTAGGCTGCCCGGATGTAAGCTTATGGGAGGAACTTTCTGCGGTGCTTGGCGCGGATATCCTGAAACTGCTTCAGGGAGAATTAAAACCCAATTTTCCCGATGCAGGGAAAATTGATTTAATACAGTTTTATGTCTGCCCGAATTGCGGAAATATTATTACAAGCACAGGGAAAACCGCGGTTTCCTGCTGTGGACGCCGTCTGCATCCGCTGGCAGCAGATTTGAATGACGAAGAGCATCAGGCATCGGTGCAGGTTATGGACAACAATTATTATATTACGTTTAACCATGAGATGAGCAAAGAACACTATATACTTTTTGCGGCCTATGTGTATGGAGACCGCATGCTGCTTACCAGATTTTACCCGGAGCAGGACCCGTCATTTTATCTGCCGCTTATGCGGAAAGGAGGAAATCTCTACTTTTACTGTACAAAACATGGTCTGCAAAAATATCCGTTTACGAAAGAACGGGTAAAAAATCTTTAGAAAATCTTTTGTTTTTTCTAAAGTGCCTTTTTAGAAACCTCCTTTATGATTAACTCAACAAGGAGGTTGATCTTTATGGATATACAGGTACTGTCTCAGTATTTTTTACAATATGGCGCATTATTTATTTTTGTAATTGTTTTATTGGAATATCTCAATCTTCCCGGATTTCCGGCCGGTATCATCATGCCGCTTGCCGGTATATGGGCCGCAAAAGGGGACATCAGTTTCCTGACGGCTATGATATTAGCTCTTTTCGCAGGGCTGCTTGGAAGCTGGATCTTATATGGAATTGGAAGAATCGGCGGTGAATTGTTTTTGGAACGGTACTTGAAAAAGTTTCCAAAGCAGAAACCGGTTATAGAGAAGAACTTTTTGCTGCTGGAGAAAAAAGGTGCGGTTGGCATCTTTATCAGTAAACTGATTCCTGTAATTCGGACCGTGATATCAATTCCGGCCGGAGTCATTCGAATGAATTTTGTTAAATACAGCATTAGTTCGGCTATGGGAATCTTTGTGTGGAATTTTTTCCTGATCGGAGCCGGATATATGCTGGGTGACAAGGCGTTTCAGCTGTTTTCATAGGAGGGTGAAAGATGAGAATTGCAATGCTTACGAATAATTATAAACCATTTATCGGAGGGGTTCCCATCTCTGTGGAACGCCTGGCAAACAGCCTCAGAGAGTTAGGGCATGAGGTGACCGTGTTTGCGCCGGAGGCGGAAGGATGTGAGCCGGAAGAATTTGTAGTGCGGTATAAAATCTTATATCATAAACCGGAAAAAGGGCTGGTAGTCGGACATTGTCTGGACAAACGGATCGAACAGTGCTTTAAAGAACAAAAATTCGATGTGATTCATGTCCATCACCCGGTTCTTATGGGACAGACCGCGGTTTATCTGGGAAAAAAATACAATATTCCGGTGGCATACACTTATCACACACGGTATGAGGAATATCTCCACTATTTTAAGTTATACCGGGAAATGGAAAACAGAACTTATCCGGTCAATCAAGTGGCCAGATATATGAAACAGAATATTGTTCCCAAATGTATGAAGGAATTTACCAACCAATGTGACTTGATATTTGCCCCGACCAATACCATGAAAGAATATTTGATGGAACATGGAACGGAAACAATGATCAGCGTGCTGCCTACCGGATTAGATGAATCAGGGTTTGAGGTAAATCCGGAACGTTCCGGAAAGATCCGGGAACAGTATCTGAAAGGCGGATCTGCCTGGCTGTTCGCAACTACCGCAAGGCTGGAAAAAGAAAAAAATCTGGAGTTTCTGTTAAAAGGGGCGGCTCAGCTGAAAAAACGGTCCGGAGGAGGCTTCCGGATTATGATTATTGGAGACGGCACGGAGCGGAAAAACTTAGAACGGATGGTCAAAGAACTTAATATAGAAGAACAGATCATTTTTACAGGAAAACTGCCTAATTCGGAAGTGCGCCATTATCTGCATGCTGCAGATGGATTTCTGTTCGCATCCAAGTCTGAGACCCAGGGAATTGTTCTTTTAGAAGCCATGGCCGCAGGATGCCCGGTGGTGGCCGTGAGAGCCAGCGGAGTCGTGGATGTGGTAAAACATGGAGTTAACGGATTTATGACAGAAGAAAATGAGACCGCTTGGGCGGCAGCTGTCGCGTCGATGATGGAAGATAAAATGATGTATCAAAAACTTTCAAAGGAAGCCTTCCGCACGGCCTGCGGATTTCGTGCAGAAGGGGTCGCAAAGATGGCAGAACACCAGTATTACAAGATGATAGAACGGAAAGAGGAGAAGGAATATGAAGGAGTGGGGAAAGGCATGTTTATGCCGGCTCTATTACGCTTATTTAAGACTGCTTGAGAAAACGGTTCATCTGGAACTGGAACTGCCGGAAAATCTGAAAAATGGAGCGGTGATTGGATTTTGGCATGAAGACAGCTATATTATGAATCTGCTGCTGAAAAAAATGCTGGGAGAGCAGAAGATATCTGTAATTGTGACAGCAGATGAAAGGGGCGATTATATCGAGTATCTGTTAAAACGCTGCCATGGCGAGGCAATTCGGCTGCCGGATGGAAACAGATGCAGAACTTTTATGGAAGATTTAACGGGAGCGGCGAAAGAAACGGAAAAAATTCTGGCAGTAGCTCTCGACGGCCCTCTTGGACCGAGACATATACCGAAAACGCTGGCTTTTTACCTGTCTGAAACAGGCAAAAAGGATTTTATAGCGGCGAAAGCAGATTATTCCAAGTCGGTCAGTCTGAGCAGAAGATGGGATCACTATAAGATACCGCTGCCGTTCACCTCCATTAAAATCACCATGGAATCATATGGAGTGACCGGACGAAAAAATATTCCAAGATTGGATATTGGACGTATGGAGGCCAGTAAGGCATCATAATAAAGAAGAAAAAGGAAGGCTGATGCATGAAATATGGTTCTTTCTTGGCTTTGGGTGCGGGACTGTGCCGGAGGGGTAATATCCCGTGTCCGCCGTGCTTCCTACTCGCCGTAAAAATGAACGTGGCTGGCGGACACAAAATACGTGTGTTCGCCAGCCGCGTTCATTTTTACGGTTCGTATCCAGATGGCGGTACACTGGGATATTACCCCTCCGGCACAGTCCCGCACCCAAAGCCAAGAAAGAACCTGAAATATCATGATAACCTTCCTTTTTTCATGCTGGGAAAGACACTATACGGTAATTGCGTATTTTATCACCTGGTCCAGTTTATTTTCAAACACCTCGTAAGCTTCCATAATATGCTTTAGAGAGGTGCGGTGGGTGATCAGACAACTGGTATCCAGCTTTTTACATTCAATCAGCTTTAAAATCTCCTCACAGTTGGAGGCATCCACTCCTCCAGTTTTAAAAATCAGATTTTTTCCATACATTTCAGGCAATGGAAGGGCCTGTGCTTCTTCATATAATGCGACTATGCACACAACCGCATTAGGCCGGGCAATTTTCCATGCTGTTTGAAAGGTGTCTTTTCCGCCGGCAACTTCCAGTACTGCGTCTGCGCCCCGGCCCTGTGTCAGGCGCAGGACTTCCTGTTCCACATTATGACGTCCGGGATTGAGAATCACATCTGCCAAACCGGAGCGCTTGGCCAGATTCAGCCGTTCCTCCGAAGTGTCGATGACAATTATTTTGCCGGGACCATAGAGCCGGGCACACATTAATGTGCACAATCCGGTTGGACCGGCTCCAATGACTGCTATGGTGTCCGCCGGCTTTATCTCCGCCAGTTTTGCACTCCAGAATCCGGTGGAAAGAATATCACCAGTGAAGAGGGCTGCTTCGTCTGAAACGGATTCCGGAATTTTTGTAAGGCCGTTATCTGCAAATGGAACTCTCACATATTCAGCCTGTCCTCCGTCAATCCGGCATCCAAGCGCCCAGCCGCCGTGCTCATCAGTGCAGTTATTTACAAATCCGCGTTTACAAAAATAGCATTCCCCGCAAAAGGTTTCCACATTGACCGCAACACGGTCGCCAGGCTTGAACCTTCTGACATCAGATCCTGTTTGTTCAACGATACCTACGAATTCATGACCGAGAATTGTATTGGGCACAGCTTTTGGAACGCTGCCGTGTTTGATATGGATATCGCTGGAACAAATGGTCGTTAAGGTCACTTTTATTATGGCATCCTGAGGATGTACAATTTGGGGAACAGCCCGTTTTTCTAATTCAATGATTCCATGACCCTTATAAACGGCTGCATACATCATTTTATCCGGCATTAAATTTTCCTCCATTTCGAAATATATGTATTATTTTTAACCAGTATATCATTAAAAGTTTGAGAATTCTATGTATTAAGGCCAAATATCAAAGGAGAACTTAATATAATGTAAATAAATCTTACTTTTTTATTAATAGCCTTGCAAATAAAAAGTAATTTGCTATAATGCATATGTCGTTTGCACAAAATCGAATATATACGACAAAAGGGAGAACTTGTATTATGAGAAAGAATTTCAAAAAAGGTATGTGTGTATTAGCAATGTCAGCTATGCTGGCAACATCTGTAACAGCTTGCGGAGGTAAAAAAGCCGATGCGACTACAGCTGCTGAAACAACAACAGAAGCAGCTGCAGAGACAACAGCAGAGGAAACAACAACAGAGGAAACAACGGAAGAGACTACAACAGCGGCTGAAACAACAGAAGAAGAGACAAAAAAAGAAGCTGAAGCAGCAGGAGAGGCTTTAACAGAGGACGAATACCTTGCAAAGGCTGAAGAACTGGGTCAGGCTATGACTGATGTATCCACAAAAGTTCAGGCTGATTTAGCAACTATGGACCCTTCTGATACAGAAGGTATCGCAAAATTGATGGAAGAATTAAAAGCTCCATTCGTAGAATTTGCAGCAATTCAGGCTCCGGAAGCTTATGCAGAAGCTCAGGCTAAATATAAGAGCGGTTGTGATGCTATGGTTGATTACCTGGATATCGTTGTATCAGCCATGGAGATGGAAGCCAGCGGAAAAACTCCTACAGAGGAAGAAAACCAGAAGCTTATGGAAGATATGACAAAAGCGCTTACAATCGTGTCCACTGACTTTACAGAAGGTGCAACATTGATGGCAGAGGCAGCAGGTGCTACTTTAACAGAAGAAAGCTCATCTGCAGCTCAATAATATTTACATAAAAATTGTTATTTAACGTAGTTGGCGAAAGGGGTACGCCCGGAATCGGGAGGCGGAACCGGAAGCCAAAGGTCGGAGGGGCTGTCCGGTCCGGGGAAGGAAGATGCAGCCAGATCGGATTCGGGATTCGCCCCTAAGAACTACTAAGACCCGTAAGAACAGAACGAGGCAGGCCAGCGCCATTCGCAGTGAACTCTTTATGACTTCGCTGCTCAGTGGCGCTTTAGAAACTGATCTGGAATTCAGTTTCTACCTGCCTCGTTCTGCCCTTACGGGTCCAAGTAGTTCTAAAGGGGTTCCATACGATCCGATCTGGCTGCATCTTCCTTCCCCGGCCCGGACAGCCCCTCCGACCTTTGGCTTCCGGTTCCGCCTCCCGATTCCGGGCTGGTTTTCGCTGGTCTGGTTAAAAACAATGCTATTGCATTGGTATTTACGTAAGGCCAAATTTACATAGATCGTTGAGGGATTTTCTGAAATGTCTTCAGGTTTTACTTTAAACGTCAAAGCATTTCACGAAAAGACTTCACCCTTTACATTAAATCGTCAAGGCATTTCTGGAAAAGCCTTCATGGTTGATGTAAAAATTACTCCTTCTACTAAATCTTTTTTATCCTCAGCTAGCCAAGCAACAGCCGGAAAGAAGGGGAAACCCGGGCGGGCGGCGGACATGATAAGAGATAGGGGATCGTTTGCAGACCCTTAGAGGTACTTGGCCGGCAGGAACGGAAAAAGGCAGACCAATACTGAATTCCGAATCAGTATTTGAGGTGCCCCTTGAGCAGTGAAGTCATCAGGAGTTCACTGCGAATGGGCACCGCTCTGCCTTTTTCCGTTTCTGGCGGCCTTAGTACCTCTTAGGGTCGAAACTCGAATCCCCTATCTCTTATCATGTCCGCCGCCCGCCCGGGTTTCCCCTTCTTTTCGGCGTACCTTAGCCAGTTAAATAAAGATTAATTGATGAATAACTGTGTCCAGTAATCCACTCCGTTTGCTCCTTTGTAATGTCCGATACCAATGGAGGTAAAGGAAGAATTCAGGATATTGGCGCGGTGTCCGGCGCTGTTCATCCATCCGTTCATTACAGATTCCGGTGAATTCTGTCCGTAAGCGATGTTCTCTCCGGAGCTTCTGAAATTAACTCCAAATGCGGTGAGAGCGGTGCTGAAGCTGCTTCCATCCGGTCTGGTGTGGGAGAATGAGCGCTCGATCTCCTGGGCCCGAAGCTGTGCGGCCTGTGTGGCTTTGGAATCCAAAGTGAGCGGCGCTGCACCTGCTTTGGCGCGTTCCTGGTTAACCAGGTTTAATACCTGTGATACATAGGCGTCTGAGCTGGAGCTGCCATTTCCCGGGTTTTCAGGAAGGGTGTCCTGCATACCTCCGTCCGGGGTTGGAAATTCTGGCGACGGAAGGCTGATATCCGGAATATTGGCTCCAGGAGTATTGAACCAAGGTTTGTTAAAATCGGGAAATCCGGGAAACTGGGTCTGACAGTCTCCGTTGTTTCCTCCGATTACGACAACGGCCCCCTTTCCGCCCTGAAGATTGTATGTAGTCACAGCGGCCTGGGATGTCATGGGCGCTAAAGCGGTAATGCTAAAAACAGTTGCTGCAGATAATGCATAAACGGATAATTTTCTCATGGTAGTTTCCTCCTAAAATATTACGTTAATGTTACATAATTGTTACAAAATGATAATAACATAAATTCCCTGGGAATTGGTAAGGGAATAAATGGAAATCGGCCTAGAGTAAACTTGCCAAATCAGGGAATTTAAGTGTATAATATTAAAGATTATGCAGATATCCGCCTTGCAGCGGATATACAAAATATGGAGGAATATCATGGCTAAAACACAGTATAATGCGGATAGTATTACAGTTCTGGAAGGCTTAGAGGCCGTCAGAAAACGTCCGGGTATGTATATTGGAGGGGTTGGTAGCAAAGGCCTGAACCATTTAATATATGAGATCGTTGACAATGCGGTAGATGAGCACCTGGCAGGATACTGCGACAAGATATGGATCACTCTTGAGGCGAACGGTTCCTGTACGGTAAAGGACAGCGGCCGGGGCATTCCGGTAGAGATGCATAAAAAGGGAATGTCGGCAGAGCGTATTGTTCTTTCCACACTTCATGCCGGAGGAAAATTCGATAATGACGCTTACAAGACCAGCGGAGGATTACACGGGGTTGGATCATCGGTTGTCAATGCGTTATCGGCCCGGATGGATGTAAAAGTCTATAAAAATGGAGCCATACACCACGATGCCTATGAAAAAGGACGTCCTGTGGTGGAGCTGATTGACGGGCTTCTTCCTATTATTGGAAAGACGAGAGAGACCGGTACGGAGATCAACTTTTTACCGGACAGTGAGATATTTGAGAAAACACGTTTTAAAGCGGACTGGCTGAAGAGCAGACTTCATGAGACCGCTTATTTAAATCCGAAACTTTCTATTTACTATCAGAATAAACGTCCCGGTGAAGAGGAAAGCATCGTGTTTTCAGAGCCGGAAGGAATCATTTCTTATGTAAAAGAATTGAATTCAGGAAAGACGCCGGTTCACGATCCCGTTTATTTCAAAGGAGAGGTGGACAAGATCGAAGTGGAGGTGGCGCTTCAGTTTGTGGATACATTTGAGGAAAATATTCTGGGCTTCTGCAACAATATCTTCACTCAGGAAGGCGGCACTCATCTGGTTGGCTTTAAGACGAAGTTCACCCAGTTAATCAACAGCTATGCCCGGGAACTGGGAATTCTGAAGGAAAAGGATTCCAATTTTACAGGCGCGGATACCAGAAATGGAATGACGGCGATTGTGGCCGTAAAACATCCGGACCCTATTTTCGAGGGACAGACGAAGACGAAGCTTGCCAGCGCAGACGCTACGAAGGCAGTTTTTACCGTGGCCGGCGATGAACTGCAGCGCTATTTTGACCGCAATCTGGAAGTGTTAAAGGGCGTGATCGCATGTGCGGAGAAATCGGCCAAGATCAGAAAGGCAGAAGAAAAAGCCAAGACCAATATGCTGACCAAATCCAAGTTTTCCTTTGACAGCAACGGAAAGCTGGCCAACTGCGAGAGCAGGGATGCGGAAAAATGCGAAATTTTCATCGTAGAAGGAGATTCTGCTGGCGGTTCCGCCAAGACGGCCAGAAACCGCCAGTATCAGGCCATTCTGCCGATCCGCGGAAAGATTTTGAACGTGGAAAAGGCTTCTATGGATAAAGTTTTGGCTAATGCGGAAATCAAGACCATGATCAACACCTTTGGCTGCGGCTTTTCCGAAGGTTACGGCAATGATTTTGATCTGTCCAAGCTCCGCTATAATAAGATCATTCTGATGACGGATGCCGATGTGGACGGAAGTCATATCGATACGCTGCTTCTGACATTTTTATACCGGTTTATGCCGGAACTGATCTATAACGGGCATGTTTATATCGCCATGCCTCCGCTTTTTAAAGTGATCCCTAAAAAGGGGCCGGAGCAGTATCTGTACGATGAAAAGGAATTGGAAAAATACAGAAGGACCCACAGCGGGGACTTCACCCTTCAGCGCTATAAGGGTCTTGGAGAGATGGACGCGCAGCAGCTGTGGGAAACCACTTTAGACCCGGAAAGCCGTGTCTTAAAGCAGGTGGAGATCGAGGACGCCAGAATGGCTTCAGAGATCACTGAGATGCTGATGGGAAGCGATGTTCCGCCGAGAAGACAATTTATCTATGAACATGCCGATGAGGCGGAAATTGACGCTTAAAAAGGAGAGACGTGAAAGATTATGCCTGAAAAGATTATCAAAACAGAATATTCGGAAGAGATGCAGAAGAGCTATATGAACTATTCCATGAGCGTTATCACCGCCAGAGCGATTCCGGACGCCCGGGACGGCTTAAAGCCGGTTCAGAGAAGAGTTCTTTACGATATGAGTGAGCTCCGCCTCAACCATGATAAACCCCATAGGAAATCGGCCCGTATCGTCGGCGATACCATGGGTAAATACCATCCTCACGGCGACAGCTCCATCTATGAAACCTTAGTTGTCATGTCACAGGTGTTTAAAAAAGGAATGCCTTTGGTAGACGGTCACGGAAACTTCGGTTCCATCGAAGGCGACGGGGCTGCGGCCATGCGTTATACGGAAGCCAGGCTGGAAAAGTTTGCGGAAGAAGTCTATTTGAAAGATCTGGACAAAACCGTGGATTTCGTGCCTAACTATGATGAAACGGAAAAAGAGCCGGAAGTGCTGCCGGTGCGCGTGCCCAACCTTTTAATCAACGGGGCCGAAGGAATTGCGGTCGGCATGAGCACCAGCATTCCTCCTCACAATCTGGGAGAAGTGGTGGACGCCGTGATGGCATATATCGACGATCCGGAGATTGCCACAGAAGAATTGATGAAGTATATGCCCGGCCCGGATTTCCCTACGGGAGGAATTATTGCCAACAAAAAAGATCTGCCGTCCATCTATGAGACAGGTGTGGGCAAGATCAAGCTCCGTGGGCGGATTGAAGTGGAACTGGGAAAACGAAAAGCGGATAAGGACAAGCTGGTAATCAGTGAGATCCCTTATACCATGATCGGCGCAGGCATTAATAAATGCCTTGTGGACATCGCAGAGCTGGTGGAGACAAAGAAGCTGACTGACGTAGTGGATATCTCCAACCAGTCCAATAAAGAGGGAATCCGCATCGTTCTGGAATTGAAAAAAGACGCAGATGTGGAAAAGATCATCAATATTCTCTATAAAAAGACAAAGTTAGAGGACACCTTCGGCGTCAACATGCTGGCCATTGCGGACGGCCGCCCGGAGACATTAAACTTAAAAGGCATTCTCAGAAATTATCTGAATTTCCAGTATCAGAATGCAGAGCGCAAATACAACGCCCTTTTAGAAAAAGAGCTGGAAAAGAAGGAAATTCGGGAAGGTTTGATCAAAGCTTGTGATGTGATCGATTTAATCATCGCGATCCTGAGAGGATCTAAAAACTTAAAGGATGCAAAAGCCTGCCTGATGATGGGCGATACCAGCAATATCACCTTTAAGATTCCCGCTCTGGAAGAGGATGCGAAAAAGCTTTGCTTTACGGAAAAACAGGCTTCCGCAATTCTGGAGATGCGCCTTTACAAGCTGATTGGTTTGGAGATTCTGGCCCTTCAGAAAGAATACCGGGAAACCTTGAAAAAGATCAAAGAATATAAGCATATATTAAGCGACAGAAAATATATGGATGTGATTATCAAGGAAGACTTAAAGGGAATTAAGGAAGAATTTGCCACTCCGAGAAGAACCAGGATAGAGGATGGAAAAGAAGCCGTTTATGATGAAACTGCGGTCACCGTACAGGAAGTGGCTGTGGTGATGGATAAATTCGGCTACTGCAAGGTGATGGACCGCTCCATTTACGACAGGAATCTGGAGACGGTGGAAAGTGAATATCCCTATTCCTTCCGCTGCATGAATACGGATAAGATGTGTTTATTCACTGACACAGGAAATCTGCATCAGATCAAGGTGATGGACATCCCGTTTGGAAAGCTGCGGGATAAGGGAACTCCGATTGACAATTTAAGCAAGTATGACGGCAACAAAGAGCGGATCATATTCTTAACCAGCACGGAAGCAATCCGCGGAAAGAAACTTCTGTTCGCCACGAAATCCGCTTTGGTAAAGCAGGTTCCGGCCGAGGAATTTGAAACCAATAACCGGACGGTTGCGGCCACCAAGCTGCTGGATGGAGATATGATTTCCAGTATACAGGTCGTGGGGGAAGAGACCGATGTGGTAATACAGACCAGTGGAGATGTGTTCCTCCGGTTTATGCTGGAAGAAATTCCTGTGATGAAGAAAAACAGCCGCGGAGTGCGGGGAATCAAGCTCACGAAAGATGAGGAACTGGAATCCCTCTATCTGATCGGTGAAAATCCGGTTATCCAGTACAAAGGAAAAGACGTTTATCTGAATAAACTTAAAATAAGCAGGCGGGATGGCAAAGGAAGTAAAGTCAGATTGTAAATATCCATCTGTTTCTCCGTGTCACACGTGCATTTTTTTAGAAAGAATGAAGAATGTGCGTGCGATGCGTACAAATGTATTTTTCTCGCGAATAAATATTGCATTTTTCCTCAAGTTGTTATAGGATATCTAAGAACAAAATTTGCATATGAGGAGTTGTAGTTATGGAAAAGAAATTAAGAGTAGGTGTGTTAGGTGCAACTGGCATGGTAGGCCAGAGATTTATCTCATTACTTGAGAACCATCCATGGTATGAGGTGGTAACTGTTGCAGCAAGTCCGCGTTCCGCAGGAAAGACTTACGAAGAAGCGGTTGGCGGCCGTTGGAAAATGACGACTCCTATGCCGGAAGCAGTGAAAAAGCTTGTTGTTATGAATGTCAATGAAGTGGAAGCGGTTGCTGCCAGCGTGGATTTCGTTTTCAGCGCCGTGGATATGAGCAAAGACGAGATCAAAGCGATTGAAGAAGCTTATGCAAAGACAGAGACACCTGTTGTTTCCAATAACAGTGCCCACAGATGGACACCAGATGTTCCTATGGTGGTGCCGGAGATCAACCCGGAGCATTTTGAAGTGATTAAAGACCAGAGGAAACGTCTTGGTACGGAGAGAGGATTTATTGCCGTTAAGCCAAACTGTTCGATCCAGAGCTACGCTCCTGTTTTGACAGCCTGGAAAGAATTTGAACCATACGAAGTAGTTGCCACTACATATCAGGCGATTTCCGGAGCGGGAAAGACCTTTAAGGACTGGCCGGAGATGGTGGAAAACATCATTCCTTATATCGGCGGAGAAGAGGAAAAGAGCGAGCAGGAGCCGTTAAGGCTTTGGGGCAAGATTGAAAACGGTCAGATTGTGAAAGCATCTTCACCGGTAATCACCTGCCAGTGCATCCGCGTTCCCGTATTAAACGGACATACGGCCGCCGTATTTGTTAAATTTAAAAAGAAAGTGACAAAGGAAGAGCTGATTGACCGTCTGGTGAAGTTTAAAGGACTTCCTCAGGAGTTAAAATTACCGAGCGCACCGTCACAGTTCATCCAGTATTTAGAAGAGGACAACCGTCCTCAGGTAACCATGGATGTGGATTTTGAAAATGGCATGGGTATTTCCGTAGGACGCCTTCGTGAGGACAGCGTATACGATTACAAATTCGTAGGACTTTCTCACAACACCGTGCGCGGTGCGGCAGGCGGCGCCGTATTATGTGCCGAACTTTTAACAGCACAGGGATATATCCAGGCAAAATAAAAGTTAAATAATGACCAAAGGGGGTTATGTCACATGGCATACAAAACAGAACAGATAGGCAAAATGGAAAACGGGGAAGAGGTTATCCGGTATACGCTGACCAACGATCATGGCGTTTCTGCTTCCTTCATTAATTTAGGAGGAATCTGGCAGACCATGTTTGTGCCGGATAAGGACGGAAAGATGGACGATGTGGTGCTTGGCTACGACACCGTTGAAAAATGGCTCCTAGGCATCGGACATTGCGGCGAGTTGGTTGGAAGAAATGCAAACCGGATTGGTAATGCTTCCTTTGTAATCAATGGTAAGACATATGAGCTGGATAAGAACTCTTCGGGTATCCATAATCTTCACAGCGGCCTTAACTACTACAGAAACAGAATCTGGGAGGCTTCCATTTCAGAAGATGAACTTGGAACCAGGCTTTCATTCTATCTGTTCAGCCCCGATGGGGACCAGGGATTTCCGGGCAACGCCCATGTGACCGTCAGCTATACGCTCACCCCTGACGACAGCTTAAAGATTGATTATCATATGGTTGCGGATGCGGATACGGTGGCGAATATGACCAATCATGCGTATTTCAACCTTTCCGGACATCAGTCCGGCAATGCGACGGATCAGCTGGTATGGATTGATGCGGATACATTTACCATTGCAGACAGCACGTCCATTCCTACCGGAGAATTGGTTCCGGTGAAGGGAACCCCTATGGATTTCACTGAGATGAAGCCGATCGGCCGGGATATTGACGCGGATTATGAACCGCTCCGGTTTGCCGGCGGTTATGACCATAACTGGGCGTTAAACCATCCGGCCGGAGAATTATCTTTGGCTGCAAAAGCTATGGATGAGAAGAGCGGAAGGGTGATGGAAGTTTATACGGATCTTCCCGGCGTTCAGTTCTATACGGCCAATTCCATGACTCCTCCTGTTACCGGAAAAGACGGTGTGCAGTATGCGCCAAGAGGCGGATATTGCTTTGAAACCCAGTATTTTCCGGATGCGGTGAATAAGCCTCAGTTTGCATCTCCGATTTTGAAGGCAGGGGATGAGTATAAGACTACGACGATTTATAAGTTTTCTGTTATTTAAAGTTGAACCTGAAGGGATTTTTGAAAAAGCCTTGACGTTTTACATTCGAAGACCTGGTCTTCGATGTTAAAGCGTCAAGGCTTTTTCAAAAATCCCTTCAGGCTTGATGTAAAACGTTGCCATTCCGGAAGTTCAATGGTATACTAATAAGGTTCTAGGAATCAATGAAATGAGGAATTACATGTCAAAATCACTATATATAGCAGAAAAACCAAGTGTGGCACAGGAATTTGCCAATGCGTTGAAAATCAATGCCAGCCGTAGGGACGGATTCATGGAATCGTCGGATTCCATCGTCACCTGGTGCGTGGGACATCTTGTAACCATGAGTTATCCGGAAGCCTACGATCCCAAATACAAGCGCTGGAGTCTGTCAACTCTGCCATTTATCCCCAAGGAATTTAAATACCAGGTTATTGAAGGCGTTGCGAAACAGTTTAAGATTGTAAGCGGCCTTTTAAACCGTGAAGATGTGGATACCATCTATATCTGCACGGACTCAGGGCGTGAGGGAGAGTATATTTACCGTCTGGTGGATCAGATGGCAGGAGTGAAGAATAAGACCCGCAAACGTGTCTGGATCGACTCACAGACCGAGGAAGAGATTTTAAGGGGTATCCGGGAGGCGAAGGATTGGAGCGAATACGATAATCTGTCGGCGTCCGCTTATTTAAGGGCGAAGGAAGATTATCTGATGGGAATCAATTTTTCCAGGCTTTTAACCTTAAAATACGGCCCGTCCATCTCCAATTATATGAAGACCGACCGGACCGTGCTTTCCGTAGGACGGGTTATGACCTGCGTTTTAGGCATGGTGGTGAGAAGAGAACGGGAGATCCGGGATTTTGTTAAGACACCATTTTACCGCGTGATAGCGGATTTCGATTCACAGGGAATGAAGTTTGGATGTGAATGGAAGGCTGCGGAGGGCTCCCGTTACTTTAATTCCCCGTTTTTATATAAGGAAAATGGATTTAAAGAGAGAAAATACGCGGAAGACCTGATCGCGGCCCTGATGGGACAGCCTCCGGTTGAAGGTACCTTAACGGGAATCGAGAAAAAGAAGGAGACGAAAAATCCTCCTCTTTTATACAACTTGGCAGAGCTTCAGAACGACTGTTCCAAGATGTTTAAGATCAGCCCGGATGAGACGTTAAAGATTGTCCAGGAGCTTTATGAGAAGAAGTTAGTCACCTATCCGAGAACGGACGCCAGGGTTCTTTCCACGGCCGTAGCCAAGGAGATTCATAAGAATATCGGAGGCCTGAGGAATTTTGAGCCGGTCAAGGAATTTGCCGCAGAAGTTCTGGAACAGGGGAGCTTTAAAAATATCGCAAAGACCCGCTATGTGAATGATAAGCAGATCACGGACCATTATGCCATTGTTCCCACAGGACAGGGATTTGGGGCTCTCAGGAGCCTTGCACCGCTGGCTATGAAGGTGTATGAGGTGATATCCAGAAGGTTTTTGAGCATTTTTTATCCGGCGGCCATTTATCAGAAGTTTTCACTGGAGATGGTGGTGGACCGGGAACATTTTTACACCAGTTTCCGCGTGCTTTTGGATCAGGGGTATCTGAAGGTGGCGGATACGTCTTCTGTGCGTAAGAAGGCGGCGGAAGCCAAGGAGGAGAGCAAGGAAGAGGCAGAAGAGATACCGGAGAACCAGGATAATATCAATAATCCGGAATTTGTAAAGATGCTGGGGGCTCTGAAAAAGGGAACCGTGCTGCCGGTTACGGAAATGAATATCAAAGAAGGCGAGACATCCCCGCCTAAGCGCTACACGTCGGGTTCCATAATTCTGGCTATGGAAAATGCGGGACAGCTGATTGAAGACGATGAACTGCGCGCCCAGATAAAGGGAAGCGGAATCGGAACCAGTGCAACCCGGGCGGAAATTCTGAAAAAACTGGTCAATATCAAATATCTGGCCCTCAATGGAAAAACTCAGGTTATTACGCCCACGCTTTTAGGCGAGATTATCTTCGATGTGGTGAATGCGTCCATCAAACAGCTGCTGAATCCGGAACTGACGGCCAGCTGGGAGAAGGGGCTCACTTACGTGGCGGAAGGAACCATTACGCCGGATGAGTATATGGAAAAACTGGACCGTTTTGTGGCCGGACGCACTTATGGGGTGCTGAAGCTCAATAATCAATACCAGCTAAGGGAATATTTTGATAAAGCAGCAGTAAATTATAAAAAAGGAAAGTAGAGGCAGAAGAATTATGAAAAAAAATCAGATGACAATCAATCATTTATACGACCTTTCCCAGACAATTGCCAAACCACTGCTTGAACAGGCGGAATATCCGTGGGAAGTTCTTCCTAAGATCGGAGCGTTTATCCTGGAACTTGGAAAAACCTTGTCTCCTGAGGAATACGACCAGCCGGGAGAGGGAATCTGGGTACATAAGACTGCAAAAGTGGCGCCTACGGCCTGCCTGACGGCTCCGTTAATCGTATGCGAAGGGGCTGAGATCCGCCACTGCGCATTTATCCGCGGCAATGCGGTTGTGGGCAGCGGGGCTGTTGTGGGAAATTCCACAGAGCTGAAAAATGTGATTCTGTTCAACAAGGTTCAGGTTCCTCATTATAATTATGTAGGCGATTCCGTATTGGGCTATAAATCCCATATGGGAGCCGGTTCCATTACTTCCAACGTGAAGTCAGATAAAGCGCTGGTTCTGGTCCACGCAGAGGATGGGGACATCGTCACGGGAATGAAGAAATTCGGAGCGATGATCGGGGACAACGTGGAAGTGGGATGCGGTTCCGTATTGAATCCTGGCACGGTGATCGGAAGGGAATCCAATATCTATCCTCTGTCCAGCGTGAGGGGATGTGTGGATGAAAAATCAATCTACAAGGCGAGAGGAGAAGTTGCCGCGAAGCGCTTTGAATCATAAGTGATATAAAAAAGCAATACAGAATGCCGGGGTGCCGGCAGTTCTGTATTGCTTTTTTCGTTGCGGATATGATAATTTGCTTATTTTGTTCCGAAAATTCTGTCTCCCGCATCTCCAAGACCGGGGCAGATATAAGCGTTTTCGTTTAACTCACGGTCCACATGTCCGATGTAGATTTGGATGTCAGGATGAGCTTCCTGCAGGCGGGCAACGCCTTCCGGAGCGGCGATAATGCACATGAATTTGATGTTTTTTCCTCCGTGCTGTTTGATGAAATCAACGGCTGAAACGGCGGAGCCGCCGGTTGCCAGCATTGGATCGGTAACCACGATGGTGCGCAGTTCAATCGGGCTTGGAAGTTTGCAATAGTATTCATGAGGCTCGTGGGTTACTTCGTCGCGGTATAAACCGATATGGCCTACCTTTGCGGATGGAACAAGGGCCAGGATTCCGTTTACCATGCCAAGACCGGCTCTGAGAATGGGAACCACAGCCAGCTTTTTACCTGCGATCATTGGGGTCATACAGGTTTCAAGCGGTGTTTCCACCTCTACGTCTTTTAATGGAAGATCTCTCAGCGCTTCGTAGCCCATTAACATGGCGATTTCTTCCGTTAAGGCGCGGAATTCGTTGGTTCCGGTTGCCTTATTTCTTAAAATTGAGATTTTGTGCTGGATCAGCGGGTGATTGATGATTGTTACGTTTTCCATAGTGCTGTTTCTCCTTTAATAGTTTTTCAAATTATGCGTTTTGTATCTTATCCGTTCCCTTTGGAAGGATGAGGTTCATGAGAACACCGATGACAACTGCGATAAAGAGGCCTGAGATGTTCAGGGAGAAAGAATCGAAGTTGAGCGTCAGGCCGCCCATCTGTGCAAATCCAAGGCCGAATACCAGGATTAAACCGACGATGGTTAAGTTGCGGCTGTGTGTGAAATCCAGATCCGCTTCAGCTAAAGAACGGATGCCGACGGCTGCGATCATTCCAAAGAGCATGACTTCAACGCCGCCCTTTACCGGACCAGGAATGGTCTGGAGAACCGCTCCAACCTTTCCGAACAGGCCAAGGATGATGGCAAATACCGCCGTCATGCGCAGAAGCCGGGGATTATAATTTTTTGTAGTGGCTAAAACGCCTGTATTTTCTGAATATGTGGTGTTGGCAGGTCCTCCGATAAATCCGGCGAAAAGAGTTGCCATACCGTCTCCCAAAAGGGTTCTGTGAAGGCCGGGATCTTTTAAGAAATCCTTTCCAACTACCGTGCTGTTGGTGGTGATATCCCCGATATGCTCCATAAAAGTGACGAGAGCGATCGGAGCGATGGAGAGAATTGCGCCCAGTTCAAATTTCGGAAGGCTCATAAATGGAACGCCGTTGATATCTGTAGTGCGGAATGGAACGTTGATCCAGGCCGCATTGACAATCGCGGAATAATCCATGTGGAAAATGCCCAGGCAGGATAAAATGATACAGAGAAGATATCCACAGGCGATGCCGATCAAGATCGGAACCAGTCTGAAAAATCCTTTTGCACAGATAGAACAGATGATTACCACAGCCAACGTGAATAAAGCGATGGCCAGATTTAAGCCCACTTCCGGGGTCAGGCCGTCAGCCAGTCCTAAGTTTCCGGTAGCGTCGCCGATGGCTGTGCTGGCCAGGTTGATACCGATTACGACAATAACAGGCCCTGTCACAACAGGAGGAAAGATCCGTTTAATCTTTTCTGCGCCGATTCCATATGCGATTGCGGAGAAGAGCAGATAGATCAAACCGGCAAAAATAATTCCACCCTGTGCTAAAGGAACGTTTTCCGGGATAATCGTTCCTTCCGGCCGTATCACTGAGCTTACAGCAGCCAGGAATGCGAAGGAAGATCCGAGGAAAACAGGAACCTTAAACTTAGTACAGAGGTGGAAAATTAATGTGCCCACACCTGCGGAGAAAAGTGCAAGTGATGGATTCAAACCGGTTAGAAGAGGAACTAATACTGTCGCGCCGAACATGGCGAACAAATGCTGAATACTGAGCAAATAGTCCCTGGATGTCAATTTCTTTGAGTCATTCATATTCAATACCCCTTTTTTAGAATAGTTTGTATACATCTTTGACATTCTATCAAAAAAGGAGACAAATATCAATCTATTTCGACTCAGTTGTGAATTTAATTACAGCATAATCACCAAGGGCATGGGGAACCGGGATGGAAAAATATACAACTCCCTGATTTTCATAACTGAACGATTCCGGAAATGTGTCGGAATTGCCGAAATCCGCCTTGTTGAACAGGTTTGTATAATAGTCGATATCCTGAGTATTCTTATATTCCATCAATGATTTTTCCAGTTCCGCATTCACATTATAAAAGGTGCAGTCATTGGAAAGCACATATCCTGCCATGGTATAGGCGTCGGAATAATCGTTAAAGCCAAGATTGTCACATTTTGCCAGATCCACGGTATTCGTATAGAAGACATTCACAGGATATGCAGCATTTTCTGCGGTATATGATCCGGTATAGGTGGCGGTCAAACGTTTCCGGTTGATGGAAATGATCTTGCATTTGACATTGACCGTTGTGGCTGCTTCGTCTGTTTCGCCATCTTTGACAAGGGATATGGCATTGGATTTTAGCAGTTCATTGACCGCTTTTTCCTTTTCAGGATCGTCCAGATTGGAAACCACGGGATATTCAATGACAACTTTGCCGGAAGTATATTTGCTGATGTCAGCTTTGACTGCAGCTTTTGCTCCTGAAGAAGATTCTGAAGTGCTGTTTGATTCTTTTGTTCCCGGAGCTTCTGTTTCTATAGTCGGCTCTGCCATGGTTTCCCGTGTGCTTTCGGGAGCAGCCGTTGTATGTATGGTAGAAAGATCGATCTTTTCATGCTTTGATTTACAGCCGGATAATGCGGCGGTACAGGATAAAGCAAGCAAAAGAATGAAAGCCGCTTTTTTCATAGGGAACCCCTCCTTTTCATTTGTAATTATTGTTTATTATTATAGCTTAGATTTATGGATTCCGTTTGATGTTTTTCTTACGAAATGTTTAATCTTTACAGAGAAACGATTGCATTTTGATATAAAAGCACGTAAACTGTGGATACATGAATGAGGGAGATGATGAAATGAAGGCAGAAAAAGGAAGCCGCATTAAGGTGGTTTGTAAATTAAATGATTTTTCAGAGGATTATAAGGACGGGGATATTTTTACCGTGGAAGATACCTGGTACGGCGGAGTGCATGTGAGAACTCTGTCCGGCATTCCGATGTCGCTTTCTAAAGAGGAATACGAATTGATCGATGAGGAACAGACGGCAGTTTGTGAAGCCTGTCATGGAAAAAAGCCATTTCTTGAACAGGAAGAGTATTCGGTTGTTTTAAATGAAACGGGAGAGGCAGTTCTTCATCTGAAAGGCAGACAGATTCCTTTTGGAACGCTGAAATACTGTCCTGTATGCGGGCGCAGATTAGCAGAACATTAAGATCGCAAAATGAACAGGAAACTTGTCATATTTTTCTTCTCAAGGACATAAGATTTATTATAAAGACCTGAAAGGAGATATCTATGACCATCTATCCTGTGTGTACGAATCTTTTAAAATACCGTTTTTATCAAAAAATTACGGAAAGCTACTATAGGAGAAAGACGAACTGCCCTTGTTTTCTTATGCAGCAGAATAACAGGTGGACCATAGTTACCTTTAATATGTAAGGGTCTGGTATATTAAAAATACGTAATTGTCCGGCAACCTCACAATTACGGGTTACAAAAATACTTAATAAAAGGAGCTACCGGTTATGCCAAGAGGAGTAAGAAAATCAGAATTGGAAAAACTGCAGGACGAGCTGTCAGAAGTCCAAACTGCGATCAAACAGTATCAGGATGCATTGAAAACGATGAAAGAAAAGGAAGAGAATCTGAAAAACCTGATCAGTCAGGAAGAATTTAAAGCGGTTCATGCAATTATGCAGGAAAAGGGAATATCCCTGAATGAATTAAAAGCCATGCTGGAAGAGATTCCGGCGGAGGAAATGCAGACGGCTTAGATTGAAAATAATAAAAAAGATCTGGTTCCAAAATGAAAGGAAACAGATCTTTTTTTGTGCCCGGATATATGGTAAGCTATGGTTAAAATGGCTGGTAAGCACGTATTTATGGGGAGAAAGAAAATGATCTATATTACAGGGGACTGCCATGGGGATTACAGGCGTTTTAATACGGAACAATTTCCCCAGCAGCGTTATATGACAAAAGACGATTATGTGATTATTTGCGGAGATTTTGGTTTTTGGGATAACAGCAGGGAGCAGTTATATTGGAGAAAATGGCTGGAAAATAAGCCGTTTACTACGTTATGGGTGGATGGCAACCATGAAAATTATGATTTATTGAAGGAATATCCGTCGGTCAGCTGGAAGGGCGGTAAGGTACAGTTTATTACGCCGTCCATCATTCATTTGATGCGCGGGCAGATATACCGGATTGACGGCTGCCGGTTCTTTACATTTGGTGGGGCGTCCAGCCATGATATTGAAGGCGGGATATTGGATCCTTTTGCTCCTGATTTCGCTAAGCAGAAAAAGAGACTGAGGAAAGAACTCTTATGCTACCGGGTCAATCATGTATCCTGGTGGAAAGAAGAAATGCCGGAGGAAGCGGAATATGAGGAGGGGATCAGAAATTTAGAGGAGCATGACTGGACGGTGGATTTTATTATTACCCATTGCTGTTCCAGCAGCACGCAGTCTCTTATTACGCGGGGGAGCTATAAAGAGGATTCTTTGACGGAATTTTTTGAAAGAATTAAGAATCGGTGCAGCTTTCGAAAATGGTATTTTGGGCATTATCATGATGAGAAGGAGATTGGCGGCGGAGAAATTCTGGTGTATGAAAGTATTCGGAAGATTTTGTAAATGGAAGCGGTTTTTTTACATCAAGGGTGAAGGCATTTTCGAAAATGCCTTCACCCTTGATGTAAAAAGTTAAAGCAAAATTTGATACAACAATATTTTTAAAAAATATTTTTTTCCATGCGATAAAACAAACACCCCATTTGTTATATAGGTGTAAGAACCTAGAAAACAAAAATGAATTTTAAAGAGAAGGAGTGTTTGTTATGATGAAAAAATATGTTGTATTAGCGGCAGCCGTCAGCTTATGTTCGATGATGATGACAACCAGCGTATTGGGAGCGGCAAAGGATGCGGGAAAAGAGCGGGTCAGAATTGAAATAAAGACAGAACATCTGGATGATGTTTTATCGGTTACTCCTGTGAATGACGAAGCTAAAAAACTTTTATCAGGCTACCGGTTAAAAGAAGATGATTTGGATGATGTGGTGGAGGAATTGGCAGACAAACTGATTGCAGAAGGGTATTTGGGTAAGAAATATGGAAATAACGTCCGAATTACGCTAAAGGATGAACTGGCGTCAAAAGAAGCAAGAGAACGGGTTGACAAATTAATAGCAGATTATCTTGACGAACGCCATTTGGATGCAAGAATTGCAGCAGACAGAGTTACGGTTGAAGAACAGCTGAAGAGAAAGGCGGAAGAATATAAGATATCGGCCGGAAAAATGTATATCATTCATGAAATCAGAATTAAAAATGACAGAATGAGCGAAAAAGAGATGGCATCTATGGAAATGGATGATTTGATGCGGATGGCTAAAGAAAATGGGGTCAGTTTTGATGTGATGGAAGATATTTATGATGATTTTGATGATGATTGGTATGATGATGACCGAGATGATGATGACGACCGATACGATGATGACGACGACCGAGATGATGACGACGACCGATACGATGATGATGACCGATACGATGACGACCGATACGATGACGATGACCGAGATGATGACCACGATGACGATCAAGACGACGATGACCGAGATGACGATTGAACCCAAAGAATCTCAAGCCTGAATAATTGTCTGACCGGAAAGTGAGGCCAGCTTTTAAAAAGAGATTGTAATGGATTAATTTTCCCATTATGATAGAACCAAAGGGCAGGAGAGGGGATATTTAACGCATGATATTCTTTATGGTAACGGGAGATGAGCCGCAATCCGGATTTGGAGTCAGATTAAAAATCGATGAAAAGCTGTTTGAGAAGATTGGAAATGGGGACAGAAAGGCGTTTGAGGAGCTGTACATCCTGACGGAGCGGGCTATTTACGCCTATGTATTTTCCATCTTAAAAAATCCGGAAGATACCCAGGATATCGTGCAGGACACTTATTTGAAGATCCGTGCTGCCGCCCATTTATACCGGCCACAGGGAAAACCATTGGCCTGGATGTTCACGATTGCCCGTAATTTGACGCATAATCTTCAAAAAAAGAATGGCAGATCAGTCTTTTTAGAGGATGGTGAGCTGGAAAATCGAAAAGATTTTTCCTATATAACCGATCCGACAGACAAGTTAATTCTGGAAGCGGCATTTAAACTGTTATCTGAAGAAGAACGTCAAATACTCCTGCTCCACGCATTATCGGGAATGAAACATCATGAAATTGCAAAAGGGATGGGGGTGCCTCTTTCAACGGTGCTTTCACGTTACCAGCGGTCGCTCAAAAAGTTAAGAAAGTATTTATCAGGGCAGGAGGGGAGCAAATGAACAGGAAAATAGAGGATTCATTAAAACGTTCCATGGAACAGATGCCGCATCCGTCCTTTCGTGAAATTGCCGATATTCCCGTTGTCCGAATGCAGGAACATGATGAGATAACAAGGCAGGAAAAAGTCACAGTGTATCGTCATATGAAAAGCCTGGCCTTAGCCTGCGCATGCTTTTTAATATTAATTGGAACCGGATGGTTTACCCAGTTTAAAATGGTATACAGTATTGTGAATGTGGATGTAAACCCCAGCCTGGAAGTCCGGGTGAACCGCAGGGATAAGGTGTTGGCGGTCAAAGCAAACAACCAGGAAGCCAAAGAGCTTTTGGAAGGACGTAATTATAAAGGATGGGATATTGCGGAAATGGTGGAAAGCCTGGTTGATGATCTGGCGGTTCAGGGATATCTGACAGATGAAAAGAATGTAATACTTTTGTCCGTCAACAGCAAAAGTCAAAAAGCTTATCACGCGCTTCAGACCGAACTTCCGGCTGCAGTATCTGGCGCGCTGGCAGATTATGGAATCATACCCAAGCTCTTTATGCAGAAATTGAATGAAGATGCCGAAACGGAAAAGCAGGCAGATCAATATCATATTTCGCAGGGACGGCAGCAGTTTATTAATCTTTTGCTGAAACAGGACTCCTCTCTGAAGGAAGAAGACTTAGCCTCCATGAGGGTAGAAGCGCTGATTGACCTGGCTGAAAAACGGGGAATATCTCTCGATGAAATCGAAGTTTTGTATGAGGGAGAGGAGAAAATAACGGAATCGGAAACAAAAAAACCGAAACCTAAAGAAACTTCAACTGCAGAAACAGAACTTGAGAAAGCGCCGGAAATGAACCTGCCGCCAGCTTCAACACCTGCTTATGTACCGGATAGGGAATATCCTGTGCAGCAGGAGAACGATGAGGAAGATGAGGAACCGGACGAGGGGGATTCAGATGAGGGGGATTCAGACGGCGAAGATGATGATTCCCATGAGGAGAAAGAAATAGAGGAAAAAGAAGACAGCGATTCAGAAGAAGATGCAGATTCAGACGATGATTCAGATGATAACTCAGACGACGAGGATCATGATACAGACGAGGAAGCCGACGATGAGGAGGAAGATGATTCCGATAGCGGCGATTCCGATCATGATGACGATCATGAAGAAGAGGATGATGATTGAAATAGGAATTACTGACAAATGCATTTTATATGTGATAAATAGGATTTGAGGATGTATGCGAAACAGGCCTTTTGTGTTTATAATCATAAAAGACCTGTTTTTTCCTGTCATCCGCTCTAAAAGATTATTAAAGGATAACAGAAATTCGTAAAATTGAGCGGAATAAGAATAAGAAAAATGAAAGGATTACCGGCAGCCGCTATGATATAATAGAAGAAATTATCGATTCATTATTAAAACGGAGGAAAATATGGAAGCTTTTACCTATTGTAAAATAGAAATTTTTATACCGGAATCCCATTTGGAAATGCTGCAGGCAGCGCTGCAAAATGTGGATGCCGGCCATATTGGAAATTATGACAGCTGCTTATCCTATAGTCCGGTAACCGGCTGCTGGCGTCCATTGGAAGGAAGCTCCCCCTATATAGGAAGCTGCGGAACCATTAGTACGGAAAAGGAATTGAAGGTGGAGGTAACCTGCCTTACCGGACGGGTAAAAGAAACGCTGTCTGCCATCAAAAACGTTCATCCATATGAAGAGCCGGTTATCAATGTAATTCCATTGTACATGACTGGTATGGAGTGATAAATGAAGCGTCATAAATTTGTTGAGAAAGGATTAATAAAATGAGAAAAGTTATGGCCGGAATGCTGTGTGCTGTATTTCTGTTATCGCTTGCTGCCTGCAGTTCTCAACCAAAGAAACCGGATATGTATATTGAAAAGGCGCAGCTTTCTAAGGAGGAGGAAAAAATCAGTCAATTGCTGGGAGTCGGCAATGAGGCTTGCATCTATGATTTTAAACTGGATAAAACCGTAAAAAGTGTTCAATTTAATACCTATCAATTGTCCGACGGAGAATGGGAGCTGATTTCCGGCGCAGGAGGGCAGCAGTTCTCAGATGAGTCGGGAAGATTAGCTTTGAAATTTGAAACAGTCGGTGAAGGTTTGAGAATATCTCTTCAAAGCGAGAACAGCAGTGGATCGACCCAATATACTACGGAACCGGAAGAGCATTTAGAGAATATGAAACGTGTGACATCAATGCTTAATAATATGACAGAACTTTCTTACGAACAGGAGATTCCCTTAGTGATACAGATTTTAACTGACAAGGATACAATTCGTTCCTACGATGTGGACTATTTCTTTAAGCCGGAAGAATACGAAAAGCAGGAATATGAACATGTTTATGCGGTAACCGTCCGATTCAGCCAGAAGTCAGTCGGCGAATTGGACCATATGGAGTAAACTAAAACGGACAAATGCAATTGTATACGTTTATTCAGGAGGAAATGTTATGAAGCATTTATCTATACTGGCAATTTTAGCTGTCATAAGTATTTGGTATTTAACGGGCTGTTCTGAGAAAGAAACGGACGCTTATTTCAATGCTACTGTATTGGAAATACATGAAAAATCCATCCTTGTAGAGCCATTTGAAGGCTCTGAAGAGTTAAAGAGCTCAGACCGGATCCTTGCAAGCAGCATTACAAATTCAAACCATAAAGTTCCTGAAATGAAAGAGGGAACAACTGTCCGTATCGTATACGACGGAATCATAGCTGAAACATATCCGGCACAGATCAATGAGGTATATGCAATCTATTTGGTAAATTCGGAGGGGGAGATCATTGAAGATGCAGAGGAATCCCCGAATGTTGTAGTAACCGCCGTTACCGATGAAAAGACAGAAGCAGATACTATTAATCAAGAACAACCGGTTCAAAATAAAAATACTCCGCCGCTCTCAATTTCTTATGATTCAAACGACAGAGTTAATGACATCCCATCCGGTAAAGGCAGAGAGTCTTTTCAATGGCTGACGGAAAAGGAGAGACTCCGGTACATACCTCTCGGAAATAGATTAAATTTGGATTTTCCTGATGATGGAACCCCGGTTTCGGTTACTCTTTCTGATATTATACTGGATGAAAGCGGGAAACCGAAATATTCTGAGGATAAAATCAATGTGAGGAGTTTAACGGCGGAAGAGGGACGCTATTCGATATATGTTGATGTAAACTTAAACGCCATGTACTCCAATAATCCGGAAGCGTATCAGCCTGCGGGCATTATCCGCGGATTTCTTCTGGATTGCCTGTTTGAAGATGGGAAAACGGAAGAGTATGCGGCGGCATTTAAGACGGATGCGGCATTTGGCCTGAGTGAAGAATCATCATCTGCTTTTCTTATGTATATTTGCGGCACCGGAATCGATATTTTTGCCCAAAGTCAGCTTCAAAAAGGCAGTTCGGGCCTTGAACTGATCTTTACTGTGAACAACGAAAGCACAAAAGAATTTTATTATGGAGAACAGCCGCTGCTTGAACGCTTTGAAGGCCCGGATTTAAAAGAAATCCCTCTTCTTGAAGGCGTGGGCTGGAATGATTTGGCATACATCCTGGCTCCTGGAAAAAGTGCTGAACAGAAAATAAATCTGGAGCAGATCTACGGAACTCTTCAGCCGGGATATTACCGTTTTTCAAAGGAGTTTACCGACAGTCAAAACGGGGAGTCACAAGTAGTATCTGACGATTTTGTAATAAATTAAGTAATGTGCTGAATTCAAAAAAAGAAAGGAATTGATAAAAGCATGATTGCAGTCATATGTATAGATGATAAGAACGGAATGATGTTTAACCACCGGCGTCAGAGTCAGGACAGGAAGGTGCGGGAACGCATTATGGAACTTGCCGGCTCGGGTAACGTATGGATGAATGCCTATTCTTACAAGCAGTTTACGGATGATTCGTTAAAAAACGCCATCGCAGATGAAGCATTTCTGGAAAAAGCAGGAGAAAACGACTATTGTTTTATAGAAGACAGGGATATCAGTCCCTATCTGAACCGTATTGAAAAAATCATATTATTTAAATGGAACCGAATATATCCGGCAGACCTTTATTTTACTTTGGATATGAAAGCGTGGAAGCAAACCGGACAGAAGGATTTTCAGGGCTATTCCCATGAAAAGATAACGGAAGAGATATATACTCGGTTATCATAGATCCGGCGGCGTCCGAATATCAAATTTAGATTTAAATAGCAGTAAAGGAGAACAGCAGATTATAGCTGACATAATTATGACAAAATTAAATATGACAAAATTAAAAACTAGTTTTATAACAATTTTATTCGCCGCAGTAATTCTGATTTCAGGATGCTCTCAGGGAACTGTACCTGCGTCCAACCAGACGGCGGCCACGATGGAATCTTTTTCTTCCGCTGATATTCCCGAGTATACCGGCTCCCCTTATGTGGTCATCAACAATAACAATCCATTTTTTACAGAAGGGGATTTTACAGAAGAGTCATTTGAACTATACAGCGATTTGGATGATTTGGGCAGATGCGGCCCTGCATTTTCAAACATCGGCACTGATTTAATGCCGACGGAAAAGCGGGGAAATATCGGTCAGGTGAAGCCGACCGGCTGGCAGACTGTAAAATATGACTTCGTGGATGGAAAATACCTATATAACAGATGTCATTTAATCGGATACCAGTTAACGGCAGAAAATGCAAATAAAAAGAATCTGATTACAGGAACCCGTTCTATGAATGTGGACGGCATGCTTCCGTTTGAAAACATGGTGGCCGACTATATTAAAGAAACAAAAAATCATGTGCTTTACCGGGTTACTCCCATCTTTATAGGCGATAATTTAGTCGCATCCGGTGTTTTGATGGAAGCCCAGTCGGTAGAAGATGAAGGGGAAGGAATTCTTTTTAATGTATTTGTTTATAATGTCCAGCACGGAGTTGCCATTGATTATGAGACGGGGGAAAGCCGGCTGGCTGATTCGGGAACTTCAGAAACGGAACGAAAGAAAGCGGATGCCGTTGAGGAAAATACATACATTTTAAATACAAATTCTCATAAATTTCATGATCCGTCATGTTCCGGTGTGGATAAAATGAAGGAAGAAAATAAGGAAACGTATACGGGGAGCAGAGATGAATTGATTGAGCAAGGGTATTCGCCGTGTGGGATTTGTAAACCGTAAAAATTTACATAAAGGGTGAAGGCATTTTCGAAAATGCCTTCACCCTTTATGTAAATCTTCGTGTACACAGTCATAAACGCTTTCCAAATTAATGCCTAGCGGCATTTCCATATGAAGCAGCGTAGCATCATAAGCCTCCTGCATATTGCCATCCCGTATTGCGTTCCAAATCTTTTGATGTTCATCTACGGTGGCCTCCATGCGGCCCTCGTGCTGTAAAGAAGAACATGCCAGCTTTTTAATTTTATACATATACTGGCTGAATAGCTCCAAAAGCGCCTCGTTATTGCTGTATGATACCAGAAGATAATGAAAATGCTGATCTTCCGTTGCAAAAGAGGAGACATTCTGATCGGTTTCAAGAATTTCTCTCTGATGCTTCAAAGAAATATCCAGCTGCTTCAGCAGCTCCTGAACAGGTTCGGTATGAACGTTAATAGCGGCTTTGCGGGAACAATAGCATTCCACTGCAGAGCGGACTTCATAGGTTTCAATGACATCGCGCTGATCCATCTTGTGAAGAGAGAAGCCTTTATTAGGGATAATATCGATTAGCCCCTCTTGGTATAAGCGGTGAACCGCATCGCGGACGGGCGTCCGCGATATTCCCATCTCTAATGCAATTTTAGATTCCGAGTAAATCTGGTTATACTGTATCTGCTGATTTAAAATCAGATCTTTGATGTATTCATATGCTTGCTGCTGAAGTATTTTAAAGTTTGGCCGTGGCATAGTCACACTTTCCCTTTCTTATAATGCTTTTAGAATACTACATATTATGAGTTGCGTCAACGGAAAAACAAAAAAGAAGTTAAAAAAATAACAATACTCATATGAGAAAAAGACTAAAAATATAGTAATTATAAACAATAAATATTAAATAATTTAGATATAACGCCAAAATAAATTTAAATATTGACTTGCATACCGGTATGTAATAGTATAATAGTAACAGTTACATACCGGTATGCAAGAAAATAAAAAGGAGCAGAGTATATGGTTGGATTTATTGGTTTAGGGATTATGGGAAGGCCGATGGCAAAGAACCTGCTGAAAGCAGGAATTGATCTGATGGTAACAGATTTGAATAAGGAAGCAGTGGCTGACGTTGTGGCAGCAGGAGCAAAAGAAGGGTCTTATGCAAAGATTGGGGAAATGTGTGACACTGTGATCATTATCGTTCCGACAGGCGCTATTGTCCAATCAATTCTGTTTGATGAAAATGGCGTGGCATCCACAATTAAGCCGGGAAGTGTTATCTGCGATATGAGCTCTGTTACTCCGGTGGAGTCTAAACAATGTTACGAAAAACTGAAAGCTTCAGGGGTAGGATTTGTGGACGCTCCGGTATCCGGCGGTGAGCCGGGGGCAATTGCAGGGACTCTTGCTATTATGGCCGGAGGGGACCAGGAGGATTTTGACCGGATGAGGAAGTATTTTGATATTCTTGGATCTTCCGCACTGCTGATAGGAGGTTCCGGAAGCGGAAGCGTGACTAAGCTTGCCAATCAGATTATCGTAAATAATACAATTGCCGTTGTGTCCGAGGCTTTTGTTCTGGCGGCTAAGGCGGGAGCCGATCCAGTAAAAGTTTATGAAGCGATCCGCGGGGGGCTGGCAGGAAGCGCTGTTTTAGACGCAAAGGTTCCGATGATTGTGGATCGCAATTTTAAGCCGGGAGGGCCAATCCGGATTAATCATAAGGACATTAAAAATGTGGTGAATACTGCGCATGAACTGGATGTCCCAATTCCATATACCGCTCAGCTGTATGAGATTTTGCAGACATTGAAGATTCATGGACATATGGAGGACGACCATGGCGGAATCGTACAGTATTTTGAAAAATTGGCGGATATCGAGGTAAAGAAAGTGGAATCACAGGAGGAATTTTAATGGCAGTCAGCACAGATATTTTAAATTCATATAAAAAACTGGATGAGGCGGCTGTGGATTTGCTGCTGAACCGGGAAATTGCGGGAAATAAAAAAAAGATTGTGGTTTTGGATGATGATCCCACCGGTGTTCAGACCGTACATGACATTTCCGTGTATACAAATTGGCAGAAAGAGAGTATGGAGCAGGCATTTGCGGAAGAGAAGAATCTCTTTTATATCCTGACTAATTCCCGTGGACTGACAGAAGAGCAGACGGCGAAGGTTCAGAGGGAGATCGCCCAAGTGGTTGATGAAGCGGCCAAAGAATCAGGGAAAGAATATCTCTTTATCAGCAGGAGCGACAGCACACTGCGGGGACATTATCCGTTGGAAACCGTGATTTTGAAGGAATGTTATGAGAAGAATACCGGAAAGAATATCGATGGAGAGATTCTTTGCCCATTTTTTAAGGAAGGCGGAAGATATACCATCAATAATATTCATTATGTAAAGTATGGGGAAACGCTGGTTCCGGCCAATGAGACAGAATTTGCCAAAGACAAGACCTTTGGATATACGGCCGCTAGCATGCCGGAATACGTGGAGGAGAAGACAAAGGGGGCTTATAAAAAGGAAGATGTTATCTGCATTTCTTTAGAAGATATCCGTAATCTGAATCTGGATAAGATTGAAAAACAGCTTCTGGACGTGAAGGATTTTAATAAAATTATTGTCAATGCCATAGATTACGTGGATGTTAAAGTGTTTTGTGTGGCACTATACCGCGCCATGGCAAAGGGGAAGGTGTTTATGCTGCGGACGGCAGCCGCAATTGTAAAGGTGATGGGCGGAGTCACGGATCAGCCGCTTTTAACCAGAGCGCAGATGATTGTGAAGGAAACTAATAACGGAGGTATTATTGTTGTTGGATCTCATACGGATAAGACCACAAAACAGGTGGAGAGCCTGAAGGAATTGGAGGATATTGAGTTTATAGAACTGAATGCTGCTTTGGTAGGTGATGATGCGGCTTTTGAAGAGGAGATTCGGCGCTGTGTGGAAAAGGAAGAAGCATGTATTCGAAGCGGAAAAACTGTATGCTGTTATACCAGCAGAAAACTGATCACTGCGGATACCGGCAATAAAGAGGATGAGCTCCGGCTTTCCGTGAAGATTTCCGATGCGGTACAGTCTTTGGTGGGAAGGCTGACTCTTACGCCGGGGTTTGTTATCGCCAAAGGCGGAATCACTTCAAGCGATGTGGGAACCAAGGCTTTGAAGGTGCAAAAAGCGAACGTATTGGGACAGATTAAACCGGGGATTCCGGTATGGCAGACAGGGAAAGAAAGCAGATTTCCACTCACTCCGTATGTTATTTTCCCGGGGAATGTAGGGGATGAAACTACGTTGAAAGAAGCGGTTGAAACGCTGATGGGGAAGTGAAGTCTTTTCTGAGAGCAAAAGTTATACCATACATAACTCCGGTGTTCATGAGGCGGGAAGGGGATGAGAGGATAACAGCCTAAAAAATAATTGCTATTCTGCTTTACAGGTGTTATTGTATTAACTAATAGGTAATACCTATATAAAAGTTGTGAACAGGAGTTTTGTATGGGAATATCAAAGATTCAAAAGGCAAGTATATCAGAAGAAGTGTATGAACAGATAATGAATAACATTATCAGCAGGGAATGGATGCCATGTTCCAAGATCCCATCAGAAGTGGAACTCGCTCAATCTTTGGGAGTAAGCCGGATTTCAGTCAGAAATGCGGTGCAGCGTCTGGTCGGACAGGGGATATTGGAATCAAAACATGGAGGTGGTACTTTTGTGAGTGATTTGTCACTGGAAAGTTATTTTAACAGTGTGATCCCATTGCTCACAGTAGGAGAGGATCAGATTTGCGAGCTTTACGAATTCAGACGTGTGATTGAAACCGGCAATATAAGACTGCTTTCCGAGCGCATGACAGACGATGTAATCGTGAGTTTAGAGGAAAATTACGAACGGATGAAAAATAGCTTGAGCGATATGAGGGATTTTACAAGAATCGACATTGAATTTCACTGCCTCATAGCGCAGTCCATAGGGAATTCACTGATTACAAACATGTATAAACTGATCAGGGAAGCTCTTTATCCCAAGCAGGTGCTGATACAGAATGCCTTTGGGGCCAAAGGCGCTTTAAAATATCACAGGCTGATTTTAGACGCGCTGAAGGAACGGAATTTTGCAGATGCGGAGAAATACATGGATGAGCATATGAGAATGACCATTATGAATGTTAAGACAAAAAAGCAGAATATCGACTAAAGAATATGCATACCGGATTTATCGGTATGTATTCTTATCAATTTAAAGGTACTACCTAATACCTTTAGAGAACTTATTCAGGAGGAAAGAAAAATGGCAAGTAAAGATAGGAAACGACCGAATATTGTTTTTATGCTAAGCGATGACCAAGGGGCCTGGGCGATGGGCTATGCGGGCAATAAACATATTATCACGCCTAATTTCAACCGGCTGGCAGCTGAGGGTATGACATTTTCCAATTCATTTTGCGCATCGCCGGTGTGTTCTCCGGCGAGAGCGACTATTTTAACAGGAAAAACCCCTTCACAGCATGGAGTTCAGGATTGGATACGGCTTGGGCATTATGGAGAACACGCGATTGATTATCTGAAGGGATTCATCACTTATCCTGAAATTTTAAAGGAAAACGGTTATGAATGTGCGCTCAGTGGGAAATGGCATCTGGGGGATGTGTATGCGGTCAAAAATCGTTTTCCGGATCATACCTACGTACATTTAAAAGGTGCCGGACATTATTACAACGCTCCGATGGTTAAAAATGACGAGCTCATATATGAGTCCAAATACGTGACCGACTGCATTGCGGACGATTCCATTGATTATTTGAATGAGACGGTCAAAACGGAGAATCCATTTTATTTAAGCGTTCATTTCACGGCTCCTCATAATCCGTGGGTGGATGGGGAACATCCGAAAGAGATACTGGACCTTTATGAGGACTGTGATTTTGATGATATTCCTCAAGGCGTTATCCGCCCCAATGCTGTTTACCGGTACAACAGGGAAGATGCAAAAGCTTGTTTAAAAGGATATTATTCAGCGATTACCGCCATGGACCGGGCGGTCGGAAGAATTGTGGCAGAAGTTGAGCGGCTGGGGATGAGGGATAATACGATCATAATATTCACTTCGGATAACGGGTTCAACTGCGGTCATCACGGAATCTGGGGAAAGGGAAATGCCACCATGGATTTGAATATGTATGAAACATCCATTAAAGTGCCTCTGATTATCAGCTGGCCTTCCGTAATTAAGCCCGGATCAAAGTCAGAGGCTATGGTGAGCCAATACGATTATTTCCCAACTTTGATGGAACTTACCGGTTTGGAAAATCCTTATAAAGAGGGGGAGACTGCGGGGAAGAGTTTTGCCCCTATATTAAGAGGCGAAGAGATGGAGGAGCATCACGCTCTGGTAGTATATGATGAATACGGGCCGGTAAGGATGAGCCGTACAAAAGAATGGAAATATATACACCGGTATGAGACGGGAAAGCATGAACTTTACAATCTGCTTAAAGATCCCGGAGAAGACAATAATCTGTATGGCATGCCGGATACGGAACCGGTTGTGGAGGAAATGAGAAATATTCTTTTTGAATTTTATAAAAAATATTCAGATCCGATCAATAACGGAGCCGTTCAGCCGGTGCGTGGAAATGGGCAGATTAATGCCATAAAACTGCTTAAAGAAGGGGAGCTGGCCTTCGATCAGAACAGAAAATCTACGACAGATCCGAAAGGAGACCCTTCCGTGGAGGCGGGAAGTGTGAAGAAAAATTAATTTAAGGGGAAGGCGTTCACATGCATCAAAGCTAATGGAGGGAAAAATATGACTCATGAAACGAGGATGTTGTTAAGCTTGTTCTTAGGTATTATAGTAATGATTCTATTGGTGGTAAAAACGAGAACACATACATTTATTGCACTTCTTCTGGCTTCTTTGATTGCAGGACTGACTGGAGGCATGCTTCCGGCTGAAGTGATCGGAGCGATAAAAGACGGGTTTGGTAATACGCTGAAAAGTACCGGAATTATAATCGGCCTGGGGGTTATGATGGGCGGAATTTTAGAGAAAACCGGGGCGGCAGAGCGTCTCGCCTATACTTTTATCAAAATTATTGGCAAAGGAAAAGAAGAATGGGCTTTGGGTATTACCGGATGGATTGTATCGATACCGGTATTTGCGGATTCGGCTATCGTTATTTTCGCACCGTTATGTAAAGCTCTTTCTAAAGTAACCGGAAAATCACTGATAGGGCTGGCCTTGGCCCTGGCCTGCGGACTTCAATGCACTCATGCCATGGTTCCGCCCACGCCCGGCCCTTTAACGGCGGCCGGACTCATGGGAGTGGATATCGGATATATGATAATTGTGGGCGCCGCATTATCCATCCCTATATTTATTGCAGCTATTATCTATGCAAAATGGATAGGAAAAAAGATTTATCAAATACCGCTTGATGACGGCACCTATGAAAAAATGGAATTTAAAAAAGAATACATCAAAACCATGGAAGAATTGGATTCCATCATCGATGCGAAAGAATTGCCGTCCCTTTCCCATTCCATTTCACCTATTTTGGTACCGCTGGTGCTGATATTTTGTAAGACGGGACTGAGCCTTTTGTCCATTGACGGGGGTATGTTATATCATATCATCAGTTTGCTGGGAGATCCAATTGTGGCTTTAGGAATCGGTACGACGCTTGCAGTATATGGTTTGGGAGATAAGCTGCCTAAAAAGAAACTGATCGGAATCATGAATGAGAGCATAAAAGATACGGGAATTATCATGCTGATTACCGGTGCCGGCGGTTCTTTGGGCAATGTGGTAAAAGTCAGCGGAATTGGCGATGCGCTTGGCACGATAATCGTCGGATGGCCGATACCGGCGATCCTGCTTCCGGTCATTATTGGCGGTTTGATGCGTTTTGCTCTGGGTTCGGCGACCGTGGCGATCACTACGGCGGCCAGCCTGACGGCGCCGCTGATTCCGGTATTGGGAATCAGCCCGGTTCTTTTGGCTCAAGCCAGCTGTATCGGAGCCCTTTCCTGCCAGTACTTCAATGACAGCGGATTCTGGGTATTCAATGGAATGTTCGGGGTGACGGAGATAAAGGATCAGCTCAGATGTAAGACCACGGTTTCCATGATCATGGCCGGAGTGGGGGTGATTGAGCTTTTAATTATTAATATGTTCCTATAGAATCCTTGCTATAAGCAGTAAATTATGCTGGGAGGAGGGAGAAACAGAAGGGGGCGCATGACTTGGCCCTGATCCGTTTCTCCCTTTTTTCGGTTGTGGTGTGGTTTGAGAAAGAAACGATATACAAAATGAAAGGAATTTTGTATAATTTAAAGAAAGATATCAGGAAATTCTTTAGCGGCATGCGTGTTGTCAGTACAGCGAAAGTCCTCTGAGTGCAGGACTATATTCCGTCCGACTGGAGTATAATGGATGAAATAAACGGAAAGAGGAAAAAAGAGTATGGCCAGCCAATGTTGCAGTTACAAAATTAAAGGGAATTAATCTCTGCATTCTATGGGATTTTTGCTGAATTTGAAAAAATGGAGGATAGGAAATGCTTATTAGTGAATTGGAGAGCAACGTGGAGTATATCAATTATGAGGGTCTTAACACTACCCGTGAAACGCTGCAGCAGGATTTGGAAACGATGGGGGAGGAATTATTTTTGGGGACTTATCAGACCCGCATGGGTTTCTTTACAAAGACATGGAGAAGCATAGATCTGAGGTATTTGCTGGCATTTCTGGAACATTTAAATCCGGATTTTCAATACTGCGGAAATGTTGAGATAGGAAAACCCATTGTGCTTGACGAGAAGCTGTATAAGAAAATACGCGGCGGAGACCAGGAACTTCTCGACCAGGCTGTTCAGAGAACCCCGTCGGTATTTTTAAAATACGGGTTAATTATGTAGCGGAAGGCGGATTGGATGGGAGAATTTGATCTGAATATAAGCCTAAATACACCAGGGCTGGCAGATGGAAACTATCGGGTGGAATGCCCGGAGGGGGAGTTCATATGCCTCTATTGGGCCAATGAAGAAGGGGCGCTGGCAAATTATACTTCGTTTGCTGTGATCCCTCTGCAGGCAGATGGAAGCGGAACCTGTTCCTTACGCGGCGGCCGTTCGATTCCGCCGGAGGCCACACATGTCTGCGCGGTAGTCTGTCGTGCGGATTATGAAGAACTTACGGTACAGATGGTGGAAATTCCCGCTTTGTATCTGCCAAAAGAAAATGCCGGAGAAATTTCAGAAGAAGATAAGCCGTCTGCGAAAATTGTGCTGATGAGCGATATTCATATGAGAAATAAACCAGGCCGTTTCCGCCATGCGCTCAGCCTGATAAAGGATGCCGATTGGGTGTTGTTTCCCGGTGATCTGGCTAATGACAGTCGGGAAGACCAATACGAATTTTTGAAAACATGCATAACGGAAATGATTCCCGACATTCCGATATTTTCCGTATCCGGAAATCATGATACCGGGAAAGGTGACAGCTTGTGCTACCGGAACTTTGAGGCATGGCTCAGGCAAAGGCAGGGAGACCGTTTCGAGTTTGAGGACAGTGATACTGGGGCATTTGCTGTTTCACTGAATCAAGAGCTGGATTTGATCGGCCTAAATCCGAATTATATCCAGAAGAATTTTTTCTTTCCCGAAAAGGGCGAGCAGCTTAAATGGATGAAAAACTATCTGGAACATTCCTCACACAAACGCCATATTATTATGTGTCATGCACCGCTGCTGGCACATAATCCGCAGCGTGACGGAAGCAAAAAGGCGCCTTATATTGCGCAGGACAGTATTTTGCAGAATCAGGTGGAGGAGATAGGAAATGTAGTGTTTCTTTCGGGCCATACCCATGTTTCGCCGATTGTGCCATGCGGATGTGTGGAATATGATAAAAACGTTCGTAACCTGTATATCAATGATGGAAGTGTCTGCCCGTCGGATCTTAAAACGGATGAACCCGTTATTGGAAAGGATTGGAGCGGCGGCTGTTTCACTGAGCTTAATTTATTCAGCAACCGGGTGGAGGTAGTGATGAGACAGGCACATACGGGGATGCGGATTGCGAGGGGATATTACAGGATTCTGTTATAGGATGGGATAATATTTTTTATTGTGTTTTCAATGTAGACGGTATTATAGCGAGAAAATGGATTTTGCGCTATCTATAATGAGCCTGACACTTGTTGTCAGGCTTATTTCTATAGCTGGCTGCTTACAATGGTTAATCTGTAAATAGCAGAGATAAAATAATTACAAAAGTATATGAAATATTAGAAAAAAGAGCTATAATGAAATTATAAAAAATATTCTTACGAAAAAGGGGAAAAGTATGAAAATAAGATATTTTATTCTGGGTGGGTTTATTAGTATTTTATTGACTGGATGTGGAAACTCAAAGGATTTGCAAATACAAAATGAATCATTAGCGGCACAGATTAAAAGCCTGGACGCAGAAAAGGAAAGTATAAATGCAGAGAAAGAAAGTCTGGTATCATTAAACGAATCTTTATCAGTTGAATTGGACTCTGAAAAGAAAAGGGCAGATTCTTTACAAGAATCAATAAATAAAATAGAAGAAGAAACAGTTTTACAGGAGGGGGATATAAGTGTTGTTGTTACAGATAAAAGTTCCACAGTTGGGAAATATAGTCAGTTGTATTGTCCATTGATATTTGATGTAACCAATCACACGGATAAAGACATACAGGGAATTGAAGGGATATTAACGATAAAGGATTTGTTTGGAAAAGAAATTATATCATCAGAATGTGATTTTACAGGTCAAACGCTCTCTGTTGGTCAAACTGTGACTATAGATAGTTTACGTTTTTCCGTTAATCAGTTCATGGATGATCATATGAAATTATACAATACGGATTATAAGGATTTGAAGTTTGAATATACAGTTACACAAATTGTTTTTACAGATGGAACTGTTAAAGAATAATACAAGAGTAAGATTTCTAAATGCATCACTTAAAGCAGATGTGAAACTATTTTAAGCTAATGGGCATATCGGATAGAAAAATCCTGTATGCCTATTTTTTTACCTTACTGTTGGGAAATGGTGGTAATAAATATAGTGATAAAATGGCTCATTCGTTGAAATCCGTCGTAATAAATGATACTATGATGCCAGGGGAATTTGAAAACCGTGAGGGGTGAAAGAATATGAAAAATGTAAATCGATTTGCCAATAAAATTAAGCTTCTAACGGGAATCTTGTGCTTGATTTTGTTAGCTGGCTGTAAACAAAGCCCGGAGGAAGTTATAAGAAAACAGTTAGAATTAGGCCATAGGTATTTGGAGGAGATGAAGTACGAAGAGGCTATTATAGCATTTAATAAGGTGATTGAGATTGATCCTGCAAATACAGATGCTTATATTTATTTGTCAAAGTTGTTTGAGGCGCAGCGTGAATATGAAAAAGCATTGGAAATGGAACGTATAGTTGTTGATTTATTAGAATCTTCCGAAAATCAGACATTGTTAACGGAAAGGAAAATTCACCAAGCTGTTTTATATGCCAAACATGGAGAAATAGATGAGGGGTTGGCGTTGGTGGATTCCATAAAAGAAACGGATGAAAATGCATGGCAGGAAGCTCGTTCTGAGATAATAGCTCTGTTATTTACTGGCGATTTCATAAAACCGGAAGAAATAACGGTCAATGGCAAACCATTTTGGATGTCTGAGTTATCAGATGCAATCGCTGCCTATCCTTGTGATGATCCTGATGATGTTAAAATTAATGAGAATTCGGTGGAGCCCACAGAAGATTATTATGCATATAAAAGTGATGGAAATGAAGACAGAGCAGGAAATGCAAAGTTTAGAAAAAATTTGGGAGAATCCGGTTTGAGCCAGGTAATATTTGCAAATAAATCGCTGCATATGATACATCATGGTATCGGGGAACCAGTAGATTTCAAGCCGGATTTATATCAACCGGAATTTCGTGGAATAAAACTTAACGAGCCATATAAAGAGGCTTTAAAACATATGGGATATTCGGATATTGGAATTACATACTTAGAGGCTCATAATACACTGACCTTCATTTATGACAGAGATCTTTGGACAATATATGTATCAGAAGAGACAGAAGCACCGTCAAGCTTAAATATTATATGGAAAATAAAGGATGGCTATGATGTTTCTATTGAAATTATGCGAAACGAAAACAATGAGGTAAGTATGGTTTCAGCCAGACGGGAACAGAGGTAAATTCTGCTTGAATATTGGATTGCTTCTAAGGCTTGTTAATATATAGATAAGGTGCGAAATCCCGATATATTAAGGCTTCGCACCTTTTTGCTGTTAAAAAAATGTTACTGAAATTACAATTTTCTTGCTGTAAATGACAAATGGCCGGGACAGCATAAACTGTAAATCCCGGCCACCTTATTCATTCCTAATTCATATTTTATTTGTACTGAGCGTAAATATACTGATCGGTGTCATTTGTCCAAATAACCGTATAAAGCCGATTTCCCAGAACGGACGGGTCACTCAGTTTGGCTTCCTGCCAATAATTAAATGTATAACCATCCTTTGAAGGAACACTGGATTTAATTGTTTTTGCCAGAGTGGTAGTATTCCCTCTGGAATTCTTTGCCACTTTAAAATGTTCAAATACCTCTCCAGGATCAGACGGAGAAGAGCCTGTCATAAAATAAAGCGTAACAGTATTGTCGTTGCTCTCAGATGTTTCCGGCTCTTCAACTTTAGTATACTGAGCATAAATATACTGGTCGGTGTCATTTGTCCAAATAACCGTGTAAAGTTGATTTCCGAGAACGGACGGATCACTCAGTTTGGCTTCCTGCCAATAATTAAATTTATAACCATCTTTTGAAGGGACTCTGGATTTAATTGTTTTTGCAAGTGTAGTAGTATTCCCTCTGGAATTCTTTGCCACTTCAAACTGTTCAAATACCTCTCCAGGCTCAGAGGGCGAGGAGCCTGTCATAAAATATAGGGTAACAGTATTTTTTGTACTTTCGTTATTTTCAGGTGTTTCCGGGGTTTCTGGAATTTCAGGGGTTTCGGTTATTACCTCATTTTTTGTCATCACAAAGTTAGCATCATTATAGCTCCTGTCAATTTTCTCAATAGTGATCGATTCCGGCGTAAAGCTATACCCTTCGAGATGAGGTGTGATGATTACTTTATTTCCTGCTAAACCATTGCAATTAAAGTTTCCGCCGCAAGCCTGAAGCTCTTTATGTCCCGAAGTTGCCGGTACCTCAAAGTTTACGATCGGACATAAGTCATAAGGCAGCGCAGCCCCATTCATTGTGATCGCGCCGCTTACACTGAATGTGGTTGGTGTCCCGTTTGCAATCAGCAGCAGGTCAGCACTATTCTGGCCGGGATAGATATTTGATGACGGTGAATAGTTGTCGTATCCGGCAAGCTCAGGTTTCACGATAAGTGCAAGAAATCCATACGAAGAAACAGTTGTTTCGATAGAATAGTGTCCGTTTGCATCAGGATGTCCTGTTCCTACCACCGGGCCATCAGTCATATAACCATGTTTGATTGTAATTAATACATCTTCTATATTACCATTTCCACCTGAAAGAGTGACATTCCCTTCCACCACCAGTTTCCCTTCGGCCGCTTTGGCTGTTATGGGAGTGCTGATACTTAGCAGCATGCAAAATGCTGCCATCATTGCTAAAATTTTTCTGAAGTTCTTCATTTCCTTTTCCATTCCTCCTATAAATAAAATTTATTGTTTTTTCATTATACTATTAGTAGTGTTACGGATCTGATATAGAAGTGTTACGCATTTGTGTTATACCTAGTCTTCGTGAGCTTATTTGCGTGATTGGCAGGATTTGTTGTGAATTGCGTTCGTCTATGCGGGGAATTCCATATTGACATTTGAATAATATCTATACATATTTGTGTTCGGAGTTTGAGTTAATCATATAAATACAATTAAAAAGTCATTTTTTCTAGTGTGTCTTTTCTATATAAAAATTTCAAAAGGGGAATAAAGGATATTAGAAATACGATTGATAATAATAGTTAGAAGTTAATGAAAGAAATTACACTTACGATATCAGCAGCGCGGAGCAAAAAGTCAATATTGTTTCCCAAATGATAAAAGAAATGAAAGCTGAAAAGTATCCTAAATGATCAAGGAACACATTTTCCCCAAGGAACACAAATCCTTTAGCCTGCTAAAGTATAATTTCCAAAAGAAAAAAGCCCCGGAAACCTAGTAAAATCAAGGCTTCCAAGACTTTCTCCCTGCCAAGGGTGTAATGCCGGCCGCGGGACTTGAACCCGCACGATGTTGCCATCAATGGATTTTGAGTCCACCTCGTCTGCCATTCCGACAGGCCGGCTTATTGCTCTCATACAACGTTCATTATTCTATCACAGGATTTTCCATTTGGCAAGTGTTTTCGTTGAAAAAAAATCAAAATTATTGTATGATAGGTACAGACTTTTGAAAGGCGGTGCAGCTGATGAACTGTAAAGAAGCGGAAGCTTTGGTAATGCCATATATACGTAATCAACTGACAGATGAAGAATTAGAAGGCTTTTTGGAACATATTGATGAATGTGCGAATTGCCGGGAAGAATTGGAGATATATTATACAGTAGAGATCGGTATCCGCCAGTTAGACACTGACACAGGAAGTTACAATATAAAAGGAGCATTGGAAGCTGCAATTACGGCTTCTAAGCAGCGGTTATACAGCGTGATGTTAGTAAAGATCATGAAGTATGCTGTTAACACGCTGTGCGTGATGAGCTTAATTGTTATGTTTTTGCTGCAATTCAGAATATGGATTCAGCAGGGGATTTTTTAACTTTTTACATGAAGCGTGAAGGCATTTTCGAAAATGCCTTCACGCTTCATGTAAATGACTTTATGTAAAAACCTCCATAAAACATCAATTCCCCCAAAAAACCACAAGAAAACAGGAGAACCAACCATATGAACAAATTAATTTTAATAGACGGATTCAGCATTTTAAACCGCGCCTTTTACGGCATCCCGGAGCTGACCAATTCAGAAGGCCTCCATACCAACGCAGTCTATGGATTCCTTAACATCATGTTTAAGATATTAGAAGAAGAACAGGCCGATCATCTGGCCGTGGCCTTTGATTTGAAAGAGCCCACATTCCGCCACAAGATGTATGAAGAATACAAAGGAACCAGAAAACCCATGCCGGAAGAGCTGTTAGAACAGGTACCTGTTTTAAAGGAAGTTCTGGCCTCCATGGGCGTGCCGACGGTTTCCCTTGCCGGATATGAAGCCGACGATATTCTGGGAACTCTGGCAAAGCGGAATGCGGCTATGGGAATTGAAGTATCCGTTGTGTCCGGAGACAGGGATCTGCTTCAGCTGTCCGATACCGGGATCAAGATCCGGATTCCCAAGACCAGCCGCGGCGGCACGGAAATCTATGATTACTATCCGGAAGATGTGAAACGGGAATACCAGGTGACGCCGGAAGAATTTATCGATGTAAAAGCTTTGATGGGAGACAGTTCCGACAATATCCCGGGAGTTCCTTCCATCGGAGAAAAGACAGCTACAAACCTGATCACTGCCTACCATTCCATTGAAAATGCCTATGAGCATATAGATGAAATCAAACCGCCCAGAGCCCAGAAAGCGCTTAGGGAACATTATGATATGGCCCAGATCAGCAAAACTTTGGCAACGATCTGCATTGACTGTCCGGTTGAATTTTCTTTAGAAGACGCGAAGATCGGCAATTTATATACGCCGGAAGCATATCAGATGATGAAACGTCTGGAATTTAAGAGCTTGATTGCCAGATTCGGAGAAGATGCCATTGAGAGCAACGAGGAAGAATCTCATTTTAAGATGGTTGACGATTTCTCCGAAGTGGAGGAGTTGTGGAAAAAGGCATCCGTTGCTGACCATGTGGGACTTCAGCTAATACAGGGAAACGGTAAAAATGCCGGTCTTGCCCTTTGCTTTGGAGAAGAAGACTGCTACGTGATCCGGGCTTTCGGATTCATCTCAATGGAATATTTATATGATAAAGTGAGAGAGCTATGCGGACAGCTGTCTTTAGTGAGCGTATTAAACCTGAAAAAACAGCTGCCGTATTTGCAGCTGGATTATGACAGTCCGGCATTTGACGCGGGGGTGGCCGGATATCTTTTAAATCCTTTAAAAGATACCTATGATTATGATGATTTGGCAAGAGATTATCTGGGTCTGACGGTGCCTTCAAAGCTGGATCTGCTTGGGAAAAATGATCTTGGCAAGGCATTGGAAGACGGAGAAGCAAACGCGGTGACCTGTTGCTGCTATATGGGCTACATTGCATGGAAAGCGGCTCCTGTTTTGATTCGGAAATTAAAAGAAACAGAGATGTATGACCTGTTTCTCAATATAGAGATGCCTTTGATTTACAGCCTTTATCATATGGAAGCGGCCGGTGTTAAGGTTGAAAAAGAGGCGTTAAAAGAATACGGAGATAATCTGAAAGTTAAGATCGCCAAATTAGAGCAGGAGATCTATGAGCTGGCAGGAGAGCAGTTTAATATCAATTCTCCGAAACAGCTGGGAGAAGTCCTGTTTGAGCATATGGAACTCCCTCATGGGAAGAAGACAAAAACAGGCTATTCTACCGCAGCGGATGTTTTGGAAAAATTGGCGGTGGATTATCCGGTGGTGCGGATGATTCTGGATTACCGTCAGCTGACCAAGCTGAATTCCACTTATGCCGAAGGCCTGGCGAACTACATTGGAGAAGACGGAAGAATTCACGGAACCTTTAACCAGACAATTACGGCCACCGGGCGAATCAGCAGCACGGAACCCAACCTCCAGAACATTCCAATCCGTATGGAACTGGGACGGGCTATCAGGAAAGTCTTTGTGCCGGAGGAGGGATATGTGTTTGTGGATGCCGATTACTCTCAGATTGAGCTGAGAATTCTGGCCCATATGTCGGGAGATGACCGGTTAATCAATGCATACAGGGACGCTCAGGATATTCATGCCATAACCGCGTCGGAAGTGTTCCACACCCCGTTAGAGGAAGTGACTTCCCTGCAGAGAAGAAATGCCAAGGCGGTTAACTTCGGAATCGTATACGGAATCAGCGCATTTGGTTTGAGTGAGGATTTGAGCATTTCCAGAAAAGAAGCGGTGGAATATATTGATAAATATTTTGAGACCTATCCGGGCGTTAAGGAATTTTTGGATAAACTGGTGTCAGAGGGCAAGGAACAGGGATATGTGACCAGCTTATTTGGAAGAAGAAGGCCGATACCGGAGCTGAAATCAGCCAATTTTATGCAGAGATCCTTTGGAGAGCGGGTTGCCATGAATTCTCCGATTCAGGGAACGGCAGCTGATATTATGAAGATCGCCATGATCGCAGTGGATAAAGAACTGAGGGCCAGAAACCTGAAATCCAGAATTGTTCTGCAGGTACACGATGAACTTTTAGTTGAAACGTATCTGGAGGAAAAGGAGATTGTGACCGGTATTTTGGAAGATAAGATGAAACATGCGGCTGAGTTAAAGGTGACGTTGGAAGTGGAAGCCCATGACGGAGCCACATGGTTTGATGCAAAATAACAAAAGAAAAAGGTGATTGGATGAATATATTAGTCAGTGCCTGCCTGTTAGGCGTTCAGTGCCGCTATGACGGAACCGGCGCTTTAACAGAAGGTATAAAAAAGCTGATGGAGGAACATACGCTCATTCCGGTATGTCCTGAAATTATGGGAGGTCTTGCAACGCCCAGAGATCCGGCAGAACGGTCCGGGGATAAAGTTGTGACGAAAAATGGGGCCGATGTGACGGAAAACTACCAAAAAGGGGCCATGGAAACGCTGAAGCTGGCAAAACTCTATCAGTGCAGCTGCGCGGTTTTAAAAGAGAGAAGCCCTTCCTGCGGCTGCGGCCGCATCTATGACGGATCGTTTAGCCGGAAGCTGGTCGATGGAAACGGGATGACGGCTGAGCTTTTATTGAAAAACGGAATTCAGGTAAAAGGAGAATCTCAGATATGAAACGAGTCATCGGACTTACAGGCGGAGTTGGCTCAGGAAAAAGCCGCATCCTGGAAATACTGAAGGAAGAATACGGCGCTGAGGTAATTCAGGCGGACGAAGTAGCAAAGCGGCTGGAAGAGCCGGGCCAGGAAGGGTATCAGCGGATCATTGAGGCTTTGGGAACGGAGTTTTTAGACGAGGATAAGAGCATTAACAGAGGAAAATTGTCGCATTTGATTTTTAAGGATCAGACTGCTTTAAAAACGATTAATTCCATTATCCATCCCCTTGTATGGAAAGCGGTAAAAGAACAGATCGCAGCTTCCGGCTCCTCTTTAATCGTGGTGGAAGCCGCGCTTTTGACAAAAAATGTGGATGACATTTATGATGAATTATGGTATGTTTATACATCAAGAGATAACCGTATCCGGCGCCTTGCCGAGAACCGTGGTTATACGGCGGAAAAAAGCATCAGCATCATGGACAGCCAGCCGCGTGAACAGGAGTTTTTTTCCTGTGCCAGCCAGGTGATTGACAACAACAAAAGCCTGGACGATGTAAGAAAACAATTAAAAGAGATATTATCTTAATTAATAGAAGGAATTGAGCAGATGAGATTAGTGAGCATAGCCAGTGGGAGCAGCGGAAACTGTATATATGTTGGCTCGGATAACAGCCACATCCTTGTGGACGCAGGAATCAGCAACAAAAGAATTGAGCAGGGGTTAAATGAAATCGGAGTAAAAGGCAGTGAGATCAACGGAATCGTAATCACCCATGAGCATTCCGATCACACCAAAGGTTTAGGCGTTTTGGCGAGAAAATATGGAGTGCCGATTTACAGCACGAGAGAAACGCTGGAAGAAATCGCGTCTATGAAGTCCTTAGGGCAGTATCCAACCGAATTATTTCATCCGATCCAGCCGGATGTGGATTTTGAGATCGGCGATTTGAAGCTGAAACCATTTTCCATCGATCACGATGCGGCGAATCCGGTGGCTTACCGCATTCAGTGCGGAAAAAAATCGGTGGCGGTTGCCACGGATATGGGCCATTATGACCAGTACATCATCGACCACCTTCAGGGGCTGGACGCTTTGCTGCTGGAGTCCAACCACGATGTCAATATGCTTCAGACCGGACCTTATCCCTATTATCTGAAACGCAGAATTTTAGGCGATCACGGTCATCTGTCCAATGAAAATGCCGGACGGCTTCTGAACTACATATTACATGATAATATTAAAAAAATCCTGTTAGGCCATCTGAGCAAAGAGAATAATTATGAAGAACTGGCCTATGAAACAGTAAAACTGGAGATAAACCAGGGTGATAATCCATTCCACGCATCTGATTTTTCCATCGCGGTTGCAAAGCGTGACCAGATGTCTGAGATTATTGCGCTGTAATTAATAACCATATAAGAGGAGAACAATTATGAACAAGACAATCATTACGGTAGTAGGAAAAGACACAGTTGGTATTATCGCCAAAGTTTGCAATTATCTGGCGGAAACGCAGATCAATATTCTGGATATCTCACAGACCATCGTTCAGGAATATTTTAACATGATGATGATTGTTGATATGGACAAGGCTACAAAACCATTTGAACAGGTTTCCGAAGAATTAGAAGCAATCGGAGATGAAATCGGCGTAAAAATTAAATGCCAAAGAGAAGAAATCTTCACAAAGATGCACAGAATCTAATTAAATACGACCGAAAAGGATGGATAAATCTTATGTTAAATATGTTTGAAGTGATTGAAACCAACAATATGATTGATCATGAAAAGCTGGATGTCAGAACGATCACCATGGGTATCAGCCTGTTGGACTGCTGCGATAATGATCTGGATAAATTAAACGAAAAGATCTATAACAAGATCACCACCTATGCGAAGGACCTGGTATCCACAGGAGAAGCCATTGCCCGTGATTTTGGCGTACCGATTGTCAATAAACGTATTTCCGTTACCCCAATCGCTTTAGTCGGCGGATGCGCATGCAAATCACCGGAAGATTTTGTCACCCTGGCAGAGACCTTAGACCGTGCGGCTAAGACAGTAGGAGTTAACTTCATCGGCGGATATTCCGCTTTGGTAAGCAAAGGCATGACGCCGGCGGAAGAAAATCTGATCCGCTCCATTCCAAAAGCTCTTGCAGTGACCGAGCGTGTCTGCAGCTCCGTAAATGTGGGATCCACAAAAACAGGCCTTAACATGGACGCCGTACAGCTGATGGGACAGATCGTTTTAGAAACAGCAAAGGCCACAAAGGAAAATGACTCCCTGGGCTGTGCAAAATTGGTGGTATTCTGCAATGCGCCGGATGACAACCCGTTTATGGCGGGCGCGTTCCATGGCGTGACGGAGGCGGATGCCATTATCAACGTCGGCGTCAGCGGCCCTGGCGTTGTAAAGGTGGCGCTGGAAAAAGCCCGCGGCGAGAATTTCGAAGTTCTTTGTGAGACAATCAAGAGAACGGCATTTAAGATCACCCGCGTGGGCCAGCTGGTAGCTCAGGAGGCTTCCAAACGCCTTGGCGTTCCGTTTGGCATCATCGACCTTTCCCTGGCTCCGACGCCTGCCATTGGCGACAGCGTGGCTGAGATTCTGGAAGAGATTGGACTGGAACGCGTGGGTGCTCCGGGAACTACGGCGGCGCTTGCAATGCTGAATGACCAGGTGAAAAAGGGCGGCGTGATGGCATCCTCTTACGTGGGCGGTTTAAGCGGCGCGTTCATTCCGGTCAGCGAGGACCAGGGCATGATCGACGCGGTTTCCATGGGAGCTTTGACGTTGGAAAAACTGGAAGCGATGACCTGCGTCTGCTCCGTAGGATTGGATATGATCGCAATTCCGGGAGATACTCCGGCCACAACCATTTCAGGCATTATTGCGGATGAGGCGGCGATCGGAATGATCAATCAGAAGACTACGGCAGTCCGTTTGATTCCTGTTATCGGAAAAAATGTAGGCGATACCGTAGAGTTCGGTGGACTTTTAGGATATGCGCCTGTTATGCCTGTTAACCCGTATTCCTGTGAAAAGTTCGTAACAAGAGGCGGAAGAATTCCGGCTCCGATCCACAGTTTCAAAAATTAGGAGCTGCGGATATGAGGATTTATTTAATACGGCACGGAAGACAGTGCAGTAAGTTGTGTAATGTTAATGTGGATCTGGCAGAGGAAGGTTACCGGCAGGCAGCATTAGTCGGTGAACGCCTTGTACAGGTCAATCCCCAAATCGTCTATTCCAGCGATCTCCTTCGCGCGGTACAGACGGCCCAGGCTGTCAATCTCTATTGGAACGTGGATCATATCGTGCGCCCGGAACTTCGTGAAATCTCTTTTGGAGATATGGAGGGCATGTCCGACGAAGCGATTGCGGTTAAATATGTTGACTTTAAGATCAGGCAGGACCGGATGGAAGAAGACCTTCCCTATCCGGGAGGCGAATGCGGAGCCGATGTGGTAAAACGGGTGCTTCCGGTTCTCTATGAGATCACCCAGAGCGGATATGAACGGGCCGCCGTTGTGACCCATGGAGGTGTGATACGCAGCCTTACCGCCTATCTGATCGGCCTGGATCTGGCGAAGATGCGGATGATCGGAAACGGCCTGGAAAACTGCAGCATTACGGAACTGGAATATTCCCCGGATAAGAACCGGTTTAATCTGCATCGGTTTAACGATTATGCCCATCTGGAGAAATATCCGGAGCTTTTAAGAAGCAGCTGGGTAGACAAAGAAAACTAATGGAAAACCACCTGGCTGACAGGTGGTTTTTATGTTATGATGAAACAAGAATATAAAACAGGAGTAAAACCATTGATAACAGATAATCGATTAGAATCCACATTGGAATATTTTTTAAATGACCGTCTGCTTCAGGTCATTATCAGCAATCCGGTCAGCAAAGAAGGCTGTATGAAAGTAAAGGTGCGCCCCCTGTTGCTGCGGGGAGCGCTGACGTTTCAGGCGGAGGAATTTGTTGGGAAGCAGGCATTTCACAAAAACCTGTCTTGTGAAGAAGCGAAGAACTACATCATGGACCTGTTAAAAGACCGGTTCCGTCAGGCTCAGATCACGTCGCAGATCGGAAACGGAAGTGTTTTGGTGAGCAAAAAAGGGACGGTTACGGTGAAATGCAGCAAGACTGCCCAGCCCAAGATGACCGCCAAGCCGCCTGTTTTAGAACACAACCGTAAAAAACGGTATGTGCTGGAAGAGGGGCGTCCGGTTCCATTTTTAGAGGATTTGGGTGTCATGACATCAGAGGGGGCGGTGGTTCGTTCCAGATATGATAAATTCCGCCAGATAAACCGTTTTTTGGAGTTTATCGAAGATATTATACCGCGATTGGATAAAAGTAAAGAGACGACGATCATTGACTTCGGATGCGGAAAGTCTTATCTCACATTTGCGATGTATTATTATTTGAAGGAATTAAAAGGATATCCGGTCCGCATCATTGGCCTGGATTTAAAGCAGGATGTGATAAACAGGTGCAACCAGCTGAGTGAGAGATATGGGTTTGAGAAGCTGAATTTCTACCATGGAGATATCGCCTCTTATGAAGGCGTGGATCATGTGGACATGGTGGTTACCCTTCATGCCTGCGATACGGCGACGGATTATGCGCTGGCGAAAGCGGTGACATGGGGCGCTTCGGTTATCCTTTCGGTGCCCTGCTGCCAGCATGAATGGAACAAACAGATGGAGAACGAGCTGATGAAGCCTGTTTTCCAGTACGGTTTGATTAAGGAGCGGATGGCCGCATTATATACCGATGCGCTGAGAGCCGAAATCCTGGAGAATCAGGGGTACCGCACTCAGATACTGGAATTCATCGATATGGAACATACGCCCAAGAATATTCTGATCCGGGCAGTTAAACAGGGAGAGCGCAAGGATAACCAAAAAGAAATTCAGGAAATCCTTGATTTTCTCCATGTGCAGCCAACGCTTGCCAAACTGCTTTTAAACAGTTAAACGGTGATAAAGGGCCTGGTATATTCATTTTTAGCCAAAGTACCGTATTTCGAAAAAAGGATGGAGCTATAGATGTGGGACGCGTATAAATCCTGCTCCAACATGGGTAAAAATGCGGCGTCAACCAGCTGTTTTGCCGAAGAAGGCTTTGTAATCAGCGGAATCGAACCGTGTTCTTTGATACCGGTCATGATCTCCGCTGATTTTTTTTGAAATCCCAGCACTCTGGCATAGCCACAGTAACCGAGTTCCTTGTATCGGACTGCATCCGCTTTTTTGCTGTTTAAAATCAGGTGAAGGAGGCAGCGGCTGATGCGGCTGTAGGTATATTGTTTTGTCTTTAAGTCGCCGATCCGGTTGCTGAAGGTCTGATACTGTAAAAGAAGACTGCGGATACGGCTGTCCAGTTCTTCGGACAGATCCAGATATTCGGTCAGGTTCCGGCCGCTTTGAACCAGGGATAAAAGCGTATAGTTGAGAATTTCCGTCAGGTCGTCAGGAAAGACGGGAAGACCCTGTAAAATTTCTTCCAGCACCTGTTCCGGAACCTGGGAAGCGATGGAACTGAGCCCGTCCGGGTCGGCTAACAGTTTTCGGATGGCGGTTGCCGATGCGAACTCACCGGCCAGGGAAAGATCGTGGTAGCCGTGGCCGTTTCGTTTTACAGTTACCGGCTTGATCCGGCTTTCTCTCCTTATAAGGGCTTTCATGTATTCAATGCCGAGTATATTGTTGGGAGAGAGCAGAAGGCGGCTCTCTTCATCGCTCAAAGAGAGCCAGGACGTAAGTGCCTGTGCGCGCGCATCCGGAAATGTCAGGCCGGAACGGACATAACCTTTTAACAATTCCTGATATTCCTCCGGTTCCTCAGATAAAACCCGGGCAATCCGGGATAAGGGTTCTGTTTCCCCGCATTCACTGCCAAAGCAGATGGAATCCACAACGCCCAGACAGTCCAAAAGAGCCACTCCGCAGGCGGCGAAATCTTCCGCGCTGCTGGTCGCGAACAGGACAGGAAGTTCCAGAACCAGATCAGCCCCGGATTTTAAAGCCATCCGGGTTCTCGTATACTTATCATAGACAGCAGGAGTGCCCCGCTGGACAAAATCTCCGCTCATCACAACAATTACGTAATCGGCTCCGGTTAATTCCCGGGCTTTTTGGATATGATATAAATGACCGTTGTGAAACGGATTATATTCTGCAATTAAACCGACAATCTTCATACTGCCTACCTTTCTGCTCGCAATTTAATAGATTTATTATACGAAAGAATCCTCCTATGGTAAAGGATTATTGTTTGGACGAAAAAAAATACACGGAAATAGAAAAATATGGCTTGTATACAAAAAACAAGTGGTATATAATATAGATAAATGCGAAAAGATGAAAGGGGTATTATATCATGGGATTTATTGATGTAATTAAAGCAAGAGCAAAAAATGACAAAAAAACTATCGTTCTTCCTGAGTCCATGGACAGAAGAACTTTTGTAGCCGCTGAACAGATTTTAAAGGAAGACTTAGCAAATCTGATTATTATCGGTACACCTGAAGAAGTGGCTGCTAACAGCGAAGGCTTAGATATTTCCAAGGCAACCATCGTTAATCCATTTACTTATGAAAAGACACAGGAATATGTGGATTTATTCGTAGAACTGAGAAAATCAAAAGGACTTACACCGGAAGATGCAAGAGCTACTATGATGAAAGATTATGCATACTACGGCTGTCTGATGATTAAAAACGGAGATGCCGACGGTATGGTATCCGGCGCCTGCCATTCTACAGCAAACACATTAAGACCATGCTTACAGATCATTAAAACAAAACCGGGCACCAAACTGGTTTCCGCATTTTTCTTAATGGAAGTTCCAAACTGTGAATATGGCGAGAACGGTACTTTCGTATTCGCTGACTGCGGATTAAACCAGAACCCGAACCCGGATGAACTGGCTGCAATCGCTATTTCTTCCGCAGAGAGCTTCCGTATGTTAGTTGAGAAGGAACCAAAAGTTGCTATGTTATCCCATTCCTCTATGGGAAGCGCAAAACATGATGATGTGACAAAAGTTGTGGAAGCAACCAGAATCGCTAAAGAATCCGCTCCTGAACTGGCTCTTGACGGAGAACTTCAGTTAGACGCAGCAATCGTTCCAAGCATCGGATCTTCAAAAGCTCCGGAAAGCAAAGTAGCCGGACAGGCCAATGTATTAGTATTCCCGGACTTAGATGCAGGAAATATCGGTTATAAATTAGTACAGAGACTTGCAAAAGCAGAAGCTTACGGCCCGATGTGCCAGGGTATTGCAAAACCGGTTAATGATTTATCCAGAGGATGTTCCGCTGAAGATATCGTAGGCGTTGTTGCAATTACAGCCGTACAGGCTCAGATGAACGATTAAGAATATAAGGAGAAGTGACAACTATGAAAATTTTAGTATTGAACTGCGGAAGCTCTTCATTAAAATATCAGTTAATTGATATGGACAACGAAAGCGTAATCGCAAAGGGCTTATGCGAAAGAATTGGTATCGAGGGATCAAAATTAACACATGAACCGGCAGGAAAAGAAAAATATGTGGTGGAAAGCCCAATGCCGACTCATACAACTGCGATCAAGATGGTTATGGACGCTCTTCAGAATCCGGAATACGGCGTTATCAAAGATACCAGCGAGATTTCTGCAGTCGGACACCGCGTGCTTCACGGCGGAACCATTTACAGCGATTCCATCATTGTAAATGAAGATGTTAAAAAAGTAATCCGCGACTGCTTCGATTTAGGACCTCTTCATAATCCTGCAAACTTAATGGGTATTGAAGCCTGTGAAGAAGCTATGCCGGGAACTCCGAACGTAGCAGTATTCGATACCGCTTTTGGTATGTCAATGCCTGAGAAAGCTTATATGTATGCAATTCCTCATGAATACTATGAGAAATACGGCATCAGAAGATATGGCTTCCACGGAACCAGCCACAGCTTTGTTTCTAAAGAAGCAATCCGTTTCGGCGGCTTAGATCCTGAAACAGCAAAAGTGATCGTATGCCATCTTGGAAACGGCGCAAGCGTTTCCGCTTCCATCGGAGGCAAATGTGTGGATACCAGCATGGGACTTACACCTCTTGAAGGCCTTATCATGGGAACCAGAAGCGGTGATATCGATCCGGCTGTTGTTCAGTTCATCTGCAACAAAGAAGGCAAAACGGTTAACGAGATGTTAGACATCCTGAATAAGAAATCAGGCGTTTTAGGCATGAGCGGTGGAATTTCCAGCGATTTCCGCGATATCGAGAACGCAAAAGCAGAAGGCAATCATCTTGCAGATGTTGCTCTTGACGCATTCGTTTACCGTGTTATAAAATATATCGGCGCTTATACAGCAGCCATGAACGGTGTGGATGCAATCGCATTTACCGCCGGTGTTGGTGAGAACGACAAAGCAGGAAGAAAGAAAATCTGTGAGTCCTTAGCATATCTGGGCGTTAAGATCGATGACGAAGCAAATGATGTGCGCGGAAAAGAGAGAGTGATCTCTGCAGCTGATTCCAAAGTGAAAGTTATGCTGATTCCAACCAATGAAGAGCTTGCAATTGCAAGAGAAACATTGGAATTGGTAAAATAATCAAAGAATCTGTTGACAAATTTGATCCACATATGTATAATAGCAGAGGTGCGTATAGCTCCTGAATTTAATCTGTAAGGAGATTTGTATGCTTATTAATTTGTCTGAGTTGTTTACCAGTGAAGGAAAAGAGAAGATCTACGTACAAGATATTGAGATGAAGCAATTTCATGCCCCGGATGGTGTGTATGATGTTGTCGATGCAGAGCCGGTGACTTTAAAGGTCAGGAATCTCGGCGACCGCACTTTATTTTTGGAAGGAAAGGCAAAACTTTCTTTGATGATACCGTGCAGCCGTTGCCTTGACCCGGTGAGGAATGACTTTGATCTATCAATAGAAGCTTCTTTAGATATGAAACAGACTGAAGAAGAGCGGATCGAAGAACTGGATGAACAACCCTACGTAAGTGGTTATAATCTGGATGTAGACCAGCTGGTTTGTAATGAACTGCTGCTGAACTTACCTATGAAAGTCCTGTGCGATGAAGATTGCAAGGGGATTTGTAATAGATGTGGTGCGAATCTCAATCATGAGACTTGCGGCTGTGATAGGAGTTCGCTAGACCCAAGAATGTCGTTGATCCAGGATATTTTTAATCAGTTTAAGGAGGTGTAACCATGTCTATCTGTCCAAAGAATAAATCTTCAAAAGCTAGAAGAGATAAACGTAGAGCAAACTGGAAGATGAGCGCTCCAAATTTAGTTAAATGCAGCAAATGCGGAGAACTTATGATGCCACACAGAGTTTGCAAAGCTTGTGGATCTTATAACAAGAAAGAAATCATCAGTGTTGACTAATTACAGTAATTAACGCAAAATGGCTTTATTAGCCGTGTAAAACAAGGTTCTTCCTTTTCGGAAGAGCCTTGTTTTTTTGCCTGATTTTCGCCTTTTGGTGAAGAGATGAAATTTTCCAACAGTTGAACTGTGTCTTGACCAATGAAAGGAGAAGCAACAGGACTTCATTCCAGCAGTTTAGCTCATAAATAACAACTTAATAAAATCGTGTCACTCCAGTATCCTTTGGGGCTGGATTATATTATAAAAGGGCATCCTTAGCGGATGTCCTTTTTATGTGGAGATTTCCTGCAATTATTCGGCATTTCTGGTTTTATCATATTATTACTATTTCATAATAACCCAAAAAGGAGCTTTGGACGGATAAAAAAACAATCATAAAAAACGCAATATTATTCAAATATATTGCAATGTCATTGCGAAAACGTATGGTATATAATATTCATATATTATTTGAATAGGAGGGATTGCCAGTGATTTATTGTTTCCAAAATGCCATGGTTGTCAGCCCTTTTTCTCAATATTCCGGGTGTGTCCTGGTAGATGAGGGGAAGATTATCGAAGTGGCTCCAAGTATTCAGGCTCCTGAGGGAGCGATGGTGATTGATGCGGGAGGGAGAATTTTGTGTCCCGGTTTTGTTGATTTACATGTGCATGGCGGCGGCGGATCACAGGCATTGGAGGGCACGGAAGATGCCATCATTACTATGGCTAATGCCCATCTGGTGTATGGCACCACAACCCTTCTTCCCACCATAGAGTGTGCGCCGGCAGGACAAATGAATAAGGCTGCCCTTGGGGTGAAGCAGGCAATGAGAAGCGCCCGCTCTAAAGCCACGATTGCCGGGATTCATTTAGAAGGACCCTACTTATCCCCCAGGCAGGCGGGGGCACAGCAGCCCGGAGCTATAATGTCCCCCTCTGAAGGAAGCTGGCAGTGGATGCTGGAATTGGCGGAGGACATACGCATGGTTGGCATCGCTCCGGAGCTGGAGGGGGCATTCGCATTGTCAGATGCATTGACTGCCCGAGGGGTGGCGGTAAGCATTGCCCATTCCGACGCCAGTGAGGAACATGTGCGCCAGGCCGTTGTCCATGGTTTTTGTGATGTTACTCATTTGTATTCCGCGTGCTCCACATTTAAGAGGGTCAAAGGCTTTCGCATTCCCGGCGTAGTGGAGACTGCCCTGGTGATGGACGAGCTAAGCACGCAGATAATTGCCGATGGGTGCCATCTCCCCCATACCATGATTCAGCTGGCATATCGTCTGAAGGGTGCTGACAGAGTGGAGCTTATTACCGATGCCCAGCGTTTTGCCGGCTGGAAGGTAAAGGAGGGGGAAGTCGTTTATGCCGGCGGTACTGCCATGATCTATAAGGACGGGGTGATGAAGCTGCCGGATGAAAGCGCCTTCGCAGGCAGTGTAGCCACAACAGATCGGCTTCTTCGGACAGTGGTAGATGCAGGTATTCCTTTGAAAGACGGAGTGAGGATGCTTACGGATACTCCCGCCCATCGCATTGGATTGAAGAACAAGGGGCGTATTCAGGCTGGCTTTGACGCGGATTTACTAATTTTGGATGATAACTTTTTTCCTGTCTTTATTATGGCAAAGGGCAATATCGTAAGAGACGGGCTGTAAACTTTGTGGGATATACGGAAAGGAGAGTATGACTATGGATCGCAATGAGACAAGAAGCCTGCTGGGCTTTTTTCGCAACCAGTTGACCGACGAGCTCTTAAGTTTCTGGATGCCCCGTTGCCTTGACAGAGAAAACGGGGGGTATTTTAATTGTTTTACCAATGATGGGAGCCGGCTGATTTCCAGGGATAAGTATGTCTGGTCTCAGGGACGTTTTGTGTGGGTTTTTTCCCGTCTCTCCCAGATGGAGGGAGGAACCTTTACTAAGGCGCAGCGGAAGACATTCCTTGAGTATGCCAGGAACGGCCGGGATTTCCTGATGAAGAATGTGCTGATTGGGGAGGATGACTGGCGCTGTGCCTTCCTGCTGGAAGCGGATGGTACGCCTAAGTATTCGAAGGGATGTGATGCGCTGGATGCGGGTATTGCGGCGGACTGCTTCGTGGCCAGCGGGCTGGCCCGCTACTCCTTGGCTGCCAATGACCCGGAGAGCTGGATGTTTGCAAAGAAGCTGTATGATTCTATCCTGGACCGATATGAAAAAGGCAGTTACCATTCCATGCCCTATCCTCTTTCCACTGACTATCAGGATCACGGCAAGCCCATGGGATTGACTAATGTGAGCACCGAGCTTTTGGAGGCAGCAAAGGTATTCGATGTGGATTACTGCGGAAAGATTCTCTCCTGCATCGATCACTGCGCCTCTTCCGTGTTTGAGGAATTTACCGATGAAAATAACCTGGTGCATGAATTCAAGTATGCCCAGGGAGGTTTTTCGCAGAATCTCTTTGGACAGCATATTAATCCGGGACATACTCTGGAGGATATGTGGTTCCAGTTGGAGGCTATGGATCAGCGGGGCGACAGCCGCTATTTTGATAAGCTTGCAGCCATCACCAAAAAGACCCTGGAAACTGGCTGGGACAAGGAGTTTGGAGGGCTGTACCACTTTATCACCTGTGATGGGAAGCCGGGCATGGAGGGTGATGTGGGCGATGCAAAGAATGAGCCGCAAATGCATCTGGTGCGGGATGACTGGGGAAGCAAGCTTTGGTGGGTGCATTCCGAAGCGCTTTACACCACCTTGCTTTTGTATGACCGTACCGGAGATCCTGAGCTGCTTCAATGGTTCTATAGGATTTTTGATTACACCTATGATGTTTTCCCGAATCCGGACCGGGAAATCCGGGAGTGGATCCAGATCCGCATGAGGGACGGCAGGCCCCAGGAGAAGGTGGTGGCCCTGCCGGTGAAGGATCCCTATCACATTTTGCGAAACACCCTGCTGTGCGTGGAACTGTTGGAGAAGAGGCTAAGGAAGCAATCGAGAAAATAGTGTAGAAAAAAGAGGGCTTGAACATGGAATTAAAAAAGGACAATTATCCGTTGTTAAGAAATTACCGTCTGGTATACCAACAGGCTTTTATCCCTATTTTTGTCAAAGATGACTTTGACACGGAAACTTTACTGGCGGGGGTGCGGCTGGCGGGAGTCCGGGCTATGGAATATACCCTGCGGCGGGAAGATGCCCACAGGGTATTGCCAGGGCTAAAGAAAAAATTCCCGGAATGCGCCGTACTTGCGGGAAGTACCATAGACGCTCCCAACATTGTACGGGCTATGAAGCCCCGTTTCCCTCAACTGATGACATTGGAGGAGCTTGCGCCCTTTGTGGATGGCTTTGTGTCCATGCTGCCCTTTTGTGATGGGACGATTCGCGGCTACCGGGATACCCATTTGATGATACCTTCTGCTGAAAGCAGCGGTGAAGCGCTGCGGCAGATGCGTTCGGGCGCCACATTTATCAAGCATTCCGGACCGGGGACGGATTTCACCAGGAAACTTCACGCCGCGCCCACATTTAATTACTGTCCCACATTTATTACCGGAGGGATTAGTCCTGACCGTATGGAAGAGGTGTATGTAGCAGGGGATGTGCTTACTGCTGCTGGTTTTGACCTGATTTTAAAAGGAGTGGATCCGGATGTTTTGACGCCGGAGCTGGTAGCACAAAAACTGGAAGTTTTTCTGGATACGGCAAAAGCCGCCCGTCTCCTCGCCCATCCTGAGTTGGAAGGGATCGAACAAATGAGTGACGGGGAGTTCCTTCGTGTACTGCCTAATGTATGCAGCATTACGAGCGTGCAATAGTACAGAAAAATACGGAAACAGCGCAATAAGGCTGAATGATGATATAGGAGAAACATATGTACAAATTATTAGCGGCAACGAATATCGTTGGAATGGAAACGCTCTTTGATGAGCTAAAAGACCTGGTGCATATTGATGTGGTGCCTGCCCGGCGGGAGGAGATTATGTCCTGTATATCCGAATACGATGGCTATATATGCCCGCTGGAGGTTCGCACCGACCGGGAAATTTTAGAGCAGGGGAAAAAATTAAAGGCAGTTTTTACTGTCACCACCGGGCTGGATCATATCGATTTGGATATCGCCCGGGAAAAGGGCATTGCCGTTTACGGCATGAAGAATGACCGGGAATTCCTGGACAATGTGACAGCAACTGCCGAGCTTGCCCTGGGACTTCTCCTGGCTCTGGAGCGCAGGCTCCCCTGGGCTTTTGATGCCGTGAAGCAGGGAATCTGGGACAGAGAGGCCTATAAGGGCCATCAGCTTAATGGCAAGACCATGGGCATCTGGGGATATGGCCGTCTGGGTACTATTATGAGGCAATACGCCCAGGCACTGCGTATGCGGGTCATAGCCTATGATACCTGCCCTTCAGACAGTCCGGATGTGGAGTGGGTAAGCCAGGAGGAACTGCTCTCCCAAAGTGATGTAATCTCTTTGCATATTCATTTAAACGAAAGTACCCATAATTTACTGAACAGAGATGTCTTCCATCAGATGAAACCCGGCATGATCGTCATCAACACTTCACGGGGAGGAATTATCAACGAACCTGATTTGATCCATGCCATGGACAGCGGCATTGTCCGGGGCTTTGCAGGGGATGTCATCGCCGGGGAATGGGGGAATGTGGGGGATAATCTGCTGGTGCAATATGCAAAAAAACATGAAAACCTTCTTCTTACTCCCCATATCGGCGGAGCCTGTTATGAGGCACAGCTGCAGGCACTGGGTAATGTACTTGTCAAAGTAAGGGATTTTTTTCAAAATGCCTGCCAGCCAGACGCCACTGAAGCGCTGGTCCGCTCTCTAATGAATGGTACTATAAATTAGCAGTGATAAAAAATAAAAAAGAGGAGATTAGAAAATGAAAAGAACATTGTCTTTCCTGATTGCGTCAGTTATGATTCTGACTTGCGGATGCTCCGGTTCCGGCGACACTGCCAGTAAAGAGATGGCTTCGGCTGAAGAATCGGCTTCTCCGGCTGCTGTATCCGCTGAGTCCGTTGCCACCGATTTCGGTCATTATGTTTTCCAGTACGGTGGTCCCACCGAGGCGCCTTCCGTGGTGAACACCGACCCTTCCGAACGGGTTGATATTACCATCTGGTCCGACCCCAACTGGGAATTCACTGCTGATAACGGCAACACCTACACCCAGGAGGAGTTCTTCCAAGAGACCTGGGCCAGGTTCGCCGCTTCCTACCCAGGAGCAGCCATCAACGATGTAAGTACCCTGACCTATCCCAGCGCCGAAAGGGATGAAAAGATTTCCACTGCTATGCAGACAGGGGAGCTGCCGGATGTTATTTTTGGCTCTTTCTTCTCCGTCGGTTCCCGTACCTATGACGGCCTGTATGTACCTGTGGACGATGCGATACCGGAGGAGGTGCAGTCCGACATTGCCGATACTGTTTGGGATCTGGTGACAGTGAATGGCAATGTGTATTGCTATCCTTTCGCACAGGGGCTGGGATTTCTGGCTTACAATGCGGATATGTTCCGGCAGGCAGGACTGGATGATTACATCGGTGATAAATACAGCTTTGCAAACTGGAGTCCCGATGACTACCTGTCTATCATCAAGACATTGAAAGAGAACCTGGACGAAGGGATTGTCCCCACCAATGTATGGTGCAAAGGAACTGACGGTGACACTTGGAATCAGCTTTTCTTGCGCATGTTCGGGGCCGAATGGTTTGATGAGAATGGCAAAGTGATAGTTAACGAGGACGAGCGGGCCGTTCAGGCACTGCAATACCTCAAGGATATCTACGATGCCGGTTATACCAATGCCGACCCCTCTACCGTCAAGTCCAGCGAGGTGCGGGCCAATATGAATAATCTGCTTACAGCCATCGCTCCTTTCCAGCAGGGCACTGTGCTCGTTGCTGAGGATGCCATGAACGCCGGCTCTAGTCCGGAGTATGATTTAAGGGTGGCATATATCCCCGGTGAGGAGAACCCCCAGGTTTTCTCCTATGTCTACGGATTCTGTGTGATTGATACGGGCAATGAAACCGCCCAGCAGGTGGTAAAGGATTATCTGACATGGCTGAATACCGAGCCGAACCTGATGAAGGAAGCGTCTCGTATGGGATTTGTCCGGGAGTCTATGATCTCTTCCGATGCAGATACGGATTCACGGAAGGAGGCGTATCTGGATGCCATGCAGTACATTGTGAACTTCAACAACAACACCATCGCCTATACCCAACTGCGCAATGCCTTGTATCCTCAGCTGCAGGCGGTATACGCCGGGGACAAGACTCCTAAGGAAGCATTGAACGATTATGCTGCGGAAGCCAATCAGATTATTGAGAAAGCCCAGAAGGATTCCATCTTCCGGTAAGGCGGGTTTCCTAAAAACCAAATTTTTGAAAGTATGGCGCCGGGGAGGCTTCGGCTTTCCTGGCGCCGCTTTCAAAGTACCATACCCGTTTCTCCTTCTTGGCATAGTAAATAAATGTATTGTTGTTCTTTAGAAAGTTGAGGATTATCATGAAAAAGAAAAGATTTCGAGGCATACGGGTAGGGGAGGCGCTTATCGGTTATGGGTTTATCCTCCCCTATGCCATTTTTTTCGGGGTGTTTATGGCATATGCCCTGGTTAACGGAATTTGGACCAGCCTGCAGCATAAAACCTTTCGTACATCCTATTTTTGCGGTCTTGATAATTACATAGAGCTGTTTTCAGACAGCACTTTCATCCTCTCCGTATTGAATACCCTGGGATTCGTCATTATCATCGTTTCCTTGACATTTATCTTTTCCATTTGGATTTCCAGTACGATTTTTGACAAATCCATTCGGTATATGTCCTTTGTCCGTGCCGCATATTACATTCCCAATATTTGCAGCATGGTAGTCATGAGCGTGGTCTGGGCCTGTCTTTTAAATACCACCTCAGGGGTGGTTCCCTGGCTCCTGCGGAAAATGGGATTTGGCACGGTAAACTTTCTGGGAGATCCCAATCTGGCCTTTGGCACGGTATGCGTGGCGGTGGTCTTTACGAATCTTGGTACGGCCATCGTGCTGTATCTGGCAGCCATGATGGGGGTTTCCACAGAGATGCTGGAGGCTGCGGAAATCGATGGAGCCACCCGGTTTCAGAAAATCCGCTATATTCTGCTGCCAAGCGTACGGGGTACCACAGATTATATTTTTGTCACCAATGTAGTGGCTGTGCTGAAGATTTTTGCCATTATCCGGCTGCTTACCGCCGGCGGACCCAATTACAGAACCACCACCATGATGTATTATCTATATCTCAATGCCTTCAACTATAATGAGATGGGCGTTGCCAGTGCCTGTGGCGTCATCATGTTTATTGTTGCGGTGGTTATTTCCATTCCCCGCATGAAGAAGATGATTCAAGAAATGTAAGGAGCGTGTATGATGAGACATATATTAAAAAAAGCCAAGTCCTTGGGTGCTTATCAGATTGTTAACCTTGTGCTGGTTACCCTTCTGGCATTGGTATTTGTCTATCCCATCGTCTGGCTGGGGTTAAATTCCTTTAAGACCCAGACCGAGGTGTACCGGCTGCCGCCCACTTTCTTCCCGGAGTACTTTACCGTGGAGAATTTCCAGAAGATATTCCTGCAAAATCCGGCCTGGCTCTGGATTAAAAATTCTATGGTCACATCCCTGCTTACTGCCGGTTTCACCGCAGTTACCGGCACAATGGCAGCGTATGCCTTCTCCAAACTGCAGTTTTATGGAAAAAAATGGCTTTATGGCCTGTTCATCCTTTCCATTATGGTGCCCACGGAGATTCTGATCGTGCCCTTGTTCAATATTACCAAAAGCCTGAACCTGATGGATACCAGCTTAGGTATGGCCGTTCCGTCCATTGCCTCCGCCATAGGCCTGTTTATGATGAAGGGCTTTATCGATGCCTTGCCCTCCAGCATCCGGGAATCTGCAAGAATTGATGGCGCCGGAGAACTGCGTATTTTCTTGTCCATTATTCTGCCGTTATGTAAATCCGGCATGGGTGCATTGTTCATCTTGTCTTTCGTGAGGGGCTGGAACAACTATCTGTGGCAGATGCTCACAGCTACCAGGAAAGTGTCCTATACCCTTCCGGTAGGTGTCTCTACATTGTTTACCGAGTCCAATCCCAATATTGCTTATAAGCTGGCCGGGGCTTTTGTGGGAGCGGTGCCCATGTTGATTGTGTTTCTTTGTTTCCAGAAATACTTTACCAGAGGAGTGACGATAGGCGCAGAAAAAGGCTGATATACTGTGTTTTATGAAGGAGATAGAATATGTCTGTTATTAAGGATTTTTACTGTGACAAGTTATATGTACGCATTTTTGACACCCGTGATGCTATGGGATGCTGCGCAGGTAGGGAGGCAGCCGCCTGTGTGAGGAAGCTATTGGAAGGGCAGAAGGAGGTAAACATTATATTTGCGGCGGCACCCTCGCAAAATGAAGTATTGGGCGCTTTTGCCTCCGAACCGGATATAGACTGGAACCGCATCAATGCTTTCCATATGGACGAGTATGTGGGACTGAAGGAGACTCACCCCGCAGGATTCCGCAATTTCCTAAAGGCTGCCCTGTTTGATCACAAGCCCTTTTGCAGGGTGAATCTGCTGGACGGCAATAATCCTGGTGAGGCAGACCGTTACAGTGCTCTTCTGCGGCAATATCCCCCGGATGTCTGTTTGCTGGGCATAGGGGAGAACGGTCACATTGCTTTTAATGATCCCGGCGTGGCGAGCTTTAGAGATGATGCCATGGTCAAGGCGGTCACGCTGGATGAGGAATGCCGAAACCAGCAGGTACATGATGGATGCTTCGCCCACATTGACGAAGTACCCAAGCAGGCGCTTACCATTACGATTCCAGGACTGATGGCGGCGAAATATCTATTTTGTACTGTACCCGGCATAACGAAAGCGGAGGCTGTGGAACGGATGATCTGCGGAGAGATTTCTGAGGCATGTCCTGCATCCATCCTGCGTGAGCATGCCCATGCCCGGATGTATACGGACAGCGACTCAGGCAGCAGGATTCTTGGCAGGGAGTAGAGTAAATCAGCTAAGGTTCTTCCATTGCCGGGGGGAGCATCCTGCAATTTGCTTGAATGTACGGCTAAAATTGCTATAGTCGGAAAAGCCGCATTTTTCACAAACCTGTGTCATGGATAGATTTGCTTTAATCAGTTCCATGGCATAGGCGATTTTTTTGGTGAGGATAAAACGCTTAGGCGGGATGCCCATATGATTGGAAAACAGCTGGCTGACATAACTTTCGGAATAGGAAAACTCCCTGCACAAATTTTCCACGGTCAGAGGAAGGGCAATGTGTGCATCAATGTAATCCACCATATCCCTGATCAGAGGAGGGCAGGGCATAGGCTTAAGGGATGCCTTGTCTGGGTATGCCTTGTTTACGAATATCATTAGGGAAATTAACGCAGACAAACAGTTCAGGTCGTCGCCGTAGGCAATGGAGGCCTGATAGGTGTTGATGATCTCGGCATAGCGGACGAAGGTATCAATCTGCGCCTCATTCAGGTAAAATATATTGCCCTCCTTCGACGGACTGCTGTTGAAGCAGTTAAAAAGATTGGTGCAAGGGGAGCAGAGCATTTGCATCCCTTTGGGGTCGAACATGATGGTGATGCGTTTGTAGCAAGTGGAGATATTGTTGAGTGAAATGTGCAAATCCTTGGAAGTAAGCAGCACCAGTGCTCCATGAGTAATCCTGTATTTACAGGAATTAATGAGCATGGTCACATCACCGTCTAACAGCAGGAACATCTCATACTGGGCATGGGAGGTGTATCGCATGTCAATGGTAGCCATGGATTCTGAAAAATAGCATTCCATTGTCATTATCTGGCTTGTCATAAAACCCCTCCCTTGTCCTTCCGACTTAAGTATATCTGTATCTGTTCTTATATGTACGGCAATCTGCCGGTTTCGGCTCTTTCCTGTTTCCTTAATTAGAGTCTCTTAGAAAAATACATATCATAATATAGTTTCTATGTCAATAGCCTGCAATCTATCGACAGTAGGGAGAACAGATGTGGGATGAGGGATATGAAATAATCAAAGTGGCGGTCATTTATAATAAGAAAGAAATCATTTGTGTTGACTAATTACAGTAATTAACGCAGATTGACTTTGTTAGCCGCGTAAAAACAAGGTTCTTCCTTTTTGGAAGAGCCTTGTTTTTTGGCGAAAGAATCTGGTCTCCATATTTACGGATTACGGTTCCTGTGATAGGATAGTTGCGTGAGATAACAACTGGGCCAACGAAAACCATTTATATGGAAGGCGAAAACTTTGAACGCATCGGTATGGTGGTGACCGCCAATTATGCAGGCGGCAGCTCCAGTAGTTCAGGCGGAGGATCGAGTGGTGGTTTAGGCAGTAGTTCCATTACTATTTCAATTATGAACCGGACAGCACGAGAGGAAAGCTGTACCGAAACACGATTACACCGGACGGGTTCCATGTTGATGAAAATGGGGTGTGGGACGAAAAAGAGAAATAGTTATTCTCAACTATCTGTTAAAGATGGAAGACATATTATGTCATTCGTTTTGAAAGCAACAATTTAGATGTCATAAACCATCGAGGTGAAGAAGAAATGTTTGAGGAAAATTTTAGAATGTATGAACCGGCCGATATTTTAATTTATGTGCAGGACAGGGGAGTTGTGTTAAAAGAGAAATCTCTTGTAGCGTATCATAAAGAATTTGGAAAAATCGTGTCAGTAGGAACAGAGGCGGAGCGGCTGGTAGAAAATCCACAAGAGAATATTCTGGTATCCTCTCCGTTGCGTCAGGGTATTGTAGCGGATTATATGGTGGCGGTTAAGCTATTTTCTTATTTGCTCAATAAGGCTTTTGGGAAAAAAACGTTTAGAAAGCCGGCGGTTGCCGTCTGTGTGCCAAAAGGTATATCAGAAGTGGAAAAAAGAGCGGCAGAGGATGTGATGCATCAGGCAGGAGCCGGGGAAGTTATGATTGCCGATATTCCATTGGAGCAATTTGTAGAGGAAATGTCAATAAAATCACCTAAGCTGTATCAGAAATATAAGATTGTTATCGGCATTGCAAAAGAAGAGCCGGAAAACTATCTCAGAGAGCAGCTTTCCTGTATTCTGGATTATGCGGCGCAGGCGGGAATTTCTGCTGATCGGGTAGAGGAACTGCTGAGACAGGAAAAACAAACGGTATAGAAAACGGATTTGTAAGCTGCAAAAATCAAGGCTCTTTCCAAAAGGAAGAATTTTGTTTTTTGCAGCTTTACAATTTTGGGCTTATTGTTCATTGACAGCTCACATCATTTTCTCTTCTTCATACCAGCAATAGGTACCTTTTCCTTTTCCCTTCGCTTCATACAGCGCTTCGTCAGCCCTGCGGTATGCTTCTTCGAAGGTCAGATTTCCTTTCTGAATGGCGGCAATCCCGATCGAGCAGCTTTGACCCAAATTCATCTCTGCAAAGACCTGCCTTGTCTCCCCGATCAGCCTTTGGGCAATCCGATCGCCCTCTTTTCTTCCCCGCTGATTGGGGAAGAAGAGCATGAATTCATCTCCGCCCATACGGCCTCCGATATCGCTGACCCGGATATTCTCAGCAAGAACTGCGGAAATCTTCTTTAAAAGTGCATCACCGGCCTGATGTCCGTGCATGTCGTTGACTTTCTTAAATTCATCCAAATCCAGTAAAAATAAAAAACCGTCTACTTTTTCTTCAATTAGTAAACGGTTAATATGGTATTCCGTATATTTACGGTTGAACAATCCAGTCATGGAATCCAGCTGAACGTCTCGTTCTAAGGCTGCGCTGCGGCGAAGCGCTTCTTCCGCCCGATTGGCAAATGTTTTAGGGTAGTATTCGCCTTCCTCCTGGTAAATGTATGGGACCGACTGATGAAGGCTGTCGATTATAAGTTTTCCGCCCGGTTCCCGGTGAACAGTAGAAGTGATACGGGTTTCCATATTGATGATAAACTGTTTGTCTCCGGTATTGGTTTCATATGCCTCAAATTCTCCGAAAACAATGCATGTATCCTCGCTCACCAGCTTTGCATTAAACCACTCATTCGCTATGTTAAATTCGATCCCTTTGGCCTCCTCCTGATCTTTCTCCAAGCCTTGAATCAACTGATTAAAGTTTTTATAAAATTCATGCTTTCCCGTACCAACTACCAGGATATCGTGGGACAGATACGGAAATATTCCCGCTATTCTTTCCGGATCTCCTGAAATGTACGCCTCCATCAAATCCTGTATTAGCTGACAGGCTGCCCGGCATAAATCCTCCTGCATGGTACGCACCTCCATATCCTAAATTATTTGCACTAATCATAGCATACAAAAGAAACTCTGTCGAGGCCGTTCAGGTTCCTGCCGGATTAATTATATGCTGTCAGGAATTAAAATGTTTTCCACTCCTGTAATGCCAAGCTGTGACAAAGTGTCTACGGTCCTGCTGAGTTCATCAATCATGAACACTTCCAAATTGGCGGAGAATTGGGCAAAATCCCCCTTTTCCAAAGGTCTGATCAGCGCATCAAAGTGAGGCGCGTAGATCGTATGAATGGTTTCCTGGCTTCTATTCATTCCGCGGAGCGCATAGGCCCAAAAGAATTGACGTAACAGCTCAGAATAAATGGTGCGGATTGCCTGATAGGGAGCCAATTCTGCAATCCTGTCCAGTATGAAATAAGATAAAATTTCACCCCGCTGACATTTTTTAACAACATATAGTTTTTGACACAGCAGTTCAACGGAACCGGAATCAAGAGAATTGAGGGTGATCAGGGATACGTCTTTACAGGACAATGCGAAAATTTGAAGACTTTCCACCATATCCAAAAGACGTCTCTGAAGAACCGGTTTGGTAAAATCGCTGTTCTCTGTGGCTTTATCAAAAGGAAGAACTACCGTGCCCACATATTTGGCGGATTTTATCGCCCCGACACTGCTTAGCAGGTCAAGCGCTCTGCGTACCGTACTGAGAGAAACGCCCTTTTGCTCTGCAAGTTCCTTTTGGGAAGGAAGCAGACTTCCAGCCTGATATACTCCGCGGCTGATGGATATGAGCAGTTCCATAGCTAAAGAGTAACAGAGCTGATGGCTTTTTTTGTAGGAGCTCCATGTAAATGCAATCTCTTTTCCCTCCGGAATCCCGTCGATTTTATTCTCATAAAACTGGGAAAGGGCGAAAGACAGCCTCTCTATGGAATGATCCACCTCAATTCGCAGCATGGACCAGTCTTTATTTCTCCAAAGTGACAGAATTTTAGGCGTATAATCTTCAGAATTGTCAAAGTACTGAAGATTTTCTTCGATACAGAAAAAGGGGTCATGTAAAAACATGAAGATCTGCCAGACGAGACGCATGAGAAGAGTATTTCCAAGAGGAATGTATTTTTGATTGAGGTAGTCCAGTATCGCATATGGGGCCGCAGGCTTTTCTTGACGAAAAAGCTGTTCCATCATATGCAGGGACTCATGGGACGCATTCCTCAGCCCGATCCATTGAGCGCTGCCAAATAGAGGCAGCATAGAGTGAACTAAATCCAGCATTGCGCTCTTGCGCGCGGAAAAGAAGGTTTGGATAAACGCCTCTGTTTCCGCAGGGCTGTATTTAACTTTTACCGTAGCGCCCACATTTTTCAAAAGAGTGATATATCCCTCCTCTTTAAGTTTTAAGTATGCGGCACGCGCCGTATCGACCGATACGCAAAGCTGCATGCTGGTCTCTTCGATGGTGGGGAGTTTTTCTTCATAATGATAGATGCCAAACTGTATTTGTGTCAGAAGGACGCTGTAAACGACCTTGCGCAGATCTGTATTATTATTCAATCGGATCCCTCCATTTTCAATGGTAATTTTACCTATAATAATTCAGTATATCATTTTTTTTGCTGCATTTCCACAATTTGTAACAGTTTGGCCTTCCTGCTCTTAGTGAGAGGTTGATATTTTCCTTTTTCTTTGCTATACTCTAATAAATCTGTATATGAACAATTGAAAATCATAATCAATGTGGTAATTCTATATAAATTCTCATAAGACATGGGTGGGACGGGGAAGAAAAAGATTGGGCGCAGATATCCGGAAGTGATTCGAGTGCGGCCAGAAAAGCGAGGAGTCAAATAGATGCGAAAACTTGTGAAAAATAAGGCGGGCTCTATAGAGCTAAGCCAGCAGATAAGCGTCATCAGCACGGCAATTCTCATTTTGCTGATGTTTTGCTTTCTGGTTTTGACCATCAGTATCTCCACCAAGCTGGCGGCACAGGCAGAGATAATATCAAATCACCCTTTTGAGGTGGTGATTTCCGCTGGTGATGTAAAGCTGTATGTATCGGAGATGAGTCTGCGTACCGAACGGCTGAAGCGCCACCACAGCAGAGATGATGTGGAAATTGCAGGCGGCAAGCTGGAAGAACTGATTCTCTCTCTGGAAAAACCGGTCACGCAGATGGAAGACCTGTACCTTGGGGATGCAAAAGATGTACAGGCACTCAAGAGTACTTTGGAGCTATTAAAGGCAGAACAGGACGATTATCTGGTGTTTTGTGAACAGCCGGATCTGACAGAGACGGATATCGAGGCTTATGCCCAGAAACACCTGCAGCCCCTTTATGACCTGGCGCTTCAACAGACAGAGGGAATCATTGGGATTGCCCAAGCCAAAAAAGTGGGATATGGTGTTACCGCGGAGATGCTGCGGACCACGAATTTGATCGGATCCGTCGTCCTGATGGTGCTGATGCTGGCGGTTCTTTTGATTTCCCAGTATGTGCTGCACCGTCAGCGAAAAGAGCTGATTTACCGCAGCAAGCTTTTCGATAATCTGTCGCTGAGCATTGACGACGCATTTATTATCCAGAATGCGGACACAGGCGTTATTGGCTACCGCGGGCTTAATTTAGAGCGCATTTTAGGCGTTCCAATGACGGATATGGAAAACCTTTATGACGGAATGAAAGAAGAAGATGCCCGGGCATTTCGAAAGGCTGCCAGGGATCACAAGTTCACTTCACCGTTTGAAAAGCTGGTGGAGTATACCAAACCAAACAGGGAAAAATGCTGGATGCTGATCCGAGTCTATCAGGCGGACGAGCTGAAAACATCACAGCTGATTACAGTATTTTCTGACCGCACCGAAGAGGTTCGTTCACGTCAGGCATTACAGGATGCCATGATGACTGCAGAACGCGCCAATCAGGCAAAAAGCGAGTTTCTGTCCAGGATGAGCCATGAAATCCGTACCCCTTTAAATGCCATCATCGGTATGACTACAATTGCTGCGGCATCTGTTAAAGAGCCGTCCAGGGTAGAAGACTGTCTTTCAAAGATTAACTTTTCTTCCAAGCACCTGCTGATGCTGATCAATGATGTTTTGGATATGTCAAAGATTGAGAGCAGTAAGATGGCACTATTGAATGAACCGTTCGATATGTTTGAGCTTGTTAATGGATTCGTATCCACCGTATACGCCCAGACGAAAGAGAAGGGAATCGAATTTACAGAAACGATGGAAGGCTTTGGGGATGCTGATGTATTCATTGGGGATTCACTGCGGCTTAATCAAATTCTTTTAAATTTAAGTTCCAATGCGGTAAAGTTTACCGCACCCGGGGGAAGTATCCACCTCAGTGTCTCACGTCACAGGAATGGAAATACGGCTGATGTTATCCGATTTATTCTCTCGGACACCGGTATTGGCATGACAAAAGAGGCCGTCGAGAAAATCTTCCAGCCATTTGAACAGGCCGACGCATCCATTGCAAAACGCTATGGCGGAACCGGTCTTGGAATGTCCATCACCAGAAATCTGATTACACTGATGGGAGGCCAGATACAGATAGAAAGTGAACCGGGAGCAGGAACCACATGCATTGTAGACCTGCCATTTAAAAAAGGGGAAGAGAGCTGTCTTCCGGAACCCGATTTCGCACAGCAGGGACTGCAGGCGCTGATTGTGGACGATGAACAGCAGGTTTGTGAACAGACGGCTGTTCTTCTGGAAAAAATTAAAATCAGAGCGGAATGGCGTATGTCCGGAGCCGAGGCCGTGGAGCAGGTGAAAGAGACGCACCGAGAAGGGCGTGATATCGATCTGTGCCTCATTGACTGGAAGATGCCGGATATGGATGGCATTGAAGTGACCCGCCGTATCCGCAGAGAGGTTGGAAATGAAGTCCCTATCGTGATGATCTCTGCTTATGATATTTCTGAAGTGGAGGAAGAAGCGCGGGCGGCCGGCGTCAATGGATTTTTACCAAAACCGCTTTACCGTTCTTCCGTCTATTCTGCCATCAAAGCGGCTTTAGAGTACAAAGGACAGCCTTCTGCCGACGGGAAAGGAAAAACTGCCGGCAGACCTTTGGAAGGCTTTACGTTATTGATGGCGGAGGATAACGCGCTTAACCGGGAAATTGCAGCAACACTGCTGCGTATGAATGGCGCGGCAGTGGATTGTGTGGAGGATGGGAAACAGGCGTTGGATACGTTCCTCGCTTCATCACCCGGTGATTATAACGCCATTCTGATGGATATACAGATGCCGGTTATGGACGGGCATGAGGCTGCGAGGCATATCCGCGCTTCCGGCCATCCTCAGGCAGTTACAATTCCTATCATCGCGACAACAGCCAATGCGTTCAACGATGATATCTCTGCTGCGCTGGCGGCCGGAATGAATGCTCATGTCAGCAAGCCGTTAGACGTGGCGCAGCTATGCAGGATTCTTACGGACTGCATCCGCAGGGCAGAACGTTAAAAGAAAAAGAATTTTACATATTTATAAAATCCGAAAGGAGCCTCATCAGGCTCTTTTTGCTTTTTATTTTGCAGGCAGGGTTATATTCTGATTACAAATGAACCGAATTTGAAATATCTTCGGGTAGAACTGAAATGTTTCATCAAAACGGCTGCTTTTGGGCATGAAAAATACAGGATTGTTTTTCTATAAAATATTGTTGATTTATAGAATGATATCTAGTATATTAAGTAATAGATTATCATGAGTCTATTACCGAAGGGAGAATCATAGATGATTAATGTAGTTGTAGATGCTATGGGTGGTGACTATGCACCGGCTGATATTATAGCAGGAGCTGTAAAGGCGGTTTCTTTAAGCCAGGAGGTAAAAGTAATCCTGGTAGGGCAGGAAGATGTTGTATCAAAGGAACTGGAGAAGCATACGTATAATAAGGATCAGATCTCGGTCCGTCATGCTTCCGAAGTGATTGCAACGGAAGAACCTCCTGTGAACGCAATACGAAAGAAAAAGGATTCGTCTATTGTGGTTGGAATGAACATGGTGAAGAGCCAGGAAGCGGATGCATTTGTATCGGCTGGAAGTTCCGGCGCAATTCTTGTAGGCGGTCAGGTGATTGTGGGCAGGATTAAAGGCGTGGAACGGCCTCCGTTAGCACCGTTAATACCCACGGAAACAGGAGTATCTTTATTAATCGACTGTGGAGCCAATGTAGATGCAAGAGCTTCCCATCTGGTTCAGTTTGCTAAGATGGGATCGATTTACATGGAACACGTAATGAATATTCCGAAACCAAGGGTTGCGATTGTCAACATCGGTGCGGAAGAGGAAAAGGGCAATGCCCTGGTAAAGGAAACATTTCCGCTGTTAAAGGAATGCAGGGATATTAATTTTATCGGCAGTATAGAAGCCAGAGAAATCCCGCATGGAGCAGCAGATGTGATCGTTTGCGAAGCTTTTGTTGGAAATGTCATTCTTAAATTATATGAAGGAGTAGGCGCTGTACTGATCAGCAAAGTAAAAGACGGCATGATGGCCACTTTAAGAAGCAAGATCGGCGCACTGCTTGTGAAACCCGCTTTAAAAACTACTCTCAAGAGTTTTGATGCCAGTCAATATGGGGGCGCTCCGCTGCTGGGATTGAACGGTCTTGTTGTAAAAGTTCACGGCAATTCGAAAGCTACGGAAGTGTGCAATGCCGTACTTCAGTGCGTTGCATTTAAAAAACAAAAAATAAACGAAAAAATAAAAGAAAGTTTAGTTTAAGAGAGGAAGGTAAGGTATGGAATTTGAGAAGTTAAAAGGGATTATTGCAGAGGTATTAAACGTTGAGGCGGATGAGATCAGTCTGTCAACCACATTTGTGGATGATTTAGGCGCTGACTCACTGGATATTTTCCAGATCGTTATGGGAATTGAAGAGGAATTCGATATCGAGATCCCAACCGAGGCGGCGGAGAAGATCGTTTCCGTAGGAGATGCTGTAGACCAGATTAAGAATGCATTAAACTAAGCAGTATAATAAGTCCAGATATGCCGGCAAGTTGATGCTTGTCGGCATACTAATATCCGGTTTTCCCGGATTTCGGCAATTTTATGGATAAAATAAGGAAAAGGAGGTATATATGAAGAGTAAATTATATAAACTGGAAGAAAAAATCCAATACCAGTTTAAGGACAAGTCTCTTTTTTCACAGGCATTGACCCACAGTTCTTATGCCAATGAACACAGATGGAGCAAGCTCAGATGCAATGAACGTCTGGAATTTCTCGGTGACGCAGTTCTGGAAGTCGTTTCCAGCGACTTTTTATTTCACAACTATGCCAAATCACCCGAAGGGGATCTCACTAAAATCCGCGCAAGTATTGTATGTGAATCGACTCTGGCTTATTGTGCCGCAGATATTGATTTAGGGGAATATCTGTTATTAGGCAAAGGAGAAGATGCGACCGGAGGAAGGCACCGCAGTTCCATTGTATCAGATGCTATGGAAGCTCTGATCGGCGCAATTTACCTGGACGGTGGTTTTGCTAATGCAAAAGAGTTTATACATCGCTTTATACTCAATGATATCGAACATAAACAGCTCTTTTATGATAGCAAGACTATTTTACAGGAAATGGTTCAAAGCAGATATGAAACTCCGCTGTCCTATGAACTGTTAAGAGAAGAAGGACCGGACCATGATAAGATTTTTGAGGTTTGCGCCAGAATCGGCGGGGAAGAGATCGGCCACGGCGAGGGGCGGACGAAAAAGGCTGCGGAACAGGTAGCCGCCTATAACGGAATCTTAAAACTAAAAAGTATGTGGGAGAAAACATGTATTTAAAGAGCATAGAGATACAAGGTTTCAAATCCTTTGCCAATAAAATTTTATTCGAATTTCATAACGGAATTACCGGTATTGTAGGTCCGAATGGAAGCGGCAAGAGCAATGTTGCGGATGCGGTCCGCTGGGTGCTTGGAGAGCAGCGTATCAAGCAGCTGAGGGGCGCCAGCATGCAGGACGTCATATTTGCCGGAACCGAGATGCGTAAACCCCAGGGATTTGCATACGTTGCGATCACTCTTGATAATTCAGACCACCAGCTTTCCATCGATTACGATGAAGTGACGGTATCCAGAAGAATTTACCGTTCCGGTGAAAGTGAATACATGATTAACGGAAGCGCCTGCCGCTTAAAGGATATCAACGAATTATTTTATGATACCGGTATTGGTAAAGAGGGATATTCCATTATCGGACAGGGCCAGATTGACAAGATATTAAGCGGGAAACCGGAAGAACGGCGGGAACTTTTTGACGAAGCCGCCGGTATCGTTAAGTTCAAACGCCGGAAAGTGATCGCACAGAAAAAACTGGATGATGAAAAACAAAACCTGGTTCGTGTCAGCGATATTCTGTCGGAACTTGAAAAGCAGGTAGGGCCTCTTGCACGCCAGTCAGAGGCGGCGAAAGAGTATCTCCGGTTAAAAGAGGAATTAAAAACATATGATGTGAATCTGTTCCTGATGGAAACAGAGCAGATCCGCCTGCAGCAGAACGAGCTGGAGAAAAAAGAGACGATCGTTTCCAAGGATCTGGATGAAACAAGACAGAATTCGGACCGGATGAAGGCGGAATACGATGCGCTTGACACTTATCTGACCGAATTAGATGAAACGCTTACAACAGCCCGGGAAGACCTGAGTAATGCCAATATTATGAAGGGCAATTTTCAGGGTCAGATAAACGTGCTGAACGAACAGATCAACACGGAGAAGATGAATGCGGAACACATCAGCGCCCGTGTACATACAATTGAAGCGGAGATCGGGGAGAAAAAAGGCCAGATTCAGGTTTTTGAAGAAGAAAAAGCTGCCATTGAAGCCCAGTCCCAAAGCGCTCTTGAAAGCCAGTCCAAGGCGGAAGAGACGCTCCGCAACGAAGATGAACATATCATGCTTCTGGATCAGAAGATAGAATCCGGAAAAAGCAGCATTATCGATACGCTGAATGAAAAGTCGGCGATGACAGCCAGGCAGCAGCGGTATGAGGCCATGCTGGAACAGGTGAATGTCAGAAAAGCGGAAGTCTGCCAAAGGATTTTAAAGGTTAAAAGCGATGAATCCGTTCAGGAAGAACAGTTAAAGATTGAACAGAAATCATTGTCGGAAATCAATGATGTGATCAATGAATTAAGCCTTGCCCAGGAAGCTGCGGAAGCCAAAGCTCAGGAGCTTGACCAGGAAGTGCACAGGCTGACCCGCAATTTAAACAATAAACAGCAGGAATACCACACGAACTATACAAAGCTGGAATCCCTGCGTAATTTGGCTGAACGGTATGAGGGTTACGGAAACAGCATCCGGCGTGTGATGGAAGTGAAAGACCGTGTGAGAGGAATCCACGGCGTTGTTGCGGACTTAATCACAACGGACAAAAAATATGAGACGGCAATTGAAACCGCCCTCGGAGGAAGCATTCAGAATGTGGTTACGGATTCGGAACAGACAGCCAAGCAGTTAATCGAATATCTGAAGAAGAATAAATACGGCCGCGCGACCTTCCTTCCGTTAACCAGCATCGGCAATAAGAATACATTTACCCAGGAAAAGGCATTGAAAGAGCCCGGAATTATCGGCCTTGCCAGCAATCTGGTTAAGATGGCTCCCGAGTATGAGGGGCTTGCCAAATACCTTTTAGGCCGCGTTGTGGTGGCGGAAAACATCGATTATGCCATCGCTTTAGCGAAAAAATTCCAGTATTCTCTCAGGATCGTTACCCTGGAAGGAGAGCTTTTAAATGCGGGAGGTTCCATGACCGGCGGTGCGTTTAAGAATTCCAGCAACCTGCTGGGGCGTAAGCGCGAGATTGATGAGCTGGAAGGCCTGTGTAAGAAAGCTTTGGTGGATGTGGATAAGATCCAGGCCGACTTAAACTTAAATGAAGGCCTGTTGACTGAAAAAAGGGAAGAACTGGAACGAATCAAAGGCGAGAAGCAGCAGTCTTATCTGAAACAGAATACCATCCAGATGAATATCAGCCAATTGGAAGACAAAAAGAATGAAATCGCCGAATCCGCAGAGGATCTGGTGAAGGAGAACCTGCAGCTGGAAGAACAGGTAACTGATATAACAGCCAGCCAGAAAGACATTTTAGCAGAGCTGGAAGAGCTGGAAAACAGAAACAGCCAGATCACAGAGCTTTTGGAAGAATTGGGAAAACAGCTGGAAGCGGCGAAGACGGAGAGGGAACGGTATGCGGCGGATCTGGCCAATGCCCAGTTAGCTACGGCAGGACTTCTCCAAAAGCGGAATTTCTCATCCGAGAATATACGCCGTGTAAAAGATGAAATTCATAAGCTGGAAGAAGAATTATCCGGACTGTCGGCCGGCACGGATGATGCCAATGTGATAATCGGCGATAAACAGAAAGAGATAGAACGGTTAAAAGGACTGATTGAAGAGACCGTACACGAGATGGAAAGCCTGGAAGCCCAGGTAAATGCCAAGGTAAAGGAAAAAGAAGAAAAAGGGATCAAACAAAAAAGCTTTTTCCGGAAACGGGAAGAGATCACGGAACGGATCAGTCAGCTGGATAAAGAGATGTTCCGTCTGCAAAGCCAGAAAGAAAAGCTGGATGAAAAGATGGAAAACCATGTAAACTATATGTGGAATGAATATGAACTGACATTTTCCTCAGCGGAACGATTGCGCAATCCAGAATTAACAATACTTACGGAGATCAGGAAACAGATTGATTCATTAAAAAATTCCATCCGTTCTCTGGGCAATGTCAATGTCAATGCCATTGAGGACTATAAGGAGATTTCTGAGCGCTATGAGTTCATGAAAACCCAGCACGATGATCTGATCCAGGCGGAGGAAACTCTGTTAAAGATCATTGAAGAGCTGGATACGGGAATGCGCCGCCAGTTTGAAGAAAAGTTCCGGGAGATTAAAGAAGAGTTCGACAAGGTGTTTAAAGAGATGTTCGGAGGCGGACACGGTACGCTGGAACTGATGGAAGACGAAGATATCCTGGAGGCGGGAATCCAGATTATTTCCCAGCCGCCCGGAAAAAAACTGCAGAATATGATGCAGCTTTCCGGTGGAGAAAAGGCCCTTACGGCCATCGCTCTGTTATTTGCCATTCAGAATCTGAAGCCGTCGCCATTCTGTCTTTTGGACGAGATTGAAGCGGCTTTGGACGACTCCAACGTCGACCGTTTTGCAGGCTATCTGCATAAACTGACCAAACATACGCAGTTTATTGTAATTACCCATAGACGTGGTACAATGGTAGCATCGGACCGTTTATACGGTATTACCATGCAGGAAAAGGGCGTTTCTACCCTTGTTTCTGTTAACCTGATAGAAGATGACTTAGACAAGTAAAGGAGAAGAAGATGGAAGAACAAAAAAAAGGCTTTTTTGGACGTCTTGTTCAGGGACTTGCCAAGACCCGCAATAATATTGTTGCAGGAATGGATTCAATTTTCAGCGGATTCTCAGCGATTGATGACGATTTTTATGAGGAAATTGAAGAAACCCTGATTATGGGAGATCTTGGAATCCAGACCACCATGTCTATCGTGGAGGATTTGAGATCTAAAGTAAAAGCCCAGCATATTAAAGACCCGTCCGAATGCAAAGAACTCTTGATAAACAGCATTAAGGAGCAGATGGATCTGGGGGAAAATGCCTATGAATTCGAGCATAGAACTTCCGTAGTCCTGGTGATCGGGGTCAACGGCGTAGGAAAAACCACATCCGTGGGAAAATTGGCCGGACAGTTAAAGGACAGCGGAAAAAAAGTAGTTCTTGCCGCAGCCGATACCTTCCGTGCCGCGGCCATTGAACAGCTGACCGAATGGGCCAACCGTGCAGGAGTGGATATTATCTCCCAGCAGGAGGGTTCAGACCCGGCGGCCGTGATCTACGATGCGGTATCCGCAGCCAAGTCCAGACACGCGGATGTGCTGATCTGTGATACGGCCGGACGGCTTCACAATAAAAAGAACCTGATGGAAGAATTAAAAAAGATTAACCGGATCATTGACAAAGAATATCCCGACGCTTACCGTGAAACACTGGTTGTTTTAGACGGAACCACAGGCCAGAATGCCCTGTCACAAGCCAGACAGTTTATGGAAGTTGCCGATATAACAGGAATTATCCTGACAAAACTGGATGGAACGGCGAAAGGCGGAATTGCGGTGGCGATTCAGTCCGAGCTGGGAATTCCGGTTAAATATGTGGGAATCGGAGAGAAGATCGACGACCTGCAGAAATTTAATGCGGAAGAATTTGTGAACGCGTTGTTTCATAATGACTAAAATAAATCAAAGGGGATATGTATTATGTTAACATTGGAGAAATTTGAAGAGGCTACAGAGGTTGTAAATAAAGTCACTCAGGAAACCAAGCTGGTTTACAGTGAATATTTTTCATCTCAGACAGGAAATAAGGTTTATTTTAAACCGGAAAACATGCAGTACACCGGCGCCTACAAGGTGCGTGGAGCCTACTACAAAATCAGTACACTTACAGAAGAAGAAAAGGAGAGAGGACTGATCACCGCATCCGCCGGAAATCATGCGCAGGGCGTTGCCTATGCCGCCAAGCTGGCAGGAATCAAAGCGACCATTGTAATGCCCAATACAACCCCTCTTATGAAAGTAAACCGCACCAAAGGATACGGCGCGGATGTGGTTCTGGAAGGCGACGTATTCGACGAAGCCTTAGAGCATGCATATAAATTAGCGGACGAGCATGGATATACATTTGTGCATCCGTTTGACGATCTGGATGTGGCCACCGGACAGGGCACCATCGCGATGGAAATTATTAAAGAGCTTCCGACCGTGGACTATATTCTGGTGCCGATTGGCGGCGGCGGACTCTGCACCGGCGTTGCAACCCTTGCAAAACTGTTAAATCCTAAGATCAAAGTGATCGGCGTAGAGCCTGCAGGCGCAAACTGCATGCAGGAATCCCTCCGCCAGAACCAGGTGGTCAGCCTTCCGTCCATCAATACGATTGCAGACGGTACTGCCGTAAAACGTCCGGGCGAAAAGCTGTTCCCATATATTCAGGAAAATGTGGACGATATCATCACCATTGAAGACAGCGAATTAATCGTCGCATTCCTGGATATGGTAGAAAACCATAAAATGATCGTGGAGAACTCCGGTCTCCTTACCGTAGCCGCCTTAAAGCATATGAATGTGGAAAAGAAGAAAATCGTCTCCATCCTCAGCGGAGGCAATATGGATGTGATCACCATGGCTTCCATCGTTCAGCATGGACTGATCCAGCGTGACCGTGTATTCACTGTTTCCGTTCTGCTTCCCGATAAACCAGGCGAGCTGGCTAAGGTTTCCACCCTTCTTGCAAAAGAAAAAGGAAATGTAATCAAACTGGAGCACAACCAGTTCATCAGCATCAACCGCAATGCGGCAGTGGAACTGAGAATTACACTGGAAGCCTATGGTACGGAGCATAAAAATGCAATCGTAAAAGCTCTGAATGAGGCTGGTTACCGTCCGAAGCTTGTGAAGTCAAAAGGCACATACAGCGATTAGTGCCTCAGGGGGATGAGAATGATGCAGCAAGCCAATTTTACTATATCTAATTCGTTAAAACGGTTTCGGAAACTCAGATATTTTTTGATTTTGGAAGGAATGATTGTAGGCGTCCTGGCAGGATTTACCATTGTGCTTTTCCGAATTCTGCTGGACCGGGCGTCTGATCTGCTTAATTTTATACTTGCCTACGGAAAAGCCCATACCTGGTTTATCCCCGTCTGGTTTATAATCCTGATCGCAGTTTCTCTCGTTGTATCGGCGCTGTTAACCTGGGAGCCTTATATCTCGGGAAGCGGTATTCCCCAGATGGAAGGGGAGATGCAGGGAGAGATTAAGCAGACCTGGTGGAGGGTTTTATCCGCCAAGTTTGCAGGCGCTCTGCTGTGTATCGGCTGCGGATTATCCCTGGGACGCGAGGGCCCCAGCATTCAGCTGGGTTCCATGGTGGGAAAGGGATTTTCAAGGCTTACAAAGCGGATGAGGATGGAAGAGAGGATGCTGATGACCTGCGGCGCCAGCGCAGGCCTTTCCGCAGCGTTTAACGCTCCCATTGCGGGCGTATTGTTCTCTTTGGAGGAAGTACATAAAAACTTTTCTCCGGAAGTTCTGCTTTCCACCATGGCATCTTCCATAACAGCCAACTTTATTACCCGCAACATATTCGGGCTGCAGCCGATTTTTTCTTTCAATGTTCCTAATATGCTGCCGCTCAACAGTTATGGCCACGTGATTATTGTAGGCATACTGCTGGGGCTTTTAGGTGTACTTTACAATACCTGCCTGATTCAGTCTCAAAAGCTGTACCAGAAGATCCCGAAAGTTTATTTCCGGGTGCTGATTCCGTTTTTAGTGGCCGGAGCCATGGGATTTTTATATCCGGCAGTGCTGGGCGGAGGTCACACTCTGGTGGATACGATTTCCGAAGGACAGATGGCAGTAGGAGCTTTGCTTCTTTTATTTGGAGTGAAATTTATATTTTCCATGGTCAGCTTTGGTTCGGGAGCGCCGGGCGGTATTTTCCTTCCCCTTCTCGTGCTGGGGGCGATCATCGGAGGATCTTACAATGAACTGATGGGCAGTTTCTTCCCATCGCTGAACGGATATATGAGCAATTTCGTGATTCTTGGAATGACCGGATATTTCTCGGCTATTGTCCGAGCTCCTATCACGGGAATTATCCTGATTACGGAGATGACCGGTACGTTTAACCACCTGCTGACCTTATCCATGGCAGCTTTGATGGCTTATCTGATTCCTGATATTATGAAGTGCGCTCCTATCTATGACCAGCTGCTTCACCGCCTTTTAGCCAACCGGAAATGGAAAAAGCCTCATCAGCCGTCAGGAGAAAAGGTTTTGGTGGAGGGAATGATCTATCACGGTTCTGCGGCGGAAGGAAAGATTGTATCCGCGATCACCTGGCCGAAAGCGTCTTTAATCGTGTCCATAACAAGAGGAGAAGAGGAATTTATTCCAAAAGGCGATACAAGACTGAGGGCAGGAGACCACATCCTGCTGATTTGTGATGAGACGGATGCGCCGGATGTATATAAGACGATTGAAGAAAACTGCCAGCGCATGCAGGAACGGCAGTCATAGCAGTTCCTGAATCTGCGCTTGTCAGATCATATTACAAAAATAGGATAGGACAGATGAATACCGGTCTGATATAATGGTATTAATATCTGTTTTATCTTATTTTTTTATTGCGGCGAAGAACCCAGGGGCAGGATTCTTTTCCCGTTTCTAAAAAAAGCCCGCCGGATTATAGATCCGTAAAAAGAAATTTAAGAAAGGTATGTGTCGATTAATTATGAGAACATTAATAGAAAATGCAACTGTGCTGACCATGGATTCCGAATACACCGTTTTCGATCATGGCTATGTTTTAATAAAGGATACCGTGATTGAAAAAACAGGAACCGGCTCCTGCGGCCTTCCGTATGATAAAAAAATCGACGGAACCAACAAGATACTGATGCCGGGAATGATCAATACCCACAGCCATATTCCCATGATCCCATTCCGTTCGATGGGAGACGACTGTCCCGACCGTTTAAGGAGATTTCTGTTCCCCTTGGAATTGGAGGCGATGACACCAAAACTGGTGTTCCTTGGCGCACGGTACGCCATATGTGAGATGCTTTTAGCCGGCGTCACCACGGTTTTAGACATGTATTATTTTGAAAATGAAGTGGCAAACGCATGTGAAGAACTGGGAATGAGAGGCTATCTGGGTGAAACCGTGATAAATATGGAAACCTGCGACAGCAAAACTCCTTACGGCGGCCTCGAATACGGAAAAACATTCCTGGAAAAATGGAAGGGACACGAACTCATTACTCCGCTTATCGCGCCGCACGCAACCAATACTAATTCCCCCGAGATGCTGAAAAAGGCCTATGAACTGGCCCGGGAGTACGATACATTTTATACCCTTCACGTCAGCGAAATGGATTATGAAATCAGTTATTTCAGGGAACACTATGATAAAACACCCACTGAATTTTTATACAGCCTTGGTGTTTTGGGAGAAAAGACCATTGCAGCTCACTGTATCCATATGACTGACCACGACTTAGAACTTCTTTCGGAAACCGGGACAAAAGCAGCCCACTGCATCGGTTCCAATACGAAGGCAGGAAAGGGAGTCACTCCGGTCAGAGATATGGTAAAGGCAGGTATCTGCGTGGGCCTTGGAACCGACGGTCCGTCTTCAGGAAATACACTGGATCTGTTTACTCAGTTTCGCCTGTTCGCATCATTTCAAAAAACTCGGTACGCAGACAGAAGTTTATTCCCGGCCAAAGAAATTATCGGCCTTGGAACGATGGGAGGCGCCAAAGTATTGGGAGCAGAGAAGGAGATCGGATCAATCGAAGCGGGCAAAAAAGCTGATTTAGTGCTGGTGGAAACGGATTCTGCCAACATGTTCCCCCTTTATAATCCTTATTCCGCCCTCGTTTATTCTGCCAATGCGTCCAATGTGGATACCGTTTTTGTAAACGGAGAGCTGTTAGTCAGCGGAAAAAAACTGGTGAAAGCGGATTTTAATGCCATTAAAAATGAATTGTCGGAAGCGATGGTTCCGTTTAATGAACAGGCTGCAAAGTATGCGGATATGATTTGATTTTGTCGAAATAAGGGTTGACTTTTTCCGCTGGGGATGGTATTTTATTTTTATTAGTTTTACAGATAAAAAATATTGCATTTATAAGCTGAGCTGTTTAATAATAGTGAATATCCTAATAAACAGCTCTTTTTAGAATGTACGGTGATAGAAAGGCTGGATGAACCATTGATTGAGAAAAAGACGAAGATTTATTGGCTGTTTATACTTCCGGGGTGTCTGTTTATCGTGTTCTTTATGATGATTCCCTTGTTTTCCCTGATATTTAAGACTTTTTTTGACGAGGGAGGAAGTTTTTCCCTGGAAAGCTATTTTTCCTTATTCGGAAGCATCTATTTCCAGCAGGTTTTCTGGAGAAGTATCCGCCTGAGCCTGTTGAGCACGGTGGTATGCGCTCTGCTTGGATTTCCAACCGCCTATTACATTTCCAAGTACTCAAAGAATAAGGGAATGCTCATGGCGTTGGCCGTATTCCCCATGTTTACCAGCCCGGTTATCCGTTCCTTCAGCTGGATGGTAATCCTCGGTAAAAAGGGATTTATCAATACCGCGCTTGTGAGCCTTGGCATTGTTTCCAAACCCATCGGCCTGTTATACAATGAATTTTCCATGATTGTGGGATTTATCCAGTTGTTTCTGCCTCTTATGATTTTGTCACTCATCGGAATTATGGATAATATATCAGAGGATTTGAATCTGGCAGCGTGTAATTTGGGAGCGACCAAGTTGGGAGCTTTCCGACATATCGTACTGCCTTTAAGCATTCCGGGCCTTGTGACCGGCAGCGTGCTGGTTTTCACCGGCTGTCTGACTGCATATACCACGCCTCAGCTGCTGGGCGGAACTGATACCAGAGTGCTGGCTACCATGATCTATCAGCAGGCCATGTCCTTAGGCGACTGGACCCAGGCTTCCGTAGTAGCAGTGGTTATGATTGTGGTTACGATCTTAGTATCCAGCGTCATTAACGGAATCAGCAGGAAATTTAATCCAACCATATAGAAGAGGAGACAAGAATGGCACTTTTAGAATTGCAGAATATCACTGCAGGATATGACAATAATGTAATATTAAAAGATTTGGACTTTCAGGTGGAAAAAGGAGAACTGGTATCCCTTTTGGGCTCCAGCGGCTGCGGAAAAACCACCACACTGCGCCTGATCGCAGGTTTTTCCAATCCTATGTCAGGAAAGTTTATTTTCGACGGGAAGGATTATACCCAGGTTCCCCTTCATAAAAGGAATTTTGGATTCGTATTTCAAAGCTATGCGTTATTCCCTCATATGACGATTTTCGACAATGTGGCTTTTGGCTTAAAGATGAGAAAACTGCCGCAGGACCAGATAAAAAAAGAAGTAATGGATATGCTTGAGACGGTGGATTTAAAGGGATTTGAAAACCGTTTCCCGAAAGAGATGTCAGGCGGGCAGAGACAGAGGGTTGCCCTAGCCAGAGCGTTGGTGATTAAACCGGACCTCCTTCTTCTGGATGAGCCGCTCAGCAATCTGGATGCCAAACTGCGGGTGAAGATGCGCGTTGAGATCAGACGCCTTCAGCAGAAATTTGGATTTACCGCCATTTATGTCACACACGATCAGGAAGAATGTTTTGCGATTTCCGATAAGGTAGCTATTATGAATCATGGGGTGATCGAGCAGCTGGACAAACCGTCGGTTATCTACAACCATCCCAAAACGGAATTTATCGCCCGTTTTGTGGGATTTGAAAACTTTATGGATTTGAAGAAGACGGATACGGCCGGTAAATATCTGGCTGCCGACAACAGTGTGATCCATGTGGAGAACCAACCAACAGGCGATGCGTTAAAAGCATGTATCCGCCCGGAAGATATTCAGATTCAGCCGGCAGGCGCACAGGTGATTAATGGAATTGCCGGAGAAGTTATGGTGAATACATTCCTTGGAAAGCGCAACCAATACAATGTCCGCACTTCAATCGGAGAGTTTGAGGTCAGCACGGACCAGGAGAGTGTTTACAATACGGGTGATAAGGTTACCTTATCTTTAACACCTAATAAAATCATATTGCTTTAAGCAGTAAAGGAGAGACGTATTATGAAAAAGAAAATGTTATCTGTAATTCTGGCAGCTGCTATGATGGCTTCTCTGACCGCCTGCGGTGGTTCTGCAAAAGAGGAACCAACGACAGCAGCACAGTCTGCAACGACAGCGGCAGATGCAAAAGACGAGGCAGCCACCGAAGCAGGTGAAAAAGCGAAAGCGTCTGAGATGCCTTCTTTTGAAGGACAGGAGCTGAAGATTTCCACATTCTCATTTAACGCAGAATTACTTCAGAAAAATGTATATGATCCATTTATGGAAGCGACCGGCTGCAAACTGATCGTAGAAGGCGGCAAGAACGCTGAGCGTGTTACAAAGATCAAAGAAACGCCTAAGAACTATGATGTAGTAATTATCGGAGATGCATTTATCGCAGACCTGATCGATGAAGATTTAATTGATACGGTTGATTCCACAAAGCTTTCCAATTTAGATTCTTTATACGATATTGCAAAAGCTCCTTTTGGAGAGGAATACGGCCCGGCCTACACATTTAACCGTTTAGGCATCGTTTATGATAAGGCAACCTGCCCGATCGAAATCAACTCCTGGGAAGACTTATGGAATCCTGAACTGGAAGGTTCCGTAGCAATCCCTGATATCACAACGACTTCCGGCCCATTATTCTATTACTCTGTAGCGAAGATGGCAAACCTGACACCGGGTACAGATGATGACGCAATCTTCAAAAAGATGGAAGAGTTAAAGCCAAACGTTATGAAGACCTACACAAGCGCAAACGATACCATTACCATGTTAAACCAGGGAGAGATCTCCGTAGCCGTGCTTCTTGACTTCTCCTACACCGCAGCTAAATCAGCTTCTGAAGATTATGTATGGGTAGATCCTACGGAAGGAACCTTCAGTGGTTACAACACCATCAACATCATCAAAGGCTGTGAAAATAAAGAGCTTGCACAGGCATTTATCGATTTCTATATTTCAAAAGAAGTTCAGCTCGCAGAAGCTTTAGACGGCGTAGATTCACCAGTCAGAACAGACGTGGAACTGACCCCGGAACAGTCTGCAAACTTCACTTATGGAAAAGAAATGATCGACAGCCTTCTGCTTCCTGACTGGTCTGTGATCAACAAGAATAAAGCAGACTGGACAACTCGTTGGAACGAGTTATTCTCCGTTCAGTAATCTGCCAAAACAAAGGAGTTTTTCATGAAAAAGAGTAAATCACTGCTTATCATAACCATTTTGGTATATATTTTCCTCATAGGACCTCTTTTGGTAATTGTGGCATCGTCATTCAGCGACACCACATACCTGAAGTTCCCGGGGGAAGGTTTTACCTTGCGCTGGTATGAACAGATATTAAAAGTCAAATCATTTGGAAATGCAGCTAAATACAGCATTATCATTGCATTTGCAGCCACAGGTATCGCCTTGCTTCTGGGCCTTCCGGCCGCGTATGCGTTAAACCGGTACCGTTTTAAAGGAAAAGAGATGATTAAAGGGCTGTTTTTATCACCGGTTCTGATTCCAGTGATTGTACTCGGTTTCGTAATGCTCCGTTATGTAGTAAACCGCTTTAAACTCCCGGCGCTGCCAAGCCTTTTAATCGGCCACACCATATTGTCAATCCCTTATGTTATGAGGGTGGTTACTTCCAGTCTGGCCAATTTTGATTTTTCCATGGAGGAAGCAGCCAGGATCTTAGGAGCCGGAAATCTCTACACATTTTTCCATATCCTTTTGCCGAACATTAAATCAGGAATTGTATCCGCATGCATTATGGCAATCATCAATTCCTTTAACAACGTATCCCTGTCCGCCTTTTTAACCAGCGCAGGCGTTACGGTTCTTCCGATCGAGATGATGGCCTATGTGGAATATCATTTTGACCCGACGATTGCAGCTTTAGCTTCTTTGCTGATGGCGATCACACTTGGCGTCATGCTGTTAATTGAAAAGACTCTCGGTTTGAAGAGTGTTGTATAATTTGTAATTGAATATCCGGTGAAAGTCAGCGCCATTAACATAAAGGGTGAAGTCATTTTGAAAAATGCTTCCACCCTTTATGTTAATGGCGCTGACTTTCTGCTTTTTCTATTGCTTCTCCGGTTTCAAGTGTTACAATAATAGTATTAGAAACTGTTTAACGTTTACAAAAGGAGGAATTATGATGCAGGAAGTTTATGATTTTTTAAAGAAATGCAACACGTATTTTCTGGCAACTATGGACAAAGACCAGCCCAGAGTCCGTCCCTTCGGAACCATTCACCTGTTTGAGGGAAAACTCTACATACAGACCGGTAAAGTAAAAGATGTTTCAAAACAAATGATTGAAAATCCCAAAATTGAAATCTGTGCCTTTGATGGAAAGGAATGGCTGCGCATTCAGGCTTTAGCCGTGGAAGATGACCGCATAGAGCCCAAAACCAGCATGCTGGATGCCTATCCCAACTTAAAGTCCATGTATTCCCCAACTGACGGAAATACACAGGTATTCTACCTGAAAGATGCGACAGCAACTTTCTCCTCCTTCACCAGCAAACCCAGAACCCTCACCTTTTAGGGTGAGGTAATCTTTATTTAGTGGACTAAGGTACGCCGGAAAGAAGGGGAAGCCCAGGCGGGCGGCGGAAGTAATCGGCAAAATGGGATTCGGGATTCGCCCCTAAGATGTACTAAGACCCGCAAGGACAAAAAGAGACAGGATCGCGCCCATTCGCAGTGAACTCCTTATGACTTCACTGCTCAAGGGGCGCTTAGAACCTGATTCGGAATTCAGTTTCTACCTGTCTCTTTTTATCCTTGCGGATCTAAGTACATCTAAGGGGTTCCATACGATCCCATTTTGCCGATTACTTCCGCCGCCCGCCTGGGCTTCCCCTTCTTTCCGGCTGTTGCTTGGCTCGCTGAGGGTAAAAAAGATTTGGTGGAGTAGTAAGATTTACATCAAGGGTGAAGGCTTTTTCAGAAATGCCTTCACCATTTAATGTAAAGGGTGAGGTCATTTTGCGAAATGCCTTAACGTTTAAAGTAAAATCTGAAGGCATTTCTGAAAATCCCTTAACGATCAATATAAATGTGATGCCACATAAATATCCATGCACCAATATTGTTTTTAACCAGGCTAGCGAAAACCAGCACGGAATCGGGATGCGGAACCGGAAGTCAAAGGTCGGCGGAGCTGTCCGGGCCGGGGAAGGAAGATGCAGCTGGAGGGGATCGTATGGAACCCCTTTAGAACTACTTAGGCCCGTAAGGGCAGAACGAGGCAGGTAGAAACTGAATTCCGAATCAGGTTCTAAAGCGCCGCTGAGCAGCGAAGTCATCAAGAGTTCACTGCGAATGGCGCTGGCCTGCCTCGTTCTGTCCTTACGGGCCTTAGTAGTTCTTAGGGGCGAATCCCGAATCCCCTCCGGCTGCATCTTCCTTCCCCGGCCCGGACAGCTCCGCCGACCTTTGACTTCCGGTTCCGTATCCCGATTCTGTGCGTCCCCCCTTCGCCAACCCCGTTAAATAACAATTTTCTATATCTGAATCGGAACCAGGTCTTCGGGGAGGGAGGAGCCTTTGACGCTTACCACAGCGCTGGCAACCTGGTTGGCATAGCCGATTGCTTTTCTTAGCGGGATGTCTTTGGTCAGGCAGGCGAGGATGGTTCCGATATGGGAATCACCGGCGCCGATTGTGTCCACCACGTTTTCGGCCGGAGTGCCGGGAACCAGATAGGAAGTCTTGTTTTTTTCCAGGCAGTAAGTTCCTTTTTCACCCAGCGTGATGATAACCGTGTTTTTGGTGATCTGCCAGAGCGCTTTTGCGGCTTCTCTGTAATTCGATTTGCCGCTGAGTTCATAGGCTTCCTGCTCATTGATATGGAGAATGGGGTTAAGGTCCATCATCCGCTCCAGTTTTCCGTCTTTAATCCGGACGCCTCTTGGGCCGGGAGCGAAACAGACTTCCAGCTGCGGATGTTCTTCTAAATATTCGATCAGATTAATGCCCGTGGATTCTTCGATTTCCAGGCCGCAGACGTAGGCGATTGAATAATTTTCCGCGTGGTACGGCAGCATCCAGTCTTTTTGGAAGGTATACTCGACTCCGTGATAGGAGAGGAAGGTCCGTTCTCCATTGGCTTCCACCAGGCAGTAACAGCAGCCGTTTTCTTGTTCGGGAACTCGGATTGCCACTGGGATTCCTTTTGATTTTAATTGTTTTGCGACATAGTCTCCGTATGTACCGCCGCCCACCGGGCTGATAAACGTATGATGGCCGCCGAGAAGACGCATAATATAGGAAACATTAAAGGCGCAGCCGCCTAAAGCCATGGTTTGCGAAGTGGGACGCAGGTTCTCCGCAGTTTTTGGCAGGTGGTCAATATTAATAATCACATCCACGCAGGTAGATCCGATAATAAGTGCAGGTTTCATATCTTTCTCCTATTTTCTTTTTAAAATTCATTTGTTTGTTTAAACTATTGTCTACAGCCCAGGTAATATCTGAACAGTAACTTAGCCTTTAAATTATACGCCGGAAAGGCGTCTTCTTCAATTGTTTTTTCATAATACTTATGGTAAAATTTTTGTATGTCCCGTTTGAGGAACTTTTTTAAGAAATGAGGAACTATCATGTATCAGAAGATAATCGAATATTCAGAAGCGCTGGACGAGAAAAGCAGAGCCAGAAGGAGAGATTTTCACAAATACCCGGAGACAGCATGGTTTGAGATGCGTACCTCTGCAATTATCGCAAAGACTTTGGATGAATTGGGATATGAGGTCCTGACAGGAAGGCAGGTCTGCCTTGAGGAAGCCAGAATCGGAGTTCCTTCTGCAGAAGAATTGATGGAACACGCCGGGCGGGCATTGGAGCAGGGGGCGCCCTGTGATTACCTGACAGAAGAGATCAAACAGGGGTTTACCGGAGTGATCGGCATTTTAAGATGTGGAGAAGGTCCTGTTGTAGCCCTCCGCTTTGATATTGATGCGTTGGGACTGGTGGAGGATGAGAATCCGGATCACCGTCCTTATAAAGAAGGGTTTTCTTCCAAGAATCACGGCATGATGCATGCCTGCGGCCATGATGCCCATGCAACTATCGGTTTGGGAACTGCGGAAGTGCTTATGAAGATAAAAGACCAGCTTCATGGAACGGTTAAGCTCATATTCCAGCCTGGAGAAGAGGGGGCCAAAGGAGCGCGGCCAATCGTGGCGCACGGCCATTTGGATGATGTGGATTATTTTGTAGGAACGCATATTGCGCCAAGCAAAGGTCCGGATGATGGAGACGTTACGCCCGGTACCTACGGTTCACTGGCAACTTCCAAATATGATGTTTACTTTCACGGACAAGCCGCTCATGCAGGCGGATTTCCGGAAAATGGACGGAGCGCCATTGTGGCGGCCGCCAATGCGGTAATCAACCTGACTGCGATTCCGCGCCACAGCGACGGCATTACCAGGGTCAATGTGGGAACGATCTGCGGAGGAACCGGACGGAATGTGATTCCGGATGAAGCGATGATCCGGATCGAGGTGAGAGGGGAGACCACGGAAATCAATCAATATATGGACGAGCAGGCCCAAAGAATTTGCCGGGCGGCTGCGGATATGACCGGATGTGAGTGTGAGCTGGTAATGATGGGCGGTTCCGAATCCCAGCACAGCGATGAGGATTTTCTGTATCACATTGCTGATGTGGTCAAAGAACATCTGCCGCGCCTTAGCGTCAGCAGCGTCGCCAATGCACTGAATTGGGGAAGCGAAGACATTTCCCTGATGATGAACCGGGTGCAGGCTCATGGCGGTAAAGCTACTTATATGCGTTCTGTGACAGATATGGCCTCCGCACAGCATACCACGGCTTTTGATTTTGATGAAAAAGTTTTAGTGGATGCCATCGAAACATTCTCTGTAATTGTATATGATTTAATGGGAAAACAGCAGTAATACTGTTCACAGTCCCGGTGTCCGCTGCTGTCAGGCCAGGCTCCGGGACTGTAAACAGTAACAGCCTTAAAAATATTTTTTTGGGTGTCAAGAAAAAACACTTGACACCCAACTCGTTTTAGTGTAAGATAACACAGGTGATTAAGTATGGAAAAAATTGTCCAGCAAGGACTGCTATATGATTTTTACGGTGAGCTTCTGACAGATCACCAGAAACAGATTTACGAAGATGCCGTATTCAATGATTTGTCTTTAAGCGAGATTGCCCAGGAACGGGGAATCAGCCGCCAGGGAGTCCATGATATTATCAAACGATGTGACAAGGCTCTGGCTGAATACGAAGAGAAACTACAGCTGGTTCATAAATTCCTGGAAACCAAGAAGATGGTGCAGGAGATCCACTGCCTGACAAAAGAGTATTTGGAACATAAAGATATTTCACTGATTCATAGAATAGAGAAGATTTCCGACGAGATCATCGATCTATAGACTTAGATTAGGAGGTTTTTCATGGCTTTTGAAAGCTTATCCGATAAATTACAGAATGTATTCAAAAACTTGAGAGGAAAAGGCCGTTTAACAGAAGCCGATGTAAAAGCAGCACTAAAGGAAGTCAAGATGGCTTTACTGGAAGCGGATGTTAGTTTTAAGGTTGTAAAACAGTTCATCAGTACCGTTCAGGAACGGGCGATTGGACAGGATGTTTTAAACAGTCTGACTCCGGGCCAGATGGTAATCAAGATCGTTAATGAAGAACTGGTTTCCCTTATGGGTTCCGAGACGACTGAGATTGCTCTCAAACCTTCCAATGAGATTTCCATCATCATGATGGCCGGCCTTCAGGGTGCCGGTAAAACCACAACCACTGCCAAGATTGCCGGCAAGTTAAAGGCAAAGGGCAGAAAACCGTTGCTGGTTGCTTGTGACGTTTACCGTCCGGCCGCAATTCAGCAGCTGCAGATCAACGGTGATAAACAGGGAGTCCCCGTATTTTCCATGGGAGACAACCACAAGCCGGTGAACATTGCAAAGGCTGCGGTTGAACACGCTCAGAAGAATGGGTATAACGTGGTGATCCTGGATACGGCAGGCCGTTTACATATTGATGAAGATATGATGAACGAACTTGTCGAGATTAAAGAGAATGTTACGGTGGATCAGACCATTTTGGTTGTGGATGCCATGACAGGACAGGATGCTGTGAATGTAGCAGGAATGTTTAATGATAAGATTGGAATCGATGGTGTCATCCTGACAAAGCTGGATGGCGATACCAGAGGCGGTGCGGCTTTATCCATCCGTTCCGTAACAGGAAAGCCAATTTTATATATAGGTATGGGAGAGAAGTTGTCCGATTTGGAACAATTTTACCCGGACCGCATGGCTTCCAGAATTCTCGGTATGGGAGATATCCTTTCCCTGATTGAGAAAGCGGAGCTGGAAGTTGATGAGGCGAAAGCGAAAGAGCTGAGCCAGAAGATCCGCAAAGCAGAATTTGATTTCAATGACTTTTTGGACCAGATGCGCCAGATCAAGAAGATGGGCGGCATGGCCGGAATCATGAATATGATGCCGGGTATGGGACAGATAAAGGGCGGCGCAGAGATTGACGAAGGCGCCATGGACCGGGTAGAAGCGATTATTTTATCCATGACCCAGCAGGAACGGGCCAATCCGGCTATTTTGAATCCATCCAGAAAACAGAGAATCGCAAAAGGCGCCGGTGTTGATATTAGTGAAGTCAACCGTATCGTCAAACAGTTCGACCAGATGAAGAAGATGATGAAACAGCTTCCTGGTATGATGGGCGGCGGGAAAAAGGGCGGCCTCGGCGGAATGCTTGGAAAGTTCAAGCTGCCGTTTTAATTAAGTTAGCAAAGCAGATATCTGCCTTTGACTATAGATCAGTTTATTTGTTAAGGAGGTGAAATTGACATGGCAGTAAAGATGAGATTAAAAAGAATGGGACAGAAGAAAGCTCCTTTCTATAGAATCGTTGTTGCAGATTCCAGATCTCCTAGAGACGGAAGATTCATCGAGGAAGTTGGTTACTATGATCCAAACGTAGAACCAAGTGTAATCAAATTTGACGAAGAGGCAACTAAGAAATGGTTATCAACAGGTGCGCAGCCGACTGACCGCGTTAGTAAGCTTTTGAAAACCGCTGGCATCCAGTAATAAGAGGTGAGTGCTATGAGAGAGTTAGTAGAAGTAATAGCAAAAGCGCTAGTTGACAATCCAGATGAAGTTGTCGTTACAGAAGCTGTAAAAGGAGGAGAAATACTTTTAGAATTAAAAGTAGCTCCTTCTGATATGGGAAAGGTAATCGGGAAACAAGGCAGAATTGCCAAAGCGATCCGCTCTGTTGTCAAAGCAGCAGCTTCTAAAGAAGAAAAAAAGGTTATTGTAGAGATTCAATAACATTCCAGACCGCCGGCCTTTAAGGAAGACGGTCTTTATTCTCGCTATGAGAGGTGTATGATGGAACAAACATTAAGAGTAGGCGTTATCTCGTCTACACACGGTGTGCGCGGAGAGGTAAAAGTATTCCCGACCACCGATGATCCCAACCGGTTTAAAAAGTTAAAAAAGGTCATTTTAGATACCGGAAAAGAAACGCTGGATTTGGAAATCGAACATGTAAAATTTTTCAAGAATATGGTTATCCTGAAATTTAAAGGGTATGATAATATAGAAGACATTGAAAAATACAAAGGGAAAGATCTCTTAGTAACCAGAGACAATGCCGTAAAGCTGGAAGCCAATGAAAACTTTATTGTGGATCTGATTGGAATCAAGGTGATTACGGATGAGAATGAAGAACTGGGGACACTGACCGATGTTCTGCTGACGGGAGCCAATGACGTTTATGAAGTGGATACCGGTTCCAAAAAGATTCTGCTTCCCGCAATCCCTTCCTGCATTCTGGATGTGGATTTAGATAAACAAACGATGCTGGTTCATGTCCTCGACGGACTTTTAGACCTGTAAGAAAGGCTGTGCACGATGAATTTTCATATTTTAACTCTATTTCCGGAGATGGTGCTTCAAGGTTTGAATACCAGCATTATCGGCCGGGCGGTTGAAAAGCAGCTGATCTCCATTGAGGCGGTCAATATCAGAGATTATTCCACGGATAAGCACAATCATGTGGATGATTATCCTTACGGAGGCGGAGCCGGCATGGTGATGCAGCCGGGGCCTATCTGCGACGCTTATGAAGCGCTGTGCGAGAAGACGGGAAAACGTCCAAGAGTCATCTATATGACACCGCAGGGCAGAGTATTCAACCAAAGGATTGCCGAAGAACTGGCGAAGGAAGAGGATCTCGTATTTCTCTGCGGCCACTATGAAGGAGTGGATGAGAGGGCGTTGGAACTGGTGGCTACCGATTATCTGTCGGTAGGCGATTATGTTCTTACCGGAGGGGAACTTCCGGCCATGGTCATGATCGACTGCATTTCCAGACTGGTTCCCGGGGTTTTAAGCAACGATACTTCAGCCGAGATCGAATCCTTTCATGATAATCTGCTGGAATATCCCCAATATACCCGTCCGGAAGTTTACCGTGATAAAAAGGTTCCTGATATCCTTTTATCCGGCCATCATAAAAAGATCGAAGAGTGGCGCCGCCAGCAGTCCATCCAAAGGACGGCGGAGCGCAGACCGGATCTTCTGAAGGATGCCTGCCTTACCAAAAAGGAGCAGGAATTTTTAAAAGAACTGTTGGGAAATATGGAAAAAACCGAGTAAAAGGACTTGCTTTTTTCATATTTCCATGATAGTATAAATTGTTGTGAAAAATAAGAGATGGTCCGCTGATACGGTGCGCCAAGGCGTGAAACAGTATGTAAGAACATCAAACATATTAAGGAGGTTCACACATGAACGATATTATTAAGAACATTGAAGCTGCACAGTTAAAGACATCCGTACCGGAATTTCACGTTGGTGATACTGTAAAAGTATACAACAAGATCAAAGAGGGTACCCGCGAAAGAATCCAGATCTTCGAAGGAACTGTTATCAAAAGACAGAACGGCGGAGCTAGAGAAACTTTCACAGTGAGAAAGAACTCCAACGGAATCGGTGTTGAAAAAACCTGGCCATTACATTCCCCTTCAGTAGACAATATTGAAGTTGTAAGAAAAGGTAAAGTAAGAAGAGCAAAACTTTACTACTTAAGAGACAGAGTTGGTAAAGCTGCAAAAGTAAAAGAGTTAGTAAAATAATTCTGAAACATGACAAAGGGACAATGTATCTTTCAAAAATTGATGCAGTTGTCCTTTTTCTTTACCGGAATAGGATGTGTTGAATTGGACTTTTATCAAAATGAAGAGACAAATCTGCTTAGAAGGGCTGTTTGCTGGATTGTAGATATTATTGTTGTGATCTTTATTGCCCGTTTTCTGATATATGGGGTGGGCTCGCAGATCACAATTTCAGGCCATTCCATGCTTCCGTCTTTAAAATCCGAAGATGTGGTTTTGATGGACCGGCTTATCTATGATTTCGGCAGTCCAAAACGATTGGATGTCATCGCATTTCAAAGGGATGACGATAAGATTAATGTAAAAAGGGTCATCGGGCTTCCCGGTGAAACCGTACAGATAAAGAATGGTATTGTTTATATTGATGACCGGCCGTTAGAGGCTGAGAATGATTTGAACCGCGTTTCTTTGGCGGGCCTCGCCGAGAATCCGGTTAAACTGGCGGATAATGAATATTTTGTCCTCGGAGATAACAGAGAGGGCAGTGAAGACAGCCGTTTTACCAATATTGGCAATGTGAAGAAGAAACAAATCCTGGGGAAGGTATGGTTAAAGCTTTATCCCCTGATTGAAATAGAATTCGTTAAGTAAGGAGTTATTATGAATATACAATGGTATCCCGGACACATGACCAAAGCCAAAAGGGCGATGCAGGAAGACATCAAACTGATTGATCTGATTATTGAATTGGTGGATGCCCGTGTTCCGGTCAGCAGCCGCAATCCCGAGATTGATAAGCTGGGCGCCAATAAGGCCCGTTTGGTGCTGCTCAACAAATCGGATCTGGCAAGTGAGTTTTATAATGAAGCCTGGTCCGTTTATTTTAAGTCGCTTGGCTATCACGTGGTAAAGGTAAATTCCAGAACAGGCGCCGGATTAAAACAGATCAACGGCGTGGTTCAGGAAGCTTGTAAGGAAAAGATCGAACGAGACAGACGCCGGGGCATATTAAACCGCCCGGTGCGGGCTATGGTGGTGGGAATTCCCAACGTGGGGAAATCCACATTTATCAATTCCTTTGCCGGAAAGGCCTGTACCAAAACGGGCAACAAGCCGGGCGTGACCAAGGGGAATCAGTGGATTCGTCTGAATAAATCGCTGGAGCTTTTAGACACTCCGGGCATACTTTGGCCCAAATTTGAAGACCAGAGAGTTGGCCTTCATCTGGCATTTATCGGTTCCATCAATGATGAGATTCTGAACAAGGAAGAATTGGCATTGGAACTTTTTAAGTTTCTGCGCAGTCATTATCTTCCGGTTCTGGAAGAACGGTATCAATTCACTGCCGATTCTTTGGACACTCCCTTAGAGCATATCGCAAAAGTCCGTTCCTGTCTTGCGAAGGGGAATGAGCCGGATACAAAGAAAGCGGCGAATATTCTGATTGATGATTTCAGAAGCGGAAAGCTTGGAAGAATTACGGTTGAATTTCCTCCTAAGACAAAACAGGAGTAGCATGCAGAGATGCAAAAGAAAAAATTATTAAAATATCTGATTTTCTTTACTATTATAATCTTTTCAGCCCACCTTACAAAAACATATGTCGTTGAGCGGGTAGACGTCCATGGCGATTCTATGGAACCTTCTTTATCGGACGGTGAAATTTATCTGATGGAGAAGCTGTCTTACCGGCTGCATAAACCGGAACGCTTTGACATGATTGTATTCCGGTATCGTTATGATGATGACAGTCATTATATAAAACGTGTGGTCGGCCTTCCCGGAGAAACGGTACAGATAACAGACGGCAGAATCTACATTGACGGAAAGTGTCTGGAAGATCCTTACGGCGATTTAATTGAAAAGCCCAAACGTGCGGAAAATCCCATATTATTGGGCAACGACGAATATTTTGTCTTAGGTGATAACCGGGGATTTAGTTCGGACAGCAGAGATTCTGATGTGGGAAATGTGAAGATGAGTCAGATACTTGGAAAAGTGTGGATAAAAGTATGGCAAAAGCATTAACAGAAGAAAAACTATTATTGGAGCGGCAGCGCTTAGAAGGCATGAAGGAATACGAATTGACCTATGCCGCCTGTCCGAATATCTGCGGTATCGATGAGGCAGGCCGGGGACCGCTTTCAGGCCCGGTTGTGGCTGGGGCGGTCATTCTTCCTAAAGACTGTGAGATCCTTTTTTTAAATGATTCGAAGAAGTTATCGGAGAAGAAGCGGGAACTGCTTTTTACTGAAATCCAGGAAAAAGCCGTGGCTTACGGTGTAGGAATCGTAAGTCCTGCCAGAATCGATGAAATTAACATTCTGCAGGCCACTTATGAGGCGATGCGGATTGCGGTATCCAAATTAAAGGTGACGCCTGACATTCTGCTTAACGATGCGGTTACCATACCAGGTATCGATATCATGCAGATTCCGATTGTTAAGGGCGATGCAAAGAGCATATCCATCGCTGCAGCCAGTATTCTGGCGAAGGTTACCAGGGATCATATGATGGTCGAATACGATGAGCTCTATCCCGAATATGGATTTGCCAAACATAAAGGATATGGAACTGCAGTACATATTAAAGCCATTAAAGAATATGGGCCTTGTCCGATTCACAGGCGTTCTTTTATTAAAAATTTTGTGTGATTTTGGAGCACTCATATGAACAAACGGGAAACAGGCGGCTGCTATGAAGAGATGGCAGCCGCTTATTTAGAAAAAGAAGGGTATCATATAATAGAGAGAAACTATTATACCCGGCAGGGAGAGATCGATATCGTTGCAAGGGATGGGGAATACCTGGTATTTATAGAGGTGAAATACCGGAACAATTTAAAAAAAGGTCATCCTGCAGAAGCGGTCACCTATCAAAAACAGCAAAGAATCAGGAAGAGCGCCCGCTATTATATGTATGAACACCGTATAAGCGAAGATATGCCCTGTCGGTTTGACGTGGTTTCCATATTAAAAGAAGAGATACAATTGTTTAAAAATGCATTTTAATGGAGGAAGATATGAAAACAGAATGGATAACTGCTTCTGATTCCAATGAGTTGGAAGTAAAACACAAAGACCAGCTGCTCTATCTGTCATTTCCGGCGTTAGAAGCCACAGGAATTGTTAAACATGCCTTTTCCACCAGAATAGGCGGCGTCAGCCAGGGAAAGTTTTCTACGTTGAATTTTACCTTTACCAGGGGAGACAATCCGGAACATGTGATGGAAAATTATAGAAGAATGGCGGATGCCATAGAGGTTGATTTAAACCGGATGGTATTGTCCTGGCAGACTCATACCACCAATGTGCGGCGGATAACGGAAGAAGATGCAGGGAAAGGAATTTTAAGAGAACGGGATTATCAGGACGTGGACGGAATGATTACCGATGTTCCCGGCATCACTTTGGTGACTTTTTATGCGGACTGCGTTCCGCTGTATCTGGTTGATCCTGTGCATAAAGCCATCGGCCTGTCTCATTCCGGCTGGCGGGGAACGGCAGGGCGCATGGGAAAAATTACAATTGATGCGATGACACAGGCATACGGTTCTAAGCCTGAAGATATGATCGCTGCCATCGGCCCCAGCATCTGCCAGTCCTGTTATGAGATCGGAGAAGAAACGGCCGTGGAATTTAAAGAAAATTTTAAAAAAGACCAATGGGATGAGATTCTGGCTCCCGGCAGCCGCCCGGATAAGTATCAGCTGAACCTCTGGAAAGCGAATGAGATCATATTCCGGGAAGCCGGAGTCAGGACAGAACATATTCATACCACCAATTTATGTACCAGATGCAATTCGGATCTGTTGTTTTCCCATAGAAAAGCAGGGAATGAACGCGGTAATCTGGCCGCTTTTCTTTGTTTGGCTTAACATTTGCTAGTTTTTTACATTTTACGAAAAACCTTCTAGTGTATTAATTCTCATAAGGCACATAATAGGAGTGTAGCAAAAAACAAGTCACAAACAAGTGACAATTAGTTGAACAAGGAGGCATTTTATTATGGCAAGCAGATCTTCTAATACTACAAATGTACCAGAGGCAAGAGAAGCAATGGATCGTTTCAAAATGGAAGTAGCAAACGAAATCGGTGTACCGTTAAGCAACGGTTACAACGGAAATCTGACATCCGCACAGAATGGTTCTGTAGGTGGATATATGGTTAAGAAAATGATCGAAGCACAGGAAAGACAGATGGCAGGTAAATAAAACCGTCTGAATTGAAAAAAAGTCCCTTAGCTGCTTAGGCAGCTAAGGGTTCTTTTTTTCTGAAAAACGAATGTTATTGTTCACGGCTCCTTGGGCCTCTGCCGTCTGGTCTGGCTCCGCGCGGTATATACAGCCTTTCCTGTTCCGGTTTCGGGCATAAGCACTTCTAAACGTGCAGGATTTTTCTAAAAACCAAGGGAAATGTCCAAACTCGCTCTGCTCAAACAGGTGGACATTTCCCTTGAACGAAAAATTCTGCACGTTAAGAATTGCTAATGCCCTGCAAAGTCACAGGAAAGGCTGTATATACCGCGCGGAGCCAGACCAGACGGCAGAGGCCCAAGGAGCCGTGAACAGTAACAAACGAATGCTATGTATCGAAAAATGTACGAAATAATCCTTGTATCTGAAGAAAATCCATATTATAATAGTAAAGAAATTTAACTGGGAGAAAATTATGCGTGTAATAGCAGGAAGCGCCAGGCGCTTACTTTTAAAAACAATAGATGGTTTGGATACAAGACCGACCACAGACCGAATTAAAGAAACCTTATTTAATATGCTCCAGCCCGGATTGGCTGACTGTCAGTTCCTGGATTTATTCAGCGGGAGCGGCGGAATCGGAATCGAAGCATTGAGCCGCGGAGCCAGGCTGTCCGTATTTATCGAGAATAATCCCAAGGCAGTGGATTGTATTAAATCCAATTTAGCCACGACAAAGCTGGAAGAACGTGGAATCGTGATGTCCTGCGATGTGCTGACCGGTTTAAAACGGCTGGAAGGCAAAGAATATGTATTTGATTATATTTTCATGGACCCCCCATATGACCATGAGCATGAGCGGTATGTGATGGAATACCTGTCAAAATCCGCTCTTATTAATGAAGAAACCACGATTATCATTGAAGCCTCTCTTAACACAAACCTTGATTATCTGGACTCTTTGGGTTTTACGGTTGAAAAAGTTAAAAACTATAAGACCAATAAACATTTATTTGTGTACAAAGGAGATTGTTAAGATGGCAGTAGCTGTGTATCCGGGAAGCTTTGACCCCGTTACTTTGGGGCATTATGATATTATTGAACGCACCTCTAAAATTATGGACCGCGTAATTCTCGGAGTTTTGAATAATAATTCAAAATCTCCGTTGTTTTCTGTGGAAGAACGTGTTAATATGTTAAAGAGTGTTACCAATCAATTGCCGAATGTAGAAGTTCAGTCATTTGATGGTTTATTAATCGACTTCGTCAGAAAGAATAACGCCAATGTTATAGTAAGAGGTTTAAGGGCTATTACAGATTTTGAATATGAGTTACAGCTGTCCCAAACCAACCGGGTAATTGCCCCTGAGATCGATACGTTATTCCTGACTACAAACTTAAAATATTCCTATCTCAGTTCCAGTATCGTGAAAGAGATTGCTATGTATCACGGTGATATCAGCGCATTTCTTCATCCTGAAATTGCAGAATTGGTTAAGAAAAAATTTGCTTAAAATCAAGCATAGAAGGTGAGGAGTACATATTATGAGTAGAATTGAACAATTAATCAGCGAAATTGAAGAGTACATCGATGGCTGCAAATTCCAGCCGTTATCCAATACAAAAATCCTTGTCAATAAGGAAGAACTGGAGGAGCTTTTAGTGGAACTGCGCCTTCGCATTCCGGATGAGATTAAACAGTACCAGAAGATTATCAGCAACCAGGATGCAATTCTCAATGAAGCCCGCCTTCAGGCGGACAGCATGCTGAAGGAAGCCACCGCTCACACCAATGAACTGGTTAACGAGCACGAGATTATGCAGCGTGCTTATGAAGCCGCTAATCAGGTGGTTGAACAGGCCAATGCGCAGGGACAGGCCATCGTGGACAGCGCGGTGAATGATGCCAACAATATCCGCCAGAGCGCCGTTCAGTATACGGACGATATGTTAAAGAGCCTTCAGGCCATTATTTCTCATTCTATGGAAGGCGCACAGGGCAGATTTGATGCATTTTTCTCTTCCATGAAATCCAGTCTGGATATCGTGACCGCTAACCGCAACGAACTTTCCGGCGGAATGGCTCCTAGTGAACCGGAACCAGCCGCGCCAACAGAAGAAAGATAATACAGGATAGGAAACTGTGCACCAGCTTCCAGAAGATATAATGCCGGATGGATAATCCGGCATTTTTTATAACGCTCTTTGTCTGAAAGATGCCGGATATTCCGCCAAATGTGACGGACATAATGATTAAAACTGTGCAGACAATGCCTTTCATCTGGGTGGATATGGCATGGATGCCGGTGGTCATTTCGATCAGGCCTAAAAACATTGCCTTTATGACCGGATCTATGGATAGTTCTTTAACGAATTCCACTAAAATGGAAAACAGCATAATATAGCCGCCGATTTTTGTCATTACGTCGAATGCGCTCATCAGGCTTTCATCAAAGGACTGCCTGTTTTCGTGGTTCCCGGATTCCCCGAAGGAGGGTTTTTGAATACCGTACATGGAACGCGCCATCCAGGAGATGACGAATACGGGAAGGTAGACGGCCGCAAGGAATCTCCACAGAGGAATTCCCGGTGGAAGTTTCTGTACCGTATAGCCCAGTAAGAACATGGGGCTCGGGTGATTGCAGATGGCCAGCAGATATTTCCCTTCTTTTGCCGTGATTCTGCCGTCGTCCATAAATTCGCTGCAGTTTTTGGCTCCCAGCGGATAGCCGCAGAGAAGGCCTGACATCAGAACATAACTTCCCGCATCAGACAGCTTAAACACGGAATGCCACAGCGGCTTAAAGGGCCGGGTGAGAATATGGATTGCATCTAAGGAAACGATGATGCTGGAACACACCATAAACGGCATCAGCGCAGGCAGCACCACATCGGCCCACAGCACCAGACCATTTCTGGCTCCGCGGGAGGACAGCACCGGATTCCATAAGAGAAGAAGCAGCACTACAATCGGAATAACTCGGATCATGGATTTTTTCATAACAGCCTGAATAGAATGGTTTATACAAATATATGTGAAGGCTGTGGAACTATGATTATAATCCTGATCTGCCTGCTGGCAGTTTTTCAAGTGACCATGGTGGATTATCTGGTCAATAACCCCAATTATTACCAGCTGGATTCCTATACCTGGGAAACCGATGACTTCCGCTCTATGGAGCTGGGTGAACTGATTGCGTCCCAGACTTCCATCGACTATGATGCGCTCACAACCTTGATGCTGGATCATGAATATGATCTGAGGGACCAGGAGAGCCTTACTTATGAAAACAGCAGGGTATTGGCGAGAAAACCCATTGAATACCGGAAACTGAAAAATGCGTATGAGAGCATTTTAACGGATTTGAAATATTTTCCCATCCCGTTAAGCAGCAGAAGTGAAATTCCCGAAATCAGCTATGGGGACAGCTGGGGCGAATCACGAAAATACGGCGGGGAGCGCCCGCATGAGGGCTGCGATATCATGGGCACCGGGATGGAACGGGGCACTTATCCGGTTGTCAGCATCAGCGACGGAACGGTGGAAAAAGTGGGATGGCTGGAAAAGGGCGGGTGGAGGATTGGAATCCGCACCCCATCGGGGGTCTATCTTTACTATGCACATCTGTATCAGTACAGCCAGGAATTTCAGGAAGGGGATACCGTGACCGCAGGCCAGCTGCTTGGGTATATGGGAGATTCCGGTTACAGCACAGTGCCGGGAACGGTTGGCAATTTCGATGTTCACCTTCATCTTGGCATCTATCTGAAAACTGACCACTTTGACGAATTGAGCGTGAATCCTTATTGGATTTTGCGTTACCTGGAAAAATATCGCCTAAAATACAGCTATTAACCCCACAGAAAGCGTTTTTATGATATAATGGCGTGTAAGGCAGAACGCCTGAAGAAAACAATAGAATTTGAGGATATCATGAATTTACCTGAGCAGTTTACAGAACAAATGAAAGAACTGTTAAAAGAAGAATACAGTTCTTATATCGATAGTTTTTCGGAGGAACGCCTCTACGGGCTTCGCGTTAATACGGCGAAGATCTCACCGGAAGCGTTTCAGGCTGTGTCCGGATTCCATTTACAGCCGGTATCCTGGATTTCCAATGGATTTTACTATCAGGAAGCGGACCGTCCGGCAAAAGATCCTTACTATTATGCAGGGCTTTACTATCTGCAGGAGCCCAGCGCCATGACGCCGGCCAGCTTGCTTTCCGTCGAGCCGGGAGATATGGTGCTGGATCTCTGCGCGGCGCCGGGAGGCAAAAGCACGGAATTAGGGGCAAAGCTGAAGGGAGAGGGAATGCTGGTTGCCAATGATATCAGCAATTCCAGGGCCAAGTCCCTTTTAAAGAACTTAGAGCTTTTGGGAATCCCCAATATCTGTGTGACCAGCGATTCACCGGAGCGTTTAGCCGGCGTATATCCGGAATTTTTTGACAAGATTTTGGTGGACGCGCCTTGTTCCGGTGAAGGGATGTTTCGAAAAGACCACGGAATGATTACCAGCTGGCTGGAACATGGGCCGGAATACTATGCTCCGATTCAAAGGGAAATTATCCTTCAGGCAGCGGCTATGCTGAAGCCCGGAGGATCTCTTTTATATTCCACCTGCACATTTTCCATGATGGAAGATGAAGAGGTGATCCGGTGGCTGCTGGAACGCTGCCCGGATATGGAATTGGTTCCCATTCCACTGTGGGAAGGTGCGGCGGGCGGCATCGGTTTAGACGGCTGCGTACGTCTGTTTCCCCATAAGATCAAAGGGGAAGGGCATTTTATAGCGCTTTTGAGAAAAAAGGGTGAAAAGGGAATCGGTACGGAGGAAGCGCCTGATTATAAGCCGCTCACATTGGACAAGCTGCCGGAATTAAAGGAATTTCTGAACCGGATATCCATGCCGGTGGAAAAAGGGCGCCTGGTCGAACGCCAGGGAGTGATCTATTACCTTCCAAAGGGATACAGACAGCGTCACAAGCTCCGGTATTTGAGAACCGGGCTGCTGATGGGAGAGGTGAAAAAGAACCGTTTCGAACCGTCTCAGGCCCTTGCTATGGCTTTAAAGATGGATGAATTTGAAAACAGCATTTCATTTGCCCATGACGATCCCAGGGTGATCCGGTATTTAAAGGGAGAGACGATTTTACTGGAGCAGGACGAACCGGAACGAAACGGATGGTGCCTGATCGGTGTAGACGGATATCCCCTAGGTTTTGCAAAAGGCAATAAGCGGAATTTGAAAAATAAATATTATCCGGGATGGCGGTGGCAGTGATGGGAAAAGAACTTCGACTCGATAAATATTTAACGGAAATGAATCTGGGCACCAGAAGCCAGATGAAGGAAGCTGCCAAAAAAGGGCGGATCCTGGTAAATGGAGCCGTTGAGAAGAAAACAGACCGGAAAATCGATCCTGAAAAAGACAACGTCTCTTTTGACGGAAAGATCGTAAACTACCGCAGATATGAATATTATATGCTGCATAAACCAAATGGTGTGGTATCAGCAACCGAAGACAATGTTCATCCGACCGTAATCAGCCTTTTGGGGGCCGATGTGCGAAGGGACCTGTTTCCGGTGGGGCGTTTGGATATCGATACGGAAGGACTGCTTTTGATCACCAATGACGGGGAACTGGCGCACCGCCTGCTTTCACCGAAAAAGCACGTGGACAAGGTCTACTATGCCGAGGTAGAAGGCCGCCTGCCAAAAGATGCCGCAGAACAGATGAAAGCGGGTCTCACGTTAACCGATGGAACGGTTGTGAAGCCGGCGGAGCTGGTGGTTACAGAATCCAGCGGAGAGAACAGCAAAGTGTTTTTAACCATTCATGAGGGAAAGTTCCATCAGGTAAAACGGATGTTTGAAGCGCTCGGCTGCCAGGTCACTTATTTAAAACGCATGTCCATGGGCTGTCTGAAACTGGATGAATCCCTGAAACCCGGAGAATTCCGTCCGCTGACGGAAACTGAATTAAAAGAATTGAAGGAATTAACAAACTATGATGAAGAATAAAAAGGCAGTAATATTTGATCTGGATGGAACGTTAGTGGATTCCATGTGGATGTGGAAGGCCATTGATATTGAGTTTTTAGGCAGATACGGCTATGAGCTTCCGGAAAATTTACAGCGTGAGATCGAGGGGATGAGCTTTACGGAAACAGCAGTTTATTTTAAAGATCGTTTTTCACTTCCTCTGTCGTTAGATGAGATTAAACAGATATGGACCCAAATGTCCATTGATAAATACCGCCACCAGGTGAGTTTAAAACCAGGAGCCAGAGAATTTCTGGAGTTTTTAAAAACACATGGAATTAAAGCCGGAATTGCCACCAGCAATGGCCGGGAAATGGTGGACGCGGTGATTGAATCTTTGAAAATAAGCTCATACTTTCAGGTAGTGACGACTGCATGTGAAGTGGCAGCCGGAAAACCTGCGCCTGATATTTATTTAAAGGTGGCCGGTCATCTGAAAACAGAACCGGAACGCTGTATGGTGTTTGAAGATATCCCGGCCGGGATTTTGGCCGGAAAGAGGGCGGGCATGACGGTATGCGCCGTAGACGATGAATTTTCCAGGGATTTAAGAGAGGAAAAATGTTCCCTCGCAGATTACTTTATTAATGATTACTACGAATTACTGAATGGAGTTATGGCATGATGCATGATTATTTACCAATTAACAGAACGGATATGAGTATCCGGGGATGGAACCAGTGCGACTTTGTCTATGTGTCGGGAGATGCCTATGTGGATCATCCTTCGTTCGGCACCGCCATCATCAGCCGCCTTTTGGAAGCCCATGGATACAAGGTGGGGATTATCGCTCAGCCTGACTGGAAGGACAGCAAAAGCATAACAATTCTTGGAAAGCCAAGATTGGGATTTCTCGTGTCGGCCGGCAATATGGATTCCATGGTTAATCACTATTCCGTTTCTAAAAAAAGAAGAAAAGAGGATGCCTATACGCCGGGCGGAGTGATGGGAAAAAGGCCCGATTACGCCACCATCGTATACTGTAATCTGATCCGTTCCGTTTATAAAGATGTTCCTGTTATCATTGGAGGGATTGAGGCCAGTTTGCGGCGTTTGGCCCATTACGATTACTGGTCAGACCGTTTGAAACGTTCCGTATTGCTGGATTCCCAGGCGGATCTCATTTCCTATGGGATGGGAGAACGGTCCATCGTGGAGATTGCCGATGCGCTGAACAGCGGAATTGACATTAAAGATATCACTTTTATCGACGGAACCGTTTATAAGACGAAAAGTCTGGAGTCCGTCTATGATTATAAGATGCTGCCATCGTTTCCTGATCTCGTGGAAAACAAAGAAGAATATGCCAAAAGCTATTATATTCAATACTGCAACACCGATCCGTTTACAGGAAAACGTTTGGTTGAACCGTATAAGGACAATCTCTACGTTGTGCAGAATCCGCCGTCAAAACCATTGGACCAGTTCCAGATGGACGAGGTTTACGGGCTTCCCTATATGAGGAATTATCATCCGAGCTATGAAGAAGAAGGCGGAATACCGGCAATCCGGGAGATTAAATTCAGCCTGATCAGCAACCGCGGCTGTTTTGGCGCATGCAGCTTCTGCGCTTTGACCTTTCATCAGGGCAGAATCATTCAGGCCAGAAGCCACGAATCCCTGCTTGAGGAGGCCAAACTTTTAACGGAAGAGCCTGATTTTAAAGGGTATATTCACGATGTGGGCGGTCCAACCGCAGATTTCCGCTTCCCTGCCTGTGAAAAGCAGCTGACCAAAGGGGCCTGCCCTAACCGTCAGTGTCTGTTCCCAAAACCGTGTGAAAATCTGCGGGCAGATCACAGCGATTATATTGCTCTTCTCAGAAAACTGAGGGCGCTGCCAAAGGTGAAAAAGGTTTTCATCCGTTCCGGCATCCGGTTTGATTATGTGCTGGCTGATCCCAGCCGGAAATTCTTAAAGGAGCTGTGCGAATATCATGTCAGCGGGCAGCTGAAGGTGGCTCCCGAACATGTGGCGGACAAAGTTCTGTCCAGGATGGGAAAGCCGCAAAACAGCGTATATCGGCAGTTTGTGAAGGAATATAAGGAGATGAACGCCAGAATTGGCAAAGAGCAGTATCTGGTTCCCTATCTGATGTCCTCTCATCCCGGATCTTCCATGAAAGAAGCGGTGGAACTTGCCGAATATCTGAGAGATCTAGGGTATATGCCGGAACAGGTTCAGGATTTTTACCCGACTCCGTCGACGATTTCTACCTGCATGTATTATACCGGATATGATCCCAGAACGATGGAAAAGGTATATGTGCCGGTAAATCCTCATGAAAAGGCCATGCAGCGAGCGCTGATCCAGTACCGGAATCCTAAGAACTATGAACTGGTGGCTGAAGCATTAAAAGCGGCCGGCCGCACCGATTTAATCGGATTTGATAAAAAATGCCTGATCCGGCCAAGAGGCGGTTCTCCATACCAGCCGTCCCGAAAACAGGAAACGGCTGTACAAAAGAAAAAACCGAAAAAAACAATTCGGAATGTTCATAAAAAATCGGTTAAAAAATAATATAGGAGGAATTGCTGCTATGAAAATTGCTGTTATTACAGGAGCTTCTTCGGGAATGGGATGGGAGGCCGCCATACAGACGGCCAGACGGTTCCCTAAAATCGACCAGATCTGGCTGATTGCCCGAAGAATGGAACGGCTGGAGGAATTGGAACAGAAATTAGATGTTCCGGTACGAAAGATAGAGGCGGACCTTTTAAAAACAGAAGACAGGGATAGGATTAAGCAGGCATTGGATATGGAAAAGCCGCAAGTCAAGCTATTAATCAATGCGGCCGGATTTGGCAAGATCGGGAAGGTGGGCAGCTTAAAGCTTTCCGATGAAACCGGCATGGTCTGCCTGAATTGTGAAGCTCTTTGCGCTGTCACCCATATGGTGTTTCCTTATATGCCTGAGAGCAGCCGGATCATGCAGTTTGCGTCTTCCGCAGCATTTCTGCCGCAACCTAAGTTCGCCATTTACGCCGCCACAAAATCATTTGTGCTGAGCTACAGCAGAGCCTTGGCCTGTGAGCTGCGTAAAAAGCGGATCTACGTGACGGCAGTCTGCCCGGGGCCTGTAAAAACGGAATTTTTCGATATTGCGGAAACTACGGGTAAAATTCCTCTTTATAAGCAGCTTGCCATGGCAGACCCGAAAAAGGTGGTTGATCTGGCCTTTCGGGACACCATGTGCGGGAAAGCCGTTTCCGTGTACGGGCCGTTAATGAAGGCATTTCACATTCTTTGTAAAATTCTTCCACACGGACTGCTGCTAAAGGTGATGGAAATTATATAGAATCAGCAATCGTTCAGATTGCTGCAGTCAGTAAAATCGAGGTTAAATATGAAGCATTCAAACAAACGAGCAAAAGGCCAATACGGCTATCGAAATTACCACAGAAAAATCCAGCTCTTCAAGGTGCTGTTTGGAGCATTGATGATTATCGCACAGCTTTTAGCCAGGAATCTGACCGACAGTGTGCCGGCAAAGAATATTCTGACCGTTATGGCCATTCTCTCTGTGCTCCCCACCGCCAATGCAGCGTCGCCGTTACTGGCTTCCTGGCGGTTTACCACTTCTTCGGAAGAATTTTACAAAAGAGTTCTTCCCTATGAAAGCAAGTTTCCGGTCTTGTATGACCTGATTCTCACATCGAAGGAAGCCATAATGCCGATGGACGCCATTGCTGTCCATCCTCGCGGGGTATATGCCTACTGCATTTCTCAAAAAGTGGATGCGGCGAAGGCGGAAAAGTTTTTAAATGAAATGTTTGCAGGACATAAACTGGACCCTCATGTGAAGATATTTAAAGAGGAATCCTTATTTTTTAAACGGTTAGACCAGCTGAAACCTGCCTCGGAATACGAGGACGACGGCAGTACCGGATACAGCTTGGATCTGCTGAAAAGTTTATCCATGTAAAGGAGTACATCATGCGGCTGTTAACTGTCAGTGACAACGAATCCGGTCAGCGTCTGGATAAACTTTTAAGTAAATATCTGAACCTGGCCGGAAAAAGCTTCATCTATAAGATGATGAGAAAGAAAAATATTGTTTTAAATGATAAAAAATGCGATGGTTCCGAAAAGCTGGCCGCAGGAGACGAGATCAAGCTCTATCTGGCGGAAGAAACCATAGAAAAATTCTCTCAGATCAAGGTGCAGAAGGTTAAAAAGAAAAAACTGGACATCATCTATGAGGATGACCATATTCTTTTGATTAATAAACCAGCCGGAATGCTGTCGCAAAAGGCCAGGGATACGGATGAATCGCTGGTGGAATATGTGATTGACTATTTGCTGGACAGCAATGCTCTGACAAAAGAAAATTTAAGGAGTTTCCGTCCTTCTGTCTGCAACCGTTTAGACCGGAACACCAGCGGGCTTGTGGCAGCAGGAAAATCGCTTCCCGGCCTTCAGATTATGGCAGAGGTGTTTAAGGATAGAAGCATTCACAAATATTACCAGTGTATCGTGGCCGGAAAACTGCGGGATAAGCAGACCATTAACGGATATCTTACAAAAGATGAGCGGACCAATCAGGTCACAATCCATGAGACTGAAATTGACGGCAGCGTTCCCATTCTTACGGAATATGAGCCGCTGGCTTATCATGGCCCATATACACTTTTAAAGGTAACGCTGATCACGGGACGAAGCCATCAGATTCGAGCCCATCTGGCATCCATCGGACATCCGGTTGTGGGAGATTATAAATACGGAATCAAATCAGTCAACGACGAGGCGAAAAAGAAATACGGAATCACGTCCCAGCTCCTTCATTCCTATCAAATTGTGTTTCCGCCGCTGCCGGAACCATTGGCCTATCTAAGCGGGAAAACATATACGGCCCCGCTGCCGGATACGTTCAACCGGATTTTAAAGAGCTGATTCCAGCTCTTTTGTCATTGGATTAAACAGGAGAACTTATGAAAAAGAAATATATCCCTTTTATTCTAATATTGATTGTCTTTTTGGCAGCAGGCGCCTGCGGCCTTCTTATGCGCAGACCGCAGAAGGGAGTAATTGTCACACCTTCTGCCGTTTTTGAACCGCCGTCTGTGGTCTATTATCTTCAAAAAGACAGCCGGTGGAGCGAGGATAAGCTTGGACAATCTTCCTATACGATGGGAGGCTCCGGCTGCCTGACTTCCTGTATCGCATCTGCGCTTTCCATACAGGCGGAAGAAGAAAACAGAAACCAGCCCGTTACCCCAGGCGAATTAAACCGCCTTTTTACCGAAAAAGAAGTGTACAACGCTTCCGGTGATATTGTATGGGGAGAGATTGGAAAAGCTCTGCTAAACAGCTCTGTCAATGTGGAGTCATCGGTCAGCAGCAAAAAAATCGATGAGTGGCTGAAAAAGCGCATTTATCCGCTGGCAAGAGTGAAGAATAATGGGAACGGCGCTTCCCACTGGGTTCTCATTGTAGGAAGTGACAGTGATGGATACCTGTGCATGGACCCGCTCAGAAGCGGAAGTGAACCGGTGCCGCTTTCCGTGCATGGAAACAAGGTCTATTCCATCAGATCCGTATCCTGGAGCGATGATTAATTATCAGGCCGCATAAGCGGCGGAAACGAGGTTTTATATGGGAACCTGGAACAGCAGGGGACTTCGCGGTTCCACATTGGAGGACATGATTAACCACAGCAATCAGATTTACCGGGAAAAGAAACTGGCCCTTATCCAAAAGATACCCACGCCGATTACGCCTATCAATATTGCGAAGGAATCACGTCATATCACGTTGGCATATTTTGACCAGAAGAGCACTGTGGATTATATCGGAACGGTGCAGGGAATACCTGTCTGCTTCGATGCAAAGGAATGTGCGGTTAAGACATTTCCTCTGCAGAATGTCCATCCCCACCAGGTACAGTTCATGAAAGAATTTGAAGACCAGGGAGGGATCGCATTTCTTATCATCTCTTTCACCTCTTTGGACGAAATCTACTATCTGCCCTTTGATGAACTTTACCGGTTCTGGATGAGAATGGAAAACGGCGGAAGGAAAAGCTTTACCTATGACGAGATGGATAAGGAATGGCAGATCGGGCGCCACAGGGACATTTTGGTGCATTATCTTAAAATGATACAAAAGGATATAAACAGGAAATCGGAGCCAGATCAGACGGCAGAGCCCCCAGGAGCCGTGAACAGTAACTAGGAGTTTAAACCCAGGATCATGAAATGGTTGACAATTGTGTGAATATTTTCTATAATTAGAAACACGTTATCAAATTATCACTTTACCATGTGAAAGTATACGGTGGTATGATAACAGGAGATATAAGACCAGGAGGCGTTATGAATAATCAACTTTTACATACACCGGACGGTGTCCGGGATATCTATGCGGAGGAATGTGCCAAAAAATTAGCTGTTCAGGATAAGATCCAGAAAGTATTCCATCTCTATGGATATCAGAATATTGAAACACCCACCTTTGAATTCTTTGATATTTTTAAAAAGGAACGGGGAAGTGTGGTTTCCAGCGAGATGTTTAAATTCTTTGACAGGGACAATAACACCCTTGTTTTACGCCCGGATATGACGCCGTCCATCGCCAGATGCGTTGCGAAGTATTTCATGGACGAAACGCTGCCTTTAAGGCTCTGTTATCTGGAACCCATGTTCATCAACAACACCAGCTATCAGGGGCGCTTAAAGGAGTCCACCCAGACCGGCGTGGAGCTGATCGGAGACGATTCCAGCGATGCGGATGCGGAGATGATCGCCATGGTGATCCAGTCCCTGATCTCTGTGGGGTTAAAGGAGTTTCAGGTGGAATTAGGCCAGGTGGAATTCTTCCGGGGCCTGGTGGAAGAGGCCGGAATGGACGAAGAAACCCAGGAACAGCTCAGAGAACTGATTGAGAATAAGAATTATTTCGGCGTGGAAGAGCTGGTGGAATCCCAGCCCATGAATGATTCTTTAAAACAGGTATTTTTAAAGCTTCCGGAATTATTCGGCTCCTTAGAACAGATTTTGGAAGCGAAGAAATTTACTCAGAATGAAAGAGCCATCCATGCGATCGAACGTTTGGAAAAGGTAAACCGGATTCTGAATATATACGGCCTTTCAGAATATGTCTCCTATGACCTGGGAATGCTGAGCAAATATTCTTATTATACAGGTATCATTTTTAAAGCTTATACCTACGGAACGGGCGATTATGTGGTCACCGGAGGCCGTTATGACAAGCTGCTGATACAGTTTGGAAAGGACACTCCTGCGGTAGGCTTTGTCATTGTGGTTGACCGTCTGATGATGGCCTTATCCAGGCAGAAGATCGAGATCCCCGTATCCATGGCCAATACGCTGATTCTTTATGATGAAGAAGCCCGCGAGAATGCAATCGCTTTGGCAGGGCATTTCCGAACTCTGAATATGGCTGCAGGCCTTACGCGAAAATCCCGGTCAAAGCAGTTGGAGGAATATAAATCGTATGCAGAGCGTTCCGGCATCCGCAATTTACTGTATCTGGCGCAGGACGGGAAACAGGTGCTTGCCATTGACATGATTAACAATCAGCAAGACCTGATTCTGCTCAGTGAATATTTACATTAGGAGGCTTTATGAGATATCTGACATTTGCCCTGGCGAAGGGGCGTCTGGCTAACAAGTCACTGGAATTATTTGAAAAAATCGGCATCACCTGCGAAGAGATGAAGGATAAATCCTCCCGAAAACTGATCTTTACCAATGAAGAACTGGGTTACCGTTTCTTCCTGTCCAAGGCTAACGATGTTCCCACTTATGTGGAATATGGAGCTGCGGATATCGGCATTGTGGGAAAGGATACGATTCTGGAAGAAGGGCGTAAATTGTATGAAGTGATGGATCTTGGAATCGGAAGATGCACAATGTGCGTATGCGGTCCGCAGTCTGCCGAAGAATTGTTAAAGCACCATGAGATGATCCGCGTTGCAACCAAGTATCCCAACATAGCCAAGGATTATTTCTATAATAAAAAGCATCAGACCGTTGAGATTATCAAACTGAACGGCTCCATTGAGCTGGCTCCCATTGTGGGATTATCGGAAGTGATCGTGGATATCGTGGAAACAGGTTCCACGCTTCGGGAAAACGGACTGACTGTTTTGGAAGAAGTGTGCCCGCTGTCCGCCAGAATGGTGGTAAACCAGGTGAGCCTGAAACGGGAAAATGAACGCATTACCAGGATTATACAGGATTTAAAGCTTTTACTGCAGGAACAGTAGGCCGGCAGAAGATGCTTTTATGGATAAGATGCCGCATCTATGGCAAAAATGGGAGGCAGCTATGAAGATTATTAAATTAGATGAACAGTCAAAACAGAATATATTGGCGGATCTGCTGAAACGCGATCCCAATAATTATGACAGCTATGCGGGAACCGTGCAGCAGATTGTGGATGATGTGAAGAACCGGAAAGACCGGGCCGTATTTGAATATACGGAAAAGTTCGATAAGGCGGTTACCAATCAGGACAATATCCGCGTAACAGAGGAAGAGATTAAAGAGGCCATGGATCAGGTGGAACCGGAACTTCTGGCCGTCATGAAAAAAGCCATGATCAATATACGCAGCTATCACGAGATGCAGGTGCGTCACAGCTGGTTTGACAGCAAACCGGACGGCACTCTGCTGGGGCAGAAGATCACAGCCCTTGAGAGCGTAGGTGTCTATGTGCCGGGAGGAAAGGCGGCTTATCCGTCCTCCGTACTGATGAATATTATTCCGGCTAAAGTAGCCGGTGTAAAGCATATTGTGATGGTAACCCCTCCGGGAAGAGACGGAAAGGTTAACCCTGTCACGTTAACGGCCGCCCATCTGGCCGGAGCGACGGAAGTTTATAAAGTGGGAGGCGCCCAGGCAGTTGCAGCGCTGGCCTTTGGTACGGAATCCATTCCAAGGGTGAATAAGATTGTGGGACCCGGCAATATCTTCGTTGCACTGGCTAAAAAAGCGGTATACGGGCATGTGAGCATCGACAGCATTGCCGGCCCAAGTGAGATTCTGGTGATTGCGGACGAAAGCGCCAATCCGCGCTATGTGGCCGCCGATCTGCTGTCCCAGGCGGAGCACGACGAACTGGCTTCCGCCATACTGGTCACAACCAGCATGGAACTGGCAGAACAGGTATCGAAACAGGCGGATGCATTTGTAGAAACATTGTCCAGAAGGGAAATTCTTCAGAAGTCTCTGGATAATTATGGATACATTCTGGTTGTGGATACCTTAGAAGAGGCTGTTGAAACGGCTAATGAGATCGCATCGGAGCATCTGGAAATTGTGACTAAAAATCCGTTTGAGGTTATGACCAAGATACAGAACGCGGGAGCTATATTTATCGGTGAATACAGTTCTGAACCGCTGGGCGATTACTTTGCCGGCCCTAACCATGTGCTTCCGACCAATGGTACCGCTAAATTCTTCTCCCCTCTGAGCGTGGATGATTTCATCAAAAAATCCAGCGTGATCTACTATTCCAGAGAGGCATTGGAACCAATTCATAAAGACATCATTAAATTTGCTGAAGCAGAACATCTGACTGCGCATGCCAATTCCATCCGCGTCAGATTCGAAGACCAGGAATAGGAGGTGCCGCATGGAACGTTCAGCCAGCATCAAACGCGATACAAAGGAAACAAAGATCAGCCTGAGCCTTAACCTGGATGGCAGCGGAAAAAGCGATATCCATACGGGAATCGGTTTTTTTGACCATATGTTAGACGGCTTTGCGCGCCATGGCTTTTTTGATCTCAGCGTCCATGTGGACGGGGATTTGAACGTGGATACCCACCATACCATAGAAGATACTGGCATAGTTCTGGGTAAGGCGATTAAAGAAGCAGTGGGAGATAAAAAGGGAATCGTCCGCTACGGATTTCAGATTCTTCCCATGGATGAAACCCTGGTTCTCTGCGCCCTTGATCTGTCCGGCCGCCCTTATTTCGTCTATGACCTGAAATTGGACAGAGAGAAGGTGGGGGACCTGGAAACGGAGATGATCCGTGAATTTTTCTATGCAGTTTCCTATGCGGCGGAGATGAATCTCCATTTCAAACAGCTGGAAGGCAGCAATAACCACCATATTATTGAAGGCGCTTTTAAGGCGTTTGCCAAGTCCCTGGATGCGGCAACCAGGTTTGATCCGCGCATCACCGATGTTTTATCGACAAAAGGCAGTTTATAGGAGGAGAGGGCATTTATGCAGTTATACCCGGCGATTGATATTAAAAATGGAGCCTGCGTAAGACTGACGCAGGGATTATTCGATAATGTAAAAGTTTATTCCGACACTCCGGCAGATATGGCGAAGCTTTGGGTATCCCAGGGAGCCTCTTTCCTTCATCTGGTGGACTTAGACGGCGCTCTTGCAGGGCGTTCCGTCAATGAGCCAGCAATCCGCGAGATTGTCCGTTCCGTATCCGTTCCAATCCAGTTAGGCGGCGGCATCCGGAGCCGTGAAGCGGTAAAGAATATGCTGGAACTCGGTATTTCACGGGTCATTATCGGGACAAAAGCGGTGGAGAATCCGGAATTTATCAGGGATCTGGTAAATGAATTCGGCTCTGACAGAATTGTGGTGGGCGTTGACGCAAAAGACGGTATGGTGGCTATAGAGGGATGGGAAAAAGTCAGCTCTCTGACTGCTTTAAGCCTCTGTATGCGGATGAAGGAATATCAGGTGGAACATATCGTTTATACGGATATTTCCAAAGACGGAATGCTGTCCGGGCCAAATGTGGAATATACGAAAAAACTGACGGAGGAGACGGGAATGGATATCATTGCATCCGGCGGCGTCTCTTCGATGGAAGATTTGAAAAATTTGTATCAGGCGGGAATTCACGGCGCCATCATAGGAAAAGCTCTTTATGAAAAAAGAGTGGACTTAAAAGAAGCGGTGGCGGCCTTTGAATCGAAGTAAAATCTTGTGCCGCGTAGAGAAGGCGGCAGGAATCGAGGGAATATGGAAGCTTTTAAAAAATTGATCCCCAGCTTTGCCTGCAAAGAAGGCCGCGCGATTATAAGGGATTACGGAGAAGAATATTATAGTGACGATATTATCACGTTAAGCCGGTTTTACAGCGATAACGGAGCGGATGAGCTTCTGATTCACGATATATCGGAAAGTGACGAGGACCATGAGCGCACCATCGGCATCATTAAAGCGGTTGCAGGCGCGGTGGATATCCCGATTATTGCCGGAGGCCGTGTGAAACGGCTGGAAGACATAAAAAAATATCTGTATGCCGGAGCCAAAGCGGCATTTCTGGATGTCAGTCTGGATGAAAATATTGATTTGATTAAAGAAGCGGCAGACCGGTTTGGCAGCGAAAAAACATATGCTTATCTTCCGGAGTTCGGTTATCTGAGCAGAGTGGAGGAGTTCGGGCAGTTGGGCGCTTCCTGCATGATTTTAGATATTCCCAATCTGGATAATGAGCAGCTTCATGATATCTCCATGCACCAGGCAGAATTTCTTCTGTTCTGTGATGATGATGTGACTTCCACAATCGCCGGATTTTTGAAGGTTCCTACCGTAAGCGGGGTGATACTGACCGTTCCGGGTGAGGAGAGCGGCAATTGCATGAAGCGGAAACAGGAATTAAAGGCACGCGGCATTATCACCGATACCTTTGAATCCTCTGTTTCCTGGAGTGAATTTAAATTAAACGGCGACGGTTTGATTCCGGTTATTGTACAGGATTATAAGACAGACGAGGTGCTGATGCTGGCTTATATGAACGAGGAAGCGTTTAATGCCACATTAACAAGCGGTAAGATGACTTATTACAGCAGAAGCCGGCAGACCCTTTGGCTAAAGGGGGAGACATCAGGCCATTACCAATATGTGAAATCCTTAAAGCTGGATTGTGACAACGATACAATTCTGGCAAAAGTTAACCAGGTGGGCGCTGCCTGCCATACCGGCTCCCGCACCTGTTTTTTCCAAACCTTAGCGCAAAAAGAATACAGGGAGACGAATCCTTTAAAGGTGTTTGAAGAGGTATTTGCGGTTATTAAGGACAGGAAGGAACATCCAAAAGAAGGTTCCTATACAAATTATCTGTTTGAAAAGGGAATCGATAAGATTTTGAAAAAGCTGGGAGAAGAGGCCACGGAAATCGTGATCGCCGCCAAAAATCCCAATCCGGAAGAGATTAAATATGAAATTTCTGATTTCTTATATCATATGATGGTTTTAATGGCGGATAAGGGAATCGGATGGGAAGAGATTACGGATGAATTATCCAGACGTTGATTAAAATACCGCCTCAGTTTACATAAAATAATTATGTAAACTGAGGCGGCTGGAAACAGTTACTACTGGTTTTTTTCCGTCCTTTATGGTATAGTTATTTTAACTATATTTTATTGTCAGGAGGAAAAAATATGGAAAGCGGTGTACTGGAACGGTTTCTGAATTATATTGCAGTTGATACACAGTCAAAGCCAGATATTTCTGAAATTCCGAGCACGGATAAACAGAGAAATCTGGCTGTATTGTTGTCTGATGAACTGAAAGCGCTTGGAGCTTCGCAGGTGAGAGTGGACGAACATTCCTATGTTTATGCATCTATACCGGCTACAAATGGAAAAACCTATCCTTCTTTGGGATTTATTGCACACATGGATACCTCGTTTGAGTATCCGGGAGATGGAGTAAAACCACAGATTATAAAAGATTATGACGGCGGGGAGATCCTGTTGAACAAGGATACGGGACTGACCATGTCCCCTGCAGAGTTTCCGGATTTATCCGAGTATCAGGGACAGGATTTAATTACCACAGACGGAACAACGCTGCTGGGAGCGGATGATAAGGCAGGAATTGCGGAAATTATGTCTATGGCCGCTTATTTTTTATCCAACCCGCAGATTCCCCACGGTCCGATCAAAATAGCGTTTACTCCGGATGAGGAGGTTGGAAGAGGAACGGATTATTTCGATCTGCCCGGTTTTGGAGCCGACATCGCTTACACGGTGGACGGAGGAATGCTGGGAGAACTGGAATATGAAAACTTTAATGCGGCGGCAGGAAAAGTGCATATCCACGGCGCCAATATACATCCGGGAAGTGCAAAGGGAAAGATGAAAAATGCTCTCTTAATCGGTATGGAATTCCAGTCCCTTCTTCCGGTGTTTGAGAATCCCATGTATACAGAAGGATATGAAGGTTTTTACCATCTGAACGACATGCATGGTGATGTGGAGGAAGCTCATCTTAATTATATTATCCGCGATCACGACGGCAAAAAGTTTGCCCAAAAGAAAGATTTTTTTGAAAAGGCCGCTTGTTTCCTGAATCAGAAATATGGTGAGAATACAGTGACGGCAGAAGTAAAGGACAACTACTTTAACATGAGAGAAAAGATCGAACCTCATATCTATCTGGTTGATTTGGCCAGGGAAGCGATGGAGGAACTTTCGATCACTCCTAAGATCTGCCCGATCCGGGGAGGCACAGACGGCGCCCGCCTTTCTTATCAGGGTCTTCCCTGTCCGAACCTTTGCACAGGAGGCCATAATTTCCATGGAAAATATGAATTTATCTCTATACAGTCCATGGAAAAAACTGTGGAACTGCTGATAAAAATCGCTGAGAAGCATGGAATGTAAAAGCTTGAATTAGATTTTGCCCAGGTCTGAATTGACAACGCAAAAACGGGGCCAGGTTGGAGACTGGATCTGCTTTCCAACAGATCGAATCCCTTTCCTGACCCTGTTTTTGCGCTTTTTATGCCTGTAAAGATAAACTTTTAAGCCTGCATTTCCTGGAGCATTGCACATAAACGGGGAATCTGATTTTCAAATTCCACTCCATACCACCTGGCCCCTTCTGTGTTAGCTGTCGCTTCGATACAGGATACCACAAAGTCGGCTGCCAGACTGACCGCACTTTCCAGGCTCAATCCACGCATCAAGCCTCCCATCACGACGGAAGAATAGAGATCTCCTGTTCCGTGATAGCTTTGAGGACAGCGGTGGGTGAAATAAGAAAACGATTCTCCGCTGCGTTTTAAGAATGCGACGCCTAATTTATCAGGTTCATAGCTGACACCGGTTAAAACGGCGGTTTCGCAGCCAAGTTTTAACAGTTTTTCCAGAAGCTCCTGTATATAAGCTTGGTCATACACGGTCCGATAGGGCATGCCGGTCAGAAGGCAGGCTTCCGTAATATTAGGCAGTATCACATCTGCTTTTGAACAGACGCCGGCCATGGCTGACGGAAAGCTTTCATCAAATGCCGGATACAATTTTCCATTGTCCGCCATTGCCGGATCTACCAGCACAAGTGTCTTATCTGAAGCGAAACGGCCGAAGAATGTGCAGATCTGTTCACATTGGTCTGCGGAAGCCAGATATCCGGTGTAAATGCCGTCAAATGAAATGTTCTCCTTTTCCCACGCATCGGAGATGGGAGCAATCTGATCTGAAATATCTTTACATGTAAATGTTTTAAACATGGTATGTGTGGACAGCACAGCAGTTGGAAGAATCCCGCATTCCACGCCCATGGCGGATATGACGGGCAGGGCCACCGTAATTGAGCAGCTGCCGACACAGGATATATCCTGGAGTGTTATGATTCGTTTCATGGTTATACCTCCTTTAAAATGTCGTTCCTTATGTTGAGGAGTATATCAGAAAATGGACTGGTCGGAAATATCCAGTATCATGAAAAATGTCCAGGCCAGGCAATTGTTTATTCGGGAATTTTATGATAAAATAATCTATACTATGTGTGATCAAAACGTGATCTGATAGAAATAACAGAGAGGATGTATTTATGAAATATATCTCAGGCAGTAAGATAAAACGGCTCACAATTATATGTGCTGCAGTTGTTTTCATGATCCTGCAGGTTCTTCCGGGTATTGCGGAGGAAAAAAATCAGGTAATTCGTGTTGCCTATCCAAAGGCAAAGGGATATACCATGGTTGATTCCGACGGGCGCCATTATGGAATCGTTGTTGATTTTCTCAATGAGATAGCTAAGTATACCGGATGGGAATACGAATATATTGATGTAGATGATGAGGAGCTAATCGAACTGGCTGAGGCGGGCGAATTTGATTTAATAGGCGGACAATATTATATGGACGGCCTGGAGAAATATTTTGCCTATCCGGACTATAACTGCGGATACAGCAAGCTTCTTTTATTGGCCCGACGGGATGATGACAGCATTAAAAGCTATGATTTCAATACATTTAACGGAAAGACCATAGGAGTATTTGAACGGGCTAAGGAGAATATCAGGCGGCTCCGGATCTATCTGGATGTCAATAATCTGGATTGTACAATCAGATATTACAGCTATGATGAGATTCAGGAAAAAGCAGAAGGAAACCTGGAAGTATTTCTGGAAAACGGCGATGTGGATCTGCTGTTAGGAAACAGTTCGGACATTGGAGAAGACTTTTTTGTAGCCGCTTATTTCGATTCGCAGCCCCATTATATCGTAACCAACACGGGAAATCAGGATATACTGGACAAATTAAATATGGCGCTGGAAAAGATATATGAAGCCGACCCTAATTATGCAAAAAAGCTGTATTCGGCCAATTTCCCTGAAACGGAAAACAACTATGCGGTGCTGAATGACCAGGAACAGGCATTTATCCGTCAAAAGAAAAACGTGACAGTGGCGGTTCCTAAGGATTGGCATCCCATGATCTGTCTCAACAATGATGATGCGCATGAAGGTCTGATTCCCGATGTTTTAGAAAAGATATCCGCATATTCCGGTTTGAACTTTACCTATCTCTACTGCGATAATTATGCGGAGTCTCTGGATAAAGTCCGGAGGGGAGAAGCCGATATGCTGGGCGGCTTTATTGGAACAAGCGAAGATGCTCAGGAGTTAGGGCTGGCGCTGACCTCCTCCTATGTCAGGTTAAATTCCACTGTGGTGCGGAATAAAGAAACCAGCTATCCCGCATCCGGCCTTACGGGCGCTGTTTTAGAGGGCAGAAAGATACCTGATACGGTTGCAGCGGACAATGTACGGTATTATACGGAGGTTTACGATGCATTGTCGGATGTAAACCGCGGAAAAGCGGACTTTTTCTATGGCATTTCGTCCCATATTGAAAGCATTATCCAGGATACGAATTTTACAAATCTTGTGCAGGTAAACCGGGTTAATGACAATCTGGGGATCAGTTTTGCAATGACCAGCCCGGTTCAGCCGGATCTGTTTTCCATAATCAATAAGGCGATTAACAACATGACCGACGAAGAGAAAAACGATATCGGCAATCATAATACCGTCTCCATCGGCAAACCGTATATCACGCTTTCAAGCATTCTGTATGGAGATCCAGTGCTGGTTATCTCCGTGGTATCCGCATTTCTCATATTGCTTTTAGCGGTTGTTCTTGTGGTGAGCAGATCCCGGCTGCACGCCGCATCCATGAAGGTTGAGCTGGAACGTGCGGAAGCCGATAACCGGGCCAAAAGTGAATTCCTGTCCAGGATGAGTCATGAAATCCGAACGCCGATGAATGCCATTGTAGGGCTGACTGATTTGACGGTGATGACCGAGTCTCTTCCGGAAAAAGCAAAAGAGAATTTGGATACCATAAAATCATCTACCCAATACTTATTAAACCTGATCAATGACATTTTAGATATGAGCCGGATTGAAAATGGAAAGATGAGCCTTTCTGACGAACCGTTTTCTATGACTGATATGCTGCAGGATATAGAAAATATGGTATCTACTGAGGCCTCCAACAGGAAGCTTCGGTTTCTGGTGAATAAGAAAATTCAGGATGATGAGGTGGCAGGCGATGCAGTCCGTCTGAGACAGGTGATCATCAATCTGCTTTCCAATGCATTTAAATTTACGCCGGCCGGCGGAGAGGTTCAGCTTTCCATTCTGGAAAATACATCTGCGGAAACAGATGCATCCTTTACGATTTGCGTCCGGGATACCGGGATTGGCATTGCACAAGAGGATCAGCAGCGGATTTTCGGCCGTTTTGAACAGCTGGGATCTAATATTTCCAAAAGTCAGGGCACCGGACTTGGATTATCCATCAGTCAGAGCATTGTAGAGCTGATGGGCGGAGAATTGAAGCTGAAAAGCGAGCCGGGTAAAGGCAGCGAATTTTACTTTACCATCACACTGCCAAAAAAACATTTGGATAAAAAGCCGGTGAAGATAGAGCAGCTCGATGAGAACCTGCTTCAAAATAGCAATATACTGGTGGTTGAAGACAATGAACTGAATGCAGAGATAGCCATGGATCTTCTTCAATTACAAGGCGCATCGACCGTTCGGGCGGAAAATGGAAAAATGGCTGTGGATTTGTTCTCAGATCAGGAGCCGGGAACATTTGACGCAATTCTGATGGATATTTTGATGCCGGAGATGAATGGATTGGAAGCAGCCTCCGCCATCCGGGCGTTGCCCCGGGAGGACGCTAAGACAATCCCAATTATTGCTATGACTGCAAATGCGTCAAATAAAGACAAAGAAGCGGCTTTGGAAGCCGGTATGACCGGTTTTATTCCTAAACCGATTGATATCAATCATTTATTTATAGAGCTTCACAGAGCCTTGACAGAAGAAGGGGATTGCTGAAAATATTTTTATAGCTGAATAGGGCGGTCACGCAAAGGATGGAAATCCATATGTGTGACCGCCTTATTTTGCCATTTTATAGGAATGTGGGTTGACAAAGCAGCATAAATATTATATAGTTTAGTTGTCATACAACTAACATATTATAAGGAGGGTAAGACATGGCGTTAAAAGCATTGGATAAACAAAGCGTGCCGGAACAGATTTTCGAGATGCTGAAGAATGAAATTATTGTTGGGGAATATGCGGTAGGAGACAAGATTCCTTCAGAGACAGAGTTGTGTAAATTGTTAAATGCGAGCCGTGTATCCGTGAGAACAGCGCTGCATAAGCTTTCCGTTCTGGGGATTATCGAGACCCGTTTAGGTGATGGAAACTATGTGAAGGAATTTGATTTTAAAGAGTATATTGACAATGTGGGAGAATTGATTATAGAAGAGGGCGATATTGCCGATATGGCAGAATACCGGAGGGAGACGGAATACATCTGTGCCCTGCTTGCCATGGAACGCGCCGGCGAGGAAGAGCTTGCGGATTTATACCGGCTTGCAGAGCAGACAGATCAGACTTTTCAGGAAAAGAATTTGAAGGATAATATTACATTCGATTTGAAGTTTCATTATAAACTATGCAAGCTGTCCGGGAATAAGATTTTCCGCCTCAGCTACCAGGCCTTTGGAGCGCGCATGTATTCCGGCGCTGCGCTTCACCTACGAAAAAAACACCAGATGGAACAGGATCTTCTCACCGGTCAGTCCCATACAAAGATAGTCCAGGCAATTATGGACAAGGATAAAGAGTTGTGCAGGAAGTTGATCGAAGATCATTTCCTTGTGTCCTGAGGTGTAATAAAACAATAGGAGGCAGCTATGAAGATTACAAGTATGGAGATTTTGAAGCTCAAAATCCCCGAGGGAACCCAGATTCGTCCGGTTATCTGTAAAATCAATACAGACGAGGGGATCTACGGACTGGGTGAAGCATCGGTCGCGATTGTGACGGGTGCATATGCAGCAGCAGAGATGATAAAAGATTTATCCCATTTCATCATCGGTGAAAACCCGCTGAAGCATGAATTGATTTGGGAACGGTTGTTTAAGCAGTCATTCTGGGGAAAAGGAAACGGCGGAGTCGTGATGGCGGCAATCAGCGCCATTGATACGGCCTTGTGGGACATCAAGGGAAAGTATTATGGGGTTCCGGTCTATGAACTGTTAGGAGGTAAATGCCGGAACAAACTCCGCGCCTATGCGAGCCAGCTTCAGTTTGGCTGGGGAGAACAGAGCATGAACGCCCTTGGCAGGGCAGAGGATTATGCCGCTTCCTGTAAACGGGCAGTCGGAGAAGGTTATACCGCAGTGAAGGCGGATATCCTGCAGTTTGACTTGGAGGGCAGAAGAGTTCCGTTTTCCGAGCTTTGCGGAAGCCTGCCTAAGAAGACCCTGTCTTTGGCAAAAGAGCGTCTGGCAGCCATGCGCGAGGCGGCAGGAGACCAGGTGGATATAATCCTGGAAAATCATGCGAACACAGATGCCAATACGGCGATTCAGCTTGGACGGATGGCGGAAACCTACGACATCATGTTTTATGAGGAACCGACGTTGCCGCTGAATATGGATGTGACAAAGAAAGTGGCTGAACGTGTAGGCATTCCGCTGGCAACCGGAGAGCGGACTTATACGAGATGGGGATTCCTCCCACTTTTGGAATCCGGCGCCGTATCCGTTATACAGCCGGATATCGGCAACTGCGGGGGCGTAACCGAATGCAAAAAGATTTGTGATATGGCTCACATCTATGATGTAAATGTTCAGACTCATGTCTGCTCAAGCCCGCTGAATCTGGCGGTATCCCTGCATTTAGAGGCGGCAATACCGAATTTTATCATCCATGAACATCATATGACAAGTACTTTGAAGTCGGTTGCCAGTCAATTCGTGTATGACTATCAGCCGGTGGACGGATATTTCGAGATACCGGATCTTCCTGGATTCGGACAAGATCTTTCAGAACAGGCGGTTGCTGAAGCGCAGATTGATATTATACGGTAAATACGGGGGAAGACAGAATGAAACATAAAAATGGTTTGGGCCTGGGGGCTTTAGTAGCGCTGGCATTGGGCACCGTAGTCGGCGCTGGCGTTGTAACATTGACCGGACAGGCAATCGCTGTAACCGGGCGTTCTGCCTGGCTTGCATACCTGATTGCAACAGTGGCCGGATTCCTGATGATTGTGCCATATGCTTTACTTGGTAATTGCATGATACCAAAGGGAGGCAACTATACGATCACGGCAACATTTTTGGGTGACCGGTGGGGAGGCTTCATCGGCATATCGGCGGTGCTGATCATCTTTAATATGGGGCTGTTTGGCAGTGGCTTCGGACAGTATGTGAACGTTTTATTTCCTGCTGTTCCGGCAAAGACAGCGGCTCTGCTTGGGATTACCTTTTTCTTTATCCTGAATTTGACCGGTGTTCAAAAGATGGCAAAGGTACAGAATATCCTTTCTGTTATTTTATTTGTCGGGCTGGGACTTTTTATCCTGCTTGGTATCTCCAAAACATCGGGACAGGGAATGGATCTGAAGGCGCCTGATTTTTTCACCCATGGAGCAGAGGGCTTTGGTGCGGCAGTGATGCTTTTGGCTGCGTCAACCGTCGGACATAAAAACATCATTAATTTTACAAGTGAAGCGAGAAATCCCAAACGGGACGTTCCCAAAGCGCTGGCAATTACATCCGCAATTATATTGGTGCTGTATATCGGAATTGCTTTTGTCAACAGCACAGTACTTCCTGTAGAACAGGTGGCGGGAAAACCTCTGACCGAGGTGGCAAAAGTGATAATGCCGGGAATGCTGTATTATCTGTTTATAATTGGAGGCCCATTGGCATCTCTGAGCACGACGATTAACAGCGCATTCGCAATCATGTCAACTCCGATCAGGCAGGCGGCCCGTGACGGATGGTTTCCGGAAAAAATTGCGGTTACGAATAAGAACGGAATTCCTTATATCATTTATATTCTGGTTTATCTTGTGGGAATTTTACCGATAATATTGAATTTAAGCATTAAGATTATAACCAGCAATGTTGTGCTGATTGTATCGATCAGTGAGCTGATTGTGTTTTTCGCAATCTGGAGATTACCCAGAATATTGCCGGAAGCATGGGAAAAACGCTATTATAAACTTCCTAAAACGGTATTTTACATTGGAGTAGGGGCAGCGATTCTGTTGAGAGGAATTTTTGTTGCACTTTCGCTAAAAAATCTGACTCCGGTACTTGCTGTTACGACAATCGGGCTGTTTGTAATTTTCTTTATCTATGCAACTGTTCTTGTCAAAGCACAGAAAGTAAATGTGAAAAAAAGCTATGAAATAGAATCGAATACAAACCTTGGCGGGTGATTCTTCGTTAATCCTGCGGCAGAAGCCGCAGGATTTTCTATTTCATAGCAGAACTTTATTATAACAAATTTTTCGAAATCTTACAAGTAAAACAGCTTCTTCAAAACAGCTGTAAAAAAATGTAATTTTACTGTCACAATGAGGCCGGAATCTTGTCTAATAAGATATACTTTCATCCAGTTTCAGTAAATTTTATCAAAAGTAAGAGGAGGAAATGAATATGATTATACCGATGACGAAAACATTGGAAACGGAACTGCTGTTGTCCGAAGAGGAACTTACAAAAAAAAGCAAAATGAAACATGAGGGGGCGGGTCTTTTGATTCTGGGAATCGGAGTGCTTGCGATGGGAATTTTAAACCATTTGCTTCTCCATATTCTATATGAGAGCGATATTATTTGGATTGCAGTCACCGTATGCTGTGTGCTTTTGGGTATTGTCCTATCGGGATTCGGAGGAAAACTGATAAACAAAATAGGTGCCTCCGTTGCAGAGATGACTGCTAAGGACAGTGACTGCAGCGCAGAAGAAATTCTGGAGTTCTATAGGGAATGCCGTCAATCGAATGCGCTGCTGTTGTCTTTGACTTCCCAGCCTTCCAAAGAGAAAGATTCTATGAAAGTAGGATTCTTGACAAAGAATTGGCTGCGGCTTCCTGATCATTTTTATAATGGGGTTATGCGGATATCGGATGTGGCAGTGATTTGGTATGAAGAAACAGCGCTTCCGGGCTATGATCCCGGGGTTTTCGTTGTAAAAAGCAATGGAAAAATGCTGTATGTCAAATGTAAATCAGATATAGGAACAGAGTTTGTTGAGGCGGTTACCGGCAGAAATACCAAATGTATTAACGCACGGTGCTTTTTATTTGAAGATAATGATTATAATGCATTTCAAAATCCTCAAATGGCGGCGAATATCTATAAAAGCCAGTGGCATTGAAAAAGTAATACCGTCTAAAGGGCGGGGAAAACAGGATGTCTGTGGGGAGGTTGACAGATTTACGTTCTTCTATTAAGATTTTTGTATTCCGGATGATCGGAACGATGTTTTTTCACACTTTTGCAACACTTGTTATGATAAAATCAAAGTTAGGGAAAACAGGATATCATATTAAGGGAGCAGTATAAGATGACAGAGCGAAGCATGATACAGGTAAATATAAAGGATGGAAGTATAATACCTGTTATACCGGCGGAGGGGAAGTCAGGAAGCTATGAAGAGTGGCTTGCTTATTTTTTTGGCGGCCAGGAATTTAGTTTGGTGGAAGAAGACCGCGGCCAGATCTCACTGGAGGCTTTGAGACGGATGGCAAAAGATCGGGAATACCGAGAACATGTGTTTACTCTCCGCCGCAGAGGAACCGGCGGAACGTGGTATGAAGTGCGCGTTCTGCCCGGCTGGGAACCGGAACATTGTCTGCTGATAGTTCGGGACATTCATCTGGAGTTTCGGGAATCGGCTAAGAAAAGGCGGTCGGACCTTTATCATATGGTGCGCAGAAAACTTGCAATTTTCCGGGAACAGGGTATTCTGTGCGGAGTTATGGTGATAGAGCCGGAAAGCGGCAGACACTGCTTTATGGACCGGAGGAGCAAAGATTTTTTTGCCCGGCCCATCTATCAGACGATGAAAGAGGATTTGGATAATAGGCTTTGGGGACTTTGGCACGGCGAGGGGGAGAATTGCCCGGCAGATGGAGTTCATGCGGCCTCTGACTGTTTCAGCATGGTGTCAGACGACGGCACGGACTGCTGGATCAGCCTGTTTGGATATACAATGACCATGGAGTCCGGAAAACGGTATATGTATCTGATCTGGGTCGGCGTTTTGATGTCGGACGGGACGTTAGGGTTTGTAAAGGCAGGAGCCGGAACAGGAACAGAACATAATCTGACCGAGCTGGTTGAGAGTTATTTGTTTGAGTGGAATATCGAGGATAACCAGATGACTCTGGCCGATAACTGGGACGGGAAATTCTGCGCTGTCGGAAGCGGAAAAAACGGCTTCCGGAAGATTGAACGGTATATCTTTAAAGACGATATACCAAAGGTGCGCAAGATGTTTAATCTGATCCTTTCCGGAGATATTGAAGACAATATCATGGCGAGATTTTACATAAGAGACGGAGAGACGGAGAAGGCAGAATGGTGCAGCATCAGTTTGATCAGTGTCCTGTATGACGGCAAGATTCCCATGTATGTGGTGGGGACGGTCCGGGATTTAAGCTCCAAGCTGAAGGTGGTTATGGAGACCTCGGTAAACGGCCGCGGAATATCAAAGGAGGTTGCAGGCAGGGCCAGGCTTTTGGCGGAACATATCATCAGTGAGTCGCCGCCGGGCTGCCGTCATGCCCTGATGGCGGTTGGGCTGAATTTCCTTATGAAAAACGACGGCAACATGGGGATGGAAATGGTCATATATCAGTATATGGAGCTGGTCACCCGGATGATTTATCCGGATGATATTGTGTGGATTGACGGCAATAATATGATGCTGTTTCTGCGGGATGTCGGAAACGGATTAAATGCGAAGAAAAAGGCGGAACGAATTTGCCGCGTACTGGAAAACAGTGAATACGGAGAGATGACGGCGGACAGCCGGATCGCCATGTATCCGGATGATGGTAAGGACTTTGACAGCCTTATGGAACAGATAAAGTCGGATTTGAGTTTAAACAGCATGAAAGTACAGCGTGCTCTGTCGGCAATGAATTCGGGAAACGATGGCGTGAATCTTTATCAATCAGTCAATATCATTCCCGATATTCTGGATGAATGGTACCGGACGATCAAGACCAATAACCTGTTGACGGAAAAAATGGAGCTTACAAAAGCACAATTGATGCTGAGCCAGATTAAACCTCATTTCATCTATAACGTTCTGGCAAATATCAAATCGCTTATCTATACGGATGCGGATAAGGCTGCCGATATCGTGGTGGCATTTACAAAATATCTGAGGGTCCAGCTGAATTCCCTGAGTGAAGATGAATTGGCTCAGTTTCCTGAAATCCTGGACTTTGTCAAAAATTATATCGAGATTGAGAAAAGCCGTTTTCCGGGAAAGATACAGGTGCAGTATGACATCCGGTATGATGACTTCCGGCTGCCGCATTTTGTCCTGCAGCCTATTGTGGAGAATGCGATCAAACACGGGATCTGCAAGCGTGAAACATCGGGAAAACTTATTATCAGTTCCAGGCTTCAGGATCAGGTCATCCTGATAGAGGTCACCGACAATGGGGTCGGATTTGATACAAAACATAAGGAAGTGCCAGGAAAAGAGCATAGTGTGGGGCTTGAGAATGTCAGGGTCAGGCTGCATCACTTAGTCAGAGGAGAGATACAGATTGAGAGCCGGCTGGGAGTCGGAACAAAGGTCAGTATCAGAATACCAAAATAGAAAGATCAATTAAAGGGGCGGAAGCTGAGGCATGAAAGTAGTAGTGGTGGATGATGAAATCAATATACTGGAGGACATAAAAAGAAATCTGTCCAGAGTGGAGGTGGCTGAATGCGTAGGCGCTTTTACATCGTCTTTGGAAGCGCTTAAATTTGTTTATAAAAATAAGGTGGAACTGGCCATTCTGGACATTGAGATGCCAGGCTTAAACGGAATCGACCTGGCAGCTATGCTGAGAGATATCTGGCCTCAGATACAGTTTATCTTTGTGACAGGGTATGATGAGTATGCTCTGGCGGCATACCGCCTTCATGCGATGGAGTATATTACGAAACCATTTTCCTTTTCCGAATTCAGCAGTGCTGTAAACCGTGTCAGTCTCCTGGTGGATCAGATGAGCGGGAAGGCGGCGAAAAAAGACGATAAGGTTATAGTAAGAACGTTTGGTAAGTTTGATGTCTGCGTCGGGGATACGCCTCTCTTTTTTAAATACAGCAAGTCAAAGGAACTGTTTGCCTATCTGGTGAATGCGAGAGGAGGCGACGTATCCATGGAGCAGGTGATCTCGGTTCTGTGGGAAGATCGGGTCTACGATTCAAAGGTAAAACAGCTTTACCGCAAAGCCGTATCCGTTATGCGAAATACATTCCGGGAGGCTGGCTGCGAACAGATTTGTTCTTATTACAGGAGTTATCTGGCGGCCAATATGGGGACGTTTGAGTGCGACTATTATCAGTTTATGGAAGGAAATGAGGAGATCAGGAAAACCTATCTGGATAACTATATGCCGGAGTATTCCTGGGCGGAGGAGACGAACGCCATGCTTCAGAATATGTCAGTGTAGGACGCTTAGGCGTCCTTTTTTTGTATCATCAGAGGAAAGTTTGCCCCTCTTTCTTATCCTTAACGTCAGAAAGCCTTTTGAAAATCAGTTAATTAAAATAATATTGACATTTTTATAAAAAAATCTGTTTTTTCACACTTTGGTCACACTTTAGGAACAGATGCATAGCGGGGCGGATGATATGATGTAGGCACAGTAAGGAATTAAGAAAAAAGAAAGGGAAAACTAAGGAAGAGTTCATGGAAAGCTTGTCACTGGAATTAATACTGAGATGTCTTGCTGCCGGAATGGCGGGCATGGTGGTTGGAAAACAGACGCCGGCTTTAAGTCTCAGGCTCATCGGATACAAGGAAACGAAAAAGGGAAAACAGTATAAACCTTATGTATTTCCTGAATGGAGAAGCTGGCTTTACGGCGCAGGTTTGGCTGCAGTATGGGCTATGGCCGTTTATTGTTACACGGCAGCCTATGTGGTGACGATTGCGGCTTTGGCTGTGGTGGCAATGGTTGTCATCTATGTGGACAACCGGTACCGCATTATTGCGAATGAGATCACGCTTCCGCTGATGGCCTTCGGATTACTTTTTAATCTGCTTAGGGGCGGGATCAAGGGAGTGGGCGGCAGTCTTCTAGCTGCGGTGTTTGGAACTCTGGTCTGTGCGGCGGCAGCTGTGCTGACAAAAAAGAATCAGGCGGTGGGAGCGGGAGATGTCAAACTTATGATGGCGGCAGCCATGGTAACCGGCTTTTACGGATTTACGTATATGATGTTTTTCATGGCTGTGAGCATGGGAATCTATTGTATCGGAGGCCTTCTGTTTAAGAAACTGACCCTGCAAAGCTATTTCCCTATGGGAGGCTTCATCGCTCTGGGCATGGTGCTTGCGTTTTTTGATAAACAGCTGATGCCTTTTCTGTACCAGCTGATGTGATAAAAAAGAATGGTGGGTTGGTATGAAGAGTGTGAAATGGCTGGTAGAGGAAGAAAGCGGACAGGGATTGGCTGAGTATGCTTTAATCCTTATGTTGGTAGCCGCTGTGACTATCGGGCTGATAAAAGAGCTTGGGCTTAAAGTATCCGGCTTTTTCGCTGAGGCGGAAGCATATTTGTGAATCAATAGGCTGAGGAAATACAATTCCTGGCCTTTGAGATAGATAAATCATCTATAAATGAAAATGATAAAATCAGGAGGAAACACGAATGAAGAAGTTTGAAGAAATGAAAAGTTGGCTGGCAGAGGAAGAAAGCGGACAGGGTATGGTAGAGTATGGACTGATTCTTGTTCTGATCTCTGTAGTGGTAGTTCTTGTTCTGGGCAATATTGGTACCAGCCTTAATAGTAAGTTCCAGGAAATCAACACGAAATTAGGCGGTACAAATCCATCTAATCCGTAATTGGAACGAACCATCACAGCACATGTGAAAACCGTGAGTGGTGGAAAGAGACATTGCAATGTAGGGATTTCATCTCTTTGCATTGCAGTGTCTTTTTTGAAAAATGAGATAAAGAAAGGGCAGGACGATGAAAAAGACAAAACTAATCGCGCTGCTGGCCGCAGCGGCTGCAACTGTCGCAGTATGGTCTGTGCTGAACAGTAAAACGTCGCCGCAGTTTGACGAGGCCGATTTTACACCTGTCGTTATCGCAAGGACTGCGATCCCAGAAGGAACCGTCATTGAGGCAGGAATGCTGGAAGTAAAACAGATTTTGGGAACCTATGTGCCGGGCAGCGCCTATACCCGGATGGATGATGTGACTGGAAAGGTGGCAAAAGATGAGATTGCTCCGGGGGAGATGGTCACGAAAGGACGGTTTACCGGGACAGAAGGCGGAGGAATCGGACTGGCCTATCAGATGGAAAACGGAAGACGTGCATTTACTTTGGAGGTGGGGGTCGAGGCCGGCGTGGCGGGCCTGATTGCTGTGGGTAACAAAGTGGATATCATTGTGACCGACTTAAATGATCAGAAACAGTTTGAAACCGGTTACTTGCTTCAGCAGGTTGAGGTGCTGGCCGTGGATTCCCGCCTTAAAAAGTTTGAAAACGCCGCAGATATCATGTATGGAAGCGTAACTCTTTCCGTTACACCGGAAGAGGCGCTGGAGGCAGAATCCAAGGCGTTTCGCGCAAGGACCATAAACAACGGAAACCTGCGTCTGACACTGCGCCCGCAGGCTGACGATTCTGAGACAGAGGCGGGACCTGTCGTGACCCAAGGGGCGGCCGCCCCAATATCAGCTCCGGAAGCGGAACAGGAGTAAACGAGATATGAATATAAGGACATTGCTAGTAGGATTTGGCAGCGACATGAAAGACCGGCTGACGGATCTTCTGCGCCAGTCGGAGATCGAGTTAAAGGGTGATATCGCAGATCTTGCGCGCGGAACAGAGACGATTGACAGAAATAAACCGGGCCTGCTTCTAATATCAGCGGAGACGGACCGGAAACTTTTGATGTTCTGCCAACAGGTTTATATTTTGTACCCGGAAGTAACGATGGTTATGATCTCAGACCAGCCGGATATCGGTATTTTACCCTACGCCATGGAAGCGGGAATCCGCAGAGTGATCGCCCCGCTGCCGTCCAAAGAAGAGTTAATCGGCGCACTGAAAGAACTGTGCATCAGCGAAAGCTCCAGACATTTTAACCGTTCTGGTGAAAATTCCGGCCTTCCTAAAACGGAGGTCTTATTTGTGACCGGAGCCGGCGGAGGCATCGGAAAAACCACTCTTGCCGTAAATCTGGCGGTGAAGCTGGCGGCACAGAGGCGCAAGGTAGTGCTTCTGGATTTTAATATGCAGTATGGGGATACCGGTATGCTGCTTGGCATCGAGCCGAAGCAGACCATAGCAGAGCTTTTACAGGATCAAAAGGCGCCTACTTTGGATACAGTCAATTCCTATTTGGATTACCACCAGTCAGGGCTGAAAGTCCTGTTTGGGCCCAAAAGCCCAGAATATGCGGAAACCATAGGTGGAAAGAATATCGAGAAGATCATCGGGATTCTGAGAAATTACTACGATTATATTGTTATAGACGGCAGCGTCGGCTTCGGAGACGTAAATCTGGCGATTCTGGATTTGTGCAGCACGATTCTGCTTGTGGCCCAGCCTCAGATCAATAACTTAAAAAATACAAAGAAGGCGCTCCTCCTTTTCAGAACTCTGAATATGGAACAGAAGATCCGTCTGATCATGAAGGAAACTCCATCAAAGGCCATATCACAGGCTGATGTGGAGCGGGTACTGGGACGGAAAGTCGATCTTGTGCTCCCATACGATGAAAAGTCTGCAACCTCGGCTCTGAATCAAGGGAAACCGGTGGTTTTATGCGCTCCGAAAAGCTCCTATACGGCTGCAGTTTCCCGCCTCTGTTCAGTGATGGAGAAGGATTCCGGCCTGCCGGAGGAGAATAAGAAAAAGAGGGCTGCAGCGAGAAAAAAAGCAAAAAAACGGGGGTAATATATGGGACTTCTGGAACGGCTGGAGCAGGCCAGAATCGTAAGGGCTGCGCAGGAAAAGGATGTGGAGCCGGAAAACATAGAATATTATGACGAATACGAAGATTTTAAAGACCGGATTCATATGGAACTGGTCAAACGGGCAAACACTCCTGCGGCCGGTGATGAAAAAGCGGCTGATATCAGAACTGTCATCAGTCAGCTTGTGGAGGCCGGCGGAGAGGATATTCCCAGAAGCAAAAAACAGAAGCTGGTGCAGCAGATTTACGATGAGGCACAGGGGCTGGGACCTTTGGAAAAACTGCTCAGAGATGATACGATCAGCGAGGTTATGGTAAATGGACCCTACAATGTATATGTGGAGAGACGGGGACGATTGGAATTGACGGATATTAAGCTGAAGGATGACCGGTATGTGCTGGAACTGATCGGCAAGATCGCAGGACCGTTGGGCAGAAGGTGCGATGAATCCAGCCCGATGCTGGATGCCAGGCTTCCGGACGGCTCCCGTGTCAATGCAATTATTCCGCCGCTGTCCTTAAAAGGGCCGTCGATCACCATACGTAAGTTTTCCAAAATCCCTCTCCGCGCGGATAATTTGATCGATTTCGGATCGGCGTCCTTTCAGATGCTTCAATTCCTGGAAGCCTGTGTGAAGGCAAGGGCCAATGTCATTGTCTGCGGAGGAACCGGAAGCGGAAAGACGACGCTTCTCAATATCCTGTCGGCTTATATTCCGGAGGATGAGCGGATCGTAACCATAGAGGATTCTGCGGAGCTGCAGCTCAGCCAGCGCCATACGATTACGCTGGAAAGCCGGCCGTCCAACGCCGAGGGAAAAGGGGAGATTACGATCAGAGATCTTGTCAGGAATGCCCTTCGTATGAGACCGGACCGGATTATTGTCGGTGAGTGCCGTTCCGGAGAGACACTGGATATGCTGCAGGCTATGAATACGGGGCATGACGGCTCCATGACGACGGCTCATGCTAATTCCTCAAGGGATGTGATATCCAGACTGGAGACTATGGTTTTAATGGCGGGAATGGAACTTCCCATCCGGGCAATCAGAGAACAGATAGCGTCTGCGTTTGATATTATCGTCAATCAGTCGAGAATGAAGGATGGAAGCAGAAAGATTGTGGAAATATCCGAGGTAATCGGCATGGAGTCTGAAGTGGTGACCCTGCAGACAATTTATCGTTTTGTTCCGGAGGGCTTTGATAATTCGGGTAAGGCTCTTGGCCGCTATGAAGCGACTGGAATCCGCCCCAAAGTGATTGGAAAGATGGAAGACAGGGGAATTCATGCTATGGATTCCTGGTTTAACTAGAGGAGGATGGAGATGGAAATAGGCGTTCTTTCCCTGTTGTTTGGCATCTATGTGTTTGCACTGTTCCTTTTTCTGTCTAATCTGTTTTTTCACAGTGAGAGAAACCTGGAAAAACAGCTGGAACAGATCTCCCGCATGGGGAGCCGCGGGATGGAGGAAAAACAGGGAGATAAGAAAAGGAAAGGCCAGAAAAAGAAATCTTTATTTCAAATTAAGGGATCACAGCAGTTCCACAGAGAACTGGAGAGTTCCGGCATACGGATGAGTGTACAGGAATATCTGTTGATTTGGATTAGCGTAATGATCCTTCCGGCGGCTCTGGCCTATTTTATTACCGGCAGGATAGTTACGGTTGTGCCGCTTTTAATTATCTGTGCACTTCTTCCGCCTTTGGTGGTGAAGATGTTTCGCAAAAAACGTATGGAAAAATTCTCTGTTCAGCTGGGGGATGCGCTGATGACAGTCAGCAATTGCCTCAGGAGCGGATTTTCCTTCCGGCAGGCAATTGAACGGGTCAGCACCGATATGCCGGATCCGATTGCGGAAGAGTTTAAACTGGCACTGATGGAGATGAACTATGGAGCCCCCTTGGAGGCGGCTTTGGGGGGCATCGCAGAACGTATGGAGAACCGTGATATGGAGATGATTAATTCTGCGATCATGGTACAGCAGCAGGTTGGAGGAAACTTGGCTGAGGTGATCGATAACGTCTCCAATACGATAAAAGACCGGATACGAATCCGTCAAAGCTTAAAAACGCTGACAGCCCAGGGAAGAATTTCGGGGATGATACTTGGCCTTCTTCCGGTTTTCACTCTCATTCTTCTCACCATCCTGAATCCGGACTATATGAGCACATTCTATTCGACGGATTTTGGCAAAATGCTGATGATTATAGCAACAATAATGGAATGTTCGGGATATCTGCTCATACGAAAGATTGTCAATATCAGGGTATAGGGAGGAAAGTTTAATGATAAAGCATGTATGGATAATCCTTTTATGCATCCTGGTTCTTACTGCCGTACCGGTTAAGACCCTGGCTGCGGATGAGAACGGGAATACGGCAGAGTTTGAAAAACATGGGGATGCCATTATGGAAATTTTAAGTCAGGAAAGCTGTCAGGCAGGAAATATCTCCACCGGCATTATTATGAACAGCGATCAGGAAGTGCGGCAGTTTGCAGATTTTTTTTATAAAAGATATTATTATGGATGCAGCCCATTGACAGTCTATTACGTCACCTATTCAGACAAACCGGGCCAGTTTGCGCTTGGCATCCGGGCAGAAGCCCCGCAGGAAGCCGCCAGACAGCAGAAAACGGTTAAGAATAAATTCGCCGAAGTCGCCTGTGGACTCCTTTCGAAAACGGAGTACGGCAAGGCTTTGGAGATATACCAGTGGGTATATGATAATTATGAATATGATTACAGCTACATAAATAATAATGTTTACAGCGCGTTTCAAACCGGAAAAACGGCGTGTAACGGCTATACCAGAATGTTTCAGGGGCTGTGCAGCGCGGCAGGGCTTACATGCGAAGTGGTAGTCGACGGGAATCATGCATGGAACCGTGTGGTCATAGACGGCCAATGGAGATATGTAGACGTAACCTGGAACAAAAATATTTCGGAAAACAGATGGCTGTTTGTAACAAAAGAAGAGATGGATCGAAGCCATAATCCTCAGGGAGTGTGACGGATATGATGGAATGGATTGCAGTATTGTGCACAGGAATCAGTATTTATAGTATAATTTCAGCCGTATTGGGCGGCGGTGAACGGGTTCTTTTGGAGCAGCTTGATCTGATCGAATCGATGGGTAATGAAAGAAAAAGCAGGAGAAGGGCCTATAATGGACTTTTTGCTTCACGGATGCTTAGGCTGGCTTTTGGCAGACTTCTCTCCATGATTGGATCGTTTCTGCCTGTGGGCAGCAAAGATAAAGAAAGAATCAGCATTCTGATGTACCAAAGCGGATTCCATATGAAGCCGGAGGAATACATTGCGTTTCAGCTTCTGGCAATGGCGGGAGGCGGCTTAGCAGGCCTGTATTACGGCTTCATGACGGGGAGAAATCTGGGACTATGCGCCGTTGCCGGTGTTTATGGCTGTTACGCTCTGATCCGTTTTACCACATCCGGGAAGGCAGCACGGCGAAAGGAACGGATTGAAAAACAGTTTCCTGAGATGCTGGATCTGCTCAGTATCAGCGTGGAGGCGGGGCTTGGATTCAATCAGGCCATGCAGTATATCACGGAACAGTGTCAGGGAGATCTGGTAGATGAATTTGGAACCACTGTCCGCGCCATGAGTCTGGGACAGAGCCGCAGGACGGCGTTGGAAGAGATGGCTTTAAGATGCGGGATTGATGAGATCCGGACCTTTACAGGAGCCGTGATCCAGGCGGATGAACTGGGGATCGCATTGAAGAACATTCTGAGCTCACAGGCCAGAGAAATGAGAAATCTGCAAAAATTGAGGACAGAAGAGCGGGCGCAGAAGGTTCCTATCAAGATGCTTCTTCCGATGGGGGTTCTGATATTTCCAGTTATGCTGATCATTATTATGGGGCCGGCAATCCCCAGACTGATGACCATATTATAAGGCGGTGAGATGATGGGATACCGGATCAGATATGAAAACGATAAAGAAATGCTGCTGGAAAATGTGAAGACAGCGGATAATTTTATGACCCGTCTGGCAGGTCTTATGGGCAGAAAAAGGATCGGAACGGAGGAAGGTCTTCTCCTCAAAAAGGTTTCCTGTATCCATACGTGCTTCATGCGTTTTCCCATATGCACCGTATATCTGGACAGTGATTACTGTGTAATCGACAGTGAGGTGGTTAAGCCCTGGCGCTGCGGAAAATTCTGCAGAGGAGCGGTTCATGTTTTGGAGATGCATGAGAGCAAATGGAAGGATATTCGGCCGGCGGAAAAACTGGTGTTGGAAGACGACGGGCGGGAAAGGAGAACATAGATGGACATGTTTGAAAAAAAAGGCCAGGAAGAGCCTGAGAAAACGGATGAACTTGGAGATATCCGCAGGCAGTATGAGCAGGCCCAGCTTGAGGAAAGCTTAAAAACCGTTGTGTTCGGCGGATACTCCAAAAAAAAGGTCAATGAAATCATCAGTACTTATAAAGAGATGATCAATTTGATGCAGGGTAATTTTGATTACCATCTTCAGGAGCTGAATGCAGAAAAAGAGCGGGTCTGCAACGAGAGGATTGTGTTAAAAAAGCAGCTGAATGAGGAACTGGAAAAAAATAAAAAGATGGAAAGCCTGCTGGAGGACGCAGAATATTGGAAGAACCAGTATCAGGAACAGAGAGCGCGGTATGAAGCGGTTAATCAAAGCCTCCTTGCGACACAGGAAGAAAAAGCTGACCTCTTAAAACAGTGCAGTGCGTCATACAGAAGGCTGGAGGAATTAGAGGCAAAGCTGGAAGAACTGCAGCAGCAGGAACAGCAGAAACTGCAGCAGGAACCTTCCCCCGGTCCGGATGGAGATCCGACACTGATTGCGGCATTGACAAGGCAGTTAGAGGAGATCACTTCCTACTGCGAGGCCATGGAAACTCAGCAGCGGAGCCTGGAAGGGCAAATCTCCAGCATGAAGAATATCAGCAGAGAGCTGGAAAAGCTTTCCCTTCAGTACGAGGAAAATCAGGAAGAGTTAAAGGAAGTACGCAGAAAATATAACAATGTAAAGACTGAAAACTATTCATTAAACAGTGAGATGGAATCCACCAGTCAGATCCTGGAAGAAATCCTTGTGCAGTTTGAGCAGAGGGAGAACGAAAATGACAAGCTGCACCAGGAGATTAATGAGTATCAGGAACAGCTGATGGCCGTTAAGAAAGAAAAACTGGCGCAGGATCAGTCTAATTTAACCTACATGGAACGGGCCTATAATGCGGAAAAAGAGATGAGGGAAACGCAGGAAGAGCTGCGAAGAACCCAAAAGGAGCTGGAGGAACTGCGCAAAGAGTACAATTCGCTTGAAAACAGCAAGGTAATTAAAATTCAGAATGCGCCGGCGGATATACCGGAGAAAGAGAAAATTGATGAACTGCTAAAGCGCGCATCGGCCGTTACCGGGAGAAGTTTTGAGACCGATGAGAAAACACCTGGAAAAGATACCGTGAGCATTACAAACGATAAAGAAATTTTATAAACAGGCAAAATGGAGGAGAACATGAGCCAGCAAACAGAAGAGTTAAACTGTAATATCTGTCGGAGTGCAGATAAGAGTCTTGAAAAATATATTGAAGTTCTGCCTTACGAGACATCTTTTCACAGAATGGAAGGGCAGTCTGTCAAATGCAGCTTCGGCCTTTTGGGAACCTGCTGCCGTCTCTGCGCCAATGGACCCTGCCGGATTGTGCCGGGAGGCGAGAAGGGAGTCTGCGGAGCAGATGCTGATACCATCGTCGCTCGCAGCTTCCTGCGGGCCGTGGCCTGTGGGTCAGGCTGTTATATTCATGTAATTGAAAATGTGGTAAAAAATCTCAAAAAGGCAGCAATAGCCAGGGGGAGATTTTCCAGCCCGGAGGCAGTCGAACGTCTGGCCGGAATGCTGGGAATCGAAGGGAAAGATAATATATATGATACCGCTGTAGAAATCGCGGATTCCATAAAAGAAGATCTCTATCGTGAATCGGAGAGAGAGATGAGCTACATAAAACGTTTAAGCAATCCGAAGCGATATGAGATTTGGCGCAGGCTGGGAATCCTGCCCGGAGGCGGAAAATCAGAGGTGTTTGACGGAGCTGTAAAGACTTCCACCAATTTATCCAGTGATCCGGAGGATATGCTTTTGCACTGTCTGCGCCTCGGTATCTCCACTGGTATCTATGGGCTGAAACTGACCAACCTGATCAATGATATTCTGATCGGGGAACCGGAAATCAATTTTGCTCCGGTAGGTTTCCAGGTGATTAACCCTGATTATATCAATATCATGCTGACTGGGCATCAGGAAGACTTATTCATGCAGTTTGTAAAAGAAGCGTCGTCGCCGGCTGCGCTTGCAATAGCCGGTGAAGCGGGAGCAAAGGGCTTTCGCGTTGTGGGCTGTACCTGCGTCGGTCTGGAGATGCAGCAGAAAAAGTCGGTTTACGGCGATGTTTATGCCGGAACAGCGGGAAATAATTTCTCCAGTGAGGCGGTTTTGGCTACGGGAGCCATCGACGGCGTGATTTCCGAATTTAACTGTACACTTCCGGGGATTGAATCGATCTGTGATGAACTCGATATTGAGCAGATTTGTATTGATAATATGGCAAGAAAAAGAGGGGCTCAGCTGATGCAGTTCCACTTTGAAACAGCTGAAAAAGACGCCGGGATTATGTTAAAGAAAATAGCCGAACGCTATAAAAGGCGCCGGAAAAATGTGACGATCCATCTTCCAAAGGATCATGGCAGCGGGCGGAGTATGGCGGGCCTCAGCGAGATGTCTCTGAAAGCTTTTCTGGGAGGGACATGGAAGCCTTTAATCGAGCTGATCATCATCGGCAGGATCAAAGGAATCGCCGGGGTTGTGGGCTGTTCCAGCTTAGACGGCGGCCATGATGTTCTGACACAGCAACTGGTCAAAGAGCTGATTAAGCGGGATATCCTGGTTCTGAGCGCAGGCTGTACCTCCGGTGGCCTGGCTAACTGCGGACTGATGGAGCCGGAAGCTGCGGATCTGGCAGGGGATTCCCTGAAGGATGTATGCCGCACTCTTGGAATACCGCCTGTTTTGAGTTTTGGCTCCTGTCTGGCCATAGGAAGGCTGGAGATGGTGGCAGAAGAGCTGGCGCAGGAATTAAAGATCGATATCTCCCAGCTTCCGCTTGTCCTGTCGGCTGCTCAATGGCTGGAGGAGCAGGCTTTGGCAGACGGAGCGTATGGCCTGGCGCTTGGACTGACTCTCCATCTGGGGAAACCGCCGTTTGTAACGGGAAGTCCTTTTGCAGTAGAACTTTTTACAGATCAGATGGAAGCTCTTACGGGAGGGCGTCTGATTTTGGAGCAGGATGGTGCTGCAGCTGCCGCCCGTCTGGAGGAAGTGATTATACAAAAGAGAAAAGCCCTTAACATATAGGAGAAAAAGATGAAGCGTATCATGATAGATGCATCTCTGTGCACAGGCTGTTTAAACTGCACCATGGAGTGCATGAACAGTCACAGGGAGTCAAACGTAATTTATGATTTGGATGCCGTGGATCCGGAAAATCCTCCCAGAAACATGATTTACCAGAGAAACAGCAGGTATTATCCTGTTTTCTGCCGCAACTGCAGTGAACCGGACTGCGTGAACGCATGTATGAGCGGAGCGCTGGTGAAAGATATGGAAACCGGACTTGTCCTGTATGACGAAACGGTATGCGCTAAATGCTTTATGTGCGTCATGGCATGCAGGTATGGGCACCCCAGACCGGCTGCTGGGCTAAAAAAAGTGATCCGGTGTGATTTTTGCAGAGATACGCAGGAAAAAGAACCACAGTGCGTGAAGGCGTGTCCTGTAAAAGCCATCTATATGCAGGAGGTGAAAAAATGAACTGCGTAATTATCGGAGCCGGAGCCGCAGGGCTTTCTGCAGCAGAGGAGATACGGCATTTAGATCCTGCAGCAGGGATAACGATTGTGTCAGCGGAGCAGGAGGTTTATTCCAGATGTATGCTGCATCAGTATCTTGGCGGAGAGAGAAACCTTTCATCCATAAAATTTATGCCGGAGGATTTCTTTGAGCGCCTGAAAATCAGCTTTCTTGGCGGGCGCAGAGTGGCTTCCATACGGGAGTCAGAGCATAAGGTGGTATTGGAGGATGGGGCTTCTATCCCCTATGACCGGCTGCTGATCGCCACCGGAGCAACGTATTTTGTGCCTCCAATCCCCAATTTCAGAGATGCGGAAAATGTCTTTGGTTTCAGAGGAATGGAGGATGTGAGACGGATTATAACCTCATCAGAACGTTTGGGAAACCGAGCCGTCATCATCGGAGGGGGCTTGATCGGTCTGGATGCCGCCTATGGCATGATGAAAAGAGGATGCCGGGTGACGCTGATTGAGAAAGAGGCACGTCTGATGCCCCTTCAGGCCGACGATTACGTATCGGGGCTGCTAAAACAGGTATTTGAACAGCAGGGCTGCCGGGTTCTTGTGGGAGCCGAAGTGAAAGATTCCGTCACGGATGAACGGGATATGATTACAAAAGTGATACTGGCGGACGGAACTGAAATTTCTTGTGATTTTGTTGTGGCAGCCACCAGTGTAAAGCCGCAAATGGAATTTTTAGAGGGCACCAGCATTCAGGCGCTTTATATGAATTACCACATCCACACAGTGCTTAGTCGGTTTTTGAAAAAAACAGATATCCACGTCAACAGAGGGCTGGAGGTGGATGCATATATGCGCACCAATTCAAACGACATCTATGCGGCAGGGGATGTGACGGGTCTTTCTGCCATATGGCCGGATGCCAGACAAATGGGCCGGTGTGCGGCAAGAAATATGTGCGGCGGAAATAAACAGAAGCCCGAGCTCTACCAATTTAAGAATACGGCCAATTTTTATGGTCTCGTCGTGTTCTCCGCAGGAAAGACTATGGTGGATGAAGAACGCTATGAAGTTCTGGTACAGCGAAGGAAAGGAGCTTACAGAAAACTGGTCTTAAAGGACTGGGTTTTAGAAGGTGTCCTGATGACAGGGGATTTATCCAATGCCGGAGTTTATCTGCACGCTCTGTCCCACCGTTTGAATTTAGAGAAAATGAAAGACCACCTCTTTTGCCTGTCATTTGCCGACTGGTATGGCATAGACGAAGAGAGCGGGGAATACTGCTATACGATAGAAAGCCGGGATTGTCTATGAATGCGGTAATAAGAAAGCTGAGAAGGCTTTTGTTCCGCCGCGAGGAAGGACAGAGCCTTGTGGAATTTGCGTTTGTTTTTCCGGTTCTGCTCATATTTTTCAGCGGAATTGCGGATACCGGGTGGGTGATATATAACTACATCAGCCTGGCGGATATGACGGATACGGCAGTACATGCCAACATTAAGTCAGACCAAGGGGATGCGGAGCGTTTTATCAGCCTGTATATCGAAAAATCCTTCCCGGAATTTGACGGCAGCGCCATGCAGCTGTCCGCCAATACCAGGGTCAGCTGGTACGATTATTATGATTATGTTTGGAAATCGAATAAAAGAAAGCATTGGAAAGTTCCCATGTATTACAAGGTGCTGAAAACCACTCTTGATATCACTTATCAGGTGGATTACTTAACGCCTATGGGCAAGCTGATTTTTGGAGATACGGATAATTGCATGATTTTAAACTCCCACAGCTCTGCCATAAAGGTTCTGGAAAATGACGGCTATAAGCCATAAGGAGGGAGGAGAAGATGAACGGCAGAATAAAAAAGATAAAAAAAGAAGCAGGTCAGGCCATGGTTGAGTTTGCTCTGGTTCTTCCCATCCTTCTGGTAGTTATTATTGGCTGCATGGAAGTCGCCTGGTATTTAACTGCAAAGTATAATCTGAATCAATATACGGAGGCGGTGGGCCGCAATATCAGAGGCCCGTTTATGCTGATCTGGTATCATGACGTTCATCCGAATGACTGGGTCACTGAAAGCTCCGGACGAAAGCCTTCCTGGCTGAGCCCACAGGAACAGGCGCTCTGGAGCTATGATGAATACGATGGCTGGTATGCGTTTGCCGCCCCGACGTCCGGTGAGACAATTGATCCGATGTATTATATCCTTGCCCTTGACAGCGAGGTTTTGTTTCAAAAGCGTTTACAGGGGATAGTTACCATGATTGACCCGGACGAAGCCGAATATAAGATCAGCGGAGGCTGGTACATCAATGCAGAGGTTATCCATGTCCCCGGAAAAAAGGCGTCCTGGACAGCGCCAAGGGACGGCGAAAAGATAGCGTATTACAGCGCGGATGTGAGAGTGGATATGACCTATCGCTACGAACCTTTGACCATTTTGGGACAGTGGCTGTTCTGCCATGACGGAAATGATTATGTCACAATGAAGGTAGAAGGACGGTACGTCTATAATCTCCCGCCGGGCATCAGTACATAGGAGGACATATGTTCAAACGATGGATGGAAAAAGAAGAGGGCAATGCCATGATCATGGGAGCCTTTGGTATTATTCTTCTTATCATGTTTATGGGAATCATGGTGGATATGGGGTTATATTTTACCAGCTACAGAAAACTCAGCGCAGTAGTCAAGTACTCGTCGGAAGAGATCGAGCAGATGCTTCCATATTACTCCTTTTCGGATAATTATGTGGAGGCATTCAAAACAGAATTTAATGAAAATCTATATGAATACGGCTATACTCTGTCCAATGTAGACCGGAGCAGGATCACCAGAACTTATGCGACTAACCTGGGAAACCCTATTATTCACGTTGAAATAGACATCGCTCTCCACGATACCTATCCCTGCATTTTTCTTCCGGTAATTGGAATTACAGATCTTCCGGTTAAATTTGTTAAGGTTGCCAGGCAATCCTATGGCATTGAAAAACGTTATACGGAGGGGATGCCGTATGAACTTTGGAAGGGCGGAGTTGATTTAGATGATATGGGAGATCTGGAAGATCCGGATGAATAGACGCGTTATGCTCTTATCTTATAAAATAAATGCGAAGAAAGCTTGTAACACAGGCTCTCTTCGCATTTATTGTGTTGCTGGATATAACCGGGGAGAGGCTCTGCAAAAAAATAATTAATGCCGTTTTCATCTGTCTTTGATATAATAAACAATAAGATAATTGCAGCATTTCCAGGAATGGATAAAGTGACCGGAAGATTTACATAGAAGAAAGGGCGTCAAAATGGGAAGAATATCGGATAGAATAGGGAAAAAGTGCAGAGAGTGGACGGCGAGGAATCTTATTATCGTTTTGCTCTGTTTGAATGGGATGACGGCATTCGCACCGGTAACAGTTTATGCGTCTCCCGATACTGCCGGGGATAGGGAGATGCATCTTTCACCAGAAATTTTGCCTGAAACAGAGGATTTATGGGAGAATCTGGAGAGTCAGGGAGAGGTTATCATTGCTTTTCCCAGTCAAATTGAAGCCGCAATCTCCTCATCGGAGGATGAGGACAGATATTCTTTCCGACTGGAGGATGAGACGGATGTGACTATATCTTTGGAATCTGAATATCCATGCGGTCTGGAATTGATATCAGAGGGCAGGGTGATCGGTGTCTCCAGAAGGCCGTTCAGCCAGATACTTGAGCCTTCCGGCCTGGAAATGGGAACCTATACGGTGCGCGTTGTCCCTTTGGAGGGAGTGGAATCATCTTCTTATACCCTGCGTGTTGCCAAACAGGCAAACAGGAAGAAAATACCGGATTATTCAGAGGCGCATATGGCCGGAACCAGCTATGATCCGAAGTCTCCTTTCCGGTTTACAAATACTAAAAAACCGGAAGATAAAGATAAAGGCGGACAGATCGTTAATGTCATTCATTATCTCGCCCATTGGCAAGGCCCTGTGGACGAATCGGTAGTGCCTTATTATTCGAAAGGGGATTTTGCGGAGACGCCCAGCGACTATATATACTATAAAAAGGCGGAGCCCAAATTCCATGAACAGAATGCACTCGTGCTTCCAGGCAGCGAACGCAGCGGGTATATAGAACACTGGAAGAATGCCATTATGACTTATGGGGCCATAGATACCGGGCTGCTTTTCAGCTACAATTATTTCGATAAAAATGAGGGAAACGGATATCCTGAATTGGATTACCAATACTTTTATGTTCCAAAAGAAGATTGGAACTATGACAGATATGGCGGCCATGCGGTTTTGGTTATAGGCTGGGATGATACGATAAAAAAAGAAAATTTCCGTGTTACAGAACGGAACTGGGACGCATTTACAGGAGACGGTGACCCGGAAGAAGGGATAATACTGGAGCGGGAGGCCATACCGGAACATGACGGAGCCTGGATATGCAGGGATTCCTATGGATCGGACCTCGAAACAAGGCCTGCTTATTACTATGTTTCTTACGAATCCAGTGATTTTGGAACTTCCGGATACCTGCCGACTGTATTTGCTCCCGGGGAAAAGAATGACAATTATAATCATCTGTACAGTAACTCGGCCGGTGGACTGATTGATGATACATTCAAGAACTCAGGATTTCTAAGGGGTGTTCAGGTCTTTCACAATGAAGACCAAGAAGAGCTGCTGAGGGCGGTAGGTTTTGTTGTAGCTCAGGGAGAATGTTCGTATGAAATTGGAGTCCGGATCGGAGAAGGATCGATAGAAAAGGTAAAGTCCGGATATCTGAAATATGGCGGATACCATACAGTACGCCTGGAGGATGGAATTCAGCTTCCAAAAGACACGGATTTTGAAATTCATGTAGCCCTGTCATGTGATGACGACAAGAACTTATGGTTTTACGGGTGCCGTAATACTGAGGGCTGGGTGGATGGAATCAAAGCGATTCCGGGAAAATCTTTTTACTATACAAGCTGGGATGAGGATGCAGAGCAGCTGGATGCCTCGGCAGAAGCAGAATATCCTTGTATCTATGCCTATACATATTCGCCGTTAAAAAGTGCAATCACCATATTAGATAATAAGGAAGACGTGGAAGAATATCATTTCACTGCGGAATTAAGTTCGGATACAGAATTAAATTCAGTCTCCAAGCAGGACAAAGCGACTGCGTCAGATGCGGGGAATCGATTAAAAAAGGCAACGGATTCAAATGCGGATGAAAGGTTAACGGATTCAGATACGGGGAATCGATTTAAAAAGGCAACAGGGTCAAATGCGGATGAGAGGTTAAAGAAAGCGACGGATTCAAATGCGGATGCAGATGAAGATGAGGTCGATGAAGTTCTGGAGGACGACAGGGAGGAAAACAAACAGGACAAAGAAGCGGAATGGAAAGAAATTCTGAAAATGCTGGAGATAAGAGCCCAGGATGAGGGAGTTATTCCTCTTGAAACGGCGGAAATGGCAGAGATTGCTCCCCTTGATTTAGATTTCCCTGAAAGATATGATTCCAGGGATTATCATCTGATCACAAAGGCGAAACATCAGGGAAACAGCAGTATCTGCTGGTCATTTGCGGCGGCTGGAGCGCTGGAAGCCAGTTATCTGCGGTATGGAAACCAGTTGATTGACTATCCAAGAGGCTTAAATATCAAGTCTCAGGAAGAAACAATCACGAACGGGACGATTTCCCTAAAGCTTAAAAAGGGGCAGGAAATTCCTTTGAATCTTTCTGCAGATCTTTATTCGGACAACGGATATTTTCATCCGGGAAGTCCTCAGATCTACTGGGAAATTACAGGTGACATGGGTAGTGTGGAGGCGGAAACGAAACTTTCTGAAAGCGGAGAGGAGGCTGTCATACTGATTGCACAGGCCCCCGGAAAAGTGACGGTGACTGCTGTCAGCATGGCGGATATGAGCCTGAAGGCGTCCTGCCGGATTGAGATTATAGAGTCTGTTCCGGCAAAAGTATATGTAAGACCGGAAAGATTGGCGATGAATGTCGGTGAGACACAGAAGCTGGAAACAACGGTGGAAGCAGATGAAAAACTGACCGTTCTGTATTCTTCCAGCCGGCCGGATATCGTTTCCGTGGATAAAGATGGCACAGTGCTTGCATTAAAGCCGGGTACAGCGTCTGTTACGGCAAAAGCCGGAGACGGACAGGCAGTTTGCCAGGTAAGGGTAAGAGGCGGAGACGGTTCCGGAGACGATGATAGTGAACCGGTAAAGGCAAAAAGGCAGACAGCAAATGAAGATACGGCTCATGGTTACTGGGAGCAGAACGTTGGCGGATGGCGCTTTCTAAAAGATGATGGTAGCTATGCTCGGTCTTCCTGGGAGAAAATAGGCGGCATATGGTATTATTTCAAAGAAGACTGTTTTGCTGCTTCCGGCTGGCTGTATCTGGGGGAGGTGTGGTATTACCTGAGTCAGGATGCGGAAACTTATGGCAAAATGGAAACGGGCTGGTTATATGATCCGTCATTCCATAAGTGGTTCTACATGGATGAAAGCGGCGCGATGGCCGTAGGATGGCATCAAATCGATGAAAAATGGTATTATTTCCATACGGTTTCAGATGGCGGAAAAGGCAGAATGTATGCAGGAGAACAGACTCCGGATGGTTATATGACAGGACCGGATGGGGAATGGGTACGGTAATTATCACCGGATTAGAAATTTTATTAAAAAAATTCCCGGAGAGATCGGCACTCTTTGGGAATTTTTTATTATAACCAGGAGATTGATTTTGATTATATTTGAATCAGTAATCCCTGCATAGATAAATGCTTGAGTTTCCGCAATTTGACATGGGAAAGGTATGCGTCATGGTCATTGCCTTTATAAAAGACACTGGTCTTAACTTTCCCTTCCCGACGATTGCGCAATTCCGTAGCCATTGTCCATCTGTTATGATATAAGAGCTTACGGTTGGACTTCAGGCGGATCACATAGTTCTGCCCAAGCGCATCCGGCTTTAGGAACATTTTATTATCATCATAGCCACGGTCCATAGCGAAGGTTGCTACAAACAACTGCCAGAGGCGAGCATGCCATATGTGATATCGGCAGTAAATTTCTTTTCCGGTTTAGAAAGTCGCTTGGAAATTTTATTTGAAAAATTTATAATTTTTCGTTTCAAAGTGTAAGTATTTGATGTAAAATGAACCATAGGGAATCCTTTCTTTTTTGTTTAGTGGATTATTTTGTGGTGATTTAATTTTACATCAAAAAGGGATAGGATTCCTTATATTTTGGGCATTTTTTTAGAGTTGTTTATAACAAGGCAGATATAATAAGGGCTCCGGGGATTAAACTGCGGAAACTCAAGCATTCCCTACATTGACAAGTACTCAGTTGTGTCATACAATAGAAATAATGATACAATGCGAATGGCCGCCGCCATTCGCATTTGCCCGTTTTATGGATTATGAACAGAATCGTTCATGTTACGGATTGGAGGTGGATCTATGGATTATGCTTATCGGATTTTGGCAGTTGATGATGAGCCTGATATTCTCAAGACGAACCGCAGGTACTTAGAAGCACAGGGATACCAGGTTGACACGGCCGCCTGCGCGTCGGATGCGCTGGAACAACTGAAAAATCAGAATTATGACGCGATCCTGTTGGATGTGCTGCTGCCCGATAGGAACGGTTTTGCGTTTTGTGAGGCGATTCGGGCCCTTACCTCTGCGCCCATCCTGTTTCTTAGCTGTATGGATGAGGAGGAGGACAAGATCAAGGGCCTGATGGCTGGGGGTGATGACTATATCACCAAACCATACAGCTTAAAGGAGCTGGCAGCGCGGGTATACGCCCAGGTGCGGCGCGTCTCCATGAAGAGATTTGCCATCGACCACTCGAACCAGCTTTTGCAGGTTGATAACCAAATCATCCCAATGCCCCAGAAAGAGTTTGAACTGTTTTTGTTTCTGTTTGGCAATCCCGGCCAGATTTTTCCGGCGGCAGAACTGTATCAGCAGGTCTGGCGCACAGGGGAAATAGACAGCGCCAACACCGTGGCAGTACATATCAAGCGGCTGCGGCACAAGATGGAGGACGTTGGGGCTGTGATTGGCCGGATCGAGACGGTTCGGGGAGAAGGCTACCGTTTCATACCTAATTCGGAAGTGAGGATAAAGATATGAAACGCTTTCTGGCAATCTTTTTATTGATTCTGGCTTTGTGTACCGCGCTGTTTGTTACCATGTCCGTTTCTTTTGTGTCAGAGGGGCCGGAGGCGGTGGATGGGGGCCTGGATTTTAGAGGGGCTGACTTTGCCTCCTCGGTTTATCAGCTGGACGGCCAATGGGAATTTTATTACGGCAGCCTCTATGCGCCGGAAGAGTTTAAGCAGGGAACGCCAAAAGGCCGGGAATTGATTACGCTACCCGGTTCCTGGGCCGGTCTGGGATATCCGGCTCTCGGCCATGCCACCTACCGGTTGACCATTCAGACGGAGCCTGGGGAAATCTATCTGCTCTTTATTCCGGAGATTATCTCATCTGCGGTGATCTGGAGCAACGGTACGGAGCTTTACCGGGCTGGCCAGGTGGGAGATTCCTCTGCCAATACAGTGACCGGCGTACGCAATGAACTGCTGGCGGTGTCATCAGAAGACGGGACTCTGGAACTGGTGGTTTGGGCTGCCAATTATCATCTGACCGACAGCGGCCTGTTTTATCCGATACTGTTTGGCCGCGATACCGTCATGCTTCATCATTTACTCTGGCAGCGGGCGGCGGCCGCCGCCGCTATGGGAGGCATATTGCTGATTGGGGTGTACCACCTGTTTTTATATCTGTTCCGCCGCATGGAACGCTTGTATCTGGTGTACAGCGTAACCTGTGTTGTGACAGTGCTGCGGCTGGTGATGGAGACGAACTCAATGGTACAATATTTCTGCCGGGACGGGCTGACTTTTTTCCTGAGCCGGGTTTATCTGCTGCTGTTTGCGCTCCATTCCATCTGCATCTGCCTTTTTATGCTGGAGGCGTTTTCCATCCGGTTAAGCCGTCTTCATCGCAGGGTGGCGATGGCCTGCTTTGCGCTGCCGGTGTTGGGAGTTTTTCTGTTGCCGAATACGGCGGCGGTGGCCGGTCTGTTCCTTGCGCTGATCCCCAACGGCCTGGCAGCGGCGCTTGCCCTTAGAAGCGGAAAAGTTGGCAGGGACCCTTACCGGCTGTTGTATCTATTCAGCCTGGTTCTCTTCATCATCTATGCGCCGCTGACCAAGACGGTGCTGGAGGCAAAGCTGTATATACCTGGCGTCGTATCCAACTTATTTCTCATCCTCAGCCAGTGCGTGATGCTTTCCCGCAGTTATGCCGACGCCCATGAACAAGTGGAACGGGTCAATGAAAATCTGGAACGGATTGTGGAGGAGCGGACCGCACAGCTGAATGACACCAACCGGCAGCTGTCCGCCTCCCAGGCCGCCCTGCGAGAGATGATCGGCAACATTTCCCATGACTTAAAGACCCCGCTGACGGTGCTTAACAACTATCTGGAGCTGCTGGGGGATGATGACATCGCCTCCGACGAGAAGGAGAGGGCGGAGTACATAGGAATCGCTTACCATAAGAACTTGGACTTACAGCGGCTCATCCATAACCTGTTCGAGGTCACCCGTATGGAGGCTGGAACCACGGTTTATCGTCTGGAGTGGGTGGATGGGTCCAGGCTTTTAGAAGAAGCGGACAGGAAATACGCCGATCTCATCCGTGATAAAGAGCTATCCTTCTCGGTCAGGGCGGACTGCGCCGCGGAGCTTTTGATTGACAGGCACAAAATCTGGAGCGTGCTGGACAACTTAGTCTACAATGCGCTGCGCCACACGCCGAAGGGCGGCAGCATCTCCCTGGAACTGTGCGGAGCCGGGGAGCGGGCCAGGCTGGTAGTGGCCGATACCGGGGAAGGGATTGGCGCGGAGCATCTCCCTCATATCTTTCAGCGATTCTATAAGGTGTCGCCGGAGCGGGGCGAGAAGGACGGTTCCAGCGGGCTGGGATTATATATCGTAAAAAATACCGTAGAAGCTATGGGCGGGACCGTGGAGGTGGTAAGCGGGCCGGGCAAAGGAACGGTATTCACCCTGACGTTTCCGGCAAGGGCAGACTGCACTCTGCCCTGAATTTTCCTACAAAAAATATTAAACGTTGAATATTTACGGTTAATATTTACCCGAAGCTCCAAAGCCGGTTTTGCTTGCAGATGCCGCTCAGTAATGATATAATATGGTTACAAGATAAAGGAAATGCGAATGCGTGAGAACGCGTTCGCATTTCGTCGTTTCAGGGAATATGAACAGATTTGTTCATGTTGGCAGGGATTTAAAGAAATGAGGATGCAGGAAATCGTGCTGTTACAAGCAGCCCCGGAAAAGGAGGTAATGATAACAAAGCAGGAAAGTAAGAATCTGAGTTATGAAGACTACCAGAATTTTTTTGCGCGGCGGAAGGTTTTATCAAAGAACGGACGGATCCGATCGGGGACAGCAATCACCCGGTATGGGATCCGATACGCTATAGCAGTCTTTTAAAAGAACCTCTGCGATATGATAAGGAAAATGATACCGCTGGGGGCAGACGGGGTCATGGCGGTCGGCCAGAGGGAGATTGCGGGAAACAGTATTATTTCAACCCGGAATCTGACGGAGCAAAGGATGCGCTGCCAAAAGAGGAGGAAACTTTATGACGAAAATGAAGGGTTTGATAGCCGGGACACATTCAGATTCCTGTTCCTGAGACGGAGGGAAGTACGGTACAAAAGGGGAACCGAGTGCCACATGATAGAAAAGGAGGCGTAACGCGATGAAAAGGAAATACACACGGGTAATATCCGCGCTGCTGGCTGTTTTGCTGATTAGCACTCAGCCCGCTGTGATGACGTGGGCGGATAGCATGGTACCAGCAGACCACTTATTGGGTGGTGACGAGTATATTGGAAAGAAGACAGGATATGCCACGCCTTCGGATGCGGAGCAGAAGGATGAGGACGCTCTCAAGCCTGACGACACGCCGAAGGACGATGAAATACCCTCCACGGAAATCCCTTCCACGGAAATTCCTTCCCACGAAAACCTGACAGATGGAAAACAGCCGGAATACGAAAACACTGAGAAAGCAGTGGTTCGATGGGAGTTCGTAGATGACGACAACTTAAGCGGGGGCGAACTATCTCTGATTGGTGTCAGCCCGGAGAACAGGGCGGATTTCGGCACGGTTGTCTCTATGCTTCCGGAAAAGGTGAAGGCAGAGATTGAAGAGGTGGGTGAAGTGACGCTTCCCATAGCTGACTGGAACTGTCCGGATTATCAAAAGGACGAGGATGGGGAATGGCCGTTTACCGGCGAATATGAGTTTATCGCAGAGCTGCCGGAAAGCTATGTCTGTGAGCCTCCCATATCCGTGCTGGTGACACTTGGCGGAACTATGGTAAATACTATCAACGACAGGTTTACCATAGACGGTCTGAACTATAAGGAGCTTGGACCCGACACGGTACAGCTCATAGGATATAATAGGGCGCCAGTTGGGACACTGGTTATCCCGGACAAAGTGCGAAAGCCTTCCAACGGCAGGGAATACCAGGTAGCCAGCATTGGGCACTATGCATTTCTGGACTGTTCTGGCCTGACGGGAGATTTAGTGATTCCGGATACGGTGACCGAGATTGGAGACATGGCTTTTTCGGGATGCCATTTTACAGGAGAACTAACCCTCTCGGATTCATTGGTTACAATAGGGGAATACACATTCTATGAGTGTGGATTTACAGGCCAGCTGGTCCTGCCACAAACACTTACTCGCATTGGGGAGAGAGCATTTACATACACTACTTTTTCCGGACAGCTGATTTTGCCGGAGAAATTGAACTATATTGGCGAGCTTGCATTTTACCACTGTAACTTTACAGGAGACTTGATCATACCGGACGGAATGACCATTATCAATTATGATACATTTTCTGGTAACAGCTTTACGGGGACACTGACTCTGCCAAACAAATTGAAGGAAATAGGCAACGAGAGTTTTTTTGAGTGCGGATTTACCGGTGAGCTGGTTTTGCCAGATGGATTAACGAGTATTGGCATCTCTGCATTTAAAGATTGCAGTAAACTTACAGGCAGGCTGAGTATCCCGGATGGAATTACCAGCATTGAGCAGTATGCGTTCTATAACACTGGTTTCACCAGTTTTGACACTACGAAGCAGGAGATAGCCGACCTGCTTTATGCCTCAGGTGGTGTAGAAGCAAGTAAAATTATGGTTGAAGGCCAGCCTTATCAGCTACACATTCAGCCGGCTCCAGATCCAGATTTCCCAGTTGGGAATATGACATATCGAAAAATTGGAGGTGACACGGTAGAGTTAACCGGCTATGAAGGAAATTCTGATATGGACATTATTATTCCAGACACAGTTACAGACCAATTATCAGGAATGACGTATTCAGTAACCCGCATTGGTTCTAGCGCGTTCTATGGAAAGGCGATAACAGGTTCGCTTCATCTCCCAAATACACTGGTAAGTATCGGAGATAGAGCATTTAAAAAGAATCGTTTTACCGGTGATTTAACCATCCCTGTGAGTGTGTCGCATATGGGGACCGGAGCTTTTGATTCGGCAGGTTTTACTGGAGATTTGACCATAGAAGGGAAGCTGACAAAATTAGAAGACTACGTATTTTTCAAATGTGGCTTCACTGGTGCCTTGTCTCTTCCGGATACATTGACATATGTCGGGTATGCTGTGTTCAAGGATTGCGGTTTTACTGGAAGTTTGCAGCTTCCGGCGGGAATAACTTACATCGATTCTGTCAGCTTTTATAACTGTAGCAGCTTTACCGGCACACTTCAACTTCCGGCGGGGGTAAATTACATCGGATATAACAGCTTTTTTGATTGCAGTGGCTTTACCGGCGCCCTTCAACTTCCAAAACCGATAACTGAAATTGGTGAAATGGCATTTTACGGCTGTGACGGTCTGGATTCGGCTCATCTTGGTCCGAATGTGCAAAAACTGGGCGCACAGGTGTTTCCGGAGTCACTGCCTCTTTTTACGGACTCTCCACGGGTTCAGCTTCTTATCAATACCTATCTGAATCAGAATTCCATAGCCGATACCTCCTGGGATGGGAATGAGGATGTGCCGGACGGAGCAGTCGCCACGGTAAAGCAGGACACGACAATCACCGGAGACAGACGGATTGGCACGGAGGCGGTTATCACCGTTCCAAGTGGGGTTATTCTGACTATGGATGGAAACCTGGTAGTAAACGGAACGATATCCGTGGAAGGCACTATGATTATCAATGGTTCAATCTCAGGCCCCGGCACTTTAATCATCGGAGTAAACGGCAGGGCAGTGGGCGATACTTCCGGCATCCGCGTGGTGTATGTACGCCGTGGCTCACCGGGAAACAGCGACAGTTCCGCAGTCAATCCTGACATCCTCATTGGAACCTGGGAGCGGACGGAGGATGGAATCTGGAAATTTCGCCAGACAAGAGGTACCTACGCGGCAAACCGCTGGGGAATAGTAGACGGCCTGTGGTACTATTTTGACAGGGACGGCCGGATGCTCACTGGCTGGCAGTTTATCAACAATCAGTGGTATTATCTGTGCCGGGAGGAAGATAGTAAGATCAAAACCGGCTTAAAAGAAGGAGCGATGGCGACGGGCTGGCACTTTGACCCCGTATATCAGGCATGGTTTTACCTGGATACAAGCGGAGCCATGGCAGTCGGCCAGAAAGTGATTGACGGGAAACAATACTATTTCAACCCGGAATCGGATGGAACAAAAGGTGCGTTGCAAAAGGATGGGATGGGATGAACTTAGGCGCAATCAGCGCGAAAAGCCAGAAGCGGAAAAAACCGCCCGGAGGCTATGACGCAGATGGTGGATACGGAGGCGCTGATTCAGAAAACAGTGGCTGAGCAAGTTGTCCAGGCGACCGCCCTTGGCGTAGAAGGAATGATGGGCCAATTCTTTGGCGAGGACATGGGAGTAACCACCATCGCTTTGGAAACACTGGTAATGGAAGAGACCGACGGAGATGACACGGATGAGGACCAGAATCTGGACCTTGCGATAGAGGAAGAACTGTACGGCATTTTGGATGAGAAACTGGCACAACTTGGAATGCTGCCGGAACAAGAACCAAGCCCTTACGAAAGGAACGATCCCCGTTGGGCGAAATTCGGCATCCTGCTCTCTGGGATTATCTCCACTCTAAACGACTATCAATTAGACGGCATGGATGTGGTGGAACACGTCCCGGTAATGGAATAGCAGGTTTTTTCGCTGGTGCGCTGTTCCCGGGGGATTGATGGACGCAGCGTGTTGGACACCATACGCTATCTGACCTAGGAGGGCTGCACCCTGCGCCACCAGATGTACTGGTGGGTGGGACGGGCCGCCATGCTGACCCGTTGGGGCTGCTACTGGGCTGGCTCACCGAGGGTGAAGCCACGGGCATCCTGCGGGAACTCCCCAGCGGGCAGCAGAGGAATTACATGGCTGGCGGGAGTTTGCCCAGTCTTATCTGTTTATTAAATACCTCTTTTATCTGTCCTTTGCAAGCTTTGTTTATCAGCTGTTGCGATTTATAAGGCTTTTACAAATCAGGCGTTTCACCAGGAAGCCCAAATGCAGGGCAGGAAAAGCCGATCAGCAACGGCGAGAAAATAAGATTGTTTGTGTATAGCTCCACTGTGGTCTTTATCTTGTTCTGATCCACCAGTTTCCCAAACCGTTCTAACAAGTCTATGTATGTAACCTCCTTACAGCCAGCTCTGATATACTTAACAAAGCCTTGATAAATCGTAATTTTACGAATGAACAAAATATGCATAATCTTTTCGAGTACCGGGCGGCCTTGTAGCCGTTAAACACGGGCCGGGTCTTTGTATAGCCGCCATAGCTCCTATGAGTTCATATATTTTTAGAGGGCCACCGCGGTAGTCTGGAGCTTTTCGGTCAGTGTGTGAAAGTGCTCCACCTCCGCCATGGTATGCGCCTCCAGCGTCGCATAATCGGTCAGACCGCGTTCCTGAAGAAATTGGAGCGCGGCGGCCATATGCTTTAGGTTGTAGACCTTCGCCCACTTTTAAAAGTTTGACAGCTTCATTGACGAGATCCTGCCATCCGATGAGCCCCAGGTGATTGATTGTGCATTTTCACAGTTTTTTCTGGATTATGTTCTGCCGAATAGTGTTGCTTAATACCGGGAAATGCCTTATAATTATGCATTGTGGTGTATTGTATTGTCCCGTGTTGTGTAGTTGGGATAAAACAAATCTGTTGTTTTTTTCAAAAAAGGGCCTGATACTCTTCGAAAAAGGGGTGAAAAAAGGAGCAAAAAGGAGCTAATAAGGACATGTTTTTAAGCTCTTTTCGATTCAGACCGGCCTTTCACATTAATCAAAAATACTGTGCAATTAGCACAATAAATAAGGAAAAACCATGAGAAAACTAGCTTTAAATGATGAAATATTATTAAGTATTCAACAACCTGCCCGCTATATCGGCGGTGAGGTAAATATGGTAAATAAGGACCCCCAAAAAGTTGATGTCCGCTTTGCCATGTGTTTCCCGGACGTTTATGAAATCGGTATGTCTCATTTGGGTATGCAGATTCTGTATGATATGTTTAACCGCAGAGAAGATATATACTGCGAACGCGTATTTTCACCATGGACCGATTTAGACAAAATTATGAGGGAACAAAAGATCCCTCTTTTTGCGCTGGAATCCCAGGACCCCATTAAGAATTTCGATTTTCTTGGAATCACAATTCAATACGAGATGTGTTATACCAATATCCTGCAGATTCTGGATCTTGGACAGATCCCGCTTCATGCATCGGACCGGACGGAGGAGGACCCCATCGTGATTGGGGGCGGGCCTTGTGCCTATAATCCGGAACCTTTAGCAGAATTTTTTGACCTTTTCTATATTGGAGAAGGGGAAACCGTATATTATGAGCTGATAGACCGTTATAAAGAAAATAAAGCCAACAGCGGTACCCGCAAAGAATTTTTAGAGATGGCCGCTGAGATTGACGGCATCTATGTGCCTGCTTTTTATGATGTATTCTATAAAGAAGACGGCACGATTGAACAGTTTTTACCCAATAATTCTCATGCAAAACCGGTTGTGGTAAAGCAACTTGTTAAGGAGATGGATACAGCCTGTTATATTGAAAATCCGGTTGTTCCATTTATTAAAGTTACCCAGGACCGTGTAGTTTTGGAGATCCAGCGCGGCTGTATCCGCGGCTGCCGTTTTTGCCAGGCCGGCAATGTATACCGCCCGCTTCGTGAGCACAGCCTGGAATATCTGAAGGATTATGCTTACAAGATGTTAAAATCCACAGGCCATGAGGAGATCTCTTTAAGCTCTCTTAGTTCCAGCGACTATACTCATCTGGAGGGGCTTGTTAATTTCCTCATTGATGAATTTAAAGGCCAGGGAATCAATATCTCCCTGCCGTCTTTAAGAATTGACGCATTTTCACTGGATGTGATGAGCAAAGTGCAGGATGTAAGAAAGAGCAGCCTCACCTTCGCTCCGGAAGCCGGCTCCCAGAGGCTTAGAGACGTTATTAACAAGGGGCTGACGGAAGAAATTATCTTAAAAGGGGCTGCGGAAGCATTTAACGGAGGCTGGAACCGCGTTAAGCTTTATTTCATGCTGGGTCTTCCTACGGAAACCGTTTCAGATATGGAAGGAATTGCAGAGCTGTCAGAGCTGGTTGCCAAGGAATATTATAAGATTCCGAAAGAAGAGCGCCATGGTAAGGTTCAGGTTGTGGCCAGTTCCTCATTTTTTGTTCCAAAGCCATTTACCCCGTTCCAATGGGCCAGAATGTGCACAAAAGAGGAGTTTTTAGAGAGAGCTTATATTGTTAAGAACAAATTCAGAGAGATGCTGAATTATAAAAGTTTAAAATATAACTGGCATGAAGCCGACCTCACTGTTTTGGAAGGCGTTTTAGCACGCGGTGACCGGAAGGTCGGAAAGCTGATTGAAGACGTATATAGAAGAGGGGCATTATATGACGCATGGTCCGAACATTTCCACAATGAATTATGGATGGAGAGTTTTGATGCCTGCGGCCTGTCGATCGATTTCTATACCACCAGAGAGAGGGCGTTGGATGAGATCTTCCCATGGGACTTCATCGATGCCGGAGTAACAAAAGAATTCTTAAAGAGAGAATGGCAGAATGCCATCCAGGAAAAAGTAACGCCTAATTGCCGTCAGAGATGTTCCGGTTGTGGTGCAAAAGGTTTTGGAGGAGGTGTTTGTTTTGAAGATAAGAATTAAGTTTGCAAAACAGGGGCCTATGAAGTTTATCGGCCATCTGGACATTATGAGATATTTCCAGAAAGCGATGCGCCGCGGCGATATTAACATCTGTTACAGTGAGGGATTCAGCCCCCATCAGATTATGTCATTTGCATCTCCTCTGGGAGTGGGCCTTACCAGCAACGGCGAATATATGGATATAGAAGTAAGCCAAAGTACCAGCTCAAAAGAGATGACAAACCAGTTAAATCGTGTTATGGTAGAAGGTATTAAGGTATTAAGCTGCCGCCTTCTAAGCGATACGGCCAAGAATGCCATGTCCATCGTGGCTGCCGCCGATTATACGGTTTGGTTTCGTGAAGGATATGAACCGTCTGATAAAAAGGAATATTTCGATAGCCTGGCTGATTTTTATAAGAAGGACAGCATTATAGTCACGAAAAAAACAAAAAAAGGAGAACAGGAAATAGACATCCGTCCCTTTATTTACAGCCTTTCTGTTGAGGATAATACAATCTGTATGCGTCTGTCCTCAGGAAGTGCTAATAATCTGAAGCCGGAACTGGTTTTAGAAGCATATTCCAATTTCAGAAATGAAGAATTTAAGAGCATTGCGTTCCAGATACAGCGGGAAGAAATTTATGCCGAAGCAGGGGACGCAGGGACGTTTGTATCACTGGAAGACCTGGGAGAAGATTTTGAATAAGCTAATTGTAACACGATGGAATCAGGGGATATTGACTGCCCTTCAATCAGAGGAAGGGATCATCCAGCTGAATCTGGATCCCGCCCCTGATTCATCTGTTTTAGGTAATATCTATATAGGAAAAGTAAAAAATATTGTAAAGAATATCAACTCTGCTTTTGTGGAATTCACCAATGGCAGAATGGGATATTACAGCCTTGCCGAAAACAGGAACCATATCTATGCAAAGGAGCATTCCGGCAGTTTCTTAAAAGCCGGTGATGAAATTGTGGTTCAGGTATCCAGGGATTCTGTGAAAACCAAGGCCCCTGTTTTGACCGGAAACATAAGTTTTCCCGGAAAATACTGCGTTCTGACGCTTGGAAAAACGGTAATCGGTTTTTCTTCCAAGATAAAAAATCAAGAATGGAAAGCTGCGGTAAAACAGATGCTTCCCAAAGAAGCCGGGACGGAATATGGCGTTATCATACGCACCAACGCCCAGGACGCGGATCCGGATATAATAATAAATGAACTGGTATCACTACGTGAAACAAGCAGCCGTATGTTGTCTGAAGCAGCCTACCGCACTTGTTTTTCTCAGCTTTACCGTTCTGTGCCTTCTTATATATCGGATATCCGTGATCTGAATTCCGGCCTGCTGCAGGAGATTATAACAGATGATTCCAGCATCTGTCAGCAGCTGCAGGAGTATCTTGCCTGTTTCCAACCGGAGGATCATCAGAAATTAACTTACTATGAGGATAAGTTGCTTCCTCTTGGCAAATTATACAGTTTAGAATCCGTAATGGAACGGGCCATGAATAAGCGGGTATGGCTGAAATCGGGCGGATATCTGGTCATTGAACCGACAGAAGCCCTTGTTGTAATCGATGTTAATACTGGGAAGTTCTCCGAAAAAAAGGAGATCAGAGCCACTATTTTGAAAACAAATTTAGAAGCTGCAGCGGAAATTTCCAGACAACTGCGTCTTCGTAATCTTTCCGGAATCATTATTGTGGATTTCATCGATATGGAGAGAGACGAAGATAAAAGGGAACTGCTCACTCGCCTGGAAGCGCTTACAGCCAAAGATCCGGTTAAAACTACAGTAGTAGATATGACCCGGCTGAACTTGGTTGAAATAACCAGAAAAAAAGTGAGAAGGCCTCTCTATGAACAGGCCTCTTTTGACAGAGGAGAAGAGTAGCGTATGAAGATAATTATTGTGGGGTGCGGAAAGGTTGGTCTGTCTCTTGCAGATCAGTTAAACAGCGAGGGACACGATATCACGCTGATTGATTGTGATAATACAAAACTGCGTTCTGTGACAGATACGATTGATGTTATGGGGGTTGTGGGCAACGGCGCCATTTACCAGGTTCAGATGGATGCAGGCATTGCAGATGCGGATCTTCTGATTGCAACAACCAATTCGGATGAGCTGAATATGTTATGCTGTCTGATCGCTAAAAAAGCTGGTAACTGCCATACAATAGCCAGAATCCGTAACCCGGAATATGCCACGGAGATTAACTTTATAAGAGAAGAATTGAACCTGTCTTTGGCAATTAATCCTGAACTTGCCGCGGCGAGGGAGATTTCCAGACTTTTAAAATTCCCGTCCGCCATAAAAATCGATGCCTTTGCAAAAGGCCGGGTTGAAATTCTGAAATTCATGGTTCCTGAGAAATCTGTTTTAAACAAATTAAAGGTTTTTGAAGTTTCTCAGCGCTTACGGTGCAATGTATTAATTTGTGCCATCGAGCGGGGGGATGAAGTCATCATCCCCGATGGCAATTCCGAGATACTTGCCAGAGACAAGATCTCCTTTATCGCGTCTCCGACAGATTCCATGGAGTTTTTCCGCCAGGTTGGCGTTGAAAATAACAGCGTGAAAACGGCTATGTTTGTAGGCGGCGGAAAGATTACATATTATCTTGCAAAGATGCTGGAAGATACAAACATTAAAATCAAGATTATTGAACAGAATTTCGAACGCTGCAATGAATTGAGCACTCTGCTTCCAAAAGCAATGATTATCCATGGAGACGGCTCAGACCAGCAGCTTTTATTGGAAGAAGGGATTCGGCAGACGGAAGCATTTGCATCCCTTACCGGATTTGATGAGGAGAATATTATGCTCTCCCTCTATGCAGCCAGCCAGTCGAATGCGAAACTGATAACAAAGGTGAATCGAATTGCATTTGAAAATGTAATTAACAGCATGAATTTAGGAAGCATCATCTATCCCAAATTGATAACAGCCGATACAATTGTCCAGTACGTGCGGGCGATGCAGAATTCCCTTGGCAGCAATGTGGAAACCCTCTATAAGATCGTAGCAAACCGTGCGGAGGCATTGGAGTTCAGAATCGGCAAAGATGCACCGATGATCGGAATTCCCATAGAAAAACTGAACTTAAAAGACAATCTGCTTGTTGCGTGCATCAACCGTGGCGGCCATATTATTACTCCGCGCGGAAAGGATTCCATTCAGGTGGGAGATACCGTAATCATTGTAACGACGGTTACAGGACTGAAGGATATTAAAGACATATTAAAGTAAAGGTGAATTCACTATGAATACCAAAGTTATCATATATTTTTTAGGCTGGGTTATGAATATCGAAGCCCTTCTCATGCTTCTTCCTTGTATCATCGCCGTTATTTTTCGTGAAACAAGCGGATTCTATATTTTAGCTGTAGCTGCTGTCTGCGGCCTTTTGGGCTGGTGCGCAACTCATAGAAAACCGCCCAATGCGGTATTTTACGCAAAGGAAGGATTCGTTTCCGTTGCTTTGAGCTGGATTGTTCTAAGCTTTTTTGGTTCTTTGCCCTTTTATCTGAGCCGCTCAATACCTGTTTTTGAGGATGCTTTATTTGAAACGATATCGGGATTCACTACCACGGGAGCCAGTATCCTTACAGATGTTGAAGCGCTTCCTCACTGCATGCTGATGTGGCGCAGTTTTACGCACTGGATCGGTGGGATGGGAGTACTTGTGTTTATTCTTGCCGTACTTCCTTTGGCCGGAGGATACAACATGCATATCATGCGTGCGGAAAGCCCGGGGCCTGCAGTCGGAAAGCTGGTTCCAAGGGTTAAAATGACCGCTAAAATTCTATATGGTATTTATCTTCTGATGACTTTGATTCAGATCGGCCTGCTTTTAATAGGAGGGATGCCATGGTTTGATTCCATTGCCCTCAGTTTTGGTACTGCCGGAACCGGTGGATTTGGTGTTTTAAACGACAGCATTGCTTCCTATTCCACATTTAATCAGGGTGTTATTACGCTTTTTATGATTCTGTTTGGAATTAACTTTAACGTATATTATCTGTTTCTGATTCATAAGCCAAAGGAAGCATTCCATTCTGAAGAGGCCAGGACCTATTTAGGAATTATCCTGGTCAGCGTGTTGTTTATTACCTGGAATATCCATGGAAGTTTTTCCAATATTCTGATGGCATTTCATCATGCGGCATTCCAGGTGGGATCGATTATAACAACAACCGGCTATTCCACAGTGGACTTTAACGCATGGCCTACATTTTCAAAAACAATATTGGTTTCCCTTATGTTCATAGGAGCTTGTGCGGGAAGTACAGGAGGAGGAATTAAAGTATCGCGTATTATTATCGCTTCCAAAGCAGTAAAAAAGGAATTGTCATCTTTAATTCATCCAAGAAGCGTGAGAGTCCTTAAATTAGAAGGGAAGGGGCTGGAACATACGGTAGTCCGCTCCGTTAATGCTTTTATTCTGGCTTATATTATGATTTTTGTATTGTCCATGCTGGTGGTAAGCTTGGATAATCTGGATTTTACCAGCGCTTTTACGGCGGTTGCCGCCACTTTCAATAATATCGGGCCAGGTTTGGAACAGGTGGGACCATCATCGAATTTCAGCACTCTGTCTCCGCTTTCCAAATATGTCCTCATGTTCGATATGCTGGCCGGAAGACTGGAGATTTTCCCAATGCTTCTCTTGTTTTCTCCGTCAACATGGCGAAAACAGTGATCCTATAATGGTACGGAAACCATTATCTCCTTTTTTACGGAGGATGTTTTACGAAAAAACTTCGAAAAAAACTCAATATTTTCATTGACATTATTATACTGAAATGTTATCATATACAAGTATGCCGCACAATGAGGTTTAAAAGATTTGACGGTTGTCAAAGCACCGAAGTTGGCGAGTAATGATAATAGGAGGTGCCATATGTACGCGATTATTGCAACAGGTGGTAAGCAGTACAAAGTAGCTGAAGGCGATATCATTAAAGTAGAAAAACTTGGTGTTGCTGCTGGTGAAACAGTAACATTCGACCAGGTACTTGCAGTAAACAACGGCGAATTAGCTGTAGGTTGCCCAACTGTAGACGGAGCGAGCGTAACTGCTTCTGTCGTTAAAGAAGGCAAAGCTAAAAAAGTTATCGTTTACAAGTATAAGAGAAAATCTGGATACCATAAGAAAAATGGTCACAGACAGCTTTATACTCAGGTAAAGATCGAAAAGATCAACGCTTAATAAGACTATGATTAAAGCAACTGTATTTCGGGATTCTGATCAGGTATATAGAGGAATTGATATTGCAGGACATGCCGGTTATGCGGAGTCCGGACAGGATATCATATGTTCCGCTGTTTCAGCACTGGCTTTAAACATGTATAATTCTGTAGAAGCTTTTACAGAGGATGCGTTTGAAGGTTCGGTGGAAGAAGAGACGGGACGCTTTCTATTCCAATTTACAGAGGATATCAGTTTAGAATCAAAACTCCTTATGAACTCATTAGTTCTCGGTTTAGAGAATATTCAGAGTGAATATGGAAAACAATATATTATAATCCGTTATGAGGAGGTGTAAGTTATGTTAAAAATGAACCTTCAATTATTCGCTCATAAAAAAGGTGTTGGTTCTACCAAGAACGGTAGAGATTCCGAGTCTAAGAGATTAGGCGCTAAGAGAGCAGATGGTCAGTTCGTATTGGCTGGTAATATTCTTTACAGACAGCGTGGTACTAAGATTCATCCAGGTATCAACGTAGGTCGCGGTGGAGACGATACATTGTTCGCTACTGTTGACGGTGTTGTAAGATTTGAAAGAAAAGGCAGAGACAAAAAACAGGTTTCTGTTTATCCAAGAACAATCAACGAATAATTTGAGTGGCTTCATACTTATGACTAGTATGAAGCCATTTTTCGAATAAGGTGGTGAGTTTATGTTTGCCGACAGCGCAAAAATATTTATTAAGTCCGGAAAAGGCGGCGATGGCCATGTCAGTTTCCGGAGAGAATTATTTGTCCCCAATGGCGGCCCCGACGGCGGAAATGGTGGAAAAGGCGGCGATATCATATTTGAAATTGACGATGGCCTTAATACTCTTACCGATTTTCGTCAGGTTCGCAAGTACGTTGCCAAAGACGGCGAACAGGGTGGTAAGAAACGGTGTCATGGTGCCAATGCATCCGATTTGCTGATTAAAGTGCCGGAAGGCACTGTTATCAAAGATTTTGAAACAGGCAAGGTAATAGCCGATATGTCAGGTGAAAACCGCAGAGAAGTCATATTAAAGGGCGGAAAGGGCGGTCTTGGCAATATGAACTTTGCTACACCGACCATGCAGGCCCCCAAATACGCTCAGCCGGGACAATCCGGGCAGGAGGTATGGGTTCAGTTAGAATTAAAAGTGATCGCTGACGTGGGATTAGTTGGATTCCCCAATGTGGGGAAATCAACGCTGCTTTCCAGAGTCAGCAATGCAAAACCTAAGATTGCCAATTATCATTTCACAACTTTAGATCCTCACCTCGGCGTGGTGGATTTAGACGGCGGTGCAGGGTTCGTGATGGCGGATATTCCCGGATTAATTGAGGGAGCATCTCAGGGAATCGGTTTAGGCCACGATTTTCTGCGTCATATCGAGCGCACGAAAGTTCTGATTCATGTTGTAGACGCTGCATCTACGGAAGGCCGTGACCCGATCGCCGATATCAATGCGATTAATGCGGAGTTAGAGGCGTATAATCCCGAGCTTTTAGAGCGTCCCATGGTAATTGCTGCGAATAAAACCGATGCAATCTATGCGGAGGATGAAGATCCGGTTGAAAAACTAAGGGCTGAATTTGAACCGAAGGGAATCAAAGTTTATCCGATATCCGCAGTAAGCGGAAAAGGAATCAAGGAACTGCTCTATGCAGTTTATGAACTCCTGCAGTCCGTTGACCGCACTCCGGTTATTTTTGAAAAAGAATTTGATGTTTCTGAGCTTGGCTCTGATCTCAATCTTCCCTACACAATCGAAAAAGATGATTCCGGTGTCTATGTTGTGGAGGGTCCTAAAATTGATAAGATGCTCGGTTACACCAACCTTGAAACGGAAAAAGGATTTTTATTCTTCCAGAAATTCCTGAGAGAGACAGGTATTCTGGCTGAACTGGAAGAAGCTGGTATTCAGGAAGGCGATACGGTTCGCATGTATGGCCTGGAATTTGATTATTACAAATAGGAGATATTATGACTAGTAAACAAAGAGCTTATTTAAAAGGGCTTGCTATGACAATGGAGCCGATTTTTCAGATCGGCAAGTCCAGCGTAACACCGGAGATCACAACGGCAGTTGATGAAGCTCTGGAAGCCCGCGAGCTGATAAAGCTGACAGTTTTAAAGAACTGCCTGGACGACGGCAGATCGATTGCAGAAGTGCTGGCAGAGAGAACACATTCTGAAGTAGTACAGGTGATCGGTAAAAAGATCGTACTCTACAGAGAAGCAAAAGATGCCAAAAAGAGGAAAATTACATTACCTAAATAAAGGGGATTGTATACCTATGTCGAATATTGGAATCATGGGCGGAACCTTTGATCCAATCCATAACGGACATCTGCTGCTGGGCCGGCAGGCGTATGAAGAATATGGATTGGATCAAATCTGGTATATGCCATCCGGGCGGCCACCGCATAAAACAGACCATAAAGTTACCGATATAAAAGACCGTTGTGAAATGACAAAATTAGCGATTAAACAATATCCTTATTTTGTCTTTTCTGATTTTGAAGTAAGGCTGGGCGGGAAAAGTTACACAGCCCGGACGCTGGAACTTTTGAAAAAAGAATATCAGGAAAACACCTTTTATTTTATCATAGGTGCGGATTCGTTATATCAGATTGAAACATGGTATCATCCGGAACTGGTAATGAATCAGACTACTTTGCTCGTTGCCGGCAGGGAATATGAACACAGCCACTTAACCATTGATGAACAGATTAAATATCTGATGCAGATCTATGAGGCAAAGATTTACCGGCTGCATTGCCCTGAGATGGATGTATCATCGGCTCAGCTGCGGGAGATGATACGGATGGGGAAATCCATATCCAACTATGTTCCCCCCTCTGTAAATGAGTATATCAGCGCATACCGCCTGTACTCCAGCCATTCTGAATAGAGGAGGCAAAATAAATGGACAGTCAAATATTGGCAATCCGCGAAAAACTAAAGGATAAATTGGACCCAATGCGCTATGAACATTCGATCAGTGTATCTTACACCTGTATGAATCTTGCGATGCGCTATGGGTATGATATGGATAAGGCTGAATTGGCCGGTCTTCTGCATGACTGTGCAAAGCGTTACACCGATCAGATTATTATCCAAAAATGTGCAAAACATAAACTTGAATTAACCGAAGATGAGCGTCAGGCCCCGGCCGTTCTGCATGCCAAATATGGAGCCTGGATGGCCTGCAATAAGTTTGGAATCTCTGATCCTGAGATTCTGAATGCAATTGCCTGTCATACGACGGGAAAGCCGGATATGAAGTGGCTGGATCTGATTTTATATATTGCAGACTATATTGAACCCAGAAGGTACAAAGCGGCTAATCTGGCGGAAATGAGAAAATTAGCTTATGTAAATCTGGAAGATACTGCTTATGAAATATTAAGCTCTACTTTAACTTATCTTAAAGGTAAGGGCAGTTATATAGATTCCATGACCTTAAAGGCCTATAGCTATTATCAGGCATTAAGGAGCACTCAGGAAGGAGAATAGCATATGAATGACTCAAAAGATATGGCAAAATTAGCTGTAAAGGCTTTAGAAGAGAAAAAGGGTGAAGATATCAGAATTATCGACATCCGCAAAGTTTCCGTTCTGGCAGATTATTTTATTATCTCCCATGGCAACAATGTGAATCAGGTACAGGCTATGGCCGATAATGTTGAAGAGTCTTTGGGAAAAGCGGGATATATCAGCAAACAGACAGAAGGCTATGGAAGCGGCAACTGGATTCTTATGGATTACGGTGATATCATCGTTCATGCATTTAATAAAGAAGACCGTCTATTCTATGATCTGGAGCGAATTTGGAGAGACGGATCCATCGTAGAATCGATCTCAGACTTGAATTAAGAAAACAGCAGACAGAACACTTTTTAGAGTGCGAGTTAACATAATATATTTATGTTAACTCGCATTTTTTAATTGTCAATTACATTCCTAAACGGACTAAACCGATTACTTTTCCCTGTATCTTCACATCATCCGCTATAATGGGTTCCATGGAATCATTCTCAGGCTGGAGACGGTAATGACCGTCTTCCTTATAAAACCGTTTGACCGTCGCTGAATCATCTAAAAGGGCAACTACAATATCACCGTTATTCGCAGTGGGCTGCATGGAAACAATGACCTGATCGCCATCATATATGCCGGCATTGATCATACTTTCACCTTTTACCTTCAGCATAAACAATTCCGTATTGGGAAGCATGTCTACCGGAATAGGAAAATAGTTCTGTACATTCTCCTCCGCCAGGATTGGCTGACCGGCGGCTACCGTTCCAACCAAAGGAACATTCACAATTTCCCGTCTTGTGAGATTGAAGCATTCGTCTATAATCTCTATGGTTCTTGGCTTTGTTGGATCTCGTCTTATGTAGCCGTTTTTCTCCAAAGTTTCTAAATGAGAATGAACAGAAGAGGTGGATTTCAGTTGAACCGCTTCACAGATCTCACGCACGGCAGGCGGATATCCCTTCTTCAAAATAGTTTCTTTAATATATTCAAGGATTTCCTGTTGTTTCGCAGTAATCTTGCCTTGTGCCATATGGAGACCTCCTAAAATCAGATTTATATTTAATATACTAACATATGTTCGATCAAAATGCAAACCTTTGTTCGAAAAAAATGGCAAAATATGTTGACAAACACACGTTCGAATACTATAATAGAGTCATGAGCAAAGAACATACGTTCCCGATAATATGTTCGACAGGAGGGCATTCATATGAAAAAGACTTTATTATTTTTAGCACTTATTGTAATACTAGGGTCCAATTTTTTTGGTAATTCTATTTTGAACGTTATGGCAGAAGAAGCATCCGGTGCAGATATTCATCCATATTATAAAAGTATCCAGATAGAAGAGGGTGATTCTCTTTGGAAGATTGCCCAGAAGTATAAAAATCAGAGCGGAATGAGCACTGTCCAATATGTCAACGAATTAAAAAATATTAACCGGTTAAAAGATGATACCATTCATGCCGGACATTATCTGACCGTGGTTTACTTTTCCACAGAGCCCATTACAAATTAACTTCATATTCCATATATAATAAATGGGATGCTGAAGAAAGCAGTCTTTGTCAGCATCCCATATCCCATACAATTTTTATCTTAGATCCAAATCATCATCTTCAAAATCGTCCGAATCTCCATGTTCCATACACACGTGACCGTTCTGTCCATAAAACTCTTTTCCCACAACATTCCGTTTCTGGCGGCTGTCCTCAACCAATTCAGATATCATACTGCGTACTTTGACAGGTTTTGATATATTTTGCAGAACAATTTCCGGAGTATGATCCACTTTGGCCTTTATGATTATAGAGCCGGTGCCAAACAATTTTCCGCCCAAGGACTGTTTTAATGTAATATCCACAATCCGGTATAAGAGAGTTTCATCTAAAGTAGTATTGAGTAAACCGCTTTGAATCATCAAACGGTCATTCTGAATATAATATTTAGTAAAACTCCATGGAAACCAAAGATGATGTTTTCTGTCTTTCCATATGATTGCATCTTTATTTTCTTCCATAATTAATCCCTCCTAATCTTTTAAACGCTCTTACAATTTCTCTTATTATAGCACAGACTTTTCCATCCGTCCCCAATTTATTAGTTAAAAATAAATCAACTATTGTGTTCTTACCGATCGGAATCTTCCCTTAATTTTACCGCATTTCTGGCACTGCGGCGGCGTTCGTCTTCAAGAGCCGCATAATGCCGTTTGGTTGTATTGACATCTGAATGTCCCAATACATCTGCAACCAGATAGATATCACCGGTTTCTCTATAAAGGTTTGTACCATAGGTGCTTCTTAATTTATGAGGCGTAATCTTCTTTAAAGGGGTTACTATTCTGGCATATTTTTTTACCAGGTTTTCGACGCTTCGGACATTAATCCTTTTTTTCTGAAGGGAGAGGAAGAGAGCATCTTCATGCCCGTTTTCAGGTGTTATATGTTCTCTTTCTTCTAAATAATCATAGAGTGCCTGCTCAACCTCACTTCCAAAATAAACAGTAACCTCTTTACCGCCTTTCCGGTGGATTCGGATACCGCCATTTTTAAAGTCAATATCCTGAATATTCAGCCCAACACATTCAGAAACACGAATGCCGGTTCCCAGAAGCAGGGTGAGTAATGCCAGATCACGTATTTTTGTTTTATCATGAAACTTTTTCTGCTTTTCCGTAAGATTATCGCCAACCTCTACTTCATCTAAGAGAAGGGCCACTTCATCAATATCAAGGCGGATAATTTCTTTTTCATGGAGTTTAGGGAGTTCCACTAAGGCGGCCGGGTTGTTTTTTATCATTTCCTTCCGGTAATAATAATTGTAAAAGCTTTTCAGAGAAGAGATCTTTCTCATAATTCCCCGCTCTTTATTAACGATTTCGTGATTCTGTTCATTGAACCGGTATTTTAAATACTCCATATATTCTTCTAAATCGGACACAGTTATCCGGTCTAAATGGGAAAGTGAGATATCCATAATATCAACTTTACTGATAAGTGGATTTTCCTTTTTTAAAAAATCGAAAAAAACCTTTAAATCATATGCATATGCAATTCTTGTTCTGGATGAGGTTCTTGGTTCGATTCCTCGAAAAAAATCGGAGCAGAAGGGTGGAAGCTCCTTGATTTGAGATCGGAGTTTTAAGGTGTTTTCCCGGTCTTTTTGTTCATGATAGGGTAAATTACTCATTCTTTTCACCTCCAAGAGAATCTGTTTCCGATATTTTTAAAGGCCAGCCATCAATTTTTCCATTTAAGATGGCACGAAACATACGGTCTTTTGAACCGTTGTTTTCATCCTCTATCCTATTAGTTAATTTTTTAACATATTCTCGTTTCGTATGTCCATCCACAGGGCATGGATTTTTACATACTGGTAATTGATATTTGTTTTTAAAACTGATAACTTCAGATTCTGAAACATATATTAATGGCCTGATAACCGTCAAATCTGTTCGATCTAAATAGGTATATGGAGAAAATGCATAAAAGCGTCCTTCATAGATTAAAGACAATAACATGGTTTCTATTAAATCATCCTTGTGATGGGCATAGGCAATTTTATTACAGCCTAATTCCTTAGCAGCTTGGTTGAAGGTTCCTTTACGTAATTTCGCACAAAGGGCGCAGGGATTGGATTCCTTACGGATATCAAACAATATTTTTCCTATATCAGTAGAAATGATGGTATATGGAACTGATAATCGCTCACAGAGCATTTTAACAGGCGTTAAATCAAAATCCTCAAAGCCTAAATCGACAGTAATTGCTGTAATGGTAAACCTTTTAGGATAAAAGCGCATCAGGCCGTGTAAAGCGTATAACAAAGTCAGGCTGTCCTTGCCGCCGGATAATCCGACAGCAATATGATCGCCGTCCTCAATCATCTGATATTCATCAATTGCCTGCCTGGTTAAACTGAATAGTCGTTGTAATTTCATTGAATTGTAATAATGGTTCTGAAAACCAAAATCCTCCTTTTTTACCACTATCTATTCGTTAAAGTAGACTTTCGCGAATAGTTGGTTATATAACACTCTTATTCTATCAAATTACTAACAGTAAATCAAACGAATTTTTTATTCTTTTATTTTAGATATTTCGATTCAAATTATTCCGTCAGCATTAGCTTATCGATGAAATATCCCTATATATAATCGCAGTCCATAAAACTGTACAAAGAAAGACATCGAACAATCCAATCAATCTCAGATGGACATGTCTGATGTCTTTCTATAATAACTCTATTTTTAATACGCTGATTTGGTTAAAATCCCGGCCCCTTAGAAGGGTTGTCTCCAGGAGAATTATTTGCATTCTCACCAGGACCATTTCCAGGACCGTTATTTTCAGGCTTTGGAGAATCTGAGCCTGGACCAGTTTTATCGGGGGCTGCAGTGGTCTTTTCTGTTTCTGTTTCTTTAGGACTTTCCTGAGGTTTGGACTCCTTTGTTTCACTTGGTTTTGTTTCGGCCTTGCTCTCACCGGTTTCTTTCTCATTCTTGTCATCCAAACCGATTCCCGGGCCGACTTCGCTTTCAGACTCCGGTTCCGTTGTCTCCGGTGCTTCTGTCGTTTCTTCTGTACTGCTTTCCTCTTCCGTCACAGTTTCTTCTATCATTGGTTCTGTTTCCGGAGGGGCAGTTTCCTGAGGCGCAGGCTGCGCATTATTTTCTTTTTTTCCGCCTCCTGAGGATGGATCTTTTCTTCCCGTTTCCGTATCCTTTCCCGCTTCTCCCATTCCGGTTTCTTTGGCAATGTGAGCACTGATGGATTTGACCTCGGAGGACGGTTTAAAGTCCTGTTCTCCAAATAAGAATTCATGGAGCTGTATCACATTGCTTTCCAAGGTCAGCGGTATGACTGAATCACGTTTATTGATTTTCATTTCCGCATGTGCGAATGGGAAGCCGCTGGTTTCTCCAATATGATACTTTTTAACATTCTTTGCCATAGGAATTATATCATCAACACCAAAGTTTGTGGATACCTGTGGAAATACGGTAACTAAAATATTGTTTAACACCGCAAAGTCCGCATTTTTAGCCTTTTCCATGGCGAGCGAAATAACTTTCCTCTGTCTGGCCGTACGGTTAAAGTCAGTATCCATAAGTCTTAATCTGGCATAGGCAACTGCCTGAACTCCATCCAGATGGTTCATTCCCGCACTGGCTAAGTGAACGGAGGCAACGCCTGTCGATTCTACTGTTTCGGTAATAAAGGAATTTATGTATTTAAATTCGCTGTCCGATATTTCCAGATTGATGCCGCCTAAAATATTGATTGTGTCCGCTACTGCTTTCCAGTTAAAAGTTACATAATCATCGATATCTAAATCCAGATTCGTATTTAAAGTTTTTAATGCCTGCTTAGGCCCTCCTTTAAAATACGCCTCGTTCATTTTAAAATATGTGCCGTCGTCATCTATTCTTAAATATGTATCCCTGAACACCGATACCAGTTTGATCTCTCCTGTTTCTTTGTTAATGCTGCAGATCAGATCTACGTCTGCTAACGCACCTTTTCCAAGATTACCGTCCCGGGAATCCACTCCGAATACCGCTATATTCCAATAACCGGTATCCTTTTTAAAGAAACGGTAAACAGAAACCAGTAAAACAGCCAGAACTACTAATTCAACAGCCAGGATAATCCTCTTTTTACGGCGTCTTTTCTTACGGGACGAACGGATCTCTCTGTGCATGTCATCTTTACGGCTGCGGGAAGTCCTTCTTCTTGGATCAATGTCGTAATCATCTTCATCCAGGTCTTCAAACACCTGTTTTTTAACCGCCTTTTTTCTATAACGCTCCGGATTTTTCTGCCTGTCCCTCATACGGTCCAGTTCATCTTTATATTCCATGTTACATGACCTCTTTCTTCACTTTCTTGTTTCTGCAAAGCCACAGTATATTCTAACAGAAATTGTCTTCTCATTTCTTGCTTTTCTCTTAATATTACATTACCTATGGTATAAGAAATCAATCTAAAAGGGCTCTGAAATAGGGCCAGTCCGGATGTTTTGCGCTTATCATAACATTTCCGCCATTTTGATCGCTGCTCTCATGAATTACGATCATTTCCCCGGTTTCGGACCAGGCTAAAAACATGACCACATGGGCATTTTCTCCTAACCGCACCATAATATCACCAGGCTTTAATTCTTCCGGCGAAATTCCCCGCCCGATTTTTGATAGCCCCTCCGTTCCCTGATATGGTAACGGCTGGCCGGTAGCTGTCCAATAAACCCAGTTAATCCAGCCGGAACAGTCCAGTCCTTTTAATACCCGTCCCTGGTCGTCGGGAGCTACATTCAAACCAAAGGAATTACCCTCATATCCCTCTTTTGAGGGCTTTCCACCCCAGTAGTAAGGAATCTTACCTACTGATTGGAGAGCGGTCTTAATGACGCGTCTGCGTTCTTCTGTGGTGTCTTTGGGCATCATATTCATATAGATTCTGATTTCTGCACCTGACAACGGCATTCCGATAGCGGCTTCACGGCTTACATTCAGGCCGTAGGCAGTTTCCCAATCCTGACGGCTGATATATTGGGCATAAACCCGGTTATAAAGATCCCATCCCTTCCAGGAAGAAGACTCCTGTACCGCGCCATCTTCATCTTTTGGAAGGAATCCGGCCACATTGGGATTAAGCGTGAATAAACCGTTTTCCTCCTCTATTCCTTTGATTATCAGGTTGAGATTGAGATCGATATGTCCTGGACAGTCCAGCGCTTTTGCTGCCTGATTTTCTTCCTCTTCAGATGCCAAACCTTCGTCAGAAGTGGCCGCAGATTCTGATGATTCCGATGAACTCATTGATTGTTCCGATGAACTCTCTAATTGCTCCGCCTCTGAAAGCATTGTTTCCGTCTGTTCTCCGGCTGTTTCATCTGTCATGTCCCCGCCTTTCAAAGCTCCCTCTACTGCAGAAGTCTCCTTTTCAACAGAATTTTCCAAGGAGTTTTCCGCCAGGCTCTCTTTATACTGGGCGATTAAAGCATCTCTTCCAGGTCCTTCAATCGATAATATCTCTTCCGGTATTTTTCCATACTCTTCCTCTGAAAAAACCGCTCTGCTCTCTTCTGCTTTCTCCTGGCATCCGTCACAGTAGTAAACACCGCTCATGCTCAGCGTATAACTGTGGGACTGTTCCCATAGAAGCCTGGAATATTCACGGAATAAATCCACGTTATCAATCCCGTTGTAGTAGCCGTAAACGCTGGACAGAGCCAAAATCTCCTTTACATTGGAATAGACATCGATAGGATTTCCATCTCCGTCGCAGACGGTTACATTGATATTCTCCCAGGAATTTACTGTCCAGGTGGAAGGATCTTCCTTTTTGTGTTCCGGATCTTCCGGATTATAGTTTCCCATAACCGTTTCAGGCGTCAGCCCTGTTTCCGCTGCCAGCTGCTTCGGGGGTTTGTCAATTATCTGATATAAATTATGAAACCACAGGGAATCGCCTTCAGACAATTCCGACAAAATCATCTCTGCAGCGCTTATTTCACTGCCGCTGTCTCCCGGCTGCATAAGAAATGCCATGTTGAGAGAGGCAACAGAATCCCTGTGAATCTGCGTTTCCTCAATCTCCGGTACCGCATTGGAAGAAGTCGCCTCATCCTCTGCATCTGATGGAGTTGCAGAGGATGGTGTTGCAATTGCCATATCCTGTGTAAAGCCGGACGGACTGGCCGGTATTCCTATATGATCCGCAAAAGCCGCTGCGCCAACCCCTGCAGCCAGCATAAAAAGTGCGCTTATTATTTGTGTTTTTCTGCTGTCATTTGTCATGTTTTTTACTTTCCCGAATTTATTTATTATGTAGAATAATAAGTACTTTGTTCTTAACTCTATGAATATATCATATTTATAAGAGAAAATACAGAGAAATATTTTAATTGACGGATCGAAATTCAGGCGCTATAATGGTCTAAATCTATGTCAGGGAGGAATAGATTCCTAATAGCAAAGCTAAGCGCCATGCACCAGGTAAGGGATCGTGAACAATAACAGCCGTTATTGCCATTGCCAGGTTAACGAGGTGAAGAGTTTATCGAAAATTCGGCGGATGCTCTTCCATGCCGGTTTCGGGCGTGTTATATGCTGTGAAATATGTGGGTGACTGCAAAATAAACTCGGCATAACCGAAACGATTCAGATATATATGCTGCCATTTTTAGTTGTTTGAACTTGTGACAGCTTATTTTAATTTGCCTATTTTTACTATTTTTACCGTACAGCTGCAGATATGGCAGCTGCAGCCGGTGACAACAACGAAATCAGAGATTGGAGAATAAAAATTATGTGTGGAATTATAGGATATACAGGCCCTTTGGATGCAAAAAAGATATTGCTGGACGGTTTATCAGGTCTTGAATACAGAGGCTATGACAGCGCAGGAATCGCCATGTTTAATATGGATTCCCGAATTGAATTAATCAAACACGTCGGAAAGGTATCCGTGCTGAGAGAATCTTTGGAAATGAAAAAGGGAACGTTTCACTGTGGAATCGGACATACACGTTGGGCCACCCATGGAGGCGTTACGGATGCGAATGCTCATCCCCATCAGGCCGGAGCCGTTACATTGATTCACAACGGAATCATTGAAAATTATCACCAGTTAACCCAGGAGTTTCAATTGGAAGATAAACTTCAGTCACAGACAGACAGTGAGGTTGCGGCTTGGGTTCTCAATGCCCTGTATACCGGCGATCCGCTGGAGGCCATCAAGAAGCTGACCGGTTTGCTTGAGGGCTCCTATGGCTTCTGTATCATGTTTAAAGACCGTCCCGGTGAAATCTATGCGCTTCGCAGCGTAAGCCCTCTGGTGGCCGCATATACGCACTCAGGCGCAATGATCGCTTCCGACCTCACCGCACTGATTCCATATACCAAAGAATACTTTGTGGTTCCGGAAGACTGCATTGTCCGCATGACCCCTTATAAAGTGCGGGTTTATGATATGGGCTTTAATAAAGTGGAGCCGGAGCTTCTGAAGGTGAACTGGAATATGGACGCAGCGATGAAAAACGGCTTCCCTCATTTTATGCTGAAGGAGATACACGAACAGCCGGAAGCGATGAAAAATACCATCCTTCCCAGACTGAACAAAGGGCTTGCCGATTTTACGGAAGACCATATTCCGGATGATATTTTTCTGAAATGCAGTAAAATCCACATAATTGCCTGTGGTACGGCCATGCATGCCGGCATGGTTGCCAGAGCCTTGATGGAACCCCAGCTGCGTCTGCCCGTTACGGTTTCTATCGCCTCGGAATTCCGTTATGAAGAGCCGTTAATTGATGAAAAAACATTGGTCATTATCATCTCACAGTCAGGTGAAACCATTGACACTTTGGCCGCGTTACGGCTGGCGCATGAATGCGGCTCCACTACCCTTGCCATAGTCAACGTAAAGGGCTCTACCATTGCCAGAGAAAGCGATTATGTACTTTACACCCATGCCGGCCCGGAGATTGCGGTTGCCAGTACCAAAGCCTACTCTGTCCAGTTAGCCGCCCTGTATATGATTTGCTGTAAGATGGCGTACACACGCGGTACATGCACCAAGCAGGAAGCTTCCGATTTCCTTTCCGGCCTTATGGATGCCATACCGGCTATGGATGTGATGATCAGCCAGAAAGAAACCATTAAACGCCATGTAACCACCCACCTGATCCATCATCAGGATGCATTTTTCATTGGCAGAGGCCTTGATTACGCTTTTTCCTTAGAGGGTGCATTAAAACTGAAGGAAATCTCTTATATTCATGCAGAGGCCTATGCGGCCGGTGAATTAAAACACGGTACCATAGCTTTGATCTCAGAAGGGATTCCTGTCATAGCTATTGCTACCCAGGATAAGGTATTTGCTAAAACGATTTCCAATATCCGTGAAGTAAAAGCAAGAGGAGCTTTTGTAATTCTTCTGACAAAAGACAGTGCGATCGTAGATGAGGGTGTTGCAGACCTTCATATCAGAATTCCTGATATCGATGATAAATTTACCGTATTTCCAATTGCGGTTGCCCTCCAGTTGATCGCTTATTATGCCTCCATTGGCAAAAATCTGGATGTGGACCAGCCCAGAAACCTGGCTAAATCGGTGACTGTGGAATAGCAAAACATGAAAAAGCTCCCTGAGGAAGAATCCTCACAGGAGCTTTTTCATTGATATTATTAATTATTTCTGATGTTGTTTTTCGTATTCCTGTTTGGTCTTTGCAAAGTCGATAATCATCTTAACGGCTCCATCGATGCCGACTGCGCTGCTGTTAATGCACAGATCATAGCTCTTAGCATCTCCCCACTTCTTGCTGGAATAGTAATTATAATAGCTGGAACGCTTCTTATCGGTCTTTACCATGGCGTCTTTTGCATTGGATTCCGTCATATTATAAACTTCTTCCATTCGTTTCATCTTCTCCGCCTCATTGCCGCAGATGAAAACGGTAACCGTATTGGGCCTCTCTGCCAGTGCATAATCTCCGCACCGTCCGACGATAACACAGGACTCTTCCTCTGCCAGTTTCTTGATGGTGTCAAACTGTGCTAAAAATACTTTGTGGTTGATTGGCATATCCATATAGCCTGATGTTGTATAACCGAGAGAATAGGTATCCATAACAAGCGAATACAAAAAGCTGCTGGTCGGTTTCTCATCGTGAGTTTCAAATAATTCCTCACACAAACCGCTGTTCTTAGATGCCATGGCTAACAACTCCTTGTCATAGCATTTAATGCCTAATTCTTCGGCCAGCTTCTGACCAATCGCACGTCCACCGCTTCCACACTGACGTCCTATTGTAATAACGAGTTTCTCATTCATAAATACCGCTCCTTTCAGTAATACAAGTTGTCTCATAACTGATCTTATATAATATATTATACATCAAAGTATCAGAAAAGTATATAAACATAAGTGAGAAATCCGTCTATTTTTCTATTTTTAAAACAAATCATTGATTTTCCAGCTTTAGCAACAGGTTTTGAAAGTATTCCGGAAGGTCTGCCTTAAACTCCATATATTCACCGGTCCTTGGATGTATGATGCCCAAAACACCGGCATGAAGGGTCTGCCCCTGAAGCTGGAACGGGCATTTGGCGGGGCCGTAAACCTGGTCTCCTAAGAGCGGGTGGTGAATGCTTGCCATATGAACCCTGATCTGATGGGTTCTGCCTGTTTCCAGCTGGCACTCCACATAGGTGTACTGTCGGAAGCGTTTCAGCACGCGGTAATGGGTTACCGCATCGCGCCCGTTCTTATAATTAATGCTCATTTTCTTCCGTTCCGTCGGATGGCGTCCAATTGGAGCGTTTATCGTCCCTTCCTCTTCTTTTATCACGCCATGTACAATCGCATAATATTTTCTGGTAATGGAATGCTCTTTCAGCTGGTCCGCCAGCGAATTGTGGGCCATATCATTTTTACACACGATCAGAACTCCGGTGGTGTCCATATCGATCCGGTGCACGATTCCGGGGCGCATTACTCCGTTAATGCCGGATAAATTATCTCGGCAGTGATCCATCAGCCCGTTTACCAACGTGCCGCTGTAGTGGCCGGCGGCCGGATGAACCACCATACCCTTGGGCTTATTGATCAGAATAATATCGGAATCTTCATATATAATGTCCAGATCCATCTGTTCCGGCTCGATCTCCGGCTCCACCGCTTCAGGAATCTCCAGATCGATTATATCTCCGGGAACCACTTTATAATTGCTCTTAACCGCTTTCTGGTTGACTAAAACGGTCTCTGATTTTAAAAGCTTCTGTAAATAGGAACGCGATATATCCCCGCAGGCCTGAGTAAGATAACGGTCAATGCGGGTTCCGGCCATATCTTCTGCAACGGTCAGCTGTTGTTTCAAGTTCAGGCTCCTTTCTTCTTCCAGGAAAAGAACGCCAGGTCCTCTTCTGAATACCGGAAGAATAGGAGAATCAGAAGCAGAGCGGTTGCAATGGTCACATAGCAGTCCGCCACATTAAATATGGGAAAGTTAATCAATTTGAAATAGAGAAAATCCACCACATATCCCTGGCTGACCCGGTCCACCATGTTGCCCAATGCTCCTGATAAGATCAGCATCATGCAGATTTCCAGCGGAAGGTATTTCTTATCTGTGGGCATTTTATAAAGGGTGTAGGCCACCAATGCGGCCACCACAACAGCCACCAGGAAAAAGAACCCCTGTCTTCCGGAAAGCATTCCCCATGCCGCGCCGTCATTGGTAGAATAATGCAGCTCAAACACTCCGTCCCACAATACAAAAGGCGGATTATCAGACAGGTGCAGCACTGCCATCCATTTCGTCCATTGGTCAAATGCAACTGCCAGGACCGTTCCGAGCAAAAACCATATTATATGTTTTGTTTTATGCATGTTAAAAACTCCTTATTCCGTAATATATTCCAGCCCGCTTTTCATCTCTTCTTCTGTAACAGACCGGTCCACATAAGCGGCTCCAATGCTGTTTAGCAGGATAAATTTGATGACGCCCGCTTCCATCTTCTTATCGTTTTTCGTGGCTTTTATCACCTCATTTGGGTCCGGACCGGCAACGGAAACCGGAAGATCAAAATACTGCATCACATTCTGAAGCTGTTCCACTTCCTCAGCGGAAATCAGCCCGCGGACCGAAGAGATATGGGCAGCCGCCAGACAGCCAACCGCCACACAATGTCCATGCAGCATCCGGAAATTCATCAGTTTTTCAATGGCATGGCCGAGGGTATGGCCGAAATTCAAGAGCGCGCGTTCCCCTTTTTCTTTCGGATCGCCTTCCACAACCTGTTTTTTGATCTGGTCGCTGATATAAATCATCTCTTCGCATATGGCCAGATCCCGCCTTTTAATCTCTTCTGAATGCTCAGACAGCCATAGATAGTATTCCCGGTCTTTAATCAAACCATGTTTAATAATTTCCCCCATACCCGATGCAAACTGCGCCTTTGACAGGGTGAGCAATGTTTGAATATTCGTATAAACTAATTTAGGCATATGAAATGCTCCTACCATATTCTTGTAGGAGTCGAAATCCACGCCTGTTTTTCCGCCGATGCTGCTGTCTACCTGGGACAGCAGGGTGGTTGGAATCTGAATAAAGTCCACACCGCGCAGATAGGTTGCAGCACAAAAGCCGCACAGATCGCCTACCACGCCGCCGCCAAGAGCTACCAGCATATCGTTGCGGTCGTAGTGAAATTCGATCAGGCGGGTATATAAATCCCTTACCGTATCCAGATTTTTATTCTCTTCCCCGGCTGGGAAGATGAAGGAATGCACTTCCTTACAGCATTCTTTTAATATCTGTGTAACCTCTTCCAGATAGAGATCAGCCACGTTGGAATCCGTAACAATACACAATTTCTTTCCGGCGGTTCCAAGGCCGGTTACCCGCTCTTTCAGCTTTTCAAAGGAAGGCTCCAACACAATATCATAAACAGGTTCCTCATTCATATGTACAGTCAATATTTTAGACATAAAACACCTCATTCTGCCGTTTAACGGCTCTGATATAAGAAAGCAAACAATCATTCCGGTTCATCTCCTGCTGTTCTCACGGACCTGACATCCAAAGAGGAACCAGCAGGATACGGAAAATTGTCTGCTCTTACACTAACTCATATGTTATAAGCGAAAATTAAGGCCGGAAACATCCAGCGTGCCATTATTCAGTAAATCGGTAAAATCACCTGATAATTCCACGGATTCCGGTGTTGCAATAAATATGTAATTGGAGATCTTCTGAAGATTTCCGTTCATGGAATAGGTTGCGCCTGAAGTAAAGTCAATGATTCTCTGAGCAATTTCCATATGCAGGCCTTCCATATTCAAAACTACCGCTTTTCCGGCCAGCAGATAATCGCAGATCTCTCTGGAATCTTCAATGGAAGTTGGTTTTATAAGGGATACTTCCATCCCGCGTTTCATCGGAACTACTTTATTGGACCGGCCTAAGAAGCGGGGCTTTACCGGCTCCGGGAGATCGTCGCCGTCGTAATAATCATCTTCATCTCTTTTACTAAAAATCCCTCTTTTGACCGTTTTATCATCATCGTATTCATCATCTAAAAAATAGTCATCATCTTCTCTATCGTTTAAACGCATTGTGTCCATAATCTTTCCTAAAAGACTCATATACCTTTACCTCTCTACTCTTATCTTGCACCGAAAATTCCGGTGCCAACTCTTACCATGGTTGCGCCTTCTTCAACCGCCACTTCATAATCGCCGGTCATTCCCATCGAAAGCACACTCATAGTAACATTATCAATGTTTTTACTTTTCATGTCAACATAAAATTGATTTAATTTTCTAAAAATTTCACGATTTTCTTCCGGATCATCGACAAACGGAGCAATCGTCATAAGACCGCATATTTTCACATGTGGATAATCCTTAATTTCTCTGATTGCGCTTTCTGTATCCTCCATAAAAAAGCCGTATTTGCTTTCTTCACGGGCTACATTGACCTCTAAGAGTATGGGAACCGTTCTGTTCTTTTTACAGGCTTCCTCCTCAATCTGATAAGCCAGTTTGAGGGAGTCCACCGAATGAATCAGGCAGGCTTTATCAATCACTTGTTTTACTTTATTTCTCTGAAGATGGCCGATCATATGCCATCTGAAATCTTCCGGAAACTGTACCGATTTTTCCAGAATTTCCTGTACTTTATTTTCTCCAAAATCCCGTATTCCAACATCTGCGGCTTCTTTAATTAATGACGCAGGCTTTGTCTTGCTGACTGCTATTAATGTGACTTCCTCAGGATTTCTGTTGCTGCGGCGGCAGGCGTCTTCAATGCGTTTTTTTACCTGAACAATATTCTCTGCAACCATATATTTCACTCTCCTATTGATAGATTAATACGCCTTCCTTTTCAATAATGCTCGCATCCAATACAATGTGGTCATAGACAGACAGGCCGTATTTCATGTTTTTCTTTACCGTACAGTACTCATCATTGGAATCCAGTACTTCAATCTGTTTAAATACTGAGTAGCCTTTGTTGATGTTGTATACGCCCTCTAAAGACGCAGTCTGCCCTATCTGGTACCGGTCCGTGGAGTTGGGCTTTACAATATAATCTCCGGCCGTAAATGTGCCGTCTTCGGCTGAATCGATATAGTAAAATTCGTCCGTAGCGTAATACAGGGTGGTCGGAATGAAAACAGCAGATGTTCCGGTCTCACCATAAGTCTCCTTGAAAAATCCTGTTTCCGAACTATCGCCTCCCTGAGCCAGATATTCAATTGGAACCAGATAAAAATCTTTCTTTGTGATGGCGCTTACAGGAATTTTCAGACCTGAAACTTTATCCGACAGGATTTCAAAATCGATATAGCGGTCCGATACAAACTCCACCATATATTTGTTGAAATCCAGTTTTCCGTATGCTTTACCGTCCGTTCCCGTGATCCTGGAAAATGCTCCTGTAGTTACCAGATCATGTCCGGTAAAAGAAACCTGAAGAGTTTTCTTATCCGCAAATGCGGTGATATCTTCCTCCGACATAGGAAATACAAGAGACCAGGAATCCGATGTGATCACTTTATAGACAGGCGCTTCTTTATCAATCAGCCCGGTCTTTGTGATCGCCTTGGAATAATTAGTCCGGTCAAATACCGCTTCCGAAATGCCGCTTTCCGTCAGGTCTTCATAGGAATCGATGGCATAGGAAATCACTCCTGCCTGATCCGCCCGTACCTGCTGGAAGCTGATGCCCTTTTCCTTCATTAACGTATCCATATTCTCCATGGAACTGAAGTTTGAATATTCCAAAACGGTTGCTTCCAATGTATATTTTGCATCGTATACGGAACTGAATTTATCATCCGAATAAGAGAGACTGAATGCAGACAGCTGCTTTTTTATATCGGAGAGGCCTTCAGAACTCATTCCGGTTCCTTCATCCGCATGCTCCTCTAAAAAAGCGGCCAGCGCCCCCGTCTCGTCGATGGAATAGATGCTTGTCCCAACGGATGCCCGCTTTCCTTCCCGGACGTAATAATTGATATATCCGGCCCGGTCCGTATACTTGGTTTGTTCTTCTCTCAGCGCAATTCCCGTATAGCTCTTGTCGTTTACAATGCTGCCTTCCACGACTTCGTAAAACTGCACCTTCTCTTTTCTCATATATGTATAAACGCTAAATGCCATATAGACAAAAATCAAAGCAAAGATAATCATTCCCACATTGATATTTAAAGGCTTACGATAGCGCACAATTTTCTTGTTTTTTTTCTTCGCCATGAATGAAGCCTCCTTCCTTTTAGTATTATAAGAGGAATCTTATAAAAGTTCAAGCACAACAAAGAGGTTCATTTCCCCACATGGAAAAAGGGACTGAAGTTCAGCCCCTTTTCTCTATGTATATTATAATGAAATAACCACATCTTTCTTTGCATTCTCAGGAAGTTCATCCGCATCCATGGAAACACTCAGCACGAATGTTATGTGATACTTTTCACTAATTCTTTCCAATTCAGCCACTGTTTCCGAAATATCTTTCCCTTCCAGACAGGAAAGCTTCAGGAAACTGTCTAAGAACATCATCTCTAAATCATGATCCTGTGAAATAATTCCACAGATAAAACCTAAAAATCCTTCACTACAAGTAATCGAATATTCATGCACATTAATTAACCGGATCTTATTGCTTAATTCATACATATGTTTGGAACTTTTGTCTAAATAAACGATCGAGCCCTTGGAATCTTTTATAGCTGCATTTGCCTTGTCCAGCAAATGCTTTGTTTTGCCCTTCCCCTTATTCCCTGCTATAATCTGCACCATATTAATGTCCTCCTTGAGTTTATTTAATTTGTATAAAAAGTCATTTAATATTAAAGTAATTATAGTATAAATTAATATAAAACGCAATCACTAATTGACAATTTTAGAAATTATATTTGTCATATTCTCATATAGGTTGGGACGGCTTCCGGCTTTCAATACAACCGATATATATTCCTTGTCCGATTCGTCACGGCTAGCCATAACCAGACAATAACCGGCCGCATTCGTCGTTCCGGTTTTTCCTCCGAAAACAGTTAATCCATCCGGTGTTTTCCGTTCCCCTGTTAAATACCAGTTGCCGCCTGACCACGTTTTTGAAACCGCTTCGCCCTGGCTGTTTTTATAATCCGCAGTATAGGCAGTCGTTCCGGTAACTTTTCTAAACTCAGGATATTTTAAAGCTTCATTAAACATCAAATACAAATCATATGCGGTTGTATAATGCTGCTCATCGGACAGTCCGTGAGGATTGACAAAATGAGTGCCTGTGGCGCCCAAACGCTCTGCCTCTTCATTCATCATATCGCTGAACTCTTCTATGCCGCCCGCCATGTGAACTGCAATGGCTGCGCCCGCATCGTTGCCGGACGGAAGCATGAGGCCGTATAAAAGCTGTTCCAAAGTCAAAACATCCCCAGGCTTAATCCCGCACAGAGTCGCCCCTTTTTCCGTAATTACAGCGTCTTCTGTGACCGTAACTTCATCTGAAAGACTGCCGTATTTAATGGCCAGCAATGCTGTCATGATCTTTGTAGTGCTGGCCGGATACAGACGTTCAAATGCATTCTTGCTGTACATAGCCCGGGCATCCGTAATATCAAAGAGCCCGGCGGCCTCTGAGTTAACAGAAGAATCCTCATACTGGCTTTCATCAAATACAACGCAGAGATCGGAAGCAAACGGGACGGCAAGATTTTGCGTATCTGTCTGCCCGGATGTTATAATACTGCGTTCATTAAAATCATACTGGTTCTCTAATTTCACCTTGCCCGGAGCACAGCCGGACGCAAGGCACAATGCTGCCGTTAGGCTTACTATCTGAATATAATGTTTCAATACCGGCTCCTATTTATACATTTCTCTCCATTCCAGATCACCGCGGTCAAGGGCTTTTACCAAAAGCTCTGCAGTCGCAAGATTGGTGGCGATTGGAATGTTGTGGATATCACAAAGTCGTGTTACATTGTTAACATCCGGTTCGTGGCTCTTAGGGCTGAGCGGATCACGGAGAAAGATAACAAGGTCCATCTCATTATGCTCGATCTGGGCGCCCATCTGCTGCTCTCCGCCTAAATGTCCGGCCAGATACTTATGGACATTTAAATTGGTCACCTCTTCAATTAATCTTCCTGTAGTTCCTGTAGCAAATAATTCATTTTTGCTTAAAATTCCTCTGTACGCAATGCAAAAATTCTGCATTAATTTTTTCTTTGAATCGTGCGCAATAAATCCGACATTCATCTCATATACCTCCTTTAATTAGTTGCTGATTTTTCTTTGCAGTCCAACATTTAATACAAAGCCCATCCCAATGAAGATACTCAGGAGGGAGCTAACTCCATAGCTTACAAACGGTAACGGCAGACCGGTGTTTGGAAAAATACCGGTGGCAACCGCGATATTGGCAAACCCCTGAAATGCGATCAGGGTTGCCATGCCGGTACAAATCAGTCTTCCGGCCATATCTTTGGCCCGCCCGGCCATTAAAAGGCATTCATATACCAGCAGTAAAAACAGTGCAATGACCACTACGGCTCCAATGAATCCCAATTCTTCTCCTATGATGGCGAAGATAAAATCTGTCTGCTCCTCCGAAAGGAAATTACCGTTCTTAACCGAAGCAATTGATGTATTATTAACGCCCTTACCAGTGAGCATTCCTGAGCCGATGGCCATAATGGAATTCTCCTGCTGATAATAGGCTTCTGCATACTTTTTCGGGTCAATCCAGGCCAGAATACGCCTTGCCTGGTATCCCTTTAAAAATGGAATCATCTCATATTGTAATAAATAGATGAATAAGCCTGCTAACGGCATCATAACCGCCAGAGTACCAAATATCCATTTGTAACTGATTCCTGCCGTAAACACGATGGATGCGATAATTACGACAATCACCAGACTGGTTGATAAATTCGGCTGTTTCAGAATGAGGGCAACCGGAACTGAGAATAAAACCAGTGCGATTGCCAGGATTGACGCCTGATTGATTTTCTCCTGATATTTATCAAAATACCAGGAGAAAAAAAGTATCAATCCTATCTTTACGAATTCTGACGGCTGAATCTGGCCGATCACCGGCAATGTGATCCATCTCACCGCAATTCCCTTGCTCTTACCGAATAATAATACGGCAACCAGACTGATTACGCAGACGAGATAGATAATAAAACTCAGTGATAATAACCGGTGATAATTAATCAGCGACAAAACAACCGCAATTGTCAGCCCTACCATAATACCAAAAATCTGCTTCATAACCATAGCCCGGTTCTGGTTTGTTGCGCTCCAAATGGCCGCAATTCCAATACCGCTCAGTACCAGCATATAGATGATAATACGGAAATTATAATTTTTTAATCTATAGTCAAACAACATATTTAAAAGGTCCTTTTGTATGGTATGGCCTGAATTGGAATATTCGCGCAAAGACAAGGGAGCGTGTCACTGCAGCCATTGATTATATTATGCGTTATCTCAAGCTCAACACCGCCCGGATCAATGTCCATGTATTTTGAGATCATATGAATCATATCATCCTTTATCATCTCCATGATATCAGGAGAACAGTTAAGCTTGTCCGATGCAAGCAGGATTTTCAGCCTTGATCTGGCAATCTCTCCTGAATTTTTCTTTTGGAAAACAGATAAAAGATTCATGCCATTCCCTCCTGTCCTTTTCTCAGAAGCTGGCTGTCTTAATAAAATAGCTCAGCCTGGAGAGAATACCTTTGGGAACTTTTAAATCCAGCAGAGGGACATCTTCGCCCAATATCCTCTTACAGATATTTAAGTAAGCCTGTCCTGCCATCGATTCCGATCCGACCAGAGGTTCTCCCTGATTGGTGGAAACCACAATGCTTTCGTCATCCGGCACCGCGCCGATGATATCCATGCCGAGTATGTCCATAACATCATCAATCGACATCATGTCCCCGCGTTTTACCATGTCCATACGTATTCTGTTTACAATGAGGTCAATTTGTTCCAGTTCGGCCGCCTCTAAAAGACCGATAATGCGGTCGGCATCGCGGATGGCTGAAACTTCGGGTGTAGTTACTACCAGAGCCCGGTCGGCTCCTGCTATGGCATTCTGGAAACCTTGTTCGATTCCAGCCGGGCAGTCCAGCAATATGTAATCGAAGTCGGTTCTCAAGTTGTCCACCAGTTTTATCATCTGTTCCGGATTAACCGCAGTTTTGTCTCTCGTCTGTGCAGACGGCAGTAAATATAAATTAGGATATCTTTTGTCTTTTATCAGAGCCTGTTTCATACGACAGTTGCCTTCAACTACATCCACCAGATTATATACAATCCGGTTTTCCAGTCCCATCACCACATCCAGGTTTCTAAGCCCGATATCTGTGTCGATGAGGATCACCTTTTTGCCCAGCATCGCCAGGCCGGTACCGATGTTCGCTGAAGTCGTCGTCTTACCGACTCCGCCTTTTCCGGAAGTAATAACAATGACTTCACTCATATGTCGATTCCTCCGTTTTCTTTATAACCCTAACGTATCTATTTTACCTTAAAATTCAAAATATTTCCAGTATTAAATAGAATTTAATATGCTAAAAAAGCTCTTTTTAAGGTTTTTAATACAAATTGTATCATTTTCGATACATGCCATCATGGGATTTTTGCCCAGGCGTTTGCCTTTTTCAGAGACAGGGCCTGTGTAATCGCTGATTCTTAGATGAACCGGCGCCATATCAATGGCAACCACAACGGCGTTTTTATTGCCGGCAGCTCCTGCGTGGGCACTTCCCCGCAGTTCTCCCAGCACGATAATATTGCCTTTGGCGATCACTCTTCCGCCGTGGTTCACATCACCGATGATGATAATGCTTGCCTCGGATTCCAACGTGTCGCCCCTTTTGATACTTCCCTTATAAAACTGGCCGGTGCAAAATGAAAGCTCCATCAGTTTCTCGTTCAATGCTTTTTCGCACCGTTCAATTCTCTTCGCGTCCGTATCGATCAGGCATAAAATTTCAACCTCTGAATTGGCTGTAATCGTATTCACGATTTGAAATTCTTCCTCTGACGTAAGATCTCTGCCTTCCAGGGTCAGCGCCATCTGCACAGAACCCCAGAATTTTGAACTTTCGTGAAATTTTCTGGCAATGTCCTCCAGAAGCTGTTCAAATGGAATCTCGGGATCGAGATAAACAGACATTCCGGATTTGTTGCCCTTGATGACCACTGAACTGTGCATAGTAACACCTCTTATCTTTTTAGTCCCCAACTGTTACATTGGATACATCTAACGCACCAGTATTTAATATCTGATCCAATTGTGTATATTTATAATAAAAACGATATACATTTTTGGCAACTGTAGCGGCATTGGAAGAAGAATATCCAAACGGAATATTCACTGTAACGCAGATTTCAGGGTTGTCATACGGAGCATAGGAAATGAAAAACGCATGGTTCGGCTTCATTCTGTTTTCCTGGGCCGTACCGGTTTTACCCGCTATCTTGACTTCCAAATCCTTGAAGATGTCTTTTGCCGATCCTTGGGCAACCACCCCGCGCATACCGTTCTGCACCACATCCCACGTGGAATCGGCGATTTCAACCTTGGAATGTATCTTTGGCTGGCGCTTTTCCAATAAATTTTCTTTGGAATCGGTTATTTTGTCAATCAGAGTCAGGTCGAAAACCGTTCCCCGGTTGGCGATTGCCGTTACATATCTGGAAAGCTGTACGTTTGAATAGGAATTGGTTCCCTGCCCCATGGCGGATCGTTCCGGCGCCTCTGTTGTAATTTCCGGAGTGGTCTCGGCGATCTCAACGCCTGAAGGCTGATCCAGCCCGAACATGGCTGCGTATTTCCTGATGGCCGCAATTCCCTTTTCCGAAGAGTAAGTTCCATCTGGTTCGGTGCTGAGACGGTGTGCAACTTCTGCGAAGAAATAGTTGCAGGAATTCATAATACCGCCTTCTACCGTCAGATTATTATGGCGTCCCGGGTAAATCCAGCATTTAATCGGAGGGGCTACCTCTTCATATTCACCGGTACAGTTGATGGTATCCGTAAGAGAAATCACATGCTCTTCCAGTCCGGCAATGGCCGTAATGGGTTTAAATGTGGAACCGGGAGCTTTTTTAACCTGTGTGGCGTTATTCCATAACGGAAGGGACATATCTTCATTCAGCTGGTTATAATAAGCCGCATCCACAGTTCCGGACAGACGGTTATTATCATAGCTTGGATAAGTTACCAGCGCCCGCACTTCCCCGGTTTTAACGTCCGTTACCACACAGCCGCCCGTACATGGATCTAGGGCCAGCTGAGCCGGTGTGATCTCAATCTTGGAAATCTTGTCCACAATAAACGTGAACGCATAATTATCGCCGTTATTGGTCAGCATGGCGATCTGCTGTTCGTCATAGGGAAGCACTTCCTGAGCATATAATGCAAGGCAGAGTTCTCTTCCCGTAACCACTTCATCGTTGACCAGATACCGGTATATCTTTTTTGTAAACTGCGTATCATCTACCAGATGAGCGAGCACATAATCGACCAGCGTATTAAAACTGTCATCTGCATTAGAGTATTTACTCTTTATCTCAAGTTTAGTCGTATCAATCCAGCTGTTTGCAATTCCTGAGTAAATAAAGTTTCTCAGGCTGATGGTTCCGTCCTTCCATGCAAGATATTCCGGGCTTGAAGTATCGATCTTGTCCTTCATGATAATTCCCACGGTCGGATCGGAAAGATAGGTGTAAATATACTGCATATAGGCCGACAGATCCGTAGGCAGATCGTTCATAACAGCCGCCTGTTCGCTCTGAAGCTCCGTGCGTATGTTATTCAGAATCTGTTCCCTGGAAATCAGAAACTTGGAATAAATCTGCTTTTCAATATCCGAAGCGTCCTCTGATGCTATCTTTTTCAGCGAAAGCACATTGTTATTGATCAGCTGATAGTAGGCATCTTTAACCGGGATCTCTTTTTTGGACGGGTCGGTTAAGATCGAAGGTTCCACGTCCTTATTGACCAGCCATTTTACCAGGATTCCGGCCAGCTGACGTTCAATCAGGTTGTAGGTGGCGATCTGCAGGTCCCTGTCTATGGTCAGATAGATGTTCTTTCCGGCCACAGGCTGAGTTTCATTATCTTCCACCTGAAGGATTCGTCCCACATTATCCACATACATGTTGCGGACCCCTTTTTTGCCCTGAAGTTCCTTCTCCATGGTCTCTTCAATTCCGATTCGTCCGACGATATCTGTGGACTGATAGTTTTCATCGATCTTCTTCAGTTCTTCCAGCTGATCTTCCTGCACTTTTCCGGTGTAACCGATAATCGGCGCAAAATATTTGCTGTCATTGTAAACGCGGATTGTGGATTCCTCTATGCCGATACCCTGAAGGTCAGCCATGTGTTCCATCACGTCCGCCACCGTTTCATCGCTGACATTAGAGGCGATTGTGGTCGTTTCGTACTTCTGATAGGCAGTCAGCGACATGGTATAGCGGATGTTGATCATTTTAAGAGCTACATCATCGGGTACCAGCAGCGGATTGCCTTTTTCATCCTTCAGTTTGTCGATTTCGTAATCTTTTTTCTTCTTTTCAAATAATTCACGTGCAGTAACGGTGGATGGATATTTACCGGAGGAATCCGTCAGCTCATCTACGGACGTTCGTCCATAGAGATCCCTCAGGAAACGCTTTCTGGCCGCCTCTGAAGATGAGGTATATACCATATCACCGTTGTTATCAATTGCAACTTCAAATTTCCCTTGTACGCTCTCCCCATGTTTGTCCAGTATCTGAACAAGTTCCAACAACATGGTGTTTCTCGTCTGGTTTTTTGTATAAGCACCGGTATCCTGAAGCGTAACGGAATAGGCCAGCTGATTATAGGCCAGTATATTTCCGTTTCTGTCATAGATATTGCCTCTGGTTCCGGCCGTATACACCGTCCTCATCGTCTTTTGTACATAGTTATCTAAAAATTGCTGCCCTTTTACAATCTGCAGGTCAAAAAGTTTGGAAACCAGCAGGCTGAACAGGCAGGTAAAAATCACTGCCAGGGCAAACAATCGTGAGGTAAACACTTTTTTTAGGAATTCTTTCAGTATTTCACATAAGTCGTTAAACAATCCTTCCGTCTCTCCTCTTTCCAAGTCCTTCCAAGCGCCTGTTGGTAAACAGGAACAACCGGTAAACCAAAAGCGTTGTCACAACGGTAAAAATAATCTCGGGAATAATAATTTCCCTGAAATAAAACATAAAATCAAGACGTCCCCTGATGAGGAAACGCAGCACATAGATATATACATTATATGCCAGCTCATTGAAAATACATAAAATCAATGGGAGGGTAATATAATCTTCATAATAATATTTTGTACAGATTCCGTTGGTATAGCCGATAAAGATATAAATCAGCATATAAAATCCAAAAGGTCCGCTGTAAAACAGATCCAATAAAAGGCCTGACAACAGCCCGTAATACATTCCCGCCTCTTTGCCCTCGATAAATCCAAAGGAAAATGTCAGAATCAGCAAAAGATTGGGCGCTGCCGACAAAAACGGCAGAAGGGGGAACACACAGTTCTGTATGGTAAATGCCAGTATGATGAGAACAACATTAATCAAAACCCGCTTCATTATTCACCTTTCTGATCTTCGGTTTCTTTTACTTGTGTTATGATCAGGACTTCCTGGAGGCTGCTGAACTCCGCCACCGGAATCAGATATCCGGAGCTGGTAAGCTCATTGGCATCCACCGTAATATCGGTGGCGTAGCCGAGAAGAATTCCGGGAAGGAATTTGGAACTGATATTGGATGTAATGATCTTATCCCCGTTCTTCACATCTCCGCCCTTTTTTATATCGGTAATCCTGAGTCTTCCCTCTTTATATAAAGTGAGATCCCCTCCCACAAGACAGGTGTCACCTGACTGCATTGCCATTGCGCTGACCCGGCTGGAATCATCAATAATGGAACGCACGGTGGCATAATTAGCCCCCACATCCGTCACAATGCCCACCAAACCGCCGTTGGCAAGCACATTGTTGTCGACCTCGATTCCATCGGCCGACCCCTTGTCAATTCGAAAGACCTGAAACCAGTCGCCGGAATCCTTGGCGATTACCCGGGCCCCGATCTTTTCATACTGCATATAATCCTGGTCCAGCTGATAAAGCTCTCTCAAGCGGTTTAATTCAAACTGCTCTGCCTGAAGGCGGTTATTCTCTTCGGTCAGAGCTGCAATATCGCCTTTTAATTTCTGATTCTCGTCCAATGCGGTCTTTAATTTCCAAAAGTCTGTAATATCCTCATACAGAGCGCGCCCCACGGTATTAACGCCGGACTGGACTGGTATTAAAAAATACCCCACCCCTGTTCGAAGTGGAGAAAGCCATGTATCATTAATTGAGGTAATTCCGATTAACAGCACGCAAAATGCGGTTAACCCCATTAAAATGTATTTACTGCGCTTTGAATCCATTATAACATTCCTTTTTCTTTAAAACTGATATAGGCATTATCGCCTATAACGATGTGATCCAAAAGTTCGATTCCCACCAGTTTGCTGGCCTCATCCACCCGTTTTGTCAGGCGCAGGTCATCTTTGCTGGGCGCCGGATCTCCGCTGGGATGATTGTGCACCATAATCATCTTCACCGCATGATACCGCAGGGCTTCAATCAAAATCTCCCGTGGTGTGGCGATGGAGGCGTTTACCGTGCCTTTTGAGATCAGAACATCCTTTATCAGCATATTTTTTGTGTTCAAAAGCATGATTTTAAGCTGTTCCTGTTCCATGTGCCTCATGTCTTCCATATAGTAATTGGCGATGGCACGCGGATGATCGAAACAGGTGTTGTCGTTCACTGCAGCCCGTTTCCAGATTCTTCTCGATAACTCTCCAATGCACAGCAGCTGTGCTCCTTTTACCTGTCCGATCCCTTTTACATTCATCAGTTCGGGCAGGGAAAGATGCAATAGCCCTAAAATACCCTCACCCGGATAGTTTAAGGCTAAAATATTATTCGCCAGGTCTAAAGAGTTTTCTCCCCTTCTGCCGGTCCTGATGATGATGGACAGCAATTCCGCATCCGTTAAGGAATCCGGCCCGAATTGAAGGCACTTTTCATAAGGGCGTTCGCAGGCGGGGATGTCTTTCATAGTTATTGTTTCCATATTTCTCCCAACTACGCAACTCTCCAAGCAACTTTGTCAGGAATTATAGTATGCGGTATGTGATTAAGGCGATAACGACGCCTATAATACCCGCCATTGTAATCTTTATACTCAAGCCGAAGGTGATAACCAGAATCCCGAAATTCAGGATTAAAGGACTGTCCAGCCCAAACGACTGTCCGAAATTCAGCCAGGACAGCCAGGATACTCCTTCTGCCAGATTACCGATGAAGCCGCCTAATACGATTCCGGCCAGCATCAGAAGTAATAATACCCAGAAATTCTTATTTCTCATCTGACATTCCTCTTTTTCGTATTGAATCATTGTATCATAAGTTTGTTCTCATGTATACAATTTTTTCCGGCTACTTTAAAGTGACGATTCCGGCTTCCACCAGCTTCTGAAGGGATTTTAAAATTCCCATTTTGGCATGATACCAGGTGAGCCCTCCCTGGAAGAACACGGTATAAGGCGGCTTAATCGGTCCGTCCGCACTGAGTTCTATGGAGGAACCCTGCACGAAAGCGCCTGCTGCCATGATGACGTCCGCATCATAGCCCGGCATAGCCCACGGCTCAGGAGTAACAAAGCTGTCCACAGGGGCCGCTGCCTGAATTCCCTGGCAGAATGCAATAACGCCTTCCGGAGTTCCGAAGGTCACCGCCTGAATGATATCGTGACGGGACTCTTTGCTGTCAGGAACAACGGAAAATCCCAGTTTTTCATAAACATTAGCCGCAAAGATTGCGCCTTTGAGCGCGCCTGCAACCACAGTCGGGGATAAGAACAGTCCCTGATAGAAGGATTGGTTCAGTCCCAGGCTTGCCCCTACCTCTTTACCGAGACCCGGCGCGCTCAGACGGTAAGATGCCCGGTCAATGCAGTCCTGACGGCCCACAATATAACCTCCGATCGGAGCCAGCCCGCCGCCAGGATTCTTAATTAACGATCCCACGATCATATCGGCTCCCACATCGGTAGGTTCGATTTCCTCTACAAATTCTCCGTAACAGTTATCCACCATGCAGATGGTGTCCGGTTTTATCTCTTTTATAAACTTAATCAGTTCCCCGATTCGTTTAACCGATAAGGTAGGTCTGGTGGCATACCCTTTGGATCGCTGGATCGTAACCAGCTTTGTTTTCTCATTAACCGCTTTTCTGATATTTTCATAATCAAATGATCCGTCTTCCAAAAGATCCACCTGCCGGTAAACCACCCCATATTCCTTTAAAGAACCTGCGGATTCCCGGATTCCGATCACCTCTTCTAGGGTATCATAGGGTTTTCCTACAGGGGAAAGCAGCTCGTCACCCGGACGCAGATTGCCGGACAGCGCAATATGAAGGGCATGTGTTCCGCTGATCAGCTGAGGCCTTACCAAGGCGCTTTCTCCATGAAAAGCGCTGGCATAAACGGATTCCAGAGTGTCTCTGCCCAGATCGTTATATCCATAACCGGTAGTAGCCGCAAAATGGATATCGCTCACACGGTTATCCTGCATGGCTTTTAATACTTTTAACTGATTATATTCAGCTGTTTCATCAATCGCTTCAAACCGTTCTTTCAGGTCATCTTCTATATTCCTGCCAAAATCCAGCACGGCTTTGCTGATTCCCAGCTGTTCATACATCTTTTCTAACTCCATCTTTCGTTCTCCACATCATCTAAAATTTTTTTAAGCACCAGGTTCCTGTCATAACCGAACTCCGGCAGATTAAGCCATCTGACATCACGTTCCCTTTTAAACCAGGTGAGCTGTCTTTTTGCAAAATGTCTGGTGTCTCTTTTTAAGATATAAACGGCCTCTTCCAGGGTGCATTCCCCATTAATATAATCCAGAATTTCTTTGTATCCAAGTCCCTGCATAGATACCATTCCTCTGGTACATCCCATGGCCGAAAGCATTTTCACCTCATCCACCAGCCCGTTTTCCATCATCTGATCCACGCGAAGGTCTATCTGGGAATACAGTTTATCCCGGTCCGTGTTGATTACATAATAGAGGAAGCGGTAAGGGGATTCCTTCTGCCTCTCTTCTTCATTATGGGCGGATATCCGTTCGCCGGTCAGACGGTAATACTCAATGGCCCGGATCACCCGTTTCTGATTGTTCGGGTGAATGGCCTTTGCCGATTCCGGGTCCACCTCATTCAGCATATCATGCATAAACTGCGGTCCCTGCTCTGCTGCCAGATGCTCCAGCTCTCGTCTGATTTGGCTGTTGCCGTCGTCTTCTTTAAAATCAATATCATATAAAAGCGCCTGGATATAAAATCCCGTTCCGCCAGTCACAATAGGAATATGGGACGCCCCGTAAATCTTATTGAGAGCTTCTTTTGCCATGGACTGAAAAACCACAACATTGAACTCCTCAGTTGGTTCCAGCACATCGATCAGGTGATGGGGAACGCCGTCCATTTCCTCCGGACGGATCTTGGCCGACCCGATATCCATATGGCGGTACACCTGCATGGAGTCAGCGCTTATTATCTCCCCTCCTACCGCATGTGCCAGTTCGATGGACAGGGCTGTCTTTCCCACCGCAGTAGGGCCTGTTAAAATGATAATCGGTTGTTTCATGATATCCTTCCTTTAAACAATGCGCTTAAATTTCTTTTCCAGCTCGTATTTGCTCATGGATATAATCGTAGGCCTGCCATGGGGACAGGCATATGGATTCTCCAGTTCTAAAAGCTGGTCGATCAGCTTGTCCGCCTCCAATGCCGACATCTGATGATTGCCTTTCACCGCCGCTTTACACGACATGGACGCAACCTTTTCATAGATAATATCCGGATTATGGCCTGCAATCTCACCTGTCAGACCGTCAATCATCTCCATCAGCAGTTCTTTTTTGGCAATGGAAAACAGATTGTCCGGAACCGCCCTGACCGCATATTCCTTCCCGCCAAAATGTTCGATTTCAAATCCCATTTTGGTGAAATATTCAAGGTACTCTTTTAACAGGATCTCTTCATTTCCGCTGAGTGTGAGAATAATCGGAGGGTTTACCATCTGTGACGTATACTCCCTTTGTTTTAAGGACTGCATGGTTTTTTCAAACAAAACCTTTTCATGGGCCGCATGCTGGTCAATGATATAAAGCTGCTGGTTAAATTCCACCAGCCAGTAGGTATCAAACAATTGTCCGATCAATTTGTGGCGCTCTCTGGCCTTTGGCTCCAAAAGCTTCTCTTCAAACAAATCCAGCTGTTCCGGTTTTTCCTGCACCACAGCCGGCCGGCTTTCCTCTGCTTTAGCTTCTGTTTTCTCCACCGGTTTTTCGGCCGGTTCCAAGGGCTTTTCCTCAATTTCTGCGACGGTTTCAGGCCGGGTCTGCACAGTCTCAGGCCGTTCTGTCCGGTATTCCCCCGGGATTATTACCCTGTTCTCCCTTTTATCAGGAAAAGGAGTCTGGTTCTGAGTTCTTCCGGGAATTCTGAGTGCCTCCCGGATCGGCAGTTCTTTTAAATCCGGAGCAGTAACTGCTGCTTCCCGGTCTGATTTCCAACCGGGTGAAGACTCGCGGATAAAAGCGGGGGAAAGCTCTCTTCTCTTTTTCTCAAACGGTTCCGGAATCCGCTCCCTCTTAAATACCGGCTTTTCTTTTTCTTCATCCTCATCCGCCTTCAGGGATACTTCCGGTATCAGTTCCTTTTGTTCTAGCGCTGCCGTCAAAGCCTGAAATACCAGCTGGTAGATCTTTTCCGGCTTTGAAAAACGCAGTTCCATCTTGGTTGGATGGACATTAATATCCAGAGATTCCGGATCGATGGAAAAATGAAGCAAGGTGAACGGATACTTATGCTGCATCATAAAAGGTTTATAAGCATCCTCAATAGCCTTTGCAATCACATTGCTCTTTATATATCTTCCATTAATATAATAATTTTCAAAATTCCGGTTGCTTCTTGCAATCACGGGTTTCCCGATAAAACCGCGGACTTTCACCTCTTCATCGCCGGTCTGCACTTCTAAAAGGTTGGCTGCAATTTCTCTGCCGAATACCGTATAAATGATATCTCTTACATTATGGTTTCCCGACGTATGAAGACGGTTTTGATTATTCTGAATGAACCGGATGGATACTTCCGGATGGGAAAGGGCGATCTTTTCCACCAGATCAGCCACATGAGCCCCTTCCGTCTGCGGTGTTTTTAAAAACTTCTTCCTTACCGGAGTATTAAAAAACAAATTTCGTACAATAAAAGTCGTGCCTTCCGGAGCGCCGATCTCATCCAGCGCCTTTTCCTGCCCGCCTTCAATCTGATATCTGGAACCGGTTATGCTGGAGCTGATCTTTGTAATCAGTTCCACCTGGGCCACCGCCGCAATACTGGACAGGGCCTCACCTCTAAAACCCAAAGACGAGATGGTGAACAGGTCTTCGATTGTCTTGATTTTGCTGGTGGAATGCCGCAGAAAAGCCAGAGCAATCTCTTCCTTTGGAATTCCGCATCCATTATCAGTAACCCGGATAAAAGAGATTCCGCCGTCCTTGATCTCAATTGTCACTGCCGTCGCTCCGGCATCGATGGCATTTTCCAAAAGCTCTTTGACAACCGACGCAGGGCGTTCAATCACTTCACCGGCAGCAATTTTATTAATTGTATTTTGATCCAGTACTGTAATATTCGGCATAAATTCCTTTCTTTCTACCAGCGGTTCTTAATCTTTGTCTGAAGCTGGTACAATGTATTCAATGCATCGATCGGCGTCATCTTACCAAGATCCATATCCGACAGTTCTTTAATAATATCATCATCTTTTACCGTCTCAAAGATGGACATCTGAAGAAGATCCACTTCGTCCGGCTTGGGCACTGATTTTCTCTGGCTCAAATTGGTTGAGGACTGGGCGATCTCCTTGGCTTTCGCTGTAATATCGGCGCTGCTTAACTCTTCCACCAGTTCTTTTGCCCGTTCAATTACAGGCTCCGGCACGCCGGCCAGCTTTGCCACCTGGATTCCGTAGCTCTTATCCGCCCCGCCTTTTACGATCTTTCTCAGGAAGACAATGTCATCCCCCTGTTCTTTTACCGCGATACAGTAGTTATTGACCCCGCTCATGGTGCCTTCCAGTTCGGTCAGCTCATGATAATGGGTTGCAAACAATGTTTTCGCCCCTAACACCTTCGTGTTGCTGATATGTTCCACAACCGCCCATGCAATGCTGAGCCCGTCGAAGGTGCTGGTGCCCCGGCCGATCTCGTCCAGGATCAGAAGGCTGTTTTTCGTCGCATTTCTGAGAATATTGGCAACCTCGGTCATCTCCACCATAAAGGTGCTTTGACCGCTTGCTAAATCATCGGAAGCTCCCACACGGGTGAAAATCCGGTCGCAGATTCCCACATTGGCAGATTCCGCAGGCACAAAGCTGCCCACCTGGGCCATTAAAACGATCAGGGCCGTCTGTCTCATATAAGTGGATTTTCCGGCCATATTGGGCCCTGTTATAATGGAAATCCTGTTTTTTCCATTATCCAGATAAGTATCGTTGGATACGAAAAGATCGTCGCGCATCATCTTTTCCACAACCGGATGGCGTCCGTTTTTGATCTGGATGATGCCCTTTTCATTGATCGAAGGCTTTATGTAATTATTCCTGGTGGCAACTACGGAAAGGGATGCGAACACATCCATTCCGGCTATCGCTTTTGCAGACTTCTGGATTCTTAAAACCTCCAGGGCAATCTGGTCCCGAACCTGGCAGAACAGATCATATTCCAGTGAAAACAGCTTGTCCTCAGCGCCTAATATGATATCTTCCAGATTTTTCAGCTCATCTGTTGTATACCGTTCCGCATTGGCCAGGGTCTGCTTTCTGATAAAATAATCCGGCACCAGATCCTTGAACGAATTTGTAACTTCAAAATAATATCCAAATACTTTATTATATTTTATTTTCAGGTTTTTTATGCCTGTTTTTTCTTTTTCCCGCTGTTCTAATTCAGCAAGCCATGTTTTTCCCTCGGTTTTTGCATGGCGAAGCTTGTCCGTTTCCTCGTGGAACCCGTCTTTGATCATTCCTCCGTCCCTGACCGATATGGGTGGATCGTCCTCTATCGCCCGGTCGATCAGCTGATATAAATCTTCCAGAGGATCTAAATCCTCGTCCAATTCCCGAAACAGCTGGGAGCTGAATTCTTTTAAAATGTTTTTGATGTGAGGAAGCATCTCCAGGGAATTTTTAAATGCGATTAAATCCCTGGGATTGGCTGTTTTATAGCTGATCCGTCCAATGAGACGTTCCAGGTCATAGATCGGATTTAAATACTCGCAGATTTCCTCTCGGGAGATAAAATTCATATTGAGTTCTTCAATGGCATTCTGTCTCTTTAAGATTTCATCCCGGTCGATCAGAGGCTGTTCCAGGAAATTGCGCAGCAGCCTGGCGCCCATGGCCGTCTTTGTTTTATCCAGCACCCATAAAAGCGTTCCACGCTTCTGTTTTTCACGCATCGTTTCCACCAGCTCTAAGTTCCGCCTGGTGGAGGTGTCTAACATCATGAACTGGCCCGTCGTATATGGGGTCAGCGTGGTGATATGGCTCAATGTGCTCTTCTGGGTTTCATAGAGATACTGCATCACTGCTCCCGCGGCGATGGAACCGATCTCATAATCATTTAGTCCAAGACCTTCCAGAGAGTTGACATGATAATGTTCTCTGATAATTTTATGGCAGGCTTCTTCGGCAAAAAAGCGATTATCCATTGAAGATACCGCCACATGATACCGCTCTTTCAGATCGGTCAAATCCACCCCGGACATGTTAAAGGCTTCATTGCAGATGATCTCGGAAGGAGCAAATTTATTAATTTCGTCGAATAAATTTCTTTCATTGGATACTTCTGTTACGAGAAATTCTCCGGTTGTAATATCCGCGGTCGCAATTCCGAAGGATTCGTCTAAATATACGATTCCCATCAGGTAGTTATTCTTCGTTTCATCCAGTGCCTGAGCGCTGGTGATGGTACCGGGCGTTACAATTCGGATGACCTCTCTTTTTACCAGTCCTTTGGCCAGCTTGGGATCTTCCATCTGCTCCGCGATGGCTACCTTATATCCTTTTTGAACCAGACGGTTTAAGTAAGTATCAAGGGCATGAAAAGGAACGCCGCACATAGGCGCGCGTTCCTCTAAGCCACATTCCTTTCCTGTTAAGGTAATCTCCAGCTCTCTTGATACGGTAATCGCATCTTCAAAAAACATCTCATAAAAATCTCCCAGCCTGTAAAAGAGAATACAGTCCGGATATTCTTTTTTGGTTTCAGTATAATGAACCATCATAGGTGACAGTCCCATAAATTTCCTCTTTTCTAATCTCGTTAATTTTCTTTAGTGTTTTACTTGTGTCCCCATATAGTAAAATCCCTTGGATTCATCCAGGTATACATCCACGATTTTTCCGATCAGGGATTCATCTCCTGGGAAATGAACAATGGTATTGTTATCCATCCGTCCGGTCACAAATCCATCCTGGTGGTCGTCCATATTCTCCACCAGAACCTTTTGAACCGTATGGGCATCGCGGCCGGAAACTTCGGCTGAAATCCTCTGAACCTCTTCTAAAAGGCGGTCAAACCGTTCTTTTACCACATCTTCCGGAACCTGGTCCTCCATGGCGGCTGCAGGCGTTCCGGTCCGCTTGGAATAGATAAAGGTAAATGCGCTGTCATAACGGACCTGGCGCACCACATCCAGGGTTTCCTCAAAATCCTCTTCTGTCTCACCCGGGAATCCGACGATGATATCTGTGGTCAGCGAGATGTCCGGAACCGCGTCCTTAATCTTCTTTGCCAGTTCCAGATACTGTTCTTTTGTATACTTCCGGTTCATCACCTTTAAAACCCGGCTGCTGCCGGATTGAAGGGGAAGGTGGAGATGACGGCATACCTTTTTGGAGTTCTTCATCACCTCAATCAGTTCATCCGACAGATCTTTTGGATGGGATGTCATAAAACGGATTCTTTCCAGCCCTTCGATCTCATCGACCCTTCTCAGCAGTTCGGCAAATGTAATCGGATGTTCCAGGTTCTTTCCATATGAATTAACATTCTGTCCCAGAAGCATCACTTCAATGACTCCGTCGGCCACAAGCGACTTGATCTCCGCTATAATATCCTCCGGATTTCGGCTTCTCTCTCTTCCACGCACGTAGGGAACGATGCAATAGCTGCAGAAATTATTGCAGCCAAACATAATATTCACGCCTGATTTGAATGAATACTTTCTCTCAACCGGCAGATCTTCAACGATTTTATCCGTCTTTTCCCATATATCCACCACCATCTTTTTCCGGTCTAAGCGTTCAGACAGCAATTCTGCCAGCTTAAAGATATTATGGGTTCCAAATATTACGTCAACGAACCGGTAGCTTTTCTTAATCTTCGCAACAACTTCCGGTTCCTGCATCATACATCCGCAGAGGGCGATCAGCATATTGGGGTTTTTCTTTTTCAAGCTGTTCAGATATCCAAGGCGGCCGTACACTCTCTGGTTGGCGTTTTCACGCACCGTACAGGTGTTGTACAGGACAAAATCGGCTTCATCCGTATCCGTTTCAACAAAACCGATCTGTTCGAGAATCCCCAGAAGCTTTTCCGAATCCCTGGCGTTCATCTGACAGCCGAAGGTGTTGATACAGCAGGTCAAAGGCCGGCCCGCCTGTTTACTCATTTCCTCCACTTGGGAGCGGACTTTATTCATGAAATACTGTTGTCTCTCCGGTTCATTTACCGGTATGCTCCCCTGGTTTTCATCCTGTAGCGTCTCTATATGATTCATCTATCTTTCCCTCATAATTCCATTTAAATTTTAGTTTCAAAATATTATAGCATAAATCAAAATGATTGCAAACACCAAAAAAGAAAAGGCGGCTGCCTGCTGACCACTTTTTATCAAATTTTAAGAAAAATGAAGTTACTGTAAATTTCTATCCGGCCGGCAAAAGATACGCCGTAAAGAAAGGAAACTTCCATTCTTTACGGCTGTATGTCATCTTGCTGATGATTTAAAATTATTCCTCTTTTTAAGTGCCGGTTCAGCTTTTTTTCTTCATACATTTTCTCAGCATATCCAATAACTGCCCGATTACGACCGGCTTGGTCAGATGCCCGTTCATGCCGCTTTCCATGGACTTTTTACTGTCTTCGTCAAATGCATTGGCTGTCATCGCAATAATGGGTATGGTTCTGGAATCTTCTTTTCCTGACAGACGGATGTTTTTCGTGGCCTCCAGACCATCCATTACAGGCATTCGGATATCCATTAAGACTGCATCATAATACCCGGGATCATGGCCTGTAAATAAGTCAAGCGCTTCCTGACCGTTTGAAGCTGTCTCCACAATAAATCCGTTCATCTCCAATAACGCTTTCGCAATTTCCCGGTTCAGTTCGTTATCCTCCGCCAGCAAAATCCGTTCTCCGCTAAAATCCGCTTCTTCTCCCGGCTCCGGCTCCTCTTCCTTAATCTCTTCCTTTTCACAAACCTTAAATTCCGTGACGAAATAAAATTCCGAACCTTTTCCCAACTCGCTTTCCACTTCTAAAACCCCGCCCATCATCTGAACTAAACGGGAGGAAATGGACAATCCCAGACCGGTTCCGCCGTATTTGGATGCTGTACTCCGATCCGCCTGTTCAAATGCATTAAAAATCTGACCGATGGATTTGGGGCTGATGCCGATTCCGGTATCTTTCACTGAAAAACGCAGCCTGACAGATGTTTCATCCTCGTACAGAGGATCGATAAAGAAATCCACAAAACCGCCCGGATCTGTAAATTTTATGGCATTTCCTATGATATTAATCAGAATTTGATTCAGACGGAGTATATCCGCTTTCACCGGACGGTTGCTTGTATAATTATTATGGAAGGTTAAGCGGATATTCTTCTCAACTGCCTGAGGCATCAGTAACGATTTCAGGTTATCCGCCTGATGTCCTATGTCGGCCGCTTCCTGATTCAGTTCCAGTTTACCGCTTTCAATCCGGGACATATCCAAAATGTCATTGATCAGGTCCAGCAGATATTCATTGGCATATTCGATCTTATTCAGACATTTCATGGCCTTTTCCCTGTCATCCAATACGGTTTTGGCAATGGCTGTCATTCCGGTAATCGCATTCATCGGAGTGCGGATCTCATGGGACATTCTGGACAGAAAGTCCGTCTTCGCCTGGCTTACGGTATCCGCACGCGCTTTCATTATAAAGGAAGATACCAGTTTCGCAAGCTCTTTCATCGTTCTGCGCTCTGCTTCATTCCAAATCCGGCCTTTTTGGCGGCTCTCATAGTTCATGGTGCCGGCATAGCTTCCCTGATCCCATATAGATATCTGGATGCCGGATGCCAGCGTGCTGATTAACGGATTATGTTCGCATATTCCATCCTCATCATAGAGGTTTATAAGTTCTTTGAACTGTTCCGTATTCATATAGACGATTTGGTTCATCTGAGAATCCGTCCGGTTCCTCGCCCACTGATACGTACAGCGCAGGCTCAGATATTCCGGATTCGCCTCTATAATGGAAACCCGGTCTAAATGATAATATTTTCCAATACGGGCCAGAAGCAGAAAAATTGCATCGTCCAGTTTCTTCGCCTTCATCAAAAGCTCCAAAGCAAATGCAACCAGATCATCCTCTTTAAATTCGCCCTGGCTGGTAATTTCATTAAATAAATGCTCATCCGTATACAGCTGGGTCAATACGGTGCCGATCTCATTGGACGTATCCAGATAGCAGGCCGCTTTTCCTTTTCCATGCTCTTTTACATAATGAAGCGTGCTCTCCGCACAGCGGTAAAGTCCTGTGTACTCATCCACCACGGTTGTTACGCACATTCCGATACTGGCGGAGACCTTCCGCTCATAACCTTCCTTTACAAATAATTCCTGGATCTTAGATGCAATTCTGGGGCCCAACACTGTGGCTTGAGCCTTATTACATCCCTTTATAAACAGCAGAAATTCGTCTCCTCCCAAGCGGATCTGAATATCCTCTTTTCCGGTTTCCGATTTTAATACGCGGGCCACATCCTGAAGGATCGCATCTGCAAATACCCTGCCTTCCTCCTGATTAAACGACTTAAAATCATCCATATCAAGCAGCATGAGCGCGCAGACTTCATTGGGATCCTGGTGCTCCATGTAATCCCGCACCATACGGATTCCGGCCTCCTTCGTATATAAACCTGTTAAAGGATCTCTGGACCGGGCTTCCAGCAGCGCGAATTCCATCTCCTTCTCCCTCGTAATGTCTTCGATTATACCGACCACAAAGGAAGGACTTTTATCACATGCATCATTTACGGACGACATCGTAATACAGCACCAGAATTCACCGTTTTTAGCCTTGAACTGGGCGCTGGCAGTCTTCTCTCCGCCCAGAATCTTTTGTATCATCCTGTCATACTCTTTGCGCCATTCTTCTGCAACCAGTTCCTCTGCCAGGTCTCCCGGCATCTTATCATATCTCGTTTTACAATGATAATATTCTCCTGTCCGTTCCGGAAGGACGGCCAAATGCTCTTTGGGATAATAATAAAATTCACAAGTCGAAGTGTGTTCCAATGCCATTCTTAAAAGAACATTGCCCGCTTCTACCTGTTCGGAGAGCAGCTGGTTTTGTATCTCCGCCCTCTTATTCCTGTCTATATCCAAAAAGGCGCTTTGTATCAGCAAAGTTCCGTCCTCATCCTGTATAACCTCGGAATTTCCGATAATCCAGCAGGTCGTTCCGTCTTTTCTCATGATCCGGTATTCAAACTGGCACATATCTCCGATCTGTTCCAGTCCGCTGATCAGACGCCTTATATAGTCCCTGTCCTCATTGGCAGTCACTTCATCCAGAGTCCAGGAGCCCTTATCCCAAAATTCTTCCGGTGAGTATCCGAAAATACGAATCGCTTCCACATTGGCATTTTTAAAGGCTACCGCCCCATTTTCACTAAAACGGTATTGGACGATTCCGCACAGAGCCGACTGAAACAGCGAATTATACCGCTGAACCTGATCCTCTTTATTGGCCATCTCTTCCGTCAGACGGCGTTTAGCTTCCTGCTCTTCCGAAACATCGCGGATTACGCTCAGGCAGACTGCCCTTCCGTCATCTGCGAGCCCCTTTTTTCCTACATCATTCACCCATATATAGCTGCCGTCCTTTTTCCGCATACGGTATTGGACTTCGTATTCCTTTTCCCGTTCCAGCGCATCCCCTACCAAACGGTCAACCCATTCCCGGTCGTCCGGATGAATGCTGTTAATTACATTACCCTCTATGGCCTGAACAAATTCTTCATAAGTATAGCCCAGATGGTTCAGCATACGGTCATTTACACAGTACAAAGGAAAATTCTCTTCTAAATATCTTCCTATAATGCCCCCGGGAATGCTTTTATTCAACAGATCAAAGGACCGTGCGCTTACCCTTTTTTCAAACTCCGCCCTGGCCTCATGGGCAAACCGGACCGGAAAATATTCGCCTTCCTCCTGCTGGATCATGCCCGTAGAAGCATGGATGGCTGCGATTTTGCATTCTCCGTTTACTTCCATGCAGGAAGCGGTCACCCGCACTTCCAAAGACACGGCATCCTCATCCAAAAGCCTGGTAACTTCAAGGCTTCCAAAGACTGCCGCGCAAGTTTCCGAAAGAAGCTGTTCTTTATTTATAATCAGCCGGATCTCATATGGATCCGGATCAAGCCTTATCTCTTCCTGAAGCAAAGAAATGACTTTACCGATATTATCAGCTGTTTCATTGGCCCCTGTTCCAACCCATTGAACTTCCTCTGTTAAATATGAGGCGGTCTTTTGCCAATTCCGTTCTACCATATAAGCATTAAAAAAATTATGTATTACCCCTGCTGCTTCCCCTGCTCTTATCATCCCCGGCCTCCTAAAACATCATTCTCTTTCCATTATACCATACCCAAGGGCTGCCGCAAATCTTTATTTAACTGAGAAAGAAACGCCGGAAAGAAGGGGGAACCTGGGCGGGCGGCGGATATGATAAGAGATAGGGGATTCGAGTTTCGACCCTAAGAGGTACTAAGGCCGCCAGAAACAGAAAAAGGCAGCGCGGCGCCATTCACGATGAACTCTTTATGACTTCGTCGTTCAAGGGCGCCTCAAATACTGATTCGGAATTCAGTATTCGTCTGCCTTTTTCCGTTTCTGCCGACCAAGTACCTCTAAGGGTCTGCAAACGATCCCCTATCTCTTATCATATCCGCCGCCCGCCCAGGTTCCCCCTTCTTTCCGGCTGTTGCTTGGCTAGCTAAGGAAAAAAAGATTTGGTGGATAGAGTAGTTTTTTACATCAACCGTGAAGGGATTTTCAGAAATGCCTTGAGGATTTAATGTAAAGGGTGAGGTCTTTACGCTAAATGCCTTGACATTTAAAGTAAAACATGAAAGCATTTCTGAAAATTCCTTTATGATCTATATAAATTTGGCTTTACGTAAATACTAACGCATAACATTGCTTTTAACCAGGCTAGCGAAAACCAGCCCGGAATGGGGAGGCGGAGCCGGAAGCCAAAGGTCGGAGGGGCCGTCCGGGCCGGGGAAGGAAGATGCAGCCAGTTGGGATCGTATGGAACCCCTTTAGAACTACTTAGTCCCGTAAGGGCAGAACGAGGCAGGTAAAAACTGATTTCCGTCTCAGCTTTTAAAGCGCCGCTGAGCAGCGAAGTCATAAAGAGTTCACTGCGAATGGCGCTGGCCTGCCTCGTTCTGTTCTTCCGGGTCTTAGTAGTTCTTAGGGGCGAATCCCGAATCCGATCTGGCTGCATCTTCCTTCCCCGGCCCGGACGGCCCCTCCGACCTTTGGCTTCCGGTTCCGCCTCCCCATTCCGGGCGTACCCTTCCGTCACCCCTGTTAAATAACAATTTTAATACTTTATATATGTTGATCCTTCATTCTCAGCCTGGCGATTGCTCTTGCCAAGGACGCCTCTGAATGGGAATGTTCCTGTATGCTCTGTTTTTGACGCAGTTGTTCCTTGGCCCTTTCTAGTGCTTCCTGGGCGCGGCGGATATCAATTTCTTCCGGGCTTTCGGCCGTGTCGACCAAAAGGGTGACACGGTTATTGATGATCTGGGCAAAGCCGTTTCCGACTAATCCCTTTACTACGGAACCGTCTTCCGTGGTGATCCTTATTTCGCCTACACTGACGGCAATTACCATATTTTCATGATGGGCCTGAACCGCTTTCTCGCCGTCAAAAACGGGCAGCACGATCATTTTGCATCTGCCTTCGAAAAAGGAGCGGTTGCTGGCCAGCACCTTCAGATAAAATGTATTCATGATTTCCTCACATCCTTCTGCTTTTAACAGCTTTTGGCTTTTTCAATCACATCGTCAATGGTTCCCACATTGAAAAATGCGGCTTCCGGATACTGGTCCATATCTCCGTCCACGATTGCCTTAAATCCTTTGATGGTCTCTTTTAACGGCACATATTTTCCCGGAATTCCGGTAAAGTTTTCGGCAACATGAAATGGCTGTGACAGGAACTTCTGAATCTTTCTGGCACGGTATACCACCGTTTTATCTTCTTCCGACAGCTCTTCCATACCGAGAATTGCGATGATATCCTGTAATTCTTTGTATTTTTGAAGCATTTCCTGTACCCGTCTGGCCGTTTCATAATGTTCTTTTCCAACGGTGTCCTCTTCCAGGATTCTGGAGTTGGATTCCAATGGATCAACGGCCGGATAAATTCCCTGCTCCACAATTTTTCTGGAAAGCACGGTCGTCGCATCCAGATGGGCAAATGTGGTAGCCGGGGCCGGATCGGTTAAATCGTCGGCAGGAACATAAACTGCCTGAACAGAGGTTACGGAACCGTTTTTCGTGGATGTGATTCTCTCCTGCAGTTCGCCTACCTCGGTAGCCAGAGTCGGCTGATAGCCTACGGCTGAAGGCATACGCCCAAGCAGCGCGGAAACTTCTGAACCGGCCTGAACGAAACGGAAAATGTTATCGATAAACAACAGCACGTTCTGATGCTCCTGATCCCTGAAATACTCTGCCATAGTAAGCCCTGTTTCCGCAACACGCATACGCGCGCCCGGCGGTTCGTTCATCTGGCCGAATACCAGGGCGGTTTTTTCCAAAACGCCGGATTCCTTCATCTCAGACCAAAGATCGTTTCCCTCTCTGGAACGCTCTCCAACACCGGTAAAAATGGAATAGCCGCCATGCTCTGTGGCAATATTCCGGATCAGTTCCTGAATCAGTACGGTTTTTCCAACTCCGGCGCCTCCAAATAGTCCGATCTTACCGCCTTTTGCATAAGGGGCCAGCAGATCGATTACCTTAATTCCCGTTTCCAGGATTTCTACAACCGGGCTCTGCTCTTCAAATGTCGGGGGTTCTCTGTGAATTACCCAGCGTTCCTCCTGATCCAGCCCTTCGCCGCCGTCAATGGTCTCTCCCAATACATTGAACAGACGTCCCAGGGTTTTATTGCCAACCGGAACTTTAATGCCCGATCCGGTTGCCGTAACTTCCATATCTTTACAAAGCCCGTCGCTGGATGCCAGCATAATGCAGCGAACCGTATGATTGCCTACATGCTGTGCGACTTCCATCACACATTTTTTGCCGTTATTATCCACTTCCAGGGCATCTTTGATAAACGGAAGATCATCATCTTCAAATTCCACATCCACTACAGGTCCGAGAACCTGAACTATCTTTCCTTTTTTCATGGAAATTCCTCCCGCTCTAATGTTTCTTTTTCTTTTTTTGGGCCTTGGCTCCGCTGATTACTTCCGTGAGTTCCTGAGTAATAGCTGCCTGCCTGGCCCTGTTATATGCGACAGACAAGTCTTTCAGCATATCCTTGGCACTCGTTGTTGCGGCTTCCATTGCCATCATACGGGAATTTTGCTCACTGCAGTAGGACTCGACCAAAGCTCCATATATAAAACCGGCAATATAATTGGGCACTATGTTTTGCAGAACCGCATCCGCAGACGGCCATAAAGCGATTTCTTCCATATGTACATCCACAAACTGCTTTCCGAAGTTTGCCTTTTTAAGCGGCAGTAGCTGAAGGGTTTCCGCCTCTGTCTGCATGGCATTTACCATCTTTGTATAGACGATATGTATCTCATCCAGTTTATGACTGTTATAGTACTCTAAAAGGCTTTCTGCAATGTTTCTGGCGCGGCTCATGGTCGGATTTTGAACCGTATACTGAAAATCCTGCTCAATTTCAACGCCTCTTTTTACAAAATACTGGCGGCCGATGTCGCCCAGTATAAACAGCATATGGTTTCCCGGACGGTCAAGAGCTTCCTGCGCCAGTTTAATCACATTATGATTATAAGCGCCGGCAAGGCCTTTATCTGCCGTAACAACCAGATAACCGATCCTTTTTTCCTCTTTTTTACAATCTGCCTCATCCGGTTCAAAATATTGGTTCATCACATCAGGAAGATGGCGGAGAATCCGCTCAATGGCCATCTGAAGCGTGTAAAAATAAGGTTCCGCATCCGAAAGATTTTTTCTGGCTTTTTTCATCTTAGAGGAGGATATCATGTACATGGCGTTGGTAATTTTCATGGTATCCTGTATGCTTTTCATTCTTGTCTGTATTTCCCGCGTATTCGCCATAAAGCACCTCCTGATTTAGATTTGTAAACTGTCCCTGTATTCCACCGCAATTTTTACAATGCGTTCGATCAATTCATCGGACAGCGCTTTCTTTTCTTCAATCTCTTTTCCCACTTCCGGATATTTGGCATCGAAGTAAGAAAGCATTCCCATCTGGAATTCCTTGATCTTTTCGATCTTTAAAGGCAGAAGCACTTTATTGGTTGCCGCACAGAGAGAAATCACCTGGGCATGAAGGCTGAGGGGATGGCATAACGGCTGTTTTAACAGTTCCATCAGGCCTTTTCCATACTGCAGCTGCTCTTTTGTGGTATCGTCCAGATCAGAGCTGAACTGGGTAAATACTTCCATTTCACGGAATTGGGCCAAATCGATTCTGACGCTTCCGGACGCCTTTTTCATGGCTTTTGTCTGGGCGGCTCCTCCGACTCGGGAAACGGAAAGGCCAACGTTGACGGCCGGCCGGATTCCGGAGAAGAACAAGCCGCTTTCCAAAAAGATCTGTCCGTCTGTAATGGAAATTACGTTTGTTGGAATATATGCGGATACGTCTCCCGCCTGGGTTTCAATGATCGGAAGCGCGGTAATCGAACCCCCGCCCAGGTCATCATTTAAACGGCTTGACCGTTCCAGCAGTCTGGAATGCAGGTAAAATACATCACCGGGATAGGCTTCACGCCCTGGTGACCGTTCCAGAAGCAGGGAAATCGCACGATAGGCAACCGCATGTTTTGAAAGATCATCATAGATAATTAAAACATCCTTTCCTTTATGCATAAAATACTCCGCCATTGCAGTTCCTGAATATGGGGCAATATACTGTAACGGCGCAGAATCGCTGGCCGTAGCCGACAGGATGATGGAATAATCCATGGCATCATATTTTGTCAGGGTGGAGACGATCTTCGCAACCGTGGATGCTTTCTGTCCGATGGCTACATAGATGCAGATCACATCTTTTCCTTTTTGATTGATAATTGTATCAAGAGCAATCGACGTTTTACCTGTCTGCCTGTCGCCGATTATCAGCTCTCGTTGTCCCCGTCCGATGGGGAACATGGAGTCAATTGCCAGGATTCCGGTCTCCATTGGGACTGAAACGGATTTTCTTTCAATGATGCCGGGCGCTTCTTCTTCAACCGGCCGGTAGTCTTCTTCTTTAATCTCACCTTTGCCGTCGATGGGCGCGCCAAGCGCATCGATGATTCGTCCCACAAAACCTTCTCCAACAGGAATTCCGGCTTTTTTTCTGGTACGGGTCACCTTGCTGCCCTCTTTCAAACCGGTATCCCGGCCGAACAGAATACAGCCGATTTCATTTCGCCTGATATCCTGAACCATTCCTTTCACTCCGGTGTCAAAAATGACGATTTCGCCATACATGGCGTGGTCGATTCCATAAACTGTGGCGATTCCATCGCCAACCCAGATCACAGTGCCCACCTCTTCATCTTTGGTATTCACATCGAAGTTTTCTATTTCACTTTTTAAGATTGATATAATTTCTTCTGAACTAATTGAGCTCACTCGGTTCACCTCCACATCAATTTTTTCTCTAACCGTTTAAGGCGTCCCCTTAAACTCCAATCGATTTCCCGGTCTCCCGCCCGTATCACGAATCCGCCGATCAGTCCCGGATCCTGTAAAAGCGTTAAATCAACCTGGTTCTTTTTATATTTTCTGCAGAGGAACTGTTTGACTGCTTCCAATTGCGCCTCGTCCGGGCGGCGCGTATAAGTCATCACAGCCGGCAAAATTCCATGCTCTTCACAGTAATATTTTTTATACTCTGCGAAAGTGTCCAAAATGCCGTCCATCGCCTGATTTCTGCACATCACCTTTAAGAAACGTTTGATTGATTCCGGAAAGATCCGGTCAATCAATACGAACTTTTTCTTTTCCGGGATTACCGGGCTGGTAAAGACACCAAGCAGCTCGGGAACCTGTTTTAATATGGTTTCCGACTGAAGAACATCCTCTTTCGGCACTGGAAGTTCATACAATACCTTTGCATAATTAATTGAGAGTTGCGTCATGGGAATCACCTGCTTTTGTCAAGAATTGATTATAGAGTGACCGGTCGATATTCGCTTCATTCTGTTCTCCAATAATCTTAGCTGTTGCCGCCATAACAAGAGAAGCCAGATCTGACTGCGCCTCCCGTTTCATCCTGTCCTGTTCCGCTAAAAGGTTTTTACGGGATTTTTCGAATTCTTTTTGAGCCGCTTCCTGGGCTTTTAGCAAAATTCTGTCGTATTCCGCCTGTGCGTCCAATTTGGCCTGTTCTATCATCTTCACACTCTCTTCCTGAGATGATTTTAATTTGTCTTCATACTGATTCCTGGCCCTCATCGCCTCTGACTGCGCCTTATTTGCACTGGCAAACTGCTGTTCAATATCGGCCTGCCTTTTCTCCATGATGGCCGTTACCGGACCGATCAGGAATTTCTTCATCAGCAGATATAAAATAATCAGATTGATGATTGTCAGAACCAGATTCCAATCTAATCGTAGCATGTTCCCCACCCGCCTTTTCTGTTTCTATTTCTGTCCAATTTCACATTTCCTCATTTCTGCCTGATTATTTCAGGAAAAGGATGATTAAAAGGGCGATGACGAAACCGTAAATTGCGGTTGCCTCTGCCAGCGCGCATCCAAGAAGAAGGGCTTTGCTGATCTTGCCTTCCGCTTCCGGCTGTCTTGCGATTGCGTCCACTGCTTTAGAAGTTGCGATGCCGATACCGATTCCTGCTCCTATACCTGTTAATACTGCTACTCCTGCTCCGATTGCGATTAATGATGCCATAATAATGTTCTCCTTTTTCTCACTTATTTTTTCTTACTCAATTGCCTCTTTGATAAAGAGGGATGTCAAAAATACTAATACATATGCCTGAATCAGTCCGTCAAAAATGTCAAAGTAACAGCTGAATGCCACGGGCACAGCCACCGGCAAAATCATCTTAATCAATTCCATCACAACAAATGCACCCAATACATTGCCAAAAAGCCGCATGCACAGGGACAAAGGACGAATAAATAATTCAAGTATGTTGATGGGGGTGATAAGGGGGATTGGTTCTGCAAAACTTTTGATCCATTTTTTCAGGCCTTTTTGATGAAACCCGGCATATTCGATCAGCACAATGCTCATGACTGCAAGTGCCACCGTCACATTGAGATCTTTCGTAGGGGGTTTGAAACCCAGAAGTCCGATAAGATTGGCAATTCCGATGTAAAGTGCTATGGTTATCAAATATGGTATGTAACGTTTACCTTCTTTACCAACCAGATCTTCGAAGAAATGATAACATCCTCCCACTGCTGTTTCCAGTATAATCTGCCGCCGGCTGACCGGCTTTTCCTGAAGATTTCTGACGAGTAAAACAGATGCAGCTGTCAGTCCCAACATGATGATCCATGTGACGACCACAGATTCCGATACAGCGATTCCGCCAAACAAAGGAATAGTAAAGGCTGTGTCGCAATTTAATTCTGTCATTAACTCTTCCGCCAAATTCTCCGTATTGCTCACTTCCCTTCTATTATTCGATTTCCATCAGCCATTTCTGTGGCATTTGGATTGAACATATATTACTTCTGTTGGATTTACTTGTCAATACTTAGGGTTATACGTCATTTTGTATAAAAAAGTTGTTAAGATTTTCCTGAATTACGTGTTTTTATATAAATTTATGTTGTAATTTTGTGTTTCATTTGTATATTATTTTTGCTATTTGTGTTTCATTTGTGAACTCGCTTGTAAAATGGCTTACTTATCATGAAATATTTTTTCCTTTTTTCTGTCATTTTGACATATGTATTTCTCTTGTCTCTTATATTCCATATCATATATGAGCGTATAAGCGCGGATGATCCGGCCAAAAATTTGCAAAAAGCGGATAATATGATATATTATGAATAGATCAAAATAATGTGAGAAACTGCATAAAAAGGAGGTATTTATGAATCAGGAGGAACCGGACAAAGACCCATCGGGCCAGCGGATCTATATCCGTGTCTTAACCTATATAAAACAGCTCTTAATAGAAAATAAACTTTCATCCGGTGACAGAATTCCCACGGAACGCGTCCTTGCAGAAGCGTTGTCTGCCAGCCGCAATTCCATTCGTGAGGCGTTAAAGATCATGGAAAATATGGGGATGATAGAAAGCCGTCAGGGTTCCGGAAATTATCTCTGTGCAAATATTGGAAAAAGCTTTACGGAATCTCTTTCCATGCTGCTGCTCACCAAACAGGCGGATTATATTCAGTTAAGCCAGCTGCGCCGCGCTTTGGAAGTTCAGGCATTTACCCTTTCCGTATCAAAGATTACAGGCGAACAGATCAATGCTCTGGACAGTTTGGTGAAACGGATGGATCTTTACTCTTTGTCGGAACAAACAAAAACCGATAAAGAATTCCATGATATCTTTATCCAGGCCTCCGGCAATATGCTGATCGCTCAGATCATGCAGGCTTTATCCGATATCTGCAGGGATTTTATTAATTTTGTTTTACTGACAGCCTCTGAAGAAGAACGGACCGTTCTTCTCGAATCCCACCGCACGATGTTTGAAAGCCTGAAGGATAAGAACACATTTAAGGGAATTGGCGCAATTCACACCCATTATGACCTGATTGATAAGCTGTTGGAAAAAAGTATTTGACATTTAAGAAAAATGAGCGTACCATAATGTTCAAATTGGTTCAACCAATTTATATCTTTATAGGAGAATCTGACTTATGAAATATTTAGGACAATTTGGTATCATCATTTTCATCTCCTTGTTGGGAGAAGTGATTAAATTTCTGGTTCCGCTTCCCGTTCCGGCCAGCATATACGGCCTGATTCTCATGCTGGCCGGCTTGAAAACCGGTATCATACAACTTTCGGAAGTAAGGGATGCCAGCTTCTTTTTAATTGATATTATGCCGCTCATGTTTATTCCTGCCGCGGCCGGCCTTCTTACATCCTGGGAACAATTATCTCCTATCGTGATCCCGGTGGCTGTCATCACCTCAGTTACCACCATTCTTGTGATGGCGGTTTCAGGCCGGGCCACCCAATTTGTCCAGCATTATGATAAGAGGAGAAAGGCTGGTGAAACCCATGAATGAAGCCGTTAAAGATTTCATGTTCTTTGGCATGGCAGTCAGTATCCTCGGATATTATCTGGGAATGAAGATAAAAGCTTCTTTTAAGCTGGCTGTTTTCAACCCGCTCCTCATCTCTGTGATCTTTGTTATGGCAGTATTAAAACTATTTAAAATTGACTATGATACATATAACAACAGCGCCCGGTATTTAAGCTACCTGCTCACCCCGGCGACCGTCTGTCTGGCAGTTCCGCTTTATCAGCAGCTAAACCTGTTAAAAGAACATATAACAGCCATTATAACCGGTATCATAACCGGTGTTCTTACCAGCATGGGCGGAGTATTTTTCCTCGCTCTCCTGTTCGGCTTTAACCACCGGCAATATGTGACGCTTCTTCCCAAATCCATTACCACTGCCATCGGCATGGGGATTTCTGAAGAAATGGGAGGTTTTGTTACCATCACAGTTGCGGTTATCATCATTACCGGAATACTGGGCAATATGACTGCGGAACTCACTTGTAAACTTTTTCACATTACTGAGCCGGTGGCAAAAGGCATTGCGATCGGTTCGGCCTCCCATGCCATCGGAACCACTAAGGCCATGGAGATGGGGGAAATCGAAGGAGCTATGAGCAGCCTTGCTATCGCCATGGCCGGATTATGTACTGTAGTGATGGCATCTGTGTTTGCCAATTTCATATAAAAGGAGGCATTTTTATGATTATTACCATCGGAAGGGAATATGGAAGCGGAGGGCATGATATCGGTGTTATGCTTTCAAACAAGCTTGGAATCAAACTCTATGATAAAGAACGCCTGAAGGAAGAAGCCAAACTTGCCGGGATTTATGAAGAGGTTCAGCTCTTTTATGAAGAGGAGCCGGTCAACAGCCTGCTCTATGCCATCGCTCAGAACAACTGCGCCGCCGGCATTGGGCGAATCCCCTTTCACCACATCCATGAGATTGCACACCGGGAACCCTGCATCATAATCGGAAGATGTGCCAATCACATTTTAAAAGATGATCCAGAACTTGTAAGCATTTTTATCCATGCCGAGATGGATAAGAGAATTGAAAAAATCGCTCATGACAATAAAGTCCGCCCGGAACAGGCGAAAAAGATGATCGCTAAAGAAGATAAACGAAGGGAAAATTTCTTCTATTATTATACGGGGACTCATTGGAGGGACGTTGGCAATTACCATCTCTGCATCGACCGCGGACGGCTTGGAATGGACGGTTCGGTTGAATTAATCCAGGAGTATATTTCTAAACTGGGGATTTCATAGTTTGATTAAAGAAAAAAGAATCCAGCCGATTCCGGCTCCAATTGTATTAGTCACCACATCATCTAATTGGCAATGGCCCCTCATGGTTATCCATTGAGCAAATTCCAGCATCGTGCTGGCGCAAAATGCGGATAGTATACAGAGCCATCCTTGTTTTGCCCTCTTCCATCCAGCCAGCATTGGTATAAGAATTCCAAACGGAATAAACATCAATACATTTTCCAGCACATAGGCATGAGATTGTGCTGTTTTTCCCCATGTCTGAAAGAGTGTCAGGCTGACGGTATTTCTCGAGCCGGGCGGACGTGAAAAAAAGGCTTCGTTTAACAATACATAAATATAGATGCAAAGGAAAAAGCATACCCATCTCCTGTCAAACAGCCATTGAAAAAAACGGTTTTTATGCCAAATTGATTTACCGATTCTGATCATCACTGCTGCAAAAACTGCAATGATAACCGCTTTTGGAAGATAAAACAATGGATGCATGCAGTCAGAAATCATGAACTCTAATATCTCTTTCATATAGAATACTCCTTAATGTTGCTGTTATCTTAGCATTATATCATTATTTCCTATTAAAGCAACGGGGGATATCAACTCGTAAAGCATAACGGTTCGGCCTTCCGACGCCTGTGCCGGCTCCGGCTGTTTCCATGGTCTTTCCTGTGACTTTGCAGGGTATTAGCAATTCTGCACGTTTAGAAGTGCTTATGCCCGAAACTGGAACTGGAAAGACCATGGAAACAGCCGGAGCC